>CALAMI010000014.1 GCA_937925685.1 Candidatus Binatia bacterium | reverse complement strand
CAGTACCCATTCGAGGGCGAACGGCCAAGGACCGAAGCCGGATTCCACGTTGATGTGTCCAGCTCCGTGCAGGACACGCACCGGCACGCCGAGACGTTGGCCGATCCCCGCGGCTTCCCTAGCGTCGATATAGGGGTCGTCGTCGGCAACGACTAGTTGACTCTGCTCGGCAATGGGTGCCCAAGCAGTAGGCGACTGAGGAGCGGGGAAGAAGCTTTCTACGGGTTCGAAGAGCAGGTGAGGCGAGGGTGGGGCGACCAGCAACGCTCCCATGATGCCCGCTGCCCCGCAGCGGCCCAGCAAGTGGTCTACGGCCCAGCATCCGAGGGAGTGAGCAACAAAGAGCACTGGCGCAGTGGAACTGTCAAGAAGGGCAGAAAGCTGGGCGACCCACTGCTCGCACTGGGGCCATCGTGGATTGGGTAGCTCGGGTAGATGTACGGCAATGCCGCGCTGACGAAGCTCGTCATAAAGCCAACGCTGCCAATGACCAGGACCCGAGCCATCGTAACCATGGACAATAACGACCATGCTGTCTGTCAAGCACGGGATGGCGTTGTGCTCAACTCTCGGGTGTGCTTGACAGAGCGCCCTTGCAGAGGGACAGCCTCGCGGAGTATCGACTCCCTCAAAAGACGAAGGAAAGGAACTTGCTCCCTATGGACTTGCGCTTTGCATCTGCGTCTGAACTGGCTCGGGTCATCCAACGCGGAGAGTTGTCTCCGGTCGACTTGATGCAGTTCACTCTCGAGCGGCTCGAACAAGTGAACCCGCGGCTCAACGCCTTCGTGGCTTACCATCCCCGAGAATCTTTACTCGAGCAAGCGCGAGCGGTGGCCGAGAGACTGGCGCGCAAAGAGGAAGTCGGTCCGTTGGCGGGTTTGCCTTTGGGTGTCAAGGATCTGGAGGACACGGTAGGCCTACCGACTACTCATGGCTCGCTTGTTTTTCGTGATCACGGGCCGGCCCAGCGCGACACAATTCAAGTCCGACGCCTCAAACAGGCCGGAGCGATCGTCGTCGGTAAAACGAACACGCCCGAGTTCGGTTACACGGCCTTCACGAGCAATCGCGTATTTGGCCCAACGCGAAATCCGTGGAATCTCGAGCGCACTCCAGGTGGGTCGAGCGGCGGCTCCGCAGCGGCGGTTGCGGGCGGTCTCGTACCTCTGGCAACAGCCTCCGATGGTGGCGGGTCCGTGCGTATTCCGGCAGCTTTTACCGGTCTTGTGGGATTGAAGCCTTCCCAGGGTCGCATCCCGTGGGGACCCGAGGAAGCGCTGCGCTTTTCGCACTGTATCGTCAGCGGGCCGTTGACGCGCAGTGTGGAAGACGCAGCTTTGTGGCTCGACGTGACCGTGGGGCCGCACGCCGAGGACCCGTTCTCTTTGCCGCACCCAGGAGTTTCTTACCGCGAGGTGATCCGTCGCCCACCCCCTAGGCTGCGCATCGCATATTCGATGACTCTCGGCTATGCGCAGCCGGCGCAATCGATCACCACGGCCGTCGAGTCAGCTTTGCGCACTTTGGAGAAATCCGGCCACGCTGTGGAGCCGGTGGAGATTCAGATACACGACATCGTTCTCGACTGGGCGCGACTCATGGCCGTCGAGGATTATGCATTCCATGGCGTGCACTTTCGCGACGAAGAACTACTGGATCCTGGGTACCGTGTCGGAGTGGAGTTAGCGAAGCAGCTTCGGCCGGCAGACTTAGGTGACGTTTTGCGTTTGCGGAATCGACTCGTGGCGACCTTTGAAGAAGTTTTCGCTCGGTATGATGTGCTGGCCACCCCGACAACGGCGACGGAGCCCTTCGCCGCCGAAGGGCCAATTCCGTTCGAGATCGACGGCAGGCCCGTAACAACGCCTGGAGGTGCAATTGCATACACGTATCCGTTCAATTTCTCCGGACACCCGGCGATCTCGCTGCGAGCCGGGCGCAGCGCGACAGGTTTACCCATTGGGATTCAGTTCGTGGCAGCTCGCTTCCGCGAGGACTTGCTCTTGCAACTCGCTGCCGAATTCGAGCAAATCCAGCCGTGGGCAAACGACTGGCCGAACCTGTAAGCGGTGAGCCGACTCCTGCTCTTCGAGCGGTGGCGAAATATCGGGTACTTTTTGCCGACTGCGACCCGATGAGGGTCATGTACTATGGGAGTTATTTCCGCTTGCTCGAAATCGGTCGCGCCGAGTTGTTCCGGGCTTTCGGTCATGCCTTCTCCTGCTACATCGCTCGAGGGCTGTACTTGGCCGTTACCGAGGCGCAATGCCGGTACTGGCGGCCGGCTTTCTACGACGACGAACTCGAAATCCTTGCTGGTTTGACCGAAGTCAGCGGTGTGCGCCTGCGAATCGATTATCTGGTGAAAAAAAGCGGCGGCGAAACTGTAGCAACCGCCTTCACCCGGCATGCCGTGGTGAACGAACAGGGACGACCCGTGCGCCTACCAGCCGAATTACGGGCGCTTTTGCAGGAAGCAGTCCCGGCTCCGGCTTTCGGAGGCGACCACCGCTCGACCTGACGTTCCCTACTTTACCCAAACGTGCGCGCGCACTAGAGGTTTGGAACTGTGATTGGCTCCGATGGGAGGTAAAAACATGGCGCAAGGAAATCGTGTATTCGTGATCGGTGTTGGAATGACGAAATTCGAGCGGTGCGAGCGCGATGCGCGCGAGCTGGCGCAAGAGGCTGTGGTCGAGGCGCTGAAGGACGCCTCTATCGATTACGACAAGATCGAGCAGGCTTTTTGCGGGTACATCAACGGAATGAGCTGCCTAGGGCAAATTAGCCTTTACGGCATCGGGATGACCGGAATCCCTGTCTACAACGTGAACAATAACTGCGCCACTGGCTCCACCGCGCTGTACCTGGCCTACAATGCCGTGCGCTCGGGGCAGAATCAGGCTGTACTGGCCCTGGGCTTCGAGAAAATGGAAAAAGGTCCGTTGGAAAACCAGCTCAAGGGTCTCGAGCAACTCAAAGAGGAAGCGAAAAAAGAAAACAAGCCGCCGATAGCTGCGCGAATGTTTGGTGATGCTGGTCGCGATCACATGGAAAAGTACGGCACCAAGCCAGAGACATTTGCGAAGATCGCGGTGAAAAATCACCGACACTCCGTGAACAATCCGCGGGCGCAATACCAGCAGGCATTCTCCTTGGAAGAAATCCTTGCCTCGCGCATGGTGTACGAGCCGCTGACGTTGTTACAGTGTTGCCCGACAAGCGATGGTGCAGCGGCCGCGGTGGTGGTTTCGGAGGAGTTCTTGCGAAAAAATCCTCACCCCGGTGCCATCGAAATTTGCGCCATGGCAATGGCCACGGACCGCATGGAAGATTGGTCGCGCGGGCGCATCGGAATGGTGGGCATGGGCATGACCGAGCGTGCGGCGCGTGCGGTGTACGAGCAAAGCGGTATTGGGATCGAGGATGTTCAAGTCATTGAACTGCACGACTGTTTCAGCACCAATGAGCTGATTACCTATGAGGGGCTCGGCATGTGTCCGGAGGGCGAGGGCGAGAAGCTCGTCGAAGACGAGGCAACGACCTACGGGGGCCGATGGGTCGTCAATCCCTCCGGGGGGTTGCTCTCGAAGGGGCATCCGCTCGGGGCCACAGGTTTAGCTCAGTGCGCCGAGCTGGTGTGGCAGCTCCGTGGGCAAGCCGAGCGCCGGCAAGTGGAGAACGCACGGATTGGTCTCCAGCACAACCTAGGGCTCGGGGGCGCGTGTGTCGTAGCCATGTACAAACGACCGTGAGCGGATTGCAACGGGCCGCGCTCGCTGCCAGCACTGTTTCGCACAATCGCGGCCCGAACCGCCCCGAGAATCCATCGCTGGCTGTGTTCGGCGGGGGGCAGGTGTGGTCCCGAAGACGCAGACAGCGGCAATGACGGGTAGGTTCTGTAACAAGCGCTTTTCATGGGACAATGTTTCCCATTCCTTGCGAAAGCGCTTGTGCGCTCCCTTGTAGACGATGCCAGGCGTTAACCGAGTTCTAGAGCAGTAGCTGCCTGGTAGGTGATGAAGCTTGCCACCCATGCGAGGCTAAGCATGTACCCAAAAGCGAAGGCCGGCCAGCGCCAACTACCGGTTTCCCGGGCCATCACCACCATCGTCGAAGTACACTGCAATGCGAAGACAAAAAATACGAGCAAACTCAAAGCCGTTGCCAGGGTAAAATGACGACGCCCGGTGATCGGGTCGATGTCACGCCGCAACGCCTCGCGCAAGCCCTCGTAATCGTCTGGATTTCCCACCGCGTGGATTTGCGCAAGCGTCGACACCATCACTTCTCTGGCGGCCAGGCTGGCGATGAGGCCAACGCCGATTTTCCAGTCGAATCCAAGGGGTCGAATGGCCGGCTCGATCGCCTGACCCAAGCGGCCCGCAACACTTGCCTCGAGATTTGCCCGTGCTTGCTCGGCCGCGGATAGGCCGGGGATTTGGGGTGCGCGAGGGATCGAAAGAAGGCACCACATCACCACGCTAACGGCGAGGATGATCGTTCCCGCCCGCTTGAGGAAAGCGTAAGCGCTTCCCCACACTTGACGTATCAGCAACCGAAAGGTTGGCCATCGGTAAGGAGGGAGTTCCATATAGAACACGGAGGGTGTACCTCGCAGCAATGTCGAGCTGAGAAGTGCGGCTGACAGGAGAGCGGTACAGGCGCCGAGGAGGTAGAGGCCCAACATGACTAGCCCTTGCAGTCCGACGGGGCCCCAAACCGTTCGCGCGGGAACAAAGGCGGCGATCAGCAAGGTGTACACCGGCAGGCGCGCGGAGCATGTCATAAAGGGTGCGACCAGGATCGTGGCAAGCCGCTCACGGGGGGAAGCAATGGTGCGTGTAGCCATGATCCCAGGAACGGCGCAGGCAAAGCACGAGAGTAAAGGCACGAAACTCCGTCCCTGCAGGCCAACCCACCCCATGACTCGATCGAGGACGAACGCAGCGCGAGCCATGTATCCAAGATCGTTCAGCAGGTGAACAAAAGTGAATAGGATGACAATTTGCGGCAGGAACACCAGCACCGAGCCGACGCCGGTGATCACCCCGCCAGCCCAAAGTTCCGTTAGCCACCCGGAGGGCAGCACATCGCGACAAAATGCAGCCAGTCCGGTAAAAATCGCGTCGATGGTGTCCATCGCCGGTGCCGCCCAGGTAAAGATACTTTGGAAGAAGACGATCAGTACGACCGCGAGGGTGACCAATCCGAACACCGGGTGGAGCAACCAACGGTCAATTCGATCCGTCCGCCGGTCCGGCGGCAGCTCGTCAGCGCCTACAGCTTTGCACACAGCATCGACCCACGCGAAGCGGCGCAGCGGATCTTCGTCTGCTGGTGGCCACGTTTTTGGTTGGGGCCAGTGCCATGGGTCACGTAAGAGGCGGATGACTTGATCGATCCCCACGCCGCGGTGACCAACAACCCCGACAACCGGGATTCCAAGCTGGCGGGCTAAGCCACGGACATCGATGCGGCCTCCCCGTGCCCGCACCTCGTCGATCATGGTTAAAACCAAAATCGTTGGTCGGCGATGGGAAAGCAACTGCCGCACCAAGCCGAGTCCGCGCCGGAGAGTGGTGGCATCGGCAACAGCGACGATGCCATCCACTTCCGCTTCCCCTGCGAGCTTGCCCTCCAGCACTTTTTCCACGATACGCTCGTCCGGCGACTCCCCTCGTAACGCGTAGGTCCCTGGCAGGTCCAAAATGATGACCTGGCCATTACTTCCTTTGAGCATGCCTTCGCGCCGCTCCACGGTGACGCCGGCATAGTTGCCCACACGGGCGCTGGAGCCGGTGAGCGCGTTGAAGAGGGTAGTTTTTCCTGCATTCGGAGAGCCCACCAGGGCGAGTCGCACGGGGCGTGAAGGTTGAATTGCAGCGGCAGTAACGCTCATGGTTCCGTCTCGTCCTCGAGGACAACCCGTAAACCCCGAAGCTGGCTGCGGCGAAAACACAACCGCGTGCCGCGAATCTCGATTTCGATGGGATCGCCCAGCGGGGCACGCCGAACGATCTTGAGGCGGGTCCCGGGGACGAAACCTAGATCCAGGAAGCGTGGTGAGATCTTTCGGGGCACGTTGTCGACTAACCGCGCCCAGCGACCGACGGGTAACCGTTGCAGCGGAATACCGAGTTTATTGCTCTCGTGATGTTTGGACACCTTCGTTGACCGTGGCGAGTTCCTCGACCGCTCAGCAAAACAGCACAGACCAGCGCTTCTAGGAACAACCGTAGCGTGTTGAAAAGCGTTTTCAAATCACGCTAGCCAGCGGTGGGCGTCCATCATCTTCTCCCGTATCGGGACTCCAAGCGGACACTTGCCGGCACAGGGAGCTGCGCAATCGGCACAAAGGGAAGCATTCCGCTCCATTTGCGCGTAAAGGCGCCGGCCCTCGTACTCCCAAAGGTAGTCCTTTGCATACATTCGGTACCGAAGGATGTCGTTGATGGGCAGCCCATGCTCACAGGAATCCAGACAAAGGCCACAATGCGGTTGGCAATAATCCCCCGCAATGAGTTGGTCGTAACGCCGCAATAAGGCAACATCCTCCGGGCGCAGTTCGGTTCCCGAGGCATAGAGGTACTCGTCCACCTGGCGACGATCGTAAATCGAGATCACCAGACAAGAGACGTTAGGGTTCGATAACACCCAACGGAAGGCAGCCTGGGCATACGAATCTGCTTCCTGGCGAAACGCTGCCAGGTTGGTATGCTTGGCACCTTTGAGTGTCTTCATGGCCACGATGCCGACGTCTTTACCCTTCGCCTTCTTTAAGATGTGCTCGAAGCTCGGCCACATCCCGAAATGGTAGGCCAGCATCAGTACGTCGAACCGCCCAGAGTCGATGGCCGCGTTGGCGATTTCCTCGAGATTAGGAGTGTGCGTGCTCACGCCCAAAAAGCGCACTTTCCCTTGCTCCTTTAAGCGATCGAAGGCTTCGTGCATATTAGGGGCGAAAAGACGGTCGATGCGGTCGCACGAATGAATGTGAATCAGGTCCACATAATCGGTTTGCAAGCGACGCAGACTGGCTTCCACCGCCTCGATGATTTTCGGCACTGGGGTATCGTTGGGGAGATGCCCATCGGCCACACAGAACTTCGTGGCCACAAAGAGCTTGTCGCGGTGTCCCTTCATGGCTTCGCCGAGGACGCGTTCCGAGTTCGTGTCGGCATAGTCGGGGGCGGTGTCGAAGTAATTGATGCCCCGTTCAACTGCGTAACGGGCAACTTCGACGCTGTTGATGCGAGACGAGCCGAGGGAAATATCCGACACCATGGCGCCGGTGCGGCCGAGGCGCCGATAGCTCCGGACCCTCGCCTCGTTCCATTCCGGCCGCGGTTGTGGCGCTAAGGTCTCGACTTTGGCCCCGAAGAAGTCGCGGCCGACTGCAATCCACCCACGGTTCCGTGCTAGAGCAGCCCCTACACCCCCAACGATGGCAGCCATCTCGGTGCCCGCAGCGGCAACCACCCGCAAGGCTTGGCGCCGCCCGAGTTGCGCTGGCTCCGATGTTTCCAAGGAACGAGCGATCTCGAGCCAGCGATTCCCATCCCCTAAACCGCAGGATGGGCAACCCGGCCGTCTCCAACTGAGAAACTGCAGGGCCATGGCGGTGCTGAAACACACCACAGGAAGAGCCAAATGCCACCAGGGTAATCGGCTCCGTTGCACCCCTTCGACGAGATCGTGGAGCAAGTTGCCGCCAAGCCACCACGCCAGAATTAGACCCAGCGCGTATAAACTCCACACGTACCGTCGCTTGACTTGCACGAATATGGGTCGAAGGGAACTAGCGCACTTGGAGCATGGCTGAGGACTCACGAAGGGACCTCCTAACTTTGGGGGCCAGTGTACGGCGAGGGCGGAATTAAGTCCAGCGTTTCTGCGCCACTGACACCCATGCCGCTGCCCTATGACAACCGCGGGGCTTTGCCTCTAGCCGTTCACGGCCGATAGCGAGTGCTCTGCGCAGCCGAGCGAGGGGATGGCCAACGGGTTGTTGCTAGGTCGAGCCATCGCTGCACGCGCTCCGCCAAGGGAAGCGCCCGATGAAGCGCTTCGCGCAATTCCGGCAGGATTTGTCGTGCCGCTAGTCGGCCGGCTTGGATGGCCTCGCGACTGCGGTGGAAGTCGAACAAGCCGAGGCGCACGGGTACGTGAACTACGAAGTCCGGCGGAGCCTCCCTGAGCCGAGCCGCAGCAATGCGGGCCTGAACAACGGTGCTCGCGCGCGAGAGAATTTCCACGAGCCCTAGCTCTGTGGCAGGGGTGCCGTTGTCTTGCGGTAGAACGGGACTCGATGCTGTGGGAGACTTCTGCCAGCGGCGACGAAGGCGCTCGCTCCATTGCTGCGTCAGTCCCGCTCGAACCGTGCGGCGCTGAAGGATGGTGGGGTGAACCTGGAGGACGCTGACGGCGATGACAAAATCCGCGCCCAGTGCACGGGCGACATCGGCCGGGATGGGGTTCACCAACCCCCCGTCCACTAGGATGCGCTTTGCCAGCCGCAAGGGAGTGAAGAGCCCGGGAATCGCAATACTCGCCCGCACAGCTTCCACGACCGGACCAGTGCGCAAAACCACTTCTTCGCCCGTGTCCAAGTCGGTTGCGACGGCGGCGAACGGCATGCCGAGCGATTCAATGGTGGTGCCCAGATGGGGGCGCACCAGCTCGAGGGAACGTCGCCCTTCGAGAAGCCCGCTTTGTGGCCAGATCGGGTCGAACAACCGCAGCACTCGGGAGCGCGTCAAGGCGCACATCGTCTCCCGAAAGGCCGCGAGTTGGCCATTGGCAAAGGCAGCGCCAACCATGGCTCCAGCGCTCGTCCCTGCAACGCAACACACGTTCAAATCCGCGGCAACGAACTCTTCCAGTACGCCGACGTGCGCCATTCCTGCGGCGCCTCCACCGCTCAGGGCAACACCGATTTTCAGGGGCACACGCGAGGCGGTCGCAGCCATGGTGCCGCACTTATGCCATAAGGCGGAGCGTAAGTCACTTGCACCGCTCCGGGCTACGTATGGCTTCCAGGAAACGCTCGAAGTCGATCACCTCACGAGCGACGTGGGCGGCGTTTTCGGGCTTCGAGTGTGTCTCGTCGGGCAGGTGAGGGATGCTACTCAGCGCTTCGCCAAGCCAGGAGCGCAAAGCGATGGGATTGGTTTCCTGGGCAATATCCGTGGGTGGAGTTGGGTGGTTCCAGATGTAACCGCCCCAACGTGCCCCGTGCATGCGGATGTTCTGCACGGTAAGGAGGGCATGATTGAGCGCACCCAGCTGGTTGGCGACAACGACCACGACCGTGCTTCCCAACGCTAAAGCGAGGTCGGCAAATGTCAGGCGCGGGGTCAACGGCACGAGCCACCCGCCCGCACCCTCGATCAGAGCCAAGTCATGATCAGTCAGGCTCTTGCGGATATGGTCACAAAGCCAACGGAAGTCGATGCTTCGCCCGCTGCGCTCCGCGGCGACCGCAGGTGCCAGAGGTTCGGCGAAGGTGTAGGGGCAAACTTCTTCGAGTGCTTGCGAGCTCCGCGCTAGCGTCCTTAACCGCAGAGCGTCAAGAGGCGTGAGCTCGCCGCCCTCTGCAGCCGGGCAGCCAGTCTCCACCGGTTTGAAAACGGCCACGCGCAACCCCCGGGCGTGCAGACCGGCGGCGAGAAGGCCGCTTACAGTAGTTTTACCGACTTCCGTATCCGTTCCCGTGACAAAAACGACTCTACCGCTCATAATCGAATTTTACCAAAGCGTTCGCTCTGTTGCGGGTTCACGAGGTGTGGTGTTCGGTCACCTCGCGAATGCTTTCCCATGTGACCTGACACAGCTCGTCTAGCTGCTGCTCCGTGATGCAGAGCGGAGGCAAGAGGACGATGACGTTTCCTAACGGCCGCAGAATGACGCCGCGGCGCCGCGCTGCGAGAACGACCTTGTGGCCCACTCGTTCGCTGGCAGGATAGGGCAGACGCGACGCCCGGTTAGTGACCAACTCGATACCAGCCATCAAGCCCCACTGCCGCACGTCGCCGACGTGGGCCAGGGGGACGAAGTCCTTTGCCAACCGCTGCTCCAGCTGACGCGCCCGGGCAGAAACGTTGTCGAGGACGTGTTCTCGTTCGAAGACCTCGAGGCTAGCGATGCCCACGGCGCAAGCGAGCGGGTTCCCGGTGTATGTATGGCCGTGAAACAATGCTCGGAAAGCTTCGTACGGACCGAGGAATGCGGAGAAGATCTCTTCGCGAACGAGTGTGGCTGCGAGCGGCAAGTAGCCTCCAGAGATCCCCTTGCCTAAGCACATCATATCCGGCTCGATCCCGGCGTGCTCCACCGCGAACAGTTTTCCCGTACGGCCGAAGCCGGTGGCTACTTCATCGCAGATGAGAAGAACGCCATGCTCTTGGGTGAGCATCCGCAACGCTCGGAGGTAGGCAACTTCGTGTCGCCACATGCCAGCAGCGCCCTGCATGAGGGGCTCGACGATCATCGCTGCCAGGTGTGCTCCGCGCTCGCGAAAGAAGCTGTGCGCTTCGCTCAGTGCTGCATCGAGGGCGGACTCTTCGCTTAGGCCACGGTGCCAGCGGAACACATGTGGGGGGTCGAGTTTGTGACAGGGAAACAAGAAGGGCTTGTGAAAGCGATGAAAGGTTTCGGAGTACCCCACGCTCATGGCGCCGATGGTGTCGCCATGATACGCCTCGGTCAACGACACGAACTCGGTGCGCTGCGGTTCGCCGACGAGTTGCCAATACTGGGCTGTAATCTTCAAAGCGATTTCCACCGCAGTGGCGCCGGAGTCGGAGTAAAACACGCGCGTCAGAGTGGCCGGCGCACGCTGCACCAGCTCCTTGGCAAGCACGATGGCCGGTGCGTGACTCAGGCCCAACATCGTGGAATGAGCGATACGGTTCGCTTGGTCGTGCAGGGCAGCATCGAGCGCGGGGTGGCGATGCCCGTGCACGTTGCACCACAAGGAAGCTACCCCGTCGAGATAACGATTCCCGTGCACGTCGTAGAGATAAGCCCCTTCCCCGCGCTCGATGATGAGCGGGGCTTCCCTCAGCCACTCCGCCATTTGAGTGAATGGATGCCAGATAAAGCGGTGATCCCACTCCGCCAAGGTCTGCGCGTCGACTTTGCTCATCCCCTTTCCTCGGTGAACACTTTTACGAAGGCTTCGCATGCGAACTGTAAATCCTCCGGTGTGTGTGTTGCCATCACCGTAACCCGTAGGCGCGACGTACCTTCGGGAACTGTTGGGGGGCGGATCCCTTGCACCCAAACGCCCGCCTCGAGGAGTCGGGTGGAAACCTGCATTGTCCGTGTCGGGTCCTTCAGCAGAACCGGTAGAATGTGGCTTGGCTCCCCGGATACAGGGATCCCACGGTTTTGGAGAGCGCGGTGAAAGAATTTCGCATTGGCGTGCAATTGCGCACGCAACTGTGGTTGTGTTCGAACCATCCGCACGGCAGCCAGCGCTGCCCCAACGACTGGTGGAGGTAGCGCGGTTGTGTACACGAACGAGCGAGCTCGATTGACCAACAGTTGAACGACGCTGCGCTTGCCAGCCACGTAAGCCCCGAAACACCCGAGTGCCTTTCCTAGAGTTCCCATTTGGATGTCCACAGAGCCGTGCAGGTCCAGTTCCTCGACGAGACCTGCACCCGTTGGGCCCAAAACCCCAGTAGCGTGAGCCTCGTCCACCATCACCCAAGCATCGTAGCGCTTGGCCACAGTGCAAATTTCTCGCAGCGGGGCGGCGTCACCGTCCATACTGAAGATCGAGTCGGTGACAATCAGTCGGTGCCGAGCGGGCGTTCGCGCCAGTTCCTTTGCCAGCGCGTCCACATCTTTATGAGGATACACGACTACCCGAGCCCGGGAGAGACGGCAGCCATCGATGATACTGGCGTGGTTGAGGGCATCGCTGAAAACGGCGTCTCCCTCGCCCACCAAAGCTGCGATGGTACCGACGTTGGCGTGATACCCAGAGTTGAATAGGACGGCGTCCTCGGTACGTTTCCAGTCGGTTAGCTCGTGTTCGAGTTCCTGGTGTAAGGCCAACGACCCAGAGATGAGGCGCGACCCCCCCGCACCGACACCCCAAAGCGCTGCAGCTTCGGCTGCGGCTGCAATGAGCTGCGGATGGGTTGCGAGCCCTAAGTAGTTGTTCGAGCACAACAGCAGCGTGCGCCGGCCGCCGATGTCTACCCAACGATCCGCGGCGCTCCCGACCACCCGCAAATCACGCAGCAAGCCTCGCGTGTGCAAGTCCAGCAACCTCTCGCTGGCGAGTTTTTCGAGGGCCATACAAACCCGGATTGCTAGCGACGTTGCTCGGTAAAGCCAACATGGAGGTGCGGAGCTTGACTTTGCTGCCGATGAACTCCATTAGGCACTCTCCGCTCCGTGGATAGCGTCACAACCATGCGCCGCTTTTTTGCTTCGATCCTGCTCGTCGTCTTCGGTGCTCTTGGGGCGGTGCTTTGGGTGCAGTGGGATCGCCGGCCGCTAGTAGATTCGCCTGCCGTGCCCGACGTCATTGGGACGGCAACGCCACTACGTGTGACAGTGCGAAGCCCAGGGCCGGGTTTAGCGAGTGTGCATCTTGTAGCCCGACGCGAAGATCGAAGCTGGACCCTGTTCCAACAGTCATTCATGCGCACCAACTGGAGGGGCAGTGGTGCAGAAGAGTTTGTCATAGAGCTCACGCCCGATTGGAGTGCCCTTGCCATCCCCGACGGGGAGCTGAATTTGGAGCTGTGGGTAGCCACCTATGGCTGGCACCTCCGAGGTCACGACCGCGTGCCCTTATGGGAGCACCGGGTTTCTCTCGATACTACACCTCCATTCTTGGAACTCACGACTACTCAGCACAACGTGCGCTTGGGCGGAGTTGAGCTGGCCATTTGGAGGACGTCGGCCGATACCGTGCGCACTGGTGTAGAGGTCGGTGGATATTATTTCCCCGGAGTACGCGGGTACTTCGCAGACCCGCAGCTCGTTTTTGGTTTGTTTGCCATCCCCCAGGACCTTGACCCCCTTGTACAACCTCGCCTCGTAGCTGTGGACGCTGCTGGCAATCGCAAGGAACAGAACGTTCCCGTGCGCATCCGCCCACGGCGTTTCGCCGAACGGGTTCTGACCATCGATGACGATTTTCTCGCTCGGAAGGTCCCGGAGATCGAAGCCAGCAACCAACTGCCCCCGCAGGGTAGTTTGCTCGAGCGCTATCTCCGAATCAACCGCGACTTGCGCTACGAAAACGAAGCAGCCCTTCGAGAAGTCACCCGGGAAAGCGATCCTAAGCCGCTGTGGCTCACGCCGTTCCACCGACAATCGAACTCTGCTCCGTTGAGTTCGTTTGCTGACCGCCGAACGTACGTGTATCGTGGACAAGAAGTCGATCGTCAAGTCCACCTTGGCTTCGATTTGGCCTCCATCGCAGCGAGCCCGGTGGAAGCGGCACAGGCCGGGAGAGTGGTGTTTGCGGGTGAGCTCGGCATTTACGGAAACACCGTGATCCTCGACCATGGTGCGGGCCTGTTCACCCTCTACGGGCACCTACGTTCCATCGATGTTGCCGTTGGCCAGCGCGTCGAGCGAAAAGAGAAGTTGGGTTACACGGGTGAAACGGGATTGGCTGCTGGCGATCACTTGCACTTTTCTGTCATGCTCCACGGGGTCCACGTCGATCCGGTGGAGTGGTGGGATGGGGCCTGGATTCGCCAGCATCTCCTCGCCAAACTGGAATCGTTTCCGCGCACAAGCGCGGCGACGAACAACGATCAATGAGCAAACAGCAGCGGGACCGCATTTTGGTTAGTGGAGAGGAATTGTTGCGATCGTGGGGTTTGACGCCCTCTTCGCCGGTAGAGCTTTTCGCATCGTGCCTTGGCCGCGCGTCTGCGAGCGATGCAGCCATCGCCCATTGGTTAGGCGGACGGCCAACGCCAGAAAGTGTGGAGTTGCTCAAGCAACTCGCTGCCTCTGCAAGGGATAAGATCGTGCGTCGCGAGGCCCGGCGCGCACTTTATCGCTTGCAGCAGCGAGGCATGGCTTCACCACCTGTGAGCCAAGAGGTGGTTGCCCGCCCTCTGTGGCAGGCGGAAGCGCCGAAGACGCAAGCTTTTTTCTTGCCTTACTTGCTCGGAGGGCATCGCGAATTCGTGCTCCGGCGAAAGCGGCCTGGCAGGGTCGCCGTGCTGTTTGCCACGACGCGGCAGTACGATCGCTTCCTTGAGGAAGTTGTCCGAGCGGATCTCAGTGGCAAAGAGTGGCAGAGGCTGGTCGCCAGCGTAGGGGAACGTGGGCGGGTGCTCGTCGAAGGTGACGCTGCTTATTGCGATAGCCTCCTCTGGCGCGCGTACGAGAACTTGCCAGCGAACGAGAGAACTGCTGCACGAGACTATCCGGCGGTACGAGGCGAGTTTTTCGATGCGCCACCTGCGACCGAGCGAGCGTCGCCGCTGCTGGAGTTGTACCCATATGAGGCGGTGGAGAAGCCAGCAAGTAAGGCCTCGGAACTTGCGGAGCGGCTCTCTGCCGAGTCTGCGTTTTTGGTGCTTGTTGCCGATGCACGCGAACCTTTGCGTCCTTACGTCGAGCAGCTTCGGGCAGTGGAGGCGAGCCCCCTCGTGCTGAGCGAGGCGCAAAAACAGCAACGGCGACAGCAAATCGAGGACCAGGCGATCGACCATGTGTTTGCCGAAACCGAGCGCGAGTCATGGGCCCACCGCCTGCGTGAGCTAGGCTACTACTTTCACTTGGTTGGGAAGCACGAATTGGCCCGGGAACTCGCCCGAGCCGCTTTCGCTCTCGAAAAACCGGAGTCGGATCCGAAGCGAATTCCCTTCTGTCGTGCGTTGGTGTTGGTCGGTTTGTTTGCCGAGCTGTACCAAATCGAGCGGGAGGAAGCGGAAAAAGCCCGAGGCTCGTTGGTCGTCACTCCGGAGCAATTACGACGGGTGAAGGGGCGAAGGCCACAAGAGCGCTGATGACGTTTCTCCTGCGGGGCCCGCAAGGTTATGGTCGTGCCCGCTGCTGCTTCGAAGAAGACGTTTTTGCGACCGTGCGCCAGCCTTGGCGACAGCCCAGTTCCATGGCAAGCTGCCATAAAGAATGAAGGCACCGTAAGGACCAGGGAGCATGCATTTCCAGTGACGCTGCCGTGCCGCCCGTGAGCGCTGGAAAGCAAAGCTTTTCAAATTAGCTATTGGCGTCGAGGGTCTAGGTTCGGAAGCAGTTGACCAAGGTAAGCCTGGTGCTCGTTTTGGGCGGCTTCCTACCTTCGCTTCGGGCAGAGGGCGCTTCGGGGCGAATGCGGCCGGCGTCATTCCAGGCGGGAAGGCAGCTTACTGCGGTGTGGCGCTCGCCACTCAAGGGCAATTATCTTGCCGTAAGGTGCTCCTTGTCCAACGAGGGGAACGAGATTCACCGGCTTCTGGCGCGAGCAGGCGGGAGCCCTCACCCACCGCTACGGTTTCGCCGTGCAGCCTTTGGGCTGCCTGCTTGCGCGGTACCCAAACGGGTCGACCAGTTGGGATTTGGTGGATCAAGCCTGGAAACGCATCCCTTTTAGGCGAGCCGCCATTCCGCTTCCGCCAGTGGCAGAAGCGCCCAGGAAGTTGAACATTCCCACTCTACTTTTGAGAAGTTCCAAAATTTGGGAAGGAGTTTGCAGGGAGGATCGCCCGCGACTTGCGTTTTAACCCTGGTTCCGTTGGCACACGCATGGCTCCTCGCGGGGTAAAGCCACTAGCCACCATGATGGCCTCTTGGGACCAGAGAAAGCGAGTTCTCCTTGTTGCGCCTCGAGCTACGGTGACAGCAGCGATTGCTCCACGTCTGCGTCGAGAAGGGTTGGTCGTGGATGAGGCTCACTCGGTGGAGCAAGCCTTTGCGCGGGTCGATTGGAGAGAGTACGACGTGATAATCGCATACACGGCAGCAGAGCACGGAAAGCTTGGAGGCCTTACAGAGTTTGCACAGTTTACCCGCAAGTGTCGCCCGCATGCGGTTTTCATCGAGCTTTCTGTTTGCAAGGAATCCAAGCCTGGTCGTGGTGGAACGCCAGGCTCTTTGCGAATCCGAGCCTTTGGGGACGGTGCGCCTGAGGCATCGACCGCACAGAGAGTTTGCCAGACAATTGCGGATGCGATTGCTTTTTCGGAAAGGAAGGAAGGCGAATAAAAAGAGATGCCTGTAGTTTGCTAGGCAATTGTGCATGCGATTGCTTTTTCGGGTAGTGGCTGTTCCGTACTCTCCGGCTTGGGGGGGCACACGGTGCGAGGATGAGCCACCCCCGAAGGACGCGAAGGTATAGTGCTTTGCGCTGTGCAAGGCTACTAGTCTCCACGGTCGGGCTAGCTGAGTGCCCCGGGGGCAGCCACCGGCTGAGGGGTTGACATAACCCCCCACCAACATTCTTCCGCCGGGCAGCTATGGATTCGTAGACCTGTGGTGACGTGGACGAGAAGGCAGCGTGGTTCCTGCATTGGCCCTAGAAGGCTAAGCCATGACCGTTCCACGCCGCCAAACGCCCGCCTTTTACTGAGGGAGTGCCGAAAAACCGGAAAGGAAGCGCTGCGCCGTGTAGGGCGGTTTCGATTGAACCGACGGGTTCCGTAGTTTGCCGAGTCCGCGGTGCGGGGACCCGGGGAGTGCGAGTGGTTCGCGGAGGATGGCTGCAAGAGCGCCACTTGGGGGCAGTTGTCCAGGTGCACGAACGGGCCTTGAAAACCGGTAACGAAAAGGGAAGGAAAAGCCGGGTCCGCAAACCGTTGGGGCTTTCGTCTTCTTGGGCGCTCGCTCGGAGCTTCGCCGCTCGAAGGCGGTGGAAGTCGGCATGGGCAGCAGATTACGCACGACGACTCGTGTCGCGTCGCGGCCGATCACTTCGTAAGGGCCGGGCAGCACCTTGGACAAGTCCTGTCCAGGTCGGAGAGGGTCCGATACCAAAATCACATGGCGCTCCCGCCACCACTGCTGGAGCGTTGCTGCGTCGATGAACAAGCGTTTAGCGTGAGGGGTCAGGTAAGTGGGCAAGACGAAATCGCCGGGCGGAAGAATTTCGACTCGTCGGCGCAAGTAATAATTGAGCCCGGCGCAAGTTTGATACTCGTCAGGTGCCTGATACACGACAGTGACGTGGCCGGTGTGAAGGTACTGTGTGATCTGCAACGCTAAAGGAAAGGTAGAATTGTTCGGTGCCATGAGCGTAAGCCCTTCGCAAAATAGCGGCACCGATGCTGCGAAGGTGACGATCACTGGCACGGAAGCCCAGCGCCGCCCTCCAGTCCACCAAGCCAGCAGCGCGACAACTCCGGCTAGACTGAGGCCAGCGAACACTGCAACGGCTAGATTTACGAAAGCCGGGTTGGGCTGAAGCCAGTCCTCTTCGCGAATCAAGCGGGGTACGACCCACAGTCCATTCGCAAAAACGAAGGCGCAGAAAACCCAGTGCCACCAGGTCACCGCGGCCCATCGGTTGGGTAATGCATCTGCACGGCCGAGGTGAATTGCCATAAGCAGGGCGAGAGGGGGCAGCGCAGGTAACGCGTAGTGCTCGAGCCGGGAGGAAGCAGCTGAAAAGAAGACGACCACGGTAACCGCCCAACTCGTGAGGACGATTAGCGCGACTCGGTTTTTGCCCTCCCTGACTTGGTCAACCGCTGCGGCGAGGGCCAGAGGTGCGAAGACAGTCCAAGGAAACAGGCGCATGGCCAAGGCAGCCCAAAACATAGGAAGGGAGATTGGGATCGAATCGCGCGGAAACTTTTTGTCGAAAAAGAACAGCAGATGCTGATTCACGACGTAGTCCCAAAGGAAGCCTTCGTGGGTAAAACTCATGGCTAGATGCCAGGGAGCCACCAAGGCCAACCAAAGCCACCAGGCGCGCGGATGCAAAAACAGCAGTGCTAGTCGCCACTGCCGTTCGGTTGCGATTACGGCCAGCAAAGCCGCGCCGGGCAGCACGAGGGCGAGCATGCCCTTAGCGAGCAACCCTACCGCAAGCCCGAGTTGCCATAACGCCAGTGGTGCTGACCACCGCGCCAAGAACTCCTCTGGACGTTGTAGAAGCTCCGACAGGGCAAACATCGCCAGTGCAAGGCCAAGTACGAGCCAAAGGTCGGGTCGCACCGCATGGCTCTCCACAAAAAAACCACCCATCGAGGCGAGAATGCCGGCGGCCAGACAGCCAACGAACGGACCGAACGCACGCCAGCCCCAAACGAGAACGATTATAACGGTCAGCCACGCAGTAAATGCCCCGGGCAATCGAGCCGAAGCCTCGTGGATCCCCCAAAATTGGTATACGACGGCAATGGCCCAATACGTGAGTGGCGGCTTATTCAGAAACAGTACATAGTTCAGTTGGGGGCTAAGCCAGTCGTTGGCTTCGAGCATCTCCCGAGCCACTTCGGCGTATTGCGCTTCGTTGGGATCGTCTAACAAGGGAAATCCGCCGAGCCGGTGCGTAAATGCCCAGCCAGTGGCGATCACGATTCCCGCTGCAGCAATCAGTGCCCCCCGAGAAACCGGCTGTCGGGGTTGAACTGCTTCCGCTGCCAAAGGCTGGGCACGCGATGTCGTGATCTGGGCCATGGGTGTACCGATGCTGAGCCGCGCCGTTTAGCGAGAATGTCCAAGCTTGCCAAACCCTGCCGTACGGAACGAGGAGGGACACAGTGTGGCTAGGCAAAGAGCTCAAAGCTCACACCCTGACTCAACGTGTTAGGCTCGCTTAGTGGGACGCAGGTCGATCGCTCCTTCCGACCACCTTGGGGCAGTTAGTTCGAGCGTAGAGCGCGGACGGCCTTGACGATCTCCGGCAATGCCGCGCCCGCGGGGGCGCGCACGACAACAGCGCAGTAAGGGCTGAGGTCGGTTTCGTAAGGGTTGATCTCTACAAGGGTCCCACCGCGTTGATGGACGTCTAGTGGGAATCCGGCTGCTGGGTAAACGGTCCCCGAGGTGCCGATCACGAGCATGCAGTCGGCACGAGCCGCTTCCTGTTGGCAGCGGCGCAGTACGTCCGGAGGTATCGGTTCCCCAAACGATACCGTGTCGCTCTTCAGCAGGCCGCCGCATCGAGGGCACGACGGGGGTAAACGACTCAGGTCGACAGCGTCAAGCGGCATGCGGTGCACGCAAGAGAGGCAACGCACGAGTGTGGCATTGCCATGGATCTCAGCCAGGAGTTCACTGCCCGCGCGACGGTGCAAGTTATCTATGTTTTGGGTGATGGTGCAGCGCAACAAGCCCAAACGCTCGAGCTCGACGAGCCCGTAGTGGCCTGGGTTTGGCTGCGCGTTCACAAGGGTTTCCCAGAGTTCGCGCATAGGGCCGTTCGGGTTCAACCGTTCTTCCCACGCCTTTTGGGGGTCGGCAAGAAAGCGTTGAAAACCGTTGAGAGGTGGCTCACCGTACTTGGTCCAGAGGCCCCCCGGACCACGAAACGGTGGGATCCCGCTTTCGACAGAGAGCCCGGCGCCCGTCAAGGCGACCAGGTAGCGCGCTCGGTGAATCACTTGCGCGGCTTGTGCAACGACTTCTTGCCCATCCATCTTGCCTGATCAAGGTACATTGAGCGATTACCGAATGTCTACTATAGGGGCAAGGGTTCGAGGTGTTCGCGAACGAGCGTTGGGTGGGCGGAGGAAACCGATGTCGAGTTTTCACTGGATGATGCGAGCAACCCTAGCCGTTGTTGGATGTGTGGCTGTGACAAAAGCCTTTGCCCGCGATCCAGTTCCTGTGCGCGACAAGAGCGGCAAGGTCTGGGCAGAGGTGGTGGTATGCAACGACTGTAAAACGCCGAATGAGTCGGGTTGCTACGACGGGGCCGAGGTTGGTTGGCTGAACGGCCGGCCGTGTGGGAAGTGCTTCGTGGATAAAAATTACGGCAAGTTAGTGGCGATTCCTTACGACGTTCATTACGTGGGTACCTTAGTCGACCCAAAGGGGACGCCGGTGAAGGAGCGTTTCGTGAAACTCTTTGTACAAAACGGTTGGGGACACCGGACAGCAACCCGAGAGGACGGTAGTTTCCGTGTCATCACCGGGGCGACAGGCGAACGTAAGACAAACGAACCTATCGTCGTCGACTTAGGCCAAATGGTGGATCAGCAGAAAGACGCAAGTGACCGTGTTTTTGCCCTCTTCTTACTGGCCCCGGATCACGTTCCCTGTGATCCGCAGTGAGCCGCATAGGTTCCACCTGCGAGCGCTTGTTCAGAGCGCACGGCAAAAGTCTGGCGGGCTGCTCGTCGCCGTCATGTCCGTTCCTGCTGTCCAGACAAGGCTTAACAGCAGCATTGCCTCTATAGGACTGTGCAAGCAGTAAACCATCAGGAGCCGGGCCCAGCGGCAACCGTTCTCGTGGCGGGGAGCCTTCCCTTTGCGGCTTGCTCGGTGCTACGTAAGAGGCGTCATGGCTGCGGCGGAGCAACCAAGTACCGCGATGGGCTCAGGTGATGGAGCGATCCAGGCTTCGGCGTGGGACCCGCCGAGTCTGCGATTGCCAGCGGACGAACTCCGGCGACTTACGAGGATTAGACCATGGAAAGCCTGGTCGGCGCTGGGTTCGACCTGGGGACTCATTGGCGCAAGCGTGGCCTTGGCACTCGCGTATCCGCATCCGCTTACCTGGGTGTTGGCCTTTCTCGTGATCGGCCGATGCCAACATGCCTTGGCTGTGCTGATGCACGATGCGGCACATTACCGCTTGTTCGAGAACCGCTGGTGGAACGATTCAATCGGCCAGTGGCTGTGTGCGCGCCCGATTGCCAGCCACTTAGCCGCCTATCGCAGCGTACACTTACGCCATCACAAGTATCTGCTTAGCGAAAAAGATCCCGATCTTTCCCTCTCCCTCCCGTTTCCCTGCGGGCGCGCGAGCTGGTGGCGGAAGCTCTTGCGGGATGCTGTTGGCATTTCCGCCTTGACTATGCGGGGTTACTTATCCGTGGATCGGGCAAGCGGTCGCATGCGGATTGCGCGAGGCAATTTGCTGCGGCGGTGGAGTTGGTCGACAGGTTTTCAGCGAGGGTTAGTTGCGCTGGGAGTTGCTGCGCTGTTTTGGTGGGGTTACGGGTTGGCGTTCGTTGTCTTGTGGTGGCTTCCGTTAATGACGGTTTACCAGGTCATCTTGCGTGTACGAGGGGTGCTGGAGCACGCTGCAGTCCCAGATCGCAACGACCCGTTGCGTAACGCCCGCACCATCGTCACCCCTAATCCTATCGCCAAGTTCTTTTTGAATCCCCACCACGTGGCCTACCATCTTGAGCATCACCTTTACCCGGCCGTACCACATTACAACTTACCAGGGCTGCACCGGGCCTTGGTGGGCACAGGGCAATTTCAACGGGCGTTGGTGGAACAGGGTTACCGCCCAGCTCTGCAAACTGTCATTGGTGCGTAGTTTGCCGGGCATGACGAAAGAGGGAGCGCACATCGTGAACGGAAGGTTGGTAGGGGCAGTCGTTGGCCTCATTGTGGTAGGGTTTGGTTTGGCGGCCATTGCTTACCCGGAGCGGGTCATGCAGTTTGCTGGCTTCGCGGTGGCCCCTACGGCAAGCGTTGCACAGGCGACGGCTGAAGTACGGGCAATTTACGGTGGGATTTTTGTGGTGCTGGGAATGTGGATCGTTATTGCCGCGCTGCGGCAATCGCGCCAACTGCTGGTGTTTTCGAGTACGTTGTTTCTCGGCGCGGCCAGCGGCCGTTTGGGAGGAGCGTACCTAGCTGGTAGCCCGGGTGTATGGGGCTGGATTGGCGCGATCGTAGAGGTCGTGCTCGGCGCTGCTCTGTTGAGCGCTGCTTGGTCGTTGCAGCGAGCAGAGGATTGGGCGTCACGGGCTACTCTGGGTCAAGCAGGGGAAGAAAGCACCGCTGCGTCTGCTGGCACGCCGCCCGAGGTGCCCCCAGTAGCCGGAACCACTGGCCCACCCTTTTCCTCGTAAGTCATGGAGGAGGCCGTACGGAGCTTCGACTGGCAGCAACTCCTCTTGGATCTGCCCCTTGGTCAACTGGGTTTTGGCGGGCTGGCCGGTTTTGTCGCCGGCTACGCCGCTAAGAAAATTGCCCGCCTGGCGGCAGTACTGCTGGGTTTGTTGTTTTTGGTGCTGCAAATCCTGGCCTACGAGGGTTGGATCACCGTACACTGGCAGGAGGTGCAACGCTCGGCGGACGAGCTTTGGCTGCAGGCGCAACAGCAAGGGCTGTGGGACCGGGTGTGGGACGTGGTCGTTGGAAACCTCCCATTTGGCGGGGCCTTCACGGCTGGCTTTTTCATTGGGTTTCGGCTCGGCTAAGCGAACTGGTTACCACAGATTTTGCTGCTCGCCGATGGGATAGATACGGTCGTGGGCAGAGCCTCGGCATAGGAAATTTCGGGGAGCACACTGAATAGGCCATCGTGGACGCTTTGGTGCGCTGGCATAACGGGTGATGATACGCTTGCGCCGACAGACGCTTCGGCGAACTGTCGAGCGCGTGGGCTGGGTAGACCACCCCTAAAGTACCGGCTCGGGTGTCCAACGTTGGCGCCAGAGCAGCATCGCTGAGAGAAGATGAATGGCCGGGACCTTTCGAGCCGAATCATTTTGCGGAGCGGTACCTGGTGGGGATGTATGCTGGTTTCCGTGCGGTGGCTGTGATCGCCCGACTTGCTGATGCCGATCTGGGGCGCGACCAATCCGCTCGTGGATTGCGATGATTCAGGCCATCTACGAGTTACCACCTATCGCTTCCGTAAACACAGACGCCCGCTCGTTTGAAGCTTCCGTTTGGTGGTTCGCTGCGTGGGGTGTGATAGCGCCGGCGTTGCCCATGCGCTGAACGACTTACAGCGTGGCGTGGCGAGCTTCTGCATTCGCGCGGTGCTTTTGGAAGCTCTAATTGGCCGCCGGCGCCACAGCTTGACTTCCCCATGTGGGCCTTGGCAGCACGAGCGGAGGTGGTTCCAATTCCACTAAGTATTCGAATTGCCGCCGAAATTCTTCTGGGGTCAGATGCGCAGTGCGGGCGAAACGGGCAATTTCTTCGTCGCGCTCGAAGTCGTCACGGCGCAAACGAATCATGTAGCGGCGAGCAATGGCGTAACGGGTAGAGTAAACGTCGACGAGTCGAACCCGCGTCCGTCCCGTATTGGGGTCCAGTAAGTGGGCAAAAGGGATTGGCACGAACTGGCCAGCTTGCAAGGATACCATTACTTGGTCGCCGCCTTCGATGAGGTACTTCGCAGCGCAGTAACCTAGATCGCGCGTGTATTCGAGGTCGTAAGGAATTGGGTCTGCACAACGGAGCTCGTAACCAATCTCCTTGGCAGTAAGCGTGACCTTGATGCCGAGTTCAGCTAACCGGTTGGCGACCGCGCGCTTGACGATGTCCCCAAGGTCGATCTCCGACAAGCGCACGTGGCCGTGTTCGTCGCGCTCGACTTGTTCGAGACCCTCGATGTCCTGCGGATCCATGTCGAGCACAACCCCCTCGGCAATCACGGCCACGCCGTCTCGCCGCCCGTCGGCCAGCCGTTTGATGATAGCCCCAGCCAAGATATCCGCGATATGCCGCAGCCGCACGGGACGACCGAGAAATTCTTCCAAAATGAGCGTCAGAGTAGCACCTGCCGCTTTGCCGATCCCGAGCGCCAGATGGCCAGCCTTCCTTCCCATAGTGACCACGATGTACCAGCGTGAAGTGGTATAGGCATCGACCATCAGGTTTTTGACGAGTTCCACGCCGACGTGGCGGGCGGTTTGAAACCCAAAGGTGTCGACATGTGGTGGCAAGTCGAGGTCGTTATCGATTGTTTTCGGTACGTGCACCACGCGCAAACGCCCGCCAGCGTGCTGGGCCAAGCGCATGGCGGAGTAGGCCGTGTCGTCGCCGCCAATGGTGATGAGGCGGTCGATCCCAAAAGTTTCGAGCATGTGAATGCAACGCTCTAGGAGTTCAGGGCTTTTCGTTGGGTTCGCTCGTGACGTACCGATAATCGACCCACCGCGGAAGTGTGCGCGGCTGACTTTGTCGATTGTCAAAGGTTCGGCCTGGTCAGCACGCCCATGCATGATGTGCTCGAAGCCATCCCGAATACCAATCACGGGGACCCCTTCGAGCACGGCCCGAATCGTCGCCGCACCGATGACACTGTTGATTCCTGGTGCTGGTCCACCACCGACAAGGATCCCTAACTTTTTCTGCATACTGCCGAATCCTCCATGACTGCCACGCGCATTTTAGTACTCGACTTTATCAACCAGCAGGCGCTTTCCCCGGCCCCGGGGCAAAGCCAAGGGAACAACGATCGTGCTCCGCGGGGGTGGACAGTCGCAAACAGCGCTGCACCTCAGATGTTGAGCGGGCGCCCGTCGACGGCCAGTGCTGCCTCGCGCAACGCCTCTGGTAAAGTTGGGTGAGCATGACACGTGCGCGCTAGGTCCTCTGCACTCGCGCCAAACTCAATCGCCAGTGCCGCTTCAGCGATTAAATCGGAGGCGCGCGGGCCGAGAATATGGACCCCCAAAATTCGGTCGGTTTTCGCGTCGGCAATGACTTTCACTTGTCCGTCCGTCTCCCCGAGGCAGCGAGCGCGTCCGTTTGCCAAGAAGGGGAAAGCCCCGATCCGTACGTCGAGCCCTCGTTCGCGAGCCCCCTCTTCCGTTACCCCGACGGCGGCCAGCTCCGGCGTCGTGTACACGACATTGGGGATAGCCTCGTAGTTGACGTGGGAGGCTGTGCCGCACATCCGCTCGACGGCAACAATGCCTTCTTCCTCGGCCTTGTGAGCTAGCATAGGACCGGGAATGACATCGCCAATGGCGTAAATCCCCTCGACGCTCGTTTGGTAGTCTTGATCGACCAAAAGGAATCCTTTGGGATCTCGTTTGATACCCAGCTCTTCGATGCCCAGCCCGTCCGTGTACGGCTTCCGTCCGACCGCAACCAACACAACGTCAGCCTCGACATCTGCGGTCTTGCCGCCTTGGTCCAGCGTGACCCGCACCCTGTTTGCCGTTCGTTCTGCAGAGCGTGCCGTTGTTTGGAGCTCGATGCGTAGACCTTGACGTTGCAAGCTTTTTTGTAGAAGGTCAGCAAGCTTGCGGTCCATCCCGGGCAAAATGCGGTCGAGAAATTCCACCACGAGCACCTGCGATCCAAGCCTTGACCATATCGATCCCAGCTCTAAGCCAACCGCGCCTGCGCCAACGACCAGCATGTTCTGCGGTACGAAAGGTAAAGAGAGTGCTTCTGTGGACGACAGGATGCGCTCGCCATCGAAGGGTAAGCCCGGCAATGCTATCGGCACACTGCCGGTAGCAATGAGAATACGCTTTGTGGCTAGTTCTCGCTGACTGCTGCTGTTCTGTACGACGACCCGCCCCGGGGCCAGAATGCGTGCGCTGCCGTGCACGCGTTCGATGCCGTGCTTTTTAAATAGCCCGGCAATGCCCTGGGTCAGAACTTTTACCACTCGATCTTTGCGCGCCATGAGGGCAGCCAAGTCGAGTTCGACTTCGCGCACTCGGATTCCGTGCGATCCGAGGTGCTGTCGTGCCTGGGCGTAAAGTTCACTGGAATCGAGCAGTGCCTTGCTGGGAATGCAGCCGATGTTCAAGCACGTTCCGCCTAGGGTAGGCTCCTTTTCGACGCAGGCCACGCGCAGGCCTAACTGAGCGGCACGAATGGCCGCAATATAGCCGCCGGGTCCGGCTCCGATAATCACAAGGTCGAACGGTTGTGCATTCTTTGTTTGCTCGCTTGGCGACATGCGTTCCTCCTTGTCGATTGGTCCCCGTCAATACGCCTGCGCGTTACCCCCAGGGTGGGTAGGGTTGCGAAGGTCCACGGGTCGTCGCGGCTCAGATGCCTAACAGCAGGCGACTCGGGTCTTCGATTCGTTCTTTGACCCGTACCAGAAAGGTCACTGCTTGCTCGCCGTCGACGAGTCGATGGTCGTACGACAGGGCCACGTACATCATGGGGCGAATCACGACTTGGTCGTCGACCACGACAGGCCGTTTTTCGATCTTGTGCATCCCAAGAATCCCGCTTTGCGGGGGATTCAAGATTGGCGTCGATAACAGGGAGCCGAACACTCCACCGTTGGTAATCGTGAAGGTTCCACCACTGATGTCCTGAATACCCAGCTTTCCTTGGCGGGCTAAACCAGCAAGCCGCTCGATCTCACTCTCGATTTCCGCGAAAGACCGTTGGTCCGCATAGTGAACCACGGGAACTACTAAGCCGCGCTCCGTAGCGACGGCGATGCCCAGGTGAACGTGCTTGTGGTACACGATCTCCTCGCCATCGATAAATGCATTGACTACGGGAATTTCTTGGAGCGCGGCGACACAGGCCTTGGCGAAAAACGACATGAAACCAAGGTTAACGCCGTAGCGTTTTTGGAATCGCTCCCGGTACTGGGCCCGCAAGGCCATGACCGCACTCATGTCGATTTCATTGAAGGTGGTAAGAATCGCTGCCGTATGCTGTGCTTGTACCAAGCGTTCAGCGATGCGTTTCCGTAAGTGCGTCATCGGCACCCGCTCTTCCTCGTCTTGGACGCGACTGACGCCAGCCCTTGCCGGTGCCGTAGGGGGCCCTTCCGTGGGCTTCGCTTTGCTTTCAGCGGTTCCCAGAGCGGGTGCAGACGGTCGGCCGGGCCCTGGGCTCGGCGCAGGTGTGGGAGGGGAGGTCTCTCGTTCGAGGTATGCCAGCACATCAGCCTTGGTGAGTCTTCCACCTTTGCCAGTGCCGCGAATTTGCGTGGTGTCGAGTTTGTGCTCCTCGACGAGGCGGCGGACTGCGGGACTCAGTAGAAGGCTTGGGGTGGTCGCGGGGGGGGCTTCTTTTGCGGGTGGCGGCGCGCCGACTGGCGCGCTCGGGGCTGGGGAGAGTTGAGGAGCGGCGGTGCCCGGTGGAGACACTTTGTCTTGTGCCGCAGTGGCAGGTCGGGCTTCCCCCGCCATCGGGTCGATGGTAGCGACGACAGCACCCACTTCGACGGTTGCGCCTTCGGGTTGTACGATATGAAGAATGCCACTGGCCGTGGCAGGGATTTCCACACTAGCTTTGTCGGTTTCCAGTTCGAGAATGGGTTCGTCGGTTTCGACCCTCTCTCCCTCTTGCTTGATCCAGCGGACAATCACGCCTTGGGTGATCGATTCGCCGAGCGATGGAATGCGTACGTCAACGGGCATGGGTCCTCCGCAAGGCAGCATGAATGAGTTCTTGTTCTTCACTTTGGTGCACTTTGTACGAGCCGGTGGCCGGGCTTGCTGCTGCGCGGCGGCCAGCGTACAAAATTGGACGCTCCTTGCCGACAAGGCGCAGCAGATGACGGAACATTTCGTTCCACGCCCCCATGTTTTGGGGTTCCTCTTGCGCCCACATGACCTCAGCCCGCTCCGGGTAAAGCTCGAAGTGTGCACGCACCTCGTTTTCCGGAAAAGGGTAAAGCTGCTCGATGCGCACGAAAGCAACGTCGTCGATGCCCCGTTCTCGGCGAGCCAGAAGCAGGTCATAGAAAATTTTCCCCGAGCAAAGGATGACACGGCGAACTTTCGTAGGCTCGATGGGATCAAGGTCACCGAGCACTGGCTGGAAGGAACCCTCGGCAAACTCCTTCACAGGTGAAACGCACAGCTTGTGACGCAGGAGGCTCTTGGGTGTCAGTAACACCAGAGGTTTGCGAAAATTCCGGTGAATTTGGCGCCGCAGCGCGTGAAAGTATTGGGCCGGAGTGGTGAGGTTGCAGACTTGGATATTCTTTTCCGCGCAAAGCTGCAGAAAGCGCTCAAGCCGAGCACTAGAGTGTTCCGGACCTTGTCCCTCGTATCCGTGGGGCAAAAGCAAGACGAGTCCACTCATCTTTTGCCACTTCGATTCAGCGGCCACGATAAACTGATCGATAATGACCTGTGCGTTGTTCGCAAAGTCGCCAAATTGGGCTTCCCAGATCACCAAATTGCGTGGGTCGGCGGAGCTGAATCCGTACTCGAAGCCGAGTACCGCGAGCTCGGAAAGCATGGTGTCGATGACCGTAAATTGCCCTTGCTTGTCAGCGAGGTGATCGAGCGGAACGTATCGTGCCCCGGTTTGAACGTCGTACCAAACAGCGTGGCGTTGGCTGAAGGTACCCCGTCCGCTGTCTTGTCCCGCAAGACGAACCGGGGTTCCCTCGAGCAAGAGGGAGCCAAAGGCGAGCATTTCAGCAGTTGCCCAGTCCACTTGGCCATCGCCTTGCAGCATTTCGATGCGCTGTTCGTAGAGCCGGCGAATCTTG
This sequence comes from Candidatus Binatia bacterium, assembly GCA_937925685.1. Taxonomy (GTDB): domain Bacteria; phylum Desulfobacterota; class Binatia; order HRBIN30; family HRBIN30; genus HRBIN30. Next base: position 111,165 of record CALAMI010000014.1, on the reverse strand, counting down.
GGATGCACCGCGAACCCTTCGGGTACGCGTGCCGCTTTCCGCGCAATGTCCTCGAGGATATCGGGCGCTACTGCCGTGCGCGCACTCCAGTCGTCACCAGCCCAGCGCATTCCCTTCCAAACCCCGCCGAAAACAAAGACCTGCTGGCGCGGCATGAAGTCACGGGCGTAGTTCAGAGCATCTTCGAAGAGTTCGCGTAAGGTGGCGGTTTGTTCCTCGAGTTCCTTTTCTGGGACGACCGCCGCGTTGAGCAGCCGCTGGGCATAGAGTTTCCGCACCGTGGGATGCGCCTCGATTTGTCGGTACAGGGTAGGTTGGGTGAATGTGGGGTCATCGGTCTCGTTGTGTCCGTGGCGGCGGTAACAGACGAGATCGATAAAGACGTCTCTTTTGAATCGTGCACGGAAGCCGGCGGCGAGCCGCGCCGCTTGGATGGCTGCTTCGGGATCGTCTGCATTTACGTGGAAAATCGGCGGATGCAAAAATTTCGCTAGATCCGTGGGATAGCGGGTCGGACGGTAATTTTGTGGCGCCGTCGTAAAACCAATCTGATTGTTGATGATGATATGGATCGTGCCGCCAGTGCGGTAATCGCGCAACTCCGATAACGCTAAAGTTTCTGCCACGATGCCTTGGCCACAAAAGGCTGCGTCCCCGTGAATGATCACGGGTTGCACCCACGATCCGTCGGTATCGCCCATGTAGTGCTGCTTGCCTCGCACGATTCCCTCTACCACCGGGTCGATGGCTTCCAAGTGGCTTGGGTTGGAGCACAGCGAAAGGTGCATTTTGTTACCGCTCCGGGTGACGATGTCTTTCGAATATCCGAGGTGGTATTTGACGTCGCCGTCGCCGGGGACGTGGGCGGGTAGGCGTGTACCTTCGAACTCGGCGAAAATCATTTCGTACGGCTTCCGGAAAATGTGCGCCAGTACATTGAGTCGGCCTCGGTGAGCCATACCCATGACGATTTCCTGGACACCTTGGCGGCCCGATTCCTCGACGAGTTCGTCGAGGAGCGGAATGAGCGCTTCGGCTCCCTCAAGGGAAAACCGCTTCTGGCCAAGGTATTTCACGTGCAGGAACTGTTCGAAACTTTCTGCCTGGATAAGGCGATACAGAATGTGTTTGCGATCCTCGTCCGTCAGTTCCGGGCGATTCAGCGACGGCTCCATACGTTCCTGCAGCCAAGAGCGCTGTTCCTTGTCGTCGGTGTGCATGTATTCCACACCGAGGGTTCCGCAGTAAATCGCTTTGAGGCGTTCGATGACCTCCCGTAGCCGACCACGCGGAAACCCCTTGAGCATGGGCGTTTCGACCATGCGGTCGAGGTCCGCCTGGGAGAAACCAAATTCTTCCGGTTCGAGAAGCGGGTGCGATTGTAGGTTGTTCCCTAGGGGATCGAGATTGGCGATCAGGTGGCCGATCTCCCGGTACGAGTGCACCAAGTTGTATACGCCAATGTGTGGGCTCGGCGTGGAAGGTACTCTCCGAGCCTCTGTCGGGAGCTCTCTGCGTGCCAGCTCGTAGCCGGCAAAAAACACTGCCCATGACGGATCCACCGAGTCGGGATCCCGCTGGTAGCGTCGATACATTTCCTCAACGTATTCAGCGTTCGCCCGCGAGAGAAAGTCTAGTTTGGTCACGAGTTACCTCCTCGCTTCCCGAGCTTAGCACCGGTAGGATCGCTCAAAGCAGGCTTCCTCCTTGCCCGTCGAAACTTTGGAGTACCGCGAGCGCCTGGGCCGCGGACAACGCTCGTCTGAGTTCGGAACGGCAGCGTTCGGATTGCAAAAGTAACGATAGCGACGACAGAAACTGTAAATGTTCAGTGGCCAGGCTCGTCGAGGACAACACCAAAGCAACGATCGAGATCGGTAAGCCGAACCCGAACTCGTAAACGGCCCGCGGTGCCACAGCCATGGCACAGGCAATGCCGTCGATCGCATCGATCCGCGCGTGCGGGATGCTCACACCGATATCGACCATGGCGGTGCTACTTTGGCGTTCTCGCCGGCAGACTTGCTCCAATGTCGCTGGCACCGAGTCAGGGGGCAGCCGAGTCGCCCGCACCAACACCTCCAAAAGACCTTGAATCGTGGCTGCGAAGCTTGGCCACGACTGCCCAACGACTACAACTCGTTCGTCCAAAACATCGGCTAACCGCATCGACCCAGTGTTCTCGCCTGAGGTAAGAGAACGCAATTTTGCCCTCGGTTGCAAGGGATTGCTTGGCTACCCGCCGGTGGCGTGGAACGCGCTCTGCAGGGACGCCGTTGGCAAGGGAGCGGCCAGCGAACCGCGAAGCGACGATTGACTGCGTGGTTCCACACCGGCGAGTGGTTTTGGCCATGCGTCAAAAACTGGGTTTGTGGGGAGAGGGGAAGCTGTTCCGCTTCACCCTTCCTTTGGTGTGCAGGTCTGACTCCCCTGTCGGCCGTGGTTCCTACGGAGGTAACTTCGCACTGGGTTTCTGTGGTTGACTTATCCGGCTGGAGCTCCCACAGTTGGGCAATGCAAGGGCTTTTCTTGAGACGGGGCTATGCGACCGCGAGCAAAAGGCGAACGATGGTTGTGGTCGCCATGTTCACCTGCATGACCGTAGTAAGCGCGAGATTCGGCGGGGCGAGCCCGGTGGTTGGTACGCTGGCGAATTTCGATGTGGTGAACGACACGGGTAGTCCCACGCATGGCTTCGAAATCGAAGTCGAAGGCGTGGATCGCGAGGATGTGTCGTTCACCTTCGGTGGTCCCTACAGCCGTTACGGGGATCCGGAACTGATAGTTGAGCCGGGGGCAATTTCGAAGGTCGTCGTGCAATACCGAAACCGGGATGGATTCGCATGGGTATCGACGCCCCCGGCGGGGGAACCCGTGCGTCCTTGGGGGACATGATTGTTTTCTCCATGGCCCCATTGGCAATTATCTTACCAGTGGCTGCGAACACTTTGGATTGAGTTTGCGCAAAGAGCCAACCCGCGTCACGTACCGTTGGCTGGTGGCAAGCGAGCCACACGATCGCGCTAGCGGCTTTGTGGTGTCGCCCGTGCCGGTACGGCTGCCGGTACCGCTGTGGAATGTGCAGCCGCCCGGGCCGGACAACCGTGACGGTGCACGAGTAAGGGCTGAGCTGGAGCCGCTGGAAGAGGAGCGGGAGGGGCAGTATGGGGAGCCGCAGTGGCTGAAGGTCTTCAAGATTACTTCGGAGAGTAAATTAGAACCTGCCGACATCGTGCGTTTGTTGCTGGGAGCGCCCGATAGTGTCGTTCCGGACGAGACCGAAATCGAGACCGAGTGGAAGCTAATTCAGTCGAAGCCTGGACGAGCGGAAGGCCGCGAAGAAGATGCTGACGTGCGTGAAGACTCGCTGCGCAAGGGCCACCGTTCGGTGATCCGCCGTTACGAATTTTACCAATACACGGGTCCACGGGATCCGCAAAACGCCGAGGCCTTGCCGTGCGTGGCTGACGATCACCCAGTGCCCGTTAGCGCGCCGGTAGATGGCTGCTCTGACTTGGGTGATTTTGTAGGAGCGCAAAATGTGGCAATTGACCTAGGCCTTTCGGCGATCGATGGATCTCTTCCTCCAGGACGTCAGGGGCGCGACTACGACCGAGTAGCGGTGTTTTACGGTGGGTCCTTGCCGTACACCGTGCGGCTTCGCGACGGAGCGCTTCCGCCCGGTATTTCTTTGGAGGAAAGGTCAGGGGTGTTGAGCGGACGACCGGAGAGCGCTGGCGAATATCGCTTTACCTTGCAGGCCACCGACCACGTGGACGACCGACTCGAAGCGAGCTTCTCCCTCAGTGTTTTTGGAGAGATCGCCCCTACACCGACGCCGAGCCCTACGACTGTGGTGCAGCTCACTCCCTCTGCCACAGCAACCGAAGGTAGGAGTCAATGCGTGGGCGACTGTGGTGGGGATGGTGCGGTGACCGTGGATGAGGTGCTGACTCTGGTGAACATCGCTTTGGATTTATTGCCGCAGGCGAGCTGTGCCTCTGGCGTTCCCGCCGGAACAGAAGTCGACATCAGCACGGTTCTTCGAGCGGTTGCGTCAGCGCTCGGGGGCTGCCAGCCTTGAACAGTGACGCGCTTGCATCACGAAGGCGACTAGGCCACGAGCCGCCGAATCTCGCGCTATTTTTGAACCTCTGCCGGACCTTCAGTAGAGGATGCGGAGAATACATTGAGTCGCCTTCCCTGGTGGCCAATGCACCGGTCGCGAGGGAGCTGAGCAAAGATGAACGACAAGGTACAGTGCCGGTCTCACGCCCGTGCCCTGACCGCATGGGCTTAGGATCCCACAAAAGGGAGGATGTGAATCCAGCGCAGTATCGGTTGTGGGTACAGGCACGGGCAGGACGGAGCAGGAGCGCCTTTGCGCTCGTGGTCAACATGATGGGCTAGCGTGCAATTTGCGCCCACCGAACGAGACAGGGGTCTGCGAATGGCCACCTGTGGACCCCTGGGAGTAGTAGTTTGGTTCGAGAAGCCGCGCCCTCGGTGGCGGCAACTCCCTGAGACGCGGAGAACTCAATGAGGCTCTTGCGGACTCGAGCGCCCTTCTACGGGCTCTTCGCTCCACGACCCGCACGAGCCGCCGCACACCTTGCATGGCACGGCCCCGCTGGCACGCGCTTGCGATCGCTTTACTCGAATGCAGTTGCGCGTGCACCGCCGCGCCCACTCGCATTTTAGGCAATGATACTTGAGGGAGTTGGTGTTCAGGGCGACAATTTCGTCGTCCTGAACGGCCGCAGGAAGTGCTCCTGCCCCGAGCACCGTAAGCAGAACAAAGGCCAGTGCGATGGTTACCGGGTAACGGCGAAGGCTTGCGTAAAGCTTCTTGCGCACAACATCGTCGTCCTTAGTGGCGAGAATGGGCAGGTTCCACATGCTGGGCCGTGTGAATCTCCAACGACTCGGCTGGATCATGTCCGGTACGAATCATTTTTGCCTCGAGGAAGCAAATCATTTCTCTGCGCATCGGGGCTACACGGCTGCGGTGGGGGGCGTGACATTGCGAGGTAGACTTTGGCTCAAACTAAGGCGAAACGATGGTGGGTCTTCCAAAGAGCGAATCCCTCGGTGCGCCAGCAAACTCTGGGGGATTCGGCGCTTTTTACGTACAGAGGGAACCATCCTAACCGAAGTGATTCGGAAAGAATGGTTACAGTGGCGTAGCCGGTAAGGCAGGTAGTTCTTCCCTCTACCGTGGGCGCCCTTGGAAAAAGGCGTTACCTGCCGCGGCAGTATCCCACAAGCGGTTAGCATGGTCTTGTATCTCGGACCGCCCTCGTCGGAATGCGCGGTAGGAATCGACAACCACAGCCACTGGTGCACGTCTGCCTACTGCGAGCCGTACCATGGATTGTGGCAGCGCGATTTTCTTTTCTTGCACGGCGTGTCCACTTGCTGCCGCCGTGGCGACGCATGAACCCAATCGCACGTGCTGCTCATGGACGCCCACGATGGAGGTGAGATCGAGTTCAGCGCCGCATACGCGCTTGGGGCCGAAAAACGTAGCGGGGTGTGGGAAGAACAAGTTGGAGCCCCACGCGTGGGACCCCTTTCGCTTCGAGGGCCAGGGTGGTGTCCCGTGCGCGAAGCGCACCACGAGGTAGGGGATGGGTGCACAGCGGTTTCCGCGGTCGCGCTGCCGTTGATCCGTTGGATGCGATCAGGGGATGGGCCTGCGCCAGCACCGAAGCCAGCTTCCTCTCGCGTACTTGCGGGACTCGTCACTCATCAGTTGGTGACTCCTGTCCTGGTGGTTGGCGACCTCCGCCTGTAGAGATGTGAGGTAGCAGTCGATCGCTCGGAGAGTCGCGGCGTCAGAACACTCTTCAGGCTTGAGGAAAGTCGCTGATCCTAGGCAGCGACACGGCTGTCAGCGCGGTGCTCAGCGGCTGCACGGTAGTGGGGCAGTCGCTCCTTATTACCTCCGCCTCGGGCGGGGAAACGACGCCGACACCAGTGGGTTGGAAGTTTGTGGAACCAGGTGGTCCAAGGGGCATTTCCCCGTTGCTCATGCGAAGACGTCCCCTGGACACAAGGAAAGCTGCGGTCGAGGGAGCGCCGAGGGTGACGGTAAGAACGAGCACGAGGGCCCGGTGGGGGTCAACCCGTATTGGTGCAGCGGATGCGAGAAGGGTCCAGCATCGTGACGCCAGGTCCTTCGAGCCGCAAGGGAGGTCGATCAGAACACACGAACGAATGTTTGCGCAGGCATGGTATCTCCTGTAGAGGCAAACCGCATGCACAGCCGGAGCGGAACAGAACGCAGGTGGCTCGAGCCCCGTGCGTGGTCCCAATGGAAAGCCGACCACAGTGAAGCGCGAACGGCTGCGCGGGGCGAGAACTCCCGTTCCGTGTCGAGGTGTGGGCAGCAAGACGTTGGCAGCGAGGTTTTTGCCCTTGCTTGTGAAACGACGATTCGCGGCAGACCGGAGAGGGCGCGCCTAATGGCGTGCCTGGCAGCTTTTTCCCTGTGCTTGAGTCTTGCGGCCCCTTCGTCGGGCGTCATCTTCGTTGACGCCGCTGCCAGTGGAGCGAACGACGGCTCGTCGTGGATCGATGCTTTTACCAAGCTGCAGGATGCCTTGGCAGCTGCGTCCACGGGAACCCAGATTTGGGTAGCGCGTGGAGTGTATTACCCAGACGAAGGCAGTGGGCAGACGGATGGCGACCGAGCAGCTACCTTCCAGCTCAAGAGCGGGGTGGCGATCTACGGCGGTTTTGTCGGAACGGAGCTGGCGCTGACCGAGCGTGCGCCAGGGACGAACAGAACTGTGCTCAGTGGCGATATCGACCAAGACGACACCACCGACGCGGACGGAGTCGTTGCCTCCTATGCCGACATTGTCGGTAGCAACAGCTACCAGGTGGTCACTGGCAGCGGAACCGACTCGACCGCCGTGCTCGACGGGTTCACCGTCACTGGTGGACTTGCCGACGGTGCGACAAGCCCGTGCGTTAATCGCTGTGGCGCTGGGGTCTTCAACGACGCCGGCAGTCCCACGCTGGGAAACCTGATTTTATCTGGGAACTCGAGCGCAAATGCCGGAGGCGGCATGGCCAACATCAGCGCCAGCAATCCCACGCTATTTAACGTCACCTTCGTGCAAAACCATGCTGGGCAAGGGGGCGGGATGGCCAACCTCGACAGCAGCAGCCCTACGATCGAGGACGGCAGATTCATCCGCAATGTCGCTCATGTTGGTAACGGAGGTAACGGGGGAGGGATGTTCAATTTAAACGGGAGTCAACCACTGATGGTTGGCGTTGTCTTTTTTGGCAACGAAGCGCTGGTCAACGGCGGCGGTGTGATGAACCAAGCGAGTAGCAGCTCGGAGCTGCGCAACGTTGCTTTTTTCGGGAACAAGGCCGGCTTCGGGGGAGGCTTGTACAACCTTGCGAGCAGCAATCCATTGCTGGTGAATGTAGTGTTTTCTGGCAACCTTGCTTCTGGTGTGGGTGGCGGTGCCGGTGGGGGAATGCTCAACAACGGCAGTAGCCCGACCCTCACCAATGTGACGTTGTCGGGAAACATGGCTGCGGGTTCGATCCAAATGGCTGGCGGTATCCTCAATGGGAACAACAGTAGTCCGTTGTTGGCGAACGTGATCCTGTGGGGCAACGTTGCCAGCACCTTCAAAGAGGTGATGAATATCGGGCCGAGCACGCCGCAAATTTCTTTTAGCCTGATCGAAGGCTCTGGGGGGAGCGGTAGCGGTTGGAACACAGCCTTTGGTGTTGATGGGGGAAACAATCTCGATAGCGATCCGCTGTTTGTCGATCCGGACGGTGCGGACAACGTTCCCGGCACCCTCGATGACAACCTGCGCTTGCAAGGCGCGTCGCCAGCCATTGACGCTGGTAACAACACTGCTGCTGGGCTTGGTCTTGTCAGCACAGACCTTGATGGGGCGTTGCGGTTCATCGAGGATCCACTTACGCCGGACACCGGAGCAGGATTGGCGCCGATTGTGGACTTGGGTGCTTATGAGTTCAGGCGCCCGTTTTTTGCACGGGTCCCGGTGCATTCGCTTGTAGGGATCGTTTTGACCATTGTTGCACTGGTAGTTCTCGGCTACCGTTGCCTTGCTCTCTAAGGCGGAGCCGAGTGTCGTGGAGCGGAACGTTGGGGAGGGCGGCTCCAAAGGGGCCCGAAGGGGGCCGGTTGCAGTTGTGACGGGGCGAAGCGCCGCTCTGCCAGAGCGTGGTGCGGTTGGCGTCGTCTGTTCAGGGTTGTAGGTGCTCGGCAATGTTCTGAGCTGAGACCTGCGTCTCCCATGACCCTCTTGCTCGAGGGCGAAAATTAGGCGAAAAGAGTGGGGCTATGCCTACCTTGCCACAGTTTGCTCCAGCGGAATCGAGGGAAGATTTACTCCACAGTATTCCAGGGGTGCAGAGTGGCTTAGCGGAAGAGCCAATTGTTCGCCTTGCTTGTGAGGTTGCGCCACTCGATGCCCTTCTCGAGGGAGGTTGGCCACGAGGGCGTTTGAGCGAGCTTTATGGAGCACGCTCGTGTGGGAAAACCACATTGGCCGTGCAACTCCTCGCGGCGGTAACGCGTCGGGGGGAGATGGGGGTGTGGATCGATGCTGCTGATGCCTTGCATCCTTTGTCTCTTGTGGCGGCTGGAGTGGAGTTGCCGCGCGTGCTGTGGGTGCGGCCGCGTTCTTGGCAGGAAGCGCTGCGGAGCGCTGAAATGGCGCTGTCGAGCAAGGGGTTTGCGCTAGTTGTTCTCGACTGGGGCGAGCAGATTCCGCGCTGGCCAAGTCATGGCGCATGGGTGCGCTTGCAGCGGGCTGCAGCGCGAGCACAGGCCGTGCTGCTTCTTCTCACACCACGCAGCTTAGCGGGCAGTTTTGCCACGTTGCGGATGCGTCTGCAGGCGCGGAGGGCGCGTTGGGTGCGTGTGGGTCAGCAGGCTTTCCTGGAAGGATTACAGGCACTCGCCGTTGTGGAGCGCAACCGCGCTGGTTTTGAAAGACAACAGCGTTGCTGGGAAGTGGGGTGGCAAGTTGCCAGCAACGCCAGTTGGACTGAGAAAGCGTGCGATTGATGCTTCTTGAGAGGTCAGGTCCGTGCGCATTGCGTGTCTTTACGTTCCAGCATTTCCTTTGGCTGCCTGGCTTCGTGCTGCCCCCGAGCTTTGCACACAAGCCGTGGTCGTAGTCGAACGCGTGGAACCGCAAAGCCTTGTGCTCGCGGCCTCGCGTGCAGCATGGCGCTGGGGGATTAGTCCGGGCATGCGTCTTGGCCAGGCGCAAAACCTCTGCCGTACTTTAATTGTACGGCCCCAAAACCCCTCGTTGTTGGAGAGTGCACGAGCAGCGCTGTTCGATGCGGCTGCTTCTTGCTCCCCGCTGATCGAACCGGCAGAAGACGGCGTTATTTATGTAGGGTTGGAGGGTCTGATCGGCCATTGGTGTGCTTCGGAAGCTCAATGGGCAAGTCGGCTTGTCACACGTTGCGAACGTTTCGGCCTGCCAGCTCGTGTGGCCGTGGCTAGGACAAAAACGGCCGCACGGCTGGCTGCCATGCGCTGGGATGGGGTTACTGTGCTTGCACCGGAAGAAGAAGCAAGTTTCCTTGCCCCGCTGCCTGTGGCTGCCCTCCGCCCAAGCGAGCAGTTGCTCACCACTTTGGAGCGTTGGGGGATTTATACGATTGGCCAACTCGTGCAACTTCCTCTCAGGGCAGTGGGCACGCGCTTGGGGCCGGAAGGTGTGATCCTTGTCCGTCGTGCGCGCGGGGAAGAGACTGAACCCCTGCAACCACGCCCGTGCCCCGTGGTGTTCGAGGAAGCCATGGAGTTCGATTCCGGCATTGACAACCTCGAACCCTTGGCGTTCGTAGTTCGTGCCTTGCTCGATCGGCTCACGGTACGCCTCGAAGCCCGGGGGTTTGTGTGTGCTGGTTTGCAACTGCGGTTGCATTTGTTGGGTGCGGGTTGGGAAGAACGAACGATTGCCGTTGCTTACCCCAACAACGAGGTAAAAGCACTCTTGGGGTTACTGCGGTTGCACCTCGAACAGCAGCCACCACAAGCTGCGCTCGACGCTATACGGGTGCGTGCGTGCCCCGAGGTGCTACGCCCCAGCCAGCTCGATTTGTTTCGTCCCCATGGCCCTGCCCCCGCCGCGTTGACAACCGTGCTTGCCCAACTTTCTTCCTTGTGCGGAAACGAACGTGTGGGTAGCCCTGTGGTGCCCAATACGCATCGCCTCGATACCGAGAGTATGGCGCCTTTTGGCAGCCAAATGAGAGAAACATCGGGAACCACACCTCCTACCAGCGTTCTACCTCCACTGGCGTTGCGTCGTTTTCGCCCCCCGCTGGCTGTAGAGGTGTTTTCCGAACGCGAGCGGCCGGATTTCGTACGCGGCCCACAACTTGGTGGGCGCGTAGTGTCGTGGGCGGGACCTTGGCGGATCCGAACCGAGTGGTGGGGCGAAAGGCCGTACGGGCGCGAATACTACGACGTGCAGCTGAGCGACGGGGGGCTGTACCGCCTCTTTCGTGACGAAGAACAGCAACAGTGGTTCGTGGACGGTGTGTATGACTGAACACTTGCCCCTCGTGGGTTCGAACAGCTCGTGGAGGCAGTGACTGTGGGCTACGTCGAACTCCGCTGTCACTCCGCTTTTCACTTTCTCTCGGCAGCCTCGTTGCCGGAAGACCTTGTGGCTCGTGCCGCGACACTTGGATACGATACACTCGCTCTGGGTGATGCCGACGGGGTGTACGGCGCACCACGGTTTTACCGAGCTGCCCGCGAAGCTGGCATCCGGCCGCTCGTTGGTTGCGAACTCACCCTGCAGCGGTGGGGTAAAAAAGCCAGCCAGCCCGAGTGTAGGCCCACGCATTTGTACGTGCTCGTGGTCGATCGCACGGGTTACCGCAACCTGTGCCGGTTGCTGACGCAAAACAAACTCCGATTTCCTAAGGGCGAGGCAGTGCTTGCGTGGGAAGAGCTTGCGGGGATGACCGAGGGAATGGTGTGTCTCGCACGCGCGGCGCTGTTTCCTTCGCCGTTTAGTTTTGCCCCGGAGGCTTTGCACACGTTGTGCCGGTTGTTTCCTGAACGCTTGTATCTCGAACTCCACCGCCACGGCGATCCGGTGGAAGAGCGTCACAACCGCATTTTGTGCGATGCCGCAGCCCACTTTCGGGTGCCTGTCGTGGCGACCAATGACGTGCGTTATGCTACGCCCGAGCTGCAGCCATTGTACGACGTGCTGACCTGCATCCGCTATCATACCACCATCGATGCTGCAGGGTGGCTTCTCGAGCGCAATGGGGAACGGCATCTGAAAACGCCGGCAGAAATGGGGCGGTTGTTCCGCGACCTTCCCACAGCAGTGCAAAATACTCGAACCATCGCGGAACAGTGCGAGTTCACCCTGGCTGACCTTGGTTACCGCTTCCCAGACTATCCCTTGCCGCCAGGGCAAACAGCGCAGGAGTACCTGCAGCATTTAGTGTACGAAGGAGCACGGGAGCGGTACCGTACCATCACACCGGCAGTGCGACGCCAGCTCGAACACGAACTCAACGTCATTGGTAAGCTTCAACTTGCCGGTTATTTCCTCATTGTTTGGGACATCGTCCGGTTTTGCCGAGAACAAGGCATCTTGGCACAGGGGCGGGGCTCCGCAGCCAATAGCGCCGTGTGTTACGCCTTGGGCATTACTGCAGTTGACCCCGTGGGGATGGAACTCTTGTTCGAGCGCTTCCTTTCGGAAGAACGCGGCGAGTGGCCAGATATCGATATCGATCTCCCGAGCGGCGACCAGCGCGAGCGTGTGTTGCAGTATGTGTATCGCCGTTACGGTCCTCACGGCGCCGCCATGACCGCGAACGTGATTACCTACCGCTTGCGGAGTGCCACACGAGAGGTCGGTAAGGCTCTAGGATTCTCGCCGGAACACATCGATCGTTTAGCTAAGTTCCTCCATCGCTTTGAATTTCGCGATCCGCGCGACGATGATCTCTCGGCCCATCTCCGTGCTGCTGGGTTCGATCCTGAGGCCCCTCGTTCACGTTGGCTCCTGCAACTGGTGGAACGTATCCAGCACTTACCACGGCACTTGGGCCAGCACTCCGGCGGAATGATCATTGCGGCTGGGCGGCTTGACGAGATCGTTCCCTTGGAACCAGCACGCATGCCAGGACGGGTCGTAGTGCAGTGGGACAAAGACGACTGCGCAGACCTGGGTATCATCAAAGTGGACTTGCTTGGTCTCGGGATGATGGCCGTGTTGGAAGAAGCCTTGCCACTCGTGCGCCAACACGAGGGCGTCGAACTCGACTTGGCACACCTCCCGCCCAACGACCCCAAAACCTACGCGCAACTGCAACGCGCAGATACTGTGGGCGTGTTTCAAGTGGAAAGCCGGGCACAAATGGCCACGCTGCCACGGCTGAAGCCCCGGTGTTTTTACGATCTGGTGGTGGAAGTGGCGCTCATTCGCCCTGGGCCCATCGTGGGCCAAATGGTGCATCCATACTTGCGGCGCCGGGCTGGACGCGAACCGATTACGTATCCCCACCCTTTGCTCGAGCCCATTCTCCGGCGCACCCTGGGAGTGCCGTTGTTCCAGGAGCAATTGCTCCGCATAGCAATGACGGTTGCGGGCTTTTCCGGAGGGGAAGCCGAGGAACTCCGTCGGGCTATGGGATTTAAGCGTTCGCTGGAGCGGATGCGTGCTATCGAGGCCAAGTTGCGCTCTGGTATGGCTGCGCGTGGCATCGTGGGCAAAACGGCCGAGGAAATCGTACGCAGCATTACCTCGTTTGCGCTTTACGGTTTTCCCGAGTCGCATGCCGCAAGCTTTGCCTTGTTGGCGTATGCCTCGGCATATCTCAAAGCACACCACCCGGCAGCCTTTGCCTGTGCTTTGTTGAACAACTGGCCCATGGGGTTTTACCACCCCGCTACCATTGTCAAAGACGCACAACGGCACGGCGTACGGGTCTTGCCCGTCGATGTAACCCGCTCGGCCTGGCGATGTACGCTGGAACGCATGGCAGATGGTGAGAAGAGCCAACTTTGTTTGCGGTTGGGCCTCAAGTACGTGCGTGCATTCCGTGCGGAAGCCGGGGAGCGAATCGTGCGTGAACGGAAAGAGAAGCCGTTCAAATCGCTCGAGGATTTTGTGTACCGCTGCGCATTGCGTGAAAGCGAACTCGCCACTCTAGCGGAAATTGGTGCCTTGGCCGCATTTGGATACACTCGACGCAGTGCCCTGTGGCAGGTTGCTGCCATTCCTCAGGGACCATTGTTCGCTGTCAGTGCAGCTGGGCAAACCGAGGCCCAGGCTCAAGAGAGCCCGCTGCCTGAAATGCACCCCTTGGAGCGCACGTTGGCGGATTTGAGAGGAAGTGGCCTGACCGTAGGGCCGCACCTCATGGCGCATTGCCGCAAAAATCTTGAGGCCCGCGGCTTTTTGCCAGCCCGTGCCTTACCTCGGTGCGTCCATGGGCAGCAGGTGAAGGTGGCGGGTCATGTCATCGTGCGCCAGCGCCCAGGCACCGCCAAAGGATTTTGCTTCCTTACCTTGGAAGACGAAACTGGACTTGCCAACGTCGTGCTCACCCCGGCGTTTTTTGAACGTTACCGTGTACTGCTGCACACGGCCCCGTTGCTGGAAGTGGAAGGCTATCTTCAAAGCGTCGACGGTGTGATCCACGTGCGCGCCTATCGCCTCCATCCCTTTGAATTCCCCAGAGGAAGCTCGACAACGTCTGCAGCTCCTTTGTAGCCCCGCCACATTCCTGTCGAACGGATCCTTTCCTGCTCTCTTTTCACCGCTCTCACCCGCACACGGGAAGCACCTACACGAGCCCAGCCAACACGTTGACCAGCGGAATGATTCTTGCGTGCACGGTTGTGCTGTCATGGCTTTGGCGCACGCACTGAAAAAGCCGCTTTCGCGGATCAGTACTGGCACGGCACGCTCGCATGAGGGGCTCTGGGTTGGCTTTCTTGTGGTTTTTTTGCTCCTACTGACGCTGTTCGTTTCGGTGCCGGTACTCCCCTGAAGCCGGCTGGGGCTCGGCCAGGTCTGTGGGCTTCCCCCGAGTAGCTCCTTCGGGTGCTAGCCTACGGGGGAGGCCCTAATAGGTGCGTTACCCGGGGTCGAGACTTGTCTCTCTCTTATTAAAGCTTTGCCGCTATGAAAAGTACGGCTCGCCAGGCGCCCTAGGGAAGAATGTGCCGGTGCAGTGACGCGGCTCCTGGCGATGCCATGGCAGGGCGCTCGTCGGGCCCTTTTGCAACAAAGCTTACGAACCCACACGCCGATCCCGTGGCCAAAGCGGTCTTGTCGCGCGAGAAGCCACGCCGCAGGTCTGGAGGGCGGAACGAGCGGCTTTCTGCTGCAGGTGAGCGGGGAGCCAGTGATCGGTTGAGCCGTCGACGTCCAACGCCGAGTGTGATAGCGGATGCGCAGACGAAGGTGAGGTTCCATGAAGCGTTGGTTTGCGCTGTCCGCCATTGGCCCCGACCGCCCTGGGATCGTCGCCGATTTGGCAGAACTGATTTATGAGTGTGACTGCAACCTCGAAGACTCGAGTATGACGGTGTTGGGTAGCGAGTTTGCGGTCTTGCTTTTGCTTACCGGCGAAGGAGAGGATTTGGAACGACGCCTTTCCGCCGCGTGCAAACGTCTCGAGTGGGAGAAACGGCTAACGGTTTTCTTCCGGCCTCTGGAAAGCGAGCCGATTCCGTACCACGTGGCTACCGGGGCTCGCCCTTATGTTCTCCAGGCCACGGGGGTGGACAAGGCAGGCATTGTTGCGCGCGTTGCCCGTGTGCTTGCACAGCACGGAGTGAACATCACCAAGATGGAAACCAGCTCGACCCCCGAGCCAGGTACCGGTACGCCGATTTACCGCATGTCGATTGCGATGGATGTGCCCGCCCGTACGGACGAGGCCCAACTACGCTGCGAGCTCGAACGGGTTGCTGCTGAACTTTTCATCGACATTCAACTCGAGCCCGCAGCAACAGCGAAGCCCGGTTGAGAAGGGTTGCCGGAGAGCGGCCCAAGTGGTTTCGGCAAGAGTTTTCTCCTGCTACCTAGCCAGCGTGCGGAAGGAGGCCTCGCGATGTTTGGATTAGGAGTTCCCGAACTTATCATCATCCTCGTTGTGGCGCTGATTATCTTTGGACCGGGCAAGCTACCCGAAATTGGTGGAGCGCTTGGTAGAGGGATCCGGGATTTTAAGCGAAGCTTCGAGGGGCGCGACGAAGAACCGAAAAAGGTGGAAGGGAGCGAGAATAACCCGCCAGCGAACACCTGAACTGATCCACGTTGTTCCCTTGTGTACGTCCTTAGTTGCGTGGCAAACCGAGGAGCCGTTGGGCGATGATATTCCGCTGGATTTCCGAAGTTCCCGAGGCAATCGTCATTGCCCGTGCCATGAGCCAAGTATGCTGCCAGGCTCCGTCGCGCACCACCCGATCGTCCCCGCGCCAAAGCTGGGCGTAAGGCCCCTGCGCGGTCAGGGCAAAGTCCAGAAACCGTTGCGCAAGCTCCGACCCGTAAAGCTTGAGCACCGAGACATTGGTCGGTGTGCGGCCATGTTGTAAGTCGCTGACGAGCGCGAGGCCGTGCAAGCCCATGATGGCTACTTCCGTCCAGAACTCTGCAAAACGCTGGCGCACGAGCAAGTCGTTGGCTTTGCCCGTGGCTCTGAGCCATCGGTGAAGTTCTTCCAGTTCGACTTTGCGTCGGACGTGATCCACTAGCAGCAACGTGCCCCTTTCATGCCCTAGCGCCGTCAGGATTACGTCCCAGCCGCGGTTCAACTCGCCCACCAAGTTCGTAGCTGGCACGACGACATTCTCGAGAAACACTTCGTTAAAGTCGGTGTCGCCCGTGATTTCCCGCAGCGGCCTGACGGTTACACCGCTACTTCGCATGGGCACGATCAGGCTACTAATTCCGCGGTGAGGCGGGGCTTGCGGATCGGTCCGCACTAAGAACAAGCCATAATCCGCTTGGTTCGCGTAGGTGGTCCAAACCTTCTGCCCATTGACAACAAAGACGTCACCTTGTCGCTCCGCACGGGTGCGCAGCGAGGCCAAGTCGGACCCGGCATTGGGTTCGGAAAATCCTAAGCACCAAAGTTCTTCAGCAGCGAGCAACGGTGGTAAATACCGCTGGCGCTGCTGGGTTGTGCCAAAAAGCAGCAACGTAGGTGCAAAGATGGTGACGGCCGCCCCATTGATCAGCGGCGGCGCATCTGCACGCGCCAGCTCCTGCTGAACCACAAGATGCTCCAGCAGCGAGCCACCCCGCCCCCCCACTTCCTCGGGGAAGTGCACGGCTACCCATCGTTCGCTTTGCAGGGTACGCTGCCAGTGACGCAAGAATTCCACGCGCTTGCGCGTGTCTTCGCCATGGCGCAGCTCCCGCCAGCGAGTGCAAACGTTGCTGTGAGCGTTTAACCAGGCACGAAATTCGCGCCGCGTCGTTTCCAAGCTTGCAATTGGTTCGAAATCCATATGCCGTTTGAGTCAATCAATCGATTGACGCGAAATATGCGAAGTGGTAGCCGAAGTCAAATACTTCGAAGGCCACGGGAGGAATGGAAATGTTATTGGAAGGCAGGGTCGCAGTGGTCACTGGGTCCGGGCGCGGGGTCGGGCGTGGTATCGCCCTCGAATTGGCGCGCAATGGCGCGAAAGTCGTGGTGAACGACCTCGGTTGTGGGGTCGATGGCCAGGGCAAAGCAGAGGATCCAGCGCACCAGGTGGTCGAGGAAATTCGAGCGATGGGTGGTCAGGCGATAGCGAATTACGATTCTGTTGCCTCCTTCGAGGGAGCGAAGCGAATCATCGACACCGCGCTGGAGCACTTCGGCCGGATCGACATTCTCGTCAATAACGCCGGGATTTTGCGCGACCGCACGATGGTGAAAATGACCGAGGAAGATTTCGATGCTGTCATTGCCGTGCACCTTAAAGGTACGTGGAACTGCGGCCGCCACGCTATCCCACACATGCGCGAGCAAAATTACGGGCGGATCATCAACATCACTTCGAGTGCGGGACTACGGGGGAATTTCGGTCAAAGCAACTACGGCGCGGCCAAGGCGGGGATCATGGGGCTGACGCTGTGTTGGGCGCTAGAACTCGGCCGCTACGGGATCACGGTGAACGCCATGGCCCCGGCTGGTCTGACGCGTATGGTGGGTACCATACCCGGAATGGAAAACAAGGAGCCGCCGCACGAGATGCACCCAGATCGGAACGCCCCTATGGTGGCTTTCCTGGCCTCGGAGAAAGCTGCTCACGTAAACGGGCAGATTTTCGGTCGCCGGGGATACGGCTTCACCCTTTTCCAGCAACTCCGCCCCATCGCGATGATGTACAAACCCGGAGGTCTCACAGCCGAGGAAATTGCCGCCCATTTCGACGCGGTGTTCCAGGAGCATTTGCAACCCATTGGGATTCCGCAGTTGCGTCGCGACGACAAAAAGGAAGAGAAAAAGTAGGCTTTGCCGATGGGTGACGTAGGCATTCGTTCACAGGCTGCGTATATCCCCATGTTGCGCCTGTCGTTGGCTGCCATCGGGGGAGGTCGCAAAGCACGGGGTGGAAGTGGCGAAAGAGCCATTGCGTACTTCGACGAGGACGCGGTGACCATGGCAGTGGCCGCCGGCGCGGCGTGTCTCGAGGGCGTAGACCGCGGCGAGGTCGATGCCCTCTATTTCGCCTCGACCTCTTATCCCTACCGCGAGAAGCAAGGTGCCGCACTGATTGCCAAAGCGCTGGACCTACACCGCGAGGTGGCCACGGCTGACGTGAGCGATTCCACACGTGCGGGCACCGTAGCCGTGCGTGCCGCGTTGGATGCCGTGCGCGCCGGCACGGCCCGGAACGCCCTAGTGGTCGCCGCCGATGCTCGTCCGGCCCCGCCGCGCTCGCCGCTCGAGCGGAACTTTGGAGATGCCGCGGTGGCCTTTCTCATTGGCAGCGAGAACGTCGCAGCAGTGTTCGACGAACAAGTCTCCCTCGCCGAAGAAATCATCGACGTTTGGCGCACCGAGTGGGATCGGTTCGTACGCTCCTGGGAAGAACGGTTCGTGGTGGAGCGCGGTTACGCCGAGAACATCATCGAGGCGATTCGGGCATTGCTCAAAAAAACTGGAGCCTCTGCGGCGGACTTCACCAAGCTGGTGGCGTACACACCCGACGCTCGGAGCATTGCGGCGGTGGCACGGGCAGTGGGTTTCGATGGAAAAACGCAAGTACAGGACACGCTGTTCGGACGGGTGGGGAACTGCGGTGCCGCCTTTGCTCCCTTATTGCTTGCAGCGGCGCTGGAACAATCCCGCGAGGGAGAGCGTTTTTTGTGGGCCAATTACGGTGACGGTGCTGATGCGATGGTGGTGCACACCACGCCCGCGGTGGCGCAGCTTGCGCGCCGTCGGGGAGTACAATGGCATTTGGCGCGGAAGCGCGAGTTCAGCGACTACGAGCGTTATTTGAACTTTCGCAACCTTTACCCCGACGACAACGACCGGCGTGGTGGGCAGGGGGTGTCGGCCACGGTTCACTACCGTGATCGTAACGAGGACATCGCTTTCCACGGCTTCCGCTGCCGCCGCTGCGGAACGGAACAATTCCCATTTCAGCGGGTGTGTTTTCAGTGTTTTGCACGCGATGACTTTGATGAGATCCGCCTCGCCGACCGGCTTGGCAAGGTGATGTCCTTTACTTTCGATTACTTCGCCGGAAGCCCGGACCCTCCACTCATCGTCACGACGATCGAGGTGGATGGCGGAGCGAGAGTGTACCTGCAAATGACCGACGCTACAGCCCAAGAGGTCAAGCTCGACATGCCGGTGGAGTTTACGTTTCGTAAAATCCACGAGTATGGAGGTACTCCCAATTACTTTTGGAAGTGTACCCCAGTGAGAAACATTGCGTGGTAGCCAAAGGTCGGAAGCGAAAGGTCGGAGGGCGACAATGAATCCAGAAGCAATCCGCGACAAGGTTGCTATCGTAGGTATGGGTTGCTGTAAGTTTGGCGAGAACTGGGACCAAGCCCCGGAGGATATGATCGTCGAGGCGGCGTTCGAAGCGTATGAGGATGCTGGTATCGAGGATCCCCAAAAACAAATCGAAGCAGTGTTCTGCGGGGCAGTGTATCCTTCCAAAGGAACTGCGGAAGTAGCCGACGCGCTCAAGTTATTTGGGCGCCCGGTGAGCATGGTGCAAAACTACTGCGCTACTGGGACCGACGCCTTGCGTTATGGGGTCTTCGCGGTGGCCTGTGGGATGTACGACACGGTGATGGTGGTGGGTTTCGACAAGCCAAAGGACCGTGGTGTAAGCGGACCGAGTGCTGTCACGGCTGGGGTGCGTGGCTTGCCGATGACGCCGGCCGGTTGGTTTGCGCTGTGTGCGGCGCGGTACTTCGAAACCTACGGAGCGAGTCGCGAGGACCTGGCAAAGATCGCCGTCAAGAATCATCACAACGGCACTTTGGCTCCCAAGTCGATGATCAAAAGAGAAATCACCGTTGAGGATGTCTTACAGGCGCCGATTATTTCCTGGCCTTTCGGATTGTACGACTGCTGTGCGCAGTCCGATGGGGCTGCTGTGGCCATTTTGACACGGCGCGAGTTGGCCAAGAGCTTCCGCAACGATTATGTATTGATTCGAGCGGTTTCCATCGCGCTGGGGCCAAACCCACAAGCGGATCCGTCGTTCGACTTTCTCCGCTGGAAGCCCACTATATACGCTGCCCAAGATGCCTACCGGCAAGCGGGCATTGCCAACCCAGCGAAGGAAATCCACGTAGCTCAAGTGCATGACTGCTTCACATTGACGGAACTGCTGACGTACGAGGACCTGGGCTTTGCCGAAAAAGGTTCGGCCAAGGAGCATATTGCGGCAGGAACGTTCCAACTGAACGGCGAGCTGCCAGTGAATACTGATGGGGGTTTAAAGAGTTTTGGTCATCCCACCGGAGCCACTGGCATTCGGATGCTTTACGAAAACTACAAGCAGCTTCAAGGAAAAGCAGGCCCGCGGCAAGTAAAGAATGCTACGGTGGCGCTGAGCCATAACTTAGGCGGTGCCCCGCAAACGTGTGGCGTGGTCATCGTGACGATGCCATGAGGCACAGGGGCGCAAGCGAATGGGTGAGGGCTGTGTTGGGGGAGACGGAATTAGGACGGGGAGTAGGGGTTGGTCGAGTTTGACCCGGGGAAACGCGGTTGGTGTTCGCGCGCAAGCCTGGCAACCGGCAACAGAATGACGAGCATGAGTGCCGTGTAGCTTTGCCAAACTAACGTGTAGCTTCCGAAGCGATCGAACATGGCTGCCGAGTAAACGTTAGCGAGCATCGTGCTACCCATGCAAAACATCATGCTGATGCCAAACCATTGGCCGATGCGTGCTGGACCGAAGAGCTCC
Source organism: Candidatus Binatia bacterium (assembly GCA_937925685.1). Lineage (GTDB taxonomy): Bacteria > Desulfobacterota > Binatia > HRBIN30 > HRBIN30 > HRBIN30. The sequence goes on along the minus strand of CALAMI010000014.1, from coordinate 90,713 downwards.
GTCAGCAACAGGGCGAGCAACGCCACGATACCGCTGTTCACCAACCCGTAGAAGATTGCCCACGCGAACAGGGCCGTACTGCTCTCTAGGTTCCACAGGAGTAACGAGGCGACGGTAAGCCCAGCGACGGTTACGAGTAACGTTGACCGAGCACCCCACCGGCTTGCGAGTACACCGACCAAAGGAGCTCCAAGGGCCCCGACGAGCAATTGCGTGCTGAGAATTTGCGAAGCGCGCGTCGCAGGAAACCCAATATCCGTGAGGTGGGCGTGTAAGTGAAGTTGTACCGAAGTGACGAAGGCATACACCCCCACATAGGTTGCAACAATGAGTAGAAAAGCACGCCAAGGGGCGTGTAGCACGTCAGTCGCTGTGCCCTCAGCTCCTGCCAATTGGTCATGCCTTCCGTCTTCGGGGCGAAGAAGGCTGCGAATAATCAAGGCGAGTACTAGGTAACCTGCACCAAGAGCCACGAGGGCGGTACGCCAACCATGTCGTTGAAGGATGATCGCTGTCACAATAGGGATCGCGGCATTCAGCAGATTGTCGCCGCCGTTGAGAATGCCGACCGCCAGTCCTCTCCGTTGCGAGAAGTGTCTTACGATGAGTGCCGAGGCAGCGACTGAACCAATCAGAGCCTGCCCCGGTCCGATCAGAGCCATCGTGGGGTAAAAGCACGTCGAGGAAGTCATCAATGCGAGGCCGATGGTGCAGCTACCCACAGCAGCAGCACCGGCGGCGAGCACAGCTCGGGCGCCGAAACGGTCGGTGGCAACCCCAGCCACACTCATGGCCGCGACCATCAGCAGCATGCGGGTACTCATGGCCCAGGCAAAGGCAGTGCGGTCGATGCTCCACGCGTAGATCATAGGCTTCATGAGTACGGCAAATGCGAGAGAGGAAGCCGACTGAGCACTGACGGCGCACACCCCCATGGCAAGGAGCAACCAGGCACGTACTGGTTCGCCCCCGAGAGTGGGGTGACGTGCTCGCGCTGCGTCAGTCGAAGAAGTGTCCAGCATTGACGTCGAGGGTCTGCCCGGTTACGGCGCGAGAAAGCTCAGAGGCGAAAAACACGACAGTGTCGGCGACCTCGCAAGAGTCGGGGATGTGTCCCAGCGCCGTGCGGCTCGTAACGTCACTGCGTACCTCCGCGAACGTGCGCCCGTACTGGTGCGCTAGCCAGCGGAAGTACCTTTCCAGCTTTTCGCTCCATATATAACCGGGAACGATCGAGTTCACGCGGATGCCATATGTCCCCAGCTCTTTGGCAAGCGTTCGTGCGGCAATCAAAAGAGCACCCTTGGACGAAGCGTACCCGCCCATTCCGGGCTCGATAATGCGGGCAGACATCGAGTTGACGAAAACGATCGAACCTCGACGATGTTGGCGCATGTGGAGAACAACGGCCTGAGTCAACTGAAGGGAGCCAAAAACATTCACTTCGAAGATCTCGCGCCACACTTGCAGATCGACCTCCTCGAATCGTGGCTCGACCCCACCCCGAAAAGCATTGTTGACCAGGACATCGATCCGGCCGAATCGGGAAAGAGCAGCATCGACAAGCCTCTGGCAGTCGCTTGGCCTGCAGATATCTGTGGGGACCGGGAAGGCAGTTCCCTTGTGCTTCTGAATCTCGTTTGCCACCGTTTCCAGATATTGTTCGTTGCGTGCCGCCAGAACGAGACAGGCGCCCTCGCGTGCACACGCAAGAGCAATACTTCGCCCCAGACCCGGGCCGACTCCCGACACAATGACCACTTTCTCCGCGAGCAGCATGATGCGCCTTGACGAGGTCGTTAACCAGGAAACTCCTTGCGATTCAACATTGGTGCTGCCCCCGCCAGGGAGCGGTTCCGGAGACGTGACGGCTGGTATCTGGCATAAACAATGGTCAGGCGGGCGTTGGCAGGCGCGGCGAAGCCGAAAAATGCATGATTGGAAGCCTCAAAAGGGCCGCTTGCGCAGCCGATCATGCATTGGCTGAGGGGGGCGATGCTGCATCGTACCGGCGTTTTTGCAGCCACGGTCAGGTGCAGCGGGAAACGTGCTGGTCGAGGCCGCTCGCGCGGTGACTGTCAAATGGGTTTGCCCCCTGCTAGGTCACGTTTCCGCCATCGCTTTCCAGCGCACGGATCGGGTCGTGAAGGCGTAACGGACGCGAAGGCTCGCCCTCATCCACAAGATGCGCGCCGCATCAGTGCTCGGGACCAAAGGCAACGGGTGGCGAGGTGGCTGGTGGCCGCACACATGAGCGCCTAGTCGCCTCTCCCCATGAGCCGCGGAGCGGTACCGCGCTGTTGCGCCTTCTGCCCCTGACTTGCCCACGGATGCGAGAGCAGGATAAGCTGGAGCCTAACTTTCAACAGCATACTACCGTGGAAAGGATTCGCTCGATGCGGCGTGAAATAGCGAACTGGTTTTCGGCGCTGGCCGGTGTCGGACTGGTTGCCCTTGGGGGCTGCGGAACCGACGGCGAACCTCCTGGCCCGGTGGGGGTGCCGGGTGCGAGCAACGCGTGTGGCGAGCGTTGCGTGATTTTGTCTCCCAGCGAGGACGACTTAGAAAACATTCAGCGTGCGCTCATCGAGGCTCGCCCGGGTGACACCATCTTGTTGCGGGCCGGTGTGTACCGTTTGCGAGGCCAGATCTCGCTCGACGTCGATGGTGTAACCGTACGAGGGGAAGGGAAGGACCGCACCATCTTGTCTTTTCGCGATCAAGCTTCCGGAGCTGAGGGGTTCCTGGTAACCGCAAATGATTTTACAATCGAGGACCTTGCCTTGGAGGACAGCCCAGGTGATCTGCTCAAGATCCTCGGCGGCAACAACATCACCATTCGCCGCGTGCGTGCCGAATGGACGCGCGGACCGAACACGAACAATGGTTCGTATGCCTTTTATCCGATCGAATGTACGAACGTGCTGGTGGAAGAATCGGTGGTCCGGGGAGCATCGGACGCGGGGATTTACGTGGGTCAGTGCCACAACATTATCGTGCGCCGAAACTACGTTTACGAGAACGTCGCCGGCATCGAGATCGAAAATTCAACCGATGCGGACGTTTATCAGAACACCGCAACACGGAACACTGGCGGAATTCTAGTGTTCAACTTGCCTGGATTGCCGTTCATTGACGGGCGGCGCACGCGTGTGTTTGACAACGACATCGTCGACAACAACACGCCGAATTTCGCACCGCGTGGAACCACGGTCAGTGCCGTTCCGAAGGGTACGGGTCTCATGATCTTGGCCAATGACGAGGTTCAGGTTTTCGGCAACCGGTTCCGCGGCAACGGTACCAGTCAAGTCCTGATTATTAGCTACAACACGGCGCAAATCATTGGAAACTTGCGGGGGGCCGATCCGCGGTACGACAAGTATTCGGAAACTCTTTATATCTACGATAACAGCTACGAAAATGGCGGAGCGGATGCGGATCCGGACACGGCCGCGTTGATTGGCCCGATTACCGGTTTTCCCTTGCCGGATATCCTGATCGATGGCTTCGAAGACCCGCGCAAGTACGTGGACGGGCGCCTGCCCGACTCGTTGCGCATTTGCGTGCAAGAGCCAGGTGTTCGACTGTTTAACGTTGACCTGCCGCGATTTGGTGGCCGTGCAAGTGGAGATGCTGCGGCGTACGATTGCCGTTTCCCCTTGCTGCCGCAAGTCGTGATTCCAGGTGTAAGCGAGCGGGCTCCATCACCGCTCCCTTTTCCGTCTCCTGTGCCGGCAACGCCAACCCCTGTGGGAGGGCGGTTGGAGACGCGCTGCAACATTGCACCCGGAGGCGGCGTGAATTTTGACGTGCAGGACGAGCCGTGCGAGTTTCTCTCGAGTTACCGTTTCTTCGTCGGCCCCATGCGAGAACTCAGGCCCAATGATGCAGTGGTGCCCTACGATTTGAATACGCAGTTGTTCTCCGATTACACGAACAAGTACCGCTTTGTGTACGTGCCACCCGGTACGGCGGCAAAGTACGATCCGCAAGCAGCGTTCGAATTTCCCGTAGGCACGGTCATTATCAAGAACTTCGCTTACCCGTATGACCTCCGTGAACCTTACGCAGGGGAGCGCATGCTGGAGACACGGCTCCTGGTGCGGCGCGAGGATGGTTGGATTGGGCTGCCGTATGTTTGGAATCAGGACGAAACAGAGGCCCGCTTGCGAGTCTTAGGGGCTCCGTTGCAGGTCACAGCCATCCAGCAGGATGGCCAGAAGGCAACCTATGACTACAATGTTCCCAATGCCAATCAGTGTAAAGAATGTCATCGCGAGAGTTTCAGGAACATGGGACCGGTGGGGACGAAAGCGCGGAACTTGCACAAGAGTTTTCCGTACCCCAGCGGCGAAGAAAACCAGCTTTCCTATTGGGCGCGCCGCGGCATCCTTTCCGGAGTGCCGACCGATCTTGCCTCGGTACCGCGAGCAGCGGTGCTGGAGGACCCGACGACTGGCACCATTGAGGAGCGGGCGCGAACGTATCTCGACGTGAATTGCGCTCACTGTCATAACCCCGCGGGAGGAGCGCGAACTACAGGGCTGTACCTCGGTATATCGGAAACCGACCCACTTCGCCTGGGGATTTGCAAGTCGCCTGTAGCGGCCGGGCGCGGCACCGGTGGTTTCCGGTACGACATTGAGCCTGGCAAGCCGGATGAATCGATTTTGCTGTTCCGCATGATCTCGTTAGACCCGGGCATCGCGATGCCGGAGCTTGGCCGTCGCCGGGTGCACGACGAGGCCATTGAGGTGATCCGCCAGTGGATAGCTTCGTTGCCTGGGGATTGTGTCGCCGAGTGACACAAGAAAATGCTTGTGTGACGAAAGGGGAGAGGGAATGACGATAGGTCGGGAAGTGCTGAGCGAGGAACAGGCATCGGCCAACTATCGGCTGCGTTTGGTGCGCTGGCGGCGCACCGGTGAGGAGTCGTGGGAGGTCATTGACATGCACAGCCGTGTGGTGGTTGCCACGGGGCTTGCGGAGCGGGAGGAGGCGCTGCGAATCGTGCGAGGATGGGAACGGCTGAGCCAGCGAATCCCCGGTGGCCTGGAGGGCCATATTGTGCCGCACTGACGGTTAGGGGGAGGAGTGAGAGTGGACGCAGCCAAGGGACGCGATACCGAGCTGCAGTTGTACAGGGCCGCATTGGTGACCGGTGTGGCTTCAGGAATTGGTCGCGCAGTGGGGCTCCGTTTGCTCGACCTGGGGTGGTACGTGGGCGGTGTAGACATCGACCCAAGTGGTGCTTCCTGGGGCGGAGCGATCGACGAGTCCGGGCGCGGCAAGCGCTGGGCGTTTGCCCCAGCGGATGTGGCCGATGAGCGCGCGGTTGAAGATGCCGTGGCGCGGCTCAGAGCCCAGCTGGGGCCTTTTGCTGGGCTGGTTCATGCAGCGGGAATCTGTACGTTTCGCCCGTTAGAACTTTTAGACGTTAAACTTTTCGACCGGACGGTTGCGGTGCACTTACGAGGGGCGTTTTTGTGTGCACGCGCCGTTGTGCCCGACATGCGGGAATTGGGGTGGGGGCGGATTGTCAACGTAGCGTCAGTAGCCGGACTGAACGGCGGAGGGCGCGGTATTGCACACTACGCAGCAGCGAAAGCAGGAATCGTGGGTTTCACCAAAGCACTGGCGCTAGAGCTCGGGCCTCAGGGGATCACGGCAAACGTGGTAGCACCTGGTTTAATCGACACGCCACTGATCCGCGGTGCAGGAATGCCACAAGAGGCCATTGTGGAATATGCGCGGAGGGCTCCGGTGGGACGAGTCGGACAGCCGGAAGACGTTGCGGCCGCTGTCGCGTATTTGTTGTCGCCCGAAGCCAGTTACGTCACCGGTCAAGTTCTTAGCCCTAACGGCGGCGTTTACCTGTAGATCGACAGCTTCGTGGTTGCCTCACTGCCGCGTTTGCGATTCGAGCGGTAGCTCCTCTTATGCTTCATCCCAGAGCACGGGCGCGGGCGAAGCATGGCGGAGCCCTCGTAACGCAGCCCGCTCCAAGCGGCGCACCTCGCACACGGAAAGCCCTAAGCGCTGGGCGACTTGCACGTAGCTCGGTTGGCTGCCGTTGCCGGCATACCGGAGGCGAAGAACCGTTTGTGCGAGCGTACCCGGGCGACGGCGCTCAGGAGATACTGGAGGAAATCTTCGACTCTTCATGCTCCCCACCCAAGCTTACTCTTGTCCATCTGCAGCAGACACGAAGCAAGAGAAAAGTTGCGCATTATGATGCGCGTGGTCTCTTTACAGCGACCACGGGACGGTGCGCGGGCGTATTCCCCCGCTAAACGTGAAACGGGTTACGCAGCAGAATGGTTTCGTTGCGGTTTGCGCCCACGGAGATCAGGTACATTGGTGTCTCCGTAAGTTCCTCGAGACGTTGAACGTAACGGCGGGCATTGCGAGGCAAGTCGTCGATGGTGCGTGCGCCGCTCAACGGTTCCTGCCAACCGGGATGTTCTTCGTACACCGGCTTGGCTTGGCGGAGAACGTGCGAGCTTGCTGGAAAGTGATCGTACCGCTTACCGTTGCATTCGTACGCCACGCAGATACGGATGGGATCTACCCCGGTGAGCACGTCGATCTTGGTCAACGCCAGTCCTTGAATCCCGTTGATCCGGACCGCGTGTCGGACGACCACGGCATCGAACCAACCACAACGGCGTGGTCGGCCAGTTGTGGCACCGAATTCGTCGCCATCCTGGCGGAGTTTTTCTCCAATAGTGTCGTTCAATTCCGTGGGGAAGGGGCCGCTGCCAACCCGGGTGGTGTACGCCTTTGCAATTCCTACGACGCAAGAGATCCGACTGGGGGGAATCCCTACCCCAGTGCAAGCTGCACTGGCAACCGTGTTCGACGAGGTAACAAACGGGTAGGTGCCATGATCGACGTCAAGCATGGTTCCTTGGCCGCCCTCGAGCAGTAATCGCTGCCCTTTGGCGAGCGCCTGGGTGAGAAAGACACTGACATCGGTGACATACTTTGCCAGCTCTTCGCGGTAACGGACGTACTGTTCGTGAATCGCATCGAAAGCGAAGGGCTCTTCCTCTAATAGCGCACGAATATAGGCATTTTTCTCCGCCAAGGTGGAGCGGAGCAACTCGGTGAAAGAGGCTTCATCGAGCAAGTCCGCGAAGCGGATGCCGATCCGTGCCATTTTATCTTCGTACGTGGGGCCAATTCCGCGGCCGGTTGTACCGATGCGGCCCTCCCCGCGTAAGCGTTCGCGGGCGAGGTCAATCGCGCGGTGGTAAGGCATAACCAGGTGCGCTCGATCGCTAATTTTTAGAAGATGATCTTCGAGGAGGTAGCCACGCTCCCTTAGGCGGCGAATCTCTTCGAGAAGCACGGCAGGGTCCACAACCACACCGTTTCCAATGACGCAAATCTTTCCCGGGTGGAGGACGCCGGAGGGCACAAGGTGCAAAACTGTTTTCTCGCCTCCGACCACTAACGTGTGGCCAGCGTTGTTTCCTCCCTGATACCGAGCGATGACGTCCGCGTGCTCCGCAAGAATGTCGACAACTTTTCCTTTCCCTTCGTCGCCCCACTGGGCGCCGACAACAACGACAGCAGGCATAGAAACCTAAAGTTTGATCAGTACGGCAGAAATGATGTTCGGTAGTTGTCGCAGTCGCTCCAAAATTTCCGGGGGGACGGGGTCATCCACGTGCACCAGCGAGACCGCGAGTCCCCCCACATGTTCCCGCCCGAGTTCGAGGCGTGCAATGTTGATCTTCGCCTCCCCGAGAAGAGTGCCCACGGCGCCGACGACCCCCGGCACGTCGCGATTGTGTAACATGAGAATGTAACCCTCAGGGTCGGCATCGAGAAAGAAATTGTTGATGCGCACGAGGCGCACCACTTTCTGCCCGAACACCGCGCCGGCCACGACGTTCACCGCGCTCTCTGTCGTTGCCGCGACCGTGATCAGGTTGGAAAACCCCTTGGGTTGCGCCGTCTTCGCTTCGACCACACGAATGCCTCGCTCTCGAGCAATCGTGGCTGCGTTCACGTAGTTGACCACGCTGGACTCCAACACCCGGTTCAGCAAGCCACGCAAGATCGCCAAGGTCAGGGGTTTCACATCATACTCGGCAATTTCACCAGCATATTCAATGGCTAACTCGCTCGGTGCCTGGGTGAGCATCTGTCCTTGGAGGCTCCCCAACTTCTCGGCCAACGTGAGATAAGGAGACAGCACTTGCAGGAGCTCTGGGCTGATCGACGGGACGTTGACTGCATCCTGAATGACCCCGCGCGTCAAGTAGTTCACCACTTGTTCGGCGATGGCAATCGCTACGTTCGTTTGCGCTTCTTCTGTGGCAGCTCCGAGGTGAGGCGTGCAAATGACCTGATCGAGCTTGAGCAGGGGATGGTCGGGCGGGGGCGGCTCTTGCGCAAAAACGTCCAAAGCCGCGCCTGCCACTTTTCCCGCAACGATCGCGTCGTAAAGTGCGGACTCGTCGACAATGCCACCACGGGCGCAGTTGATCAGGCGAACCCCCTTTTTCATGCGCGCAAACGCTGCAGGACCAATGAGCCCGCGCGTTTCACTGGTCAACGGAGTATGGATAGTCAGAAAATCCGCACGCTCGAGTACATCCTCGAACGGTGCCAGTTCCACGCCAAGACGCTGAGCTACGTCCCGTGAAATAAACGGATCGTAGGCCATCACCCGCATTTTCAGACCCAGCGCACGTTCGGCGACCAGGCTACCGATATTTCCCATGCCGATGATGCCGAGGGTTTTGTTAAAAACCTCAGACCCGATGAACTTGCTTTTCTCCCATCGGCCCGCTTTCATCGAGGCTGTGGCCTGGGGAATGAGGCGGGCCAGAGCGAGCATCAGGCTGATCGTGTGCTCGGCGGTGGTGACATTATTGCCCGCTGGGGTGTTCATGACCACGATGCCTTTTTTCGTGGCGGCTTCGACGTCGATGTTATCCACTCCAATTCCCGCACGACCGATGACTTTTAAATTTTCCGCCGCTTCAATCACCTCGGCTGTAACCGTCGAGCCGGAACGCACGATCAAGCCGTGGAACGGTTTGATTTTCGCTCGCAGTTCGTGCGGCTTGAGAGTCGGGCTTTCCTCGACTTCAATTTCCGGGCAAGCCCGTAGGATCTCCAATCCTTGTTTGGCCAACTTGTCGGTCACGAGTACGCGAAACATATGGGTCACTCCGGTAATCCCGCCATGAGCACCTGTTGCGCGGCTCCCACGCCGCGACCGAGTTCCACGGCACAACCGAATTTCCGCAGGGCCATCTCCAAGGCTCCGATGGCTACGATGGTATCGAAGCTATCGATAAAGCCCAAGTGAGCGATCCGGACGATCTTCCCTTTGAACTGGTCCTGGCCCCCGGCAAAAGTGACGCCCATGCGGTCGCGCAAGTAGGCGACGAGCTTGCCTCCCGGAACCTGCGCCGGCACGAAAATTCCCGTCGCTGCTGGGCTCGGGTGATCGGGAGCCACCAACTGGAGTCCTAAAGCGTTGGCGGCTGCGCGCGTGGCCGCGGCCTGGCGTGCTTGACGTGCGAACGCCTGATCCAGGCCCTCTTCGCGCAACATGGCTAAAGCCTCTCGAAGGCCGACAATCAAGGAAATTGCCGGTGTCCACGCGGTGGTATCCTTGGTCAGATTCTCCCTCTCTTTGGCCAAATCAAAGTAGAAACGTGGTAGCTGGGCCGTCTTCACGCGCTCCCAGGCACGCTCGCTGAGGGCGATGAAGGCAAGCCCAGGGGGAAGCATAAGGGCCTTCTGTGATCCCGCTACCAGTACGTCAATGCCAAGGCGATCCATGGGAAGATCGTAAACACCCACGGCAGTGATCCCGTCGACGATCAGCAAGGTGTCGCGCTGGCGCGTCAGTGCTGCAATTTCCGGCACGGGGTGACAAACCGTCGTGGAGGTTTCGCTCGCCTGAACGAGCACGCCCCGGATCTGCGAATGCCGCTCGAGTGTTTGTGCTACCGCTTCTGGCTGCACTGCCTTACCCCACTCCACCCGCAGTTCGTGCACCTTGAGCCCGTAACGCCCGCTGATCTTCGCCCAGCGTTCCCCGAACTTTCCTCCATTAATGACCAGCACTTCCTCACCGGGCGAGAACAAGTTGGTCACTGCAGCTTCCATGGCTCCTGTGCCCGAAGCCGCCAGCATGAGCACGTCTTGGCTTGTTTGAAAGAGCCATTTCAGGCCCTCTTTTGCCTCGGCGAAAATCTGGCTGAATTGGGGAGTCCGGTGATGGATGATTGGTTGGGCCATGGCCAGCAACACGCGCGCGGGTACCGGTGTTGGCCCGGGCGCCAGCAGGTAATGCTTCATCATGGATTTCTCCTCCCGCAAATAAAAAAACCTGAACCTCTCAAGTTCAGAGGCCCAGGCGTACGGCCCACTGAAGGTCAGCACTCCCCCGTGGTCCATTCCACGTCTAACGCCAGTCGTGCAGACCCAGCAATGTGTTCCGGCCGGATAATGAAATGGTAAGACGCTGTCAAGCGCTACGACTCGATTACCGGCTGCCGTTGACCAGCGTCATAAACTCCTCGCGGGTTTCCTGATGGCTGCGAAACACCCCTAACATGGCGCTGGTCACGACCACGGAGTTTTGTTTCTCTACTCCTCGCATCCGCATGCATAGGTGCTCCGCCCGCAGCACAACCCCGACACCGAGAGGGTCCAGTTCTTCCATCAGCGTGTTGGCGATTTGCGTGGTCATCCGTTCCTGCACTTGCAGGCGGCGCGCGTACACGTCCACCAGCCGGGCAAGTTTACTGATCCCCACGATCTTGTGCCGAGGGATGTAAGCAATCGTGGCACGGCCGAAAAACGGAAGGATGTGGTGCTCGCAGAGGGAAAAAAAGTCTACGTCCTTCATCACGATCATCTCCGAGTAATCCTCGGTAAACAGGGCATTGTTGATGACGTGCTTCGGATCTTCTGCATAGCCCTTGGTCAGGTACTTGAGGGCGCGTGCCACCCGAGCCGGAGTTTTGCGAAGACCTTCACGGTCTGGGTTTTCCCCCAAGAGCCGCAAGAGTTCGGCGACAACGTGCTCCAAACGGTTTTCTTCTGCCATCAGCGGCAACGTTAACGGAACAGCAGTTCGAAGCAACCGGACCTTGGCCGCCAGTTTAGTTTCACTGCGAGTCGCGGGAGCGCTGACAGCGGCGGTACTCGTAACCCGTGGCCATCACCGCAAGCAAAGCTCCGAAGTTTCCTTCCGTTTCCCGTCGTAAGATGCGTAGGCGCTCGAACCACTGCTGCAATCGAGTTTCGACCTCGGGCCACGACTCGATTCGATCGAGAAACACCTTTTGCAGTCCAATGCATAAGACGCGCACTGCGCTGAAGCGCAAGGCATTGGGAAAGGTATCCCACTCCAGCAAACCGAGAATCCTTGTGGCGTCGTAAGCGCGCACAAGCGCCTCGAACCGCGAGGGGTCGTAGTGCCCACGGACGAAGCAAAACTGGTTTACCGCATGAGCTAGGTCGAAAATGTACGGCCCCTTGCAGTCGGGGTCGCAATTGAGCACTACCGCTAGGCGATTGCCCTGAAAACAGAAGCGCTGGACATCCATGTCCAGCAGGATCGGGCCTTTCGGCAATTTGGCGACTTCGAGCGCTCCCGCCAGGTATTCCGCCTCCTCGTCGATTACTCGCACAAGTCGACTCAAGTAAACCGGAAGCTCCGGGCGAACAGCGGTCCACAGTTGCCAGACGCGTTCGGGAGCCCCTTTAACCTCGCTGCCCTTGCGGTAGCCCTTGCCCGCTAAATGGTAGCGCGCCACCGTGCTCCCTAAGGCGCCCAGCTGAACCGGGTTTGTCGGATCCAAGGCCTGCAAACGCCACTCCCGCACGGGATGCACGCTCCACAAGGCTTCTCCGAAGGAACACCAATAGCGACCGGCCTGGTCCGTTAAAGGCACCAGCACGGGAAAACCATGTTCGCGCATGTAGAGCAAAAACTGGGCGGCTCGCTTGAGCTCCAACTCCGAGCGGTGAGGCAAGCGGCGAACCACGAAGCGGCCACGAGCGGTTTCGATGAGCACATTGCCGAGAGGGGAATTCTGCAGCCGTCGCACTCGAACCACGCGAGGCAAACCAAAAGCCTTTGCGATCGCAGCATTGCTCACTTTGGCCCTGGCCTCGCAATACTCCATGGGTGAACCGCCTGGCCCGACACGTTGGCAACTTCAGTAGGGGCAGAACGTTGGGCTAACGATACGGCAGCTCAGCTACCAAAGTCAATAAGATTTCGTCATTTATTCGCCCCCATGTAGAACCGAACAACCCAATCCCGAGCTTGATTCAGGAGGTACGTCGGGGGCATCCGCTTGGATTCCCGACTATGAGAAGCATGAGAGACGGTGGCAGTAAAGTGTTGCGGGGCACAGTTAGAGCGATTTGGTTCTGGAGGGTGGTTGGGAACTCCTTTCTCGAGTGCGAGGCATCAGGGGATGCCGAGGAGTTTGTGCACTTGAGGAAGCACTCGGACATGTTCATGCTGACGACGGGCAGCCAAAAATAACGTGACGAGAGTCTCTCCATCGGCGCAAACATGACCTTGGGCGTCGACGATGGGCTGAAGGAAAAGCAGCACTTCGGGGGCAACCTGGCTGACGATTCTTGCTGCGTGCTCGACCTCCCCCGGGTCCGTGGTTCGGTCTACAAGGACCTTGACATAGCATTTACGACTTTTAGCGATCTCGAGGAAGGCGCGATGCTCGTCCCAAAACGGGCGCTCCCCACTGTTGCTCGGTAACTTGATGTCCATGCTGATGACGTGAACGCCAGGCAGAATTGCAACTAGCTGTTGGGGTAGAACCCCATTGGTTTCTAAGAGAACGGGTAAGTCTAGCTCCCTGCCGATTAAGACTTCCCGAAGAAATTTGGCTTGAAGCAAGGGCTCGCCGCCCGTGACTGCCATCATTTGGATGCTGGGATCCTGGTTTTGGAAATGAGCGACTAGCCGTAGCAGCTCTTCCGGAGAAACCGGGTTTGCTAGCGTGGAGGTCTTGCCAGTTGCCGGGTCGTGGGCCTGCCAGGTGGGGTGGCGGTCTAAACTGTACGGCGTGTCGCAATAGCGGCAGCGCAAATTGCATCCCGCAAAGCGTACGAAGAGGTGTCGCTCACCAACTTGTGCCCCTTCGCCTTGGAAGGATACGAAAATCTCGCTTAGGTAGCCGCTCATGGGTGCAAACTTTTCCGTAGCGCTCCGATCCGGCCCGGCAAGGCTGCGCGAGACATTGCCGCTAAACATGAACGATGGCGAGGTACAGATCCATTACGTTGGTGCCTGTAGGCCCGGGACGAAACAAATCCCCCAGGGTGGAGAAAAAATGATACGAATCGTTTGCAGCCAGGTAGCGCCCAGGCTCGAGTCCCAGACTCCGCGCGCGCTGGATCGTGGTACCATCGACAAAAGCCCCGGCGGCGTCCGTGGGACCGTCAATGCCGTCCGTGCCTGCGATCAGCACGGTCACTGGTTGCCCTGCAATGAGCGGGGCTAGGGCTAGAGCAAATTCTTGGCTGCGACCGCCAAGCCCGGTTCCCCTCACGGTTACGGTTGTTTCCCCGCCGGCTATGAGGCAGCGCGGATTTTGGCTGCTGGGAGGGAGTAACCGTTCGATATGCTGAGCAAAGCTGCGCGCCGCCTGCCGCGCTTCACCGGTGATGGGCTTTTCCATGATCTCTACCCCCCATTGTTTCTCTCGTGCGGCCTGGGCGATCGCGCTGCAGGCGTCATGGTTGCGAGCGACGACCGCATAGTGAGCCAAGCGGGCGGCGGGTTCGTTAGGCTTGACGGTTTCCGGGATCTGACCGTTCAGGCCCTGTTGGATGACGGTGCGCACGGACTCAGGCACAGCTTCCCAGAGCGAATACTTACACAGCACCGCCTTTGCATCTGAGAAGGTTGTTGAATCGGGCACTGTCGGTCCAGACCCAATGACGGAAGGATCGTCACCGACAACATCTGACAGGGCGAGAGTGAAGACATCGCATTGCAGGTGCCGAAGAAGGCGTCCACCCTTGATTCGCGAGATATGCTTGCGCACGGTGTTGACTTCGGAAATGTCGGCCCCGCTTCGGAGCAACAAGCGGTTTGTTACGGTCTTGTCGGCCAGCGTAACTGGCGGCCATGGCGCGGCCAAAAGGCTCGATGCTCCACCGCTAAGTAAAAACACGACCGAGGGGGCCACGCGAGATTGACAAAGCGCAAGCAAATGCTCGGCCGCGGCAAGGGAGTGGCTATCAGGGACGGGATGCGAGCCCAACAAAACCTCAATACCGGGTATGGCGGCTTCGTTTCCCTGGCTGGTGACCACCGCTCCGTGAAATGTTCCCCCAGGTAACATCCGGGCAAAACCTCGAGCCATCTGGGCTGACGCCTTGCCGGCACCGAGGAGCAGAATCGGGAGATTGATTTCTTGGAAGCTGCCCGAGGGGTCGTGCCAGTGCAGCTGTCCGTCGCCGTAGTGCAGCACGCGGCTTATGCTTTCGTCCGCACGAACAGCCGCAAGCCCCGTCCAATACAAGGCTTCCAGTTCGGCCCGCCAGCGCACCATCGTTCTTCGTATAGCCAAATGTCGGCGGCGGGAGGCGTAGCGCGGCTTCGGCTCAGGATTGCGGGCAGAGGTTTACGTTTAGCTTTCTTCTTCGACGTCGGTGGCGCTCAGTTGCCGGTACGCCCGGTCGTCCTCGTAGCGCCGTTGCAGTTTTGCTTCCTTCTCCTCTTCGGTCTGGCAGGTGACGCACAGCCGCGTGAATGGCAAGGCTGTGAGCCTCCCTTCGGCAATCTCGGTACCGCAGCTCTCGCAGACGCCGTACGTACCTTGCTCGATCCGTTCAAGGGCGTCTTGGATTGCTTGGAGCTTTTCGCGATCGCGATCGGTAAGGAGGAAGGAAATTTCCCGATCGCGCTCCTCGCTTGCCAAGTCGTAGCTATCCATGCCGCCTTCTTTGGCGACCTCACGGCCTTGTTGCCGATCCTTGTCGATCTCTCGGAGTAACTGGCGGCGCATGTCGAGCAGTTTCGCCTGCATTTGTTTCAGAAATGCTTTCCTCATAACGGCCTCAGTGAAAAGGGCGACGCAAGTTAAAGGCCAAGAGTGCTGCTGTCAACTGTGGCTTGTTTGAGCCACGCTCCGTGCAGGTCGTACGTCGCAGCACCGACGATCTTCGTGGGCACGATCTTGCCCACAGGGGCTGGCCCGGGCAGGTAGACCACCCCGTCGATCTCAGGGGCTTGGGCTGGGGTGCGACCGAACCAGCGGCCACGGTTGTCCTGACCACATACGAGCACCGGTAAAATTTTCCCTACCTGTTGCTGTTGATGTTCCGCGGAGATGCGAGCTTGCACCTGCATGAGTTCGCGGTAACGGCGGCGCTTGACCGCCGTAGACACTTGCCCGGGGTAACTGGCTGCCGGGGTGCCTTCTTCTCGTGAGTACATAAAGGCGCCGAGGTGCTCGAAGCGTTGCTCACGGAGGAAATCCAGAAGAATCCGGAAGTCCTCTTCAGTTTCGCCGGGAAAACCCACGATAAAGGCACTGCGAATAGCCACCCCGGGCACGGCTTGGCGGATCCGTGTCAGGAGCTCCCGCAGCTGGTTGCCGTCGCGCTCCCGCCGCATCGCCCGCAGGATCCGATCGCTGGCGTGTTGCAGAGGCATGTCGATGTACGGGCAAACCTTTTCTTCGCTGGCCATGGTTTCCAGAAGGTCGTCGGTAACGTACCGAGGGTAGTTGTACAGCAGTCGGATCCATTGAAGGTTGTCGAGCTTGGCCAGTTCTCGCAACAGTCGGGCGAGCGTCGTACCGTCGCGGCGATCACGCCCGTAGGCTGTGAGGTCCTGAGCAACCAAGTTGATCTCCACTACCCCTTCAGCTACGAGTCGTTCGGCCTCGGCGAGGATGGAGTCCATGGGGCGACTTTCGTGGCGCCCGCGAATTTGGGGGATGATACAAAAGCTACAGCGATGGTCGCACCCCTCAGACACCTTTACGTAGGCACTGAAAAACTCGCCTGTGCGAAGCCGTGGCACGTCTGCCGTGGGGAGCAGGTGCGCTGCGCCTCGGTAGGGTGCGGTTGAGCGGCGGTGAGAAGCGCGCAGCAACTCGGGGAGCCGATCGAAGTCACCCGTGCCCAGGAAGGCGTCCACCTCCGGAAGCGCCTCGGCAAGCTCCTCCCCGTAGCGCTGCACTAAACAGCCCGTCACGATCAGGCGGCGATGGAGCCCCGCCGCCTTCCACTGTGCGAAGCTCAGAATCGTATCGATCGATTCCCGCTTGGCAGCATCGATAAAGCCACAGGTGTTTACCACAACAACGTCTGCAGTCTCGGGATCGCAGACGATCTCCGCGCCGTTCTCCCAGGCCAAGCTCAGCATAATCTCGCTGTCTACCCGGTTCTTCGGGCAGCCTAAGCTTTCCACGTATACCTTGGGCATCGTGTGAGCGATGGTGTTTAGGTGAGCGAAGTGATGCTCGCAATAGTGCCTACTAAAGAGTCACGGAGCTGTGCGTCCGGTTTCCCTCCTGCGAGCCCAGTGCTAGGAGGCAGCGGATGTTCTCGGCTGTGCGAGGGTTCGTTCCATGACTTCGGTAAAGGCCTTACCGGCGATCGGTGCGTTTGTCTTGTGTTTGTTGAGTGCGCCGCTTTCGTGGGCGTGGGCGGAAGCTCCCAAAAAGGGACAGGTGGCAGCTCGGGTGAACGGCAAACCACTGTGGGCAGACGAAATTTATCAACTGGCCGCGCAAATTGCCAAGGGTGCGCAAACGACTGCGGAGGCCACTTGGAGCGATGCGTTGGATCAGGCGATCACGACAGAAGTGCTCGTACAGGCGGCCTCCGTGCAAGGGCTTCGGGTAAGCGAAAGCGAGGTGGAGCGAGAAATCAAGGAAATTCGTTCCTACGACCCCAATCATCCGATGCACGAGTGGCTGGGTAAGACGGATCCCGCACGTGTACGCCAGGAGCTTCGGCGAAGTTTGCTGATCGAAAAGTTTTTAGAACAGCGCATCAAGACGCAGATCTCGCCCGCGCAGGTGGAGCAGTATTACCAGGAGCATGCGGATCAGTTCGACCGACCACCGATGGTTCGAGCGAGCCACATTCTCATCCGAGTCCAGGGTGGCGACCGCGAAGCGGCGCGTCGGCGTGCGGAAGAACTCCTCGAGCGCGTGCGCAAAGGTGAAGATTTTGCTCAACTGGCAAAGCAGTACTCCCAAGATAGCTACACAGCCCCCAAGGGTGGTGATTTGGACTTTTTTCCCGAGCGGCCCACGCCAGTTGCCCAAGCGGCCTTTCGCTTGGAGGTGGGACAGGTTAGCGAACCGGTGGAAAGCCCCTATGGCTTCCACATCATCAAGGTGACCGACCGGAGGCCAGCCGGACGTGCTCCTCTTCACGAGGTAGCGGAGGAAATCCGCTCGATCTTGGAAGACGAGCAACGGGAGGAAGCAGAGGAGTCGTTGATCGAGGAACTGCGAGCCAAGGCAAAAGTAGAGATTTTTATGCCGCGCCTCGGCAACACTCCGCAAAAGCAGCCTTGATTTGTCGCTAGGGTTTGGGTCGAGGCGGCGGCGCTATTGGCGCGCACCCAAACCTGGACCCCCTTCCGCCTTGGCTGGCCCGGGGGAGCGCTTTCCGCGAAAGAGTGGAAGAGGCGTGGTCTTCGACGCAGAGCTTACATCGGTGAAGCGGCTGGTTTGGACGCCGACCGCTTCGGACGGCTTGCCGCCTTTGGCCTTGCCGTAGATTTCGCCTTCGACTTGTGTGATCTCTCCAACTCTTGGCGTACTTCCCGCGCGTACTTCTCGACCTGGGCGGCAACAGTGGCTGCTTGCTTTCGCAGTTGGTTAGCCGTCGCTTCCCAACGTTTAAGGATGCCTGTTTCCTCTACTCGTTTGCGGATCTCAGTACGCAACTGCTTGGCAACGTTCTCCACGTCACGTACAAGCTGCATGATCCGATCGTTTCTCCCCTTCTCGGCCATCGCGCAGTCCTCCTCGCCAGAAGATTACGTTGCTCTCCCTACCAGAATCGTCTGTCTCTGTATAGGCGCTCTTCATTGCAGGGGCAGAATCTGCTGAACTCGCACCGAGTATCAGGAGTAAGAACTGACCCGCGTTGCTCGCTCGGGTGCTCTAGCTGCCTAGGAGAATGCCGCTGTGGTGCAGCAATTGCAACGCCGCAGGTGCGGAGTCTGGCCAATGGCGGCATCGGATAGATGGATTTTCGACGAGCTGTTCGTGGAGGATGTTCTGTTGCCTCCACAGTATTTCAGAGACCTAGCAGGCGATCGACCTTTACGGTCGGGAGAGTGTCACTTACTGGCGGCGCTTTTGGCCGATGCCATTCGCTGCTACCAGCGCAACTACTTGGCTCGCGATCGGGCCGGGCAGCGCTTATTTCGAGAGGCTGAGGAATGGCTTATGGAACCGCATCCCGGAGCGACTTGGGGTGGCGGATTTTCCTTCCAGTATGTGTGCGATATCCTGCGGTTGGATCCTGAAGACATTCGTGCCCGTTTGCGTCGGTGGAGTGCCGCGCAGCCGCCCCGTCCCGATCCGGTCCCTCGTCGGCGGGGTCGGCGGAGGGGTCGCTCGAACTGAGGGTGGAAGCAAGACTAAGACAAGGTCAACAAAGGCGATGTGAGAACTGACCGCGCTTGCGCACCTCGACAGAGTGACTCGGCAAAGAGTAACATTTCAACTTATGACCAAGCTGGTAATCTACCACAACCCGCGATGCGCAAAGAGCCGACAGGCATTGAGCTTACTGCAACAGCGCAAGGTGCCGTTCGAGATTGTCGAGTACCTGAAACATCCGTTGAGTTTGAACGAACTGAGGGCGCTTGGGCAGAAGCTCGGCTTGTCGCCCTCGCAATGGGTACGGAAGAAGGAGAAGGAATTTGCTCAGGCTGGCCTCGGCCCGCAGAGTAGCGACGAGGAAATTCTCGCCGCCATGGCACGCTATCCGATTTTAATGGAACGCCCGATTGTGGTGCGGGGCCGCAAGGCAGTGGTGGGGCGGCCACCGGAGCGCGTCTTGGAGCTGGTCGATGCAGAGGAGTGAAAGGAGCGGGTGCAGAGGTCACCCGCAGCCCCAGCTCGTCAGCTTGAGGCCCGAACTTCACGGTAAGGCGCGGCCCTGATGCCTTTAGTCGAAAGGCGTACGAAGCCGAGGAGCCTTCCGCGTGGGCTGCTCGGCGGCCACGAGCCCGCAAAACGTAGGGTTCTCAAGGTTCCTCCGGCAACTGCGGGAGGGGTTCAGGCTCGACGATCGCCTCGGGCAGCGGTTCCACAGATCCTGAGGGTATGGAGGAAGCGGCTCCAGCGGTAATGATGAGCGTGGCCTTGCCATGTTTGGATTTTCGCCGTTTGCGCTTGCGCTTCTTTTTCTTTGGGGGTTCCGGCCGAGCGATCGGCTGGTAGAAGGTGACCGGGCGCTCCCCGGCGCCACGGCAAATATCGCAGAGGCCACATGGGGCTCCGTCTTCCTCGCCGAAGTAACGTCGTAAAAACACAGCGCGGCATTCTTTCGAGTAAGCGTATTCTGCAATGCGATCCAACCGCCGCACGTCTTGAGTTCGCAGGGTGACAAAGCGGCCCGCCAGTGCCCGGGCCTGTTCCTCGAACTCGTCGGCGGGAACGGTAATGCGAATCTTCTCTTCCTCCAGTTGAACCAGCCCTGCTTCCTCAAGCACCACGAGCAGTGCCTTGGCCTGCCGCTCGTTCAACTGTGCCGCAAGCGTTAGGGCTTCCATGTCAGGTTGGCGTTGTTCGGCGGCGTAAGCGGTAAGTGCGGTGCTGATTCGATACAGTTGGTCTGGGCGGATCCGGCTTGCTTGTTGGAGGGTTTCGTGAACTTCACGGTCGGTGGGATCGAACAACAAAATACAGCTGGCTCGCCTGCCGTCTCTCCCGGCACGACCAGCTTCCTGAACGTACTGTTCAAGCGAGGCCGGCGCTTGATAATGGATGATGTAGCGAATGTCTGGTTTGTCGATTCCCAGACCAAAGGCGCTGGTGGCGACCATGACGGTGCGGCGTCCTCTGCGCATGAACAACTCTTGCTCGCGGTTGCGGTCTTTAGCCGCCATACGGCCATGATAGCGGTGCACCGGAAGCCGCATCCGCATCATCGCGCCGTACAAACGATCCACCTCCTTTGTCGTTGCACAATAAACGATACCAGGTCGCCGCAAACGCTTGATGAAGCGGAATAACGCGCGCAACCGCTCGTTACCCGTGGCATGTACCACCTCGAAAGCCAAGTTAGCCCGATGTGGCGACGACGCCACGATTGCTGGGTCGCGCATTCCCAGGTAGCGAACGATATCATCGCGAACTGCCTGCGTTGCCGTAGCGGTGAGTGCAAGTACCGGTGGACTGCCGAGTTCGTGCAACCGTTCGCCGAGCCGCATATAAGCCGGTCGGAAATCGTGCCCCCACTCGGAGATGCAGTGAGCTTCGTCCACTGCAGCCAACGAGATTCCACAGCGCAAAAGCACGGCACCAAGTTCCTCGCTGCCCAAGGTTTCTGGTGTTGTCATGACCAGAAGCGATCCCCCAGCGCCAATGCGGTCCAGTGCTTCCTTGCGCGCTCGGCCGCGTACGGTGCCGTCAATCCGCTCCACCGGGATGCGACGAGACAACAGTTTTTCGTGCTGGTCACGCAGTAACGCGAGCAGGGGGGACACCAGCACCACGGGCTGCGGCAGAATCATCGACGGAATTTGGTAGCAGGCGGACTTCCCAAACCCGGTCGGCAAGACGACCAGAACATCCCGCCCCTGCATGGCCGCCGCGATCGCCCGCTCTTGCTCGGGATAAAGCTGTTGAATCCCAAGACGACGAGCAGCTTCGCGCACTTGGGCGCGACGGACGATTTCCTCGGGAGAAAGCTCTTGTTCGTGTGGGGACTCTGGAAACAAGCCCACGGCAGGAAGAAGGACCTCGTCTTCGTCTTCCCCGGCTGTGTCTTCTACAATTTCGAGGGGTGGCTCGTTTGCTCCGAAGTCTCCGATTGTCAATGGCTCTGTGGAATCCCTGTCGGTCGTCGCAACGGGGAGTTGATCCTCGATGTCCCTGGTGTCCAAAGAACCGTCTTCTGCCGTTTCCTGCCCTATTGCAGTCGAATCCACCGGCCCCTTTGCTGAAGCGGCTGGTGCAGCTTCAACGACCGCAGCGCTAGCAAGTGATGTGGCTGATTTGTTGCGGCTTCGCCGCTTTTTGGGCGTCTCTGGGAGACACTGAGAGCCATCTGCATCGTGGAAAGCGTCCGTCTGACGTATTTCTGCGGGTGTTGATAATGGTTGTTCCGTTGCTGTTTTGCGTTTTCGTGGCACGGCACCTCACCTCTCGCTTTGCCACTCCGGCACTCATGGGCTGTGGCTCTTAAGCTGTGGTCAACGAGCCACGGGCCAACAGACTATCCTTTTGAGGTTCGCGCTGTTTGCTCGACCACGTCGCTGAACACCCTCGGCATTCGAGGATAAGACTGCTTCACATTGGCCTACCCAAAGGCCGGCCGTTGAACCCATTCTGTACGGCCTTGACTCGAACGTCTGAAACGAACGAGCCGACGCTCGTTGTTTTGCAGAAATGCCGGCGTTTGGCAACAGCGAAACCAACCGTTTCCGCGAAGGCTCCCTTGCACGAATCGTTAGCTGCGGTTTAGTGGCGGGGATGCGGTGCAAGCCGCAAATGCTCTGGAGCGCATTTACGAGCGAGGAGGGAACGCGAGCAACAATGAGATTGGCATTGGAACCAAAGCACGAACGACTTCGGCAAGAACTGCGAGACTATTACGCGCGTTTACTGACCCCGGAGATCAAAGAAGAAATCCGGCGAAGTGAAGGTGTTGGCCCGGTGGTGCGCCGCATTGTTAGACAAATGGGTGAGGACGGCTGGCTTGGCATCGGCTGGCCTAAAGAGTACGGCGGCCGAGGGATGACACCAATCGAGCAGTTCCTTTTCTTTGACGAATCGATGCGTGCTGGAGCTCCGGTGCCGATGCTCACTATCAACTCCGTCGCGCCTACCCTAATGCAGTATGGCACGGAGGAGCAAAAGCAGTTTTATCTGCCGAAGATTTTGCGGGGGGAAATCTTCTTTGCCATTGGATATACGGAGCCTAATGCGGGAACGGACTTAGCCTCGCTCCAGTGCAGAGCAGTTCGCGATGGTGACCAGTGGGTGATTAACGGGCAGAAAATATTTACCAGCTTGGCCACCGATGCCGACTACATTTGGTTAGCCGTACGCACGGAGCCTTGGCCAGATCCGAACGATCCTTCAAAATCAAAGCACAAGGGGATTTCCATCATTATCGTACCGACCAATGTACCTGGGTTCCGGTGCGTGCCTATCAAAAACATGAGCGACCTCAATACCAACTACACCTTTTATGACGACGTGCGAGTCCCGGTTTCGAACCTCGTGGGTAAAGTCAACGGTGGCTGGAAGCTCATCACCAACCAGTTGAACTATGAACGAGTGACCTTGTGCAGCTCAGGACTCATGGAAGGCGTCGTGGAAGACGTGTTGCAGTGGGCAAAAACGACACGGTTGGCTACGGGGCAAAGGGTGATGGACATCCCTTGGGTCCAGCAAAACTTCGCACGCATTCATGCTCGCTTGGACTTTCTTCGACTGATGAATTTCAAGGTTGCGTGGTTGGCAGAGCAAAAAGAGCCGCTCAATCCTGCGCACGCATCGACGATCAAAGTGTTTGGCACCGAGTTTTACCTGGAGGCTTGCCGTTCGCTGCTCGAGATTTTGGGCACCGCAGGTGCCTTGCGGCCCGGATCCCCAGATGCCCCCCTTAACGGCCGGGTTGGCCAGCTTTTGCGTGCCATCCACATTCTTACTTTTGGCGGAGGGACCAATGAAATGCAGCGAGACCTGATCTGTCTTTTCGGGCTCGGCATGCCTGTGCAACCCCGCTTTTGACGCGGCACTGCGGGAAGGAGGCGACCAGTGGACTTCTCGTTGACCGAAGAACAACAGGCGATAGCGAACTTGGCCGACAAAATCTTGCGCGACCGCTGCACCTTAGAACGCTTGAAAGCTGTGGAACAAAGCGACGATGGTTTCGACACCGAGCTTTGGTCGTCGTTCGCAAAAGCGGGATTGCTAGGGGTAGCGGTGCCGCAGTCCTTGGGCGGAGGAGGAGCAGGCTTTATCGAGGTGTGCTTGCTCTTGCAACAGCAGGGAAGGCACGTGGCGCTGCTGCCTTTGCTGCCGACGCTGGTCGGTGCCATGGTGCTCGCTCGATTTGGTCACGATGACCAACAGCGACGATACTTGCCGGCAGTGTGTAACGGAGAAGCGCTTCTGACTGCGGCCTTGGTTGAACTTGGTACGGATGAACGTACGCCAACGACGATGGCTAGCCCGGATGGTTCCGGCTGGCGCTTAAACGGAACGAAAACCGCCGTACCCTGGGCTCATCGCGCTCAGGGCATCATCGTGCCCGCACGGACGGTGGACGGCTCCCCCCTTGTTTTCCTCGTGCCGAACGACTCTCGCGGGATGCACCTCGAGCGGCAACAGACGACCAATTGGGAGCCGCATTTCCGAATGACCCTCGATCACGTCGCCGTGCCCGAAGAGGCCCTGATTGGTGTGCCGGACAACGGGGTCGAGGTGCTCCATTGGCTCGTCGATCGGTATACGGTTGGGCTTTGTGCCATAGCTTCGGGAGCGTGCGAACGAGCGCTGAAAATTACCGCAGAGTACGCGTCGAATCGAAAACAATTCGATAAGCCGATTGCGATGTTTCAGGCTGTCGGACAACGCATGGCAGATGCATACATCGATAACGAAGCCGTTCATCTCACGATGTGGCAGGCAGCCAGCCGCTTGGCGGAGGAAATCCCCTCGGACAAGGAAGTCGCTACGGCCAAGTACTGGGCCGCAGAAGGTGGCAGCCGTATTGGTCACGCGAGCTTGCACATCCATGGAGGCATCAGCATCGATGTCGACTACCCTATCCACAGATACTTTTTGTGGCTGAAGCAAATGGAGTTTACCTTGGGCGCAGCCACGCCCCAACTGGTGCGCCTTGGAAGGCTTCTTGCCGGTGATGACGAGTCCCTCCAACCAGGTGCGACTCCTTGGCGGTAGTTTTGCCCCGTGGGCAACGAGCTTCGTCGCCCTTCTTGCGCTTGGGTGCGCGGCTGGCGCGGTTGTTGCCGTTGTTTGGGCCGCGCGGACTCTGGTGCCTATGCTCCGCGACGGTCGGGCAGCGGGGGAGCTGCAAATTTTGTGGCAGCTCGAAGCAGAATGGGCGAGCGATAACATGACCGAGGTGCGAGCGCGCGCTGCCGCCGCATTGCTCGAAGAGCGGCGAGATCCAGGACTGGACGAGGTGCTGCGCTTTTTGGACCAAGTGGGGTACATTGTGCGTAAGCACGGGATCGACCACGAACTGGTTTGGTACCGCTTCTACTGGCCGGCACTGTGTTATTGGAAGGCGAGTAACTCCGTTCGGCAGCAGTCCCTCAAAGCCGCACTCGATCGCTACGACCGACTCGGGTGGCTCGTAACCGTACTCATGTCCGTCGAGCAACGGCGCGGAGGCAAAGGGCAAGTGACGGGACCGACGCCGGACCAGGTACGCGATTTTCTTCTCGCAGAAGCGCGGGGAGGCAGTTGCAGAGGGGACGAGGAAGAGTCCACAGAAGAACCGACACAAATGACACCGCTGTGAGCAACGTCACCATGGTCGAGAACAGCTGAGGCGTTATCGGCGGCTCCAACTTGCTCAGATCGTAGAGGCTCTTGTAGAAGCTGTCCAAGAATTGTGAACGGTCCGGTTCGGACTGCAGTGGGGCAGCGAGAGCAAGCCCATCGAAAGGGATACTTCACTCGTGTCCGAAGCGAGAGGGCGAACATCACAAGGAGACGTGATTGTTTGCCCAAACTTTGGTGAGAAGATTCCTATTTCCGCGGCGCTAGCCGCTCAGGTGCGTGCAGAGGTCGAAGCCACGCTTAGCCGCCAAATGCGCGAGCAGCTCAAACGGGCTGTGGAAGTGGCGAGAGCGCAAAGCCGAGAAGAAGCCGCACAAGAGATTCAACTCCTGCGCGAACAGCTTGCCGAGCTGCGGCGAAAAGCTCAAGAGGCACGCCGGGCGGAGCTGTTGTTGCGAAAGGAAAAAGCTGCGTTGGAGGAGCGTGCCAGGGAACTCGATCTCGAGGTGGCCCGCCGAGTCGATGCCGAGAAAGCCAAAGTAGAGGAACACATTCGCAAGCTTGTGGCCGAACAACAAGCCCGAAAGCTCCGGGAGAAGGATAAGCAGATCGAGGACTTGCACCGCGAGATCGCCGAGCTCCAGCGCAAAAGCCAACAAGGCTCGCAAGAGCTCCAAGGAGAAGTTTTGGAACTCGACATTGAGCATGCATTGCGAAAGCGCTTTCCCGAGGATGCAGTGCACCCGGTCCCCCGTGGGGTCCGCGGTGCCGACGTCATCCAAGAGGTGCGTTCGGAGACACTGAACAGCTGCGGGACCATCATTGGGGAAACGAAAAACGCCAAGCACTGGCAACCGAGCTGGCTAACGAAACTCAAGGACGACCAACGTGCTCTCGGTGCAAGCCTGGCTGTTTTGGTGTCCGTCGCACTTCCGGAAAACGTTAGATCGTTCGAGTGCGTAGAAGGGGTGTGGGGGACCGCCGTTCACACCTTTCTTCCGCTTGCTGCTGCCCGACGCGAACAGTTGATTCACGTGGAGTTTGCGCGCAGAGCCGCCGAGGGAAAGAGGGAGAAAATGGAGATGCTGTATCGTTATCTCTCCGGCGACGAGTTCTGCGAGCGGGTGCGAGCCATGGTGGACATCTTCGAGGCCATGCAGTCGCAACTGGTACGTGAACGGCGGGCGATGGAGAAGTTGTGAAGGAGCGAGAAAAGCAAATCGAGCGCCTGACTTGGAACACCGTGGCATTGTACGGCTCGATCCGTGGCATCATTGGCTCGTCGCTTCCCGAAATTCCAGCGCTGGAGTTTTCCCCAGAAGGAGAAGACGATTCAGGGTAGGCTCACGCCGGGTGGTGGGTGCTGGAGAGCCAACGCGCGGGCTCCGGGGTTGACGGAACATGGGCGGACGCATAACGCTGCATTGCGCCCAGCAACAGGAGGCTCAAACGGCATGGAAGTACCAACGAGTACGGCTGAGGAACATTGGCGAGACGACCCGTGGCTCGGGGTTCACGGCGCTAACCCAGAATTTCGCGACAACCCTTACCCCTTACTCGCCCGGCTGCGTGCCTATGCGCCTGTTCACGAAACGCCGGACGGCGTGTTTCGCCTGACGCGCTACGACGACGTCATCCGGATGTTGAAAGAGGTTCCCTCGGGCGTGCGCAGGCGCGACGGCACCGTCTGGGGCTCCCTTCCGGAACTGACCGGAGGTCCGGGCCAGTTCGTTTTACGACTGGATCCTCCCGATCATACTCGCATCCGCAAGCTGATGAACCAGGCGTTTCGGCCGCGGGCTGTGGAGCGCTTGCGCCAACGGGTGCGCTCGTTGGTCTCGGACCTTCTCGACATTGCCGCTGAGCGAGGAGAGATGGATTTGGTGGCCGACTTGGCCCTTCCCGTGCCTAGTACGGTGATCTGCGAGATGATGGGCGTGCCTGTGGGCGACCGTGTGAAGTTCACGCGTTGGACCGCTTTAGCTACCCACCTGTTAGCGGCGGCATTTCTCAGCCCGGAACAACTGCAGGAGTCTATCCGTGCTGTGCAAGAGCTTGTCGCGTACTTCGCTGACCTGATTGCGGAGCGTCGCCGACATTTGCGGGACGACATTCTCAGCGACCTGATCCGCGCCGAAGCCGAAGGAGATCGTTTGAGCGAACCGGAGTTGATGGCTCAGTCCGTCGGGTTGCTCATCGCTGGGTTCGAAACCACGGTGGGGTTGATTGGCAACGGAATGCGAGCGTTTGTGGAACACCCAGACCAATGGCGTCTTTTGCGTAGCCGGCCGGATTTAGTGGGCAACGCCGTGGAAGAGTGCCTTCGCTTCGACGGGCCGATTGTCGCCACCATGCGCGTGACCCGCGAGCCAACCCGGTTTGGCGAGGTGATCATTCCGGACGACCGGCCGGTCATGTGTTTCCTAGCGGCTGCAAACCGCGACCCAGAGCACTTTCCCGATCCTGACCGTTTCGACATCACCCGCCCGGACATCGATCACTTAGCCTTTGGGGGTGGAGTGCATTTTTGTCTGGGGGCACACTTGGCCCGCATGGAAGCGCAGAAAGCCTTTGCTGGAATGGCCGCGCGCTTCGAGGAAGTGGAGCCGCTGAGTGACGAAATCGTCTGGGGTCAGTCGCTCTTTCGGGTGCTCGGTCAGTACCCCGTGCGTGTGCGGCGAGCTGCGTAGCTGGTCCTGACAAGAGGCGTGTAGCACACCACCTCAGTCGCCCCGGCCAGCCTTCACTCTGTCGTCTTCGCGGCAGCGCCTCTCTTCGAGGATCGCCTCTTCGGGGGCGCTGATAGTGACAATACACCCGGTGGGCCCGGTAATGTCCACCTTGACCCGTTTGCCTTCCCAGGTAGCCGTCCAAAACGGCTTCTTCGTACCTTCTGGACCAAGCTTGGTGTCGTCTTCGCCGAAGCGAGTTCGCAAGGCCAGATAGAGGCGGGAACAATCCTCCGCCTTCGCCAACAGCGATACGAGGGTAAACCGGTCATTTTGGAAGGAGTACTCAATAGCTGTTAACGGCACCCCTTCGAACTCGAGGGTGTCACCCGAGCGTGCGTAAGCCACCTCGCACTGGCCGCGCTCCCCGATTTTCTTAAGCTTGGGGACACTGTCGACATCGGTCCCGAAGCTGATTCCCTTGAACCCATACTCTTGATCGAGGCTCGCAAGCCCGGGTGTCGTTGCCCCGGCATCCCGGTCCCCAAAGAGTCCGTATAGAAAGACCATAGCAGCAATGCCGACTAACCGAGGGTTCCACCTGGCCACAGAATTCGCCTCCTTTTCCCTCTGCGGCTGATCGCTCGTTGCTCGACTCCGCCGTCAAGAGCACCCTTGTAGCAAGGAGCATTTCTCGGGCAACAAGACCTGACAGGAATTCGCCAGCCGTGCGTTCAAAGTTGACAGCCACCGCCGCTAGCCGGAGATTTTCTCTGTCATGACACAGCACCCACCTTGGCCCATGCCTTGCTTCGAGGCTCTGCGCCCCCGTCGGACTCCAAAAGGCGGAGCAGGGGGTGGGGGAAGGAAGAGATGGCAGAGACAAAAGCAAAGACAGCGTGGTTGGTGCTGAGCCTCGTGGCGGCAGGTGCTTGGTCGGCAGGGGCTCAAGTTGCAGAGGTTCGTCGGAACTCCAATCTTCGAGTCGACCCATCGATGCGCCAGCCTCCGCTGCGCGTGGTTACACCACCGGAACGGGTGGAGGTGCCCGGTTTGGTTTTTCGAAACGGTTACTACCGGGTCAAAACCGAGCGGGGTGAGGAAGGCTGGCTGTGGGCGCGAAATTTGCGCGTGGTCAAGGCTGGGGTGGCGGTTGGAGCGTTGGTGGAACTTTCCCAGGCAACGAACTTGCGTCCAAGCCCGGGCACCGCGGAGGCTCCTCTGGAGGTCCTCGACCAGGGAACGCAGCTCCAACTCTTGGAGGCTGAGGCAAAGAACGGTTACTATCGTGTGCGTACTCAGGATGGGTCTGAAGGTTGGGTATGGGGGCAAAACCTCGTCTTTGGCGTAAAACCGCGAACGGAACGGGTGCAGGCTGAAGCTTTCGCGCCGCCGGTGCCGCAACCGGAGGCTACCGCGGGTGAGGCGCCCCCAGTAGAAGTGGCCAAGGTACCCCCGGCGACGGAAAAGGTGCTTGCCCCTGTGGAAACGCCAGCAGCGGAGCCAGAGATTCGGGTTTCGCCGACGGCAACGGCTAGCCCGCTACCGCCGACCCCGACGCAGGAGTTGGTCAAAGAAGAGCCGGCGGTGCTGCCCCCCCACCAGGTCGCAGCACCCCCTACACGGGATCGCCTTAAGCCTGGGATGATCCTCGACGCGAGTACAGCGGAGTTAGCCAAAGGACTTTTACCCCCCGAGATTTGGCAACATTATGCGCGTGGTGAGTATGTGAGCAAAATCGTTCATTATCCCGTAGGCAACCCGAACTGGGAGAAAGCGTTTGTAGAGGCCACGAAGCAAAATGCTTCTCGACTTACCGTGGACGAACGGGGAACGGTCATTGACCAGGAGACTGGCAAACAGCCCGACTATCTGTATGGTCTTCCTTTCCCGCACATCGATCCAGCTGATCCGCAGGCGGGCGTGAAGGTTGTTTGGAACTACTATTTGGCCACGTGGTACGGCGGCAATGCGCACCTCCGAACGCGGATGTTTATGATGAACAGCAAGGGGGTGGAGCGTGATATAGGCGCAGAGGCATGGTTTATGTTTTACGACGGGCAAGCCCCGAAGTATCGCCACCCGAACCCGATGAACTTTCAGAATCAATTCCTGGGCGTGGCTCTATCTCCCTTGGACATGCAAGGAACGGCCACGCTGTTCTGGCGTTACCGTGATCCCGATGTGCGGGATTCCCAATGGGCTTTTGTCCCAGCGTTACGCCGGGTGCGCGCGGTCAGCCCAGCTAACCGGTCCGATGGTTACCTAGGTTCAGACTTTTGCTCAGATGATGGGCATTTTTTCGACGGCAAAATCCAGGAGTTCCAGTGGCGTTTGCTGGAGAAACGTGAAGCTTTGCGCGCCGTCGACCCCGAGTCGTTGCCACCCAACTCGATTAAGCCACGACCTGGGAAAGGAGGCGGCTGGGATCAACTGCTCGACCGCTCGGGCTACTACGGTTTCGAGAACCCGAACTGGAAGGGCGTCCCCTGGGCGTTACCGCAAGGAGGGCTCGCTTTGCGACCGATGTATTTGGTCGAGGCAGTCCCACGTGACAAGTACTACTTATACGGTCGACTGGTGCTGTGGATCGATGCCGAGACTTACGCGGGAGCGTACAACCAGAAATTTAACTGGAAGGGAGAACACATTCTCACGTACGCCGTTCTCGCTTTTCCGAATCACGCGACCCCAGATGGCCAGGAAACTGTACCCGTTTCGACGCAGGGATGGGCAGTGGCGGAGAACTTCAAGATGAAACGGGCCTCGTTAGGCGGAACTCGTCTCGACGCCAAATCTCCGTACGAAAGACGAGTGCCGATCGACCCCAGTATTTTTGATGCTGGTGCTTTGGTGCGATTTGGAAAATGAGTTCGTCACCCAACCGACTGTCGGGGAGGTGCCGTCCCGATGTTGTCACGGTTGAACATCCCGCAAAAGTTCGTGCTGATGGGTGCGATTTTCGGTGTCGCCTTAGCTGGGGTGACTTACCGAATGGTTGCAGGCATACGTGCCTTGGGCACGGAGTTCGCGCGCAAAGAGGCAGTCGGCCTCGAATACCAAATACCGATCGTCAACTTGCTTCGTGACCTGCAAGCGCACCGCGGTTTGGCTTTAGCGGTGTTTCAGGGAGAAAGTGAGTTTGCCACCGAACGGCAAAACGCTGCGGACCGTGTGCGCGAGCGACTTCGGGGCGTAGACGAAGTCAATGCCCGAAACGGCGAGGCTCTGGGCGTGCTGCAGCAGTGGCCAAGATTGCGTACGGAAATAGAAAATTTACTCGCGCACTGGCAAGATCATGGGCGAGAACTCTTTGACCGACACACGGCAGTACACGGCGACGTCCTGGCTTTGTTGGCGCGCGTGGGGGATGCTTCCAACCTAGCCTTCGATCCAAACCCCGCGTCCTATTACTTATCCGACGCCACTCGCGTGGTCGTTCCGGAGCTCGCAGAGATCATGGGGCAGGTACGCGACTTGGCGCTGCAAATTGCCGTGCAGGGGGGGGTGATGCGCGAAGAAGAACTCAAGGCTTTTAGCCGTCGTTACGCCATTGTGTATTACTACACAGACCGTCTTCAAGCCGACCTGGCACGGGTGTACGAGGCTGAACCCGCAATGCGAAGGCGATTGGATAGCCAACTCAGTGCTGTAACTACGGCAGCCCAGAACTTTCTCGAGGCATTGGATCGGGAGTTTCTGAACGTCGAGTACGCGAAGGTTCCGCCCGCCGATTGGTGGTCGTTGTCCACGCAAGCGATCGAAGCAGCCTATGGGTTCCACGATGCCGCTGCACCGATTTTGAGAGAGGTTTTGGAGGCACGCTGGACGGCGTTAGCGCGGCAGCTCTTGCTCACGATTGCACTCTTGGTCTTGGGGGGTGTGGCAGTGACAGGTGTCGCGGTGGCCATCATTCGTGATCTCGACCGCCCGCTCCAGCAAGCCGTGCAAGTGGCCGAGCGCTTGGCGTTGGGGGACCTTACCGTGCATCTCAGCGCCAATGGCCGCCGCGATGAGGTCGGAGTGTTGGCCAACGCGTTTGAAAGGATGGTGCTGTCGTTGCGTAGCGTGGCTGATGCGGCAGACCGCATTTCTCGAGGTGACCTTGCCGTAGCGATCCGGCCGCAATCCGAGAAGGACACCCTGGGCTTGGCCCTGGCTCGGATGGTTACCACTCTGCAGGAGCAGATTGGGCTGTTGTCAGGAGAAATCCAACGGCTCGGAGCGACGAATCAGAGCGTCACCGAGGGTGTGCGGCGAGTTATGGAAGAAGCGCAGCGTGCGGCGCGAGCGGTGCAAGAGGCCAGCAGGATTGTCGAAGAGGTCAAGGAGACCGCCGAAGCAGCTAGCCGGCGAGCGAGCGAGGTGGCGGCTGCAGGCGAGCAAGCCGTGGCAATTTCCGAGATCGGAGAAAAGGCCGTGCAGGACGCCATTGCTGGGATCGAAAACGTACGGGAGCAAATGAAAATCATAGCGAAGAAGATTGCCCAACTCAGCGAGCAAACGCGGGCGATTGCGCAAGTCACTGCAACGGTGAATGACCTAGCGGACCAGAGTGACTTACTTTCGGTAAACGCCGGTATCGAGGCGGTACGTGCCGGAGTCCACGGAAAAGGGTTTGCGGTGGTAGCGCAGGAGGTCAAGAATTTGTCCGATCGCTCCAAACGAGCCACTGCTCAAATTACCACCATCCTCGGCGATATTCAGAAGGCAGCGCACGATGTGGTCCTCGCCAGTGAGCAGGCGGCAAAAGCGGCGGAAGCGGGGATCCAGCAAACCTTGGATTCAGGAGAGACCATCCGCACGCTGACGCAAAGCTTGGTCGATGCCACAGCAGCGGTAGCCGCCATTACTCAAACGAGCCAGCGACAACTGGTGGACGTGGAACAGATTACGGCGGCAATGAGGCTCATTGACGACGCCAGTCGCGCCAACGTCAACAGCGTGCAACAAATCGAGGAGTCGATTCAAAATTTAAGCGAAGTCAGCCGCAGCCTCGAGCAGCTCGTCAGCCGCTACCACTTGGCCACGTGACTCGGGGGCCGCGTTCCTCGTGCGGCATTGCCCAAGAATCGACCTATTCAGGGCGAAAAATCTCGTCGACGCCCTTTCCAGCCAGCGTTTTTTGCAACTGGGCCAGTGCGTCGTCGACGGAGTTTCCTAAAGCCATGTGGCTATGGGAAGCCAAAGTCATAGAGACTTGGCAGGGCACCGCCGTGTAGAAGCCATTGGGGAGAGAGGCAACCATGACGAGAAACGGCTCCCCCTTGGGCGTCCGGAACTGAAACCATTCGACTTTTTGCACGACAAAATCGGAGTCTGACATGGTGTGGCTCCTCCAAATCCATCCTCATGTAGTTGGAAGCCTCATCCCATCGGATACGGAATCTCCCGGTTGATGCGGTCGCACACTTCAAGCACCTCGGGTGGCAACGTAACCTCTGCGGCTGCCAAAGTGGGTTCCAATTGTTCTGGCTTTGTGGCCCCGATGATGGCACTTCCGACAAAATCGCGCGAGAGCACCCAAGCGATGGCAAGGGTGGCTGGATCGAGATTCAATTCTCGCGCCAAGCGAACAAATCGTTCGGTGGCCATGAGCGTTCCCTTGTTAACGAAGCGTCGCGTCATCGCTTGCGAGCGCTCGCTGTAACTCCGATACAGCGTGAACCGTGCTCCCTCTGGCCAATTTTCGTTGCAGTATTTTCCGCTGAGGACGCCTCCGGCCAATGGGCTATAGGCCAGTAAGCTCACGTGTTCACGGCGGCACACCTCGGCTAGTTCATCCTCGAAGCGGCGGTACAGTAAGCTGAAATTGTTTTGAATGGTCTCGAACCGGGCTAATCCAGCTACGTCGGCTACCCATAAACTTTTGGTCAAACCATACGCGGTTTCGTTGGAACAGCCGATGTATCGGACTTTGCCTTCGTCAATCAAACGGGTGAGGGCTTCGAGGGTTTCTTCCCAAGGTAAATCACGGTCGGGCCAGTGGGTTTGGTAAAGGTCGATGTAGTCTGTGCCCAGGCGCTGCAAGCTACCCTCCACGGCGCGGCGAATGTGGTGCCGATCCAACGTGCCCTTGTTTTCCCGTACCGGAGTGACGAACCACCCGCCTCCGGGACCCGCAACCTTGGTTGCGAGGATGACCGCGTCACGTGACTTCGTGCGCAACCACTTGCCCACAATCTCCTCGCTGCGCCCAGCCCATTGGCGCTCCGGTGGTACGGGATACACTTCGGCTACGTCGACGAAGTCCACCCCCCCATCAAACGCCCGGTCCAAGATGGCAAGGCTCGTAGCTTCATCGGCTTGGTTACCGAAGGTCATCGTGCCAAGGCACAGTTCCGATACGATAAGCCCACTACGTCCCAAGCGCCTGCGCTTCATGCTGTCTTCCTTCCCTTGTATTCAACTTGTTTAGGCGTCCCTCAGTAGCCTAACCGCTTGGGCGAAGACACGGTCGAACATCGCTTCCGTGAGAAAGCCCGTTTGCGTGTTTCTCTGGCTCGGGTGATACGAGGCTATCAAGGCAGTATCGTTCAAGTGATAAACGGCCGCGTGGAGAAACCGAGGTCGGGGTCGAAGTTTTTTGTCCTCGCGCTCCTCCCACGTCTCCACGACGCTACGGAAAGCCACCTCCCCAAGCGCAACGATGACCTTGACCGGGAGCGAATCCCATTCTTTGCGCAGGAACGGTCGGCAGTTACGAATTTCTTCAGGGGTTGGTTTGTTTGCCGGCGGAGCGCAGCGGACCACCGCAGTCACGTAGGCGTCGTGTAGCTCGAGCCCGTCGCCGACGTGGGTGGAGGTTGGCTGGTTGGAGAAGCCGAATTTGTACAGGGTCCGATAGAGCCAGTCACCGCTGCGATCGCCTGTAAAGATCCGCCCTGTTCGATTCCCGCCGTGAGCCGCGGGCGCCAAACCGATCACGAGCAACCGAGCGCGGGCGTCTCCAAATCCGGGGACAGGCTTGCCCCAATACTCCCAGTCCTGAAAGGCTCGGCGTTTTTCGGCTGCGATGCGCTCCCGGTAGGTCACGAGACGTGGACAAACCCGACAGCGCACAACCTGTTGGCGCAACTCTTCAAGCGTACTCCTGCTGGGCGCCATCTGGGGCGAGCGACAATGGAGAGTCGGAGGTGGTTATGACCGACGGTGGCTTCAGTGAGTTGTCACCGTACCGTCGGGATTGGTCTGCACGATTTGCCGCAACGATTCATATGCTGGCGTTAGCGCACCATCGAGTAGTTCGGTGAGCAAGTGCTCCACGTCGGCGAGATCCTCGGCGGTCAGTGCGGTCATATCTTGGTGCATCCCATGAAGTGCCCAGATGGCCGTGCGCAAACGACTGCGTGCTTCGTCCACGAGGCGCAGAACCTCTTGTGGATCCAAAACCACAGGCTCCTGGGGATCTTGTGCCATCTTTGTCTCCTTTAACTTGTTACGCCGCTTATTACGGTGTTCGAGTCGATGCTCGCGCTACCTCTTTGTTTGTCGGTAGCCCTACTTGGATCTTCCCGTTTCGCTTTCGTTACCGCAGCCCGCCTTAGCCAGGGCAAACCGCTTTTGCCGTTCCGAACAACACCCGCTCCACAGTGACGCGGCCAGAGCGTGGGACCACACGTTACCCCGCACATTTGCTCAACACCCGTCTCGCTTGGAACCGTAGAACCCTGTCATTGTCGACGGCGTCGCTTTTCCGTGGCCGCTGCCTTGGTCGGGGTTGGCGTGGGTTCAAGGGCCAGGACGGAGTTTGACCGTGCGTATTCCAGCAGCGCCTCGCGGACTCTTTCGACGAGTCGGTGATTTTCCTGTACTCGTCGTTCTAAGTTGCGAAAGTCTTCTACAGTCATGCCGTGGGGACGCAGAGCCTCGTCAATGGTGAGACTGTGATCCGCATGCATCGCCCGATACACGGCAATGTAACGCTCGAGTTCGACGTCACTCACTGTGGGCGTGGGGGAGGGAAAGGGTTCCTCAGCTTGTTGACGATTGCCCCAGAACGTAAGCGGAACGAGAAACGCGAGCAGCAATCCTACAAGTAACCCGGGGTGAAAAACGCCCTGACGTATGCGCCCAGTCACGACAGCACCTTATCTTCGCGTTGGTTTCCCGTTGGGTCAAGGGCAGTGATTGCAATCAGCCACCCTCTAGCATACTGCAGACCTGCCATGGCGCGCTCAGAAGAGCAGCGGCGGGTCCTTGAGATCTTGCGCCGACTGAAGCAAGCTTACCCGGATGCACAGCTCGCCCTTCGGTATCGCAGCCCATTTGAACTATTGGTAGCATTGATTTTGGCCGCACGATGCACCGATGAAAAGGTCAATCAGGTGACTGCCGAACTGTTCCAACGATATAGAACCCCGGAAGATTTCGTTCGGGCGCGACGTGAAGAACTCGAGCGGGCGATTTACGCTACTGGGTTTTATCGGCAGAAGGCAAAAACACTTAAGGCCTGTTGTGCCGCGCTTCTTGAACGCTACCACGGAGAGGTGCCGGATTGCTTGGACGAGCTGTTGACCCTCCCAGGGGTTGGTAGAAAAACCGCGAACATCTTATTGGGCAATGCCTTCGGGAAGCCCGCTATCGGTGTCGATACGCACGTGTTGCGCCTGGCGCAAAGATTGGGCTTAACGCGGCAAAATAACCCCGACAAAGTCGAAGAGGATCTCGATCAGTTAGTGCCCGTCCAAGACCGCACCCGGTTTTGCATTCTCATGCAGGCGCATGGGCGTGCCGTCTGTTTAGCCCGCAGACCGAAGTGCGATCAATGCGTGCTTGCCGATCTCTGTCCTTATCCGGATAAGACACCGGCTCGCACCGGGGCAACTGCACGGCGAAGAGGCGCCACCACCTTGAAATTTCCAGTAGCTCCGAGGTCGAGAGGGAGGAGTTGAGCATGTCTCCTATGCTGACATCTGATCCGACGAACGCCAGTCCATGTTTCTTTGCTGAACCTCATGAAGTGGCACCTGACGTGCTGTTGTTTGCCAATTTCGTGAACAATTACGCCATCTGCCTGGAAGATGCTTTGATCATTGTCGACCCCGGTTTCGAGCACCTGGCTCGGCTGTTTCATCAAGCAGTCCGCACGTGGACTTCCGCTCCCTTACGGGTGGTTGTGTACACCCACGGTCACGCCGACCATGCGTTCGGTTTGCAGCCATTCCTGGAAGCGGGGGAGCGACCGACGATCCTTGCGCAGGAGAATTGTCTGGCGCGGTTTCGACGCTACGAGCGAACTCACGGGTGGAATGCGTTCATCAATCAAAGGCAGTTCAGTTTGCCGCAGCCGATGTTTCCTCGGTCGTTTATCTGGCCGAACATGGTTTTTCATGACCGTTTGACCCAGCGTCTAGGCCGTTTCACGTTGGAACTGCGTGCTGCCCGAGGCGAGACGGATGATGCTTGTTATCTCTATATTCCAGAAAAGCGCTATCTTTTTTGTGGCGATTTGATCATTTGGATGTCTCCGAACTGTGGCAACCCGCAAAAGGTGCAGCGCTATCCGGAGGACTGGGCTGAGGCGTTAGAAACCATGGCTGGCCTCGAAGCGGAGTACTTGTTTCCCGGTCACGGTCTGGTCATCCAGGGCGCACAGGCCGTGCGAACGGTTTTGTTGGACACAGCGCGCTATTTGCGAGTGTTGGTCGATCAAGTGTTGGAGCGCATGAATCGGGGCGTACAGCCGGAGGAGATTTTTCACGCCGTCGAGCCCGATCCGCGACTGAGTTCGCGTCCTTATTTACTTCCGCATTACGACCATCCGAAGTTTATCGTTCGAAACCTTTTACGGCTCTGGGGCGGCTGGTGGAACGGCAACGCGGCGGATTTGTTGCCAGCTCCCTGGTGCAGGCAGGCGGAGGAAATTGTGCGGCTTGCTGGCGGAGCCGACGCGGTTGTCGCCCGAGGGAGAGAACTACTGCGAGCTGGCGAAACGCGCCTTGCCGCTCATTTGGCAGAGTGGGTCACGCGTGCGGAGCCAACGCACCGCGGAGGCCAAGAACTGAAACGCGACGTCTATGCAGCGCGCCTTGGCGAAGAGCCTTCGTTGATGGCACAAGGCATCTATCGGGCGGCGATGAACGACGCGCGGGTCGCCTTGGGCCAAGAACCGCTGCCACCCTCGGCCGGACGCTTGGGAATTATGCGCCCGACATAACGGCTTTGGGCCAGTGCCCGTTCCTGATAAGCTAAAACTATGGCTGCGCCTTCTCTACCGGACGTGGCATGGGTGAGCGCCCAACCGGAGCAGCGGGCGCGCATTGTAGCCGGTTTGACGTCACTCGTGGTGGGTGGAGTGCTTCTGGTGCTCAAATTCGTGGCTTACAGGTTAACCGGCTCGGCCGCAGTGTTTTCCGACGCACTGGAAAGCATCGTCAACGTGGTTGCCGCAGCATTCGCCTTGGGTGGGCTGGTGTTTGCGAGTCGGCCAGCTGATCGGAGCCATCCTTATGGCCACGGCAAGATCGAGTTTTTTTCCGCTGCCTTCGAGGGTGGCTTAATTGCCTTCGCAGCCGTGATGATTTGGTACGAAGCCGCGCTGGCGCTATGGCAGGGACACGTCCCCGAGCAGCTGGACATCGGCATCGCCATCACCGCAGGGGCTGGGGTGGTAAACTTGTTATTGGGTCTGTACCTCGTGCGCACGGGAAAGCGTTGTCAGTCGCTTGCCTTGGTCGCGGATGGCCGCCACGTGATCTCCGATTTCTGGACAAGCGTGGCGGTGGTCGTTGGGCTTGCGATCGTGGAAGTTACTGGTGTGGTGTGGTTCGACCCGCTGGTGGCTGCCGCCGTTGCGGTGCATTTAGGAGTGACCGGGGTCGGTTTGGTTCGCTACGCTGCTGGGGGCCTGTTAGACGAGGAAGACCCACGGCTCTTGGAACAACTGCTGCAAGCCATGAATCGGGCCATGAGGCCAGGCATCATTCGGGTTCACAATACCCGCGCCATTCGGTCGGGTCGCTTCACCCACGTCGATGCCCACCTGGTCGTTCCCGAATTTTGGAGCGTGAAACAAGCACATGACGAAGCCGATGCGTTCGAGCGTGACGTGATTGCTGCAGGCGCACTCGCGGGCGAAATTGTTTTCCACACTGACCCGTGCCGCCGGCTCTATTGCTCGCAGTGCGAGCTGGCTCATTGTCCGATTCGGGTCGAGCCATTTCGGCAGCGTCAGGCAATGACGGTGGAAGAAATCATCCAGCCTGACCGCCCCCTGTGAGAGACTCATGGTTGCGCAAGAAAGTCGCGGACGACTCGTAGGAACTCGTCCAACTGATCGTGGTGAACCCAGTGGCCGGCCTTGGGGATGTTGATCACGGTGGCGTTGCGGAAGGCGGTAGCCCGGCCGTCTTTGGCAGGGTCGGAAGCCCACGATTCCTCGCCGCGAACGAGAAGAACGGGGCAACGAATTTCACTCCAGAATTCCTGCGCTTCCCGCATCCCGGTGAGGTAAGGCGAAGTGGCACGCACGTAGTTGTCGAACTTCCATAAGTAGGTGCCGTCCTCTGCGCGATAGCAGCCGTGTACCGTCAGGTGGCGAGCCTGCTCTTCCGTAAGGTGTGGGTTAGCTTCCCGCATGCGCGCCATGGCTTGTTGCAGCGAGGCGTAGCGACGGGGATGTCGCCGCGCGAGCGCTTGCATCTCGGCAATCCAGTCGCGCATGCGTTCGGGCGCGGAACGCTCAACCAGGAGGGAAGGTGGCGGCCCCAGCCCTTCGATCGCTACGACTTTATCGACCCGCTCAGGGTACGTCGCCGCATAGTGTAGAGCAACGGAACCACCGAGAGAATGGCCAATGAGGATGAGACGGGGTAACTGCAAAGCCTCGGTGAGCTGGGCAAGATCGAGGGTGTAATCGGCGACGGAGTAAGAGCCCCCGACGGCCCACTGAGAATCGCCATGAC
Organism: Candidatus Binatia bacterium; assembly: GCA_937925685.1. Classification (GTDB taxonomy): domain Bacteria; phylum Desulfobacterota; class Binatia; order HRBIN30; family HRBIN30; genus HRBIN30. Next base: position 51,425 of record CALAMI010000014.1, on the reverse strand, counting down.
CGCGAAGATCCGGAGCGATAACGTGGTACTTCGTACGCAAGCGCGCGGCAACCCAGTCCCAGTTCCTAGCGTGGTCGCGCCCCCCGTGCACCAACACCATCGCTGGCGCAGTGGGGTTGCCCCAATCCACATAGTGGAGTTTTAGCCGCTGCGAGTAGAAATAATGAGAGGTAGGTCCGACAAGATCTGACATTGAAGGAGAGCATGCCCAATTCAGGCTCACGAGCGAGCAGAGAAATCAACAGATGATTACATCTCGAAACTGTCGGGGAAGGGGCAACCACGCTGGGCCACGTGAGCTTCGAAGTCGGCGCGAAACCGTCGAAGGAAATTCCCAGCAGCCCAGGCCGCTGCGTCGGACAGTGCGCAAATCGTTTGGCCTTCCATGTACCCGCACACGTCTTCGATCGTGCGCAGATCGGCCATGGTTCCCCGGCCACTGTCCAACCGCTTGAGCAACTTGTACAGAAAGCCAGTACCCTCTCGGCACTGGGTGCACTGGCCACAGCTCTCGTGACGGAAGAAACGTGCGATGACACCGGCGGCTCGCACCGGGCACGCCGAGTCGTCCAACACAACGATGCCAGCCGTACCGAGCAAACTGCCGACACGTTGCAGCGATTCGTGGTCCATGGGTGTGTCGAGGTGTTCGGCCGTGAGCACTGGCATGGACACGCCACCCGGAATGATTGCCTTCGGTGGGCGACCGTTGGCCATTCCCCCAGCATATTTTTCGATGATCTCTCTCAGCGGCGTTCCGAGCGGAAGCTCGTAGACGCCGGGGTGCTTGACATGGCCGCTGACACCAAAGAGCGTATTGCCAGTGCTGCGCTCCGTGCCATGCTGTCGAAACCACGTCGGCCCGTGACGGAGGATCACTGGCACGTGCGTCAGCGTTTCCAAATTGTTCACGGTGGTGGGGTAACCCCACAACCCATACGCCGCGGGAAAAGGGGGGCGCTTGCGCGGCTGGCCTTTCTTACCCTCCATCGACTCGATCATGCCCGTTTCTTCCCCACAGATGTAGGCTCCGGCACCGCGTTGGACGAACATATGAAATGAGCGGCCCGATCCAAAGACGTTGTCCCCCAAAAATCCCCGCGCGTATGCTTGCTCAATGGCATGCATGAGCCGTAGGTACGGCACGGTGTATTCGCCGCGTAGGTAGACATAGGCGGCGACGGCACGGATTGCCCGCCCCGCGATCAGTGCTCCTTCGATGAACTGATGAGGGTTGCGTTCGAGGATTTGACGGTCTTTGAACGTCCCTGGTTCGCTTTCGTCACCGTTTACAGCGAGGTAAGAGGGCTTGTCCGGATTTTTGGGCATGAATCCCCATTTGACTCCGGTGACAAAGCCCGCTCCGCCACGCCCCCGCAATCCTGACTCCTTGACCATCTCGGTGATGGCATCGGGGTCGAGTTCACACCAGGCGCGTCTGGCCTGCTCGTAGCCGCCAACGGCAAGATAATCGGCAATTTCCGTCCGCGTGACGCCGTTGGGGGGAAGTAAATAGCCATCTACTCCTTCAGGAATCACGGAGATCATCGGGCTTTGACGCTCGACCCGCTCCCCTCGCAGGATTGCCGCGATGTCTTCCGCACAGGCTCGCTCGATGTAGGGGTCGTGATTCACTTGCACGACGGGCGCGCTACCGCACGAGCCTAGACATTCGACCTCGACCAGAGAGAACGCACCGTCAGGGGTGGTCTCCCCAACACGGATGCCTAGCGAATCCTCTACTTGGCGCACGAGTTTACGCGCACCGGCCACGGCGCAAGCGATGTTCGTACACACCTGGATATGGCAGCGACCCTTAGGACGGCTGTGAAACATTGGATAGAAGGACACAACCTCTTGCACCTGTATGGGTTTAAGCCCGAGGAGTTCCGCAATTTCCCGCACCACGGGCGGCGAAATCCACCCATATTCAGCTTGAGCAAGGTGGAGGGCAGCGAGAAGCGCCGATCGCGCTTGCGGGTAGTTCGTGGCCTCTGCGACGATTTTGGCACGCACCGCGTCCGACAACACGTGTCCCTCACGACGGGGTGGAGGAACTACCTTCTTTGCTGCAGGATGGTCAACGATCACACTCGCCTCCGATCATATTGATCATGTCGAACGTGGGAACGATGTCGGCGAGCAGCCGCCCCCGGACCATTTCAGCGAGCGGCTGCGTGTTGGAGAAGCTCGGAGTCCGCGCCCTGCACTTATAAGGCTTACCGGTGCCGTCGCTAACAAGGTAGTAACCCAACTCCCCATTGGCGGATTCGATGGCGAAATAGACCTCCCCGGGCGGGGGTTTAGGACCTTCGGTGACGAGTTTGAACTGGTTGATCATGTCTTCCATCTGAGTGAACACACGGCCCTTGGGGGGAAAGCGCAAAGCAGGATCATCGATGTCGACTGGTCCCGGGGGGATCAGGCGCAAGCACTGCTCGACGATGCGGATACTTTGGCGGAGCTCGGTGAGGCGAACGAGAAAGCGATCGAGGTTATCGCCGCGGGAGCCGAGGGGAATGTCGAAGTCCAGTTGATCGTAAATGAGGTATGGTTCCGCCCGGCGGAGGTCGAGGTCCACCCCCGCTGCCCGAAGCAAAGGCCCGGTCACTCCGTAGGCAATTAACCGGTCGGCTGACATCGTGGAAACGCCTTCCATGCGAGCCCGAAAAATGGGGTTCTCGAGCAACATTCCCTCCGCATCACCGACAAGTTCCAAAATCCGCTTGAAGTTGTGTTGGCAGAGTTCGGCGAAACCTTCGGGTAGGTCAGCACTGACGCCACCGATGCGAACGAAATTGCTTGTCACCCGCGCACCGCACAGGGCGTTGACGAGGTCCCAAGCAAGTTCCCGAGCTTCTATCGCATAGAGAAACGGCGTAAATGCGTTTAACTCCAACGCCGTTGCCCCGATACATAGCAAGTGGTCCGCGATGCGGGAGATTTCGCCGCCGATCACACGGACAAACTGACCCCGTAACGGCACTTCGACGCCGAAAAGCTTCTCCACCGCCAAACAGTAACCCACGTTACAAAGTATGGCTGAGCTGTAATTCAGTCGGTCCGTGTACGGTATCGCTTGGTAATAAAAGCCACTCTCGCACTCTTTCTCGAAGCCTCGGTGCAGGTAGCCGATCTCCACATCGGCGTTGACGATGGTCTCGCCATCGAGATCGAGTACGATGCGTACCGTACCGTGTGTGGCAGGGTGGGAGGGGCCGAGTTGCACTCTCATGAGCTCAGCCCCCAACATGCCTTCGACCCGGCTGGCGTGAGGAATCTCTGGTGGACGCGGCCGATAAGTTCCCTTCGAGCCTGGGCCAATGAGCGGCTGGCGCTTTTCTTTCGGGTAGTCTTTGCGCAGAGGGTGGCCTTCGAATTCCTCGTATAGGTAAATGCGGCGTAAGTCTGGGTGGCCGCGGAAGCGGACCCCGTACATGTCGAAAGTTTCCCGTTCGAGCCAGTTGGCGCCGACCCACAAGGGGACGAGGCTGTCGATGGTGGGATCACGCTCGTCAACACGGGCTTTCAACCGCAAACGATGACGATGGCGAGTGGAATAGAAATGGTAGACGAGCTCGAAGCGCGGTTGTTGCCCGAGGTAATCGACGCAGGTGACATCGAGCAGTAAGTCGAAAGAAAGCCCCGGCTCCTCGCGTAAAACGCGTGCAGTTGCAAGCAAGCGCTCTGGGCGAATGACGACAGTAGCATCTCCGCGATAGCTGTGCGTAGAAATGATCGATTCGCCGCAACGGCTGCGAATGAGCGACAGTAAATGGTCGTTATTCGACATAGGTCAATCGCTTCGACAACAACTGAGTGGAACGCATTATGGCTCGGTCGAGCGTTCGTACGTTTTGCGGATATGGCGAAACCGTGTCCTTTCCAGCTCGCGTACGGGAACCAGGAGATCCTCCTTGTGCCATACCGTACCGCGGCGCGAGAATGCCGCGATCTCGACGTTGTGGCTCATGACAATGGCTTCCTCGGGGCAGGCCTCTTCGCATAGACCACAGAACATGCAGCGCGACATATCGATGTCGAACACTTGGGGGAAGCGTTCGATCTCGTCGGCTGTTTCCGCGGGGTAAATGGTAATGCAGTCGGTCGGGCACGCCCATTCGCAGAGTCCACATGCCACGCAACGTTCCTTGCCGTTATCCATTTGTACAAGAACGGGCATCCCTCGGAACGCCGGCGGTTGTGGCAACCGCTCCTCCGGGTATTGCACGGTGAAGACAGTGGGCTTACCGCGCATGAACCCCCACAAATTGCGCCAGAAGTGGCGACTGGCAATCCACATTCCTTTGAGTACCGCAACGCCGCTACGCACCACTCCTCGAGGTGCATCCATCGCTGCGGGGCGTTGTACTGTCACCGTACGCGTGGCCATGGAACGCCTTTCGTTACGGAGCTAACTCCGCGCCGAGCAACCCCAAGCTGGCGAGGGACAAACCAGCAAAGGCAGGGAACTCCTTGCCGATTTGCTCAAAAATCTCAGCCGGGTGAAAGGTCCAGTGGCCTTCGGCCAACTGCCCCAAGATTTCTGCGAAGATCTCGCCGTCACTCGGTTGCCCTTGGGGAGGTTCCAGTGCGCGCTGGATTTGTTGGACGCGCCGTTTCCGATTGGTGAACGTGCCGGACTTTTCCGCCCAGCTCAGCGACGGTAAAAGAACGTGAGCGAATTGCCCCAGCGGTTCTGCGAAAAGATCCTGCACGATTACCGTCGGCACAGCACGAAGCGCTGCCTGCCACAGCGTCGGCTCGACCAACTTGGTCATGTCGCTGCCGCAAACGTAGAGAGCATCGAGCTGGCCGGAGCGCGCAAGTTCGAGGATTGCGGTAAAATCACGGCCGCCGTCGTGTGCAACTAGGCCGAGTTCACGGGCCCCGGTGAAGTTTGCTGCCTTTTCTGGCTGAATGAGAAAAGCGTCTCCGGACCCCGTGACGAGCGGCACGGCGACGTGTCGCAGCCCCAGCACTTTGACGAGCTGCGTTAGAAGGTAAAGCTCCTCGTTGGTGAAATGTGCGGAGGCTAGCAATGCGATTCGCTCAGCACCCCCCTTCTTGGCCGTCGCGCGGAGGGCATCGCTCACGTGCTTCACGGCAGCGTCCCACCCGCAAGGCTCCAGCGTGTTCCCTCTTCGCACCATGGGCAACCGCAGCCGGTTGGCGTCGTGTGCAAAAGCATATTGCAGCCGCCCTTGGTCACACATCCACGTATCGTTTACCGCATCGTTACGGCGGGGCATTAGGCGCCAAATTTGGTTCCGATAGTGTTGGATGGTGATATTGCAGCCATTGCTGCAACTGGGGCAAACGCTCGGAGTCTTTTTCAGGAACCATACCCGTAACTTGTGATGAAAGTCTTTGGTTTCTAAGGCTCCTACGGGGCAGATGTCGGCTGTGTTCATGGAATAATCATTGGCAAGCGGAGCGTCGGGAAGGACATCGAGCACCGAGCGATCACCCATGTTGAAGACAGCGAGTTCGTTCGTCTTCGTAATCTCTCGACAGAAACGTACACAGCGCCGGCATAAAATACAGCGTTCTTGGTCCAGGATCATCCGCGGGCCGATGTCTTTACGTTTTTCTAGCTTGCGGCGCGGTTCGTCGGTGCGGCTTTTCCGTGTGCCAAAGTTGTAGGAGTAATCTTGCAGCAAGCATTCGCCGGCTTTGTCGCAAATCGGGCAATCGATGGGATGGTTGACCAGAAGGAGTTCCATGACCCCGCGGCGTGCGTTGATGACGCGCGGTGAATCCGTGCGCACCACCATGCCCTCGCGCACTGGAGTATTGCAGGCGATGACCAATTTGGGGCTCCCTTCCACCTCCACTTGGCACATCCGACAACTGCCATCGATGGAGAGTTTCGGGTGCCAGCAGTAGTGGGGCACATGAATGCCCGCCTCGATCAGTGCCGGCAGAAGCATGGTGTCGTTGGCAACTTCGATCTCACGCCCGTCCACGGTGATTTTCACCATTGGATTTCCTCGAGGATGCGAGGTTCAATCAGAGGAGGCGTCCACTTCCGTGGCGCTCCGGGACGCGCTGGCCCCCTCGCTCGCGCTGCACCCGTTCCTGCAGTTTGATGAGACCGTCGAGAACGGCCTCGGGGCGGGGTGGACAGCCGGGAATGTATAGGTGCACCGGGATGATCGTGTCGATGCCCTGAACCACCGCGTAGTTGTTGTACGGCCCGCCAGACGACGTACAGGCACCAAATGACACTACCCACTTTGGTTCCGCCATTTGTTCCCAAACACGGCGCAGAACTGGAGCAATGCGGTGCGTGATGGTGCCCACGACCATCAGCAGGTCGGCTTGGCGAGGAGTGAAACGCGGCAAAGCCGCCCCAAAGCGGTCAATGTCGAAGCGCGGCCCGGCCGTCGACATGTACTCCATCCCGCAACAGGCCGTGACGAAAGGATAAGGAAAGAAAGAATACTTCCGCGCCCATTGCACTGCGTCGGCAAGCTTCGTCAGCAAAAAACTCTCCCCAAACGCGTCAGCGTCGGCCAGCGGCTGACCTGTAGCTGCACGCAGCCGAGTTAAGAAACCCTCAGCAACGCGGCCCTGCACGTCTGTTACCGTTGCCATACACTTTCTCCAGATTCGTGTTCCGTTAGGCCGATATGCCTAACTAACTCAGACCCACGTCACAACGTGCCACGCGGAAGGGGTCGAGGCAACGAGGTGTGACACGAGTTCGTCTAATCGTAGAAAGCAGCTTTACTGCGCTCGCCCGGTCCGGACAAAAGGAAAGCACGCGTTGTGTGACCTAAAAAGCAAAGGAATTGGGGTTCGGCGCGGTTCATGACGGCAACCCCCTTGGAAAATCAATGGGCAAGGGATTTCTGTCCTCTCGCGTGACAACACAGTGAAGGACGATTTGAGCGTGGTCCCGTGAACCGTTTGGCCGACGCAGCGTCGGACGGTGCAGCCAAGACCCGGGAAGCAGTCTTGAAGGCTAATGCGCCTTGAGGTGATCCCCGTGGAGCGGTGCTCATCCCCTGTTCGGCGGCCCCCGGCTCTCCCAGCGAGCACGCATTCTCTGCAGCACCTTTTGGCAACCCTGGTGCATGCGTCGTCCTGTGAGCTGACCACACGCGCCAACAGTTGGGTGTGGCAAATTACACTTCAGAGAGAGATGGCCTGCATCCCCTGGTTGCTTAGCTCCAAGTCAGCCCGGCGTGGCCTCTCCAGCCTTGGCGCGGCGAGCGAGTCCACCAAACCTCACTTGATCGGCAAATAGGCGTCACTACGGTGCCGTGGCTGGTGCGCTGACCAAGGTCCTCGACGTATCGGTCACGTTCGAGCGCCAGGAAACCTCGAGCCATGCCTTAGCCCCAATCGAGGGTGTCCTCTTCGAGTATTTTCCCTGGAGCGGAGCGGACCTTGCCGACGATTTTCTCCCTGTCTGCTATTGGGGCTGGCAGACTTTGGTTATGCCTCATCCAACCAGGGCCGCAGGATTGGTGCGGTTCCCACCGGGCGCCGTCGCATGAGGTCAGTCGGTGCTGGCCAATGCAATCGACCTTTAGCGTTCTCCGCGCTTGCAGGTCCAGCATCGGACTGCGGCCCTTTCTACACGTTTGCGGTTCGTTTCCGCTTTCGAGAGATCACCCCATCAGGCGCACCCGAGGGTGCGACCTTAGTTGACGAGCATTGATTCCACGGCCACTAGGACATCACGGGCAGAGACGCACGCGGCGCACGTCTCGGTCGGCACGCTCGCTCGAGTTCCGCAAGCCCGGCAACTGGGGTGCGCTGTGCTAGCCGTCGCTAGGAGAGAAGAGCAGCAGGCTAGAGCCTCACATCGTGATCGTGGCGGTGACTGCTCCAGGATGGTCGGCGCTGGGGTGCGTGGTGGTTAAGGCTGATGGTCTAGGCGGGATGCGCCTCAGGGCGGCCGTTCTGCAGAACAGACCAGCGGCGAACGCCGCAATGCTTGGAGGCTCGGAGGAAGGTGCGTTCTGAGGGGGTTGTGAGCTTGCAAGCAGGTCAAGGGGCTGCGTTAACGCCGCAAAACTCGCAGTAGCCGCTCCAAACAGAATCTGTACTCACTGCTCGATACCGCCTCGGGCTTCAACCCACCGGTGCTTGGGAGTCAGACCTGGACCCCGAAGGGGCTTTGCGGCGTTGTTCGAGGAGTGAGCCGATTGCCGGGCAGAGCCCTTTGGGGCGAATCGATGGGTGTCGTGCAACGTGACCGCAGGGCGTTCTTGGGCGGAGTACATTGCCTGCATAGCAGTGGGGTGGTAACCGAATGCTTATGGCGCAGTTTCTTAGCATTGTGGACGAAATCGATCGGCTTTTTGACGAGCTCGTGCATCGACGCTGGGGAACCCGAGCCGGAATTACCCCGGCCGAAGTGAAGACGGTAGAAGATGGTTGGGAGATCGAAATTCCCGTGCCGGGACTCAGGGCCGAAGATATCGATGTACACGTATCGGGACGAGAGCTTTGGGTGCGCGGTGCCGCGCGGCGCCATGCGGAGCAACGCTCCGCTGCCGGCTCGTGGGCGCGCCTGTCGCGAAACCTCTCCTTCACTCGTTCGTTCCTTCTGCCGTACGCGGTGGATCCAAACGATGTGAGCGCACGCCTGGAGGATGGCGTGTTGCGCATTCACATCCGCCGCCAAGGTGCGTGATGGGCGAAGCTGGACGAACCTCGTCCGTTCCAACAATCGCCGCAGCGGGGGCAAAACCTCTGGCCCCCGAGGAAGCTGTCTTCGCGGTTGACGCCGCATCCTTGGGGTTCGAGACCACCGACGAAGTTCCCCTGTTAGCAGAGTGGTTCGGGCAAGAACGAGCCCTGGCGGCCCTGGAGCTCGCGGTCAATGTTACCGATGCGGGTTTTAATGTGTATGTCGTCGGGCTCGCTGGAACGCAACGCGAGCAGAAGCTGGGCGAGCTGCTTCGGGCGCTGACCCGCAACAAGCCTGTGCCCGGGGATCGCGTTCTGGTGCAGAACTTTCAGAATCGTGACCGGCCTCGGGCCTTCTACCTCCCCGCGGGCCAGGGGAAGCAACTACGGCGGGACATGCAGGAGTTGATCGAAGACTTGCAGCGGTTACTGCCGGAAACCTTTCGCCAGGAGACGTTTGAAGAGGAAAAGGAACAGTTGGCGGAGCGCTTTGGCAAGGAGGGAGAGGAAATTGCCCGCGAACTCGAGCAGCGTGCCGCGGCCCGGGGCTTTGCCCTTCAGCCCCACCCCCAAGGCGGGGTGCTTTTTATCCCTCTGAAACCCAACGGCGAGCCGGTGAGTCCTCAAGAATTGGAGAGGCTGTCGCCCGCGGAGCAAGAGGAATGGCGTCGGCGAGAGCGCGAGGTGGCCCGCGAACTTAAGGCGATGCTGCGTCGACAACAAGCCTTGGGGAGGCGGCTAGCCCGCGAGATCAAGGCGATCGAACGCCGTGTGGCAGCGGAGGTGGTTGCTCCTTTGGTGGAGGAAATTGCCCAACGGTATCAGAGCCCCGAGGTGCATCAGTACTTGCAGGATGTGCGTGAGCACATCCTGGATCACTTGGACCTTTTTCGCGAACCGATCAAAGAACTGACGACGGTGCCGCCACCGTTTCCGCTGCCGTTCCCTGTTTCCCCAGCAGCTTTTTTGGAAAGCGCATTCGTGGATTACGAGGTCAACGTCTTGGTGGATAATAGCGAAAGTACGGGTGCCCCCGTGATCGTGGAACCTTCCCCCACTTACAAGAATCTCTTTGGTGCGGTGGAACGAATTGTCGACCCCTTTGGAAAGCTGGTCACCAACTTTACGCGAGTGCAGGGGGGATCGTTGCTCCGGGCCCATGGCGGCTGCATTGTCATTAATGTGGTGGATGTGCTCTCCGAACCGTTGGTTTGGCGAGCACTGAAGCGATGCCTGAAAAGCGGCCAGCTGGAGATCGAGGCGTACGACCCGTTTGCTTTGTTGGCAACGACCACTTTGAAGCCCGAGCCCATGCAGGTCTCTACGCGCGTGGTTCTCGTTGGCCCAGCGGAGGTGTTCCAGCTTCTGTATTTTCTCGATGAGGAATTTCACGACATCTTCAAGGTGCGGGCTGACTTTGGTTACGAGACTGATGCGAACGAGGCCCGCGACCGCTTTGTCTCCCAAGTTGCGCGGCTGACCCGTGAACACGGGTTGCCAGCGTTCCACGCGAGCGCTGTGGCGCGTCTCATCGAGTTTGGGGCGAGATTGGTCGGTGACCGACGCAAGCTCCCAAGCCAGTTTGCCGAGATTGCCGACGTGATGCGGGAAGCTGCGTTCTGGAGCCAGCAAGATGGGGCCGCGGTGGTGCAAGGTGTCCACGTCACAAGAGCGATCGAGCAGCGCATCTTTCGGCTCAATCGGGTGGAAGAAAAAGTCCGTGAGCTGGTGCGTGACGGGTTGCTGCTCCTCGACCTTGCCGGGACCCGAGTTGGCCAGATCAACGGCTTAGCCGTGTTGAACGTGGGGGGCTATGATTTTGGGCGGCCATCGCGGGTGACTGCTGCGGTTTCCATGGGTAGCCAAGGGATCATCAACATCGAGCGCGAGGCGCAGCTGAGTGGTCGCACACATGACAAAGGCGTGCTCATCCTGACCGGTTATCTGCGCCGAACATACGCACAAGATTTTCCCTTGAGCCTCACTGCAAGCATTTGCTTCGAGCAGTCCTACACGGGGATCGAGGGCGACAGCGCCTCGTCGACGGAACTGTTTGCCATCTTGTCCGCCTTGAGTGGGTTGCCCCTGCGGCAAGACCTGGCTGTCACCGGCAGCGTGAATCAGTGGGGAGAAATCCAACCCATCGGAGGTATCAACGAGAAGGTTGAGGGATTTTTTGCCACGTGCTGCGCTGTGGGGCTGACCGGGACCCAAGGTGTCGTGCTGCCAGCACAAAATGTGAAGGAACTGGTCCTTCGTCCGGAAGTGGTCGAGGCAATTCAGGAGGGCCGCTTCCATCTTTATCCCGTTCGTTCGATCGACGAGGGTCTGGAGATCCTCACGGGTGTCAAGGCGGGCTCCGTCGAGGAGCCTGGTACGGTCCACTACTTGGTCGCGCAGCGATTACGTCGGCTTGCCGAAGGGCTCCGTCGTTTCGAAGCGACCACCGACAAGGAAAGGCAAGAACAACGGCCGCAAAGCCAATCGGAAAAATGAAGTCACCGCTTGACGGAGCGAGGACGCGTGTCTAAACGCCGCGTCGGGTTTCCGGGGCCGGTGACGTTTCCCAGGGATCGAAAAGGATTGGGTGCCAGTTTCCGCAGTGACCACAGCCGAGGGTCGACCGTTGTCGTGTGGCTGTGTGCACTTACCGAAGCCGTCGGGCAGTATAGGAATGCTCTGCATGGGAGCTTCGCTGGCATTCTTGGGGGAAGCTTTCATAGAGGGAGCAGCTTGGTGTGAAGGGCAAGCGAGACGTCGACAAGAAAAAGGGGAAAACGCAAAGGACGCAGAGATCCGATTCGAGAAAGGCCTTGGCAACTCCCCTAGCCAGGCCATTCGCGCAGGATCTCGACGACGAGCTCCCCCCCGAGGATTCAGAGGATTACGACGGGGCTCTGAGTGTTCTGGGGGATATCGAGGCGGACGCAGAGGAGGCGTTAGAGGGAGCGCTGAAGGACGAGAAGGAGGACTGGGCTACCGAGGAGGAAGGGGAGAGCAGGGCCGGCCTAGAAGACACGTCCGATCCCGTGCGCATGTACCTGCAAGAGATGGGGTCGGTTCCTTTGTTGACCCGGGAGCAGGAGGTTGAAATCGCCAAAGAGATCGAGGCTGGTGAGAAGGAAGTTCGCGAGCAAGTTCTCTCGCTCCCGCTGACCATCCGCTACCTGCTCGAACTCGAGGAAGGGATTCGCAACGGCGAACTACCCGAGCGCGTGCTGCTCGATGAAGAACAAGATCAGCAGCTCGACGTGGAAGCTTTGGAGGAGGAGGGGGAGGAAGTTCGCGTCCCGGAACCAGAAGGGATGATCCTCAAGAAGTTGGAGCGTTTGCGACGGCTGGTGGAGACGCGCGACGCATTGGCCAAAGACGTAGCCCGTCGGCACGATCCTCGGACCTCTCGAACAGCAGAACGCCGACTTCGAGAGGCGGAACGACGCTTGCGCAAGATGCTGGAGGAGCTCGAAATTGGCCGCCGCCACTTTACAAAAATCATCGAACAATTGCGCAAAACCTGGGAAAGCATTCAGAATGCGGAACGAGTGATTCAGCAATATGAGCAGCGTTTTGGGCAGCGGGCCGCAGAGATTTTGCGCCTGGCTGCGCGCGGGCAAGGGATAGAGGCGGATGCCAGTCAACGACGCCCGCGTCGGTCGCCAGACGAGGTGCGCCAGGCGGCGGAGGCGATCCGGGCAGCGAAAAAGCAAATGCGCGAAGCCGTCGACCGCGTCGGCATGGAGCCCGCTGCCCTGCGAGAAGCGCTGAACATCATCGCTGCCGGCGAGTTCAAGGCAAAGGAGGGCAAGCGTAAGCTCATTGAGGCAAATTTACGCCTGGTGGTGAGTATCGCAAAGCGGTACACGAATAGAGGGCTGGGTTTTCTCGATTTGGTTCAAGAAGGTAACATCGGCCTGATGCGCGCGGTGGAGAAATTCGAGTACCAACGTGGCTACAAATTCTCCACGTACGCGACGTGGTGGATCAGGCAATCGGTAAGCCGTGCGATTGCAGATCAAGCGCGAACGATTCGCATCCCGGTGCACATGATCGAGACCATCAACAAGGTGATGCGATCGTCGCGCTACTTGCTTCACCAGTTGGGACGCGAGCCAACTCCCGAAGAGATTGCGGAAAAGATGGAGATGCCGCTGGAGAAAGTCCGCAAAGTGTTGCGCATCGTGAAGGAGCCGGTGTCTTTGGAAACTCCAATTGGCGACGAAGATGAGAGCTCGCTTGGCGACTTCGTTGAGGACCAGCAAACCATTTCCCCCGCGGATGCAGCGGTGTATTCGAACTTGGAAGAACAAACACGTCGCGTGTTAGCGACGTTGACACCCCGGGAAGAACAGATTCTACGGATGCGCTTTGGAATTGGCGAAAAGTCGGATTACACACTGGAAGAGGTGGGTCAACGCTTTGCGGTGACGCGCGAGCGGATCAGACAGATCGAAGCGAAGGCGCTGCGGAAACTGCGTCACCCGAGCCGGGTAAAAGCGCTGGAGAGCCAGCCACGCTCGCACCCTCAAGCCCCAAGGTCGTAAAAAGGCCCGAAGAGAAACAACATACACGTTTCCCCTCGAAGAAATGCACTCCACCCGGCGTGAGCGCGGCACTCGGGGCTTACGCCACACTACCGGTTGCGAGGGAAAGGAAAATCAAGGAGTGGGACGAGCCTTGCAGGTTCTGGTCCGTCGCCGCTTCCCCGCTGGCCACGGCAACAGAACGCCTGCGCGTAACCGAGGTGTTCCTAGGCTCGCTGGAACCTGTCCGAAGGAAGTTGTCGGCCGAGTTATGCGGCTGCCTTGTTCTCGGTCTTGCCTGAGGACTCAGACGAAGACGAGGGAGCAGCGCTGTCGCCGGCTTTTGCCGTTGCCTCGCCTCGGGGCTTGGCGTTTTCAGATCGAGCGTAGTCCGTGAGATACCAACCCGTTCCCTTGAGTTGAAAGGAACTTGCAGAAATCAGCTTTTGCACTTTGCCCCGGCAGGTGGGACAGCGCTTCAAAGCATCTTCCGTAATCCGTTGCGTGACTTCGAATTGCCCACACTTCGGACACAAGTACTCGTAGATCGGCACGGAACCCCTCCTTTGAGGTGACCTTGACGGGGCGCCGCATTAACCATTTGGCCTAGAACTGTCAACCCGGACTCACCGTCCACAGGCACCTAAACTCACAGGCGCCTGGCGACATCGTAAAGGCTAGACACCAAGAAGGCTTGAAGAAGGACAATGGCGAGAAGGACAACCAGGGGGGAGAAATCGATGCCTGCGTAGGTCACAGGCAAGTTGCGTCGAACACGCTGCAGTACTGGTTCGGTGGCTTGGTAGAGGAAGCGAACCAGGGGGTTAAAGGGATCCGCATTGACCCAACTGACAATGACCCGAATGACCAAAATAATGGAGTAAAGGTGCAGCAAGAGATCCAGCACCTGCGCGAGCGCCCGAATCAGGTTAGCAAGCAGAAACATACACGAACCAAGAGCGGCCTAGGCTTAGCTCACGTCTTTTGAGGTCACAAGCTAGATCGTGCGCTTGACGGGCTGGCGCCCCGCCACTATTTGGCCCGAGCTCTCACCGGGCAGATGCATGAGCCAGCGGCACCGCAGCGAGAATACCTTTCAAGCGGATTGGAGCGAGCGTCTGAACGCCCGGCCCCAGTGGGTCTCGTGGCTCCTCGTGGCTGGCTTGGCTGTGTTGGTGGCAGTCTTCGTGTTGTCCGATGCGCGGGAGTTGTGGCGCGTGACCGCGAACTTAAACGGTCGGCTTTTGTTCCTGCCGTTTGCCTGCTCCCTATTAAGCTACGCCGCCATGGCACGCTCATACCAGGGGATTGCGTCGGCGGCCGGTTCTGCCGTTCCCTACTGGGAGATGCTGAAAGTGACCTTCGTTGCCAATTCTGCGAATTACCTTCTCACCAGCGGTGGCCTCAGTGGCTTTGCCGTGCGCATGTTTTTCTTTCTGCGAATGGGCATGCGCTCGGGTACTGCGGTAACCGTGTCGCTGGTTCAAACCTTCGTGACCAACGTCGTGCTCCTACTTTTTGTCGTGGGTGGCTTTTACTACCTTCTCCGTACCCACGAGCTGGGGGGAATCACGCTGGCGATTGTTGCTGGACTTCTGGTGGTGTTCAGCGCAGCCACTTTGATTGCCATGTTCCTCCTGGTGCACCGCAACGTGCGACGCCGGACCCTGTTTGTGCTGGCGGAGGCTAGCCACTGGCTGCTGCAGCGAGCTGCGCCTCGGTTCAAACCACGCCGCGTGCGCATTTGGCGATTTCAACGCAATCTCGATCGTGGCATCGAATTTCTGTTGTCCCGCAAGCGGCACATGGTCGGACCGGTTTTTTGGATCGTGGTCGACTGGCTGGCCACCTTGTATATCCTGCAGACGGCCTTTGCCTGTGTGGACGTCAAGGTCCCCATCACGTTCGTGGTGGTCGGTTTTGCCGTGGGCATTGTTCTTTCCTTGATTTCGTTGATCCCCGGGGGACTGGGCGTAATGGAGGGATCCATGGCAGCGATTTTTGTCAGTCTTGGGGTACCGTTCGAAATGGCTGTCGTTGCGGTGCTGGTGTTCCGCGTGGCGTACTATCTCTTGCCCCTTGTGATTAGCGCTTTCTTTTTCCGCAATATGATGGCGCAAACAGTCAAGGGTCGACGGACAGTGGAGAATTGCTGACGAGGGAAATCCGGTAGAACGAGTGCGAGGCTTGGGTGATAGTTTGCGGTTGACAAGGCGACCCGGTTTCGAGCATGGTGCAAGGAGCACGGGATGTAGTGAGCGGGATGGGAGATGTGGCGATGAGAAGAGGAGGAAAACAACTCACCTCAATGGTTTTGGTAGGGCTTGGCGTTTGCCTCAGCCTGAGCGAGCCGGCATCAGTGTCTGCCGCGCCGCCCGCCAACGGGATTGCAGCGCGCTCGGCCATTGTGATGGATGCGGAGAGTGGGGCAGTGTTGTGGAGCCACAATCCAGACGAACCGTTACCTCCAGCGAGCACGACGAAAGTCATCACAGCGCTGCTGGCACTGCAAAGTGGGCGATTGGCGGAATCCTTTATCGTGTCGTCCAACGCGGCCCAGGCGCCAGCCTCCAAGATTGGGCTCAAACCCGGGATGAGAATGCAGCTACTCGATCTCGTGTACGCGATTTTGTTGAATTCCGCCAACGACGCAAGCATCGTCATTGCCGAGGGCCTCGCCGGATCGGTACCCGCATTTGCCCGGCAAATGAATGGGTTGGCGACGAGGCTCGGTGCGCGAAATACCCATTTTGTCAACCCCAATGGCCTCCCAGCGGAGGGACACCATTCGACCGCGCGGGACTTGGCCACGATTTTTCGTCATGCGGTTCGACATCCGCTCTTTTTGGAAATCGTCTCGACACGTTCCGCGCAGATTCGCCCAACCAGCGCCGGGGCTCGTCCAATCGCGCTACGAAACCACAATCGGTTGCTCGGGGAATACCCAATCGAAGTCGTAGGAAAGACTGGATATACCCGTGCGGCAAAACGGTGCTTCGTGGGAGCAGCGCGTTGGAACGACAGGCTCGTGACCTTTGCCGTTCTGGGCACGACCGACTTGTGGGGAGACATCAAAAAGCTCGTAGCCGCTGCGACTGGGCAGGACCCGTGGCCTTCGGTACGGCCCTTCGACCTGCGCGTTGCTCAGGCCGAAACGGGCGGTCGCACTGCTGGTGACGGGGATCGGCTAGACGAACGCCCGGCGCGAGGAGCCTATGCCGTGCGTTTGGGAACATTCCGGGACTACAATGCCGCAAGGACCGTCAGCGCGATGTTACGCCAGCGCGGGTATTCTGTGCGAGTGGAAAAAGAGCGGCGTAAACGGCAGACAGCGTACCGGGTGACGGTGGGAGGATTTGCCGACGCCACCGAAGCTCACAGAGTTGCGCAAGACTTGCGCCGGGCCCATCACCGGGTCGCAGTGTCGGTGGTCCAGCGCTGACAACGGTGCGGCACGTCGGTCTGGGCTGTGGTCCGCAGGATCCACCAAGCGCCCTCTCATCCCCTTTGACTGAGCTGCTTGTCGCTCCTTTATCGTGAAAAGAAGCAACGTTGGCGGACCTCTCGTAAGAGGGCGATGTTTTCGGAGTGGCCGGTTCTTTGGGCAGTGATTTTCCCGCGAATTGGGCGCCCGAGTAAATACATGTCTCCGAGGATGTCCAAGATTTTGTGCCGGGCCAATTCCTCTGGAAAGCGCAACGCCGTGTTGACGATTTTTTCGTCGTCAATGAGGATGCAGTTATCCAACCGGCCGCCAGAGGCAAGCCCCATGGCCGCCATTTGCTTGAGGTCACGAACAAAGCCGAACGTGCGAGCCGGGGCGATTTCGTCGCGGAACGCTGCAGGTCCTCGGTGGACGTACTGGTAAGACTGCCTCCCTACGGGAGCTGGGTACTCCAAAAAATAGGACACGGCCAGGCCCTCGAAGGGTTCGATGCGAATCCACTCGTTTTCATCGCGTCGCACTTCGATGGGTTCCTCGATGACAATGTCTTCCACCCAGGCGTCCTGTTCCACCACCCCGGCCTGTTCCAGCAATCGGCAAAAGCCTGCAGCCGAGCCGTCGAGAATGGGCACCTC
This sequence comes from Candidatus Binatia bacterium, assembly GCA_937925685.1. Taxonomy (GTDB): domain Bacteria; phylum Desulfobacterota; class Binatia; order HRBIN30; family HRBIN30; genus HRBIN30. The sequence goes on along the minus strand of CALAMI010000014.1, from coordinate 34,176 downwards.
TCCCTGAACTTTGACGAAGAGATTGGTGACCCCATAGGCGTGGAGAGCGGCGAGCAGGTGCTCGACGGTTCGCACGGTTATTCCAGGGCGGTGCAACGTGGTGGCGTAACCTGTTGAATCTACCCAGTCCAGGTGCGCGGGCACCGTTGCCTCGGCCGATAGGCTCGAGAAAACAATTCCTGCTCCCGGTGGCAGGGGCTGCAAGATCAAGCCCGTTTTCATGCCGCTATGCAGACCTGTGCCGGTGTGGACCACGCTTCGCGCTACTGTGCGCTGCAATGAGCGCACGGTCTTCGCGGCGACAGAAACGCCGGTGGCAGTCGGGGCGTCTTCAGGGCGAAACGCCGGGGCTAGTGGACCGGCCCCCTTTCCCTGCTCCCGCTGGGTTTGCAAGGCACGGTGCACCGTGGAGAGGAAACCTTCGAGGGAGAACGGTTTTTCCACGAAGTCTATCGCCCCTAGCCTGGTTGCCTGCACAGCCGTTTCGATGTTGCCGTGCCCCGAGATCATGACCACCGGGGGCAACGGATCGAGGTGCTCTGCCTCGCGCAAGATCCGCAGGAACGCCAAACCATCGATTTCTGGCATCCAAACGTCAACGATGACCAGGTCGGGTCGGGCAGCGTACATCGCGTTCAAAGCCGCCCGACCATCCTCAGCTTCGAGTACTTCCAAGCCTTCCTCGGCAAGGATGTTGCGCAGCGAGGCTCGAATTTCCGGTTCGTCGTCCACCACCAGAACGGTAGCCATCTGTTCTCTTACCTCCCCGTGATCGACCCCACTTGCTCGCGAGCCCGAGACTGGTGACGTCGATAGCACATGGGTGGTTTCCTTAGCCAGCTCCGAAGCCGGACAAAAGGCAGCTTGACGTTGCTCCCCTATCGCTCTGCGACTTGGGGGACGCCAAGGGAAGCGCGGCCTGACGTTCGTGCCGGAAAGTCGATGACGAATCGACTGCCGCGGGGGACATTGTCGAACACGCGGATGTAAGCCTGGTGCTCGGCAAGAATGGACGCGACGATGGCAAGGCCGAGGCCGGTGCCTTCCTTCTTGGTCGAGAAGTACGGCTCGAAGAGCCGCGCTTTCACCTCCGCACTCATGCCGCAGCCGCTGTCCGCAATTTCGAGGCGGACGGTCTCGAGCTCACCGAGCCACAAGGTGCTCACGGTGACTTTCCGATGTTCGTCGCCTGCCGCTTGGCAAGCAAACACAGCATTGTCCAGCAGGTTGACCAACGCGCGTTTCAACGTCTCCCGATCGAGGTCGACCGGCGGCAGCCAGGGGTCAGCAACAAGCGAGAATTCGATTTCTGGGTGCGCTTGCTGGAACAACACGAGCGCCTCCTCGACCAATTGATTCAAATTGCCGGGTTCCAAGTGCGCCGCGGGGAGGCGAGCAAAGCGGGAAAACTCGTTGATCAGTTTCTTCACTTCTTCCACCTGACCGACGATCACGCGAACACAATCGTCCAGTACGGCGCGATCGCTGGCATTTAGCGTAGCGGCCAACCGTTTTTGCAACCGCTGGGCGGATAACTGAATTGGTGTTAGGGGGTTTTTGATTTCGTGAGCGAGGCGTCGCGCCACCTCTCCCCAAGCCTCCATTCGTTGCACCCGGAGTAAGTGGGTCACGTCTTCGAAAAACAAAATGGTGCCCTTGGGATTGCCTTGGGCGTCACGGAGGGAACGAGCGGTGACCAGAGTCGTGAGCGGTGACTCGCCGCTGGCGAGATGCATTTGGCGTTGGATATCGCGGTGCGGGTAAAGATGGGCCTCGTGCACGCTTTCAAGCAATGACGACCACTGCTCCCCCTTGAACACTTCCTCTACGCGGGCGCCAGCAGCTTCCCGAAAGGAGATCCCGAGCATCCGCTCCGCAGCTGGGTTGACCGAGGAAATCCTGCCCTCCAGGTCGATGGAAACCACGCCGGCCGCAATGTTCGCGAGAAGATTTTCGACGTAGTTCCGTCGTTCCACGAGTTCGAGATTGGTTTTCTCGAGGTCGTTGGTCATCTGGTTGAACGACTCCACCAGGACCGCAATTTCTTCGTCGGCGGCAGCCGGCTCGATACGGTAACTCCAGTTCCCGCGCGCAATTTCCCGTGTGCCCTCTGCTAACTGCAACAAGGGACGAGTGATACTACGTGCCTGGCGAATGCCGAACCAGGTGGCGGAAAAAATGAGTACGAGCGTTAAAAGCGCCAACGTTAGAATGTAACTATTTTTGATCGGTTGGCGCATCACGTTGAGCTGGCGGTACTCTTCGAAGGAGCGGGCGATCGCGCGCACGGTGTCGGCCACGCTGCGAGGAACGACGTAGGAAGCCCACACGACCCCAAGTACTCGCTTTTCTCCGTCATAAATGGGCACGCCGACTCGTACCACATCGGCTTTGCCCCACCGGTGAGTCTCAGCGAAGTCGTTCCCCATCACAACGGTGTTCCCAGCTTCCGCGGGCAGTGGTGGCAAGCCAGGTGCTTCGGGAGCGTTGCTGCGGGCGAGTGGTTGTCGGCGTTCGTTCCAAACGTCGACGCTGGCGAGACCATACTCCTGAAGCTTCACCGCCACCCAAGACTGCAGCTCTCTCTCTTTACCCGGCTCCAGCAAGCCGAGCGCTTGAATTTGGCGGCCGATTTCCCTGGCGAAACGCAGGGCCTGGTTGGCAGCGAATTGATAGTAGCTTTGCGCGACGCCAACCGAGCCGTGCAAAGCAGCCTCGACGCGGCTATGGAACCAAGCCTCGAAGGCAAGTTGCAGGAATCCTTGGGCAACCCAAAACAGCAAGATGCTAGGACCGAGCGTTAACGCCACGAATGCCGCCACTAGCCGCGTACGCAGCCGAGCCCCGAAGATGCCTCGCCGCCGCTCCCAGATGAGTTTGACGACGTTTCGCGTTACGAGAAAGATGAGCAGGATCAGGAGCAACAGATTGACATTGATTAGAAGGAACGAGATTACGTTGCTGCTGAGCGGACCAGTGTCCCGGACGGGATCGCGGGAGATCTCCCACCACGCGAGGCCGAGGAAGACAACGGCCGCAAGGACGATGAGCCACGACTCTCTGCGTCGTCGCTTCCGCTCGTCATCGGCGAGCGCAGACCCCGCTGCCTGGGCTGCACTGTTGGGCCGCGTAGAGGAACTCACGAGCGAAAATTCTAAGGCGCAGCCAACAGCGCTGCAAGGCAACGATCCCTCGAGGGTTGTGCTGAGAGGGTTACCGTGAGCGCCGAGTTTCCCCTTCGTGGAATCCGTGTGCTAGATTTAGGGACCCGCATTGCTGCCCCGTTCGCGGCGACGCTACTTGCCGAATTCGGTGCAGAGGTCATCAAGGTGGAATTGCCTGACGGCGGGGATTTCTTGCGCCATATCGGCCCATTTGTTGCCGACTATTCATTGTGGTGGGCAGTGGATAATCGCTGCAAAAAGTCTATTACGCTTGACTTGCGTAAGCCTGCTGGGCGCGAACTTTTCTTGAAACTCGTGCCGCAAGTCGACGTGATCGTGGAGAACTTCCAGCCCGGGACATTGGAGAAGTGGGGGCTAGATTTCACCACGCTTCGCCAGCACAATCCTCGGATCATCTTGGCCCGTGTGTCCGTGTACGGGCAAACCGGGCCGTACCGTGACCGCCCGGGCCTCGATCGGATCGGTATCGCGTTCGGTGGACTCTTGTACCTTACCGGGTATCCTGATCGCCCGCCGGTGCGCCCCGGCATTCTGATTGCTGACTACCTCACCGCCGTGTTCAATGCTTTTGGGATCATGCTGGCGCTGTTTCACCGAGAACGGGGTGGAGCAGGACAGTGGATCGACTTGGCGATGTACGAGTCGGTCTTTCGCGTACTCGAGTATACGGCCGCGGCCTACGATCGCCTCGGTTTCGTCCGTGAACGCTCGGGTAACCAGTTGCCGAATTCCGCACCTCTGGACAATTGGGAGACCAAAGATGGCGAGTTCGTTTGCATCGTGGCGGCTGGCGATGCATTGTTCCGCCGACTAGCCCAAGCCATGGGCCGGCCGGAGCTGCCCTCGGATCCTCGGTTTGCGACCCTGGAGGCGCGAGTGGCGCACGCCGAGGAAATTCATGCCGTGGTAGGGGAGTGGGTTCGAGAACACACCGCGGCGGAGATCGAGAGCATCCTTGTGGCAGCAGAGGTGCCCGTCTCACGCGTGTATTCGATTGCCGATATCTTTGCAGACCCGCATTATCGTACTCGCCAAAGCATCGTGGAAGTAAACGATCCAGTTATCGGACCGATTCGCATGCAGGCTGTGTACCCGCGATTATCGGAGACTCCCGGCCAGATCACCCGTGGAGCACCACGGTTAGGAGAGCACAATGCAGAAGTGTACGGGCAGCTGCTGGGTTTGTCGCCAGCGGAGCAACAACGACTGCGCGAACTGAGAGTCATCTGATGACCAACGGGTCTGGAAACGAAAGAATTCTGGCAACGGTGGCAGCCCGGGCGCTGGAGTGCGTGCCGGAAAGCGGAACCGTGGGCCTGGGCACGGGGCGGGCCGCGTCGGCCTTTGTGCGCGCGTTGGCGAGCCTGCCAAAGGAGCGGCTGCAACGGCTCCGTTGTGTCGCCACGTCAGAGGCCACGGCAGCGCTCGCTCGTTCGCTTGGTCTTCAGTTGACCACGTTGGCGGAGGTAGACGTTGTGGATGTCACTGTTGACGGGGCAGACGAGGTAGACCCGAACCTCGATCTGATCAAAGGTTATGGCGGTGCGCTGGTGCGGGAGAAAGTGGTAGCAGCGGCTTCGGCTCGATTGGTCATCGTGGCAACGCAAGACAAACTAGTCGAGCGCCTCGGAGTGCGCGGAAGGCTCCCCGTCGAAGTCGTCCCTTTTGCTTGGCGGTTTTGCCAGCGACGGTTAGCGCAACTTCTTGGCCGGGAGCCGCGGCTGCGCGGTAGCGACGACGGCCCCTACTTCAGTGACGGAGAGAACTACATTCTCGACTGCTTGGTCGATCCCATTGAAAACGCGAACGAACTTGAACTGGCCATTCGCAGCATACCGGGAGTGGTGGGCACCGGTCTATTCCTAGGGATGGCTCACTTGGTATTCATTGGCGACGGTAGCGAGGTGCGCGAGTTCCGGCGAGTCGCTTGACCTGCGTCCACTCGTTGCCAGAAGCCAAGCTTCAAGACTTTGGCGACGTGCGGCGTTCCGATGAGCTGCCGACTTAACCCGGGCTTACGCCTCGCCTGCGAGCATGGAGCGAGCGATTTGGGAGACTTGGATTTCGTCGGTACCCCCGTAAATTTGCAGCACCTTGGCGTCGCGACAGAGTTGCTCCACTCCGTATTCTGCCATGTACCCGTTGCCGCCGAAGAGCTGTACCGCTTCCAGCGTGACCTCCATCGTCGCTTGCGCAGCGTAAAGCTTATTGGCAGACGCTTCCGCGAAGCTGAGCGACTTGCCCTGCGCCGCCAGCTCGATTTGCCGAAACAACATGTTCCGAATGTTCATGCGGGCCACGTACATTTTAGCGAGCTTCAGTTGAATGAGTTGAAACTCGCCAATAGGGCGCCCGAACTGAACCCGGGTGCGGGCGTACTCCGTGCACAGTTGGATGCAGCGCTCGACGATGCCGTATGCCATGGCCACCACCCCAGAGCGCTCCGCACCGAACGTTGCTTTAGCACCTGATTTTCCCCCGTAGGCATCCTCGCTTTCGCCCAGCAGGCGTTCTCGATCCGCACGAACGTTATCGAGGAACAACTCGCCGGTTGGCGAGGAGTGCATGCCCATTTTTTTAAGCGGCTTGGATTGGTGCAAACCCTCCATCCCTTTGTCGAGGATAAAGGCAACGATTTTTCGGTCACGAGGAGGAGTGACCCCATCGTCCAGTTTGCAAATGAACACGATGGTGTCTGCATAGGGACCGTTGGTAATGAAGGTCTTTTGCCCGTTCAGGATGTAACTGTCGCCGTCCCGCCGGGCTGTCGACTTCATACCGCCGAAGGCATCGGAACCGGAGCCGGGTTCCGTGATTGCCCACGCCCCAATCTTTTCCAACGTGAGCAAGGGGAGCCCCCAGCGGTCTTTTTGCGCCCACGTGCCCTTGCTCATGATCGCACCGGCGGTGAGCCCCATGCTGACGCCCATTGCAGTCACCAGCCCCGGACAGTACTTGCTGAGCTCGATGACGGGAATGATTTGCATAGCTAACGCGTCCGCAGCTTGCGGCCCGCTTCTGCTCGTTTGCTCCTCGTCACCGTAGCGCTCCCCCCGCTGGGCCTTGGCCTTTTGCGCCTCGTAGCGTGCCCGCGCGGCCTCAGCGATACCAAATTGTTGCACGAGTTTACGCATAATGCCGTAAGGTGGCAGTTCACCGTGTTCCAGCTCTTTGAGGTGGGGCAACACCTCGGCTTCGATAAAGCGTCGCATCATGTCCTGGATCATGCGATGCTGCTCGCTCCACTCGACCATGGGCTGTCCTCCTGCAAAGTGTTGTCCTGCCCGTATCCTTGTACCGTCTTCGTTGCAACAAGGGCCGAGAGGTGCCTGCTCCGTATGGTCGCAGTGCGAGGCTGGTCGCCTCCTCAAAAGGTGTCAGGCTAGTAAACCCAGCAGCCTACCTTCGGGGGCAACGACAGAAACCTTCGACGGCGAAGGCGGCCTTGGTCAAACGCTAGTCTTCCACGAGAAAACCCACGCTCACGAAGAATAGTGGCGAAGCGTTGCGCGGGCTGAGGTGCCCGCATTTCACCGCTTGCCTCGGGGATAGACGTGGGCGTAATTTTAGCCAGGAATGCCTCGAGTGCGAGCAACTTCAAGGCTTGTCTTGTTCGAACCAGCCGACCGAGAGCGGATGCGAGGCAGTGCCGTGGCCCTGTTTTGGCTGAGCGTCGTTGCTGGCTTGACCGCTTGGCTCGTGCTCGAGCAAGTAGCGCAGCAGTTGCGGCCGCAACATCCGTTGCGGTTCGGGGTCGGAGAGGCTGTACTTTGGTGGTACTTCGCGGTGAATGCACTGGCCTTCGTACGCTACCGCAGGGGTGAGCCTGGGCCCCGCATTGTATTGGCTCAAGCAGTAACAAGCATGATCGCGCTCCTTTGGGTTGCCGCCGTGAGCGGGGGCTTGGTGAGTCCAGTGATATTGCTCGCTTGTGTCCAAGTTGCTGCGTACGGGCTTGTCGTTAACCCCGCTGTGGGGGTGCTCACGGGGATGCTGTTTGCCTTGGGGTTGTTGCTGTTTGCGATCGTCGGAGGCGTCTGGCGCATTGAGACGTTTGTCTTACCACTGACACCCTCGCTCAGATTGGAACTTCAGTTCGCGTACTTTTTTGTCTTTGCCACTGCGCTCGGTTTGTTCGTGTGGCTTGCCGGCGACTTGGCGCGACGGGAGAGGAAGAGCCGCGCAGAAGCGCAGCGAGTGCGCTCAGCGGCTCAGCGGGAGCGCCACGCTCTGGGGACCACCAATGCGCTGCTGCGCGCCAGCAACGCGCTAGCGCACTTAGCAGATCCGCGCGAGCTACTCGACGCTGCTCTGCGGGTTGGTCGTGAACTGCTGCGTGCGGAGTTCAGTAGCGCGCTTTTGTGGAGTGAGGAGTTCCAGAGTTACAGCCACTTCACTGTTCGTGGTGAAAGCCAGGACGCTGCCCAGAGGCAGGTACGGCAAAACCTTGCAAGCGATGAGGTGCCGGATCTCGCCTGGGTCCGAAGCTTAGGGCATTGTGTCATCCTGGGGGCGCCGGTGGGGTTCGCAGCCAGTGTGCCGGGGCAATGTGCACTCGTTGCTCCCTTGAAGGTCGAGCGCCACTTTCACGGCGTGCTGCAATTCGTTCGCTCGGTTGAGCACCCTTTTACGCAGTATGACATTCGCCTAGCCGATGGCTTGGCCACGCAGCTTGCGCTCGCTTTGGAGCGAGCGCGCTTGGTAGAGCAAAGCTATCGTTTGCTGCGCGCTGTCGAAAGCACGGAGGAGGGGGTGTTGATCCTCGATCGCGAGGGTCGGATTCGCTTTGCGAACCGGGCGTTTAGCCAGATGTTTGGCTACACGTGGGATGATATCGCCGGCAAACTCGCCACCGACTTTGCTGAGCCACTGCCGGAAGGCTGGGGTTCGGTCTACGAGTCAGTGCAGGTGCGCCATCAGTGGCGCGGCGAAATCTCGGCGCGCCATCGTGACGGCAGCCTGGTTCCCGTACGCCTTCATGCCAACACGATCGTCGACCCCCAGGGCACGGTAGAAGGAATCGTTGCGATTTTCGAAGACATCAGGGCAGAAAAAGAGATCCAAGAGCAACTTGCCCGAGCAAATCGCTTGGCTGCAGCAGGGGAGCTGGCTGCGGGGCTTGCGCACGAACTGAACAACGCCATCGCGGCCATTCTCGGCCAAATTTCATTGGCAACGGCGGCCGCTAACGGTGTCGTGGTGGAGAGGGCGTTGCAGCGTATCGAGGGCCAAGCTCAGCGAATGGCAGCTTTGGTGGCTGATATGTTGGGCTTTGCGCGCCCGACACCCCCGAAATTTGCTTGTGTTCGGTTGAGCGACCTTGCCGGAACCGCGGTCGAGCTGTTCGCTCCTCAATGTGCGCAACGACGGGTGCAACTCGAATTTGAAGACACCTCTTCTGGCTTCGAAGTGAAGGCCGACCCTGGGCTGATCCAGCAAGTGTTGATGAACTTGCTGACCAATGCACTTCAGGCGCTGCCCGAGACAGATGGCGGCCGCATCGTGGTCCGCACCAGCGCCTCCGGAGGTGTTGGTGCGATCGAGGTCGAGGACAACGGCATGGGGATTGCCCCGGAGACGATGTCGAGGATTTTTGACCCTTTTTTCACCACCAAGAAATCCGGCAGTGGGCTAGGCCTGTCCATTAGTTATGCCATTGTGCGCGAGCATCACGGCAACCTCACCGTTCGGAGTCGTCTCGGCTTAGGCACCACCTTCCGTCTGGAATTGCCTGGGGTGCCGGGCGCAGAGGCACAAGAGTTGCGGCGTTCGCCAGAGCTGCCAAAGCCGCACGCTTTGGTGGTGGACGACGACGAGATAGTGGCCGAGACCTTGGCGACAATGCTCCAGCGCGAAGGCTTGTCCGTGGAAAAGGCCTTTACAGGTCGCGACGCAATTGATCGGTGCACGAGTCGCGATTGGGATGCGGTATTCCTTGATCTTCGCCTGCCGGATTTAAGCGGTAGCGACGTTTACCGTTGGTTGACGGAAAACCGCCCGGAGCTGGCTCGTCGAGTCGTGTTCGTGAGCGGAGGGCTGTGGCGAAAAACCGCAACAAATTTCCGCTCCCGCCTGGAGAGTCAACCGACTTTGCGCAAGCCTTGCTCCCCGGAGGAGCTCAAAAGCGTGCTCCTGGCGCTCCAGCAGCTCCGCCGTGCAGCCTAGGGAGCGGCGTTACCTCTCTTCGTCAGATGCTTTCGGACCCTGTCGTCGCCACAGGACCGTCCGGTGGCTTAAAACCATCCAAGTTCGAGTTTCGCTGCTTCCGACATCATATCGTGATGCCATGGTGGGTCGAATACCACCTGGACGTCGGCCTCTTTGACTCCTGGGATGTTCTTCACCTTCGTTCGAATATCGTGGGCAAGCCAGTCTGCCATCCCGCAACCGGGAGCTGTCAAGGTGAAACGGATTTCTACACGATAGTGATCGGAGTCGAGTGGTTGTACCTGACAAGAGTAGACGAGCCCAAGGTCGACGATATTGACGGGAATTTCTGGATCGTAACAGGTCCGCAGTTGCTCCCAGACGGCACTTTCGACCTCTTCTACAGAGCGAGGTTGAACTGCCGCCGCTACGGCAGAGCTGGGCTGTGGCTCGAGCCCTAAGGCGTCTGCATCCTTTCCCTCGATGCGGGCCAGACCCCAAGGGGTCAGGACAGTGTATGTACCACCCAAGGACTGGGTGATTCGTACCTCGGTCCCTTGAGGCAGAGTCAGTGCTGCTCCGCTCGGGACTTGCACGGCCTCGACCGTGCGCCGTAAGGAGATGAGTTCGTTGTTGTTCCACATGGTGTTGCACGCCTCGATGGTTACTCCGTGGACACCGTTTCCTGTGTGCCTGTCAGGGCGGCCTTAAGGGTGTGCCAAGCGAGCACGGCACACTTCACCCGTGAGGGAAACTCGCGAACGCCAGCGAAAACCTTGAGCTTGCCGAGTTCCGCTGCGGGTACCACATGTTCTTCGGTCAGTAGGCGGTGGAATGCATCGAACATGCGTTCGACTTCTTCTCGGCTTTTCCCCTTCACGGCTTCCGTCATCATCGAAGCCGAGGCGATCGAGATCGCGCAGCCCCGCCCCTCAAAGGAAGCATCACCCACCCGCCCATCGGTGCATCGCAAGTAAACCTTCACCTGGTCCCCGCAAAGCGGGTTGAAGCCCTCGGCCTGGCATGACGCTCCCTCGATTTTGCGAAAGTTCCGTGGGCGTCGCCCATGGTCGACAATCATTTCTTGGTACAACTCGCGTAGCTCCGGAGCTACCTTCATGAAAACACCTCAATGACCTTTTGCACACCGGCTGCGAGCGCATCGACTTCGGCTCGCGTATTGTAAAATGCAAAAGATGCCCGCGCGGTGGCGGCAATTCCGAAGCGTTCCATCAGGGGCTGGGCACAGTGGTGTCCCGCACGAATGGCGATACCTTCTCGATCCAGAATGGTTCCAATATCGTGCGGGTGTACTCCCTCTAAAACGAAGGAGATGACTGCCGCCTTGTCGTGAGCGTTGCCGATAATGCGTACCCCGGGAATACTGCTGAGTGTCCGCGTGGCCCCGTCACGCAGCGCCGACTCGTGCTCCGCAATGGCCGCATAGCCAACGTGTAGAACGTAATCCACTGCGGCACCCAGACCGATGACCTCTGCAATCGGCGGCGTGCCGGCTTCGAATTTGTGCGGGATCTTGGCCCAGGTGGAGCTTTCGAAACGCACCGTGCGGATCATCTCCCCGCCGCCCTGGTACGGTGGCATGGCGTCCAACAGTTCCGCCCGCCCCCACAGAACGCCCACGCCCGTGGGGCCGAAGAGCTTGTGCCCGGAGAAGGCGTAAAAGTCGCACCCCAGTTGTTGAACGTCCACCGCAAGATGCGATACCGCTTGCGCACCGTCTACCACGACCGTGGCATGGACCGCCTTAGCCATGCGGACAACTTGTTGCACTGGGTTGACGGTGCCAAGCGCATTGGACACGTGAGTCAAAGCGACAATCTTAGTCTTGGGATTCAGCAGCCGCTCGAAAGCGTCAAGGCAGAGCTCGCCATCGTCGTTCACAGGAGCGACACGGATTTTTGCCCCAGTGGCAGAACAGATTAGTTGCCAAGGAACGATGTTAGAGTGATGCTCCATCGTGGTGAGCACGACCTCGTCGCCTGCTTTCAGCAGCAGCCGCCCGAGGCTCGAGGCAACTAGATTGATGGACTCGGTGGTCCCCCGTGTGAACACGATTTCGCAGCGATCACCAGCGTTGAGAAACTTCGTTATCTTGCTGCGTACCGCCTCGTACTGCTCGGTGGCTCGTTCCGAGAGGAAATGCAGGCCGCGATGGATGTTTGCGTTCGTATGCTCATAGTACGAGCTCATGGCTTCGATCACCGAACGCGGCTTTTGCGTGGTGGCGGCATTGTCGAGGTAGACTAGCGGCTTGCCGTAAACGAGGCGGCGAAGAATGGGGAAGTCTTCCCGGATGCGCTGAACATCCAGCCTTGAATGCTTCTGTTGAGTCGATGAGGAAAGAAGCCCGTTCATGCTGGGTCCTCCGGGGGCGCGGTTGCCAGCCTCTCCTGCAGAGCTGCCCGCAGACGCCGGCGGGCATTTTCCCACGGCACCCTTTCGACAATTTCGTTCGCGAAGCCGTAAATGAGCATGTGGCGTGCGTCACCCGCAGCGACACCACGACTCCGCAGGTAAAAAAGCGCCTCTTCGTCGAGCTGGCCAATGGCAGCGCCGTGACTGCATTTCACGTCGTCGGCGAAGATTTCCAGTTGTGGCTTGGTATCGATCTCCGCGTCGTCGGAGAGCAGAAGGTTTTTGTTCATCTGTTGGGCATCGCTTTTGAGCGCCCCGGGACGAACGAAAACCTTGCCGTTGAATACGCCATGAGACGCGCCGTTGAGAACCCCTTTGTAAAGCTGCCGGCTTGTTGTTGCCCCTTGGGCGTGATCGATGGTTGTGTGGTGGTCGACAAAACTGCTGCCGTTGGCCACGAATAAGCCGTCGAGCAAGGCTGTTGCGGCTGGTGCCTCGAGACGAGTGTGAATTTCCACGCGGGTCCACTGGCCGGGAAAGGTAATGACTTGAGAGCGGAACGTGCTGCCACGGGATTGGCGGACGGCCGTAAGCCCCATGTGCAACATGGCCTCTCGCTCCGCGAGAATGCGCACATGGGTAAGATGTGCCTCTTCGCCGAGCACCACCTCGGTGATGCCATTGGTCAAAAAAGGCACGGAGCTCTCACCAATCCAACACTCGATCACTGTTGCCTCGGCCCCGTCCCCCAACACTATGAAGTTCCGTGGACAAAGGATGGTGGGGTGCTCGACCGAGCCACCGACGAACAAGAGCTGGATCGGGGTTGCTAGCCGAGCACCTGGGGCGAGGCGGACCCAGGCGCCCTCATCGAGGAGAGCCGTGTTCAGTGCGGTGAAACTCTGTTCGTTCAAGGGCGCGGATGTCCCGAGAAGGCCACGCACCAAGGCCTCTTCTTTCGCCAGCGCGTCTTGGAGCGAAAGCAAGCTCACCTCGTCGGGTAGCGGGGGAGCCACTGGCTGCAGCGGCAGCGGCCAGCCCTGAAAAAAGACCATGGCCGCGCCGCCGGAGAACACCCACGGTTCCCAAAGCTCCGCTCGGGGTTCGGTAGCTGGGGGCCGCCTTGGCAATTGGAAAACCTCCCGCGCAATGGGTGTGGTGTCGGTATACTTCCAATCCTCGAGGCGTTGGCTGGGAAACCCAAGTTGGCGAAAAGTGTCGAGAGCAGCCGCACGCAGTTGCTGCAGCCATGCAGGCACACTCTGGGAGAGTTGGCCAAAGGCGTTTTCGTAAGAGCCGAACCCCTGCAGCGGTGGTATAAAGCCGGAGGCGCTCATGGAGTCAGGGGTCGGAATCGCTCGGCCACGAACGCTCATTGCACTACGGCCGTTACCTGGGACCCGAGTTCAGCGTAGCCGCGGCGCTCCAACTCGGCAGCGAGCTCAGGACCTCCCGAGCACACGATTTGACCCCCGATCAGAACGTGCACGTAGTCAGGAACCAAATACTCCAGCAGCCGTTGATAATGGGTAATCGCGAGCACGGCATGCTGGTCGTTGCGCAGGGCGTTGACGCCATCAGCAACGATGCGCAGCGCGTCGATGTCGAGCCCCGAGTCGGTTTCATCGAGAATTGCCAGCGTGGGCTCGAGAATCGCCATTTGCAAAACTTCGTTCCTTTTCTTTTCGCCGCCGGAGAAGCCCTCGTTGACCGAGCGCTTGAGCAACCGCTCGTCGATTCCGACCAGCTTGGCCTTTTCCCGTACGAGTTGCAGGAAATCCATGGCATCGATGGGCTCGAGCCCCCGATGTTTGCGGATGGCATTGAGTGCAGTGCGCAGGAAATACATGTTGCCCACTCCCGGGATCTCCACGGGGTATTGGAATGCCAAAAACAGCCCGGCTTGCGCTCGCTCCTCCGGGCTCATCGCCAGCAAGTTCTTGCCATCGTACAGGACCTGACCTTCGGTGATCGTATACCCTTCTCGACCGGCCAGCACGTAACAAAGAGTGGATTTTCCTGAACCGTTCGGGCCCATGATCGCGTGTACCTCGCCGTGGTGAATCACCAGGTCGATACCACGCAAGATCGGCGTATGGTTTACCGACACATGCAGATTGCGGATCTCTAGAATTGGCTGCTTGGCCATGGTCACCCAATCGCTCCTTCTAAGCTCACCCCCATGAGCTTGTGCGCTTCCACGGCAAATTCCATCGGTAGTTCCTGAAAAACCTGGCGGCAAAACCCGCTGACGATCATGGACACCGCGTCTTCCAACGAAATACCCCGGCTTTGGCAGTAAAACAGCTGCTCTTCACTGATTTTGGAGGTTGTAGCCTCGTGCTCCACGATGGCGGAAGAGTTCCGCACCTCCATGTACGGAAAGGTATGTGCACCACATCGATCTCCTATCAGCAACGAGTCGCATTGCGTGTAGTTGCGTGCCCGTTCCGCACCGCGCATGACCTTGACCAAGCCGCGATAGCTATTCTGCCCGTGGCCGGCGGATATGGCTTTGGAGAGAATCGTCGAGCGCGTTCCTCGTCCTAGGTGAATCATCTTGGTTCCGGTGTCGGCTTGCTGGTAGTGGTTGGTGAGCGCCACGGAGTAGAACTCGCCCACCGACTCGTCGCCACGCAAGATCACGCTCGGGTACTTCCAGGTGATGGCCGAACCGGTTTCCACCTGTGTCCACGAGATTTTCGAACGACGGCCCAAGCAGATGCCGCGCTTGGTAACGAAGTTGTAAATCCCGCCCCGACCCTCTTTGTCTCCCGGGTACCAGTTTTGAACGGTAGAGTACTTAATCTCCGCGCCTTCTAGGGCGATAAGCTCCACCACCGCCGCGTGCAGTTGGTTTTCGTCCCGCATCGGCGCGGTACAACCCTCGAGATAGGAAACGTATGCCCCTTCCTCCGCAACGATGAGTGTGCGTTCGAATTGTCCCGTCTTCGCGGCATTGATGCGGAAATATGTGGATAGCTCCATCGGGCATCGAACGCCCTTGGGGACGAAGCAAAAGGAGCCATCGCTAAACACGGCCGAGTTGAGCGCAGCAAAGAAGTTGTCGCTATACGGCACCACGGTACCGAGATAGCGACGCACGAGCTCGGGGTAATTTTGAACTGCCTCGGAGAACGAACAAAAGATGACGCCGTGCTCGGCGAGCTTTTCCTTGAATGTCGTGGCTACGGAAACCGAATCGAACACTGCGTCCACAGCTACCCCGGCCAACAGTTCCTGTTCGCGCAGCGGAATGCCTAACTTTTCGTAAGTGCGCAGCAGCTCGGGGTCCACTTCGTCAAGGCTCTTCGGCTGCTTTTTCATTTTGGGCGCCGAGTAGTAATGAATGGCATCGTAATCGATGGGCTGATAGCGCACGTTTTGCCATGTCGGTTCCCTCATTGTCAGCCAATGACGGTACGCCTTGAGGCGCCATTCGGTGAGCCATTGCGGTTCATTTTTCTTGGCCGAAATCAATCGAACAATGTCTTCGTTGAGCCCCGCCGGTACGGTCTCTTCCTCGATTGGAGTGTAGAAACCGTGTTGGTACTCGCGGCTGACAATTTCTTCGATCTTGGCCGTACTTGTCGGCATTTCGTCCTCCTAGACACCATGCTGCTGCGGCCACTGTGCTGCAGCGTTGACGGTTGAAGTGGTTGCCGCTTTCTCGGTGTCGACAACTTTCGCGGCGGCGTGGGCCACCATGTCCGCGAGGGTGATGTTCTCGAGAGTGGACACAAACGCCCGGTTGATCTGCTGCCAAGGGCCTTGAACAGGGCAAAGGAGTTGGTGCTGGCATCGTGGGCGTTGCCCCTCATGGCTGCAAACCGTGAGTCGCACCGGCCCCTCGAGCAGGGCGATGACTTGCCCGAGACCCAATTCCTCGGGTTTTTTCGCCAATCGGTATCCGCCGTGAACACCCCGTTGTGACCGCAGAAGGCCTTTACGTGCGAGAATGCGCAAAAGCTTGGCCACCGTGGGCAGTGGCAACCTCGTACTTGCACTTAGTTCCCCAGCGCGCTGCAAGCGGCCTGGCTCTGCTCCCATCCGCACTAAAAGAACAATGGCGTAATCGGTTAACCTGCTAATCCGAACCACGGCGTCGTACCTGTCTTGGAAATGAAGACCTAAGTGGTCTACTTTCTAGCTTGTTGGAAGATCCTTGCAACCCCTACGGCGTGTGAGCCTCTTGTCCGGGGACCCGTGGGCATGCAAGAAGCGGCTCCGACGGAACGGGCTTACCGACCATGCTCGCCGGGTTGGCCACCAAAACCTTATTTCGCTCGCCAGCCCAAAGCGATACGAGTGGTACTTTCGTTGCGCAGACGAGATCATCGATATGGGGGTGTTTCGTGAGCACGACTGTAGCCCTATCCCGCGCAAGAAGCTCGGCAGCTTCGTCGACGCTTTGAAGCTCCCTTACCGCACGACCGCTGTAAAACAGGAGCGAGTTTATGCCCGCGTCGTAACTGCAAAGCTCCGCGTCTTTAGCGAACTGCTGCAACGCTTGCGCCGCACCGTACAGGCTGTACCGTGGACCCAGCATCGGAAGGGCGAATCGATATGCGGAAAGTTCGACGACCCCGGATGCAATGGCAATGCAGGCGATCCGCCGCACGGGGAGGAATTGGCCACGATACCACCAATAAGAGGCGGCAAGCACTGTAGCCCCGACAGCGCTCAAGCAGGTGACTGCCGCGGCAAGCTCGGGCTCGCCGAGAAGTCGTAACACGGGCCACGCCATCGCCAGCATGACAATGGCAACCACGCTGAGAACGGCGTGCACGGCAACTGTCCACTGCATCGCCCAACGGGGCCAGTGCCTGAGGCGGGAGAACGCAACTAGGCCTGTGGCCGTGAGCACCGCGAGTGGCGGGAGAGCGGGAAGGACGTATGTGGGAAGTTTACCTTTACTGAGGGTGAAAAAGCCGACGACGCTCAGCGCCCAGCTCGCGCAGAACAGTAACGCACCATTGTGTTGGGCAAGGCTACGGAAGACCGGCCTTGCTGCAAGCGGCCACCAAAGCGTCCACGGCAAAAATACGGCTGGCAAGATGTAGAAGTAGTAAAACAAACTGTTTGGGTGCCCCGGTCGACCTGTGACGAAGCGTTCCACGTTGTGAAGCCACAGAAAGTCTCGCAGGTACTCGGGCGCGACAACGGCAGCGCAAAGGTACCAACTGCCGGCAATCGCTACTGCGAGGACCAGCCCGCGCGCTGGTCTGAGCTGGTGCAACCACGACCACTGCCGTGTGACAACACAATAAAACATACCCGAGCCCACCAGGAGCAGCAGCGCACTCGGGCCTTTGAACAAAACAGCCAGCCCAATACAAACCCACGGAAGGGGCCACAAGGCCGCGCCCTTACGCGAGAGAGCGAACCACCCCAGCAACAGGTGGCTTGCCGTCACCCACCAGGTAAAAGTCATGTCAACGAGCACAGCCCGGCCGACGGTTACGAAGCCTGCTGCGGTGGCGAGCACCACCCCAGTCCAAAAGGCCACCTGGGGCCCAAAGAACCGGCTAGCCCACCAGGCAGTGCTCAACACCGTGGCAGTTGCCGCAATTGCGGAAGGCAAACGAGCGCCAAATTCTGGAGCAGCAGGAAACGCACTCACTCCTGCGGCTACAAGCCAATAAAAAGGCATGGGTTTGTGATGATAAGGTTGAAAATTCAGGGTCGGAGTAACCCAATTCCCCGTGACTATGGCCTCGCGAGCCACCTCAGCGTGACGTCCCTCGTCGGGATCGAACAAAGGGGGTTGCCCGAGCCAGCAAAAGTAGAGCGTAAGGACGACGAGCAGGAGTGTTGGTGCGCTCAAGCGACTCCGTACGCGCTCGCCTTCCGGCGTTTGCAGAGTGGCGCTGGCGTGCCCGTCGGGGGGAACCGTCAGAAACTCCTTTGAGCTCGTAGGCTTTTGCGAATTGGTTGACCGCTCGTCACAGTCTGGGTTGGGTTCCACAGAAAAAAACATATCCCTTTCCTTCGGAGCGACTTGGAAGTTCCCGCCATACTACTCATCCACCAGCCTCCCTGCACGCCTTTCGCTGCAGCGCGGAGTGGGGACCGAGATGTCGACAGGTTGATAGAACCGTTTGCCGCCGGCAGCGAAACTCGAGCAGGTTAAACTCGGCGCTCCGCGGTGGCGAGCGAAGGCTTGCGCCCCCGTTGACTCAGGAGCGACCTACGTAACCCTTTCTCGACCTCCACGACAACCGCAGCAAGCAAGCCAATCAACGCCGCCCGAGCCCACGCGTCAAGCGAGATCGGCGCAGCGTGGAAAAAATACTGCATTTGAGGAACGTACGTGAATGCAACCTGCAGCAGGATCATGATGAGTACACCGACATTCACCCACAAATTCGAAAACAGCCCTTGGCTCCACGGCGAGTCTTTTAGGGAGCGGCAGTTGTACAAATAAAAAATCTCCACGAAGATGAATACATTCACAGCGGCCGTACGTGCCTGAGCCACAGTACTACCCATGCTTTGCTCCCAAATGAAGATGCCAAAGGCCCCTGCCAACATGAACAGAGATACGAACACCATCCGAACCATGAGCAACGGTGTAAGAATTGGAGCTTCTGGGTCCCGTGGAGGCCGCAACATGATGTCGCGCTCTTTGGGCTCGAACGCCAGCATCATGCCCAAGCAAATAGCGGTGGCCATGTTGATCCAAAGAACCTGCACCGGCAGGATAGGCAGTACCGTGCCGGCGGCTAGTGCCGCGAGAAGTACAAGTCCCTCCCCTAGGTTGGTCGGCAGACTCCAGACAATGAATTTTGTTAGATTGTCGAATACGCCCCGGCCTTCCTCCACCGCAGCGACGATGGAGCGGAAATTGTCGTCGGTGAGCACCATGGCGGCTGCTTCCTTGGCCACTTCCGTGCCGCTGCCCATGGCAACACCGATGTCCGCTTGTTTCAGTGCCGGGGCGTCATTGACGCCATCGCCAGTTACCGCCACCACGTGGCGTCGCGCCTGAAGAGCCCGCACTAAATGCAGTTTTTGTTCGGGCGTTACCCGCGCAAACACGTGGGCGGCGTCGACCAGTTCAGGCAGTTCAGATTCGTCGCACTGAGCTAACTCGGTACCAGTGACAACCTTCGGTTCTACTTCGGGTGACCCGGTCAAGAGTAAACGGCGGGCAATGGCAGCGGCCGTAGACGCATGATCCCCGGTCACCATTTTGACGGCAACTCCAGCCTGCAGGCAAGAGCGGACCGCGCTCTGCGCTCCGGGACGAGGTGGATCGAGCATCCCTTGTAGCCCAACGAACACGAGCCCAGTGGCTTGGGTGGGATCGAGCGAACCCAGTGCCTCGGACCATATGCGCCGGGCAAAGGCAAGAACCCGTAGACCATCGGCAGCCAGTTGTTCGACGGCCTCTAACACACGTCCTCGATCGAGTGGCACCTCGTTGCCCTCTGCATCGAGCATGGACTGCGACAGCTCGAGCACTCTTTCCACCGCTCCCTTGAGGTACAACACACTTCCGCCAGCCGGCGTTCGATGGAGCGTGGCCATGAACTGACGCTCGGATTCGAACGGTAGGGTGCCCACGCGGAGGAACGTTTGGCTCAGTCCATCGCTGTCAAAACCTGCCTTGCGAGCAACCACGATCAAGGCGGCCTCGGTGGGGTCACCAATAATGGTCCATTTGTTGCCTTGTTTTTCGAGGCGACTGTCATTGCACAGTACCCCAGCCCGTAAGCACTCGATCAGTGGGTTGGAAAACGTCGGCGGTGGCACGCCGTCTTCGCCGAGAATCGAGCCCTCGGGCACGTACCCGGTCCCTGTCACCCGGAACGTCTCCATACCAGCCCAGATTGTGGAAACGGTCATTTGGTTTTCGGTCAGCGTGCCAGTTTTATCTGAGCAAATCACTGTGGTGCTGCCCAAGGCCTCTACTGCAGGCATCCGCCGGATGATCGCATGGCGGCGGGCCATGCGGCTCACGCCTAAGGCAAGCGTAATGGTGATGGCGGCAGGCAGACCTTCAGGGATGACGGCAACAGCCAAGGCCACCGCTGCGAGGAAGACCTCGCCAGCAGGCTGGCCCCTCCAAAGGCCGACACCGAAGGTGAGCGCTGCGAGGGCGAGAATGGCTACCGTCAACACCCGGCTAAAGGCGCGAATTTTCCGAATCAGTGGGGTGTCGATGCCTTGGGTGGTGGCCACGAGCTGGTGGATTCGCCCGAGCTCGGTGGCTCCTCCGGTGGCCACCACCACGCCAGTGCCGCGGCCCGAAGTGACGAGGGTGCCACAAAACGCCATGTTGCCACGGTCGGCTAGGCTCGATTCCGCGTCGATCACTGCAGCGTGTTTCAACACCGGCACGGATTCTCCCGTGAGCAGCGATTCGTCGATCCGCAACTCGTGAGTGGAAATGATGCGGAGATCAGCCGGTACTTTGTCCCCGGGCTCCAGCAACACCAAATCCCCAGGAACGAGTACCGCCGCAGGCAGGCGGCGCTTCATGCCGGACCGAATCACCGTGGCTTCATTGCGCAGGTATTGGAGTAGGGCTTCGAGGGCGCGTTCAGCTCGCGATTCTTGTATGAAGCCAACAATGGCGTTGACCAGCACAACAGCAAAAATCACCGTAGCATCCGGAAACTCACGCAGAACAACCGTGACGCCCCCTGCAACAAGGAGGACGTAAATGAGCGGGTTATGGAACTGGAGGAGAAATCGTTGCAGTGGGTGCAGTTTGCGCGGCGGGGGCAAAACGTTGGGTCCAAAGCGAGCAAGCCTCTGCTCGGCTTCTTCCTCAGCGAGGCCCCGATGTGCGTCAGTATCGAGCAAAATCAAAAGCTCGGCAATGGATAGAGCATGCACTTGGTGCTGCCCGGGGCGCTTCACCAGCTCCTCGGACCCAGCCGCAGGCTCTAATTTCGACTCTCTCCGGGGGGCAGCCATCATGAATCCCTCCGTCTCGACTGCAAAAAGTATCGAACCATTCGCCCTGCCGGGGCAAACAGGGCGTAAGCCTGCCGAGCTAGCCCTGCCCAGGGGGTGAGGGACCGGAAACAATATGTGTAAGGGACTTCTTCGGGACCAAAGCTACGCTTGAAACGCGCCACACCAGCAACCCCAGCGCCTACCATGTCGTACCTCTGAATGCCGCAGCGGGTGGCCCAGCAGATGACTTCCCAGTGCAGCAGGTTGTTCGGTCGCATCGCTAAGCCACTCTCCGTACTCACCCCGTCGAGATAGTACACGCTCTGTTCATCGAACGGGAAAATCCCGGCAGATAAGAGTTTACCCTGGCATCGGGCAACGAATACCTTGGCCAAGGGCGCAGCCTCCAGCGTTTCAGCAATTTGCCGGTATTGCTCCATGCTGAGCGGGGGAGGGCGATGGTATTTGGAAAATACCTCTTGAGCCATGTGGTAGTATGGTTCCACGATTTCCGCCAAGCTGGCCTCCTCGATCTCCACGCCGCTTTTTTGCGCCTTGCGGATGGCTCGGCGACACGATGAGTCCAAGAATTGCGACCACAGTGCGTCGGCCCCAGCACGAAGATCGAGGACAAACGTGCTCCGTGGTTCCACCTCGAAGCCGCACGCCTTGATCTTTCCGGGCTCCAACCTCTGCGCAATCCGAAACTCGAGGTACACGGCACTCAGCCGTTTTGCTTCGAGGGCCGCCGCTTCGAGCGCGCCAGCCACCACCTCAGTTGGAGCCACGGGTCCCAGATAAGGCGTTGCTGCCAGCGGTGGCGGCGATGCCGCCAGTTTGGCCGCGCCACGGCGAAAAAAAAACAAGGGAAACAAGCCCACTTTCTTGGCTCCATCGCTGATTTCATAGAGACGTAGCTCACTTCCGCTGAGGTGGGCGACCAGCTTTAACCAAGCGAAACGGTGGAAAACCGTGGCACCAGGAAGCTCCTTCAGACGTCGCTCCCACGTGGCTTCGCTGGCACAAGGTACGAGTTCCACTCCCATCATGGGTGAGGCTCATAACTGCTCCGGGAAAACCCGGCTAGGGTTCTAGACGAGGTGGTGAACGCTGACCAAGGTCGGTTTCTTTGCTTTCCGCCGGAGCCTGAGGCGGAGGGCGGAGACGACGCACTTGGAAACAACCAGCAGGCACCTGGGCTTGGCTGGGAATCAAGGATAGGCCATTGGAGGCAAGCGAAAGGGAAGACGCAGGGTGAAAAGGCTACCGCCGCCCAGGAGCGAATCCACGCTTGCTTCCCCACCGTGTGCCTCAGCCACTCGCTTGACGATGTACAACCCAAGCCCGGAGGCTCCGCCTGCAGTAGTGCTGAACTCTCCACTGACGAACGGCTCGAAAATCCGTGGCAGCAGTTTTGGATGGATCCCTTCCCCATCGCCCCGAACCTACCAGACGATCGATCCCGCCTCTTCCCGGCAGCCGATCTCGATGTGCCCGGCAGACTTAACGTGTCGCAGTGCATTGCTGACTAAATTGTGGAGGGCTCGTTCGAGCACCTGCCCGTCCGCGACACAATTGTTGGGTGCCTGTGTTTGCACCAGGGTAATGGTAACTCCCAGGTCTTGCGCCCTTCCCGCGAACCACTGGTGCACCTTTTCGAGAACTTCGCTGGGAGCGAGGGTCTCCGGCCGCGCGACGAAGGGTCGCGTTTCGGGGCGCGTGGCGTCGATCATGTTCATGAGAAGTTGGGCGGCGCCCAACGCTAAAAATTTAATGCCCTGGGCGAGCCTGCTACCACAGCGCAGTCCTTCGGCTGCCAGAATGTCCGCGTAGCCAGAAATCGCAAACAATGCATTGTTGAGGGCATGGGCGAGGGTGCGTATTGTGTCCGCACGGATTTCCTCAGCAACTTGCTGAGCCCGCCGGATCAGCCCTATCCCACAGCTCACAAGCCATCGCAACACTATGAGGTACACGCCGACCATGAGAGCGGTGGCAACTCGGCGGTCTGACGGTCGCTGATAGGCTACCCAGTGGGCAAGGCAACCCAACCCAAGTATTCCGCAGCAACCATCGTTGTGTACAGAGTGATCGCCACGGTGTTCAGTAGATTGGATACTTGCTCTGACGCCAGCACACCGCCGAGCAGGATAATCACTCCGTAAAGAATCACCCCGCTGGCGTGGTCGGCACCTCCTCCGAAGTGGATGCCCAGTGTTAGGGCAACCAAATCACAAAGGAGAGCGAAGGTGATCCAGGACCTCCGTGGTTCTTCTCGTTGGACAGCGAGCCATAGTGCTGGCACAACGGCGATCGCTGTTACCAGAGTGAGTTCTGTTGCTAGCGTCGAGGGAGAAACGAACGGTCGCAGCAACCGCACGGCTGCAAGGACGGCAAACAGGCAGAAGAATTTGGCCCGAAAGACAGCAGAAGCTCGAGGCAACAAACTCTTGAGGTCAGCGGCCATTGTCAACCCAATTAGGTGTGCTGCTGCTCCGTGTTTTTCAACAAAAAGAGAAGAACCGTGGGGTCGTGAAAGGTCGGTTTCCCGACGCACGCCGCGCCGCCAGGTACTCCTGCTCACACCTTCCTCTCTGGACGCCCCCTGATCCAGGTGCCGGTCAGCCAACTTGAATGACGAACGTACGAATTCAGGCTACGTCGCCACGCTGCTCGAGTTGCCCTAGCAGGGTCAACGAGACAAAAGGGCCTAACGATGGAGGAGACAGCCATGGCGTGCTTTCAGGGAAAGGTGGCTATGATTACCGGCGGCGGAAGCGGCATTGGCCTGGCCTGCGCTCGGGCGATCGTGAGCGGTGGGGGAAAGGTGATGTTGGCGGGCAGGCGGGAGGACGTTCTCGCTAAGGCGGCAGACACCTTAGGGCCGGCAGCACGTTGGGTACACTGCGATGTGACCCGCATGGCCGATGTCGAGAAAGCCGTTACCGCAACCGAACGGGAGCTTGGTCCCTTGACCTTGGCCGTGAATTCGGCCGGCAGCGCGACGCTCGGTTCGGTGTTGACCGCGCGCCCAGATGAATTTTTGCACACGATCGATACGAACCTGCTCGGCGTTTACCGCTGCATGCGTCACCAAGCCCGGGCCATGAAGGTCAATGGCGGTGGCAGCATGGTCAACATCAGCTCGATTGCCAGCGTGCTCACGCATCGCAGCATGACGGCATACTGCGTGTCGAAAGCCGGCCTCAATATGTTGACCCGCTGTGCGGCCGACGATTTGGGGCAGCACGGCATCCGCGTGAACGCTGTGCTGCCGGGTTTGGTCGAGACCGACCTGGCTGCGCCATTGGTGCACACTCAAGAAGCGCGCGAAGACTACCTCCGGTGCATGCCGCTAGCCCGCATTGGCAAACCGGAAGATGTGGCCCAGTTGGTGGCGTTTTTGTTGAGCGACGAGGCAGCGTGGATTACCGGCCAGTGCGTTGCCATTGACGGTGGTCACACCTTGCGTCGTGGACCGAACCTGGTCGACTTGTTCCGGCACTTCTTGCCCGCTGAGTAGCCGCCAAGGGGCCCGGCAACGACGTTACTTCGCCTCCAAGAGTGACCCCATCAGATCAAAAGGACGGATCACAGCGACTGCGAAGCGCCGCGGTGCCGCTTTTTTGCGGCAATTTGCCCCAGGGCTACACCGACACTAGTGTTGCGTCCTTCCTGCTTTGATGGCCTCCAATACCTGTGCCGGGTGCTTCTCGGCGTTAGCGACCTTTGCCCAGTGCTTTTTGATCTTGCCGTCAGGCCCAATCCACACGGTCGAGCGAATGACGCCGAGCGTTTTTTTGCCGTACATGGTTTTCTCTCCGTAGGCGCCGTACTTTTTCATCACTTTGTAGTTCGGGTCGCTCAACAGCGGGAACGGCAGGTTGTACTTACGGATGAATTTTTGGTGAGACTCGGCGTTGTCCGCGGATACCCCGAGCACCACCACTCCTAAGCGTTGCAGCTCTTTCCAGGCGTCACGAAAGCCGCATGCTTCTTTCGTGCAGCCGGGGGTGTCATCTTTCGGGTAAAAGTACAAGATGACATCTTTCCCGCGGAAATCCCCCAGCGACACCGGCTTACCGCCTGCATCGTTGAGGGTGAAATCCGGTGCTGCCTTGCCTTCCGCAATGGCCATAAGGTTCGTCCTCCTCCGAACGCAATTGTTGCGTGCCACACTGCAGGAACGAGTCAAGGGTAGAGCACCCACTGTCTCCGTTCCTCGATCCACTTTTCCTCATCGGTTCGTGCCAAGGTCTCTAAGTCGTAGGGGGTAGCACCAGGGTCATCGACCCAGTGTCGCAAGTCCTCCCCGCCATTGATCAAGTCAATAGCGAGCCGCTCGTACTCGTATTCGTACGCGAAGCGCCGCCACAGGGGCCAGTCGGGATGCGTGTCACGCGTGGCTTTGAGCAACAGTGCTACGAGTCGCCAGGGACGAAACCGCGCTGGCTCGTATACCGGCGGCTCAGCATGAATTTGAAGCCCCCTGCAGAGCTGCCTGGCATGTTTATGGAACGTTGGCTCGAACCAACACGGGCGGAGTTTGCAGCCCTCGAGCCAATCGGGACAAAGCTCCCCCATGCGAGCGAGCACTTTCGGAACATCCAGTGCTGGAGCCCCGCACAGTTCGAGGGGACGGGTGGTGCCCCTTCCCTCGGAGAGTTCGGTACCTTCGAGCATGACGGTTCCAGGATAGCAGCGAGCCATCCACAGATTGGGTGCGTTGGGGCTAGGGTTGACCCAGCAACGCTCATCGAGTGGCCAACCATAGCCGGGTGGCTGTTCTGGCTGCCAGCCCAGTAAGGGCACGACCTCGTAGGCCAAGTCCAACGAGAGGCAACCGACGAAGTACCAACCGAGTTCGCCAAGGGTGAGTCCGTGGCGAAGGGGAAAGTCACCCGCGGCCACGAAGCTCTCCCAGGAAGGCCGACAGCGCAAGCCTTCGACGTTTCGACCGATGGGGTTGGGTCGGTCGAGCACCCACACTTCCTTGCCGACACGGGCAGCTTCTTCGAGTAAGTAACGCAACGTGGTGACGAACGTATATACCCGGCAGCCAAGATCCTGAAGATCCACAAGCACGATGTCGCAACCGTCCAGCATTTCCGGCGTGGGCCGCCGGGTTCGACCGTATAAACTGAACACGGGGATGCGATGGACTGGGTCGACGTAGTCGCTGGACTCGACCATGTTGTCTTGTTTTTCTCCCCGTAGCCCGTGTTGCGGGCCGAAGGCCATGGTGATTTGCATGCCGGGAAGTTGCGCGAGGGCATCGAGGGAGTGCACGAGTTCCCGGGTGACCGACGCCGGGTGCGCAAGTAAGGCCACGCGTCGGCCGCGTAAACGTCGCTGCCACTGCTCGCTTTTCAACAGGTGGTCGATGCCAAAATCCATCGTCCTTCAGTGTCGCGCGGCACGTGGAACCGAAGCAAGCTCTGCGGGCCAGGGGTGTGGACTTAGTGTCGCCACTGCTCGAGCCAGTCGAGAACCGCTTCGGCGCGGCTACGAGTGTTGACCTGGCAGTGCACCGCCTCGCCAGTATCCCAGACAACCTGCCGCCCGGCTGGTTGGCGTTGCCCGAGCGCTTCAGCCAATCGGCGAGTGATACTGTACGTCACCAAGGGGTCTTTGCGCGAAAAAGTAAGGTAGATCGGCGTCTGAATGCCACGCTCGAGTAACTGCGTTCCGAGGCTTTGCGCCGCGGCGTTTTCCCACGTGCCGTAGTGGGCGAGATAAAACGCATCGAGCCGCTCGAGGTAACCGGGAATCCCTTGTAGCAACGAGAACAAGCCCGGAGGATCTTCCTTGAAGCCAGGGAGATAGTCTGCGGGACTGTCCACCGCGGCGGCGGCCACAGCGTTGGGATCGGCTAGCAACAGTTGCGCGGTCCGTTGTCCGCCGCCGCTGCACCCAAAGGAGTATTCTCGAGCGCGGTCGTGGCCAAACTGCTTCCGGTACCACTGCCAGACAAAATCGTCCATACTGCGGCCGTACCGCGGGGCGCGGATATAATAATCGACCACTTCACCGCGGTGGTGTCCACCGTCGCCCCAGCAGTTGCCCGGCACGACGAGTCCCCAGCCGCGCTCGAGCGCGGCTGCGGCCACGGCGCCACTGGCCTCGCCGGTAAGCCCACGCATTGCCCCGCCGCGGTTGAGAATTTCGATAAAGCCAGCGAATCCCGGTTGCTCTTGCAATAGTTGTGCTGCAGTGCGCGGGGCGGCGTGGACGAACAAGGAGGCCAGAGCCTCGATGAAATCGAGACCGTTGCCATGAAACAGCATGATGACGGGCGCTCCCGGGTCAGCCGGAGGCACTGCGAGAAAAACAGCAGGCAGCCCCGGAGATTGTGTGGCCTCCGGAATGTGGAGGTAGTCGTCACTGTCCGTGCGCACACACGGGAACTCGGGCACCTCGTAAATTTCGGCCACAAACTGCTTGCCAGGGGAAAGGAAGGGATTACTCACGTTGCTTCTCGGTGGCTCGTTCGGTGCGCTTATCTGCCAGACGGCAATGCGACGAGCGGTGAGTTGGAGTGCGGTTGGCTCGCCGTCGTCGCCACAGCCGCTGGCCACGACCCCGAGAAGAAATCCCCACAGCAAGAAACGAGCACGAAACCTCACAGTCGAGTACGATGGGTGGCGCATACAGGAAACGGTAAGTCTCTCTTTCATGCCTGCGTTGCCTGCACAAGTGGGTGTGGGCAACGCCAGTACGAGGTTTGCGCCCCAAGGAAGCATGCAGGACATCGGCACTCGGCGGAAAAATGCGCTAGCGGGCTGGTCAGATACCACCTCTGTGCATACAAAGAGGCAACTCATCGGATGGGACGATGCAAAAGGGTCAGGCGCAATCGAACTGCGATTCGTTGCTAAAAACGGCTGTGGCGGTTGCGTTGCTTGTGGTAGCGGGACACAGCGCCGCACGAGCGCACTTTCACTTCGAGTTGGTTGCCGACCGGGCGCAGAAGCTTGCCGCTCAGGCGTATCAACCGCCAGAGCCGATCCCGGAGTGGTTGACCCGGGTCACCTACGACCAGTGGCGGGATATTCGCTTTAGGCGTGAGCGAGCGTTATGGCGCGACACCGGCTTGCCCTTCCAGCTCCAGTTCTTTCATCCCGGGTATTACTACCGGCACACGGTCGCCATCCACGTGGTTGACGATACTGGAGTACACACCTTGGCGTTTTCGCCAAGCGACTTCGATTACGGACGCAACGACTTTGCTAGCCGCGTACCCCACAACTTGGGCTTTGCCGGTTTCCGCATTCACGCTCCGATCAACCGCGCAGAGTACTATGATGAGGTCATCGTGTTCTTGGGTGCCAGCTATTTCCGCGCGGTGGGGAGGGGGCACGTGTTCGGTCTCTCGGCACGTGGTTTGGCCATTGATACTGGATTGCCCAGTGGTGAAGAGTTTCCGTCATTTCGCGAGTTTTGGATTGTTCGGCCTCAACCGTGGTCGACCGAGCTCATCGTGTACGCCATTTTGGATAGCCCCAGTGCTGCAGGCGCCTACCGATTTCTCGTTCGGCCTGGAGAGCAAACACGGGTAGACGTGGAGGCCCGCCTCTACCTGCGGCGGGACGTACAACAACTGGGGATCGCACCGCTGACAAGCATGTTTTTTCATGGGGAAAACAGCCCTCGTCCGGTGGAAGATTTTCGCCCCGAAGTGCATGATTCCGATGGTTTGCTGCTGTGCTTTCGCAATGAGGAGTGGTTGTGGCGGCCGCTGATGAACCCGCGTTCGTTATCGATTAGTAGTTTCCGCATGCAAAGCCCGCGTGGTTTTGGACTCTTGCAGCGTGACCGCAACTTCGATCATTACCAAGATCTAGAAACTCGGCGCGATCGCCGCCCCAGTGGCTGGGTCGAGCCGCTGGACGACTGGGGTGCGGGACGAGTCATGCTCGTCGAAATTCCTACGAAGTCAGATACGAATGACAACGTTGTGGCCTTTTGGGTACCGGACGCGAAAGCCAAGCCGGGTGTGCCATTTTCGATGCGCTACCGCCTGTGGTGGTATGGCGACGACCCCCACCGTCCACCAGGAGGTAGGGTTGTGGCCACTCGCCGCGACCGCGGCAACCGTGAGGACGCTTACCGCCTGATCGTCGACTTTGCTGGCGGGGAGCTAGAAGCCATTCCGCCGGAAACGGTGCTGCACGGAGCAGTAACCATCGCTTCGGGTCCCGACTCGGCCGAACTCCTCGACCAACAAGTGGTGAAAAACCCCGTTACGGGCGGGTGGCGTCTGGCCTTTCAGGTGCGCCCGAAGCGAAACGAACCCGTCGAACTTCGGGCCTTTTTAATGCTTGGTGAGCGGGTTTTGACGGAAACTTGGTCGTACCTGTTGGTACCATGAGCGAGCCGGCCAAGCGGCAGATGGATGAGGACCTCGAGCGGCGGCCGCTGACAGTTCCGCCGGAGCGGTTGTACCAAGACTGGGCCGCAGCGCGCCATCGTGCTTTGCGGTATGGCAAAGCCCTCGGGCTCGAGGACGAAGAAGCCGCGACCTTGGCCGATCGTGCGGTGCGACGGGCAATCGAACGCCCGCGCTGGGTCGAAGGAAATCACGCCAGCGCAGAAACGTTGCGTGCGTTTCGGGAAATTCTGCTGGAGCAGTGGCCGCCATCCGCAGGTGCGTTCCCTCAGTTGCCGGACTACCTTCGCTGGCGACTGCAAAGAGTGTTGCAAGCGAGTGGCCGCACCTGCAGCGAGGTCCCGCAGCGCAGCGGGTACCCGACTTCGCATCAAGTGTTGCGCCGCCGGCATATGCGTCCGGAGCCGGTGGAGCGTCGGGTGTGGCAACGTCTGTGGAAGCGGCTGCGGGGCCAGAGCGATGAACAAGTGCTGCGCGGTAAGGAGCTGCGCAAGCGCCGCTCGGCCTTGCCATGGATTCGTGCGGCACGGCTGCGCCGAATCCTGTTGGCAGCGCTGGTCTTGTTGCCGACAATCGTGGCCAGCGGCTTTATGCAGACGGTGTTGCCGTACCAAGGCCGAACGTGGCTCGAGTTTTTTATCGTTTTGTTTTTCGGCGCGTTGTTTGGTTGGATCTCCATCGGATTTTGGACCGCGGTATTTGGTTTTTTTACCTTGTTGTTCGGAGACCGCTTCGCGATCACGCGCTTACCCCCGGTTGAAACCGCCAGTTTTCGCCCGCGTGGCCGCACGGCCATCGTGATGCCCATTTGCGAGGAGCCGGTGGAGCGGGTTTTCGCCGGCTTGCGGGCAATTTACGACTCCTTGAAGCGCACCGGCGCACTGGAGCACTTCGATTTCTTCGTGCTCAGTGACAGCTCCGATCCCAGCACGTGGGTGCGCGAAGAAGAGGCTTGGCTCAATTGGTGCCTCGAAGTTGGCGGGTTCGGTCGCATCTTCTACCGGCGTCGCCGCGTGCGCCTGAAACGCAAGAGCGGTAACGTCGCCGATTTCTGCCGCCGTTGGGGTGCCCATTACGAATACATGGTCATGCTCGATGCCGATAGCATCATGAGCGGCGAAACCATCGTGCGACTCGTGCAGCTGATGGACGCCCATCCCACGGCCGGCATGATCCAGACCGCCCCGCGAGCGGTGAATCGGCGTTCGCTACTGGCGCGGGTGCAACAATTCAGCAGCTGTCTTTACGGACCGATGTTCGCCGCTGGCTTGCACTTCTGGCAGTTGGGCGATGGCCAATATTGGGGCCATAATACGATCATTCGCGTCGAGCCGTTCACGCGCCACTGCGGCTTGCCCCGCCTACCCGGAAAACCACCCCTTGGCGGCGAAATCATGAGCCACGACTTCGTCGAAGCGGCATTGCTCGGGCGCGCTGGCTGGCAAATTTGGTTGGCCTATGACCTCAATGGCAGTTACGAAGAGGTGCCATCCACCCTGCTGGAAGAAATGAACCGAGACCGCCGCTGGTGCCAAGGTAACCTGCAACACTTGCGGCTGCTGTTCACTGAAGGGTTGTTTGGCGCTCATCGGGTGCTGTTCCTCAATGGGGTGCTTTCTTACGTTTCGGCGTTGCTGTGGTTTGCGTTTTTGGCGCTGAGCACGATCGAAGCTGTGTCTCATGTGTTTTGGGAGCCTGAATATTTCCCCCATGGTCCAGCACTTTTCCCGGAATGGCCCATTTGGCGGCCCGAGTGGGCGATTGCGCTCATGGCGGTGACGGCCGCGATCCTGTTTTTACCCAAGCTGCTCAGCGTCTTTTTGGTATGTGCGGTTTGGCGTCAGGCGCAAGCCTTCGGCGGGCTTGCGCGGCTTTTGCTCAGTGTGCTTTTCGAGATCGTGCTTTCCAGTCTTTTTGCCCCCATCCGCATGGTGTTCCATAGTCGTTTCGTCGTCCAAAACTTGCTGGGCCGAACGGTTCAGTGGAAATCGCAGGGGCGCGAGGACGCGGAGACGACGTGGGCCGACGCCTTGCGGCACCACGCTTGGGATGGTTTGTGGGCGAGTGCTTGGGGCCTTGGGCTTTACTGGTTGAACCCGGGTTATTTTTGGTGGCTCACGCCGATCATTGCCGCCTTGATCTTGTCGGTGCCCCTGTCCGTTACGGTAAGCCGGGTTCGCTGGGGGGACCGTACCCGTCGCCTTGGTTTGTTTTTGATTCCGGAAGAAGTCTCGCCGCCGACCGAACTGGTTGATTTGCAGCGGCATTGGCAAAGGCTGCAACAGGCTGCAGCAGCGTTGCCTCGTCTGGAGCACGACGGCTTTATTCGTAGTGCGGTGGACCCGTGGATCAATGCATGGCACCGCGCGCTATTGGGTGCGCCACGGCGCCTCAGCCCAACGGTGCGTGCCCGGCGCCGACAGTGGCTGGAGAAGCTTCTGCAAAACGGACCTGACGCTGTGAGCCCACGGGAACTTCGCTACCTTTTATACGACCCGGAGGCGGTAGACGCGCTGCACGAGCGCGTGTGGGGAATGGAAGATGAGCTTCGCCTGGCCCGGTGGGGACGCCCCGTTGGAGTGCACTGAGGCTGTGCGAATTTGCCTCTGGAAGCACGGTGCCGCTGCGGTTGCTGGGCTGGCTTAGCGATGGTTGTGATCGCGTAGCGTCGTGGAGCGGTTGGCATTGCCCCGGCGAGGTTCCCGCGCGGGTGTTCGTATCGGCTGGCTCGACCGGCGGCGCTCGCCTCCGCCTCGTTGGCTCTCGGCCAAGGGCGTTGCACCTCACCGAAGCGGAGGTGGCTCGCAGGAGGTGTTTTTTGAGCGTCGGTCGGCAGTTTGGGGGCTGGGCTCGGAGCGGCCGACCCGGAGATAACTAGCTCCTCGATCGCGGGCGGCGGCTTACGGGAATCGCAGCAGCCGCGCTCCGGGTCGCAGGGAGAGTGGAGTCGTGGTGCTGTTTTCGCCCAAGGCCATCGATACGGTAAGAGAGCCGGTAGCGCTCGGTTGTATGGTGGCGCTACGAGACAGTAGGATAAAGTCGTAGGTTTGCGCGTCGCGCTGTACGAGATCAATCGCGGTGACGCCGACGGCGCTACGGGCACGCCAGCGGAAGCGGTTGTTTCGCGTGCTGCGTAGCCAGTCTTGCGGTGCGATACCCGCGTAGACCAAAGTTCGGGCGCCGTCGCGAACGGTCAGAAAGAAGGCATCGGTTGCGAGTTGCCAAGCCGGGTCGGCAACGCGAAAGGTGCCCTCGACAAGCAGCCGGTGGCGCGGAGGGGCTTCGCGACCGTCGAAAACCAGAGCTGCGCGGTCGAAGGAGAGGGTGGTTTCCGACGGTGCCGGATAGAGGGCACAGATCGCTGCGCGATCATCGTCGCGTAGGGCAGCGCCGCGGTAATCGAAATGGGCGCGGTAGTACATGGTGGCCTCGGAGCGTAAGCGATCGCGCTCTTCGGGGTCATCGGACGAGTGCGCGAGGCCGAGCGCGTGTCCCACCTCATGGGTGAGCACTTCGGCAAGTCCGGGAATGTTCCAAAAGGGGCAGTCGGCAAAGCCATTGGCAATGATGACATCGCCCTCGGAAATTTCGAAAAACTGGCTTCCGGAAAACGATTGGGGCAGGGCGGAAGCGCCACAAATTCCACCGATTCCGAGAACGCCCACGCAGTTCACCGGGTCGGCGATATCTTCGAACGGGTCGTTGAATAGGATTTGCGTTTTGCCATCGCATGCAGCGAAGGGAGCGGGTACGACCTCTTCTTCCGCGAGGAAGCGCACAGCCGTGCAGGCAACGTTGCTCCAGGCCTGGAGAGCATCGCGTGCGGCGGCGATGGAGTTGTGGGGGCCAATCCGCAAGTCGCCTGTAGGGTCGATGCCGACGGTGATCGGTTCCCCCCGGTCCGGAGCGAACCAGCGCGCGGCTGCTGGCCCGGAAAAGGCAAAGCGAGGGCGGGACGAGGTGCCGCGCATCGGTGTGCTGCTCAGCTTGCGGGCTGTGCGCGGGCGGCGCGTGTGTTGCATCTCCAACCGTCGCAGCAAGGCTTCGAGGCGGTAGGTTCGACTGAAAGAGCGCTGGCTACGGCGTCGTTGCGCATCCCACACGACGGCTTCTGTGAGGTTTTGCACAGCGTATTGTTCTCCCTCCCGGCTGCGCACGATGCGGAACTTGCCGAGCCCGAGGTACAAAGAGCGAGCAAATCCTCGGGCAGAGTGATCGACGAACACCAGCACGCGCTCGCCGAGGTGGAATGTGGGTGAGCCAAATACCCAACGGCGTTGCACTGCTGTTTCACCACCAGGTTCTACGAGCACCACGCGGCTGTTGCTGTACGCGCCGAGGGCCCGCTCCACGGCGATGGTGACGTTCGTGAAAGTTCCTTCCTCGTTGGTGACCGATTCGATTCCTTCCACCTGGCCCAAGATCGCCGCATCGGCCGCCGCGAAAAGTTCTTCGGGCTCTCCAGGCACAAAGATGGTCGCCTCCGTCGTGGCAGCGCTGTGTAGGAAGCACAGCAGAATGGCCAGCCAAAGAGATGTGCGGTAGTGCTGCTGAAGTTGAAGATACGGTATCCGTTGGAGGGTGCCCACAGACGCTCGACTCCGAGTCGTTGCGGAGCAAACTTTGCACCATGCGCAGCGGATCGAGCGACAGCGAGGATGAGACGCTGGTTCGACAAGGGGCCTGGTGCTTTTGTTTCAGCAAAAGCGCATTGTGTCAAAATTTGTACCGCGCATTTGCTATGCACTCGCGCGCCCCCAAGTGAGGCTGCGCACGGGGACCTCCTACTGCCTGCAGCCTGGCAGCCGCATGCCGATGGTTCGCGGCGGGCAAAAGCACGGCTTTCGGACTTCGAGGTGTGCGTGAAAGTTCCTCCTTCGGCCAGAAGTTCCACCTTCCCGTGCGCAAACGCGCTTCAATGGGGCCGCAGCAGTTCGCTGCGGATGACTCGTTACGATACTGCCCTAGGGCATGAGCGCCGGGCTTCAACGCCGTTGCCGTTGGAGGAGTTGCGAGGCCTGTTTCTGAGCACACCTCCAGAGACTGAGGCCCGGCTTGCCGCTGCGCTTGTTTCGGGTTTTGTGGAGCCACTTCCATTTACGCTTTACCGGTTTGGGGTGGAGCGCAACCGGGGCTCACGGTTTTTCCATCCGCAAAGCCCCCCGGCGC
>CALAMI010000013.1 GCA_937925685.1 Candidatus Binatia bacterium | reverse complement strand
ATCCGTGGCCACTGCGTGCCATGAGTCAACTCCCCCGTCTTCATGTTTGGCTGCTTCGGTACGAGGTCACCCAAGCGGGCACACTCCCGCCCTTACCGACGACTGCGTTGCACGGAGCGCTGGCGCGCGCGTTACACGAAGAGGCTTGTGTTGCACCGGCGCGGCCGAGCTGCAGAGGTTGCCCGGCGCAACCAACCTGCACTTATCCAACCCTGTTCGAACCGTACCACACGGCACTTCCGAGATTGCGAGACCTGGGCGTAACCACCGAGCTTCCCCGCCCTCTCGTGATCTCCCCGGACGAGCCCTTCTTACCCACGGGACAAAGCTCAGTCCCAGTCCAGAGCGGGGAAATCGTGACCTTCCGTCTCACCGCGATGGACGAGGTTTGGCAACATTGGAATTTTTTGCGCAGGGCACTAGAACGTGCAGGTCGACGCGGGGTCGGCCCCCGAGACGCCCGCGCGCATCTCCGGCTCATCGACGTACAGCCAATCCCTAACTCTCCGCCCACCGCTGACTCCGTGGAAGTAACGCTTCGATTCGTCACTCCGCTGCGTGTTAAGCACCGAGGCCAGATTTCCTCCGAAGTGGACGCCCAGCTACTTCTAGAAGCCATCCTGCGCCGTGCCCATCTGCTGGCTCAGCTTAACGGCAAAGCATGGGAACCGGATGATGACGTCGCCAGACTCGCCGCCTCGCTCGAATCAGTAGCTGACCTCCGTGTCGTGCGGCTGGGCCGGTATTCTGGCCGGCAGGAGCGATGGATGCTGTGGCCCGGACTTGTCGGTACGGTTCGGCTTAGAGGAGCAGCGGTGGCTGCGCTCCTGCCCCTGCTGCACTTCGGTTCTCTGGCACAAATTGGCAAAGCAACCACCTTTGGCTTCGGACGTTACGAGCTTGAGGTTGCCAAGAAAACCTCGGCACAGCGAAAGGGGATCGTGGCTCAGGTCCAGGCGGGCGGATGACTGGGATGGAGCGGGATATTTTCTTCCTCACCAGCCTGGGCATCGCCGAGTACCCTGAGCTCACGTACGGGTTTCGCGGTCAAAGACACAGCACACGCTTTGCTCCAGTAGCAACGGCAGCTCTCGTGTTCGATGCTGCAGAGCGGGAGCGTATGCTGGTGCGCGTTCTTTGCACGGCGAAGGCACGCGCCACCCGATTCGACCGTATTGCCGAAGAGTTCGTAGCCTTAGGAGTGCGGGGCACCGAGTGGTGTGAAGTTCCGGAGGTTCAGTCGGAGCGCGATATGGAACAAGTCCTGTCCACCATCCTGAAAATCGTCCCGGAAGATCACCCGAGCGAAGTAGCGGTGGACGTTACTTTTGGGTTTCGTCACTTGCCTTTCCTCTACACAGCGGCTCTGACCTACTTGGTCGGTTTACGCGAAGCCCAATTCAGGGGGATGTTTTACAGTGCGCGAGAGCTCGAGGGTCTGGATGGAACGCACCCCATTCTGGACCTGAGCCGGTTTTTCGAGTTAGTACGGTGGTACCAAGCTCTCACAGCGTTACGCGATACCGGGCGAGCGCGCCCGCTGGCAGCAATTCTGCGGCAGCATGTCAGTAAGCTGTTCTCCGCAGCTGGTAGTATTCAGCAGCATTTTAAGCAGGTGTCTGTCATTCGCGATGCGGCAGAAAAACTTGCGGTGCCGCTGTCGTCGGGACTGCCTATCGAGGCCGGATTCGAGGCTCAAAAATTAATCCAGGCAGTTGCCGCGGTGACAATTCTGGCAGAAGACGCAGCCATTCTCGCGGCGCGGGAGCTGGCGAAGGTCGTGCGCGTTTGGAGCCTACCTCCAGAAATCAAACGTAAAGAAGAACTTCCCCTGACCAAAGAGGAGCTCGAGCGCCAGTGGCAGTTTACGCGTTGGCTCTTCG
Organism: Candidatus Binatia bacterium; assembly: GCA_937925685.1. Taxonomy (GTDB): domain Bacteria; phylum Desulfobacterota; class Binatia; order HRBIN30; family HRBIN30; genus HRBIN30. Next base: position 72,373 of record CALAMI010000013.1, on the reverse strand, counting down.
AGCACGACGACTACACCAATTGCCTCGAAGCGCTCAGGGAGTGGGTGGTGAACTTGGTTCTTTACCGGCAAGGGATAACCCGGGACTGGCTGCATCACGAACGAAGCCGGCGCCCTGCTGAACGGTTTTTAGCTGCTTTGGCTTATCGCACCCGCACTCCTGGGGCTCACGCCCTGACGCAAACGCAGCAACTGCTCGCTAGCTTTTGGAGCAAAATTTCCGAAAAGCGTAACCTGCTCGCGCACGCCGGCATGAAGTCGCAGACACCCCTACCCACGCGAGACGAGCTACGGCAGTTGGTCATCCACGATGGTCGCCAGCTGCTTGACACGGTAGAAAAATTAAACGTGCACTTCGGCGGAAGTCAAAAGCTGCTGGTATCCGGCTTGGGTCGCTCACCAGGAGCTTTATTTACAGCGCTGAGCCACGTCCGGCCTGACGCTTTGCTTGTGCTTACCTCCGCGGAAGCCAGTAGGCACCTAAAAGACACCCTGCAGGCTGCAGGACTGCCAGATCTTCCCGTGCATCCGATCATCTTGGCCGATCCATACCGTGCGTTTCGTCAAATTAAACGCGTCTTGGACGTCTGTCGTCCCGTGCTACTCGACGCAGACCGAGTGATTGTCAACCTCACCGGCGGCACGACGGCCATGCAGTACTTGTGCGAGCGCGTAGGCGACGAAGCCACGAAACTGGGAATTGACGTGCAAAGAGTGGCCGCCATCGACGAGCCTCCTAGGGAGGAGCAGTACGCAGATCCGTTCAAGCTGGGGACCCTCGAGCTACTCGACGTCGAAGTTGCCAAGGTTGACACAGCCGGTTCAGCATCGACCTTCACGACTTCACCGAACCATCATAACGAACCGGCTGAAACGTAGCTCCTAGCCGCGGCTGATAGATCCGCCGTGCGAACGCCAGGGTCGGCGCCACCACCTTGGGCCATGGCTCCGGCACCTCGGTGCTAGTAGCGGGCAACGAACTTCGATGCCAAGTTTCTGCGGACCGAGGAGGGAGCGAACGTTGTCTCATAACAGCCCCCCCCGAACTGGCGAAGCTGGACCACGATTCCCCCCGTGGCATCGAAAAGCTGCGTACCACTGAACGGTAACGGCATTGGGACCGGCGCCCCTACCAATCGTGCAACCAATCGACTTCGTCCGGCCACGCCACCCTTCAACAGCAGCCGACGATAACCGTCGGTCAAGCCGTTTTTATCAAGGTAGCGGTAGCCATTTTTGATCGCTTTCCAAAACGTCGCCGACGCTCCCACACGCGCTTCCATCACAAGCGTTGACCCATCGTACACACAAAGCGCGTAACTCGTGCTACCGTTCACAGGGTCCCCAAACGCAGCCTGGCTCAAGGCCGGGCCCTTGCGGAACTTCCAAGTGACCGCATCGCGCGCGTCGTTCGCTGCATCAGTAATTCTGAGCACACCACCGCCGGCGCTCACGCATCCAGTTGATGGCCCGCTTTCACAGTAAGCGTAGGGGGGAGTGACCGTCGGGGTAGAGGTGGGTGTAGAGGTGGCGGTCTCAGTCGCCGTTGCCGAGGGAGTCGAAGTGAGAGTTGGTGAGGGAGTAGGAGTCGGCGTGGCCGACGCAGTAAACGTCAGGGTAATCGTTGGGGTTGCAGTCGGCGAAGAGGTGTGAGTGGGCGTCAACGTCGGGGTGGGTGTCGGAACCGCTAGGGCGAACGGGTCAGACTGCGTTGCACCGATCGACCCGTTCTGTACGGGGCTTGCCGACATCGTGAGGTACTTTTGCCCTGACGTACTGTCGTTCACCACGTTCGCTAAAACCAACATGATCGAAGCTCCATTAGCCACGGCAACGGGCGATTGGAATTTCAGCACGTTTCCAGAGGCCTGAACCCATTGAACGATTGGCTGCCCGTTGAAGGTGCCGCCACCGACCGGCACTCCGCTCACATCGGTGACTCCCGGGAAAACGAGCGTGAACACGGTCGAGGTCGTGATGTCACAACCGTCGAGCACCGGGACAGAGGTTTGAATCGTGTAGGTCGTCGTCACACCCACCAAGTTGCTCTGAGGCGTGACCGTAAATGGGGTACCGAACGGCCGATTCCCGCAGTTGTAAGCGGCAACGACGCGCGGCGCGCCCACAACCACGGCTACGCCCAGCGTGAAAAAAGCGAAAAACTCAACCCCAGTTAACTTGAACCTTCGCACGCGACCCATTTTGGTTTCCCTCCCCTAAGGCCTCCGAACATCCGAGAAAAGCGCCAGCTAACAAGGGGGCTGCCCTGTCCCTCCGCACGAAGCTCGGAAAGAGGTGGTGGTGTTCTTTCGTACAGCGGTGGCCGGCCACGTTGCTTCCCAGCACCGGCTACCATCGCTGCGAAACAACTGAACGCGGAAGGTATTATCGACCAGAAAGTACTGGCTTGAATTCGTTGGACCGGGCAGCCCCAAAGTCGCGCCCTTAGCCGAAACCTTGATCACGTCCTTACCGACACCCGTCGGGGATCGGCGCAGCAAAATTCTCGCTACCCCATACTGCGCCAGCGTGGGATCGCGGAACATGTAGCCTGTTTGCGTTCCTCGTTTCGGCACCTTCTTCCAGCAAGTTTGCCCACTACCACCGCAAATCCCACCCCTTTTCACCCGCAAGGCAACCTTGAGTTGATCGACCAAGCCGTTGGAGTCGTACACACAAAACAAATAGTCCGTCCGTCCTCCAACAATCATCGGATTACCAAAGTCGTGATACGACCCACTGGTGGCCGTGCCTTTCCAGGTCCACACAAACTTATCCCGGGCGTCAGGGTCTCCCCCCCCAAGAGTTCGGTCTTGGACCGTCACCGACGCCTTCACAGGAGCTAAACATCCAGCCACTGCGAACTGAGGACATTCGAAGGTAGGAGGAACTGGCAGCTCGGCTACTAGCCCATCGCCGTCACCTTGATGAACGGGCTGTGCTGCCAAATCAAGAGCCGGAACGTCATTTGACTCGGATCCCCCTGCAATTCCGACTCTCGGCAAACCAGCGGTATCAGTGAACCCTTTGGCTCCATAAAGCTCGTCCATTTCCGAGCCGCCAAAGAAGCTGGTTACTCCTGTCGTTAGATCGTCGGACAAAGCTGCAACCAGCCCATCCATGTTGCCTCCAGGGACGGGCTGAAGTGCGTTGATCGAGCCGGGCAGCGTGGGGGACCCTGTTAAACCGACCGCTACGACGGTGCTCCCCACAACGTCGATCGCGTTGAACCAATCGTCCGCTGAGCCCCCAACGAACGTGGCCATGAGTCCCGAGGTGAGGGTCTGATCCACCCGAAGCACAAAGCCCTCGGTTGGGCCCCCACCGTACGAGTCTTGAAATTTCCCGCTTACTCCCGGCAACGAAGACGAGTCCGTCTGCCCAGCTGCATAAAGCACTGTCCCATTTAACACGAGCGCTCGCAGATATTCGTAGCCAGTGCCGCCAAAATATGTGGACTGGCTCGGTGGAGACGTCAGTGTAGCGGGCATCACCGTCAGAACGCCGTCGATGGCGCCAGCATGCGTACTTTGTGCACCGGACGCAGTCGCTGGAAAATCGCTGGATTCGGTGTAGCCTGCAACAAATGCGTCCGCGCCCGAAATTGCCAGCCCAGTCAAGAAGTCGTCGCTCGTCCCTCCAACGTACGTGCTTTGCACCACGCTGCTCAAGTCGGCTGCAAGCTTTCCGACGAAGCCATCGAACCCTCCTGCTCGTGACGGCTGACCTCCACCGGCCGAGCCCGGAAAACTATTCGAGTTTGTCGCCCCTGCTACAAACACACTGCTACCGGAAACAGCCAATGCTTGGACCACATCTCTCGCCGATCCCCCCAAGTACGTCGCCACGACACTACTGAGGTCTGCCGAAAACCGCGCAATAAACCCATCTTTTGAACCCCCACCATACGTTGATTGCGCCCCTGAGGCTGTTGCCGGCAGTAGCAAGGACGCCGTCTCCCCTGCGACGTACACGTAAGAAGCGGGGTCTCCGTCTGTTGCCAGGGCCCACGCTGTATCGTTTCCCTCTCCGCCAAAGAACGTGACTCGGTTCAAAGGCGAGGGGCTTGTCCCTGCGATGCGCGCCACAAACGCATCTCTCCCGCCGGCTAAAGTACCTTGAAATCCCGCTGACCACGAAGTCACAGGAAAAACTGGCGACACTGTCTCCCCCGCAACGAAGAAGAATATACCATCCCCGGGAACCGTTGCGCGGGCGATGGCAAAGGCCGCATCATAGTTGGATCCACCCACGAAGGTGGCGCTCAGGAAGGGATCGATGATGAGCGGTCGCGAAGGATCGTAACGGCCCGTCCGAAACGTCACTCGCTCGCCACTCAAGACGCGGTAGCGAACGGGCACCGGGCGATGCACATTAGCGACTACTTGATAGGCAATCGGAGCGGACCAGCGGATCGGACCTAGTTCCGTCTGCCCCACAAGCGAACCATCTCGGGCAACTCTTAAATCACTAACTCCGTCAAGCCGAAGCCTAATCGAGTTAACGCGGCCCCGCGGGAGAACGGTAAAGACCCGCTCGACATCCGTGTCATTCACACGAAGTTGCACCTGAACACGGGGCCATACCTCGCCCAGGTCGAGGGTCGTGTATGTCGGCAAACCAGCCTTCCACTGACGCGACTCGGCTCCCCGAATCCAATTCACCAGAGTATTCGTTTGCTGCAACGGGGCCGGCCGGACCTTACCGCCTTCCAACTCTTCCACCACGGACCAAAGTTTCACCTCGCTCGCTCGACTGTCACTCATGTTGACGACACCAGCTCGCAAACGGCGCGATCCGCCTTCATGTCGCAACGTGTAAATCAGCCGACCATCGCCCAACATGGCGATGGTGCCAGCAAAGGTGTTTGCATAAAACAAGACATGCGGATCTACCTGGCCTCGATTCGGAATCCACTTCGGTCCCATGATACGCTGTGTTTCGATTTGCCGCCCGTTAACATCCACACTAGGCGCCACGGACGCACGAACAGATCCGAATATCCCCAGGTAACCTATGGCTATCACCCAAGCGAACCGACCGCGGGGCCTTCCCTCGACACTCATAGAATTGCACCTCCTGAACCTTCGGTCCCGGCGTCCGGATGTTCTCTGAACGCTCGGAATCGGTGCCCAACCGTGCTTCCGCGAAAATCTGGGAGCACAGAAGCCACCCTTCGCAAAATCTGCGTAAGCAAGGCTTCCGTATCTCGCAGGGCAGCGCTTCGATGTCACGCCAATGTTCATTCCGCACACGCGCGCCACATGCAAGGGAAAAAATGTACCTTCGTCCCTGACGGTTAAAGCAAGCGTTCTCTTGCCCTCACGCGGCGGGTGAAGCTACGTCGCTCGGCTGGCACGGGCCGCGGACAACAAGCTTCTCGCGGCGGCTAAAACGACGCGATGCATGTTCAGCCGCCGCCGACTAACCACGGTACCGGTGCGGGGTCCGCTGGCTCCTACGGAGTCGCCGTTGGTGTCGGGGCCTGGCAGACTACGCTCAAGGTTCCGATCAGGTCCAGCTGTAACCCCCCGCCGAGCGGGACATCCAAAACAGGAAAGCCAAAGCCCAGTTTACCGCGACTCAAGTCTCCGGCATCCACCTGCGCGCACCCAAATGGCGCTCCCTCTACCTTGGCCACACAGGGGAACGCCTCGTTGGCGCCGCAGCCCGTCGGAGAGTCCTTCAGGACCGTCGTCGTATTATCCACATCGTAAATGACCACCTCGGTCGTCCCGGAAGTAATGGAACCGCTTAACACCAATTCACCTTGTTCCGTGTCACAGGGCTCGGTCGGCTCCGGACAGGGATCAGTGCTTCCCACGTCGAGGATGCGAAGGCATAAGTTCTCCACAAGTAGCATCCCGCCAGCCACAAAAGCACCGCTGCGAGTGATCCTTACGGGGCTTCGGCAGACACCGGGATGAGGATCCGTAGCGCCTTCTAAGCTCGCGCGGCTCACCTGTCCGTCGGGCAGCGTCTCCGTGGCCGAACAGTTCGGATCCTGCGGAAACCCACCGAGTGGACCCGGAGGATTCGATGTATTGTGGTCCTGCTCGACGAGGGTGTTATAACCGGGCGCGCCTCCGTCGCAATCGATAAAGCCGGAACTATCGGCAGACAAGCGAACGCACGCGCTGACGATGCCAGCAACCGACAGACGAGCGAACGACGTTCTCTCTCGGGGAATCGTAATTTGACGAATACCGTTCTCGTCCATCGGACCGAACCGCCATTCTTGCCGTCCAGACAAATTGACTGAAAGGCCAAGTGACCGAGCTTGGATATTAATCCGCGACGCTGCGCTCCCGGGTCGGAGCACACACGTCCGGATGACTTCCTCTTGCGCGGTGCTTGTCCCTGTCGGGGTTGGAGTTGAGGTTGGAGTAGGAGCCGACGGAGTTTGCAGGACCGCCGTGAACGTAAACGTAGCCGCCGCCGTTGGCGTTGGGGCTCCCGGAGTGGGGGTTCGCGTGGGTGGACGCGTAGGGGTGATGGTCGGCGTGTTCGTCCGCGTTGGCGTTCGCGTCCGTGTACCCGTGGAAGTGCGCGTCGGGGTAGAGGTGCGTGTCGGGCTCGCGGTAAAGGTAAAGCGCAAGGTGCGCACGGCGGTTGGCGTTGGCGCCAACGCCGCGTCGAGCAAAGCCTGTATCGTCTCGTCGGCGCCAACCGTTTGCCGCGCCTGCAAATTGACATCTGCAGCATTGCTCCCGACGATGACATCAGGCAAAAGGCGAATACGCGAGAGGATCGCGCGCAGCTCGGTTACGGATGCGGCACAGAGATCAAAGCCCGCTGCTACCCGGTCCAACACCAATCGTACCAAAGCTTCTGTCTGAAAGTCGATGTCTTGCTGATCATCCGCGGCCGTGAGAAAGGCACGTGTGAGAGAGCCACTTGCAGCATCGCCGACGTACACCACGTAGCGGCACACCGAAGCGGGGTCTCGTCCCCCAGGCAAACTGAGCTCATAGCGGCCATCGGCTTTCGTCGTGGTCACCACCAACGGTCCATCCACCGCTCCATCAGGCAACACGATACCCAGGGCCACTCGAACTCCCGATCCCACAGGTCGAACGTTCGCAGCAAACAAGGCCTCTACTGGCGCCACGAGAATATTGCGAGCATAGTCCATCCACGAGCGTGTTTGCGCTACTCGCCCTTCGGGCATTCGCACCTGGCCACCCACACGCACTTCCAGGCCCGGGGTGAGCGGGGGCGGAGGGTGGCGAACGTCCAAATTCGATTCCGTTCCGCACGCAGCTAACGCGAGAACCCCAATTACGGCTGCGATCACAGACAAGCTTTGTCTTCTTCTCATCATCTTCCGTCCATCAATCTGCGGCCCTTGTCGCTCCCAACAAACGCCCATGCCTCGGCGACTAATCGGCATCGGCCCTATCCGTACCATCGTGCGCAATCGCGCGTCAAATGACAACTAAAAAATCCCTGTGCAAGACAGGGTCAAACCGATCCCAATGCCGTTGAGGCGCACAAGCGAAGGATTTTCGTTCCATTGACAGGGAGCGGCCGCCTCCCTACGGTCGTCCCATGATCCGCGAGTTCCTCGCCCAAGCCGACCGTCGTGCAGGAATCGAGGCTCGGCGCGCCTTGTTGCGCTTTTTAAACGGCGTCGAGTGGCTTGTACGTGATCCCCGGGACGTCGTCGGACGTACCCCATCGGAAACTATCTTGCACCGAGGCAAGCTGAAGGTTCGACGATATCATTTGGGCTCTGTGAAACTGCGTTACCGCACACCTGTCGTTTTAGTTCCGCCCCTGATGGTAAAGCCCTTTATCTACGACTTGTTCCCCGGCCGCAGCTTAGTCGAGTTTCTCCTCGAGCACGGCTTGCAGCCTTACGTTGTTGACTTTGGCGAGCCGGATGAAGCCGACCAATTGGTGCGGCTCGATCAATACGTTCTCGACTGGCTTCCCGCAGCATGCGCAGCCGTTCGCGCGGATGCCAAGCTGCAAGAACTCACGCTGCTAGGGTACTGTATGGGTGGGGTGTTTTGCCTCATGTACGTTGCTGCCCACCGTGACCAGCAAGTGCGTAACCTGGTATGCATCGCCACGCCCGTGGACATGAGCAAAATGGGCCTTCTGGCTTGGGTTGCGAAACTGGCTGGGCGGCAAGTAGAGACGCTTGCTCATCAAATGGGGAACGTGCCCGGGGGTTTGTCGAGCACGGCCTTTCGCTTGCTCACGCCGATCAAGAACGTCACGCGCTACACCGACTTGTTTTTGAACCTGTGGAACCACGAGTACGTGCTCGGGTTCGAGGCAATGAACCAGTGGGTGAGCCAGTTTGTCGACTACCCGCGGGATGCGTTTGTCCAGTTCACACGGGAGTTCATGCAACACAACAAACTCGTACGTGGGCAGCTTACCTTAGGTGGCCGAGTGGTTCATCTCCGTGAGGTGCAAAGTTCCTTAATCGCGTTCGCGGGGAAGACCGACCTCGTTGCCCCACCTGCATCGGTGCGAGCCCTTATGGACAAGGTCGGGAGCCAGGACAAGACGTTTCTCCTAGTTCCAGCAGGTCACATGGGCATTTTAGCCGGGGCCAATGCTCCGGTGCAGGTGTGGAAACCAATGGTGCAGTGGCTTTCCACGCGTTCGCATAAACTCCACGCCGTCGGTGCACGCCGGCCGTTGTCGGAGTCGAGCAAACAATCTGTAAGGCGGGCGGCGGAGCGTACCGCAAGACGCAGATGAGGACAGGGCCATGTTGTTTGTTGCGGAATACGATCTTCGTTGGGAGGATGTCGACACTGCCATTGCTAAGCGGCTCGAGTGGTCCGAACACATGCCGGAGGGTTTTCGCTTCATCGGCGAGTACATTTGGCCGGATCACGAGCCGGCTTTCCGGGGGGTGGCGATTTTCGAGGCAGATTCGGTCGAGACCGTGAATACGTTTGTGTTGCACTATGGCTCCACCCTGCGCATGCGCGTGCATCCTGCCAGTGATGTTCTCTCGGCGATCGCCTCCGCAACCGGGCGGCGGATTAACGTGCTACGGGAAGGCGCACCAAGACGGTCGAAGGGGAAGAAACAACAGCGTTAACCAAGCATTGGCGTGCAAAGCCCTTTGTGTCTTGTCGCAAATGTGGCTCCAGCAGCAGACACCACAAAAAGGCCTCCCTGCTTGCCTGATGCGCAGGGCGTTAGCCGTTCGCGGCTGAACCGCACAGCCATGGCCGTACCGACGAGGAGGTCGCTGCGCTGTGTTCTCCGAAGCTTGACCAGGACAATATCGGGGCTCTCAACTTCGATGGTCTATAGTCGAAAGGCTGGCAGAACGACTCAGCACAACGGCAACCGTAAGACGTACCCTCGGGGGCTTCGTTGCTGTGTGTTCCTTCGATGAATCCCTTGACGAGGGACCTACACTTTTATTGTTAGTAATGCTTCGTCGTGAGGCGCGCAGGCGCCCAACCGCATATGTGGATGAGGAGCTGAGGAACTCAATGTCGGTGGATCGCACTCTCAAAGACGCACTCCAGTCAGTCTCGGATCCCCAGGCCCGAGAAGAGGCGCAGTTGTGGGTTCGGAGAGTCGAAGTACTGCTCGAGTGGATCCTCCAGCACCCCAAGTTGATCGAAGTGCGGCACGAGGCGGCGCGGCTCCTCACCGACCTCCGTGGCGAGGACGTGCTCGAACCGCCTCCCAATCGGCGCGTTTGAGCGGAGGAACGCCCGGAGAGTCACCGCCCCGGCGACACCGGTCGAGGATCCAGCTGCCGTCCGTATCCGCAGTCCGGATCAGCCAAAGGGACCTTCACCGGTTTTCCTCCGTACCATGGGTATCCCCGGCAGACCAGTGGACGGCTCTCGTAGCTTTGGCACTTGCCATCCTCGCCTAGCTGATCACAGGTATACAAATGGGCGTTTGTGGGAAGTTGCCGGGTATAAAACGGATTCCGCTGCATGGCTTCTTCACGACTCAGCGGCCGCCAATGTTCGGCAGCGAACTGCATATCCGAAGGAATCCCCAAGACCCGTGTCAACTGAGCAACAGCACGAATCTCCTCGGGCGACTGTTCCACATAAATCACCCGGCAACAAGCACCGCATGCATTGCAAAGCTCGGCCATAGGTAGCCTTTTACCCACAAACCGCGAGGGAAAGAAGGCTACTAGCGCGGGGCCAACTCGCAGTTCTTGCGCGTTTTCCGGATCCATTGCGCTCGGGTTGACTTGCAGGCTCCGCGACAGGTAAGCACACGGCTCATGTTCAGGCATGCCTCACAGCATCTTTTGGTCGCCGCGTTTTTGTGCACTCTGGTAACCGCGTGTGGAGATGATGCCGAACCCGTCAAGAGCAGCACCGCCACTTCCCCCCTGCGGGTGGGTGTTGCGGCGGTTCCCATCACTCCCTGCGGCGAAAATCCTAACTGGGATGGCCCAGTCACGTCCACCGGTGTCTGGGGCGAAGTGTACGAGGATCGCAACGGCAACGGCCGTTGGGATCTCGGCGAACCATACACGAACGACCCACGCAATTCCCAGCTCGATCCCAGTTCGCGCACGAAGTACGATGGAATTTTTCTTGCGGGTTTTGGTTCTAATCGCATTGCCCTCGGTTGCCACGACGACATTTGGGCACGAGCCATCGTGCTCGAGGCCGGGAACACCAAGGTTGCCCTGGTCAGCGTCGACCTCGTCGGCAGCTTGAAACACGGACGCTACTACGGCTTCGCCAAAGCCGAAGCGATGGTCGATCCTGCCCTGGGAATCGACGCTTTTTTTTACAGTAGCACCCACAACCACGAAGCCCCGGACCCGCTGGGTCTTTGGGGTTCGGAAATGTTCCGCGATGGCAAGTTCCCACTGTATCTCACCTTCGTCGACCAGCAAGTTGCTCGGGCCATCAACGAAGCAGGCAACCCGAGCCGAATGCGTCCCGTGCGACTGCGAGCTGCAGTCACCAATGCCTCGCTCGATCCAGCACTCCGAGGGCTTCAGGTGCGTACCCGCTGTCGCCCCCCTTGGTTTTTCGATGACGAGCTACGCATCCTGCAGTTCCTGGACGAGACGGACCGGACGGTTGCGACGCTGGTAAACTGGAACACCCATCCCGAATCGCTGGAAGACGAAAACTTGTATGTGAGTTCTGATTTCCCCGGATTCATCCGCAGTCGGGTGGAGCAAGCTCTCGGCGGCACCGCCCTGTATTTCTCTGGCGATCTCGGTGCCGTGGAAATTGTCGGCGACACTTGCGTAGGAAATGCCGACCCGCGGGCCGGTGGGACAAACGAATTCGACCGCAGAGACGATCTTGGTTTCGCACGCACGCAGCGCCTTGGAGAGCTGATAGGTGAGGCAGCGCTTCGAGCCCTCAACCGAGCTGAGGAGCTACCCGTTCACACCTTGGATGTAAAGACTTCCCGCTACTACCTCAGTGGCAGCAATGCGACGTTTTTCTTTGCCTACCAGATTGGCCTTCTCGACCTCGATGAGGAGATCTTCAGTCCGACGCACTGTCCGCCGACCGCGCAGTTTTGTGTACCGATGGAACAACAAGTCCTGCAAATTCTCGACCGTGATGGCCGGGCCCAGGTACAGTTCGTCACCCTACCGGGGGAGGTGTTCCCGGAACTCATTTACGGTGTGGAACAACATGCCCGGCGGGACTGCCCCGCGGCCCACACCGGCGAGCCTTACGAACCCGGCCTCCTTGCATTCTTGCGGGCTCGCTACCGGATTTTCCTCGGCCTGTCACCAGATGAGTTTGGCTACATTGTCCCAGGATACGACTTCTACCCCGCTCCTTCGATCGACGAAGAGGCCAGGGATGCGTGCCATGGCCAATCGTACGATCCTGCCTTCCCGAACCGCCGCGTACCTTCGCATTACCATGAGCGTCTCTCCGTCGGCGTCGACATCGCAGCCGCGGTGAACTGTACGGTGCTTCAGCTTCTGGGCTTCGAAACCGAGATGCGAACCAATGCAGCATGTCGTCGCACGTTCGGGTTACCACCCTCCTAATTTACCTCAGTGTGCTCGCCGTCGCGTCCGAAGGCGCCGGGCACGTCCCATGGTTTCGCCCTCTACTCTTGCAGTTGGTGCACGACAGCGACTGTATGATCGCTGGCCGGGTGGTGGAAACTAGCGCCGACATGCGGGGGCGGGGTCTTGTCCAATTCGCGCAGCCGACGTCGTGGTGCGAGCGCCCACTGGCCACGCCACTGTTGGTGCACATGGAAACAGCGCTACCCAAGGACGGCTGGTTCGTGGTTTTTCTCCGCCAGGAGGCCAACGCCTGGAAAGACATCGCGCCGCGTGGGGTCATCTTCCCGCTAGAGCGGCAAGACCAACAAGTTGTCCATCGCGCCCTACGCCGGTTATGGAAGCAGGTTAAAGGCCGGACCCCCACTTTGCCTCGCCAAGCGCTCTTCGAATTGTTGCAGGCTCACGGCTTACATTGGCGCTACCAAGCGGCTCTGACGTTACGTGCAACCGTAAGTGAATCGAGCCCGCTCGAGCGCCACGAGCAAACGCGGCTGCGAGAGCTGCTAGCAGCAGAAAGCGACGAGGCGCTCCGCCACCTCCTGCACTCGCTTATCCATGCTTCACCGGCGGGGAAGGAGTGAGGTTCGCTCCAGCCGCTTGCAATTGGTAGAAAAACTGCAGTAGCGCTGGAGGAACACTGGTTTCCTCTTCCTGGGTCGAGTCGGGCATCGATTCATACCCGAGGATGCCTAACTCATGGAATTTGTCGCGGACTCTCGGAGTTAACAGCCCTAGGCGGCGCAAATTAGGAACGATCTTGGAAAAGAGAATCTGACGAAAGCCGACCATAAACGGCGTGGTCAAAGACCACGGGAGCCATACCTTTGGATCGAGGCCCACTCGCTCCCATACCTCCCCCATGAGCAAGCGGTCGCGCATGAGAATGGTGGCTTCGATGACAAATTCCTCGCGCTCTTTCAGCTCTGCAGAGGACATCTCCTTCGTGTACAGATCTTCGAGCGAGAGCACACCAAAGGCCACATGTCGAGCTTCGTCGCGCATGACATAGCCGGTAATTTGTTGGATCAGCGGTTCATCTGGCTGAATAAAACGCATCAAGCCAAATGCAGCCAATGCCAGTCCTTCGACCATGATTTGCATGCCGAGGTACACCATGTCCCAACGGGACTCACGAATGATCTGGTCGAGAAGGGTGCGGAGGTGCGGATTTATGGGGTAACTCAATCCAAGCTTTTCAGTCAGGTAACGCCGGTATACCTCAACGTGGCGTGCTTCGTCCGCCACCTGGTTCGCTGCGTAGAACTTTGCCTCCGTGTACGGCACGGCACAAACAAGTTGCGCGGTTGCCAACAAGGCACCTTGCTCGCCATGCATAAACTGCGAGAGCATCCAGGCATCCATGTGGTGCTTGAGCTTCCGTCGCGTTGCCACGTCTAACTTCTCGGGCGGTTGCAGCACGGTATCAAAGGCATCCACGTTTTCCGGTCGCACCCGCTCCGGATCTACGTCAATGGTCCAATCAATGTCCGTCGTGGCGTTCCACTGGAGTCGCTTGCCCTTCTCGTACAATCGAACCAGTTCTTCGCGACGAAACTTATATTCCCAGTCGAACACCGCTTCGTACCGGGTCATGATGGCATCCCGCGGGCCACTTGCAGGTAGTGCGATATCTCGAAACATCATTTTCCCCTCCGACACGCTGGCGGTGTTGTTTCGTCCCTATAAAAATTGTGGTTTGGTGTCGCAAGCGCAGCCAGCGTTTTCCCTGACACAGCGGTCATTTTCAGGGCTTTTCTTGTCCATCGGTGATTGCCTTCTGGTTCTGTTCCTCCACCTTGGCAGCACGGCGGAGACCAGCTAGCACAAGAAAACACCTTCGGTTAACTGCACGACCATGTTCGAGGGGCACAAGGTTGCCGTGGTGATCCCAGCGCGTAACGAGGCACCGCACCTACCCAATGTTCTCCGTGCCATCCCCGCATTTGTGGATTTGGTGTATGTCGTCGACGACGGCTCCACCGATGGAACGGCTGCAGCAGCACGAGCCGTGGGCGACCCAAGGGTACGCATTCTGCGGAGGGACAAGCCAGGCGGGGTAGGAGCGGCGACCCTCGCTGGTATGAAGGAAGCAGCCCAAGCCGGCGCAACACTTTTGGTGAAGGTAGACGGGGACGGGCAGATGGACCCTCAGGACATCCCCCAACTTTTGCACCCTCTAATACACGAGGGCTGCGGGTACTCAAAAGCGAATCGCTTTCTCCACACGGATGCTCTGCGGCACATGCCAACGTTACGCCTCATAGGGAATGTTTTTCTCACCTTTCTGACCAAACTCGCATCTGGTTACTGGCGGATTTTTGATCCGCAAAATGGCTTTTTGGCCATTCGAGCGGAGGTATTTACGCGCTTATCCCATGAGAAGATTGCCCGCGACTTTTTCTTTGAGAACGACATGCTGATCCACTTGAACATCCACGGGGTCAAGGTGAAAGACGTCGCGATCCCGGCTCACTATGGAGAGGAGGAGTCGGATCTGCGCATCTGGAAAGTGCTTCTCACTTTTCCGCCGCGTCTTCTTCGTGGCTTGTGGCGACGAATCTGGGAGAAGTACGTACTCCGAGATTTTTCGCCGATCGCGGTCTTATGGTTGCTCGGGGGACCGTTAATGCTGTTCGGACTCGGCTATGGGCTGTGGAATTGGGCGCTGTCCATCTGGACCGGCCACCCAGCACCCACAGGCACGGTGATGTTGAGTGTTCTCCCCTTTCTTATTGGCTTCGAACTCATCCTTCAGGCAATCGTCCTCGAAATTCGCGAGAACGCGCCATGACGATACCATCGCTGGTGACGATTCCCGGCACCGGAGGGCAGGCGCCACGACTAGCAGTGTTACTCTCCGGCGGTGGATCGACTTTGCAAAATTTGATCGATCAGATTCAACGTGGGGATTTGCACGCGCACATCGAAGTGGTTGTCGCCTCGCGCCGAGATGCCTTCGGTCTAGTAAGGGCACAACGCGCAGGAATTCGTTGTCACGTTGTACCCCGCCGAGAGTTCTCGTCGGTCGAAGCCTTCAACGATGCACTCCACGCTGTTCTGGAGCCTCTTGATGTGGATCTCGTGGTGCTCGCAGGCTTCCTTTCCAAATTCCAGTTGCGTGGCCGCTATCAGTACCGAGTTCTTAATGTGCACCCGGCCCTGATCCCTGCATTTTCTGGGCAGGGGTTTTACGGCCTTCATGTCCACCGGGCAGTTTTAGACGCTGGCGTAAAGGTAACCGGCTGCACCGTGCATTTCGCTGACGATGAGTACGACCACGGCCCCATCATCTTCCAAGAGTGCGTACCGGTACTCGACGATGACACTCCCGAAACGTTAGCTCTCAGGGTACAGGCCGTAGAACGCCGGCTCTATCCGGCAGCCATTCGGTTATGGGCGCAGGGTCGTCTGGCACTTAGAGGCCAACGGGTGGTGATCCTACCTTCCGCACCCAGCCGCAGCCTAACGTGACGCCCCGGAGTCGCGGGGCGCAAAACATCCGGGCAGGAACGACCGTGGACACCACGGATTAAGCGTCTTCGCGATCGGGCCGTGCGGCGGCCACACCGCTACCTTGCGCCCGATCGTTCGGCTCGCTCAGGCTCGTCGCTACCCGAAGCAACCTGCTGGGAGCTCTTTGCCTTCTTCTTGCTTACCGGAGCCAAAACAATGCTGAGCATGCGGCCTTCCATTTTCGGTGTGCCCTCGGGAGCGGCGATGTCAGAGAGCGCCTCACACACCTTGAGAAGCTTTTCACGGCCCAGCTCCTGATAAGCCATTTCCCGCCCCCGGAAGCGCAAAACGTATTTGACGCGATCCCCTCCCTGCAAAAATTCCCGCCCTTTCTGGATTTGCCGCTCGAGATCACCCACGTCCGTACGGTAACCCAGTCGCAATTCTTTCACCGTGGTAGTCGCTTGTTTTCGCCGTGCCTCTGCCTCCTTCTTGTGTTGCTGATACTTGAACTTCCCGTAGTCCATGATGCGGCATACGGGAGGGTCGGCGTTGGGCGCAACTTCGACGAGGTCGAGCTGCGCTTCCTCAGCACGGCGGAGGGCTTCTTCGATAGGAACAATGCCGATCTGGGTACCGTCAGGACCAATCAAACGAACCCTGGGCGCCCGAATGTAACGATTGATCCGATGCTGATCCGGTGGTGGGGGAACAAACCGTGGGCCTCGTCCGCGAAATACCAAAATGCCTCCTTCCTTTGTCGCTCGCGTTGGCCACCCTATTTACACTCCTTGGCTCGAAGACTCAACCGCCACCCACAGCAAGCGCTCCCGGTTCTTTGCCGCGAGCGTCGCCCTCGTCTACGCCGCATTCCGCGATTGCGCGGCCGCACTCGCTTGGCGAATCAAGGGAACCATTTCTCCCGTCCGTTCCGGGAGAACAACGTAGCCAAAGAAAATCGCGGTGGCGAACAGAAAAGGAATGCGCATTAGGCTCGGGGAAATCATGCCCCCGCCAGTATCAGCCACCAGAAAGCTCGCTACACCGATCAGTGCACCCGCCACCCCCAACAAGAGGAAGTTTTCTATCTTCGCGGCCATGATGAGCACGAAAAAGAAAAACAGGAAGGACTCTTGGCTCGCCCTGGTGAGGAGCAACGCAAAGGCAATCATTGCCGTGTCGCCAACCAGTACCGGGGCTTGGGTGCGGGCGTCGAAAAAACTGAACGGAGGGGCGGTACTCAAGACCAAATTCGACGCAATCGCTACGAGTAAGAGCACCGCCGTAGGCAGTGGAGAAACATCCTGGCCGAGCTCCAAAAAAGCCAAGGCGCCGGTAGCCAGAATCAGTGCGTAGCGAATCAATAAAAACCGCTGTTTACGGGCTACCGCCTCGGCCTCTCTGCGAATCACGGTGTCCCAGGCGAGCAACCGCTATGCCATCTTACAAGCTTCTGTGACGACAACCCCCAGCACACCCACCGACTGCTCCTCGTCACTTCTCTAGAACAACGCGCCATTCATTTGTCTGGGCATCGTGAACCACCTCCAATACGACATACCCTTCGGCTTCAGCGGCACGAGGGAGCTCTTTTGCCCCTTTGGCGTCGTCTAGTCGCAAATGCACCACCGTGCCGGCCGGCAAGGTCTCCAGCCACACCTTCGCACGCACCCAATTCATCGGACAGCGCAGGCCCCGCAAATCGCATTCGCTCTTACTGCCCGTGTCGTTGTTCGGCGATGACGCGTTGCTATAGTCCTGGTCGCTTGGGCGTTGCATTTGATCTACAACCTAATGGAAAGAGAAGTCAGCTGCCGTATAGCGCGAGCGGCGTAGGCATGCAGCATGACTCGGGTTAAAGAGTTTGTCGTTCGAGTACCGCGGCCTGTCGGGGTCAGCACCTACTCCATCGATTACGAGCTTGCCCTCAACCCCGCGCAACTCGAGGCGGTGACAACGCTCGATGGCCCTGTCCTGGTAGTTGCTGGCGCCGGAACCGGGAAAACGCGCACCCTTGTGTATCGTGTAGCTCGCCTGGTCGAGCACGGTGTCCCGCCGCGGCAAATCTTGCTCTTAACATTCACTCGTCGGGCTGCAGACGAAATGTTGCAACGCGCAGCCACTCTGCTGGATGGCCGCTGCCGAGAGGTCCAAGGGGGCACCTTTCACTCGTTCGCCAATCGTATTCTTCGGCAGCATGGATCGCCAATTGGTCTGCCGCCTCATTTCACCATTCTCGACCAAAGCGACATGGAGGACGTGATCCAGCGCTTGCGCACCGAGCTGCGCTTCGATCGCAGCCGCGTTCGCTTTCCTAGCAAACAGGCCTTGGCCGAAATCATCAGTATGAGCGTGAACAAGGAACAGCCGATCGCTACCGTTTTACACCAGTTGTACGATCATTTTTCCGAACATCTCGAAGCGGTCGAGAAACTCGCCGCCGCCTATCAGGACTATAAACGACAACGCCATTTGGTCGACTACGACGATCTACTCGTACTCTTGCGCACGCTGTTGCAAGAACACGCACCGACCCGGCAGTTGTTAGCCCAGCGTTACCGTTACATCATGGTAGACGAGTATCAGGACACGAATCGCTTACAGGCCGACATCGTTTGGTGGCTGGGGCAAGAACATCGGAACATCATGGTCGTTGGCGACGACGCGCAAAGCATTTACTCCTTCCGGGGAGCAGACTACCGGAATATTCTGGAATTTCCCAAACGCTTCCCCGACGCACGCGTGGTCACGATCGAGCAAAATTACCGCAGCACCCAGCCAATCCTCGATCTAGCCAACGCGGTGCTTGCCCGGGCAGAGGAAGGCTACGGAAAGCAGTTGTTCAGCGAGCAGCGCACTGGGGAGCCGCCTTTCTTGGTCGCCCTTCCCGACGAGCGCTCGCAGTCACAATTCGTATGCCAGCAAGTTCTCGATCTCCGAGAGCAAGGTTATCGTCTCCAGGACATTGCGGTGCTCATGCGATCCGGATTTCATTCGTTCGACCTCGAACTTGAGCTTGCGCAGCATCGTATCCCGTTTATCAAACGAGGCGGCTATCGGTTGATCGAGGCTGCGCACATCAAGGATGTCCTGGCGCATTTGCGCTTAGTGGCAAACCCGTTCGACAGCGTTTCCTGGCACCGCGCGTTACTGCTGATCGATGGTGTCGGTCCTCGCACTGCGGCGAGCATCGAGGAATGGGTCCAGCAGCACCCGCAACCAGCCCTGGCGTTACAAACCATCCCTCGCCTGGACGTACGTCAGCGCGTCTCGGCGCTGGCCACGTTACTCGATCGACTCTTTCGTCTGTCTCTTCCCGAAGCGCAAGTTGACGAAGTCCTGCGGTATTACGAACCGTTGCTGGAGCGGAATTATCCGGACGACTATCCCCGGCGTCGGCGCGACCTTGAACACTTGGTCAGCCTTGCAGCGCAACATCGCTCGCTGACCGCGTTCCTCACCCGCATGGCCCTGGATCCCCCGACAGACAGCATCGATGGGGTCATGGCGTTCGACCGCGACGATGAACACTTAGTGCTGTCGACCATTCATTCCGCCAAAGGGCTCGAGTGGCGGGCGGTGTTTCTCATTTGGGCAACCGACGGAAGGATCCCTTCTGGCTTTTGTTCGACGTCCCAGGAACTCGAGGAGGAACGGCGCCTCTTGTACGTCGCCATTACCCGTGCCAAGGAGCAACTGTTCATTACTTACCCCGTACAGGTATTCGACCGCGAAAGAGGTGTGACGCTGGGAAAGCTGTCGCGGTTTCTCGAAGAAATCACAGGCGACGTGCTGGTTCCTGCCAAAGTTATGTTTCGCGAAGGCTGCGTCTAAGGGTTTTTGCGCACCGTCGCTTTCATCTTTGCTGCTCGATGGGAGGTCCATTTGCATCGCGGCCCTCCGTCCGGGACAAACAATCCTCCCCCTACACGCTCGTCGCACCACCGGAAGTTCGCGGGCATCCAGAGGGCCCAGACTCAGCCCCGCTTGGTTTGAAATTGAACACAAAGCAGAGCGTCAAAAACAGCGTTGACGGTGCCAGCCAAAACCCCAAGGGGTTGCAGCCCTAAACCCGCCCAAAGACCAAGCCGCGCTGGCAATGCCCAAGGGTCGCGCCTAGAACTTCGTCCCGGGACTTCTTCGAGGTGTTCCCTCCGAGGCCATTTGGCTGTGTCCCCTGCCGGCCACTGCACTGCCTCTTCGAAAGCACGAACAGGTCTACGAGAAAGGAATGACGGCGCCACTGATCCTGTCTCCGCCGCTCGCCTGCCCCTGAGCAAACACGCTTCCATCGCGTGCCCGGATTTCTCGCTCGCAGTCGCTGCGACCAGAAGGGCACCTCCTTTCCAAATCAAACGCCCCTTTCGAGTTAGGCGCTTTCGCATCCAGCGCGGAGCAAAGTCAAACAGCCCAACGGCCACCCTCTTGGCTATCCTTGCAGATTTCGGCAGAAGGCTAGCAAGCAATCTCCGACAAGCGACCAAGCGCATGGCAGAACCCACCCGTCTCGACGAAGCCCACAAACAAACTCCGGTACCCGATTTGCTCGAACGACCAGGCCCAGCTGGGAAACTAGCACGGGCTAGAGAGCAATTATGGAATCTCAGCCTGGCATCTCAACACTATGAAAAATGGCTAGACCGCCTCCTGCTCCTCGGGCTGCTGGTGACGGCAGTGATGTCTGCGTACATTTTTTTCGTCGCCCGCTAAGAAGTTGCAAGCGGACGCCGGGCCACTACCAGGAGCGACAAACCCCAGGGAAGCGGCCGACGATCTTCCAGCCGAAGCCAGGGAACAAGCCAATCGTTGACTCTTGCTTGCCAGAAAGGAAACCGCCGACGTCGGAGCAGCCTACTATTCACCCACCAAGCAAGCGCACCGATACGATTCAACCACTGGATTTTCTCGATTTTCAACCCAGCTGCCGCTAGCTTCTCCGTCACTTCCTTTTCACTGTACCGTCGCTGGTGGCCGAGGGCACGATCCAGTTCACCAAAGAGGCTGGGCATGCCGGGAACGAGGACAATCAAGTAGCCGCCCTCTCGGAGAGTCTCCGCGAGTCTTCGAACAGCGGCTGCATCGTCGAGGAGGTGTTCTAAAACATTGCAACAGAGCACGGTTTCAAAGCGCCCGCGCCACCCGGCTGGGGGATCGAGGGAGACGTCGAATTCTTCGACGCAGACCCGGTGGTCGTTCAGGAACTGCCGACGAAGCATCCGAAGACACTCCCGGTCGACGTCAGTGGCTATGATCTCGCGTGCGTGCCGCAGCTGGCGAGTCATGTTTCCAACACCCGCACCTACCTCCAGCACCACATGCCCCACAAACGGGACAAAATGTTCGTATAGCCAAGCGTAATATCGACGCAGTGGTTGGAGTCGCTCCAATATTCGCGTCTTTGGGCGCGGCCTGCGCAGATCACGGACTAAACCGTATCTCAAGATCGTCCAAAGGGCGGCCACGCCGTCCTGCCAACCAATCTTTTTTCCTTCCAGGTAGCTCCGTCCGGAGTAAGAAATGGACACCTCGAAAATGCGGGCTCCAGACTGGGCTACCTTCGCCGTAAGTTCCGGCTCGATTCCGAACCGGTTGGAACGGAGGCGCAAGCCGCGAACCACGTCCGTGCGGAAAGCTTTATAGCAGGTTTCCATGTCGGTCAGATTCAGGTTGGTGAACATATTCGAGAGGAACGTCAGAAAGTGGTTGCCCACCGCGTGCCAAAACAACAACACGCGACGGGGTGTACCGGTAAATCTCGACCCATATACCGCATCCGCACGGCCATCCAAAATCGGTTGCAACAACGTGGCGTACTCACCTGGGTCGTATTCGAGGTCGGCATCCTGAATGAGCACGACATCTCCGGTTGCTCGGGCAATGCCATCGCGCACTGCGGCGCCCTTGCCTTTGTTTACGCGGCGAGTGAAGAGGAAAATTTCGTTGTGCTGCCCATCCGGCCCGTCGACCCTGAGCGGACCACCGCCGGGTATTAGACCCATGTCCCGCAGCTCTTCCAAGGTTCCATCGGTCGAGGCATCATCGAAGACGAGGATTTCTTTGTCGAACGGTGCGGCGCACACCCGACGAAGCAGCTCTGCAACCGTAGGGCGCTCATTATACACCGGTACGATGACCGTTAGTTTCATCGCGGCCCGAGCGCGTAGCGGGAATGCCGTCTGCAGGCAACCGGAACTGGTGACGACCGGGGCAGAAGCACCACGCTTCTTGCGAACAGCGCCGGGACGCGTTGCAAGGAAAGTGTTGTCCCGATAAGCACCTTTGGGCGTGCCGCATTGTCGCTACCGAGTCTTTACCCTCCTCCTTCTTTTCCCGCTCTCTGGGGCCTGCGTTCGCAGCGCGCCGCGCCAACCACCCGCGCTATCAGGTATCACCATCGCCGCTCTCCATGCGGCAGGCGAAACAGATCCCGTCGTGGCCGCACGCACCTTACTAGGGCCGCCAGTTCCCGTCATTGGAGTACGGCCGGGCCGCCCCCCCAAAGCCGGCGCCCTGCTCTGGAACGACCCGAGCACTGGCCGCATCTTCATCACCCTTGCCCGGGGAAGACAACGTTTCACCCTGCAAACCACCTCCTGGACCAAACCGCCAGCTCACGTCGTCGCTCTATTTTTCGACGGCGATCCTGTCCCTGCATTGGTCGTGGCCACGACACCTATCGTCGGGCACGTGCCTGGAGCGCTGAGCCCGCTGGGGCTCGATGGCTACCTTTTGCCGCCGCAACCGAGTAAAAGGCAAACCGTTTTGCACGGCTTCGAGATTACGTTAGAGGAGCTGCTTTTTCCGCACGAAGATCTTCAACTGGACCTTGTGGGCCCGTGGCGCTTGCGCCCTGACAACGTGCCCGACGTGGTTGGCTCACTCAGCTTGAACGTACGCGAGTTAGATCCTAGGCGCTAAAGTGTAGGCTTACTCGCATCGGGCTTGCCAGTCGTTGTCATCCCCCCTTGCCATCAAAGAACTCTTGGCTACTTGCACGCGGGCGGCAGGCAAGTCTTGCCCGGGTTGATTCGTTCTCGCTATAAGGCGCCGCGCTGTGCGGCTTTTGCCGCCTAGGCCGGCTCAGCTGGATCGCATACTCGCAGAAGGGAGAGTCGTAGCACCATGGCGCGGAAGAAGATTGCGTTGATCGGGTCCGGTATGATTGGGGGCACTCTCGCACACTTGTGTGCCCTCAAACGCTTAGGTGACATCGTTCTTTTCGACGTGGTCGAGGGTTTACCCCAAGGCAAGGCACTGGACCTTTTAGAAGCTGCTCCCGTGGAGGGCTTTGACTGCCGGATCACTGGCACCAATAAATACGATGACATCGAAGGGGCGGACGTTTGCATCGTCACCGCTGGCCTACCGCGCAAGCCAGGAATGAGCCGCGACGACCTATTGCAAGTCAACACCAAGATCATGGTCGAGGTGGCCAGCAACATTCGCGACCGTGCACCCGAAGCCTTCGTCATTGTCATCACAAATCCACTCGACGCCATGGTGACGTGCATGCACCGGATCACCGGCTTTGCGAAACAGCGTGTCGTGGGCCAGGCTGGCGTTCTCGATTCAGCCCGGTACCGCGCCTTCGTTGCGCTGGAGTTGGGTGTGTCGGTGGACAGTGTACAAGCCATTGTACTCGGGGGCCACGGGGACGACATGGTTCCCGTTCGCAGTTACTGCCATGTGGCGGGCATTCCCGTCGAGCGGCTGATCGCACCAGAGCGGCTCGATGCCATTGAGGCCCGCGTGCGCCAAGCCGGGGGAGAGATCGTGAACTTGATGAAAATCTCCGCCTACTACTCACCCGCACACGCAGCCATTCAGATGGCCGAAGCGTACCTGTTCGATCGCAAGCAAATTCTTCCGTGCGCTGCCCTTCTCGAAGGTGAGTACGGTGTCCACGGCTTTTTCGTCGGTGTGCCGGTCTTGATCGGAGGTGGAGGCGTCGAACGGATTATCGAGATCGACCTTTCTCCTGCAGAAAAAAAGGCCTTCGATGCCTCCGTCGCACACGTGCGCGAACTGGTTCAAGCCATGGAACAGTTTCTACCCGCCAGATAACAGGAAAGAGGATACCACGGGTGAACATTCACGAATATCAAGCCAAGCAAGTGTTGCGCCGCTTTGGCGTTAGCGTGCCCGAAGGGCAAGTTGTTGCTACGGAGGCGGAAGCTCTCGCTGTCGCCCGCGATCTTGGTTTCCCCGTTGTTGCCAAGGCGCAAATCCATGCCGGTGGACGAGGCAAGGCCGGCGGCGTGAAGATTTGCCACAACGAGCAAGAGCTGTGCAGTTTCGTGAACAACATCTTGGGAAAACCACTGGTAACTCACCAAACCGGCCCGGGTGGAAGAGTGGTCCGCAAAGTGCTTCTCGAGCCGCCCTGCCCCATTGCTCGCGAACTGTATTTAGGGCTGACCTTGGACCGTGCCCGTGGGTGGTTAACCCTCATGGCAAGCGCAGAGGGCGGCGTGGAGATTGAGGAGGTCGCCGCACGCTCGCCCGAAAAAATCTTGCGGGAACCGATCGACCCAGCCGTCGGCGTACAGTCGTTCCAAGCAAGGAAACTCGCCTTCGGGTTAGGGCTTCCTAAGGAAACCGTCGCATCGTTTGTGGCGCTGGTACATGCTGTTTACCGCGCCTATGTAGACACCGATGCATCGCTAATTGAGATCAATCCCCTGGTGTTGACGTCAGATCACCGTGTCGTCGTTCTCGATGCGAAAATGAGCTTTGATGACAACGGGTTGTTCCGTCACCCGGAGCTTCGCGAATTGCGAGACCGACACGAAGAAGACCCGCGCGAGGTGGAAGCGTCGCAGCACGACCTGAGCTACATCTCGCTCGACGGAAACATTGGCTGCATGGTCAACGGTGCTGGCCTTGCCATGGCCACTATGGACATCATCAAGCTATACGGTGGGGCTCCTGCGAACTTTTTGGACGTAGGCGGGGGCGCAACGAAGGAGAGGGTCAGTGCTGCATTTAAAATTTTGCTCTCGGACCCCAAGGTGAAAGCGGTGTTGGTCAACATTTTCGGCGGCATCATGAAGTGCGACGTCATTGCCGAGGGGGTCGTCGCCGCGGCGCGCGAAGTTCACCTGCGGGTGCCCCTCGTAGTCCGTCTCGAGGGAACCAACGTCGAGCTGGGAAAAAAAATCTTGGCCGAATCAGGTCTTGACATCATCCCGGCCAACGACATGGCCGATGCCGGCCGCAAGGTTGTCGAGGCGGCGCAACGCGCCGCTGCTTGAGTCCGTGTTTGCCGCAGGAAAACAGAGCTTGTCAGCTTTGCGTACCTAGCACCTAGGCTGCAGTCCTCTTCGCAGCACGCCGACTTTTCCTAAAGGTCTTTCCGTACCACCACGGTTCCTGAGCCTAGGGAGCTACCAACGAGCCTTCCGTCAAGCCAAAGCTGCAGCTGCAGTCGCCGTGAATCGACGGCGCGTACGATTACAGCCAAGGTGTCTTGCGGGTCCGGAAAAAAGATCACCGCTGGAGTCGTCGTACTCGTTTCATCGCTCGAGGCACGTCCGAGGGCGCGCGTGATCTGTGTATCCCCGATGGTGCCGGAAAACACCACCCCAAACGTGCTCTGGCCGTCGAAGGGCGAGCAGCCCCTCTCTGATTCCCTGGGGGCGCAAACGTCGACTCGCGCCTCCGGCCGAGCCGGCAGTGCTGCCGCCGTGGCGGGCGCGCCCACTGTTACCGGCACACCGGCTTCTTCTACCACCACGGCTGCGGGACCAACCGCGCCGGTTAGTCGGTAACGCACCAAGGCCGGCGTGCTGTCGAGCAGACGTAAAGTGAGACCGAAAGGAGAAGCCGCATTCTCCACGTAAATCTGAAAGGGTGCAGTTGCCACAATCTCCCGCCCCGCGAGGGAACGAAACACCCAACCACCTGCATGCACTTCAACAACTTCGAACCGGATTGGCCCGCCAACCTGGGGTAAGATTTCGAACTGAATCTCGGGCAAATTCGGAGGATTCGAACCCGACTCGCCGCAAGCCCAGAAGGAAAAGACCACTACCCCAAGTACCAGAGCACCTTGCACCGCCGCCCACCGCTGCCAACTGCCGCCAGCCATGAATTCGGTGTTTGCAGGGAGCGCCCCAGCGGTCAAGGGAGAGTCCCCAGCCCCCGCTTTCGAGGGTTCCGCCGCTCTTGCTCCCTTCGCTCACTCCAGCGGTGTTCCCGGCACAGCCGGCGTCCTAGCCGGGGTTGCAAATGCCCTCGTGTCGGCTGTCCATTGCAAAACACCTGCATCCTATCCCGGGCTGGATCTGCTAACCGTGCTCTCATGGAACGGCGCCGGTTCATGGATTTAGTTCAGGAAGCGTGGGACGAGATCCCGGAGCCTTTTGCCTCAAAGCTCGAGAATGTCGTGCTACTGGTCGAAGACGAGCCTACACCAGAACTGTTGCGCTCCCTCGGTCTCAACCCCAGTCGCGACACGCTTTTCGGGCTCTACCGCGGAGTACCCCTTGCCCAACGGGGGGCCAGCTTTGGCAACCATCCTCCCGACACAATCACGATTTTCTACTTTCCTCTGGTTCGCCGCTACCGCACGGAGAACAAGCTTCGCCAGGAAATCGCTCGCACCATCGTGCACGAGATCGCTCATCACTTTGGGATGAGCGAGTCCGAGATTCGCCGTTTGGGTTACTGATTCCGAATCCAAGGGTCTACAGGGATAACAAAGCAGCCGGCTCGTACCCAAGTGTGGCATAGGCCAACACAGCCCTGAAGAGCCAAGCTTCACCGGAGGCCGTACTTGCCCATTTTGCGATACAATCGTTGTCGGTCGATGCCGAGCAAGCGCGCGGCCTCGGATTTATTGCCGCCCGTGCGTGCAAGCGCGGCAACAATCGCACGACGCTCGAGTTCTGCTAGCGGCAACACGTCCGCGAGGTAAGGGGTCGGCGATTCTTCTTTCGTCAACACCGGGCCACCTCGCACAATGCGTTCGGGCAAATCCTCCACGCCAATCTCGGGAGATCGAGAAAGGGCGAACGCCCGTTCAATCGTATTTTGCAGTTCCCGGATGTTGCCTGGCCACTCGTAGGCGAGCAAACGATCCATCGCCGCCGGAGTCACATGCTTCGGCTCGACTCCATAATCACGACTGAAGCGCTGGACGAAATGTTCCACCAGCAAGGGAACGTCCTCCCTGCGCTCGCGCAACGGCGGCAAATGGATCGCAACCACATTCAGCCGATAGTACAAGTCGTTGCGAAACGTTCCCCGGCGCACGGCCTCCTCAACGTCGCGGTTCGTGGCAGCCACCAGTCGCACATCGACTTTGATGGGGCGGGTGGAACCAAGAGGCGTGACCTCGCGCTCCTGAATCGCTCGCAAGAACTTCACTTGCAGAGGTAGGGGAATTTCGGTGACCTCGTCCAAGAACAACGTGCCTCCGCTCGCCGCTTGAAACACCCCTTCGTGGTCATCAATGGCACCGGTAAAGGCACCGCGGCGATGACCGAACAGTTGGCTTTCCAGTAAGGTTTCCGACAACGCCCCACAGTTCACGGCCAAAAAAGGGCGCTCTCGCCATGGTCCTCGCTGGTGAATGGTCCGGGCCACCAGTTCTTTTCCCGTTCCTGGCTCACCGTGAATCAAGACATTGCTCTTGTTCTGACTTACGGCTTCGATGACTTTGTACACTTCGCGCATCGCAGGGCTACGACCGATAATCTCCCCAAAGCGAGCGCGGTCGCGCACCTCGCGACGCAACAAGCGCACCTCTCGTTCGAGGTTGCGCAGTTCGAGGAGCCGTGAAACGGCGAGCAACAGCTCCTCCGGGTGACAAGGTTTAATGAGATAATCTCCGGCACCAAGCTTTAAAGCTTCCACCGCCGACTGAATCGTGCCGTACCCGGTGAGAACGATCACCGCCGCTTCCAAGCCACGCCCCTTGATTTCTCGCAAGAGTTCGAGCCCGCTCATCACCGGCATATTCAAGTCGGTAATCACTAAGTCGTAGGTGTCCTTCTCCAGCCGGTGGAGGGCTTCCTTGCCATTGGCTGCACTTTCGACGCGCAGGCCCCGCCTCTCGAGAATTTTCGTCAGCGTCCGCACCATGTTAGGCTCGTCCTCGACGAGCAATGCACGCACCCCATCCACCCCAGCGATGTTCCCGGCAGGAGCAACACGGTCATTTGCCGCGCCAATGTGCTCGTTCATGGCGTTAGCCGTCCCGGCATACCAAGCAAGCCGACAAAGTCCTCACTTTCTTCGCCGCGTGGCAACTCGATGGTAAATGTCGTTCCCCGATTGACCTGGCTCTGCACACGGATTTCTCCTTTCAATCTTTTGACCACGGAGTGCACCACGGAGAGTCCAAGGCCTGTTCCCTGGCCGGGATCTTTCGTTGTGAAGAAGGGATTGAAAATATCACTGAGGTGCTCTGGTGGAATTCCCACTCCAGTATCGGCAAAATCCATACGAACGCGCTCGTTACCCAGGGGTAACGTACGAATCCGAAGCTCGCCGCCATTCGGCATGGCTTGCACTGCATTCGTAATCAGGTTCAAGAACACCTGCCGCAAGGCGTTTTGGTTGGCGACGCAAAGGCCTACGTCACCGAATTCGGTGTGCACCCGAACACCGCGAGTCTGCAGACTCTTCTGCATCAGCTGCAATGTTTTTTGCAGCAAGGCGTTGACGTCGACAAGCTCTGCCTCCACGCGCGAGGTGCGAGAAAACTCCAGAAGATTATCGATAATTTCCTGCACCCGCCGCATCTCCTCCAAGGCGATGCGCAAGTCTTCCTCGATGTCGGGCTGGCCCGGAGGCAACAGCTCGCGCAGGTCGAACAAAGCGTTGGCAATGATTCCTAGGGGATTCCGAATCTCATGAGCGATGCCCGCTGCGAGCTGACCAATGGCCGCCATTTTCTCCGATTGAATGAGCTGACTCTCCAGCCGCTTCCGCTCGGAAATATCGACACAAATGACCTGGAAAAACCTTTGCCCTGCGTATTCGATGAGTCCAACATTAACAAACACGGGAATGCGCTCGCCGTCGCGCCGCAATAAGTGCAAATCGTCGCTTCGCGCATGACCCCGCCGCCGTGCATCTTCCAATAACCGCCGTACCCGTGCTCGCTCTCCCGACGGCACCAGGTCCCAAAGGCGCATTCCAACGATTTGTTCGCGTCCGAGTTGGGTGAGTTTTGTCGCCACCTCGCTTGCGCCCAGGATGCTGCTGAAATCACAGTCTACACGAAAGATCGCGGCTGGCGCATTGTCCACGGCTTGGCGGTAGCTCGCCTCCTGCTCCCGTAAATCGGCCTCTCGCCCAGCCACGAAAAAGTCCGTGATGTGTAAAATCCGTTCTTCGAACTCCTGCCGCAGGAGTTGCAACAGCACCGCTGCCTTCACTGGTTCCTGGGCACAGTGCTCTTGGATGCGCTGCTCGAATAACCGCACCAAACGCATTTGCCCACTTAAAAAGCGCGAGGCAGGAAAGTGGGAAATAAAACCACGGCGGGCGTGATTACGCAGGAAGACGTAAGTTTCAACATCCTGCGGATTCTCGATGTGGCGAAACCAACGCTGCAACGCTGTCAGCATCCAAGCACGAACCTCCGGCCATTGCCGATCGGGAATTGCAAAGGCCACTCCCACGGTGGCAATCCACTCATCGACCACCGTCGAAGTGCAACTTCGCAGGAGGGCAACAAGCTCCCGGCGCACGTCGCGGGCCGACTCAGGAACGACCATGAGGCCGCAGCCGTCCATATAGGAGCGTACACGCGCTACTTGCTCGTCCAGCGACGGATCGTGGGAAACACTCATGCTCTGTGTAAGCCTCGGGCAGCAAAGCATAACAAGCTCCGCCGCCGTGCTCCAGGAGTTTGCCTGTTCCTCCATGCTGCTCGGGGGTACACGACCGTGGTCCAGGAGCGGTGTTTCCCGGTCGTTTCCCCTGCGCACCGGGGAACAGATACGTCTTATCGCCAAGGTTGTCTCGCCAGGTTCCGCTCCCATCAGCGCCTTTACAGGCGAGCGCGTAACGTGCTAGGAGGCGGCAACAAACAACTGTTCACTCGGGGAGTGCTGTGATGGACAACAACGAGTTACTCGAACGACTGAAGGCGGCTACGTTTTGGAGCGGCCACCGTGAGATGTCGCTCGAGGACTTAGCAGCGATTCAGCCGGGCCTTGGGCGGATTATGCCCGAAATCGGCCAGCGTACCTGGAAGCTATACTACGCTGCCAAAGCGGGCAATTGGCCGCTGGCCCATTTCCAAGCAAAGGAAATCCGTGGGCTGATGGAGTTAGGTGCTTTCACGCGACCAAAGCACGAGGCCGCGTTGCAAGAGTTCCTCGATCAGCATTGGACGGCCGTGGAAGAAGCCATCAAAAAAGAAGACGTTGGCGCGTTTGAAGCGGCCTTTCACCAAGCTGTCGACGCAGCCAATGCTTATCACGAGCTCAAGGACAAACCCTACATCGTGTGGAAGTTGCCCGATCATCCACCTCCCGATCTCGACTTGTCCCCCCGCAGAAAAAACAGCTGACGGCAGGGCGTGCGGGTTGTGCCTGCGGTTCCCAGAAAAGCTGCGGAGAAAGCGCGGGGCATAAGCCGCCGACAAGTGTTGCGCTGGGGCATTCTCGGCGGTTCGCTCGCTCTCATTCCTCTCAGCGTTCCCGGGTGCGGCGACGACGGGGAAGCCGTTGTCCCTGAACGAGGCCGCGAGCTAGCGGCGTTTTTGGGTGACGACGAACTTGCCACGTTACGTGCCGTGATAGAAACGGTTTTACCCATTGATGGCAACACGACTCGTCTGTACGACGGGATCGAGCGTTACATCCAACGGCTCCTTTCGGACGTGCCCTCGATGGACCACCCCGGGGCAATCTTCGCTGGGGGGCCATTCAGCAACCGCAATCCCTTTCCCGATGTGGAGCATGGCAAAGCGAGCGACGTCTTCCCGCGCAACGACTTCGAGCACTTCGTTCCGCTCACGCGCTTGCAACTCTTAGGCTGGCGCGCCCGACTTTTAGGCTCCGAAACGGTAGACGAGTTCGATTTCAATGCCTCGGTGCTCGGACCAGTAGTTGGTCTGCGGAATCAGTACCGCAGTGGGCTGCAGGCGTTGGACGAGCTCGGCCATGCCACTTTTGCGCGCTCATTTTCCTCTCTCGGGGCCGATGAGCGGCAAGTTGTGATCCAGCGTGCGAACCCAGATTTCGTCGCCCTCGTCATTGGCCACGCCATCGAAGCACTGTTTTCCGTGCCCGAGTACGGCGGCAATCCGGGTGGGCTCGGTTGGCAGTTCATTGGCTACGATGGGGATAGCCAACCCCTGGGGTACGCGATTTTCGATCGTTCCAGCAACTCGTACCGAGAACGATCCGACAAACCAACTTCGACCGCGGACCCGAACGAAACCTTCTCCCCCTTTCCGGCAGAAATTGCCAACTTGTTGCGGCTCCTCACCCGCCTCGCTGGTTCCCCACGCTTCCCATGAAAGGCCCCGTCCCAGCTAGCTCCGCCCGAACTCCTTTGCCGTCGCGGGTTCCCGGAGTTCTGGGAAACACCTCGCTCGAGCGGTTCGACGCCGTCATCATCGGGGCAGGTGCCGGCGGTTCCGCTGCTGCTCGTGTTTTGACTGTCGTGGGCGGTAAAACCGTGTTGATCCTCGAGCACGGTCCGAACTATTTTCTCGGCCTCGATGACCCTGCACCGGACCAACCGCGGCCATTATTCAGCAACGACGAACTGAAGCTCACCATTCGCGGCTTCGTGGAGCAGGATCCGCTGTTGGAGCCGCGGACATTTCGCGAATCCGATGCAACGCCCGCGCAATTTCATCCCGACGTCAACACCCTCCCGAAAACCGTTGGCGGGGGCGCTGTCGAAGCCGATATGAAATACCCACGGTTCAATCGCGTGGACTTCCGCCTTGCCTCAGCCCTCGAGGAAAAAGGTGTGCGCTACGAGGGCGCCGCGTTTGCCGATTGGCCGGTGAGTTACGACGAGCTCGAGCCGTACTATACCGAAGCCGAGCGGCTCTCCGGGGTACAGGGGCTCGCTGGCAGCGACCCATACGCTTCACCGCGCGCTTCCGCCTACCCCATGCCACCCGGGCTTTCCATGTACGTGGCGGAGGTCCTGAGTAGTGGCGCACGCGCCCTCGGATACCATCCTTTTCCCTACCCTGGGGCGCAAAACTCACGTTTTTACCGTGGCCGACCACCGTGCAACGATTGCGGCTTTTGCTCCGGTTACGGCTGCCCCAACAACTCCAAAGGGAGCCCTGCGGTAACGACATTGAGAGAAGCCTTGCTCACCGGGCGCTGCCAGCTTCGGTACAATGCACACGTCACCCGACTCCTGCACGATGGCCAAGGCTCGGTCACGGGGGTGGAATACGTGGACGACCGAGGTCAAGCGCAGCATGCCACTGGCGATGTCTTCTTGCTCGCTGCCAGCGCCGTCGAAAGCGCCCGCCTTTGCCTCCTCTCCGACCTTGGCAACGAAAGCGGCTTGGTCGGCCGCTTTCTCATGTTCCATGCTCAGAACATAGGGGTGGGCATTTACCGTCAGCGCCTTCACGGCGAGCGCGGCCGCTCGGTCACGCACGGAATCTCAGATTTACGCGGCGTGTGCCCGGGCGGTGACGAAATCGACCCGAGCATGCCCTTGGGCGGAATTGTGGAATTTGGCACCAACTCCGGGGCAATTGCCGGAGCGCAAGCAGCGGTGCAAGCGTACGAGCTTGCCCGGCTACAAAACATCCCGGAACTCACACTGTGGCGGCTCATTCGCGCTAACGTGTTTCAGGCCCATATCGCGGTCACCATCCAACAAGGGGAAGACGCACCTTACTTCGACAACCGTGTAGACTTAGATCCCCAGCTCAAAGACGTTTTCGGCCAACCTGTGCCGCGCATCACGTATCGCCCTGGTGCCCTCGAGCGAGCAGCGCGGCAGTTTTACGGACCACGTCTCGTCGAGCTTCATCGTGCTGCAGGTGCCGAATACGGCTTCCTGGCCCCGTTGGATCGCCCGCCGCAGTCGCGCCACGTGTTGGGTACCCTCCGCATGGGGGACGATCCCCGAAGCTCCGTGTGCAACCGGTGGCAGAGATTCCACTCCGTGGAAAACTTGTACGCCGTAGACGGAAGTGTGTTCGTCACCTCCTCCGGTTACAACCCCACGCTAACAATTATCGCACTAGCCTTGCGCGCTGCGGCCCACCTCGTCTCACCGTCGTCGCCCGAACGGGTCCTCGGGCGCGACTAGAACTTCCCTTCATGCTCGCATCGGCAAATGTGCCGCTTTCCCTGGAAGCAATTGTCGGTTAGTCGGCAATCTATGGCACTAAGGTTCTATCGCAATCCGCCGCCTCGCATATTTGGGCATCGAGGAGCAGCCGGACAAGCCCCGGAAAATACCCTACCCTCTTTTGCCCTTGCGAGCGCGCTCGGCGCCGACATCTTAGAATTCGATCTTCACCCGACACGCGACGGGTTTGTCGTCGTCATTCACGACGATACGGTCGACCGCACCACCAATGGCACTGGCCTTGTGCGGGAACACACTCTTACGCAACTCGAGCGGCTCGATGCGGGATACCACTTCTCGCGCGATGGGCACGACTTTCCCTTTCGCGGGCAAGGGGTGCGCATACCCACGTTCGAAACTGTGTTGCAGCACTTTCCACTGGCGACCTGCAATGTGGAAATCAAGGAAAACGACCCAGCCCTGATCGACGAGGTCATCGCATTGATTCGCCGCTTCGATGCAAGCCACCGCGTCCTCGTTGCAGCAGAGAAAGGAGACATCCTACGGCGCGTAAGACACCATGCGCCGGACCTTGCCACAGGGTTCTCCGCTGAGGACGTCCTCGAATTCCTCAATCGACTGCAAAGCCAGCAGTGGAGCAATTACACGCCGCCCGGGATCGCGCTCCAAGTTCCGCTGACGGTGGGGAATGTCGAACTTGTACGACCGGACGTCATTGCGGCAGCACATGATCTCGGCCTCGAAGTGCACGTGTGGACTCTCAACGACCCGGCTGAGATGGAACGCGTTTTGCGCCTGGGTGTCGATGGCATCGTCTCCGACCTTCCTGGACTTGCGCGCGTGATCGCCCAGCAGTTTCTGGGGTTGGAGCGCTGAGCTTGGCCCGGGCTAGGCACTGCGCAGTAGAACGCCCGCGCTCACAAAAAAACATTGCTCCGGCGTCACCCGCAAAGAAACTATTTCGGCTTCGCCTGCCGCCTCTACAGCTTCCACCCGCCAGCCTGCCGAAGACACTCGCTCTTCACCCGTATCGGTGATGTAGTGGTACCCGGCAGGATAGAAGAAGGCTGGATAAAGGATCTGCCCGGGTTGCAGGTCCTGCAACGCGACACACTCGAGACTCGCCAAAAAAATTCCTTGCCGGGGGAGAGCACGAAACGACGCGCCGTTTTCCACGTGGACGCGCAAGACCGCGGCGGTAGGCAATACTACAGCCTCGCGCACCAGGCGAAAACGGGTCCTCCCCGTTGCGTCGCGGGTAAAGACAGGAACTTGTTTCCCAACCAGTTTGCGAACTTCCGTCGGGCCCTCTGGGGTTTCTACGCGTGTGTCCACCGCTAGGCCACAAAGCACCTTCATGGACGCCGTCATACTGGAAGCCGCCTGTCGGGTCCACTCCTCAGCGGCGCCGCTTGGGTGCGCCGAGCTTTTTTCGTTCCGGCTTCGCGCTTTCACGGCCGCCCTTTAGCCCTGCCAAAAACTTCTCCACCGGTAAGGTGTTCAACACGTCGGCAGCCGTGGCCCAGCCGCGGCGAGCGGTGGCGATGCCGAAGAACAGGTAGTCCAGATGATGGACGCTGTGAGCATCGGTATCGATAACCAACTTGACGCCCGCCTCCACAGCTTTGCGCACGTGTTCATCGCGCAGGTCCAAACGTTCCGGGTACCCATCGATTTCGAGCACGGTCCCGGTACGCAAGGCGGCGGCAAAGATTTCCTCCATGTCGACGTCGTACGGTTCCCGTTTCAACAAGGCCCGTCCAGTTGGGTGGAACAAGATATCGGCGTGGGGGTTTTCCATCGCCCGGACAATGCGGCGCGTTTGTTCTGCCCGCGATAAGTGGAAGTGAGAATGGACAGCGATCCCGACCACATCGAGTTGTGAGAGGGTCTCGTCGTCAATGTCCAAGCTGCCGTCACGATCGATGTTCACTTCAGCCCCTTTGAGAACGCGGAAGCCACGCAACTTGCCGTTGAGTTGGTCGATGTAACGCATTTGCTCGCGCAGCTTTGCCGCATCCAGCCCAACCATGGCCAGCGCCCGCGTGTGGTCGGTGATGGCAATGTATTCGCGTCCTAGACGCCGCGCCGCCTCGACCATCTCTTCAATGGAGTGCGCCCCGTCTGTCCAGTCCGTTTGCACTTGCAAGTCGCCTTTCACCTCACCGTAATCGATCAGCTTAGGCAGCTTCCCCTGGCGTGCTGCCTCGATTTCGCCGCTGTCTTCGCGCAGTTCCGGGGGAATGAACTCGAGGCCAAGGGCCTCGTACACTTCCTCTTCCGTTTGCCCGGCAATGGCACGGTCGCCACGAAAAAGGCCGTACTCGTTGAGCTTAAGGCCACGCTCCATCGCCAGACGCCGCAATGCCACATTGTGGGCTTTACTCCCCGTAAAGTAACTCAGCGCGGCTCCCCAGCTTTGCGCCGGCACCACTCGCAAGTCCAAGTCCATGCCCATGTGCAGCTTGACACTCGATTTCGTGTGCCCTTTGCCGTGCACGTACTGAACCTCTGGCATACTGACAAAAAAATCCATCACCGCCTCGGGATCGTCGGCCACCACCAACAGATCTCCATCGCCCACAGTTTCCTTGCAACGCCGGATCGAGCCAGCAATCGCAACCCGCCGAACCCCTGACAGCCGCTCTAACCGACGTTCAATGTCGCGCACCAGCGGCAACACAGCACCGAGGAGAAAGCGCCCCTGGCTGCGTTTGAGAAATTCGATGCCGCGCAAAATCTTTTGCTCACTTTTTTCCCCAAAGTGCGGCAGGCTACGGATTTTCCCCAAGCGCGCTGCGTTTTCCAGATCTTCGATCGTGCGAACTCCGAGCTTTTCGTACAGCACCTTAATATTTTTGGGACCCAAGCCTTCGATGGCCCCGAGCCCGCTCAGGTCCACAGGCACCTTGGCGTGCAACTCCTCGTAGTAGGGCAAACGCCCCGTGCGCACCAACGTAACGATTTTCTCCGCAATACTCTTGCCCACGCCAGGCAGCTCTTCGATGGCGCGCTCCCCCCCTTTTTCCAAAAGTTCCGCAATTGGCTCGGAAAGGCTCTCCACGGCATAGGCTGCTTTCTCGTACGCGCGTGGTTTGAAGGGCACGTTTTCCATTTCCAGCATCATGGCAATCTCCCGCAACATCCGTGCCACTTCACCGTTCGTGATCACTCTTTTCGTCCGGCTCATCGCTTTCCACCTTCCTTGAGGACAGTTTTTTCCTATCCAGCCCAGACTGGCAAGGGAGAGGATACGGCCGTGGTAACGCGGCGCGTTGCAATTATAGCGCGGTGCGTTAAGATTTGTTCCAAACAGGAGGTGCAGCGATGGATAGCACCCTCAGCATTTTCCCTTTGCTCTACCCAGCCATTGAGGAAAGCTCGATTCTGCTCGTGAGCCCGAAATTCGCCTGGCTCGTCATTTTTATGGTTGTAGTCGTCGCCAGCGGTTTGCTCTGGCTTTTGCAGCGGGAGTTTCGCTCGCGGCGACCACGCCGGCGACGAGCCGGCCGTGCATATGTGCGAAAACCTCCGCAGATATTGCCTCACCACGCTGCTCCTAGGGTCGGGTGAAAAGTCCATCCCAGGGATGTTACCGTTCGTCCACCCGGTCTCGCCGGTCACCCACTCAGGGGGGTGAGAACTTTTCTTCCTGTTCCATTCCTCTAAATGGCGCTTGCTGTGCAAGCAAGCGTTATTATTCCCACCTACAACCGTCGCGAGTGGGTCGTCGAGGCGGTCGCCTCGGTTCTCGGGCAGCGAGCGGTTCGCTGGCAAGATGTAGAAACGATCGTCGTAGACGACGGCTCCACCGACGGCACGGCAGAGCTGCTGCAATCCCGGTTTGGGTCGGCCATACGGCTGGTGGTCTGCGAGGAAAATCGCGGCGTGGCGGTGGCTCGGAACACCGGAGCTGCGATAGCACGGGGAGAGTGGCTCGCCTTTCTCGACTCGGACGACCTGTGGACCCCGCAGAAGCTCGCCCGCCACTTAGCGTTTGCGCAACAACACGGCTACGAGATTAGCCAAACCGAAGAACTCTGGCTCCGGCACGGGCGCTTGGTCAATCCGCGTCGCTACCACCGCAAGCAAGCGGGCGACATCTTCAGCGTATCGCTCGAACGCTGTATGGTCAGTCCATCGGCGGTGCTGCTTCACCGCTCCCTGTGGAATCGCTGCGGCGGTTTCGACCCAAGCTTGCCAGCCTGTGAAGACTACGACCTGTGGCTCCGCATTTCCTGCAACCACCCCTTTGGGCTGCTGCAAGAGCCGCTCGTCATCAAGCGTGGAGGTCACGCAGACCAACTTTCGCGGCGATTCTGGGGAATGGACCGGTTCCGCGTAGCCAGCTTGCTCCGACTATTGCTCAGCGGCCATCTCGACCAGGATCGTGCCCATGCTGTGGTTGCGGTGTTGCAGCGGAAGTGTACCATTTTGGCCAACGGCGCCGCCAAACGCGGCCGCATCGAGGAGGCCGAGCGCTACCGTATCCTTGCCAGCGAGGCTCGACGTTACGCCACGGACCGTTGGCCGGATCTCGACTCAGGAGGTTACTCAGGATGAGCGCGCCCACCTTAGATCAAGCGATTCGCCAATTTGCCGCCGAGAAGCACTACCGAGAGCAAACGCTCCAACGCTGGCTGGCCCTCAGCGATTGCGACGCCGCAGCGCTGTACCGATTAGCCACCGGCTTGCGCCTCGGGGAAAACCAACTCCGTGACTTGTGGCAATGGGCAGTCGAAATTGCCACACGCGACCACACGACGGTGGCGGCGGTCTTGCAGGCTCCCGAGATCGTGGCTGCCCTCGAAGCCAAATGGAGCCGGAACGACCGGCTGCAGCGGGTAAAACACGCTCTTCGGCGCCGACGCTTTCCCGAGCTATCGGCCGCCGAGGACCGTGCACGGTCGCTCGTTGAGGCAGCTCAACTTCCCGAATCGGTACGTTTGTCCCTGCCAAGCTTTTTCGAAGGAGACGAAGTGGTGGTCACGTGTCGGGGGAAAACACCAGCAGAGTTGCAAGCAGCGCTTTCAGCTGCTCTGCGCTGGGCCAACACGGAGGTCTGTGCCGAGCTCTTTGCTTTGCTAGGGGGTGATGTGTGAGTTCTTGGCAACCGAATGCGGTGTTCGTCGAGCGCGGCCTGGAGAATAGCCGAATCGTATCCAACGTGAGAACCTACTACCCGAACGCACCAGTGCACGTTTTCGAGCCGCCGCTGCTTCTGCAATCACAGGACTTCGCTGCAGCGAAGCGAGAACTCGTGATCCAACGGCACCGGGGCTCGTTCCTACATCATTGCCCCGCCGGCACCCCAGGGTTAGTGTGTTGCAACTACTTGGTCGTCCATCTCGGGGCAAACTGCCCTTTCGACTGCAGTTACTGCTTTTTGCAGGAGTATTTGGCCAGCAGCCCCGGCTTGCGCTTGTTTGCCAACGTGGAGGACGCTCTCTCCGAAATCGACACGATCCTCCGCCGCCACCCCCAGCGTCGGTTCCGCATTGGCACGGGGGAACTGATCGATAGCCTTGCGCTCGACCATTTGACGGAGCATACCCGATTGCTCGTGCCCTTCTTTGCGTCGCGCGCCAACGCAGTATTGGAACTGAAGACGAAAAGCGTGGCGATCGATGGATTGCTCGCCCAGCCAGCAAGCGACCATGTTGTGCCCGCCTGGTCCATCAACGCTGCATCGGTGATCGAGCAAGAAGAACCGGGTACGGCCACTCTCACGGAACGGATTTGGGCGGCCCAGAGGCTGCAGCGAGCTGGTTATCGTGTGGCGTTTCACTTCGACCCACTGGTGGCCGTGGAAGCTTGGGAGCGTGCTTATCGAGATGTCATTGACGCCTTGTCCGCCGCCATTGACCCGCAACGAGTCGCCTGGATCAGCCTCGGGCACCTACGGCTAAGTTTGGGGCTCAAACGCGTGATGCGCGAGCGTGGGCGAGGCGAGCGGTTGCTGGCCGCGGAACTCGTCCCGAACAGCGACGGCAAGGAGCGTGTTTGGCGCGGCCTGCGACTGCGTATGTATCGCACCATGCTTCAGTGGCTCGAATCATGGGACGCCAAGATTCCTCGCTACATCTGCATGGAACCAGCCGGTGTTTGGGAAAGAACATTTGGCGAGGTGCCCAGCGACCAGGAAGTCGCCGCACGGCTAATGGGCCCAACCCGATGAGGCGTCGCGGACGAGTAGCGCCAACGGCATCGCCAGCGCGAGGCCACGCGATCGGGGTGTTCGATTCTGGAATCGGTGGGCTAACCGTTGTCCAACAAATCATGCGCCTCATGCCCCACGAGGACATCGTTTACCTCGGTGACACCGCACGAACCCCGTACGGCACCAAGTCTCCAGAGACAATCGCCCGCTATGCCGTTGAAAACGCAGCGTTTCTCCTCGACAAAGGCATCAAGCTCCTGGTGGTCGCTTGTAATAGCGTCTCTGCCGTCGCCTTGGACTTGCTGGAGCAAGAACTCCCTGTGCCGGTCGTGGGGGTCATCGAGCCCGGGGCGCGCGAAGCCGTTCGTCGCACGCGGAACGGAAAAGTGGGAGTCATTGGTACCGAGGCCACGATTGCCAGCGGCGCGTACACCCGTGCTCTGAAAGCATTGGCGCCGCAACTCGAAATTTACACTCGTGCTTGCCCCTTGTTCGTTCCCCTCGCTGAGGAGGGCTGGACGGACAACGAAGTGGCGATCGCAGCCGCGCGCCGTTACCTCGCTAGCCTCAAGCGCAGCGGCATCGACACATTAGTTCTCGGCTGCACCCATTACCCGCTCCTGGCACCGGTGATCACCAAGGTGCTGGGCCCCCAGGTACGCTTGGTCGACTCCGCAGGAACAACGGCACAGGCCGTGCAACGCTGTCTTTTCAGCCGAAAACTCCTCCGCAATAATGGGAGCCGATCCGTGAGTTTTTTCGTAACCGATGCGCCGGAGCGCTTTATCAAGGTCGGTTCGCTCTTTCTCGGGCAGCCAGTGGAGTCTGCCGTGAGAATCGAACGCTAGCCGAATCGCCCATGCGCCGCCACCGAGAACTTGCTACTCTGCGGGATAAGTTGTTCGTGCCCTTCCTCCATGCCAGCGACGCTCATGCCGCGATCCGATCCCAGGATAATTGCCGCGGGGCGAAGCTTGCGCCGCCGAGGCGTGGTGCATAGACAACAGTCGAGCAAGATCAATGGAGACCCATGCTGAATCTCTTCAAAAAAATTTTTGGGACCAAAAACGAACGGGAACTTAAAAAGCTGTGGCCGATCGTCGAGCGCATCAACGCGCTCGAGGACAGCGTCTCCCGTCTATCCAACGTCGAACTACGGGAGCGAACCGATGTCTTTCGCCGCCGCATCCAAGACGACACCTCCCAAGAGCGCCGCGAGCTCAACCAACTCCGTGAACGACAGCGCCAGCTGGCCGATGCAGACACCGTAGAAGATCCGGACGAAGAAGAGCGCCTGCGCAACGAAATCGATGCCGCCCAGAAGCGCCTGCGGGAAGCCGAGGAAGCCGTGTTGGGCGAGATTTTGCCCGAGGCGTTCGCCCTCGTACGTGAAGCTTCGAAGCGAAGTATCGGGTTGCGCCATTATGACGTGCAGCTTCTCGGTGGCCTGGTTTTACACCGGGGAGCAATTGCCGAAATGAAAACGGGCGAAGGTAAAACCTTAGTCGCCACTGCCCCATTGTACCTCAACGCCCTCACCGGACGCGGATGCCACTTGGTTACGGTCAACGACTATTTAGCCCGCCGCGACGTGCAGTGGATGGGCCCGATTTACCACCTGCTCGGCGTTTCCGTCGCTTCCATCGTCCACGAAGCAAGCTTTTTCTACGACCCCTCGTACGTCACCCGCGATTACCGCTTCCTCAGCCTACGCCCCATCGAGCGCAAAGAAGCCTACCTTGCCGACATTACCTACGGCACGAACCACGAGTTCGGCTTCGACTACTTACGCGACAACATGAAATTCAGCCTCGCAGACTACGTCCAGCGCGAGCTTAACTATGCCATTGTCGACGAGGTCGACAACATCCTGATCGACGAAGCCCGTACCCCACTGATCATTTCCGGGCCTTCCGAAGAATCCACCGAAAAGTACGAGCGCATCAACCGTATCATTCCACGGCTCAAGCGGGGAGAACGAAAGGAGAAGAAGAGCCCAGACGAGCGCCCTGAGGAAACAGGAGACTATTGGGTCGACGAAAAAGCGCGCACCGCAGTGCTCACCGAGCAAGGCATCGCCAAAGTGGAACGGATGCTGGGGATCACTAATCTCTACGATCCGCGCCACATCGATATCCTCCATCACGTCAATCAAGCCCTTAAAGCGCACGCCATCTTCCGGCGTGACGTCGACTACATTGTCAAAGATGGCCAGGTCATCATCGTCGACGAGTTCACGGGTCGGCTCATGCCCGGACGGCGTTGGTCCGATGGCCTTCACCAAGCCGTGGAAGCCAAGGAAGGGGTGCCGATCGAACGAGAGAACCAGACGCTGGCCACGATTACCATCCAAAATTACTTCCGCATGTACAAGAAGCTTGCGGGAATGACGGGGACAGCGGACACCGAGGCCGTTGAGTTCAAGAAGATTTACAACCTCGATGTCGTCGTTATTCCACCGAACAAACCGCTCATTCGGGTGGACTACCCGGACGTGGTCTACAAGACGGAACGAGAAAAGTTCAATGCCGTTGTCGAGCAAGTTGCGGAATGCCACGAACGCGGCCAACCAGTGCTGGTCGGTACCGTGTCCGTGGAAAAGTCGGAACGCTTGTCCAAGTTGCTCAAACAGCGCGGCATCAAACACAATGTGCTCAACGCCGTCCATCACGAGGCGGAAGCGAACATTATTGCTCAAGCCGGCCGCTTTAAGGCAGTGACCATTGCCACGAACATGGCAGGGCGCGGAACCGATATCTTGCTGGGAGGAAACCCCGAGTTCCTCGCCCGCGCTGACATGGAAAACGAGTGGCTCCAGCGGGCGCAAGGCCTGCCGCAAACCGGCCAGCGCTATGAGGATGTGCTGCAAAAGCTCCGCGATGCGTACGACGAGGCGGTGGAACGAGCCCGCAAGCAGTACGAACCTTTGTGGAAGCCGTACGAAGAAAAGCAGGCCGACGCATTACACCGCCTCACCGAGGCTCATCGTGCTTACCTCGAAGCCCGTTTTTGGAAAGAGCGCGCGGCCATGCTGGCTTCTTTCGCACAGTGGCATACAGAGGCATCGGCCACAGCCGCACAAGCCTGCGCCGTGCAAATAGAGAGCTACGCGCAAGCGCTGCAGGACATCGATCGCGTTTGTGGTCCCTTCTTCGACGAGGAAGGGCAGCGCCGCTTCCTACGGAGTTTAGAAGAACTGCGAACAGCACTGGCAGAAAGCCAGCACGACGGCGCAACCAACGGCCGTCGCGTTCAACTGGCGTTCACCCAGTTCGAACGTGCCCGTAGCGACTACGAGCGGGCAATTCAAAAGGCCCTTTCCAAAGATGAAGACGACGGCAGCACGTTCGAACAGGCACGTCGCATATACGAGGAGACGGAGCGCGAGTTCCGTGAAGCTGAAGCCGCTTATTTGGAGCAGCGCAAGCCGTACGAGGAGGCGGTGGCCAAGGCTCAGCAAGAGTACGAAGAGCTGCGGCGGAAATACACGAAAGTCGTCGAGGATGTGCGCGAGGAGATGGAGAAATCGCCCGACACGCTGCGCGCTCGCTACGAGCAAATCCTCAGCGAATATCAAAAGATCTGCAGCGAGGAACGGGAGAAAGTGGTCGCCGCCGGTGGCCTTATGATCATTGGCACGGAGCGCCACGAGAGCCGGCGCATCGACAACCAGCTTCGTGGTCGCGCTGGTCGGCAGGGAGACCCCGGTGCCTCACGCTTTTTCCTCTCTCTGGAGGACGATCTCTTGCGCATTTTCGGGGCGGACCGGATCCAGGGGCTCATGACTCGCCTCGGCATGGAAGAGGGAGAGCCAATCGAACACCGGCTCATCTCCCGGGCAGTGGCCAATGCCCAAGCCAAAGTCGAGGCACATAACTTCGATATTCGTAAACACTTGATCGAATACGACGATGTCATGAACCAACAGCGCGAGATCATTTACGGTCGGCGCCGCGAGATTTTGGCCCGGCAGAACTTGAAGCGCGACATTCTCGAAATGGCGGGCAACGTCGTGGCGGAGATCGTGGAGCAATACGCCGACAAGGACACGCCCCCCCGGGACTGGGAATGGCAGGCGATCGAAGACACCATGTTCAAAGTGTTCGCATTTCGTCCGACGTTTGCCGTCGACGAACGCGAGCACATCTCCTTCCAAGAACTGGAAAGCCGACTCTTCGAGGCTGTCCACGAACATTACGAGGCAAAAGAACGTCTCTTTACCCCTCCCGTCCTCCGCCATTTGGAAAAGATCGTCTTGTTGCAAACGCTCGACACACTTTGGAAAGACCATCTTCTTTCCATGGATCACCTCAAGGAAGGGATCGGCCTACGTGGCTACGCCCAACAAAACCCGTTGCAGGTGTACAAAAAGGAAGCATTCGAGCTGTTCGAGAACTTAATGGCGCAGTTCGAACGCGACGTCGTGGAGAAGATTTTCACCGTACAAATCGCACGCGAGGAAGACGTCGAGCAGCTCGAACGGCAGCGACGCCCGCAACCAGCGCGCATGATCATGAGCGGAGGGGGAATCACGCAGCCACTGGCCGCCTCGGGCCGTCGGCCGCCAACGGGCACGGTCCATTCCAGCGCGGCAAAAGTAGGACGCAACGATCCTTGCCCCTGCGGCAGTGGGAAAAAGTACAAAAAGTGTCACGGCGCTTAACCGTTCCCAAGGTTTTCCCTGGTAGCTCGAAAAGCGGGCGCTTGACCGAAGCCGCGTGAGGCTCGCCATGCGCATCGAACTTCCACATTACCCTGTTTCCATTCCCGGCTTCCAGTTCGCTGGCGTCACCGCTGGCATCAAGGAAAGTGGCAGGCCCGACCTGGCCCTTGTTTATGCCGACCTTCCCGCTACCGCTGCGGCCGCGTTTACCACCAACGTGGTGCAGGCCGCCCCCGTAGTGGTGGCACGCCAACACGCACGTTCGGGGCGCTTGCGCGCCATCGTCGTCAACAGCGGGAATGCCAATGCGTTCACTGGAACGACCGGCCTAAGGGCCGCCCGCACCATGTGCCGCCTGGTCGCTCGCGAGCTGGGAGTTCCTCTTCAGCAAGTCCTCCCCTGCTCCACCGGCCGCATCGGCGTGCCCCTGCCCATGGAGCGGATCGAGGCAGGCATCCGCAGTGCTTGCCGGCAGCTTTCTCCTGAGGGCTTCCACGACGCCCTGGCGGCGATCCTGACCACCGACGCGTTTCCTAAATTCG
The DNA here is from genome assembly GCA_937925685.1 of Candidatus Binatia bacterium. GTDB lineage: Bacteria > Desulfobacterota > Binatia > HRBIN30 > HRBIN30 > HRBIN30. The sequence continues at coordinate 28,275 of CALAMI010000013.1, read as the reverse complement.
CTGTGCGCACGCTCACCCTTGCCGGCGCCGACATCACCATCGCGGGCATGGCCAAAGGCGCGGGGATGATCGCACCTCGCCTCGCCGTGGTCCCCCACGCCACGCTACTGGCGTTCTTGTTCACGGACGCCCCCCTCACACCCTCGGCCTTGCAGCAGGTGCTGCAGCGCACCCTGCCGCGTTCCTTCAACGCAGCGGTGGTCGACGGCGATACCAGCACGAATGATACAGTGGTCTTCCTGGCCAGCGGCTGTGCGCCCATGCCCCCGATCACGACTCGCTCCCAAACCCTTCCTCTGTTTGCCGCGGCAGCCGAGGACGTGATGCAAGAATTGGCTCGACTGGTGGTGCGCGACGGCGAAGGGGCAACGCGGGTGGTCGACATCACCGTGCGCGGGGCACGTACAGCAACCGAAGCGCAACGGGCCGCCGACGCTGTCGCTCGCTCTCCGCTTTGCAAAGCGGCATTCCACGGCGCAGATCCTTATATGGGTCGGGTCGTCTGTGCCCTTGGCTACAGTGGAGCGCGTTTCGATCCTCGGCGCCTTCGTATTTATCTCGACGACCTCCTGGTGGTGGACAAAGGCATAGAGCTGGTACGTGAGGTCGAAGGACAAGCGGAAGCAGTCGTCCGCCGCCCGGAATTTCGCCTGACGATCGACCTGCGCGCTGGCTCCGCCGAGGCGTTCCGCATTTGTTCCGACTTGACCGAGGAGTACGTTCGATTCAATTCCGCATATCGAACTTGATCACTCGGCCAACCCTGGTTTAGCTGCGCGGCCGTTGCCACAAGCGGCCGGCGCGCACACGGAGGAAGGGAATTTACCGAGGGCGCACACCTCCGCCCCTCGCAACCCGAGGGTCCAGCGTGACAGAAACAAACCTGCAGCGCCGCGGCAGTCGCTGTTGCGGCTTTCCAAAAACGAGCTTCGCTTCGGCTGAGGGGCATGGTAAGAAACCGAAGCAGTTTTCTGCTCTACGGAGAACGTATGCGAACAGCATGGTGCCTGAGTCTTGGGCTTTTGTTGGCTCCGAAGGTGGTGTTCGGCGTGGAGACATGCGCCAGCGCCTCGGCCAAGTACCTTTCTGCCGTGATCCTAGCGGCACGCAACTGTTTGGTGCGCCAACTCCCCCAGGGAAAAAGCTGCGATCCCAACAACCGTATCCCCAACCTCCGAGCGCAACGGGTACAAAGTTTCTGCCCGAACGATACGCTACAGCGCCTGGTTTGCACCGCGCGTCAAGCGTTACTGCCCACCGGCCTCCCCTACGCGTCGCTGGCAAGCGGAGGGTTTACGCACGTCTGCACGGGGACGGCTTGTGGAAACGGCGTGCTCGAACCGGGAGAACAATGCGACGATGGGAACGCCGTTGGTGGCGATAGTTGTTCCCCGACATGCCAAATCGAAGGCGGCGCTTGCAACGACATCTGTGCCGGCGTTGTGCCCGTTTCTGGGACGGCAATCCGGGCAGAAAGAATCGCTAGTGGACTGAATCGACCATTGTTCCTCACCGCCCCGCCACGGGACGTCAGTCGGCTGTTTATCGTCGAAAAACCCGGTCGGATCCGCATCCTCAAATGGGGAGCACTACTGCCTGTTCCATTTTTGGACATCTCTTCCCTGGTTTCCAACGGCAGCGAGCAAGGGTTGCTCGGGCTAGCGTTTCATCCACAATACGCTGACAATGGCCGTTTCTTCGTCAATTACACCGACAACGCTGGCAACACCGTGGTCGCTGAATACCGACTGTCCGCTCATCCCGATGTGGCAGACTCCACCTCTGCACGAATGGTGCTACAGGTCGCGCAGCCATACTCCAACCACAACGGTGGACATTTGGCCTTCGGCCCGGACGGCTACCTTTACATCGGATTGGGCGACGGCGGGAGCGCAGGCGATCCGCAAGGGAATGCGCAGAACCCTTCTACCTTGCTCGGTAAAATGCTCAGGATCGACGTCGACAGCGCGACACCGTACGGCGTGCCACCAACCAATCCCTTCTTTGGCTCAGGGCCCCCGCTCGACGAAATTTGGGCTCTAGGCCTTCGTAACCCGTGGCGCTACAGCTTCGACCGGGTCAGCGGCGACCTTTACATCGCCGATGTCGGCCAGAACCGCTTCGAAGAAATCAACTTTCAGCACGCAAGTTCCAGTGGTGGAGACAACTACGGATGGAACATTGTGGAAGGGAACGGCCACTGTTACCCCTCGGGCAGTTCGTGCAACCAAACCGGCTTGACGTTACCCATTCACGAATACGATCACTCTCAAGGATGCTCGGTAACGGGCGGGTACGTGTACCGCGGATGCAAGATGCCCGACCTACGGGGCACCTACTTTTACGGCGACTTTTGCTCGGCCTTCGTGCGCTCCTTCCGGGTAGTCAACGGACTAGCCGTGGATCATCAAGATCGCACGGCCGAGCTGGAGAGTAGCGGGGTTTCCATCGACCAAATCGCATCCTTTGGCGAGGATGCTCGAGGCGAGCTCTATATCGTCGACTTGGGCGGTGAGATTTTCAAAATCCTTCCTGCTTCGCCGTAACGCTGTTCAACTCCCATCATAGTTCCACACGGTAAAGCCGAAGGGCATTGCCGATCACCGATACCGAACTCAAACTCATCGCTGCGGCTGCAAAGATGGGATTGAGCAACAATCCCCAAAAAGGGTAGAGCACGCCAGCGGCGACGGGAATGGCCGCTGCGTTGTAAACAAAGGCCAAAAACAAATTTTGCCTGACGTTTTGCATCGTTGCTCGGCTGAGTCTGCGAGCGCGCAGTACCCCCCGCAGATCGCCGTGCAACAACGTGACACTCGCACTTGCCATGGCGATATCCGTACCTGTGGCTACGGCTAGCCCCACGTCAGCACGCGCCAGGGCAGGGGCATCGTTGATCCCATCGCCAACCATCGCCACCACATGCCCCCTGCGGCGATATTCGTCAACCCAACTTGCTTTCTCACCGGGCGACACCTCCGCGACGAAAGTATCGAATCCTAAGGCTTCGGCTGTGCGCTCAGCGGCGCGGCGATGGTCGCCCGTGAGCATGACGATCTTCAGTCCCTCTTCCCGCAAAGCCTGTACGACGCTTTGCGCCGATTCTCGCAATGGGTCCTTGATTCCAATTACGCCAGCCACCGTGCTGTCGAACGCAACCACCACAGCCGTGCCGCCGGCATCCTGCAAGCGCGCGCACAACTCTCGCACCGGAGAGAGGGCGATTCCCTGCTTTTGCAGGAAACTCTCCGAACCAACCACCACACGCGTTCCCAGCACGCTCCCCAGCACGCCCCCCCCGGGCTCCACCTCCAATTCCGTGGGGCTCGCCAAGGGCAGCATCCGCTGTTGCGCCGCACCTAAAATGGCCTTGGCCAACGGATGTTCACTGGCTTGCTCCAAACTTGCCGCGCGCGCAAGCAGCTCGTCCGCAGACCATGGTGGTAACGGTGCAACCTCGGTAACTTGAGGCTTTCCAGCAGTCAAAGTTCCGGTCTTGTCGACAAGCAACACATCTACTCGCTCGAGAACCTCGAGCGCTTCGGCATTCTTGATCAAGATGCCCGCCTGTGCCCCGCGCCCGGTAGCCACCACGATGGACATGGGCGTGGCCAGCCCCAAAGCGCAAGGACAAGCGATGATGAGAACAGCCACTGCGCTTACAATCGCGTGTGCAAGTGCCGGCGCGGGGCCTAAAAGTAGCCAGGCAGCGAACGTCACAGCGGCAACTCCGAGCACAGCGAACACGAACACAGCGGACACACGATCCGCCAGGCGTTGGATGGGTGGCCGAGTTCGTTGCGCCTCTTGAACGAGCCTTACGATCTGTGCGAGCACCGTGTCTGCTCCCACGTGCTCCACGCGCATGAGAATACTGCCGCTTCCGTTGAGGGTACCTCCCACCAACGGCGCACCGACATTTTTTTCCACCGGCAACGACTCCCCCGTAAGCATCGATTCGTCGACAACCGTCTTTCCCTCCAGGACCACTCCATCCGCCGGAATCTTAGTGCCCGGCCGAATGCGCAAAACGTCTCCCGGACGCACTTCGCTCACGGGAACTTCTTCCTCCAAGCCACCAGGCCCAACACGGACGGCCGTTGCAGGGATCAAAGCGAGCAAAGCACGTAACGCTGCACCCGTGCGCCGGCGCGCGCGCACTTCCAAGACCTGCCCAACTAACACTAACACCACGATGCCCGCCGCTGCCTCGAAATACACCGGCGCATGCCCCTCATGGGCCACCCATGCGTGCGGCAAAACGCTTGGCGCCACGGTCACAACCACGCTGTAAAGCCACGCTGCTAGCACCCCTAGACCAATCAGCGTAAACATGTTCGGCGAACGAGCCGCAACCGAAAGCCAGGCTCGCTGCAAAAACGGCCAACCTGCGTACCATACGACTGGCGTGGCTAGAGCGAGTTCGATCCACGGCTGTAATTCCGGCCGCCACGGCCACACCCCTGGGGAGCGAAATAACATTGGAGCCATTCCCAAGATAATCAAAGGAATGCCTAAAGCGCCGCCGAGGGCGAGCCGCCGCTGCAAGTCGTACAGCTCTCCCTCGTCTTCGTGCAATGTTCCCGAAACCGGCTCCAAAGCCATCCCGCACCATGGGCAAATCCCAGCGCGCGGTTGGCGCACCTCTGGGTGCATGGGGCAGGTGTACTCCTGCGCCACCCCCGACACCGTTGGTTTGCCTCTCTGCGCCAAGAATTGCTCCCGGCAGTGCATGCTACAAAACCAGTGCTCCTGCCCCGCCACGTTCGTACTTCCGCCCGGTGCACGGCCGCGCACCACCCGCATTCCGCACACCGGATCTTCGGCAAACAAATACGACTCGGGCGAGCCGATAAACCGTTCCCGGCAGCGCACGCTGCAAAACCCGAACAAGAATCCCTCGAAGCTAGCCACCCCCCCCTTCGGTTCCGTCGGGTCGATCTTCATGCCACAAACGGGGTCCACTCCGGTCCAGTGATCAAACTGGGGTGCGATCGCTGTCATGTGAACTTTTCTCCCACGGGAGGCGCTACCATCAAGATGGCGGTAAATGGCGCCTGCGCGCCAGGTAAAACACCACCGGATAGATCAACAATTCCATCACAAAACTCACGCCGATACCCCCGACCAAAGGAGCCACTAGTCGTCTTGTCACTTCCGCTCCTGTTCCTGTTGCCCAAAGCAACGGCATGAGGGCGATAAGATCTGTTGCCACAGTCATGAACTTCGGCCGGATCCTTTGCACCGCCCCGGCATGGATGGCCTCGAGAAGATCGGAACGGGTACGAAGCCCACCGGCCTTCACACGCTGGCGGTAAGCGTTTTCCAAATACAGCAGCATGATTTGGCCGGTTTCCGCATCGACCCCCAACAGGGCGATAATGCCAACCCAGACTGCGAGGCTCAAATTGTAATCCATCAGCCATAACAGCCAAAAAGCCCCGACCAAACTGAACGGTACGGCAAGCAGCACAACGCTCACACGAAACCAACTGCCGTTAGCCACGTAAAGCAGCACAACCACCACGAGCAGGGTCAGGGGCACGACAACCATAAGGCGCTGGTTGGCCTTTTCTAGATACTCGAAGCGGCCTGACCACACCCGGTTATAGCCCGAGGGAAGCGGAACCTCCTCGGCCACGACTTGCTTGGCCTCGCGTACGTAGCCACCGAGATCGCGCCCAGCGATATCGACGTACACCCAAGCCGTGCGCCGACCATTTTCGCTGCGAATCATGGTGGGGCCGGGGCGCACCGCGAACTCTACAAGCTGTCCTAGAGGGACTGCCTCGCCTGAGGGAGTCCTTATCAGAATTTGCCGCAGTCCCTCCGGATCCTCGCGCAACTCGCGGGCATAACGAATGGCCACCGGATAGCGCTCGAGTCCAGTGACGATGGTGGTCATTTCCCTTCCGCCTATGGCGGTTTGGATCACGTCCTGAACGTCGGCCACAGCAACGCCATAGCGCGCAGCCTCCTCTCGACGGACGTCGATGTCCAAGTAGTAACCACCGACCGTACGTTCCGGATAAGCGCTCAACGTGCCCGGCACACGCTCTTGGAGCACTACCGCAGTTCGCTCCGCCAGGTCGCTCAAAACAGCGAGGTCAGCACCGAGAATCTTCACCCCCACGGGAGTCTTCACTCCGGTGGTGAGCATGTTGATTCGGTTTTCGATGGGGTAAGGCCACGCATTGGCGACACCGGGCAAGTGCACGACGTCATTGAGGCCAGGGTGACGCGTTCCATCGGCATCCACCCAGCCAAGTTTCAACTCCTCGGTGGTAATCTTGCGCTGCTCGGGCCAGAAGGACGCCGTAAACGGCCACTTGAGCCATCCTGGCCAATCCGAAAAAAAGTACCGCACGGACCGCTGACGCCAACGACCCGGTTCCGTATGTAACTGCACGACAGTTTCCACCATCGACAGGGGCGCTGGATCGGTAGCAGTTTCAGCACGCCCGATTTTGCCGTGGACGGTTCGTACCTCAGGAAACAGCTTCAGCAGCTTGTCCGTTTGCTGCAAGAGCTCACGGCTTTTGGTCACACTGATACTGGGTTCGGTCGTAGGCATATAAAGGAGGTCGCCTTCGTCGAGTGCAGGCATAAACTCCTCGCCAAGTTGGCTTAGAGGATAAAGAGCCGAAGCCCCCACGAGGAGCACGAGAGTTAGGCTCAGCCAAGGGTAACGCAACGCGGCCCAAAAAGCGGGCTCGTACAACCGAACGAGCCAGCGATTGAAGGGATTCTGCTCCTCCGGCCGCACCCGCCCGCGGATCAGCCAAACCATGAGTACAGGTACGAGCGTGATCCCGAGCAGCGATCCAGCCGCCATAGCAAACGTCTTGGTGTAAGCGAGCGGTTTAAACAGTCGTCCCGACTGTTCCCCTAGGGCAAAAATGGGGAGGAAGGACAAAGTGATCACGAGGAGGGAAAAGAAAAGGCTTGGCCCGACCTCCACCGCAGCTTCCAACAAAACCTCTACTCGGGAGCGGGGCTCCCCCCCGGCAGCGACACGCTGAGCTTCAACGTGCAAGTGACGGTGCGCGTTTTCCACCATGACGATGGCTGAATCCACCATCACGCCAATGGCCAAGGCTAAACCTCCCAAGCTCATGATGTTGGCGTTAATTCCTAGGATCTGCATGACGGCCAGTGACGCGAGAAGCCCCAGGGGCAGCACTAGGACCACAACCAAGGCGCTGCGAACGTGCACCAAGAACAGGAAACATACCGCAACCACTACTGCTAGCTCCTCGAGCAAAGCCTTCCGCAAGGTGGCGACTGCTCGTTCGATCAGGGCAGAACGGTCGTAAGTAATGATGACAAACACCCCGGGCGGTAGCCCCTCTTCGAGTTCGGACAGCCGCTGTTTGACATCGCGGATGACCTTGTACGCGTTCTCGCCAAAACGAGCGACCACGATGCCACCGGCCACTTCGCCACGCCCATTATATTCGCTGATGCCACGACGCGTTTGGCCAACAACCTCGATGGTCGCCACTTGCTTGAGGAGGATGGGAGTGCCGTTCTTTCCCTGCCCGACCACAGCGTGACCGAGGTCGTCGAGCTGAGCCAAGCGGATATAGCCACGGCTACGCACCATATATTCATGCTCGGCACGCTCTACCACCGCGCCGCCAACATCGTTGTTCGAACGTTCGACCGCACGGACGACGTCCTCGAGCGATACCCCGTAAGCATGCAGTACGTGTGGGTCGAGCACCACCTGGACCTGGCGCACAAACCCTCCCACAGACGCCACTTCGGCCACCCCCTCGACCGCAGCAAGCGGATAGCGCAAGAACCAGTCTTGAAGGCTACGCAAATCGGCCAAATCCTGCTCTGCGGCAAGCAGCGGCGTTCCGTCCAGCGGGCATGTGCCTGGTTGTTCGAACCCACGCACCCGTTGCAGGCGATGACGGCGAGCAGCCGCGACCTCATCGAGTTTGGCATACCAGCGGTCTTGCTCCACATCGTGCCAAAGCCCACGGGGGTAGTGAGCGCAGTACCAACCGGGAAACAGCACGTACTGTAACACCCAGCCAACCCCGGTAGCATCCGGGCCCAGTTTCGGCTCGACACCACGGGGCAGCCGGTCGCGCGCGTAGTTTAAGTACTCCAGCACCCGGCTGCGTGCCCAATAAAGGTCGGTTCCGTCCTCGAACAGCACGTACACGAAGGAAACTCCGAACATACTGATCCCCCGGACATCGGTGGACCCAGGCACGGACAACATTGCCGTCGCCAAGGGGTAGGTGACTTGGTCGTCGACTACGGTAGGGCTCTGGCCGGGATACTCGGTGACGACGATCACCTGCACATCGGAAAGATCCGGAATCGCGTCGAGCCGAAGGTTCTTTGCGCTCCAGATACCGAACAACGCGAACGCTGCGCCAAGGAGCGCCACGAGCGAGCGATTCTGGACGCTCCATTCAATGACTGTGGCCACCATGTTCCGCACCCGCCGGCTGGGGCCCCACAAACTTACGTACGGCTTCGCGCAAACGGCTTTCCGCATCGAGCAAAAACTGCCCGCTCACGACCACCTTTTCTCCAGGGGCTAGCCCCTTGATCACGCTCATCATGCCGTCAGCTCCGGCAGGCCCGGTGTGCACGACGCGCGGCTCGAAGTGCCCCGGATCCGTGGCGACGAACGCCACCTTCCGTTCCCCTGTATCGATCACTGCCTCTCGTGGCACCAGGATCGCGTCGGAGGCAATCTCCCCAAAAATCACCGCCGTCGCTGCCATTCCGAGGCGCAGCAGGCCGTCTTCGTTCTCTAGCTCGCTGCGCACAACTACAGTCCGACTTGGCGTTTCCACGTGGGGGTGAATGAACGTTACGGTGCCACGAAAAACCTGCCCAGGAATGCCGACGACGCGGGCCTCCACTGCTTGGCCCACGCCAACGAACGGGAGGTCCTGCTCGTACACTTGCGCGTCGAGCCACATTCGCGAGCGGTCATTCAACCGCAACAATGGCTGACCGGCTTCGACACGCACGCCCTCGTTGACGAGCTTTTCCACCACATGCGCCGTATACGGGGCGTAAAACACCACGGTGCTCGGCGGCAGCGGCAACCGCGAAAACGCCTCGATTTGGGTGTCGCCGAGACCAAGTTGTTCCAACTTCCGACGGGCAGCGTTGCGCACCTCGGCGTTCGCCTCGCCAACACCCTGGGCACCAATCCACTCCGCAATCGCTGTTTGCAATTCCGGGCTGAACAGTTCGAGCAATGGCGCCCCTTTCGTGACGTGCATGCCGTTGTAATTTGCGTGCAATCGCACGATCCAGCCCCCAACCCGCAAGCTCACCTCGCGCAAGGTAGCCTCAGGTTCTCGCACCTCCGCGTACGCACGCACGCTTGCGCGCAGCGGGCCACGGCGCACCTCGGCCAACCGCACCCCCATGTTTTGCTCGAGCCTAGGATCGATCACCATCACCTGTCCGGCGATCACCTCGTCCTCGTAAACCGGAACCAGGTCCATTCCCATCGGGCTTTTCCCTGGGCGATCGGAAATGTACGGCGGGCTCATCATCGGATCCCACCAGTACTTGACCTTCCGCCCAGAACCCGGGATCGAGGCAGCGGGTGCAGCTTTCCGCGGCCGCAACGGCGTAAGCTGCATCCCACAAATCGGGCAGGTCCCAGGTTGGTCGCGCATGACCTCCGGGTGCATTGAACAGGTCCATACGGTGCTTTCCTCGCTTGCACCCGAAGTCCGCGTACCCGCGTCCTCTGCAGCGCTCGTTACTCGGGGACCACAGAGAGGGCCCATGACCCAGGGAAGGAAAAAAAGGCCAAGCAAGAAAGCAACACGGCAAACCGGTGCAAGCCAGCTGCCCACGCCAATCTGTGCACGGCGACTCCGCTCAACGAACCACATCGCGCATTTCTCCTTTGGCCACCCGCTGCCACTCGTCGTCTCGAGCCAGGAGCACCGCAAGCCGCACCAGTTGCTGTTCGCGCCGGGCCGTGAGCTCGGTTAGTACGGCTTCGGCCTCGAGTCGCATGGCCTCGGCCCGCGCCCACGCTGCGAATGGTTCCCTCCCAGCTTCATAGGCACGCCTGAGGCTGGCGCAGCTCAGATTCCAGTTGGGCAGCAACTGCCCACTCCACAGCTGTCGCTGGCGCTCGAGGCTGTCCAACACTACCAAGGTTGCCGCTAATTCCGCCTGTAGATCGTGCTCAGCCTGCTGCAACAGCGCTTGACTTGCAGCCAACAGGGCTTTGGCAACGGCCATCTGAGCTTGTAATTTCCGCCAGGTGAGCGGCAACACCACGCCAGCACCCACCGCTTGGCTGACACTGCCGGTGAAGGCAGCCATGGGATTGATGTCAGGAAAAAATTGGAGGCGCGCTAAAGCAAGCGCTTCTCCCCTGGCTGCTACCTCGGCACGGAGGGCGGCTAGCTGTGGGGTGAACGACTCCAGTTGCGCCCGGAGCTCGCGAGCTCGGCCAGGCCACTCGGGCGAACTACGCAGCGTTGCCGGGGGCCGCAACTCGGCCACGGCTGGACGCCCCAAGAGTGCGTTCAATTGCTGCCGCAAGATCTCTGCCGCGGAAGAGACATTGATCGATTCATTCCTGGCCTCGATGAGCGCATTGACGACTTCCAACCACTCCGGCTGGCTTCGCGCTCCCACAGCCAGCGCTGCTCGGGTATTCTCTTCTGCGCGCTGCAGCCACTGAACCCGCTGCCGAGCTAATTCGGCTCTCCGAGTCGCGGAAACCCAGGCAAAAAAACTCTGCGCGACTTGCTCGCGCAAAGCGAGCCGCTGGGCGTGAAACGCAGCCTCCGCTCGACGTGCCTCCTCTAGCGCCACACGCGCCGCACCCATTACCTTGAAGGGCAAAGCGAGGTTGGTCATCGGGTCGTTGCTGACCGCTGCGGTCAACTCGCCCCCACCGAAACTGCCGCTTCCGAGCATCGCCTCGAGGCTAAGATGCAAGTTGGTGTTCGGGTAACCCGCCTGGTCGCGCACGCGGGCCACCGCGGCCACCCACTCGAGCAAAGCGGCACGTACCGCACCATTGGTCCGCCATGCGTATTCGACCAGCGTTTCCAGGTCGGCCTCGCCCTCTAACGGCAACGGGGGCTGTTTTAGCCATGGTTGTAAATATCTTTCTGCCATCTCGCGACTGCGCTGCTCCTGATCTTCGAACCCACGGGGTAAAAGCAAACATCCTGAGAACACACCGACCCAGAGCGCTACCAAAAACACTCCACGGAAGTTCATCGACACACTCCTTTCCTCAGCCTTGGTGGTTGCCGGCGGCGGCATCCCGCGAACTGGCTGCCAGCCTTGTAGACACACCTCGCCCAGCGAGGCGTTAGGAGCGTGTCAGAGCAACAGGCGTACCCGCTGCCCGACTGGGGTCCCCCAGTCGGCCATAAGGGGCGAAACGAAAGCTAGCCGCAACTGTGGCCGTTGGTAAGCCTCGGCAACGGTCGTCACGTGTTCCACAGCTCGCGCCGAGCCCCTTTCGGACCACGAAGAACCTGCGCTTTGCCCGGGGTGCTCACGGTCGCAACAACACGCTGCCTTCCACTGCACGGCGGTGCAGCACTGGTGGGTGCGCTGCACGCTGGTTGGCCGCCCGCAGTCGTCCCAGGCACACCACCGCTGCGGCAGCGTGCCAACCAACAACGGGAGAATCAGCCAAAGCCGCACAATCGCAGCTAACACGCTAATTAGGCTATGGAAAAACGCCTATCGGCGTCAAGCCCCAATTTGCGTTTCCAGGGTAGAAACTCGCGCTGAGGCAACAATACCTGCGTACCTCGAAGGGGCCGACCTGCATTGCCGCCAGTGTGTGCCCGCTTTTGAACCGCCTGGGGAACCTCTGGCGGCGGGCGCTCGTCATTGGTTCTGCTGTGCGGCACACCGTCATTGGCGTACCGAGAGGCACCTCAGGCCGTCAGCAACGGGCCGGAACCAGGCTTCTACCTCGCTAACGTTGGTTTTCGGGCGACAGCGAGCGTGCAGACTCTCCAGCAGGCTGCTAGCGCATGTGCAAACCTCCGTTTGCCAAAAGGCCCCTGCAGCAAAATCCGCCTTAAGGGCAAACCTCGGACTACCCGGTTCCCCTGGCCCGTTTATAGCCAACTCCTAAGCAGTGGCTTTCAGAGGCAGGTGCTCTTCGCCCGCTGCGTGTCCGGCTCGGCCAAGGCTAACCACACTCGATTGCGCGGGTGTTCCCAAGGCACCCCGCAGCTGCCGTTGCCTACAGGAGTTGCCGCTATTGCGGATGGACCTGGTCACTTTTCACTATTCCCATCTGCCCGGGGAACCTTGCGGGAACCAGCTCAATTCGCTTGCTGCACATGCAGCTATGCAGGCGAAGGCGGCAAAGCAGCAGACTGCCCCCGTGAACGGCTTGAACATCGAAAAGCAAGACGGGGTGGTGCGCATACGGGTTAGGCAGCGCATGGACATGGCCTGCGCGCCAACCCTAATGGCTGCCCTACGCGACGCCGTGTGCGGGCACTCCGGCATTGTCGAATTGGATCTTTCTCAAGTTCCTTATTTCGACAGTGGCGGCGGGGCCGTCGTCTTGCGGCTCGGGCACGACCTGAGCCAGCAGGGCGGGGAACTGCGCATTGTCGGAGCCAATCCAGCCATCGAGGGTTTACTTAGTCTCGTCGACCAGCAGGCCGTCTTTGCCCAGCCTCCACCCGAACCACCCAAAAATTTCGTCCTCAAGGTCGGCGAGGGATCGCTGCAAGTCCTACGCGACGCTTACGAACTCATAAGTTTCACCGGCGAACTGGTCATCGGCTTGTGGGACGCGTTCCGGCACCCAGGTAGAGTGCGCTGGCGCGAAACATGGCTCTACATGGAGCGAACCGGGGTCGACGGGGTACCCATAGTAGTGCTGATTAGCTTCCTCATGGGGCTGATCACTGCCTTCCAAGCAGCCGTCCAGCTGACCCAGTTCGGGGCGGACATTTTCGTGGCCAACTTGGTTGGGCTGTCGATTACACGCGAGCTTGGCCCGCTGATGACTGCGATCATTGCTGCAGGCAGGTCAGGGGCGGCATTTGCGGCCGAGATTGGCACGATGAAAGTCTCCGAAGAGGTCGACGCGCTCACGACCATGGGTCTCGACCGCACAAGATTCCTCGTAACCCCCAAGGTGTTGGCGCTCGTGGTGATGCTTCCGTGCCTGACGATTGTTGCCGACCTCGTCGGAATCTTGGGAGGCCTGGTGGTTGCCGTCGCGGGCATGGATCTTCCAGCGCCAGTGTACTTTCGCCAATTACGAGCGGCCGTGACAGCGTGGGATGTTATTTCCGGACTCGTTAAGACTGTGGCCTTCGCCGTGTTGATCGCCGGCGTAGGATGCTTACGGGGGTTCCAGGCGAGCACTGGCGCGGAAAGTGTGGGCCGCATCACCACCTCCGCAATCGTGGCCGCGATTTTCTTGATCATCCTAGCAGACGCCGTATTTACCGTGATCTTTCACTATTGGTGAGCCCATGCCTATAGATGTTGTCATTTCCGTTCAGGGCCTGACCGCATCATACGGGGAGCGAACGATCTTAGAGAACGTTTCGTTCGAAGTCCGTCGCGGGGAGCGATTCGTGATCGTCGGTGGCTCGGGATGCGGAAAAACCACCCTTTTGCGGCATCTCATCGGTCTACAACGCCCGGTGGCGGGGCACGTATGGATCGACGGCGAAGAAGTCAGCCAAGCCAACGAGGAGCAGTTACGCCACATTCAACGGAAATTCGGTGTGCTGTTCCAATCTGGAGCGCTCTTCGGCTCGCTGACACTGGGCGAGAACATTAGTTTGCTTCTCGAGGAGTTTACCAATTTGCCAGCAGAACTCGTTCGCCTGATCGTACGCCTCAAACTCAGCATGGTGCGGCTCGACGGCTTCGAAGACTTTCGCATCGCCGAACTTTCTGGTGGAATGAAGAAACGGGCTGGATTGGCGCGGGCGATGGCCTTAGATCCCGCCATTCTGTTTTTCGACGAACCGTCCGCTGGGCTCGACCCGGTGACTTCTGCGGAACTCGACGAGCTTATCTTGCAAATTAACCGTAGCCTAGGAACCACGATCGTGGTTGTGTCCCACGAACTCTCCAGCATTTTCACCATCGCCGAGCGCTGCATCATGCTCGATCGCAGCGCCAAAGGGATCATCGCCGAAGGCAATCCGCGCGAACTTCGCGACGGCAGTCCCGACCCGCGGGTGCGTGCGTTTTTCAACCGGCAGCCAGAACAGGCAACAAGGAGGGTGGGAGTTGGCCACTGAGACACACAAATTCCAAGTTGGGGTTTTCGTCATAGCATCCACTGTCATCGCCGTGGGCGGCCTCATCTGGCTCGGGGCGAGCCGCTACTTCGAAAAAACGGAGAGCTTCGTCACCTACTTCAACGAGTCTGTGCAAGGCTTGGACGTGGGCGCAGCAGTGAAGTTCCGCGGCGTCACCGCTGGGCGCGTATCCGCCATCGGCATTGCCCCGGACAACGAACTGATCGAAGTGCGCATGGAAATCGACCCTGCCGTGGCGGCTGCGATTCGACAGGACCCTTCAGCTCGTGCCACCCTCGAGCTCAGCGGCATCACCGGTTTGCGCTACGTCGAAATCGATCGTCGGCAGGGCGAGGCTTTGAATCAATCGCCTCCTTTAACCTTTCAGCCGCCGGCAGAGGTCATTTTGTCGGCTCGGTCGAGCTTTAAAGCCATTCAAGCCGCCCTCAGCGACGTATACGACCGCTTCATGCAAGTCGATTACAAGGGTATTTCCGACGACGCCCGCAAGGCTTTGCAAGCTGCATCTACCTTGCTGCAAGATGAGCGAATCGATGTCGTTCTCAGCAACCTCAAATCCGTCACTCAGTCGGCTCAACAGGTGGCAAAAAACCTGGAACTCATGACCGCCGGAGTGCGCCTCGCACCCGCCGTCAACAATGCTACGGCCGCCACTTTGGAGGCAAAACAGCTTTTCACTGACCTCACCAAAGGCAAGACAGGTCAGGAGCTGGTACGCGCAATCACCCAACTCAATGCCTTAGTTCAAACCACCCAACAAGCGGTGCTGACCATGCAGTACACCTTAGAGCGGTTGGATCGAACTGCGGTGAATTTACAAGGGGTCACCGACCAATTGCGAGCCCAGCCCTCCCGTTTGTTGTTTAGTTCTCCGCCCGCCAACGCAGAGGAGGAACGATGAAGCTTGCTCCACGCGCCGGGTTCTTGCTGTTTCTCGGTCTTGCGCCTGGCTGCTTGACCTTGTTCCCGGTCACCCCGATTCCGCGTGATTATCGTCCGGATTATGTTCCTCCGATATTCCAGCACGAGCGGCTTCCAGTCGTTCTTCGCTTAGCTCCTGTGCGGGTTGCAGCCATTTACGATCGGGAACCTTTTGCCTACCGCCGCGGCCCATATCGCCTCGGGTATTACTACTACCACCGTTGGGCAACGGCTCCAGGCCAAATGCTCACGGACTTTTTCGTGCGCGACTTCACTTACAGTGGCCTTTATCGCGCTGTTCAGCAAGGGCCGGCTGTGCTTCTTGCTGACTACCAACTCGATCTCAGGGTAGACCGTCTAGAAGAGGAGGTTACATCCGGGGGCTGCAACGCTGCCATGGTGACGCAAGTCAGCCTCCAAAGCTTGCGCGTGGCCACGGGAAATCCCGTACGTTTGCAACAAATTTATGTCGAGTCCGAACCGGTCCCTTGCAACGATCCAGAAGCTTTTGTCCAAGGTGTTAGCCGCATTTTGATGCGGCTGTCTCAAAAGCTTCAGGAGGATGTGTACGTCGCCATCCGCGCTGCGGAAACCGAGCTTTCGCAGCAAACCTCATTGTTCCATCCGTAGGTACCTGCTAACGCGCCGTTTCCATGCTTGGGCGTATCCTAGTATCAGTGGCACTCTTGGCTTTGGCCCTCGGAGCTCACGGGGGGGAGGTTTCTTACACGCACCGTGTACGGGAACACGTGTTGGCCAACGGCCTCAAAGTACTCTTCCTGGAGGACCACAAGGCCCCGGTCGCCGTCTTCCAAGTCTGGTACCGCGTGGGCTCGCGGAACGAGGAGCTCGGGAAAACCGGTCTCTCCCATTTGCTGGAACACTTGATGTTCAAGGGCACGGAAAAACGCGGCCCAGAAGAGTACTCCCGCATCATTCAGCGCAACGGGGGGAATGAAAACGCTTTCACCGACACGGACAACACCACATACTTCGCCACCTTGGCCGCAGATCGGATCAACGTTGTCGTCGAGCTCGAAGCGGACCGCATGCAAAACCTTAAGTTCGACGACGCACAGTTCAGTCCGGAGCATCAAGTGGTTGTCGAAGAGCGGCGTTTGCGCACGGAAGACAACCCCTCAGCAGCCTTGTTCGAGCTGCTCGCTGCAACTGCCTTCACCGCCCACCCTTACCAGTGGCCCATCATTGGTTGGATGAATGACCTTACGCAAGCCACACGCGAGGATGTTCTAGCGTACTACCAAACTTACTACGCCCCTAACAACGCCTTCGTCGTTGCGGTAGGCGACTTTGAAAGCGCTCGTCTGTTGACGGAAATCGAAAAATACTTCGGTCCGATCCCAGCGAAACCGGCGCCTCCTGCAGTCAGGGCAAAAGAGCCTCCACAACTAGGAGAGCGGCGGGCCACCCTGCAGCGCCCGGCAGAGCTTCCAGCAGTCGCTCTAGCCTTTCATGTGCCGAATCTGCGCAGCCGCGACGCGTTCGCTCTGGAAGTGTTGGCCAGTGTTCTGGGCGACGGAAAAAGCTCGCGTTTACACCACCGCCTGGTGTACCAACGCCGGCTAGCCCGCAGCGTCGGGACTCACTATGACCTTTTGACGATCGATCCGGGCCTCTTCTACGTTTACGGACAACCGATGCCCGGACAAACCGCGCAGACGCTCGAACGTGCGCTGTTAGCGGAGATCGAAGCGTTACAACAGACGGCGATTTCGACGGCAGAACTGGAGAAAGCAAAAACGAACCTAGAAGCTGGATTCCTCTTGGCCCAAGACTCGCTCTTTTACCAGGCCTTGCTCATCGGCCAATACGAAGTTGCAGACCGCTGGCAGCGGATTGATGAATACCTGCCAGGAATCCGGGCCGTCCAGCCCGAGGATGTCCAACGCGTAGCCCGACAGTATCTCGGCGCCGAGAATCGAACGATTGCGACATTACAACCTCTTCCACTCCCTCCCGGGTTGCGTCCGCGGCAATCAGGAGCATTCGACCAACGCTTGCATTGAACCATGGGAGGCATGGCGTGCGCGGTGAAGGATTCAATGGAAATAAAGGCTTTGTGACCGTTGGCTACGCACTTTTCGCCGCCTGCTTGTCTCTGGCATCAGCGACAGCCGTTGCCGCGGCTCAGCTCACCTTCAGCCGGCACGAGCTGGAAAACGGCGCAGTTCTCCTCGTCTCCGAGCAGCGGAGCGTGCCGATGGTCGTGGTACAAATCCTGATCGATGCTGGGTCGCGACGTGACCCACAGGGGAAAGAGGGGCTAGCAGCCTTGACAGCGGACGTGCTCACAGAAGGAACGCAGCGGCGTTCCGCCACGCAAATCAACACAGAGGTGGACGCCTTGGGAGCGCGGTTGTCAGCCAGCGCCGACGTCGACTTTGCCCAAGTGTCCCTTACCGTCCTTAGCCGCTACCTCGATCGTGGCCTAGAGTTGTTGTTGGAGGTTTTGTTGCAACCAGCGTTTCCCACGGCCGAGGTAAGCCGTCGCCGAGAAGCGGCTCTGGCGGCAATCACCGCGGAGCAAGATAACCCCGGTCAGCTCGCCTACCGCAAGTTTTTGGAGCTCGTCTTCGGAAATACCCCTTATGGTCACCCGCCGATCGGAAAGCGCGACACCCTTAGGCAACTCACCCGAAAGGAGATCGTGGATTTTTATCGGCGGTATTACCGTCCCAGCGGTACGGTGATCGCCGTCACCGGAGACGTCGATACAGATGCCATCGTACGCCGTTTTGAAGCTGCCCTGGCCTCGTGGCCCCGAACCAACGTGCCGGACTTGCCTCCGCCATCGTCTTTGCCTCCAGAGCCGCAAGCGGTCACCATCGATAAACCATTGACACAAACGAACCTAATTCTCGGCCACATCGGCGTGCCTCGAGATAACCCTGACTTTTATGCAATTTCCGTGATGAATTTCATTCTCGGCGGTGGGGGCTTCACCTCCCGACTGGTGGAGAGTGTACGCGTACAGGGAGGCTTAGCTTACTCTGTGGGCAGTCAGTTTACCAGTTACAAATCTTCCGGCATCTTCCAGATTACCATGCAGACGAAAAATGCCTCGGCCGCCGAAGCGATCTCCCGGGTTTGCCGCGAATTGCAGCGCGTCCGCTCGGAGCTCGTCAGCGAAGAGGAGCTCACCAACGCCCAACTCTACCTTACCGGCAGCTTCCCACTTCGGCTGGACAGCAATTCCAAAATTGCGAACTTCCTCGCTCAGATAGAGTTTTACGGTCTTGGAGCGGACTACATCGAACGATACATGGAACGAATTCGCGGGGTGACCCGCGAAGACGTGCAGCGTGTTGCTCGCAACTATCTTTTACCCGGGCACATTCGTATGGTTGCAGTGGGAAATCTATCTGAAACCCAGCTTCCTCTCTCCTCTCCTGTTTGCGCCGAAGCTACAAACGGCGGCTAAATCGTAGGCCTGCTGCTGGCTTGTACCCAGAGTTCGCCTTGACCAAAAGAGCTGCCCCAAAAGTCAAACCCACGGATCCACTAAAGCACGCCTGTTTGTGTGTCGCCGTCGCCGCAGCGCTATTTGCCCCCACCCTTCGTTACGACTTTGTGTGGGACGATCCGATTAGCGTCCGCCGTTGGTTACCTGCGCTGCCATCGCTCGCCTCCGTGTTTTTTCCGCCGGCCAACATCCCTCAGTTTCCCCCAGATTACTATCGCCCACTACAGCTCTTGTCCTATAAAGTGGATGCAGCCCTGGGCGGCGGGGCTGCTTGGGCCTTCCATGGTTCGTCCCTGTTGTGGCACGCCTTGGCCACGGCCCTGGTTTTCTTGGTGGGCTACCGTTTGTGGTCGGCGGCACCGAGCGGACGCAATGCTAGCAGGGCGAGCGCCTTGCTGTTTGCCTGCCATCCCATTCACAGTGAATCGGTCGCATGGATGGCAGCGCGACCAGACTCCATGGTCGCAGTGTTTGGTTTGGCTGCACTTTACCTCGTCATGGCTAGGAAACCACTGGACTTCACGCGCGCCGCTGTACTTGGCTTTCTCACACTTGCGGCCCTACTGAGCAAAGAAACTGCAGTCGCACTCCTTCTGCTCTTGCCCTTCGCCGCATGGCTATTCTCTCGGCGCTCCGAGGAACCGAAAAACCACCGCAAAATTTGCCGGGCAAGGCTGTCGTTTGCTCTTGGCGCCACCGCTGTTGCGGGGACAGTTTACGTGCTCTTGCGTCTCGTTGGCCTAGCACAATATAGGGGTGCCACTCTCGTTCTCCCCGACTCTTTCCTTAGCCTGCTACTGGCGGCCATAGGCTGGTACACATGGAAACTTATCTGGCCCTTTCCCCAAAACGCGCTCGTTGCTGAGGTACCCACTTCCTCATGCTACATTGCCACGGCTTTGCTGGCCCTGTCTGGAACCTTGGCCGGTGGGCTGGTCGCCTTGCGAAAGCAACAGCTGGCGCCTGTGTACTCGCTTGTTTGGTTCTGGTGCACCCTCGCCCCATCGCTCCTGTTGCTCACTTTGCAACCGACGGCGCCCGTTGCGGAACGCTACCTGTACCTTCCCTCGATTGCCTTCAGTTGGCTTGTCGGTGAAGCGTTCGCTCGATCGAGCTGGAAGCTTCCGGGCAAGGCACGCAAGGCTGCAACGGCTTCGTTCACCCTAGTCCTCGCAGGCCTCATCGCCGCTACCGTGCTGCGCAACGAAGTTTGGCGCGACAACGTGCGGCTTTGGACCGACACAGCAGCGAAAAACCAGCGTGACGGCTTCGGCCTCCGCAACCTTGCGGCCGCCCTCCTTGAACGTGGCCAGGTGAGTGAGGCGGAGCGGCTCCTGCAGGAGGCTTTACGACGCCGTAATTCGCGTTCAGGAACCCATGCGATCTACAGCAACCTGGGCACAGTGGCATTCCTCCGGCAAGACTATGCACAAGCAGCAGCGCATTATCGTAAAGCCTTCTCGGAGGTTGAAAGCGGCGATGCCGCGTACAATCTCGCAATCGCCCTTGTAAAAGCCACGGAGCAGATGACGGGCACCGACAAAGCCGCCCAGATGAGGGAAGCGCGCAGTTGGCTAGGACGCGCTGTGTCGTTGAGCCCACACGACGCGGAGGTTCACTTTGCCTACGCTGAAGTCGTTCGACTTCAAGGGGACCACGATTTGGCACTTCGCCACTTCCGGCACGCACTGGAACTGGGCCTTGCGGAGCCCCAAGCTCAGCGCGCGCGGGACTTTGCAGCCGAGTCCGCCCGGTAGAGAAAACACCGAGGGCGCTGCTTCATCGGCAGCGCCCTCGGCCCATTTGTTCTCTGACTAAACGGCAGTACCGGTCCCTATTCGACCAGGAGTTCCACCCGCCGGTTTTGCGCCCGCCCCTCGGCGGTGTCATTACTCGCTACCGGTTGCGACTCCCCCATCCCTTTGACCGTTAGTCGTGCAGGAGAGATTCCGTGTCTGACCAAATAATCTCTCACAGCTTGCGCCCGCCGCTGCGACAAGCGTAAGTTGTAGGCTTCCGTGCCCACGCTATCAGTGTGACCCACAATGAGCACTGCAACATCTGGCTCTGCCTTCAACGTGGCCACGGCTTCGTCCAGAATCCGGGCCGCATCCGGCCGAATCGTTGCCTTGTCAAAGTCGAAATTCACCCCTCGCAAAACGATTTTCTTCTTTGCTGGTGGCGGGGGCGGCGGCGGGGCTTGCGCCACGGGCGGAGGCGGAGGCGGAGGTGGTGGCGGCGCTACGGGCGTTCCAAAACGGTACTTCATCGTAATGCCACCCACTGCCCAACGGGCATCTGCAGGACCCTGGTCCTCGGGGGCGAGACCAACCAGGAACGTCGGCCGCGGCGCTTGATACGCACGGTTCCAACGACCAAAGACGCCAACAGCGACGTTGTCGTTGAGGTAATAGTCCAGTCCACCACCCGCCAAAAATCCAGGGGAAGTCTGTGTGAGCCGGCCACTCAGACCTGTAAATCCACCGCCCTGGACAGTGGCATACACCTCCACGTTTTCACCCAAGGGAATTTGCGCTCGAGGTCCAACGGTGTAGCCGAAGAGGGTCGTCCACTGATTTTCCTTGCGAAATCCGCGCCGTGGAAAATTATCTGGCTCCTGCCCAGCCACGGAGAGGTTTCCCTGAACTCCAAGGTAGTCGTTCCACATGTAGCCAACAAACGGGCCACCCGTGATTCCTGCCTCTGCATGGGCACGGTAATTACTGTTTGTTGGGACCGAAGCGCCCAGTTCGAAACCGACAAATGGGCCGCCCTCGGCCCGGGCCGAACATGTCCAACCAAGAGCAGCAACGAAGCCAAGGGTCATCGGTATCCCGAGCCCTCGAAGCCATTTTTTTCGTATCATCATCATCCTCCTTTCGTCACCGGTTGAAGCGTCAATCTACGTCAACACGCATCGCAGTTGGCCCTTGTCATGGCCAAAAACCGAAGTGCACCGTTGATAGTGCCGAGTTGCGTGAAGTCAAGGGGAGATCACCGGATCCTTCCGAAACTGCCTTAGGCAAAGTTCACCGCGACGGCTCGCCCTTCAGACCGCCCCTGCCGCGTACACGAGCTCGATCCGCGTGCCATCAGGATCGAGAACGAACATGGCAACCACACCCACCCCAGAAATCTCCACACGGGTTTCCGGCAAACTCCTTCCACCCAAGCCTGTCAGCTTTTCGGCTGTGGCCTCGACATCGTCGACCTGGAAAGAAAAATGGGTCAACCCAGGCTCATTCATGGGGCGCGGGGCCCCTACCTCGATCACGCCCGGTTTACGGTAATGTAGCAGCTCAATGCGAACACCGTCGCGCTCGAGGTACACCGCTTCAAGGTCCACTCCCGGAATCTGCAGCAAGCTTGCTGCAGGTTCGCCGCTCACTTGTAAGGACGACACCTCGACGAAACCCAGCCCTTCAGTGTAAAAGGAACGCGCTCGCGCAAGGTCGGTCACACACACTCCAACGTGAGTAAGTTTGCCTTTCATATCCCACTATTTTGCTTCGGCCGATCTGCTCAGCTTCCTTATGGCCGGAAACACAGTTAGCCACAAGCGCTCAAGCTGCTTCTAAGGACACTTGCACGGCACTGCGGGTCCATAGTAACTAGCCTCTCCCCGAAGGAGGGGCTAACCGTGAGCTTGCTGAATAATGCGAGTTCGTTTTTGGCATCGGCGTTGCGGTACCCGCGAGGTTTCCACGCGGTCACGACACGGTCCGCAAGGCCAGCCTGCCCAAAACTTTTGGAACTCTACGATTTCGAGGCCTGCCCATACTGCCGGAAGGTGCGCGAGGCGCTCTGCGAACTAGACCTCGATTACGTAAGTCATCCTGTAGCCCAAGGCAGTCCGAGGCGGGAACGCCTAAAGCGCACCGGCGGCAAGGTCCAGGTGCCTTACCTCGTCGACCCCAACCACCGAACTGCACTGTACGAATCCGACGACATCGTCGCCTACCTTTACCATCAGTACGGTCCGAAAGATCACTCGGGCTCACTGTTTTTCCAGATTCCGCGGCCCCTCAATGACGGACTATCCTTTCTCGCCAGTGCTGCGCGCCTGGGCCGCGGAAGTCGCTGCCGCGTGCCGAACACACGGCGCCGCCTAAAGCCGCTTGAACTCTTCAATATGGAGGGCTCGCCTTACTGCCGCAAAGTCCGCGAGGTTCTCTGTGAACTCGATCTGGAATTCCGCGTCAGGAATGTGCCCCGAGGCAGCCCTCAACGGGAGGAACTGGCGCGGCTCGGAGGAAAAGTCCAGGTGCCATTTTTGATCGATCCCAACACTGGCACTGCAATGTACGAATCCGAAGAAATTGTTGCCTACCTCGAGAAACGATACGGTACGGTGGCGGCGCGCAGCGAGGAATGAACGATACACATGGCATACTGGCTTCTAAAGACGGAACCGAGAAGTTACTCCTTCGCTGACCTGGTTCGTGAACACCGCACCGTCTGGGATGGAGTCACGAACCCTCAAGCGCTGAAGTTTTTACGGCAGATTCGCTTAGGAGAGAAGCTGTTCATCTACCACACGGGAGAAGAAAAAGCGGTCGTCGGAATCGCGCGGTGTTGCCGAACAGCGTATGCCGACCCCACCGCAGCGGATGACCGCCGGGTCGTCATCGATATAGCTGCGGTGGCCGCACTGTCTCGGCCGGTGCCTCTAAGCCAGATCAAACAGCAGCCCGGCTGGCAAAGCTGGGAACTTGTGCGATTGCCTCGACTGTCTGTTATGCCGGTCCCGGACGCTATCTGGCACGGTATCTTAAACTTGTCACAAGCGCGCTGACCACGGCCGCACCGCCAACGAGCGACAAGCTGCAAAACTCCACCACCTGCTTCCTCGTGGTCGAAAAATCCGCTTGCGTTTGAAGCGGCATTCGAGCATGAAGGGCACAGGCCGAGTTGCGTGAGCTTTTCATCATGGCGTTGTGGTGCGGTAAGTTTTTGAGGGCACGACGACCTGGGTTTCGAACCAAGTGCTGGCGAATCATCAGCGCCTGTACCGTTGCGGTTTGGTTTCTCCCCGCACCTGGGAACACGCAACTTGCCAAAAGCAACCGAGAGATGCGCGAGGTCGGAGGCGACTGTCGCGGTTTACCTGCCGAAGTCTTCGCACAAAAACCCTTAGGAATTCTGGCCCGCGAGATGTTGTTGGAGAACCATCTCGACGAACACCACAACGTCCCCCGGCCCCAGCGCAAAGGATTCCAAGTGGAACTATTTACACCCGGGGACTTCGGCGTGCTCGTACGTTACCGCTGGTAAAGTCACGGAGCCAAACGGCCCAGCGTGCCGACTAAGGACGCAAACACAGCTTGATGCATCCCTGCTCTTTGCGGTCGAACATGGCGTAGGCGCGAGCAGCATCCGCTAAGGAAAGCACGTGTGTGATCATCGCGCCGGCTCGCAGCCGATGCTTGTGCAGGAGCGAGAACAGTGCAGGGAGGTATCGCGGCACGTTCACTAAGCCTACACGCAGGGTCACATCCTTGAGAAATGCGGTGCCGAGGGGTAGGCGAACGTCCTCCTTCACCAGCACGCCGACCATGGAAAGTCGCCCTCCGGTACGTAACAAGTCGAGCGCCAAATGCAGTGTTTTTTCGCTGCCCACGGCCTCGATGACTGCATCGGCTCCCCGCCCCTGGGTCAGGTTCCGTACCCGCGGCGCAACATCATCGTCCGCGGGGATGGCCTGAGCTCCCAGGCGCTTGGCCCAATCAAGCCGCTCCGGTACGCGATCGACGGCAATGACCAGTGCTGCTCCGTACAGTTGCGCGCACTGAATCGCGCACAGCCCAACCGGGCCGCAGCCGATCACGACCACGGTGTCGCCTGGGGCAATTCGGGCATTCTCCGCTGCGAAAAGCCCCGTGGGGAAGACATCAGTGAGGGGCAACGCATCTACATCGGCGACTTCGGGAGGCAACACCCACAAGTTAAAGTCCGCGTACGGCACGGCCACGAGTTCCGCCTGTGTGCCAGGGAGGAGGGGCGAGACCCCCAGAACCTTCATCGGCAGCGTTTCGCAGTCCACGGGATAAGCTTGACGACATGACCGGCAAAACCCACAGCCAATTACGGCGGGAAGGAGCACACGTTCACCCACTCGCACGCGTTCCACCCGGGCGCCCACCGCCTCGACTACGCCAACCGCCTCGTGACCCAAGACAGTGCCAGGCATCACGGGGATGGTGGCGTGGTACAGGTGCAAGTCGGAGCCACAGATCGAAGTGGCTGTCACCCGAACAATGGCACCGTGAGGGTCCGACAAGTCGGGCTCGCGAATATCCCGGACCTCAACCCTTCCCGGCTCAATCCAAACCACTGCCTGCACGACCACCTCCTCTCACTTCACCAAAGCATACCCCCGACAAAAACAGCAGTGATCAAAAACATTATGCCCATCTTAGCCAGGAATGCCCACCACCGCCCTGCCAACGCCGCGCGCCCCACGCGAACGACCTCGCCTACGCTCGCCCCCTCCCAAGACGCAGCCGCCGCAGCACCCAGGAAGCTGCCGATCAGACTGCCAAATAACGCTCCCAAACCGAACAGCCACGGCGCCCCGAAAATTGCGCCTACGAGCCCACCGAGCAATGTTCCGAAGGTCACTTTCCACGACGGGCGTACTTTGCCAGCCGCAGCCGCACCGAGCCAAAACTCAAGCCATTCGCCAACCACCGCCAGCGCAAACATCGCCAGCAACGCTGGCCAGCCAAGAAACTCAAACCCGGTCCACCACGCAAAAGCAAGCGCAACGATGCATGCGAACCATGTACCTGGAAGACCGACAACCACCAACACCGCGCCAACCATCCCGCACAGGAGGGCAAGCAGTGCGCCGACAACCCAATGCTCCATGTCAAAGGCATGCCTTTGCTCTTGCACGCCCACAGAGTCAAGGTCGAGTCGCGCCACTGAGGGAGTGATCGAAGGCAACTCCGCCCGTGCGCGCCCCAATGGGCCAAAGCAAGCCCATTCGAGCTCCAGAGCCTTCGGCCGTCAATCGTTCACGAAAAGTCATCTGCAAGTTAGCGCGTGCACTCTTGGAGCAGCTCATTCCTGATACTCCCCGGCGAAAGCTCATGGAAGGCATCCCGATCAACGATCGTCTCTGGCCTCCTGGCTCTGGTTTGACAGATTGAACTTGGCCGTGATAGCTCCAGGGCAACACACGCAAGGGGGATAGCCATGAGCACGATAAACCCTGCGAAAATAGCTGGTATGAGCCTTCTTGGAATCGGTCTCCTCCTAGCCCCCCGGCTCGAGGCAGACGTGTCGCTCAATGCCATTGTTGCTCACAGCCCAGACGATATTTCCGGATTCTCAACGCTTTCGGGCAACGATGCGCTCGCTACCGTGGCCCTCCCTTTTCCGGTAAGGATCGAAGGGGTTTCGTACACGACCGTCGCGATTTCAACGAACGGGTGGATCGAATTCGGTGGCAACACCTGCACGAGTGGGTGCGGCACAGCGAACTCGGATCCGACCAACACCTGTCTGCCCACCTCGAAACACACGAATCCTTTCCTGGCGGCGTACTGGGACGATTTGAATACTTTTGGATCGCACATCCGCTATGGCGTGGTCGGCACTTCGCCGAACCGGACATTTATTGTCGACTACCAGGCCGACGTCGACCCTTCCCAGGAACTCTGTGGACTTCTCAACCAAGCCTGTGATGACTTGAGATTCCAGGTCCAGGTTCACGAGGGCAACGTCAACAACGGTTCACAGACCATTCACGTGCGCTACATCAGCACTGGGCATATGGCCAATGGCCAGTCAGCCACCATTGGCTTTCAAGGCGCCGGGGGAAGTTCTGCACGGGTTCAGGGCCTAACCTGCAATGGAAAGATCCTGGACGACGACCGGCCCGGCGAGGGCTTCTCGGTGGATGTTCCCCGCAATGGCCTGGTCACGGCCCATGCCATTACCGCACATAGTCCAAATGATATCGGCGGCTTTACGACCTTGCAGGGCGACGACGCAGTAACCACCGTTTCCTTGCCCTTTACGGTCACGATCGAAGGCAATACGTACTCGACCTTAGCGATCTCGACCAATGGATGGCTCGAGTTCGGGGGCAACAGCTGCACCAGCGGTTGCGGTCCGAATAACGCTGACCCAGTCAATACGTGTCTGCCTACAGCAAAGCATTCCAATCCATTACTGGCTGCTTACTGGGACGATCTCATGACCTTCGGCACCCACGTCCGCTACGGCACGGTTGGTTCCGCGCCCAATCGGACTTTCATTGTAGACTACGAAGTTGACGTCGATCCGGCATCCGAAGCTAGCGGCAACGATGACATTCGCTTTCAGGTCCAGATCCACGAGGGTCCCATCAACGGCGGTTCTCAGTTGATCAGCGTCCGGTACCGTAATTCTGGATACCTCGCCAATGGCCAGTCGGCAACGATAGGGTTCCAGGGGGCTGGTGGCACCGGTGCGGTTGCCCAGCCGCTCACGTGCAACGGAAAAATCCTCGACGACAATCGACCAGACGAAGGCTGGTCGATCGATGTCAGTCGGCCTGCGCTGTTCCCGTTGCATTCCATCACCGCTCACAGCCCGGATGATATCAACACTAGCACCGTTTCGGGCCTACAGACCTTGAGTGGCGACAACACCGTGGCCGGAATCACGCTACCCTTCGCCGTCAATATCGATGGGGTCGACTACACAACCGCAACCTTGTCCACGAACGGATATATCGTCTTCGGCACAACCACCGCGGCAAACACGTTTACGAACACCGGATTACCTTGGGGGGCCATCAGTACCCCGGCTCTCTTCTGGTACTGGGACGATTTGGTTACCGAAGGCAGCCATATTAGGTACGGAACGGTTGGCACATCCCCGAACCGGGTCTTCATTGTGGACTTCCAAACGCGGCTCTTCAGCGACTCCGGCCAGAAGGTCAACGGCCAGGTCAAAATTCACGAGGGGTCGAATGTGCTGACCGTGAAATACCGCGGACCGCTCAGTCCCAATGCCAATGGGCAAAGCGCTACCATTGGCTTCCAGGGGGCTGGTGGCAGCAGTGCGCGTGCACACCCTTTGACGTTGAACGGCAAAATTCTCGACGACAACCAGCCTGACTCCGGCTGGTCGGTGGCGCCTTTACCTATCTGCAGTAACGGCGTGTTGGAAACCGGTGAACAATGCGATCTTGGCGCAAGTAACGGCAGCTCCAGTGCCTGCTGTACCACGGCTTGCCGATTCCGAACCGCGAGCCACATTTGCCGCTCCTCTGCTGGTGCCTGCGACCCGGCAGAAGCGTGTACGGGCACATCCGCGCTTTGTCCCGCAGATTCCTTGTCCCCGGCAGGTACGGTGTGCAATGCCTCGGCTGGAGCCTGTGATCCAGCGGAGACGTGCACTGGCACGAGCGCAAGCTGCCCGGCAAACCAGCTCTCCCCAGCGGGAACCATCTGCCGTGCGGCGGTGAGCGTGTGCGATGTAACGGAGACCTGCACGGGCTCGAGCCCGACTTGTCCGGCCGATACGTTCGCTCCTTCCGGCACGCTGTGTCGCAACGCTGCCGGCATTTGCGACGTAGCGGAG
>CALAMI010000012.1 GCA_937925685.1 Candidatus Binatia bacterium | reverse complement strand
CTGGCGAAGGTGATGGCCGACCACTGCCCGGGCTCGCCGAAGCTTGGGCCATCACCATTGGTGTCGCCGCCGTACTGGTCGTCCTGCAGGCTGGTAAACACCACAGGAGCCTCGGCTGTGCCCATGACCTCGAGGTTGCCTCGGATGACCAACTCGGCCGGGTTGTACGAGCCGATGGCGAGCTTGATCACTGCTCCTGGTTCGAGGCGCAGTGTCGCCTGCGGCTCGACCGTGGTGACGCAGGTAAGGACGTACACGCTGCCGGCCGTGAGGACGGTGTCGGTAGCGATCGAGCCGCAAAGATCCACGCGATTTGCGCCCGCGGCCGGCCCAGTAGCGAACCCTGCTAACACTACGAGAGAGAAAGAAATGAGTAGGTACCGACGGCAGCGGTGGAAGATCGTGAGTCGTTGTGAAGTAGCGACGGCAACATTGCGCCGCTGCCACAGGGCGCTTTGGTACGGTGGAGGTCTTCGTAGGAGCGGGCGGTGCATGCTTGGTTCCCCTTTTTGGGGAAGTTGGCCGCAGGAAGCGTGCCAGGCGGCAGCGCTCTGCTCGCGTTGCCTGAATATGTGGCTGAGTTCGCGTTTAGGGGGAAATGGCTTCCCTAGTTTTCGTGTCCAGGAATGTTCCCGCCCGGTGTTTCGCACCACTGCAGGGGTACGCTCTTCGTTTCCACCGCTACCCACGTCACCGCACACCGTAGGGGCGCACGGCAACGCGCCCTTGGTTTCCACCGCTCCACCGGCACCGACCTCGCCGTCTTTTCCCAGAGCCCGCCATTGCCGTCGCCCTCTCGCTTTGGGAAAGGATAGGCCGAAGGCGCGGGTGAGGGGGGCAGCTGCTGGTTGCACCGGCACTCACATTGACGGCGTCTACGGCAATGAACCAGGCGCGCGGCAGGGAGCGAGCCGGAGTGGACAGCAGCGCCGACGTGGGTTACGCGTCAGATGCTCTCTGGAGCAGCCCGCGAATGAAGGCGACGACATCGCAGTGACCATGGGGACGACCGAGTGAGTGGCCCGTTAATGTACTGGCTGCAACTGGCTGTATGTGCGGCGGGGATTCTTCTCGCGGGATCGAGGCTAGCGCGTTACGGCGACGCGATCGCTTGGCACACCGGCCTTGGCGGCAACTGGATCGGACTGGTGTTGGTTGCCACGGTGACGTCGCTGCCAGAGCTGGTCACCGGCATCTCGTCAGTGGCCGTGGCTGGCGTGCCTGACATCGCGGTTGGCAACGTTCTTGGCGCCTGTGTGCTGAACTTGGCGATGCTCGCCGTACTCGACGTGTTGCACCGCGAAGAGTCGATTTATTCGGTTGCTGCTCAGGGGCATGTTCTAGGCGCTGCCTTCGGCATCATCATGCTTGGGGTCGTTATCTTCGGTTTGCTCTCGGCCGGTCAGCTCGATCTTCGCGTCGGTCACATCGGCGCCGTGAGTATGGCACTCGTGGCGCTCTACGCGATGGCGATTCGAATCGTGTACCGTTACGAACGCCAGAGTAGTGCAGCGACCGTGGCGGAGTCGTCGGTGCCGTGGACGCTCAGCGAAGCGGCGTGGCGTTATGCGGGAGCTGCCACGGTGGTGGTTGCCGCTGGCATGGGCCTGCCGTTTGCGGCTGAGGGAGTAGCGACCACCATGGGTTGGAGCCAGGGTTTTGTCGGTACGTTATTGGTGGCCATGGCGACCACGTTGCCGGAACTAACGGTGACCGTGGCAGCGGTGCGCATTGGTGCCGTCGACATGGGTATCGGCAACCTCGTCGGAAGCAATTTGTTCAACTTAACGATCCTGGCCATCGACGACGCCTTCTTCGTTGACGGACCGCTGCTTGCCGCGGTAACCCCGGTGCACAGCTTGTCGGCGGTGACGGCGATCGCCATGGCTGCTGGATTGATCGTGGCATTGACGGTTCGGCCGCGGGCACGGTTGCTCAATGCCGTGGGCTGGACCAGTGTGCTGTTGGTGCTGCTCTACGTGGTCAACGCTTGGCTACACTTCCACCATGGGGGCTGACGCGATCGGGCGCTGCGCCCAGGTGGTAGGGGCGCATGGCCATGCCGCGGCCGTGCCACCAGCGCTGGCCCGGGTACCGCCGGACAGCGCTCGCTGGACAAGGTTCGAGGGCAACGAAAAGCGCAGCGAACTTGCCCTGGCAGTCCCCTGCTCCTAGATTGGCCGGGCAGGTGACAAAGGAGATTGCCATGGCACGAGAACAAGTAGAGTTTGCGCGCGACTGCGAAGCCGTGGCCATTCCCGGCGGGGAGCGGCTTACGGTCCCTCGTGGAACGGTGGGGTATGTCACGCAGAGTTTGGGAAGTAGCTTCACGTTGAACATCCCCAGCCTCGGGGGGCTGTTCCGCATCGATGGCGCGAACGCCGACGCAATTGGCCTCCAAGCTTGCGCCGAGGGTGCGTCGCTAAGCGATGAGGTGGCGGATGTGGAGTCGCGTGTGTGGGCGCAGCTGCGCACGTGTTACGACCCGGAAATTCCGGTGAACATCGTCGACTTGGGTTTGATATACGACCTGCAAATCCACGACCTCGCGGGCGGTGGCAAGCGGGTGGAAGTGAAGATGACCCTCACGGCGCCCGGGTGTGGAATGGGCGTGTACATTGCTCAAGACGCACGAGCGAAGATCTTAGCGCTGCCGGAAGTGGAAGAAGCCGAGGTGGATTTGGTTTGGGATCCTCCGTGGAGCCCACAGATGATTTCCCCCGAAGGTCGGCGCATCCTCGGTCTGGACTGAGCCTGCGGGCTTACTCTTCGCGGATGTCCACAGGCGTCCCCACCGGTACGAGTTCGTACAAGTAGTCGATGTCGCTGTCGCTTACGGCGATGCAGCCTTCGGTCCAGTCGATGGGCAGTTCGGCTCGTCCTCCATACCCATGAATGCCCACGCCGCCACCGAGTAGGGTATGTTGTGGCGGGAGGGTCCGCTGCAGGTGGGCGAACAAGATGTCGGCCCAAAGTTGTTGGTCGATCAGTTGTCGTTCCAAACCGCGCTCGGCGTCGGAGAGGTTCGGGTAGGTGAGCGCTAAAAACTTTCGGAAGCGGCGACTCGGTCGTTTGTCGCCAATGTAGTAACGTCCCACAGGGGTGCGGCTATCGCCGCGGTACTGCTTGGTTCCGTTGGGCTGCTTTCCCAGCGCGATGCGAAAGCTGCGAACGAGCAGATCTTGCTGCCAGAGGTGCATGAGTCGGCCGCGCTTGTCGACCTCGAGGCGGTAACTCCAGGGCCGCGGCTCGAACCATTGTCGCAGCGGCATGGCTCTGGAAGTGGGCGCCAACGCCAACAGGATTGTAGCTATTCCGAGGAACCACCCGGGCCACATAACCTCCCACTCCTCGAGGATCGTTCTACCGTGCCCCAAGCACGTTTGTGCTGCGCTTGCAATGGGAGTGGTTTCCAAAATCACTACACGTACCTCGCCTGCAGGGGACCGTCGTACGGGCGCACGGCTCCACCGGCACCGCCGTATCCACACACCGTAGGGGCGCACGGCAGTGCGCCCTTCGTTCCCACCGGCACCGCCGTTGCAGACGTGGTAGGTACACGCAATGGGCCGTCAGGGACTCGAACCCCGGACCCGCTGATTAAGAGTCAGCTGCTCTAACCAACTGAGCTAACGGCCCACACAATGCAGCGAACTGCGCTTCTAGCGAGGGGCTCACCCTAGCGTCAAGCTGTCGGCAGGCCGAGTCGAGCGCTTCGACGATTCAGTAGGGCAAGGGTGGCGATGGAAGGGCGCTGCGGCTCAGCCCGCGAGTGCAGGGGCGCATTGCCATGGATCCCTCGGCTATGGTACCGGTGAGTCAAAGATGACGCACTGCGGCGCCGAGGGCAGATTGAGCGCTGCAGCGATGAGGAGGGTCAGGGAAGCCGTGAGCCACGTGATCAATTTTTACAAGGCAGATTTGCGCTCGATTCGCTTCACGTTGTACGAGCACTTGAAGGTCGACCGCTTGTTTGAGCTCGAGCGTTACGCCCATTTGAACCGTGAGGAGTGCGACGCGGTCATCGACCAGTGCTACCGCTTCGTTTGCGAGGTGATCGGTCCGCTCAATCCCTTAGGCGACCAACTTGGCTGCCAGTTCGAGAACGGTGTGGTTCGTACCCCGCCGGGCTTTCGCGA
The DNA here is from genome assembly GCA_937925685.1 of Candidatus Binatia bacterium. GTDB lineage: Bacteria > Desulfobacterota > Binatia > HRBIN30 > HRBIN30 > HRBIN30. The sequence continues at coordinate 183,498 of CALAMI010000012.1, read as the reverse complement.
GGCTTGGCAGAAACTCTTCGAACTGGGGTTCCCAACGTTCACGATGCCGCTCGAGGTCGATGGCCTGGGTGGTCCGCATGCCGTCGGCGTCATTTTGCAAGAGCTGCAGAGCGGCGCCAACACAGCGTTCACCATGTATCCCGAGCTTACCCGGGGGGCGGCCGACCTCATTGCGCATTTTGGCCTGCCAGACCAGCGTCAGATGTTTTTGCCACCGATGTTGCAAGGACGCTTCAGTGGCACGATGTGTTTGTCGGAACCTCAGGCAGGCTCTGACGTGGGCATGGCGAAGACGCGGGCGACACCCTTGGGCGGAAACCTCTACCGAATCCAAGGAACCAAATGTTGGATCTCGTCTGGGGACCATGATTTAGCTGAGAACATCGTCCACCTCGTGCTGGCCCGCATCGACGGGGCGCCATCCGGTACCAAGGGGCTTTCGTTGTTTATCGTGCCCAAAATTTGGGTCGAGCCCGACGGTTCCCTTGGCGAACCCAACGACGTCGTTACGGCTTCGATCGAACACAAGATGGGCATTCGCGCTTCGGCGACGGCGGTGTTGAACTTCGGCGAGAGCGGGAAGTGTCGTGGGATTCTTGTCGGTGGCGAGCCTCACATGGGCATCAAGCAAATGTTCCGCATGATGAATGGAGCGCGCATCGCCGTTGGTGTGCAGGGCTTGGCGATTGCTTCCACTGCTTACCTCAATGCTTTGCAGTACGCTCGACAGCGACTCCAAGGATCTTCGGTGCGGCATTTCAAGGATCCCGATGCCCCTCGGGTGCCCATTCTGGAGCACTCGGATGTCCGGCGCATGCTGCTGGAGATGAAGGCGAAGGTCGAGGGAATGCGCACGCTTGCGGTAAAACTGGCCTGGCATATGGACATGGCTTTAGCGTTGGAAAAGACCGACCCGGGGCGGTCGGCCTATCACCTCGGGCAGGTGGATTTGCTGACCCCCCTCATCAAAGCTTACTGTTCCGATCAGGCGTTTCGCATAACCGAGCTGGCAATCCAAACCTATGGTGGTGCAGGCTACGTGCGCGACAATCCGGTAGAGCAGTATTGCCGCGACGCCAAAATTTTCTCCATTTACGAGGGCACGAATCACATTCAAGCGCTCGATTTGGTTGCCCGTAAACTCCACCAGCACGGTGGGGAGAACTTCCGCAACTTCTTGCATGAACTCAAAGACTTTTGTGGCCAGTATGCCTCGTTACGTGGCCTCGGTGCGGAAGTGCGGTTGTTGCGCGAGGCAGTGCAAAGCCTCGAGGAGGCTGCTCTCGGATTGATGGATTTCTTCCTCTCCGGAAAGGTGGACCAGGTGACCCTAGTGGCGAACTGGTTTTTGGAAAGCATGGCGGAGGTGGCGATCGCACACTTGCTCCTGGACGCGGCGCGCGTGGCGGAAGAAAGGCAAATGCAGGCGACGGATAGCGATAGCGAGCCCTCGGCCACGGACAGCGACTTTTACCAAGGCAAGATCATGGCTGCGAAATTCTTTGCGCAGCGGTGTTTGCCCTTGACTCGGGCGCGCACGATCATGCTCCTGAGTCCCGATCGTAGCGCCCTGGATATTCCCGATGCTGGGTTTTCCACGGAATTTTGAGCGAGGCCGCTGTTCAGGTCAGTCACCAGCGATTGTCCATGGACACAGTTTTTCCTGTAAGGTGAAGACGCATCGATCGCGAGGGGCGACAGCATGTGGCCGTGGCGTGTTTGGCTTGGCGTTTTGCTTTTGTTGCTCGGTGTGGATTCGCAGGGTGCAGCGCTCGCCGATGCAGTTCGATGCCAACGGTCGTTGGCTTTAGGGGCGCGGCAATTTGAGTTGGCATTACTGCGCTGGTTGTCCTTGTGCCTCGGGCGGAGAACGGCGGGCTTCCCGGCTACCCACTGAGCCTGAACTGCAATTCTACCGACGCACTGCCTGCTGCATGGCTGAATCGCTTGCTTGCGAGCGAGAGCAGTTGGCGGCGGCTGGTGCGAGCGAAATGCGATGGAGTCGGAGTTCCAGGGAACTTGAGTTGCCATTCTTGCCCAGCCCCGTGTGATCGCATCGAATTCACCACCAGTTTCAGTAGCTTGGTTTCGTGCTTCGCTTGCGTAGGGCGGAAATGGGGCCAAGACGCTATCGAGGATCTTTACGGAACTTTTCCCGACCCACTTGTGATGGCCGGGCAACGCTTGGAGCGTTCCTGTCAGAGCTCCTTAGGACGAGCTGCGCGAGAGCTTTTTGCGTTACGCTTGGCCGAGGGAGTGCGCTTCCAGGAAGGACTATTTCGGGGTACGACTCCCGCGAATACCGATTGCCAGAATGCCGACTTGCGGGGCCGGATCGCGCGAAAACGGGGCTTGCTGGAGCGGTTGATCCGTAGGCGGTGTTCCACCGCCGTGTTGCAAAGCTCGACCTCGTGGGGGAACACTACCGACAGCGCTGTTGCCTAGAGCTTGGCGAGAGCCGGCGGCTTGGCCGCCGAGCTGTTCGCTATCGTGTTTTTCCCCTCCGGGCGTACGCCGCCCCCGACTCCGACGCTCACATCGACGAATACTATTACTCCCACTCGATCACCGACCGTCACGTCGACGGAGACATCCTCTCCCACTGTCAGTCCCACCCTTTCCCACACGGCCACGCCAACGCTCACCCTTACCTCGACGGCGACGCCATCGCTGACGATGACGCCGACGCACCCTGCATCGCCCACAATGACTCCTTCTCCTTCGCCCACCACCACCCCCACTTCGACAGCGACGCCGTCGCCAACCGATACGTGGCCGCCCGGCGTTCCCACCTACACTCCGAGCCCGACGCCGTCTTCCACGTCCGCGCCTGAGGCAATTGCCAAAACTTGCTCCTTTACTGGCCCAGCCACTGGTCTGGGTCTTCAGTGGGATAAACTGTTTTTCAGTGTTCCTCTGGGTCGCACCATCTGCCCGATGTCTGGCATGTTTCAGCTCGTTTTCGGGGCGATGGATACTGAGGGAAGACGAATCGTCACCATTCCCGCCAGCTCGCTGTCTTTCGGGCCGGTGGTATGCAACCTGGCCAACTTGCAGACAACGACCATTTGCGTCGAGAGTCGAGGCACGGATGGAACCGGCGTCATCGACTGCGGTGGTGGATCGCCCCACTACAACTTTTTCTTGGCAGTAGATCACAATACCAACGACTCCCCAAAATCTACCGGTGGCTTCGCTAAGGACTCCACATGTGCGGCGACATACCAAGATCCCGTAACCGGCGAGCTTTGGCAGGCCTGTAGGGAACAAACTGGCGGCAGCTGTAACCTCAACAACCTTCATCCAGGTGTGTGCAACAGCCCTTACCATCCGAGTTACGGCGGAAATTCCCCAGCCGGAGGACTGACCGTGCGTTTACCGCTCCGGCTCAAGAACGTTGCCCAAGCTACGGGCGACCCGTGCGACGGCGTAGGGGATACCTATAACGTGACCACCGAATTTACCGCTTTTCTTACTACAGGCACGGCGCGAGGAACGGTGTACGACGCCAACAACTTCGACCGCAAGATCGATCACGGTGCTTCTTGTTACCGCGGCTCCTGTGTAACCGAGGTTGCGGGAATCCCGGTGACTGCTTTTGGCGCCGATCCGCACGCGTCCTTGGCGGGGACGAAGTTGGTCACGGCACTCACAGTTCTCGACCTTCACAGCATCGCTGGCGACACGGTGGCGACGGTCGAAGTCCAGTGCCAATGAAATTCGGTGTCCGGGCAGCACCGTGCTGCCCAGGTGATTGCGAAGCTGTGGCCGCGGCAGGCCATATCGATTTCGTGGCTGGCGGTGCGCCTGCTTGTCGTGTCCGTCTCTCCTCGGAACGGTGAAGCGGGGGGGCGTGGTTCCTCCGGCAAGCCTCAGCCCCTTTGCGAGCGGGCTCCTCTCTTGAAGGGACGAGTCGGCTGGCACCCTCGGGGGCAGAGATGGCCAGGGTTCGTCGATGCGCAGAGCGAAGGAAAAGGCGGTTGGCGCGCAGGAGATGCCCGGTGGTCAGGAATTGTGTTGACACGGGTAGTGCCATGTGGGTAAAGGCGATTCCCTAACAACCGGGAGAGATAAGAAAAATGGGGAAGCACTTGCGTCGACTGTCTGTAGCCGTGGCCACTTTTGTACTGGCTAACCAGGTGGATGGAGCGGTGCCCGCGGACGTGAGATGCCGCGACGCTTTGGGTAAGGCGGTGCGCCGACTGGAAATGAAAATCTTGGCTGCCCAGGCGGCCTGCCACCAAAAGCGAATGCAGGGAAAACCGGGTTACCCGCCCACGCTGAACTGCAACGATCTGAGCCAGCTTCCCCTTTCGTCGCTTAACGCGATCATGAAAGCACAGTTGGCCTTGGAGCGGGCAGCCATCCAGCGGTGCGATACAGCCGGCGCTTCGTTGCCCTCCGCCCTGGGTTACCTCGCTTGTGTGGCGCCTTGCGAGTCGGTGGTGCTGACGTCGAGCTACGTGAGCTTGAGCACGTGTTTAAGTTGTTTGATCCAGAGCCAAGCCTTTAGCATCACCAAGTTTTTGCACGGTGACTTCCCGAACCCGCCCTTGTTGATTGGCAACACCACTGTATTGGCGTGCCAACGAGCGGTAGCAAAGGCTGCGCGCGATTTGTTCGCTAAACGCTTGCAGCAACAGCTCGCATGCCAGTACAAAGTCAACTTGGGTAAAATCCCGCCAACGAATTGCCGCACCGCTGATCTCACAGGTGCGATTGCGAGAAAACAGGCTGCGCTGGATGCACTGCTTCGTCGGAAGTGCAACGACGGACTACTCGCCTTGCTGACGTCTTGCTCGACAAATCAAAATGGTGTGGTCACTTGCTCCCTCGGCTCAGGGGAAACATTGGCGGATTTCTTTTTCGATCAGATCTACAACCCGCCGACATTGACACCGACGCCAACGCCCACGGAGACACCGACGGTGACGGGAACGCCGACACCCACACCGACAGGAACGCCGACATCCACGGGGACGCCGACGAATACGCCGACCTTTACCCCTACTCGTACACCGACAAACACCAGGACCTTCACGCCGACGAACACGCCCACCGAAACCTTCACCCCGACGCAAACGCGTACGGAGACACCGACTCACACCCCGACCCACACGCCCACGGAAACGGCAACCCCGACGCCATCGAACACCCTGCCGCCAGGAGCGCCGACTTACACGCCGACGAACACGCCGACGATTACCAACACACCGACCTTTACTCCGACTCGCACGTTCACGCCCACCCAAACGTTTACGCCGACGTTTACCCTGACACCGACGTCCACCAACACGCCCACGCACACGCCGACATTCACGCCCACCTCTACCCCCACCCATACGCCAACACCGACGAATACCCCAGTTCCGACGTCGACGCCGACACCGACATTTACGCCGACGCCCATCGTGAAAACCTGCTCGATCGGTGGCTCGAACAGCAGGCTCGGGCTGCAATGGGACAAGACGATTTTGTTCATCAATCTGGGACGGACGGTTTGTCCCGTCTCGGGAAGCACGCAGATTGTCTTCGGCCCGCAGGGTGTGGGCGGAGTTCGCCCGGTGACCATCCCCGCTAGCTCGATTTCGTTCAACCAAGTGACCTGTAACGTCGCGGGTCTCTCCTCAGTCACGATTTGTGTGGAAAGCACGGGTGTCGACGGCACTGGTATTGTGGACTGCGATGGAGGTGAGCCCAATTATGATTTCCTCACCCAGATCGACCACAATACCAACAACTCGCCGCAATCGAACGGTGGTTTCCCTCAAGATACCACCTGTACCGCTACTTATACCGACCCCGTTACCGGAAGCGTCTCCAACGCATGCCTGGAGCAAAACGGCGGTACGTGCAATGCCAACAACTTGCACCCTGGTGTGTGCAACAGCCCGTACCACACCAGTTACCCGAACTCGTTTGCTGTTGGTGGGATGACAGTTCGGGTGCCGCTACGACTGAAGACGGTGAGTTCCGCGTCAGGCAATCCGTGCGATGGCGTCGGTGACACTTACGGAGCGAGCACCGAAGTTAACGCTTTTCTGACCACGGGTACGGCGCGGGGTACGGTGTTCGACTCGAACAACGAGAACCGCAGGATCGATCAAGGTGCATCCTGCCGCGGTGGTTCCTGCATCACGCAGGTCACGGGCTCCACACTTTCTACCTTCTGTAGTAATCCCAGCGCCTCCCTGAGCGGTGCAAAAATAGTAACCGCTGTTCCAGTGCTGGACCTCGATTCTACTGCGGGCGACACTGTCGCAACCGTCGAATTGCAGTGCCAGTAAGGGCAGGTGTACGGGCCTGCCCCTACTGGCCCGTGGGGTTGCCCTCGAGACCTGCCCCGCAGGGGCTGGAGGCCTTGCCCGCGCGTGTAGGGCCAGGCCTTTGTGGCTAGCCTCTGCCGACTTGCCTGCCCATGGGGCGCGGGTGCCCTGCCTGCCCAGGACGGGTTTGCAAACGCACCCGCCGATGTTGCATAAATGTTGCTCGAGGAAGGCCGGGTGCTGCTATGGTTCGAAGGACACCGATGACCGAGGAAGTCGCCCCTCTGTTGCTGAGGGACGAAGTGCGGGTGGGGACAAGGGCGGGGATGCTTCCATAGCAGCATGGAGGCTCGAGGAAATCGAGGCGGGCCGGAAATGAGCGAGAGTAACTCAGGGGAAAGTGCTCGCGAGCCGTCTGCGGAGCGTCTTGACGAATCATTACGGCTGGCGCGTGAGGCAGCGGAGCGCTGCACGCTTTTGGTTCGAGCGCTCGAGCAGAGGGTGGTCGTACCCTTGGGGCAACAACTCGATGCACTGCAAAGCTCAGTGACGGACCTGCGAGAGGCGGTTGCGAAGCTACGGGAGGCCGGAGCGCAAGGGCGGCCGTCGTGGCTCGATTCGGTCGAGGAAGCCGCGCGCGCGGCACACACAGCACTGGAGCGGCTCGCGGTGCTCGATGGTACGCAAGCCACTAGCTTGGCAGCCGTTGGCGAAGACCTACGGGCGATGCGTACAGAACTCGAACGGGTGGCCACGAGCCTCGATATTGGAAGACCCAAGCCGACCTCGAAGGAAGGGGCCGCGGAGCCTTCCACAAGCGACCGGTGGCCAGTAGGAGAGCCGATGCTGGAAATCGTTCGCATGCACTTGGAATTGCTCCGCACCCTCGTGGAAAGGAGCGTGCCGCCGGTCCGCGTCAACGAACAGTCGACACAGGTGGGATTGCAGGCCGTTGGCAGTGGGGGAGAGAGCTTATTAGAGGAAGGCAAGAGCAAGGGGGACGACCAGGGAGGGAGTGCAGCTCGGTTGCGCACGGAGCTTCGTGCGGTGGCAGCTTCGTTAGAGCACCAGTTCAGCGAACTGCGCGAGGAGCAGCAGCGCCGCATAGAAACCTTGCAGCGGCGCTTGGAGGAGGTGCAGCATATTGTCGATCATGCCGTGCCGCATGACTCCGGACGGCACCCGTTCCTGGTAGCCGGGCTCGGCTTGCTTTTCATCTTGGGGGTGGTGCTGGCCGGGTTGCTCTGGCACCGTACCGAAACCTCGAACGCAGGCGCTCTGCAGGCGCGAGGAGGGGATGCCGCCTCAACCCAAGTCGAGGGCGAGCGTCCAGGCGAGTATCAGCGCCTTTTGTCCGAGGCCGATATCGCTGTCGCGAAGGGCGAATGGGACAGCGCTGAACGCGCGCTCTTGCAAGCAAGTCGGCTGCGTCCAGGAGCCCTCGAAGCGCAGATCGCGCTCGCGGCGATCCAGCGGAAACCAGCGAGTGGCTTAGGGAGAGAAAGCACTGGCGGCGACAAGCAGGCTGGCACAGGGGCGCTGAGCTGTACGCTGCGAGAGAACCAACTCTGTTGCTTCGTGGCTCCGGACAGAGAGCAGTGCGCTCCCTGGCAGGCCGGAGTCGTTCAAAGTACGAGCACTAGTGCTCCGACACCTACGGTACGCAGCCGTCAACGCACCCAGCGTAGCCCCGCCGCAGGGCCGCTGCCAGCTTTGGAGGACGACGGATTTTGAGGCTCGCGCATGTCAGTGGACGGCCATCCTTGTGGAGCCTTGTGCGTCTTCGCTGGTCTTGGCTTGCACTCGGTGGTGCGGCCGAAACGGTAAATGCAGAGGTGTCTCGCCTTGCTCTTCGTAGCTTCTTTACCGCCGGTGCCAGGGGTTCCGATAGAATCGGCGGTACAGGCTCACGTATTCCTGCGCTACGTCCTCCAGGGTGGGTAGTAGCGGCAGAGCGTCAGGCCGGGCTGAGCTGGCGCGGGGCCGGCGCGGACGAAAATCCTCGAGCGCGTCGAGCCAGGTATCGAGGTCGTCTCGCGCAAGGGGGTGTAGAAGTTCCCGTGCTGCTGGTAGCTCCGTGAGGGCTGTCGGGAGGCGGACGACGGGAGACTTCACTACCGGCACTCCGGCATCGACGGCTGCCAAAGCGAGCCACGGTGCAGCCGCTTGGGAGCTCGTGAGCAAGGCCACATCGGCACCGGCAACACAGTCGTGGGTATGCGGAAGCAGCGGGACGCACCGCAGGGCGTGGACAACGTCCAGGGCTTGCGCACGCTGCAGAATCCAGTCGTCGATGGCGGGGGCCGTCGTCGCTGCAAGCAGCAAGCTGGGGATGCGGCGGTGAATGCTCTCGGCCAAAACTTCGAGAGCCATCCATTGAGGATCGGACAGCTCCGGTGCTTCGAAACTTGCGACCATCACCAGCCGAAGGGGATCGACTCCCAGTGCATCTCTGGCAACGCTACGGCTCGGGCAAGTTCGGCGGCGCGTTGCCCAGGGGATCACGGTGGCTCGGTCGGCTGCGATACCGGCAGCTAGAAGAGCGGCACGACGGTCGTAGTTCGGTGCCACGTACCGTTCGGCCTTAGTTGGAACCGTATGGTGCAGCAGGCGTTGCACAACCGTGATGTGGGCGGCGTCCTCTCCTGGGAAATACAACATGAACGGCGCCGGGTATAAAAGCCAACGGGCACGCTGAGCAACGCGAATGGCCGTGGCCCCTAGGGCATGCACCAGACGCGCCCGTTGTCGCCGTAGCAGATGGGCCAGATCCCGTGCCGAGGGTTTGCATGCATGGACACGATGGTCGTGCAATTCGCTCCCGGCACCTGGGTCGTCGACGAGTCGGACCCAGCGGCACTCGAGGTTATGTTGGTGCGCAAGCACCTCGGCCAGAGCGTAGGAAAAATAAAGCCACAAGGGGTCCGCGTCATCACCAACAACGAAGAAGAGCTGCGTTCGCCCCTGCGCAGCGCTGCTCCCTGGGAGTGCGGGGAACGTAGCCGTTTCCTGGAGGGATCGTGCCAATAATTCTCGCGCCCTGTCTTGCATACTTGGGAATCGAAGCCAATGCTGTGCCAAAAAGTCGCACCCTGGAGGCTTTGGCACGCCATTGGCTGACGCCTGCCGGTACGCAATTGATTCGGTGGTTCTGTGTCGGTGTGGTGCAAGTTCGAACACCGACCAACGAGCTCTGCCGCTAACCGCGGAACCGGCGTTTGTGTTAGAGCCCAAGGAAGGTGCGCTGTATACGAAATAGGGAGGTGCATATGGAGCGGGAGCAAAAACCAGCAGTGTCGCCGCCACAGGAATTCTTTCCCCGCGGTGCGATTGCGTTCTTTTTTGCCATGATCGGTTTCTACCTGGTTTTGTGGCTCACGATGTATTGGGTAATGGCAGGCCGGTCGTGAGGAGGGGGAGCGACGATGGAGCGGAGCGAGAAACTCATCCTGGTTGTGTCGGGCACGTTAATGGGGGTGTTTCTGCTGTTACTCGTGTACTCCGGCTTGGGCCTCGGTGTGGTCGTCCCCACCTGTATCACCGACGTACGTCCGTTCACTCAGGGCAGGGTGGAGCAAAGAGGACCGAGGCAGTACGACGTCTACCTGGTGTCGCGAATGTGGTTCTTCGATCCGGGGGAAATTCGACTGCCCCCGGGGTCGGAGGTTAACCTGTACCTGAGCGCTCTCGATGTCACTCATGGTGCCTACATCGAGGGGACGAACGTGAACCTCATGGCGGTGCCCGGCAGCGTGAACTTTGCCCGATTCCGTCTCGAGGGCGAAGGTGTCTATCGCGTCCTTTGCCACGAATACTGTGGTTTGGGTCACCAAAACATGGCGGGCAAGATCATCATAACCAGGGAGGCGGCTGCCGCGCCTGGTGCGGAGCTAGTCGCAGGTGCCCGCTAGCGCTCTAGGCAGCGAGGAGGAGGAGAAATGCAACAAGGGAGTTTTGCTGTCGATCGGACGCATCGATGGGCGGCGCTCGCGTTGGTGATCGTGGCGACAACGTTGCTCGTTCTCGGGATTTACCATGGGTTGTTACAAGTCCTTTACCGTGCCGGTTGGATTCGTGCGGCGTCGTTTCTCGGGTTGGAGTACTACCAGGGGCTCACCCTTCATGGTGTAGTTAACGCCATCGTCTACACGACTTTTTTCGAGGTGGCGTTTGGCTACGTGGTGGTGAAGCACTTTTTGCGTATTCCCTTGGATTCGCGCATCACCGTTCTCGCAGTGGCGATGATGTTGGTGGGTACGGTGATGGCTGCCGTTCCGATTTTGGCGGGTAAGGCTTCAGTGCTGTACACATTTTATCCGCCCCTCAAAGCGAGCCCGTGGTTTTACGTGGGCGCTTCGCTGCTGGTCGTTGGCTCGTGGATCCCGTTTTTTCAGTGGATTGCTGCTTATCTGCAGTGGCGACGGTTGCACCCGGATCAAGACACGCCTTTGGCAGTCGTCGGCATTCTATCCACATTTACCGTTTGGTTGATTGCGACGATTCCCCTAGCGGTGGAAGTTTTGGTGCTGCTGTTGCCATGGTCCTTGGGTTGGACCGCTTCAGTAGACGTTGTCCTCGCCCGCACCTTGTTTTGGTTCTTCGGTCATCCACTCGTGTACTTCTGGCTGCTGCCCGCATATGTCATGTACTACGTGATGGTGCCGCCGCTGGTCGGTGGAAAGTTGTTTTCGGACAAAGCGGCCCGTTTGGCATTTCTTCTCTTCATCGTATTCTCGGCGCCAGTGGGGTTGCATCACCAGTATGCCGATCCGGGGGTCAGTAGCAGTTACAAATGGCTGCACGGATTTTTCACCTTTTGTGTGGCGATCCCCAGTTTCATTACGGCTTTTACCGTGGCCGCGTCGCTCGAACACGGTGCGCGTCAGAACGGTGGCCGAGGGTTGTTTGGCTGGTGGGCGAAGCTGCCGTACTTCGACGAGCAGCGTTATTTGTTCGCCTATGCGTTCCCTGGGCTGGTGTTATTTTTGTTCGGTGGCATCACCGGAATCGTCAATGCGTCCGTGACGATGAACAACGTGGTCCACAATACCGCCTGGATTCCTGGTCACTTCCACACCACCTTGGGTGGGCCGGTGTTTCTGGCTTTTCTGGGCCTTTCCCTATGGATGTTAACCGAGCTTGGGGGGAAACCGCTGCGTTTGACACGATGGAACGTGGCCGTGCCTTATGTATGGGCGATCGGCGTGGTGCTGTTCTCCATTGGCCTTTCCGTTGCGGGAATTTTGGGAGAGCCCAGGCGGACGAACATGGCTTTGAGTTACTCCAATCCCGACTCCCCTCTCTTTCAGCCGCAATGGGAAATATGGACGAAGCTGGGAGCGGTTGGAGGAATTTTGATGGCTGCGGCGATGGTCATTTACTTTGCCGTGTTTTTCGCCACGTTGTTCGCTCCTGCGCAGCCGGTGAGAGAGATTCGCTTTCCAACGGCGGAGGCGCTGCGGTACGAGAGTTTAGGCGTGGCGCGAAATTTTACCCCGTGGGTGGTGGTGGCCGTCATCTTTCTCGTCATCGCCTACGTTCCCCCGTTGATCGAGGTTCTCGGGGGGAGCACCGTGCCTTCTCCCCCCTATCAACCCTTCAGCCCGGTTCCTGTGGGGCAATGATGTCGCGGAAATCCACGGTCGGCGTGGTGGCGGTTGCGGGGGTTCTGACGGTCGTGAGCCAAGCCGGGAGCCCGAGTGCGTCGGCACAGGCTATGGGGCAAGACATGGGCCCGCTGATCGGGCAAGTCGTACGGGTGGATGGTTTACTCGATGAAAGTGGTCGAACGATAACGTTGACCCCACAAGGTGCAGAGGCTGGGCCGCTGATTCTGGCTCCGATGTATGCACGTTGTCCCCATACGTGTTCTCCACTGACGGCCAACCTCTTGCGGGCAGTGAAGGAAGCAGGGCAACGCCTGGGGAGCTATCGTGTAGCGAGCTTATCCATCGATCCCAAAGAAACGGCGGAAAATCTGCGAGCTTTTCGGGAGCGCTTAGGCTTGCCTTCTGAGTGGTTGCTCCTGCGGGCTGGCGAAGTCGGGCGGCTGCGGGAGCTCCTCGCTGCGCTCCGGTTCGTTGCGATAGAGCGCGACGATGGCCAATTCGATCATCCCAATGTCGTGTACGTGCTAGCGGCGGACGGTGTAGTGACCCGAGTGCTCCCGGGACTTGCTCTCACCTCTACAGAATTGGTCTCTGCCGTGGAGCAAGCCCGGGGTGGAAGAGCTCCTTGGTGGCGGCAGTATCTCTTGGCCGTGGCTGCTCTGGGGTTAGCAGGGAGTGCGTGGGTGTTTTGGACGACCTGGCTTCGGCAATTCCAGCGCGCTCGATCGCATAGGCGCGGGACGGACACGGCAAGTGCAAGAACGTGAGGGGTAGACCTAGGTCTCGCGCGGCCGCCTCGTCGCTGATAAAGGCAGGGCTTGGCGAGGAGGAAAGCCGCGTTGAAGGAGCTGACCAAAGAGCTGCGGGCAAACTTGCGCTACGTCAAGGTTCCCGAGCGACTTCCACCGTTCGAATGGTTCCCCGATTTCCTCATCGTCGGTCCACAGCGCACCGGCACCACTTGGCTGCACGACCACTTGCGTTTCCACCCGCAGGTTCTGTTGGCGCAGCCAAAAGAGTTGTTCTTCTTCAGCCGAATCAAGGAGCCACGGCATCCAAAGTTTCAGTCGGATTCCTTGGCTTGGTACCTGGGGCGGTTTCGCGATTCGTGGTCATGGTGGTTGTACAAAAGCCTGTTTTGCCTCTGGCATTACGGAGAACGTTACCGCCCGGTTGTTCGCGGCGAGGCCACAGCGAGTTACGCCGCGCTCGACGAAGACGTCATTGCGGAAATCGTGCAGTTGAACCCGGCGGTGAAAGTCATCATGATGGTTCGCGACCCGGTGGAACGGGCATGGTCGCATGCAAAGAAAGACCTCGCTCGCAACCGCGGTCGATCCCTTCGCGAAGTCCCGGAAGAGGAGTTCGTGGCTTTTTTTCATGACCCTTACCAGCGCCGCTGTGCTCAGTATGTGGCGAACATCGAGCGTTGGGGGCGCTATCTCGAGCGCGGGCACCTCCTTATCGGTCTATTCGACGACATTTCCCGGAGGCCGGAAGATCTGCTTTTGCAAGTGATGCGCTTTTTGAACGTGACAACGGATCAGAGATACATTCGCCGTGACCTCCGTGCCCCAGTGAACCCTACAGGTACGAGCCAAGTGCCAGAGCGATTTCGCGCACTGCTGGAGAAATTACTGGCTGACGATATTGCCGCACTGCGCGACCGTTTCGGGTGGTCTTGGCCCATGCCCCCCGAGAGCGCAGCCCGCAGCTTCGTCTTCAACCCGCCGGTAACGGAGGCCGCTTGAGCCAATGTCAGTCGCAAGTAGGCGGTGGGTAACGGAACGGGCACCCGTTGAGCGCGGCATTGACGGCGATGACGATTTCGTCAACCTCGATGTTGCCGTTGGCGCATAAGTCGCCCGCGAGACACGCTGTTACGGGGAGACGGCCGAGAGCGATGTTCACCATGCGAATGAGTTCGTCGATGGTGACTTGACCACTACCATCGCAGTCTCCTGGGCACGGGTTCGGTGTCGGCGACGGCTGTGGACTCGGGGTTAGCGTAGGAGTCGGTGTATCCGATGCTGTTGGCGAAGCTGTTTCAGTGGCGGTTGGCGTCGGTGTTTCGGTAGCAGTCGGCGTCGGTGTTTCGGTAGCGGTCGGCGTCGGTGTTTCGGTAGCGGTTGCAGTGGCTGTAGCGGTTGCAGTGGGGGAATCGCTCGGCGTCGCCGTGGGCGTAGCGGTTGCTGTGGCGGTGGGCGTCGTAGTTTCCGTGGCTGTCGGTTCTAGGGTGTGGGTGGCGGTTGGAGTAAGCGTTTCGGTAGGACTCGGTGTGGCCGTTGGGGTTGGCTCGAGGGTGGGTGTGTCGGTGGGTTCTGGAGTTGGCGTGTCCGTAGGTTCCGGAGTGGGTGTATCGGTGGGTATCGGCGTATGAGTCTCAGTGGGTGAAGGAGTTGGAGTGTCGCTCGGGAGCGGTGTTTCTGTGGGAGTTGGCGTGTGAGTCAACGTTGCCGTCGGGGGCTCGGTTGGCACTGGGGTAGCTGTTTCGGTCGGGGTTGGCGTTTCCGTCGGGATCGGAGTTTCCGTCGCTGTAGCTGTTTCCGTTGCGGTTGATGTTTCTGTCGGCACCGGTGTTTCGGTCGGGGTTGGCGTCTCCGTTGGCGTGGCGCTCTCCGTGGCCGTTTGCGTCGGTGTTGCTGTTTCTGTTGGTGTTGCGGTTTCTGTCGGTGTTTGAGTCTGCGTTGGTGTTGCCGTTTCGGTCGCAGTGGGGCTTTCCGTAGGCGTGTCCGTTGGCGTTGCCGAGCTCGTGGCGCTTGGAGTGGGAGTAGCTGTCGGTGTTTCGGATGGTTCGGGGGTGGCTGTCGGTGTATGCGTTGCGGTGTAGGTAGCTGTGGCTGTGCCGGTGTCGGTTGGCGAAGGGGTAGGAGATTCTGTTGCCGTTTCTGTTGGTGTGGCGGTCGGAGTTTCCGTCCCTGTGGGTGAAGGGGTAGACGTTTCTGTTTGCGTGGGTGTGGTTGAAGGTGATGGCGTTGGGGTTGCCGTTTGAGTACTGGTCGGGGTTTCGGTTGCAGTTTCCGTGGCTGTCGCAGTGGCAGTGAATGTGTCCGTCGGCGTAGGAGTGGGTGAAGCGGTCGCTGTGGAGGTAGGGGTGGGGGTAGAGCTTGGCGTAGGAGTATCCGTCGCCGTGGGTGTGGGCGTTGGTGTGTTGGTGCTGGTGGCGGTTGCCGTCGCGGTGGGTGTCTCAGTGGCGGTTTCCGTGGGAGTTGCAGTGGCGGTCGCGGTCGCTGTCGGGGTTGGTGTGGGAGTGCCTGTGGGCGTTGGCGTTGCCGAAGGAGTGTTGGTTGGGGTCGGCGTCGGTGTCGGTGACTCTACGGGAAAGTCGATGCGCAGAAGTTGATTGGAAAAATTCGCTGTCACCCAGAGATTGCCGTCCGGTCCAGTGACCAAGCCGACGGGTCCTTGCACCGGAGTGGGTAGCGGTGCGAACGTGAACTGCTGGAAGACGGGCGTAGGAAGAGGCTGAACGCGGCCTAAGCTATTGACGCTCTGTAAGGTGAACCAAAGGTTTCCGTCCGGGCCGGCAGTGATATTCATCGGGCCGCTGTTCGGAGTGATGGGAAGTTCGACGATGTTGCTGGGGTTGTCGGGATCGATCCGTGCTACCCGCGAGCTGACACCGGCTTCGAGTACCCAGAGGAAACCATCCGGTCCGGTAGTGATCCCGCGAGGAAAACTAAACGGGCTTGGAAGGGCAAACTGGTCAATGTCGAGCGTCGTCGGATCGATGCGGCCAATGCGGCTGTCACCGTACTGAGTGAACCACAAATTGTTATCCGGTCCCAGCGTAATCGAGTGCGGCTTGGGCTCGCCGAGCGAGGGGTCCGCGGGAACGGCAATTTCCACGACAGTGAGCGGGGTGGCATTGGTGTCGATGTAACCTAGTTTGTTTTTGGAAAACTCCGTGAACCAGACGCGGCCGGCGTTGTCCCTGGTAATGTCGAACAGACCAGCACTTGCGGTCGGTACTGCGACTTCGTCAGTGACCATGCCGGCCGGCGTCATCCGGCCGATTTTGTTGGCGTTTTGTTCGATGAACCAAAGCGCGTTGTCTGGGCCGACGGTGATCGCCGTGGGGCCGGCGTTGGAGGTGGGAATTCCGAAGCTCGTGAGAGTTCCGCTTGGCGTCGACCTCCATATTTGATGAGCCGTACGCAGGCTGAACCAAAGGTTGTCATCCGGCCCAACGGTGATGCCGACAGGGCCACTGTTGGGACCAGTGCTGAAAGCTGTTGCATTGAGCTGCGTTGCAAAGAGCGGAGACGTCCAGCTCAAGGCGACGGCACACGAAAACACCAAAGCGTGAAAGTGCCTCCTAAATCGTTCCATTTGCATCGGAATTGGTCCCCCTGAAGTGAGCTTCTTTCCTACTCGCGCGGGAGACCCTGGTCAACCCCACAAAACGTGATTCACCACACAGGCGATCACGGTCGGCTTCGTGGCTACTGGCGACTATGGCACAGCTGGCATTAGCTGGATAAAAGGAAGCTCCCGCACCGAAACGCGGGGCAGAGAGGAGCGCGTGGAGAATGGAACGTGAAACGATGCAGCAATGGGTGACGGCAGCCCTGGTCACCGGCGCGGCACTGGTGGCGTCGCAACGCGGCGCGCTGGCAGGCGAGATGGCAACGGCCTCGCCGCCAGCAGTGGCAACAGCACAAGCAACCGCGGCAGTGCCGACGCCTCGACTGAGCGCAAGACAGCGCAAGATCCGCGAGGCGTTAGTTGGCCGGTGGAAACTGGAAGACGGCGAAGATGAGCTCGAGTTTCGCCCTGACGGGTGGTTCGTAGGCAAGAGCCATAGCATGGAAATGACCGCCAAGTACGAGATTTCCGCCGACGGCAAGCTGATCATCGATTTGGGCTTACCGGTGCCTCGCAAAGCGCAAGGCGCGGGAACCGGCCAGGCCGAGAGCAACGCCACGCCCACACCGCGAACGCTCCGAGTGGTGCGCGAGGTTCGCTTCAAGGGAAACAAGCTCGTGCTCCACGACCGCGATAGTGGGCAAAGCTTTCGCTATCGACGCCTGCCGTAGAGAGCCTCATCGCAATCCTGCGCTCGCTGCGGGTAGCTGGCGGAAGGGAAGCGAGGACGGGGAAGAAGGCGCGTCGGCGCCGAAACTCGGGGAGCGGGAACGAACGTCATGGTGGTTGTCGACGGAGCGATGGGCGAAGGCGGGGGCCAAATCTTGCGCAGCGCACTCACGCTTGCAGCCATCACCGGTCGCCCCTTTCGCCTTTACAACATCCGGGCAAGGCGCTCCCGCCCTGGCTTGCTTCGGCAGCATTTAGCTGCGGTGCGGGCGGTGCGGGCGATCACCGAGGCAGAGGTGGATGGCGATGTATTGGGCTCGAGCGAGCTGGTCTTCCGTCCACAAAAAGTTCGTGGCGATAGATACGAATTCGACGTGGGTTCAGCAGGCAGCGCCACACTGGTGCTCCAAACCGTCTTGCTGCCACTGCTGTTTGCCGCAGAGCCCTCCCGCGTGGTGTGCAAAGGGGGAACCCACAATCCGGCAGCGCCCCCGTTCGACTTTGTGGTCAGTGTATTCTTGCCGGTGCTGCGACGAATGGGGGCAAGCGTGACCGTGACGTTGCAGCGTTACGGCTTTTACCCGCGTGGCGGTGGGCGCTTGACCGCGGAAATCGAGCCTTGCTCTCGTTGGCACTCGTTATCTCTGACGGAAAGAGGTCCTGTCCAGGCCGTGTTGGCGCGTGCCGTGGTTGCGGACCTTCCCCCGCAAATAGCCCACCGCGAACTTCATGTGGTGCGGGAGCTACTAGGCTGGCGGGAACAGGACCTAGTCACCGAAGTGCTCCCCCCAGGGCAGGGGCCGGGGAACGTGCTGTTGCTTAGCATGGAAAGCGAAAACGTCGTCGAGATGACAGTGGGCTTTGGCCAGCGAGGTGTGCGAGCGGAGGAAGTGGCCCGAGAGGCTTGCGCCGCAGCTCGCCGCTACCTCGCAGCGAACGTTCCGGTGGGTGTGCACTTAGCCGACCAGCTTTTGCTTCCCCTCGCTTTCGCCAAGGGCCGTTTCCGTACTTTGGGACTGTCCGGTCATACGGAAACGAATCGGCTGGTGATTCAGCAGTTCCTCGACTGTTCGATTCGATTCGAGGTCGAGAGTGCCGACAACGTCTTGGTGATCGTCGAATGAGATGTAGGCCCCACGTAAGTAGACGCAACTCTGCCGCGCCGCGGCGGACGAAGGGCGTTGCGCCCGTTAGTCAGGTTACCGGTAGGCCCGCTGTGGTCAGAGCGACAAAACCGGGAACACGGAAACGAGAGGCGCTCTTCGGGCGCTTGCGGATGGTGCGGACGAAGCGATTGCGGTGAGGAGAGGTTCGTGTTCACCGGTGAGATGGTATGCCCGTGGGGGGTAGCGGGCCGGCCCCAAGATTTTCCCTTTTCATCACCAAGAAGGCTGATCGGCAAGGATTGCCGCGGGTGGCAGGCCGGAGTCGCACAACGGCGACGATGGCGGGAACGCGGGCGGCTGTGCTCGGAGCCGAGGCGCGGGTGGTTTCCGGAAGGAAAGATCTCTGTGCGGGGAAGCGGAGGTTGAAGACCAAAGCTCTCCTGGCGTGGTGCTCGTGTTTTTCTCCTTCTGTTGGGCTAAGGGGAAGAGTTCGGCCACAGAATTCAGAAAGACGCAGGAAACATGAGTGCGTGGTTGGAGCAACTGAACCCGATGCAGCGCGAGGCGGTGTTGCACCCGAGCGGCCCCCTGCTCATTCTCGCTGGTGCTGGTTCGGGAAAAACCCGGACCCTGACCTGCCGTGTGGCTCACCTGATCGGCGCAAGGGGGGTTCCCGCAGAGCGGGTTTTGGCGGTCACCTTCACCAACAAGGCGGCAGCGGAAATGAGCTCGCGAGTCGGGCTTCTCGTGGGTGACCAGCGCCCGTGGATTTCCACTTTTCACTCGTTTTGCGCACGGCTTTTGCGTTACGAGGCCCCCCAACTGGGCTACCCCCGGGATTTCGTCATTTACGACGACCAAGATCAGCAACGCCTTTTGCGCGACTGCTTGGCCGAGCTGAAGATCTCCGCGGAGCGTTTGCCGGCTCCATTGGCTGCCAGCATCATCGATCAGTGGAAAAATCGGGGCGTCAGTACCACGGACTTCGTGCCGAGTTCCCCGCGCGAGGAGCAGCTTGCGGAGGTGTACCGTCTTTACCAAAGGCGCCTGCGCGCTGCTGGCGCCATGGACTTTGGCGATCTTCTGTTACTCGTGGCCCATTTGTTCGAGGAATTTCCCGCTGTCCGTGAGCGCTGGCAGAATCGGTTCGAACACATCCTGGTTGACGAGTACCAGGACACGAATTCCGTGCAGTACCGCTTGATTCGCTGTTTGGCCGAACCCCACCGGAATCTGTGCGTGGTCGGAGACGAAGACCAGTCTATTTATCGCTGGCGGGGAGCCGAGATTCGCAACATTTTGGATTTCGAGCACGACTACCCCGAAGCCAGAGTGATTTACTTGGAGCAAAACTATCGCTCTACCGGGTCGATCCTGCGTGCGGCATCGAGTGTGGTCGCCCACAACGTGCTTCGTAAAGGGAAGACATTGTGGACGCAAAACCCCCAGGGAGAAAAGGTAACCGTCGTGGCCTGCGCAAACGACTTGGAGGAAGCCTCGTGGGTGACGAACGAAGTGCGCCGCTTGCAACGGCAAGGCCGAAAGCTGGGCGAGATGGTCATCTTGTATCGCACCAATGCACAGTCGCGCGTCTTCGAGGAGGCCTGTGTGCGCAGCCGATTGCCGTATACCGTTGTGGGCGGCACACGTTTCTTCGCGCGGGCCGAGGTGAAGGACGTCCTCGCCTATCTCCGCTTGATCGTCAATCCGCAAGACAGTGTGGCTGCAAAGCGCGTGGTGAACGTTCCAGCACGAGGCATCGGCGAGGCCACGGTAGCCCGGATTGCCACGCTGGAAAGTGAAGCGGGAAGCTTTTTCCAAGCTTGCCAACTTGCCCTGGCACGGGGCCTGGTGAAACATCAGGCCGCGGAGCGGGTGCGCAACTTCGTTGACGTGATCGAGGGATGGCGGAGAGATTCCGCTACCACGCCCTACGCCGAGCTAGCCGCACGAGTGGTCAGGGAAAGCGGGTACCGCGCTTGGCTCGAGGCGCAAGGCACTGCGGAAGCAGAGGAGCGGCTGCGCAATATCGAGGAGTTGCTCCGTTCTCTGAGAGAGCACGCGGAGCAAAGCGAGTCGCTTTCCGAGTTCTTGGAGCAAGCGGCGCTGGTTACCGACGTGGACGCGTACACCAACCCGGAAGATCGGTTGACTCTGATGACCCTGCATGCTGCCAAGGGCTTGGAGTTTCCCGTGGTGTTCTTGGTTGGCATGGAGGAAGGCCTGTTTCCCTTGACCCGGCGGAACGATGCAGAAGAGGACATCGAGGAAGAGCGGCGGCTTTGTTACGTCGGGATGACCCGAGCTCGTGAAAGGCTGTATTTGAGTTACGCGATGCAGCGCCACCTCTTTGGCAGTGTGCAAGAAAACGAGCCCAGTCGCTTCCTCCGCGAAGTCCCGCTCGAGGTTGTCGAGTTTGCAGGTGCAAAGCAGGTGCCTTGGCACGTCGCCCGAGGGGCGGTCGCGAAAGGAAGGCCGCAGGACAAGGAAGAGCCGCGAGTGGTTTACGACGACGGGCTGCACAAGGGCCGCCGGGTACGACACCCGACTTACGGCGTAGGCACCGTGCTGGACGTGGAAGGCTGGGGCGACAATCAAAAGGCCGTCGTACTCTTTCCGGGAGCCGGGCGGAAAAAACTGGTCATCCGGTTGGCGGGACTCGAACTCCTCTGACGACTGACACCGAGGCGCGGGGGGACGTGTGCGGTTGCTTCTAGCCAGACGATGAGAAAGAGGAAAGGACATAGAAACCACAGTGGCCAGCGCCACCACCCGAGCGGGCAAACCGGAAGATCGCTGCGAGCGATGCGAAGCGGAAGTGAGGTTGAGCGCAGGAGTCGTTGCGCGGCGATGTTCCGGCAGAACGCCTTGCAGCGGTTGAGAGGTATGGCGGTGGCCGAGCTCCCGCGCTGTAGTCATCGCTGGTATTCGTAAGCTTTTGGTCACCACGGAGGTGGCGAGCGCGAGGAATACACCGGTTGCCACCACCGAAGAAACGAGCCCATGTGCAACAAATGGTTGTGCCAGCGACCATCGGCCGATCGTGCCCGTGCAGGGAGCCTGACCCGCTACCGTTTTTGCCTAGGATGAGGCAGAGCGAGGCCGAATCGGGCAAGCTGGTTCTTATGGACGGGATCTGCTCGAGCGCGCGGGTGCTGCTCCGTCACCCGCGGCCTTCATCGCGTCGCTGGAGGGCTGAGGTCGTTCCCTGTGGTTCCCGACCGCAAGTTGTCCCAAAATCATCGGGTCATGGCTGGTCCAGGTGGCGTCGTCTCGGTTCCGTGAGGTGAGCGGCGGTTGCGCGACTCGTTGGCGAGTCCTTGCGAAGGGCTGCACTCCGTGCAAGCACGGTGAGGATCGCCGCGCGAAAAGAGGCGAGAGCAAGGTTCCCCGTGGACCGTGCAATGAAGGTCGGGCGGGAAAAAGGGGGGCGGGACTCGGGGCACCTTGTTGACATCTGGGTTGGCGGAACGTTCTGCCGTTCCCGGCGGCTAATGGCGGGTAGGAAATGTTTGTCAGATCCGACCCCTCAGAGTGGACCGCGCGTCGAGGCGCAAGGGGGGCCACGACCAAAGCTGGCCGCGACTGGCGGCTTGCTGCGGTGTCATCGGTAAGCAGCGCTTCGCTTTACCGCATGACGTTGACGTTCCTGTGGCGCTCACTTGCCAAGCAAGCGGGAGCGGTGCCAGCGTACCCTGTGCTGCCGGGACGCAAGCAGGGTGAGCGAGCTTCGCTGCGTTTGTTCTCCGAGGTGCGGCTGCTACGAGGCGATGCATGTGGGAGCGGCGACGGGTGCGCATTCAGGTGGCGGGGGTATCGAGTCTCGAGGAGGCGCTGTTTCTCGAGCGACTCGGGGTCGATGCTTTAGGGTTCACCGTGCGCTTGCCAGAAGGAATTCACGATGGCCTCACCGAGGCAAAAGCGCGTTCGATCATCCAAGCCGTTCCTCCATTCGTAGCGACGGTGGCGATCACGTATGTAAGCGATGCGCGCAGTGCTCTGGAGCTTGCCCGCTACCTTGGTGTAACGGCCCTTCAACTCCATGGTGACTTTCCTGTCGGCGAACTAGACATGATTCGAGTAGTTGCCCCGCACTTGAAACTCATCCGCGCGGTGCCCGTGGTCGGTCCAGAAGCGGTCACCCTGGCGCGCTCGTGGGAGAGACGGGTGGATGCTTTGATTTTGGACACGTACGACCCGGTTACGGGCCGACGCGGGGCCACCGGCAAGACGCACGACTGGCGCGTCAGTGCGGAAATCGTGCGCAGCGTGCGGGTGCCTGTGATTCTTGCTGGAGGGCTCACTCCGCAGAACGTTGCCGAGGCGATTCGAACAGTGCAGCCCTGGGCCGTAGACACGCACACCGGCGTAGAGGATGCCCAAGGGCGTCGAGATTTTCCTTCCATGCAAGCGTTCGTTGACGCAGTGCGAGCGCTCGAGAGAGACGGTTAAGAACCACGTCGATGGGCGTGCTTCGGGTGGGTTCTCCGTCGTGGTCGCCAACGGCTGCACTCCGACGCGGCGCTGGCCCGTACCTTGCGTCCGGTCCGAGTGATTTCGAGGAAAGCCTACGCACGCGGGATCCTCGAGGAGCGCCCCAGTGTCTAGTGCATGACTCCGTGCAAGTGAGCGGTGACCTGGTGAAACAAGCTCGACTCCCGCTTGTAGAAGCCTTCGCAGTGTACCGACCCGCCGAGTCGAAGCAACGTGTAGTCGAGATGATGGCAAAGTTCGTGCAACAAGGTTCGCAGAAACGTCTTGAAGGCAGCTACCTGTTTGCGTTTCGCGGTGAGCATCCACAGCCGAATGGTAGCGCCCCTGCGTTGGTTTGCTGTATACAAGCCGTGAATTTCGCCAAAGTGATTGTGGGGGCGTACGAGTTCCACGGAAATGCGCACCCGTGCCACGCCAAGACTACGGCAGATCTCGTCGGCGATGGTTTGAACGACAGGCTCCACTTGGGCGGGGCTGGCGGTTGCCAGCGCTGGCGGCAACATCGAGACTGCTGCTCGCAGAGTCGGGGATACCGCAAGGCGAATCGCCCCGATGCGGTTACTTTTTTCCTGTAACCGGGTCCAGGTAGCGTTACGACGCGGCTCGCGCATCACCAAGCCTCGTCCGGATCGCGAAGTTCGGTTGGACTCTGTCCAAAACAGGGGTTTTTCCGCCGCCGGCTCTGGGCATCGAAGACGTACTCATTGTAAACGTTTTGCCCCGCACACAAATACGCAAGACAACGCTGCTGCGAGCCGTACCACTGCTGGCCGATGGGTAGCAAACAGTCGAAGGGGGAACGGGGGCGATTCACGTCAATCTGCACTTGCGCCATGGTGTGCGAGCTGAGGAGCAGCGCGAACAGCGAAACGACGAAACCCAGCACGATGCGTAGGATGAGGCTTCGCCCGAGGATTTTCAAGCGAGGGAGTTGGTGATACGGGCCGTTCGCAGAGGCGAAGATGTACCACGATAGGGTGCATCGCGATCAGCGACCCAGGCGAATTGGCGTTCTTCTTTTCGCGGTGTGGATCAGCGCCTCCTCGTTGATTGCTTCGCCACAAAGAGGCGAGGCGAGGATGGAGCGGCACTTCGGGCAGAGGATTGTCCTTACGGCAGTGGCCACCGAAGTTTCCATCGAGCGGCAAGTGCGGCGCTGGGTGACGCGAACCGAGCGCTTGTGGCGCCGCATGGTCGACGCTGCTCAGGGCCTGTTCCTCGTGCTTGCGTGGTTCGTGGGGTCTACCCTGTTGTTTGCGGCTTTTACTGGGGTCGCAACGAGCTTGGATCGTCGGCTTCTTCGGCAAGTGGGTGATCGGTGGGCTCACGGGTTACGGATGTGCTGGCACGGAGCGCGACTTTTTTGGAAGGCGGCCGCACACCGTGGATTGCCTTTGGCTCCAAGGGTGTTGCTTGGCGCGGCCGTGTTGTACTGGCTATCACCGATAGATTTGCTCGGGGAAAGCTGGGGGTGGCTGAGTGGCTTGGATGACGGGGTTGTGGCCGCAGGTGCGGGACGCCTATTCCTCCGTCTCTGCCCGGCGGAGGTGTTGCAACGATATGCCGAAGAAGAGATTGTCGCTTAAGGCGAGCTACAAGTTTGCCGGCTCCCCCTGCACCGGGAGACCAAGACTTAGCCTGGAATGTGAGCAGTCATTCCGCGGCTAGACGCCAGCATCGCGGTGCCCGGCCGAGACACCATGGCTGGCCGGCAAGATTTCCACGAGTGGTGGGGTCAGACGGCTGCGCTGTGGGCGCGGATGGTCGTTGGCGAATCAGTGCCGAGCCGAACGTTTCGCTCGATCGGTGGGTTCATAGCCCGGGCAAGTAGCGACGGGTAAGCGTGGATAGCGAACAAAGCGTGGATCTTGCTCCGAACGTCGGCAGCGGTAGAAAACGGAGCCCCGGCTCGTCTGGATGCGGTGGCAATGCTGGCAGGAGTGGCACAGCCCTGGATCGGTGGTGTCTGGCATCGTCTTGGCTCGCGGTTAACGAATTAGGCTTGGCGGACAACCGAACAAAGTTCGATCACGCTGATCTCGCGCGGAGTCCACAAGCGAATTCGTTGGCCGGTAACCCCGAGGCCACAGTTCACATACAGCGTCGAGCAGCCTTGCTGAAACAAGCCGCGATCAAAGCGGGTAATCAATTGGGCCAAGCTCAAATGCTGCCCCTGGAACCACGGCAGTGCGATTTGCCCACCATGGGTGTGGCCGCTCAGCATCAGATCGACGCCGAGCCTTGCCGCTTGGGGAAACAGATCGGGTCGATGACACAAAACCAACTGCGGCTCATGCGGGGGTAGGCGATGCCAAAGAGCATCGAGCTGGGGCACATAGGGAACTCCTCGAGCCCAGTCGAGGCCACGGTCGTCCAAGCCAATAATGTGCAGGCGGGTATGGGGCAAGGCAACGGTGAACGTGGCATCACGGAGCACGACAAAATTCGTGTGCCGCCGCAACCCCTGGGTGACGCGGTCGGCTCCAGCGTAGTGGTCGTGATTTCCGAGGATCGCTACAACCCCGTAGCGGGCGCGCAGGCGGGCGAGAATGGGAAAAAAGGTATCGAGGTCAGAGCGGGCGTTATCGGCAATATCTCCGGTGATGCAAACGAGATCGGGACGAAGGGAGTTGGCCTTGTCCACGAACCGTTCTAGTTCGGCTGGGGTCATATTGGTGCCTACATGAATGTCACTGAGTTGCACGATGCGCAGCGGTTCGGCAACGCTAGGCCAACGAGGACAGGGTACTCTGACGTGTCGGACCCGGAGTTGGCGCTGCCCGATCGTGTATCCGTAAGTAAAGAGGGCAACGATCCCGCATAAACCCATCCAACCGGTTCTGCGTTCATCGAGGGGACCAGCCCGCAGTGGCCGTTTGGCCGTGGCCATGCCCCGGGCCTCGGCTGTCAGCAACGCGTGAATGGCCCCACTTCCCTGCCAGGCAAGCGAGTTGAGACAGAGAAAACCGGCGCAAAATAGGCAGGTGAAGGCAGCGGCATGGTAAATCTGTGGAAGACGATCGACGAGGTTGCGCTGCGTATTTCGGCGGTGCCGAACAAGCCAGAAGTTGAACAGCGTTACGGCCAAGGCGAGGACGAGAAGGGCAGCTGCCCCCGATGAACGCCATTGCTGTAATATCCACCACCCAACCACGGCTTCGGCCACGCTCACCCAGAGGAGCAGGAAGAAAAAGAAATTGTGGAAAAACCAAGTCTCGAATCGCACTCGCAGGGAATTTGGATTGTTGCACTGCATCGAACAGCCCCTTAGCGTGCAGCCCTCGACCCTGCACCCTACGGCGAACGTCGTGGTTTGAGAAACTTGGGCATATCGACGCTGGGCCGCATGCTCCACCGGGGAGGCCGCTTCTCCAGGAACGCGCGAACCCCCTCGCGAGCGTCAGGCTGCGCTCCGCACCAGGTGAACGCCTCCTGCTCGATCCGCTCGGCGTTCTGCCAGTCGTTTTCCGTGAGTTGCCACCACAGCAGGCGTTTGGTGATGGCGACAGCTACCGGCGCCGTATTATGCGCGATTTCGCGGGCGAGGGTGTAGGCTGTGGGCAGGAGGTGCTCGTCGGCTACGACCTGGCTAACCAAGCCGTAGTGGAGTGCCTCTTCGGCTGTCAGCATCCGACCGCTGAGCAGCAACTCTGCCGCCCGGCTAAAGCCCACGATCCGGGGTAAGAGCCAAGTGCTCAGGGCTTCGGGGCACAACCCGCGCCGCACGAAGAGAAAACCAACCCGGGCGCTCGCGGCAGCGAGACGAATATCCCACTGCAACGTGATCGTGATCCCAGCACCCACAGCTACACCGTTGATGGCGGCGATGATCGGTTTGGTTAGCTCCCAGGGACGAGGAGCGGCTGCACGCTCAGTGGCCAGCCGGTTTAGATACTCGGGGTCGTCGCTACGGTCGAATGCTCGCTCCCCGGTGCCCACGTCCGCCCCAGCACAAAAGGCTCGGCCGGCTCCGGTGACGACAATGGCACGCACGGCATCGTCGGCATCGAGCACCGAGAAGGCGTGGGCGAGCTCCCGGCGCATTTGCGGGGTGTAGGCGTTCAAACGCTCTGGCCGATTGAGCGTGATCGTGGCAATGGCTTCGTGAACAGAAACAAGGATTTGCTCGTAGTTCACGCTCGCTTCGATTTCCGTACCGGCTTGTTGGCGTAAGCCGCCTCCGCGGCAGCCTTGAACTCCAGTACCGATTGTCGCAAGGCACTTTGCTCTAACATTTTTTTCAATGCTCCCGGGACCCAGAATCCGACCGAGACAGCCTGACGGCAAGTGGCCCGGGTCTTTGTCTTGGTCAGTGGTTCGAGATCGTAGTGACCGGCGATGGACTCGATGTCGCCATCGACGGAATGCCAATCCAGGTGCGTCGGCGCCTTGTAGTTATATTCCAAAACGTAGCGTATGCGCTTGAGCATCATATCCAAGCCAAACTCCACGATTCTCCCTAGACCGTTGGGGTAACGCTGAAGAACGGTGGCGCTGCTGATCCCCGAAAACCACTCGGGATAGCGTTCGAACGACGTAATGACGTCGAAACACACGGCGACCGGAGCGCTGATTTCGACAGAAAATTCTTGCTCGCCTCGAAGACTCATGTTCCCCGCATCATGCCAAATCGCGGACGAAAACGCAAAATTTCTACCCTCACCAGGTAGTCACTGCCCGCTGCCAGGGATCGGTGGTTTCTGCAGCGGGGGGTGAGATCGACGTGCCGGTGGCGGAACGCTCGGTAAGGTTGCGCAGAAACGCCACGGTCCGGGTTCGGCGGTGGAGAACGACGAGGTCAACTTTTCCGTCCTCGTCGAAATCACCGGCCACGGCAGCGCTGGGCTGTCGCCCGACGGAAAACCGCTCAGGTAGTGCGAGGCCCCCGTTATGCTGGCCACGCAACAGCGCTATTTTATCTTCGCTTTCCTCTATACGCACCACATCGGCGATTCCGTCGCCATCGAAGTCAGCGCTCACCGCGGGTTGGACGCGATGACCAAAGGTATCGGTCGCCGGGTATTGCAAACCGTTGGCGCTACCGCGCAGGATCGACACGGTTTCGCTTCGCGAGTTGCCGACCACGAGGTCAATGGTCCCCGTGCCTCCCAGTTTACCGGCGAGAAGAAAGTCGGGCTTCGGGACCACGGGGTAGTTGAGAGTACGCGGGAAACGCCCCCTACCGTCACTAAAGATCACCGACACGCTATTCGATAACGCGTTAGCGACGGCAATGTCGTCGTGACCGTCCCGGTCGAAATCGGCAACTGCGACTGCACTCGGCCCGAGTCCGGTAGCCAAGAACAGAGGAGCAGCGAGTGTTCCGCGTGGACCACCCGAGACTACAGCCGCGTCGTCGGAGCCGAAGTTCGCTATCACTAGGTCTGGGTGGTCGTCCGAGTCGAAGTGTCCGAACGCGATCGCGCGCGGGTCGCTGCCTACAGGCATGGTGTTGGACAACCGGAACCCGCCGTGACCATCGCCCAAGCTCAACGTGACCACGCCTGCCTCTCGGTGGACGATCGCAAGATCGAGATGGCCGTCGCCATTTGCGTCGTAGGCAATGGCCACGGATGGATCCGGACCCAGATCGAATGCGGGTAACCCATGAAACGTTCCATCTCCGCGGCCACGACAAAGGGTGACCGCAGGAGATGTCCGGCTGGTCACCAGTAAGTCGGCAACTCCATCCCCATTAGCGTCGGAGGCGAGCACAACTTCTGGTCCAGGCGCGACGACATAAGAAAGGCGGCGATCAAACTTGCCGCCACCGTTGTTGAGCAGAACATAGACCACCCCCCTGCGGCGATCCGCGGCAACGATGTCTGCTGCTCCGTCAGCATTGGTGTCGAAGGTTGCGACCGTGGAAATGTCGTCGCTGCGCAGCAGTTCGACAGGGTCCGTGAACCGAAGTTTTCCGTCACCTCGGACCCACGAAACTCCCCGCGCATGGGCAACCACGAGGTCGAGATGAGAGTCGCCATCAACATCCGTCACTGCGGCTGCCCGCGGATCGGGCCCGACAAACGAGGCTTGGCGTGGGCGAAACCCCCCTTTTTCATCCACTTCGAAGATGCCGACGGCCTCGCCACCAGTTTCCAGGAGGATAAGTTCTATGCGGTCATCGCCATTGAGGTCGGCGGTGGTAAACCACCGACCTTCGACATTTAGCGTGTCCACGGATTTGGGCTCGCCGAAACGCCCGCGCCCTTGACTGGAAAATAGCAAGATGCCGTCGCTGCTACCGACGAACAGTTCGGTGCGTCGGTCCGAGTCGATGTCGGCAGCGTGAAGGAACAGCACGCGCCCAGGGGTGGGTAAGGTGACCGAGTCACTGAAGCTGCCGTCGTTGCCTCCGTAGGCGATGCGCACCCCGGGCGTGGTCATCGTAGCCGAGGCAATGTCTCCCGTTCCGTCGCCGTCGAAGTCTCCGGCGGCGAGCAGCGCCGGTGCCGGCGTAAGCCGCATCGATGTCGGGGACGAGAACTTGGCCTTGCCAGCGCCAAGGAGCACCGTGATGCCGGCGTCCGTGGCCAAGACGTAATCGGCAAAATCGTCGGCGTTAAGTTTGAGGCTCACAAGATTGCGGCTGGGCGAACCGATCGGAATCACTTCCCGTGTCGCGAAGTCCAGAGCCGAAGCCGCGACCGCCACGACAACGACCGGAGTTGCCAGCCAACGACCTGGCTGCATAGCCTTTCGACCCTAACGCCGTTCCGACCCCGAGGTCAAGTTCACCAAGTCTGGGTGCCACTGTCGTTGCCGTGGCACCCAGGTCCTGATCCTGCCACGTGTGCCCCGACACTGTCGGGGCACACGGCAGTGCGCCTGCCGTTGCCATGACCACAGCCGTTCCCTCCGTGCCACGCCTGCGCATGCGAGTTGCCGAGTTCCAGGGGGAGTGCGATAGGAGAGGGCGCCATGTTTTGGCATCGCATCGCTATTGACCTGGGTACGACCTATTCCTTGGTGTACACGCAAGATAGGGGGATCGTTTTGCGCGAACCCTCGGCGGTGGCTTTAAAAAAGTCGACGGGGGAACCGGTGGCATTTGGCGAGCGGGCACGAACGATGCTGGGTCGAGCGCCCGATTTCCTCGAGGTCGTTCGTCCACTGCGCGACGGTGTCATCGCCGACTTTGGTGCAGCGCGGGCGCTGCTAGCCCATTACATTCGCGAAGCGTCGCGCGGGCATTGGTTCCAACGCAAGCACGTGCTCGTGTGTGTCCCTTACGGTGCCACTGCGGTAGAGATGGAGGCGTTAATTCGCGAAGCCGAGGCTGCAGGCAGCCATCGTGTGGAGTTGGTGCGGGAGCCGTTTGCGGCGGCGTTGGGCGCTGGGCTGCCAATCGAAGAGCCGCGGGGGAGTTTGGTCATTGATATTGGTGGCGGTACGACGGAGGTGACGACTTTATCCCTAAACGACATAGTGCATTGCGAGTCGCTGCGGATGGCCGGAAACGCGATGGACCAGGCTGTGCAGAGTTTTTTCCGCAATCGATACAACTTTGCCATTGGGGAAAATACCGCCGAGCAAATCAAAATGCGTTACGGGGCGGTGTACTCCAACGGTGCGGGCGATAGCACCTTCGAGGTCAAAGGCTTGAATGCACGTACGGGTAAACCCCAACGGCTCTGTGTGCGGGTATCGGAGATCGGTGAGGCCTTGGAGAGTGTGGCGCGGAACATTACGGACGCGGTGCGCCGCTGTGTTGAACGGCTGGCCCCGGAACTGGCCGCGGATGTGTACACGCATGGCGCCGCGATGGTCGGTGGAGGGGCGCTGCTGAGAGGGTGGCCAGAACGCTTGCGCGAAGCCATGGGATTGAACGTGCGCATTGCCGACGATCCCTTGATGTGCGTTATGCGCGGTCTGATCGAAATTTTAAAGAATCGCAGTGCATACGAGGAGCTCATTGTGAACTCGCGGGTGCGACCGTCGTTGGAGGACGAACGACGGTGAGGCGACTGCAGGCTCTTTTCTTTCTCGTTGCCGTTATCGGAGTCGTTGTACCCGAGCCGGTGGCTGCTCGGCGCCAGCGACTGCGAGCCTTCGAAGCGCAGGTGGTGGCCGTGAGTGACGGTGACACGCTCGTGGTGCAGTATGGAGGGAGGAATCTGCGGGTGCGGTTGGCCGAGGTCGATAGCCCCGAATTGAAGCAGCCCTACGGCCGCGAAGCGCGCGTATTCACCGCACGCATGGTGCTGGACAAGGTGGTGCGAATCGAGCCACGTACGATCGATGACTATGACCGCGTCGTGGCGCGGGTACTTACGCAGGATGGAAAGGATTTGAGCGAGGAGCTGCTGCGTCATGGTCTTGCCTGGTGGTATCGGCGATATTCTGGCGATAAGCGTTTAGAGGCGTTGGAGACAGAGGCGAAAAACCAGAAGCGTGGGCTGTGGGCGGATCCTGACCCGGTTCCGCCATGGCTTTACCGGCGGATGTACCCGTTGTTCGGATCGCCGCGTTGACGACAGCGCGGCGTTGCCTTGCCACGGTTCAAAGGGGATGGATTTCGGTGCCTACGCCGTGTCAGCGCGTATGGGTAAAGGAAGTATGTCAAGGAGGAGGTATGGCGAGTGAAGCGTTGGCGATGATCGTGAATTTGTTGCGCAGCCAAAGACCTTTGCACGAGCCGACTGTGGCCGAGATGCGTGCCGGGCTGGAAGCAATGGCGGAAATGGCGCCACTGCCAGCGGACGTGGAGTTGACCGACGCGGATGCAGGCGGGGTACGGGCAGTGTGGGTTCGGGTACCCGAGAGTCAGCCTCAGCGGGCTCTCTTGTATCTCCACGGTGGGGGTTACGTAATGGGGTCGATTCGTACCCACCAAGACCTGGCACAACGTTTGGCCCGCGCAGCGCGCGCCCGAGTTCTGCTCATCGATTACCGTCTGGCGCCGGAACATCCACACCCCGCGGCAGTGGAAGACGCAACGCGCGCCTATCGGTGGCTCGTCACCCAAGGGGTTCCGCCGGGTTCGATCGCGGTAGCGGGGGACTCCGCGGGAGGGGGCTTGACGGTAGCAACTCTGGTGGCACTGCGAGACGCAGGAGAGCCGTTGCCAGCGGCGGCAGTGTGCTTGTCGCCGTGGGTGGATTTGGAAGGCTTGGGGGAATCGATGGTAACGAAGGCGGATGTCGATCCCATGGTGCAGCGGGAACCGCTCTTGCGCATGGCGGCAATGTACCTTGGGGGCAAAGATCCACGAACGCCGCTAGCGGCGCCGTTGTATGCCGATTTGCGGGGGTTACCGCCAATGCTGATTCAGGTAGGAACGGCGGAGACGTTGCTCGACGATGCGGTGCGCCTTGCCGAGCGCGCTCGCGCAGCCGGCGTGGAAGTGACGCTGGAACCTTGGGAGGACATGATTCATGTGTGGCAAGCGTTTGCAGCAATGCTGCCGGAGGGACAGCAAGCGATCGAACGGATCGGGGCGTTCATTCGCCAGCACATTCCCTGAAGCAGATGGCGAAGAGTGACCGCGCGCAAGCAATGGCGCGCGGCAGGCGAGGGTTCAAGTGCCTTGCTCTCGCGCCAAGAGCTCTTGCGCTCGCTGGACCAGTTTCGCTTTGTCTACTTTTCCGCTGCCCAGGAGCGGCAGTTCGCCCTCTGTAACGAAAAAGGCGCGTTTCGGCACTTTGTAGGATGTCAGGCGGTCACGGCACCAGCGAAGGAGGCTTCCTTCGTCCAGGGCGACCGTGCCTTGGAGTACGACAAAGGCAACCCCGGACTGACCTCGTTGGGCATCGGGTATGCCGACAACGGTGGCCGTGCGGACCGCGGGGTGGGCAGACAGGACAGCTTCCACCTCTGCGGGGGAAACGCTGGCCCCAGCTGTTTTAATGACGTCGCGGATGCGCCCCACAAAGTGCAAATATCCCTCCTCGTCGATCCAGGCGCGGTCGCCGGTGTGAAAGAAACCGTGGTGGTCGAAGCAGTCGCTCGGCCGTGTTCTGTAATACGAACGCATCATGGTTGCCCCCCGCACCAGCAGCTCACCTTCGCGACCCGGCGGCAGTTCCTCGCCAGAATCCGGGTCGACAACCTTGATTTCCACCCCGGGCAGGGGTCGGCCATGGGTGGTCTCGCGCTTGGCGATGGGGTCCGACCAGGAAGTAGCGCACGCCATTGGGCCGGTTTCTGTCATGCCCCAGGTACTCACGGCACGATGATCGGGGCCGTACAAAGCGTGCGCCCAGTCCGCTTGTGCCCCAGTGCCTTTGCACAGGTTAATGCGGGCAGACGCGAAGTTTGGATGTTGGATAATGGCATGGGCTTGGTGAGGCCAGGCAAAAAAAGTACTTGCCCGATGTCGTTCCATGAGGGCGATGGCTTTGCCCGCGTCGAATCTCTCTTGGCAAATGACCCCGGCGCCGGCGATCCACGGGGCGAGCAGTCCGGCAACCAGTCCGCCAGCAAAAAACCACGGCAGGTAACCCCAAACACGGTCGCCAGGTTCGAGACCGAGGCGTTCCGCAATCCCCCGAGCGGCGGCTACCACGCTCCTATGAGTGTGAACCACGGCCTTTGGCTCGGCCTCACTGCCGGAGGTAAAGAAAATCACTGCCGGGTCGGTAGAGGTTGTTTGTTCTTCGAGCGCACGAAGCCATTGGAGTTGGTGTTCCGAGATTTCCGACACGAGGCATTGTTGCCAGCCCAGCGCCCCGGATCGCGGCGCCAAGGGCACCCAGACAATCGTGCTGAGACACGGAAGCAATTCTGCTTGCGTGTCGTGTCGCGCGAGATCGACGCCAGCGGCATCGAGGGCGCGAGCGTAGTCGTTGTTGAGGAAGTGCGGTGTCGCCACCAGCAAGCGGACATCGGCACGGTCGATGCCGCGAATGAGCTCCGGTGCAGACCAAAGAGTATTCAACGGCACCAGCACCCCGCCCAAGCGCCACACAGCGCAAGCGATGGTGATCCAGTCGGGACCGTTCGGGAGCAAGAGACCGACGTGCGTTCCCTTACGTACACCGAGCTCTGCCAGCGTCATGGCCGCCCGCACGCTCTCCTGAGCGAGCTCGCGGAAGCTGTAGGTACGATCTTCGGTCAGCAAGGCAGGAGCTTCCGCGCCCCAGGGGATGATGGCCGCCAGGGTGGTAGGCGGAGTAGCGAACCTGTTCGTGTCAAGCAGCGGCGCCATGGGTGGAACGCAACACGATACCGGGGCGTTGCATGGTGGCTTTTCCCTGTTCCACGATCGCCACGCCGTTGACGAACACGTACTCCACACCTACGGCTGGCTGCACGAGCCGGTGGGCGCCTCCGGGCAAGTCGTTCCACAGTTCGGTACGTCCCGGCGCCACCCGTTTCGGGTCGAACAGGACCACATCTGCGGCAAAGCCGGGCCGCAGCTCTCCTCGGTTGGGGATCCCGTACAGCCGCGCCGGTACGGAAGTCAGCAGCCGCACAGCCTCTTCCCAAGAAAGTAGCCCGCGATCGCGAACCCAGTGGCCGAGAAGATGGGTGGTAAAGCTGTGGTCGGCAAGGGTGTCGACGTGGGCTCCCGCGTCGGAGAGAGCGAGCAGGCCGGCAGGATGACGAAGCAGCTGCCCCACGATTTCTTCATCCGTGTTCATGATGGGGATTCCCCACTGGCAGGCGAGATTCGTTTCCAGAGACAGATCTAGGAGGGTGTCGACTTCATCAGTGGCACGGGCCGCGGCGATGTCTGCCACGCTACGGTCGATCCAATCTAGATGGTTCGCCGAGGGAGACCAGCGCAGAAAAATCTGTGTCCACGACGGACCCAGTGCCGCAACCCAGCCTCCACCGCTGGACAGGGCGCGCAGCTCGTCACGAAATGGGCGGGACTTCAGCAGTTCGGTTCTTTCTGCGAGGGGCTTTGCCAGGATCGGGCGCCAAAAAGGATTGTTCTCCGTGGCAATGCTGCTGCTACCAAACGTGACGCGCACTTCTAACGGGCGACACCCCACTTGTGGAACCACACGAAGGGCCGAAGCCTGCAAGTGGGCGGCATTGTCGATCACCCGCAACGCTCCTTGCGGCTCGAAGGGGTTGTGGAGGAGCGGTGCCCAGCTGACCACTTTGCCTGCGGCTTGAGCCAGCACAGCATAAAACTGTTGATCCTGGATTTTATCCTCTGCTGTTCCGAGTAAGTGCTCCGGGGCAATTTCGATCACTCCGCGTTCGAAAGGCCGCAGCGCAGCGGCGAGGATGCGAAGCTCGTCTCGAGAAGCGACGCGGCTCGGCACCGGGGTACCGTCGCCGAAAAAGTGGGTGGGCGATTGCGAACTCGAGAAACCCCAGGCCCCTGCCTGCATCGCTTCGGAGAGCAGTTGGCGCATGGCCATGAGTTCGTCGTCTGTGGCAGGTCGTCGAGTGGCCGCATCTCGCATCACGAAATATCGGATGGCGGAGTGGCCGACAAACGCGGCAACGTTGAGGGCTGGCTGCCAGCGTTGCAGCGTGGCTAAGTATTCGGGGAAACTTGTCCACTCCCAGTGGATTCCCGCCGCAAGCGCCGACGTGGGCATTCCCTCCACATAGAGCAACATTTGCATCAGCAGCTCGCGGTCGCTCGGGTGGCAGGGAGCGATGGTGAAGCCGCAATTGCCGAGCACGACCGTGGTTACTCCGTGCCAGCCGGAGGGTGTGAGCTGAGGGTCCCAGGAAATTTGGCAGTCATAATGCGTGTGTACGTCGATGAAGCCTGGGGCGGCAAAAAGACCGTTGGCTTCCACGACGTGCCGTGCTCGATCCTCGACTCGACCGACGGCCACAACTTGACCATGGTGAATGGCAATGTCGCCAGTGAACCGCGGAGCAGCGGTGCCGTCACAAATTTCAGCCGATCGAATGAGTACGTCGAGCATGGATCGTGTCTACAACAGCTTGCCCGCGCAAGCCAACTAGGGGTGAACACGCAGAAGCGGAATTAGCCACCGAGGCAATCGTACACCGCATCGATGAGGCTTTGGCCGCGTTCGTTGAGGAAAATTCCGGAGCCAAGTTGGTTCATGACATAGCCCATGGCGACACCCGCAACTGGGTCAGCCATGCCGAAGGAGCCCCCAGCGCCAACGTGACCGAACGCCGCTTCGTTCGGGCCAAATCGCACCGCATCGTTGGGGTCTTCGCGCACGCTTTTCATAAAGCCGTGACTGAAGCGGGTTCGAACCAGCAGAACACGGTCCGGTCCGTCGACTGCTACGTGCTCGGCAAAGGCAAGAGTTTCCCGGTCGAGAAGTGGTGCGCCCTGGAGGCCTACCAGTGCTGCATACAACCGGGCCAAGCCGCGCGCATTGGTGATCCCGTTACTGGCAGGCAATTCTGCTGCGTGCACGGCACGTGTGTTCGCAGCCGAGCCACTGGTCACGCTGGGAGGATTCATGAACGCCTTCCAGGTGAGTGAGCCACGCTGGAGCAGGGCTCGGAAGAATGGCGTCGGTCGGCTACGCAGCGGAGGCATGCGAACGCGTGCCACCCGCTGCTCGTGCTCGGCGGGAAGGCCGATCCAAAAGTCTAGGTCAAGAGGACCAGCGATTTCTTCGCGGAAGAACTGGCCAACGCTACGCCCCGAGATTCGGCGAATGACTTCGCCGACAAGGAATCCGAAGGTGATGGCGTGATAGCCATGGCCCTCCCCGGGAGGCCATAACGGTGGCTGCTCGGCAAGCGCAGTGGTGACGCGCTGCCAGTCGAAAAGCGCTTCAGGGGGAAGTGGCTGGTCGATCGCTGCAAGGCCGGCACGATGAGTGAGCAAAAAGGACACCGGAATGGAGGCTTTGCCCTGTTGCCCGAACTCTGGCCAGTAATGCGCAACCGGTGTGTCGAAGTCGAGGAGCCCTCGGGAGCGCAAAAGGTGTGCGCAGGCAGCCGTTGCCCCTTTGGTGGAAGAAAAGACGAGCACCAACGTGTCCTCGCGCCAGGCCGCGTCGGTTCGAGGGTCGGCCACACCACCCCAGAGGTCGACAACCGGCCTGCCTTCGACGATGACATGAACAGCGGCACCGAGCTCTGAACGGGACGCGAAGTTCTCCCGAAA
The DNA here is from genome assembly GCA_937925685.1 of Candidatus Binatia bacterium. GTDB lineage: Bacteria > Desulfobacterota > Binatia > HRBIN30 > HRBIN30 > HRBIN30. The sequence continues at coordinate 146,972 of CALAMI010000012.1, read as the reverse complement.
GGCGTCCCTGACGCGACCGAACCGATCATCACAACAGCCGAACACTTCCATGGAAACCCCAGACGCCGCCCGTGCTCCGAGCCGGACGGTGGCTTGCCATGATGGAACTGGTTCTCCAGTCCTTTCAAGCAGGGGGTGCACTTCGAGAGTGCAGGTGCGTACCTAAAGGTTAGAGACTGAGCGGCGGGATCCGTTGCGAACGGTTTCACGAGACTAGCACTGACAGCGCAGTACAGAAGCCAGTAAGAAGCCTCACGGCTGACGCTCGAAGACGATTTGAGCGTCGCCAATGTGCCGGGTTGCAAACGCTGCTTCGCAGCTTGCCAAGTAGAATTCCCAAAGGCGAGCGAAGTACCGATCGAAGCCCAAAGCGTACACCTGGGGAAGAGCGCGAAGAAAACGCTCGCGCCACGCGCGTAAGGTGGGGGCATAATGTTCCCCAATGTCGCGCATTGCCAGCATGCGCAAGTCGGTATAGCGCTTTGTCGTCGATAAGATGCGTTCGATCGAGGCCAAAAGGCCGCCAGGAAAGATGTGCTTTTTGATGAAGTCGAACTCCTTGCGGTAGGCATCGTATCGCTGATCGGGGACGGTAATGGTTTGCAAGAAAAAGCGGCCACCCGGACGCAGGCAGCGGTTCACAGCGGTAAAGAACTCCCTGTAGTACTCGTGGCCCACGGCTTCGAACATTTCCAAAGAGACCACGTGGTCGTATTGCTCGGATAGGTCTCGGTAGTCGAGGTACTGAAGCCGGATGCGATCTTCCAGACCGGCGTTGGCCACACGCTGCCGAGCTAACTCCAGTTGCCTTTGCGACAGGGAGATGCCGTGAACACAAACGCCGTAGCAGGTGGCGGCGTGCAGGGCGAAAGAGCCCCAACCACAGCCCAGGTCCAAGACACGTTGCCCGGGCTTCAAATCAAGGGCTTGGCAGGCGAGGTCGAGCTTCTTGATTTGGGCGTCTTCGAGGGAGAGCGTGGGTGGATCGAAGAGCGCACAACTATAGGTCAGCGAGTTGTCCAGGAAAAGCCGGTAGAAGTCGTTGCTCAGGTCATAGTGGTAGGCAATGTTCCGCCGACTGCCGCGACGCGTGTTGCGTTGCAGCTTCCAGGTGACGAGTTTGGGGATACGCAGAAGGGTCCGCATCACAGACGACAGATCCCAAAATTGCTCTGCCCGAATGAAGAGCGCACATAAGCGAGGAAGATCATCGGTATCCCACCAACCTTCGGCGAACGCTTCTCCGGCGCCAATGTCTCGCTGCCAGAGAATGCGCCGAAACACTTCCCAGCGGTGGACAACGACCGTGACCGCAGTGGCCCCGTCGTCATCGGCCAGCGTGTGCCACTGGCCGTCTGGGAAGCGAAGACGAAGGGATCGTCCCGCCGTTTGTTCGAGCGTTTCGATGAATCGATTGGCAATGTGCCGGTCGATCCAAGACGGGCGAAGGGGTCGACGCGAAAGCAGGTGGAGACTGGTCATGGGTTGGACTCCGAACGGTATGTTTCGCTTTCGTGACTGAGCTGCGCCCACTGAGCCATCTGCTTCCTTTGCGCCACGGAGGGCGGGGGTTGATGGGAGAAGGGTAACCCCTTCAGGTAGAGTTTGAAAGCTTGCCAATGAATGGCGCTGATGACCTTGGCGGTGAGCCATGGGTGGCGAAAGGCAAGCGCGAGCAGTTGGCGGTCCGTCAAAGGGTGGCGACTAGCCCAGACAACGGCATCGAGTACCGGCTGGTCGTGCTCGAGCAGGCGAATGGCGAGCGTTAACTGTTGTTGGGGCTTACGCAAACGGAATTCATAGCGGGCACCATCACGGGCGGTGAACGGCGAGACGTGCATGGCTTTTTCCGCGCCAGCGAAGAACAGGGAAGTTGCCGAGTGTCGCCGCTCGAGCGGGAGCACATAGTGGAACCGTTCTCCGAAAGTGTTGTTCACCTCGGCGACCACGGAGAGGAGCTGCCCGGAGGCGTCGAAACAATAAAAGAAGGATACCGGGTTGAAAACGTAGGACCATTGACGAGCGTGGGTCAGGATGAAGGTTTGGGCAATTGGGCTGGTATCGATGGCGTTTTGTCGAAGAAATTCAAGAAGCTTGCCAGTCGATAGTCCACTGCCATCGAGATGGTCGCTATCCCAGACAGAGAAAAGACGGTGCCGATTCATGCCGAAGAGGCGCAACTCATCATTCCAACGGGCAAGCTCGGCAAGGTCGAGGTAGAAGTAAGCCGTGCGATAGCGAAATAGATGACGGCGAGGACGGTGGCGAAGGTGTTGGAGGTAACCGAGATATAAAGCTGAATTCATGCGGCCACTTGCGCTTGGTCGATGGCTTGCGCAACTTCGAAGGCAGAGCGGACGCCATCTTCGTGAAATCCATAGCCTAGATACGCTCCGCAGTAGTAGGTGTTGCGCGTCCCGTTGAGTTTCCGCAATGTGTCTTGTGCTCGAGGCACTTGCGGGTTGTACTGGGGGTGATGGAACAGCCACTGGCGTAGAATCTGCTCGGGGCGAATTTGTTGCCGCGAGTTTACTGAGACGCAGAACGGTGTCGTCGTGGGGAGGTGTTGGAGGTGGTTGATGCAATAAGTCATGGTCAAAGGCTGGGAGGGGTCGGAGCAGTCGTCGACGTGATAGTTCCAAGAAGCCCATAACGAGGGATCCTGCGGCAGTAGCCGCGTGTCCATGTGTAAAGCGATTTCGTTGTCCTGATACCGGATGGCGGAGAGCGCTTCTCGTTCAGCGTTTGATGCAGCTTCGCCGAGAAGTGCCAATGCTTGGTCGCTGTGAACGGCGAGGACTACGGAGTCCACCCGGACGGTGTCGCTCTCTAACCGCAGTTCGACGCCATCGGCCTTGCGCAGGATGGCCTGTACGGGTGTGCGCACCCAAACCCGGTCGGCAAACGGGGCAACGAGACGGCGAACATATTCGCGGCTGCCACCTCGGATGGTTCGCCACTGAGGTTGGCCGTAAAGGCCAAGGAGACCATGGTTGTGCAGGAAGCGGAGGAGGAGCTCCAGAGGGAAGTTTTGGGTGCTTTGGGGTGGCGCGGACCAGATCGCTGCGGTCATGGGACTGAGATAATGACGGAAAAAATGCCGGGAAAATCGGTGCTTGGCGAGAAAGGTTTCTAGCGTTGCCTGCGGTGCCGGCTGGGAAAGCTCCCGCCGCGCTAACTTGTTGAATCGCAGAATTTCTCTCAGGAGTGATAGCTGTTGCCTCGGGAATCCCTGGAACAGAGATCCGCCAAAGATCGCCCGTAACCCATGGCTGGCGTACTCGACTTTGCAAGATTGGCAGCGCACGCTGAAGGACATGTTGCTCGGCCTTGTAGGAGCTTGAATCGCTCGGAGTAGGTCTGAAAAGAGAGGATAAGTTTTTTCGTTATAAACGAGGAAGCCCACGTCCACGGGTAGGGTGGCTCCCTTCGAATCCGTGACCTCAACGGTGCAGGCGTGTCCGCCGATCCAATGCTCTTTTTCGAACACGAACACCTCGTGCTTGCGATGAAGGTAATATGCGGCGGCTAACCCGGAAATTCCCGCGCCGACAATGGCAACCCTCATAAACGCTCCTCGATGTGCGATTCGCCTCAAGCGGCGTGACGGTGTGCCGAGCACATTTTGGGACGTTGCGAGCGTGGAGCCCGCAGCCAATCCCGAACCATGCGGCGGACATACTCCGGATCCAGGTGAAAGAGTTCGCAAAGGCGAAGAAAGGAATAAGGCCAAGCAAGGTCTTCGGAAAACACCCAGGCAAGTTCCTCTTGCACTCGTCGCCATCGGCTGGGGTTGTGCGCGTGATTCCGAATTTCCACCAGGCCAGACACAAACACGGCTGCGGCCAGTTTTTTTTCGGGGCTCCACAAGTGTTTGGTCGGCAACTGGGCAGGCAAAATTTCTCCCGCTGCAAGCATGTGTTCGATCACTGCCAGATCTTTGTGTTCCATTGGAACGGGAGATACGGACATGATTCACTCCTTTGTGTTGGAAATTTCAGGGCATTGAAGTTCTTTCGCCCGCAGGGAGGCCTGAGCCTTTTCTCGTAATTCGGTGAGGCTCGAGATGACCGCGATTTGCCTCGATGACGGCAAGGCAGCAGCGGTCTGGGTGGCATCGCGACCGCCGAGCCAAATCTGTAGCGTCGACCCGCCATGGCGTAGTAGAGAGCGCAGTGCCTCGAGGCTGCGAGGACGGTTGGCCGTTGTGACCAAGCTCAGCCCCACGACGTTCACGTTAAGCTTGGGAGCGACGTTCAAGATTTCGCCGGCGGGAACGCTGCTCCCCAAGTAGCAAATGGGCATCCCCAGGTCGGCGAGTATCAAGGCGGCAAGCAACAACCCAAATTCGTGAATCTCACCCTCGGGCGTGGCCAACAACACGTAGGGACGACTGTCGGCGTCGCGGCGCATGCGCATGATCTCGGAGAGGAACTGCCGCAAAATCGAGGAAAGAAAGTGCTCATGAGCCACCGTGAGCAGGCCCCGTAACCAGCGTTCCCCCACTTCCTCGAGCAGCGGCCCCAAGACACGTTCTGCTAAGCGGACAGCCCCAAGCGCCAGTAACGCCTCCCCGAGGACTCGCTCTACCCGAAGCTGGTCGAATTGCACGACGGCTTCGAGCACCTGCCGGACAACCCCTGCTTCCACTGTTTCCCCTGTTGGTGCCGACCCGGAAGCATGTTGGACCAACGTGTCGGGCGGCACTGGCGCCCGATCGGAGCGCAACAATGAGCGCAGTTCCTCATCGCCGAGGTGTGCCACGTCACCGATGGAGCGCCCAGCGCTGACGGCCGCCGCTAGCAACTGCAAGCGGTCGATGTCGCCACGGTCGTAAAGGCGCGCGCCCCGCGGACCACGAATCGGAGTGACCACCGCATGACGTCGCTCCCAAGCGCGAATGAGATCAGGAGTGAGCCCGGTTAAACGGGCAACGGTAGCTAGTGGGTAGCGTTGGTGTGACCCGGCCTTCACCCGTGTGGAGCGCTTCATAGAGACCTTTCGTGGCAACGTTCAATCGAAGACTAACAAAGAGCGGAGCTGTGTCAAGTAATGTCCAGACATATGCGGACAACAGCCCGGCTTCCTGGTGGGACGCAGCATGTGGTTGATCTCCCGCTGTCAGGCTAGAAAAAAGCTGATGAGAAGCCGTATCCCGATGTCGTTTGGCTTGGCAGTGGTGGGGGCGACGTGGGTGGTGGTGGGTGCAACGGTGGAGGCCGAGTCTGGGCGCGAGGCGTACCTGCGTTACTGCGCGAATTGTCACGGAGTGGAGGGACGAGGGGATGGTGTGGATGCTGCACGGTTTGCTCGCCCCCCACGCAATTTACGTGATGGGTTTCTAGACGCCTATGGAATCGACGATTTGGTCGATCGAATTTTGAGCGGAAAGCGGTTATCGCTTGCGGTCGACCCGGCGAAATGGGCGGAGTTGGAGACGAAAACCGGGGAAGTCCTCGAGCACCTCCGTCGGTTAGCACGCGTGCGCTGGTTACAGGTCGCGCAGGGCTGGGCGCTTTACCTGAGCCGATGTGTGGACTGCCACGGGCCCTATGGCCAGCCGCCGATGGTGTTACCGAGTGGTGTGAGGCGGCCTCGCGACTTGCAAGAAGGTTCCTGGCAGCGCAGCGTGACGGACGCGACCTTACTCGTGGCGGTACGACACGGACGAGCCGGAATGCCCGCCTTGGTGCCCCAAATTCGGGAAGATGAGGGACGCGCCTTGGTTGCCTTTGTGCGGCTCATGTCACCGGGCTTCGAGTTGTATCAACGTGCCTGCGCTGTTTGTCATGGCGACGACGGGAGAGGAGTTCAGCCCACCGCCGGCGAGGTGGCGCGGTTGCCGAGTGTGCGCTTTGACCGCGCGTATTTTGCGAAACGGTCGGAAACAGAGATTCGCGCCGCAATTCGCCACATGTTACGAGAGCACGAGCCGGCCATGCCTCACTTTGCCGCGGTGACGGACCGTGCCACCGTTCGTGCTATCGTGGAGTACCTGAAAAGAGGATTGCCGTGAACAGGCGGTTTTCAGGTCCGACTCGTTGGTGCAAAGTGTTGCTGGTGTGCCTCTTGGCTTTGGCGGCTGGGGGTTGTCACGAAGACTCCAAGCCAGAGCGCTCCAGGCCAAAAAGAGCGTCGCGTGAGTTGCGACTACCGAGTGGCGAATCCGGTCGCTTACTGAGCAAGGCGATCGACGCCGCCGGTGGCTGGGAGGCTTGGCAAGCGCTGGCGGACGTAACCTTTGTGTCGACGTTGACTATTTTCGATGCGCGCGGCGATGCCACCTCGGAAACAATTTTCTTCCACAAGCAACCTTTGCATCAGGGACCGATCGTTCGAATGGAGTCGATTGGATTACGGGAGGAGATTCTCTTCGGGTACGATGGCCGCGCCTCGTGGATGTTACGCGGCGGGCGGTGGGTGGAAGATCCGCAAGAAAAAATGTTTACCGAATTCCACGGCATGAGTTCCGCAATCTCGTTTGGCTTGCCCTTCGTTTTAGCGGAGATGGATGGGATCAAGCTTGACTATTTGGGTCGAGAGGGCGACGAGGACCAGCATTGGGAGAAACTACGGGTGACTTATGCAGAACGTTGGCGCTCCCCGATCGTTTGGGCGATTCTCTATTTCGATGCGGATTCTGGCCTCATCGACCGTGTGTACGCGCAGGTGCGAGCGCCCTTTTTGCAACATCAAATTTGGCTGGGGCGATGGCGTGAGTACCGTGAGGTAGGTGGCATTCGCCAGGAGCGGGTGCGTTCCTTCTACCCAGCGGATGCCAGTGGCAATCCGGTTGCGGGGCTTACAGCGGAACAGTTGATCGAACATTTACACTTCAATGTGGGCTTGCCCCAGTCGTTGTTTAAGCGGCCGTTGCGGGCAGCCGGTGGTTCGCTGGCACTGAGGAAAAGTCGACGGCTTTACTCCGAAGCTTGCAGCGGTGCTGCCTGGCAAGCACTTGCGGGTAGGAGTCGGGTGCACAGTTCATGAGCAATCGTTCGGGTGTCGAACGTGGGTTTGCCTTTGGAGTTGGAAGTAGAAGCAAAATTCACCGTGTCCGGTAACCGGCTCGAGCAGCTGCTCCGAGGCGACGGGCAGCTTGCGGGCTACTCACTGCGGTTCAAGGGTGAGTCTCACTTACGTTCAATTTACTTGGATACCGCCCAATGGTCACTGCTTCGTTCGGGAATCGCACTGCGCCTCCGTCGCATTCGGGGACGTGCAGGGTGCGAGCTTACGGCAAAGTGGTCCGGTAGGCTCGAGGGCGAAGTGCACGAGCGCCCGGAGGTAACGATCTTGTTAGCAGCCCTTCCGCGACTCCCGTTGCGGCACTTGCCAGCTGCGCTGGCGCCACACCTTGCGGGAGTCGTTGCCGGCCGCCCCCTGCAGAGCGTGTTGACGACAGCCGTGAAACGGCGCTGCTTCGGAGTGTATGTCGGCGCCGGTGCGAAGGCGCAGGAAGGCTTAGAATTGGCACTCGATCGAGTGACGGTGGAAGACCCGAATGGCCGGACGATGTTGCGCTACCGAGAGGTCGAACTCGAGCTACGAGGTGGTAGGCGAAGGGATCTACATGCAGTTGCTCGAGTGTTGGAAAAGCAGTTTGGCTTGCGGCCGAGTAAGGTGTCCAAGTTCGAGCGTGGTCTGCGCACACTTTACCGACGGGTGCCAAAATTCGACAGTGTGCGGAGGCAAAGCGCGGTTGCTCCAGAGCTTGCCGCGACTTTAGAGTGCTTGCGAGCACAAGATGCCGAGGTGCGCTCGGGCCTCGCTGCGGCCAGTCTGGAACAGTTCCGTCGCTGTTTGCAAAAGGCACTCCTCCTGCTCATGCGCCGATCCCGGAGGAGTTCGTTGCACTCCTATTTAACGCTGTTGGAGACGTTGGCGCGGTCGCAAGCGTTGTTGGACCTGGCGCGACAAACGCCAGGTCAAGATCCGCTGGGGTTATGGAAGCTCAAATGGCAGCAGGAGGCTGCTCACCTGGCCGAGCAAGCACTCAACAGCCCTGAATATTACGCGGTGCTCGTGGACCTGGAGCGCGCGGCGTGCAGGAGTGGCGTGCCGTTGCCAAGAAAATAATCTCGAGGAAATGGAAAAGGATGGCTAGCGAGAAGGTGTTGTATTTGGTCCGCCATGCGCAAGCGGAGCCCGCGCGAGAAGGGACCGACGATGCGATTCGGCCATTGCGCCGCGAGGGAAGAGAGGGCACGATTGTTGCCGCGCAGGGGCTACGGCGTTTAGGTGTTCGTTGCGACGTTGTCCTTTCGAGCCCATTGAAGCGGGCCAGAGAAACGGCGTACCTGTTGAGCACCAGCATTGGAGGAGAGGTGCGAGAGCACGCGGCGTTAGCTCCGGGTGGTTCCCCCCAGGAGTTGGCCGTTTCACTGGCGGAGTACAGCGAGGCGTCCGCACTGTTCCTGGTGGGTCACGAACCAGACATGTCCCGCCTGGCATCGTGGCTCCTGGTTGGTGACGAAGCGAGGCTCCAAGTGCCGTTTTATCCCGGTCAAGTGGCTGCAATCGAGGTAGCCTCGATTCCACCGCGAGTCCCCGGGTTACTGCGTTGGTTCGCCACCCAGCACCAGCTCGTCCTCATCGGGTCCTAAGGTTTGCTGGCGTGGCCCCTCTCGACTGAGCTCGGAAGCGTCATCGGAGTCCGCGTTGACGCTGTCATCCCTGGCGAAGGAGCCGACTGATTCCTCGCCTTGAGCCTTCGGCTGGAGGTGGAAGGTGCTGCTGGCCTCGCTGGGAACAGATTCGGCTATGTGATCAGCGCTTGTTTCTGGCGAGAACTCCTCTCCATCGCTGGGCTGTAAATTACGAATACTGCCTTCCAACCCATGCAAGGTGTCACTGCCAGTTGGCACCATCGGAAGTTCCCAAATCGCAAGTGGAACGTTCGCCGTGCGGCTGATGTCAGCCACCGAACCGGCACTGCCATCCCGCACCGAGCCGCTGCCATAGACCCCGCGGCTCCCAGCACTGACGGGCAGCCCACTGAGAGGCCGGCGAAGGCCCGAGGCTCCAAATTGGACCGACTCCCGCACCGAACCGCTCGAGTCACTGAGCGATTGGCTGTACTCTCGCAAGGGCCCACCGGTATCCCGCACGGTGCCGACGCTACCAAGCTGAGCCAGCCCAGGGGCAACGAAGATAGCGCCCAAGCTGAAACCGGCGATTAAGGCTGCTCGGTACATTGCGGGCACAAGCCTATTGGCTCGAAAGGCCCCTGGCAAGCGGGGCGCGGAACGAGCCGAAGGCGTAATGTGAGGGAAGTGGCGCAGACCCGATCGCTGTGCTTCGATCCGCTGCGAGACGGATGCCCCCCGGCGGTGAGCGGTCACGGCCGACAAACGCCCGTGCGTCGAGCTGCTTGCGCGACGGCTTCGCCAACTCGATAGGCCACGGATTTATCCAACGGATCGGGCAAGATGCGCTCCGGCGTAGGCTCGAGCACGGTCGCTGCTAGAGCCCGCGCTGCTGCCACTTTCATTTCTTCGTTGATCACCGTAGCTTTTGCATCGAGCGCACCGCGGAACACCCCAGGAAAGGCGAGGACGTTGTTGATTTGGTTAGGAAAGTCGCTCCGGCCAGTGCCGACAACCACGGCGCCAGCAGACCGCGCAAGATCAGGCATGATTTCCGGAATCGGGTTCGCCATGGCGAACACGATGGGGTTTCGGTTCATCGATTGAACCATTTCAGGGGTGACGAGCCCCGCCTGAGAAAGGCCGATAAAGACATCGGCACCTTGGAGTGCTTCTGCGAGCCCGCCCGTGCGGTGACTGCGGTTGGTCCACTCGAGCAGCTCGCGCTTGTAGGGATTGAGGTCGGTGCGCCCCTGGTGAACGATGCCTTTGGAGTCGCAGAGAAGCACCTCCCCAGGTGGTGGCAGCACGCCGAGAATGGCAAAGCTGCGAATGAGTTTGGCACAGGCGATAGCCGATGCACCACTGCCGCTGAAAACGATGGTGCACTGGGACAGGTCTTTACGCGTGACCTCGAGGGCGTTGATCAACGCTGCCAGCACGACAATGGCCGTGCCGTGTTGGTCGTCGTGGAAGACAGGAATGCCGAGGTCCTGCAGTCGTGCCTCGACCTCGAAACATCGTGGGGCAGCGATATCCTCGAGGTTGATTCCGCCAAAAACCGGCGCAAGCGTACGCACGGTACGAACGATCTCGTCGGTATCTTGGGTGGCGAGGCAGATCGGGAAGGCGTCTACGTTGGCGAACTCCTTGAACAACACTGCCTTGCCCTCCATGACCGGAATGGCGGCCGCCGCACCGAGGTTACCGAGGCCAAGGATCGCGGACCCGTCGGAAACCACCGCTACGGTGTTGTGTTTGATTGTGAGTTCGTAAACGGTCTCGGGCTTTTGCGCAATTTCGAGACAAACTCGAGCAACCCCAGGGGTATAGGCAAGGCTCAAGTCGAGGCGGTTTTGCAGGGGCACCTTGCTGCGGACTTCTACTTTTCCATGCAACTTACCGTGCAAAGAAACTGATTGGGAACCAAAGTCTTCGTTCATACCTAGTTCGACACGGGAGCCAATGGAGAAAAACCTCGATACGGGTTGTGCCGCCACACGCATTTGCGCGTTTGGCGCCGAGCCTAGAGCTGAGTCCGCGGGCCGGCACGCGGTAGCACCAGCCCGAATCAGGCAAAGCCAACCACGAAGGAAACGCTTGTTGTTCCGCTACCACCAATGTTTAGCGTGGCCACACGCTTTGCATTTTCTACCTGGTACTCGCCACACTGCCCGGTGACCTGTTTGTAGGCGTCCAGCACTTGGCGCACCCCAGTAGCACCAACGGGATGCCCACAGCCGATCAGACCTCCACTGGGATTGATCGGAAGCTTTCCGCCCATCTCGATGGTGCCGTCCTCGATGGCTTTCCACGACTCGCCTGGTTGAGTGATACCGAAGTGGTCGATGGCCATGTACTCCGAGGTGGTAAAACAGTCATGGGTCTCGATAGCTTGCACCGCCCAAACGTCTGGGATGCCGGCTCGCCGAAATGCATCGAGAATCGCCTGTCGTGTATGCGGCAAGATGTACGGATTGTTTTGGCTTTCGGCAATCTTCGCGGTAAATTCGATGGGCGCAGTCCGATGCCCCCAGCCCAGCAACTGGGGGATGCTTTCCAGCGCAATCCCACGCTTTCGCGCATGGGCTGCCGCTGCCTTCTCGGACGCCAAGAACAAGGACACCGCGCCGTCGGTAACCTGCGAGCAATCCGAAATTTTTATCCTTCCTCCGATGACCGTGTTGAACTTGTCCACAGAGCGGGCTTGGTCCTCGGTCATGTACCAGTTGCGCGTCTGTGCCAGTGGATTTCGTTTTGCATTGGAATAGTTGATGGCAGAGATGTGGGCTAGGTGTTCATCTTTGAGGCCATAGCGGCGGTCGTACTCATCACCCAGGCGGCCAAAGAGTTTAGGAAACGGAAACTCGATCCCTTTGGCCTCGCGTTCATACCACGCGGCGGTGCCAAGAAACTCTCCGCCCTTCGCGGGGTCGACGGTTTTCATTTGTTCGACGCCGACCACTAAAGCGAGGTCGTAGCGCCCGGCTTCGATTTCTGCCGAAGCAGCTAAGATCGCAATGCTCCCCGATGCGCACGCTGCCTCGTGTCGCGCCGTGGGTAAACCGGAGAAGGCGGGGTCTACGTCGACCAAAAAGGCTCCGAGATGTCCCTGCATCGCATAAAGTTCGGCCGCGAAGTTCCCGACGTGCCCGACTTGGATCTCTTTGGGATCGATGCCTGTTGCCTCGAGCCCCCCTTCTACGGCCTCGCGGATCATGGCCACAATGTGTTTGTTTTCCTTTTTCCAGTTCCGGGCAAAGTCGGTTTGGTATCCTCCCAGGATATAAACGGGGGCTGCCATCTATGCCTCCTAAACAAAGTTACGCAATGACCAGTAACGCTATCATGAGCACCCGAGTGTGCGCAACTAACGGACCTCACGCGGCGAAGAATCGGCCTATGTTCACATAGGGTTCATGAAACAGTTTTTGCCCCGGAGCGATGGTGCGAAGCAAGGGTGGAACAGGCAACTTGTAGCGGTCGAGTTGCCGAACTGTTTCTTCGGGCCCAAACATGTCAATGAGAACGGACGGTGGCGCCCAGTTGAAGCCGAAGCCCATGATGCGATCGATGTCGCGCACTTCCCGTACGACTTCTTTTTCGCCCACCCGGTTCAAAGCATAGCTGATGTACCCGAACACGACCTTGCGAGCTAAGTCTGCCTCGGCGCCCTCCGCCGAGAGAAAGTGTTTCAGCGCTTCACGGTAGCGGCCGACGTGGTGGAGATCGCGAATTTTCTCGACCCAGGGGAGTTTTCGCACCCCGGCCTCGCGTAAGTCTTTGTAAGCGCCCGTTTTCGGATCGAGCACGAGCTGTAATGTTTGGTTACCTTCCTTGACTCGCCGGTAAAAACCCCCAAACTGGGGTGTCTTGTTGCCTAAGTGCCCACGCCCGATCAAGTCCTCCATGTAGGGGGGAAGACGGAATGCTTCATGGGCTTCATCTTTGGTGTGCGCATAAACGTTGTCGACGATGGCCTTGTGAACGTCCCAACCCACCAAGTCCACCGTGGCCAGCGGCGCCATGGCGCGTCCCGTGTAAGGACCGATGAGGTAGTCCATGAACGCCACCCCGTGTTCCTCTGCCAGAATGGCCACTTCGTTCAGCACCTTAAAGCCGATCCGATTCCCGGCAAATGCTGGTTTGTCGGCGGCGACAATGGCAACCCGACCAAAGCGGCGCTCCAGTAACTGCACCATCTCCTGGACCAACTTTGGGTCGGTACCTTCGTGCGGGACGACCTCGGTACCGACGATGACATTGGGTGGGTTGAACAAGTGGATGCCGAGGAAGTTTCGGCGAAAGCTTTCACTGCGGCCCAGAGCCATCTCGGCGATGGACAAACCCGAGGACACCGTAGCCACGATGGACTCCGGGCGGCGGTACTTGTCCACTTTGGTAAAGAAGGCCTTTTTCAGCTCGATATCCTCGGCCAGTGCTTCGAAGATCAAGTCCGCTTTGCTGACCGCTTCTTCGAGGTCCTGGTCGTAGGTGCCTAAGGAAATCCGGTCGGCAATCCGCACCGACTTGGCCATGTTTTGCGCAGCGACGAGCCCTTCGTGGGCCTTTTCCATGGTGCGTGCAAGAAAAACCACATCGCAGCCGCCTGCAGCGAATACCTCGCCGCTACCGGCACCCATGGTGCCATTGGCACCGAGAATCACGACTTTCTGAATCGGAATCATGAACCGCATCCCCCGATGGTGGAGTTCGAAAAGTTTACGGTTACTGGCACGTTTGCCGCGCTCTGACAAGGTCTAGGATCTCACTCGAACAACCATCGCGTAAAAGCCACCGTCGCTGCGGCCAACGGGTTCGAGATGTTTGCTGCGCGGAGCTTACGTCCGTGTGACCTCTTCCGTGTTAAGCGGCGCGCGCCTCTGTTAGGAGCGACTCGCGGGAACGAGATCGCGCCGGAAGCCGAGACTGAGCTTTTCCGGGTTCGTACGCTGACCGCTGCGCCAAAGCGACCGCCGGCGTTGTGCGCCCCGGAAGTAGCAGTTCGTATGCAGAGAAATTTCAACCCCGGGGGCAGTGGTGGTGGGAAAGCACGCTTGCGAACATCCGTAACAAGTCGCTGCAGCTATGGGCTGGCCACTTGACTGACGGCGAGCAGGCGTAGTAGGCAACGGCCTCGGTTCTTTTGGAAAGCACAACAGGGAACATTGTCGCGTTCGCCGTTGCGGGCGCGAGGCGGTGGGTCTCTGTGGGCTCGTCATTAGACGCATCGGCTTCGCCGCTTCGAGTCGAGAGGAGGCGAGGTCATGCCCAAAGTCCGGTTGGTTGCGTTCATTGCACGAGCCTTGGCAGTTGCGCATGCAGGGGGCTTTGTTCCGAGTACGTCCCCGGCAGCTGGCCCGCAAACACAGCTTCCAATGAGGCCTCGCTGGAACCTTCCGCCCGAAGCGGGGATGGCAATTGCACGCGCGTTGGGACGGAGCTTGCCACCGTACCACGCCAAAACGTCCGCCTCGGGCGATCGCGTGGTAGCTCAAAACGAGCGCCATGGGCTGCAGGCGATCTTCCACGGCGACGAAGTGCAAGTGATTCTCGGGGGCGACAGACTAGTACTGCGGCGCCCAAGCTGCAGACACCGGGGCTTATCGTCGGAAGAACCGCACCAAGCGCATGCAAACCCCAGGGTAGATGGAAATTACCTTGAATTCCGCTGCGGCACAGTGACGGAGTGGTGGGTCAACAGCCCTATTGGACTGCAGCAGGGCTTCACCATCACGGGGCCGGCGGGTGCGGATCGTGCTGGTGAACCACTGCGGGTCGAGTTGCAATACGCGGGCACGCTCCAGCCTGTCGTTCAAGCAGACCGTCGCTCTCTGCTATGGCGGCGGGCAGGGGCAAAGCCAGTGTTGGCATATCGTGGGCTTACGGCCTGGGATGCTCGGGGTTTGGGCTTGCCCGCACACCTTGAAGTAGCCGAGGGCAAGCTTACGATCGAGGTTGATCATCGCGAGGCCGCGTACCCAATTACGATCGATCCCTGGGTGCAAAAGGCCAAGTTAACCGCATCGGATGGGGCCGAGTCGGATTTTTTTGGTACGGCCGCTGCCGTCTCTGGTGACGTGATTGTGGTCGGTGCACCCAAACCTTTCTCGGGGAGCGCCGGCCGAGCCTATGTGTTCGTCAAGCCAAGTAGTGGCTGGGCCGATATGACCGAGAGCGCAACCCTAAACCCGTCGGATGGTGGCGTGGGGGACCGATTTGGTGACTCCGTGGCGATTGATGGGAATGTGATCGTGGTTGGCGCACCAACGCACGATACAAGCGGGAACTTAAATCGAGGTGCCGCGTACGTGTTCGTAAAACCCGCCGCGGGGTGGGCGGGAACCATTTCGCAAAACGCAAAACTGATTGCTGGTGACGGCCAAGCAGGGGATTGGTTTGGAGGCTCTGTCGGAATCTCGGGCGATGTGGTCGTGGTGGGCGCCCCGCTCAGTTTTTCCAACGATAAGGGAGCCGCTTATGTTTTTGTAAAGCCCGCTACCGGCTGGGTGGGTACGTTAACCCAGACTGCGAAGCTTGTGGCATCCGACGGTGCAGAAGACGACGAGTTGGGGACATCCGTTGCGATTTCCGGCGATCAAGTAGTGGCTGGCGCCCCGTTCGTGGACCTGAGCGCGTGTTCCGACACGGGGAAGGCTTACGTATTCGTGAAGCCAACCTCGGGTTGGGCGGGAACGTTGAATCAAACTGCAACGCTACGGCAGGCGACGTGCCATACCGATGACTGGTTTGGTGTTGCCGTAGCGATCTCTGGTGGGACCGTGGTTGTGGGCGCCAGTAACGTGAGTTTGTCAACAGGGGGCACAGGGATGGCATACGTATACGTGCAACCAAGTGGAGGTTGGACACCCTCGGGCTCGTTCTTCGAGAGTGCAGCTCTTACGGCCTCTGACAGCCAAACCGTATTTAGCTTCGGTACTTCAGTCGGTATCTTCTCAGACACAGTGGTCGTGGGGGCTTCGGCTGCCGACGTTGGCGCCAATTCAGCTCAGGGAGCGCTGTACGTGTTTGGCAAACCGGGCGGTGGTTGGGTGGGGTTGCTGAGCGAGACGGTGAAACTTCTTGCTACAGACGGGGCTGCATTCGACGGTTTGGGTAGAGCGGTGGGTATTGACGGTAGTACGATCGTTGGTGGGGCACCCGGGGACGATATTAATCCAGAGGACCAGGGTTCGGCATACGTGTTTGCGTTCGAAACGGCGCAAGAGGCTTCTCCGACTCCCACGGAACCGACCCCGACCGCGCTAACGAGTACACCGTCACTGACTCCCACGCTTTCAGGCACAGTTTCACCGACACCGTCAGCAACCGAGGCGCTGACGGTTACTGCAACGGAAACTCCATCTCCGACACCTACGGATTCTCCGACCCCTATCTTTACCCCCACAGAGACGCCGACGCCGAGCCCAACGAACACGACGACCCCAAGCACCACAGCGACGGTGACGCCGACGCGTACTCCAACGAATACGACGACCCCAAGCACCACACCAACAGTGACGCCCACATTGTCCCTTTTCGAAAACCAAGCGGGCGACTTTGCGTGCAGTGATGGCTTTGACAACGACGGGAACGGCTTGGTCGACTGTGCCGACCGAAGTTGTGCCACAAGTACGCGGTGCGTGGCACCGGTGTCAGTGGGTCAGGATCGGTGGATGGGACTACTGGTTGCCATGCTAGGGCTACTTGGATTGGGCGCGTTGCTGCGATCTCGAGGGAGAACCAGTACTCGGTGAATGTGTCGATACCGTGGCGAATCGGGATCACCGGCCTCGCCAGAACGCGCCCAATTGCCCAGCCGAAGAGAATCCTGGGTACCCTCTCCGAGTGGGAGCGGGCGGCCCGAAGCCCTGGGTAGATGCAGTCACCGCGTGGCAGTTTGCCCGCTGCTGTGGCGATCACCACCGTATCCGCGGATGTAAGGGAGTAGCTGCGTGCCCGCCCGTTGTTTCCACCGCCACGTGCGTTCCCGCGGTCCGTAGGAGCGTATGGCAATGCGCCCCCGTTCCCATGGCAACGCGCATTGCTGTGGATCGCGCGTGGCCCTCATCTCCAGCCTCTCGCCGCAAGGGGAGGGGACGAGACCGCGGGACACGCATAGCGGACAGGGCGAGCCGACCAGAGCGTGGCCCGAAGGCCGCTAGGGGCGCACGGGAGTGCGTCCGAAAGCATCGCGCCGCAGCGAAGGTGGCCTCGAAGCGTCGTGGCCGAATCTCCGGCGGGTGCAATGACTCCACGCCTGTAGGTTTTTCTTTCGCTGGGGCACGGGGCTTGCGCCTCGAGCCCCTGTAGGCGAGCCCCTAGCGTCAACTTCGATTGGGGAATTGATTCCTGCTTGCCGCGTGAACAGCCCACTTGATAAGGTAGTTGTTATGGCTCGACGAGAAGAACCTTGGCTGATGCGGACCTACGCAGGCCATACCGACCCCCGTGCTGCAAATGAACTTTTTCGCCGAAATTTGGCGAAGGGGCAAACCGGCTTGAGCATTGCCTTCGACCTTCCAACGCAAACCGGTTACGACTCCGACCACCCGATGGCGGTCGGCGAGGTGGGAAAGGTGGGAGTCCCGATTTGCCACATCGAGGACATGGAACTCCTCTTCGACCAAATTCCCGTGGCAAAGATGAATACGTCGATGACCATCAACGCCACGGCCGCGTGGTTGCTTGCCTTGTATGTGGCGGTTGCCGAGCGTCAAGGCACCGACCCACGCGTGCTCCGAGGCACGACCCAAAACGACATCCTCAAGGAGTTCCTGGCGCGCGGTACTTACGTTTTTCCGCCCGAGCCGTCGCTGCGGCTAACCGTGGATGTGATCGAGTACACGGTCCAGCACATTCCGAAATGGAACCCGATGAATGTGTGCAGCTACCACTTACAAGAGGCTGGTGCGACACCGGTTCAGGAAATCGCCTTCACCCTGGCTAATGCGTGTGCCGTGCTCGACCGCGTGCGCCAACGGCCGGGCGTTTCCATGTCCGACGTGATCGGTGCCATGTCATTTTTCGTCAACGCAGGTATCCGCTTCATCGAGGAAATGTGCAAGCTCAAGGCATTTACCCGTCTTTGGGATGAGTTGACCAGGGAGCGTTACGGTGTCGAAGATCCGGTGAAACGCCGCTTTCGCTACGGGGTTCAAGTGAATTCTTTGGGCCTGACGGCCCAACAGCCCGAAAATAACGTACAAAGAATCGTGTTAGAGATGCTTGCCGTAACCCTCTCAAAAGAAGCTCGAGCCCGCTCGATCCAATTGCCCGCGTGGAACGAAGCCCTTGGATTGCCGAGGCCGTGGGACCAACAATGGTCGCTGCGGATCCAGCAGGTGTTGGCGTACGAGACGGATTTGCTCGAGTACGACGAGGATATCTTTGCCGGCTCCATGGTGGTCGAGCGCAAAGTGACGGAGCTAATGCAAGCTGCCCGCGGCGAACTCGAGCGCCTCTTGGCCATTGGTGATCCGAACACCGCCATCGAAGCGATGAAGCGGGCGCTCGTGGCAAGCCATGCGGAGCGCCAGCGTAAGATCGAGTCGGGAGAAATTGTCGTCGTTGGCGTCAACAAGTTCACCGAGCATGAGCCCTCGCCGTTGTTGGAGAGTGGGGGTGCCCACGCGATTTTGGTGGTCGACCCCGAAGCTGAGAGGCGGCAAGTCGAACGTTTGCGAGCGTTCCGTTCCAAGCGCAGCGGTTCGGAAGTCGAGGCTGCCGTGCGTGCTTTGGAAGAGGCGGCACGGAATGGCACGAATATCATGCCTGCTTCGATTCGCGCGGCACATGCAGGCGTCACCACCGGAGAGTGGGCAGCGGCATTGCGCAAGGTGTTCGGGGAGTACCGCGCCCCCACCGGTATACAAGGAGTGACCTTCGCTGCGGATGGGGAGCGTCTGGCAGCGTTACGCGCGCACACCCAACGCGCAGCCGAGAGCCTTGGCCATCCGTTGCGGTTGTTGATTGCCAAACCCGGGCTCGATGGCCATTCCAACGGCGCCGAGCAAATTGCCGTCCGCGCCAAGGAAGCGGGAATCGAAGTGATCTACGATGGCATTCGCTTAACGCCGGAACAAATTGCCGAGTCCGCTCTGCAAGAAGATGTAGATGCGGTTGGGCTGTCGATCCACTCTGGATCTCATCTAACCCTCGTGCCCCGAGTCATGGAGTTATTGCGACAGAAAGGTTTGAACGATGTGCCAGTGTTCGTCGGGGGCATTATCCCCGAGCAAGATCACGATGCGTTGCGGCGCGCGGGTGTCGCTGGCATCTACACGCCGGGGCAGGCAACACTGACGGAGATCGTGGAGGACATCGTGAGGACTGTGGTGCAGGTGCGCGTTCCTTTGGCAAACGAGGGCGAGCAGGTTGGCCCCCGCGGGTGAGGGTTCTGGCATGGAGTAAAGCGTGCGCTGCCGAGGGAGTTTGCTGCGTTCACGGCAACGCGGGTGGCGGTACGGAGCCGTTCGTCGGTACCTCTTCATGCATAGCGCAAACGTGTGCCGGAACATGGCCTGCGTAAAACGCCTCGAGGAGAGTTGCGGGGCAGTTCGCGGTGGCCAGTTCCCCCGACTGAGGGTCGATTCGGACGAGGCGAATGTTCGGTGGTGGGACGAACTCGCTTGCTGGTAAACCGCTCGTCGCCCGTTTCATGAACTCCACCCAAATCGGCAGCGCCCCTTGCGCGCCGGAGAGTCCCAACAACCGCCGGCTGTCGAAGCCGACCCAGACGACCGCAAGCAGCTCGGGCGTGTAGCCGACGAACCATGCATCTTGGTAGTCGTTCGTCGTCCCGGTCTTGCCGGCTGCCGTTCGAAGAAAACCAAGCTTGCGAGCGCGAGCGCCTGTGCCGCGGTCCAGGACACCGGTCAGCATATGAGTGACGATAAACGCCGTATCCGGTGGCAATACGGATTCGACCTCGATGGGTCTTCGTTCCAGGGAAACTCCGCTGCGGTCGGTGACCCGACGGAGTGCCAGCGGGCGAGTGCGCACTCCCCCGTTGGCGAAGACAGCATACGCTTGAGCGATTTCGAAGGGACTGGTCTCGGCAGAGCCAAGGACGACGGATGGGTAGGCTGGCAAGGGGCTGGTGATCCCTAAGTCGCGGGCGGTAGCGAGGATTTCGGGCAGACCAACCTCAAACGCTAAGCGGGCCGTGGCTGCATTGAGCGACTGCTCTAAGGCCGTGCGCACGGTGACCCAACCGAGGTAACGCTCGTTGTAATTGGAAGGACTCCACGTCTTGTTGTCGTAGGGCCAAGAAAACGGGGCGTCCTCGAGTGCAGTCGTTGGCAGCAAGGGACGTGGATTGTCCCGCGTCGCTCGCAATGCAGCTGCGTAGACGATGGGCTTAAAGACCGATCCAGGCTGACGCGCGGCTTGGGTACAGCGGTTGAACTGCGACACACGATAGTCCCGGCCCCCCACCATGGCGCGAATGAAGCCTGTTTGAGGCTGAACGGCTAGGAGACAGGCTTGAACCGCGTCGCCTTCCTCCGCAGCCTGGTGGAGCCACGGATAGCGACGCTCGAGTTGCTCGAGACCGCGGCTGACCGCTTCCTCCGCGAGCCGTTGGAGGTGGAGGTCCAGGGTGGTGAAGACCCGCAGACCCTCGTTGAACAAAATCTCGGCCGGGTAAAGCTCGCCGAGCTGCTGGCGAACGAAGTCGGAAAAATACGGGGCATCGCGCGTACGTAACACATAGGGCGCAAGGCGCAGGGGTTCTGCCAAAGCGTGCTCGTAAGTGGGTTGATCGATGTGCCCAGCACGCAGCATCCGATGCAGCACGTGGTTGCGGCGTCGAATGGCCCGCTGCCGGTCGCGGTGAGGAGAGTAGAGATTCGGGCCACGAATCAAGCCAGCAATCAAGGCGATCTCGGCTACGGTGAGGTCCTGAGGTGCTTTTCCGAAGTAGAATTGACTGGCTTCCCAGACCCCATGGATTGCTTGTGCCCCCCGTTGCCCGAGGTAGATTTCGTTGAGGTAGTTTTCCAGGATTTCGTCTTTGGTGAATTCCCGCTCCACCAAAAAAGCCATCAGGGCTTCTTGCATTTTGCGTCGCAAAGTGCGCTCGTGGTCGAGGAAGAAATTCTTCATAAGTTGTTGGGTCAGGGTACTTCCACCCTCGATGACACGGCCCGCCCGCATGTTGGCCCATAAGGCTCGTAAAATGCCGTAGACGTCCACCCCGTGGTGCTGGAAAAACCGTTGGTCCTCAGTGTCGAGAATGGCTTGAATCAACAGTGGGGGAACTTCTCCTAGGCTGACAATACGTCGCTCCTCCCACTCCCCCGAGTACAAGCCGGACAAAAGTGCTGGCTCCAGCTCGACGGCGGCAAGCTCCTGGCCAGACTCTATATCGACGATGCGGGCGACCTGCTTACCGGCTAGTTCGAAGCGCACCCGTTGTGGACTTTCGCGGAAGCGAGAAAAGGATGGTAAATAAAGAGTCCACGAATCGCCGTCGCGGGTCGAGAACGTCCCCGGGCGCTCGGGTTCGGTGGCTTCTTCCTCGTACCCCAGCTCGAGGAGGCGATCGCGAAGCCCAGAGGCAGTCACATCGATTCCGGGATAGACGAGGTACGAATCGGCGTACACTTTGGACGCAATCCGCCAGGTGTGGTTGCGAAAGCGTTCGCAGATGTCTCGTTGAAGTCCGCGGATGTACCACCACCCTACGACAACTCCGCTGCCCCACAGGAACACGGTAGCGGCTGCGAGAACGCCGTAGACCCAGCGCCGGATCGACATTGTTGTTATCCCTGCCTGCGTGCTGGGACACGAGAGCAGGGAGCAAACGAACAGTTAACTCTCCCGTTTAACTGCGATGAAAATCGTGTTCTCGCCACGGCGTACGAGCAACAGTACCGTCTTCTTGCCAGCTGCGGCCTTGAGAGCCTTGCGGTACGAAGCGAGGTCCTTGACCGGTTCGCGGTTCACTTCGAGGATCACGTCCCCGCGGCGTAGCCCTGCTTCCTCGGCCGGGCTACCTGGCTCTACCCGGGCCACCAGCATGCCCTTGAGGTCGCGGCTCAGGCCGAGCGATTCGGCAACATCCGGAGTGAGGGGCTGGACCGTCATGCCCAGTTCTTCTCCGGCGCGTCCTGACGGCTCGCCGGCAGTCTCCTCTTCCTTCAGCTCGCCGACTTTGACCTCTACAGTTACTGGATTGTTATTTCGGAGCAACTTGACTTTGACAACTTTGCCTACCGCAGTCCGGGCGACGAGGAGTGGAAGTTCATTGGACTCCTTGATTGTGTGGCCGTCGAACTCCAGGATGACGTCTCCAACCTTGATTCCTGCCTCTGCTGCTGGGCTGTCATCAACGACATCGGCAACAAGCGCTCCTTCCGGTTTCGGCAAGCCAAGCGACTCGGCAATGTCGGGTGTCACCCGCTGAATCAGCACGCCAAGCCAGCCTCGGGTCACTTTGCCCTTTGCTTCCAACTCTGGCAGCAGTTCCTTGGCAAGGTTGATCGGAATCGCAAAACCGATACCGATATTACCGGCACCGCGCGTGAAAATGGCGGTGTTGATGCCCACCACTTCCCCCTGGGTGTTGATCAGGGGCCCCCCAGAGTTTCCGGGATTGATCGCGGCATCGGTTTGAATGAATTGGTCATAGCTCCCCTGCCCGAGATAACGGCCTTTTGCGGAAACAATGCCAGCCGTCACGGTGTGGTCGAGTCCAAATGGGTTGCCAATTGCCAGCACCCACTCTCCCACACGTAGCTTGTCGGAGTCGCCCATTGTAACCACGGCCAAGTTTGGCACATTGTCGATTTTGATGACCGCAATGTCTGTTTTAGGATCGCGGCCGATAATTCGCGCTTTGAATTCTTGTTCATTTTCCAATCGCACAGTGATTTGATCGGCATTTTCGACAACGTGGTTGTTGGTGAGGATGTAGCCCTCATGGTTAATAATGAAGCCCGATCCTAGGCTCCTTTGGCGGTACTGGCGGGGTCGCCCAAAAAACCGCTCGAACGGCTCGAAAAATTCTTCGGGACCTCGGCCGAATGGCCCTGGAAAAATTTGCCCAGGACCTTCGAGTGGCGTCGTCGATGACGTCGAAATGTTGACCACCGCCGGGCTTAGCTTCTCCGCCAGATGAGCAAAGTCCGGCAAACACGGGGTGGGTTCCCGTTCAGGCACCAGGGCTCGTGCTGCAGGCTCCGGTTGCGGGGTCGGCGTTGCCGAGCTGGATTCTCCCCAAAAGCTAATGGCCTTTGCGCCAGGGACGACAAAGGCACCAACAAGCAATGCAAGAATGACGAGGGCCGCCGCAGGGCGGTCGTTACGAACCATAGTTTGTCAGCCTCCTTCTTTGAACACAGCGTTTGTCGCGGAGCGTTTGCAGCAGGTGCCGTCGCACGTTGCGGCAACAAAGTAGTACCCGTCAGGCTTTTGTTTTTTCCACGTATCGCAGCCGCAAATCGTACAGAATGCTTTTTAAAAGCTGGGTCTCCTCTGGGTCAAGATTGCCGCGAGTTTTCTGCTCGAGCATGGCTAGAATGTCAATCATTTGGCTCGCCGCTATCAGGTCGGTTTTGACCTCACGCGTGACAGGATCCGGAATTTCTCCCAGGTGTGCGAGGGCTTGCGTACTCAAGCTTAGAACGAAGGTGGCAAAGTTAATGGACGGGGGAGGTGGCGGCGATTCCAACTGGAAGTCTTGTCCTGGGGCTCGTTGCTGCGATGCCTCCGCCCGCACCTCACTCTGGGGTGCGTCAGCCTCCGGTCGTGGATCCCCAGTCGCAGTGAACCTTCGACGATCTTCGACCTTGAACGGCCGCTCGGGTTGCTGACCCTCGTTCGCCATCGTTGTGGTCGCTTATCCTCTGGGACTAGTCACTTTTTACCGACGCCAATCCTTTACCGACGCCAATCCATAGAACGCAACCGGCGGATCCGCTCCTGGACGGGTGGGTGGGTGCTAAACAGCCGGGCCAAAAAGTCGCCGCGAAGGGGGTTGACGATGAACATGTGTGCGGTCTGAGCCGATGCGGCTAACGGGTAGCGTTCGGCAGCAACTTCGAGCTTTTCGAGGGCCCGTGCCAGTGGCTCACCGGTGCCGAGAATCCGAGCTGCGCTTGCATCAGCCTCGAATTCTCGGGCGCGGGAAATGGCGAGCTGGATTAGCATCGCGGCAAACGGCGCCAAGACGGACAAGGCAATTAGCCCGACAATGCCGCCCGCATGCTCGTCACGCTCGCGAGAGGCCGTGCCAAGCAGGGCACCCCAACGAAGCATGTCTGCCATCAATACCAGGGCGCCAGCCAGGGTTGCGGCAATGGAACTGATCAAAATGTCGCGGTTCTTCACGTGGCTGAGTTCGTGGGCCAACACCCCCTCGAGCTCTTCGATGCTCATGATCCGCAGGATGCCCTCTGTTACCGCAACCGCCGCATGGCTGGGGTTGCGCCCTGTGGCGAAAGCGTTCGCAGCGGCGGAAGGAATGATGTATACCCGTGGCATGGGAATGCCGGCCTTGACCGCCAAATTGTGCACCATGTTGTACAGTTCTGGCGCGTCGTG
Source organism: Candidatus Binatia bacterium (assembly GCA_937925685.1). Taxonomy (GTDB): domain Bacteria; phylum Desulfobacterota; class Binatia; order HRBIN30; family HRBIN30; genus HRBIN30. Next base: position 122,835 of record CALAMI010000012.1, on the reverse strand, counting down.
TTCCGACACCTCCTGCGCCCGGTACATCGCCAGTACGATTTTGTCTGAGAACCAGTAGCTGCCGAGGTTCATCAGCACGGCGAACAGGAACGCTACAACCATTCCTTGCGACCCGCCGAAGAATTGGCCCAGCCACAGGATGAGCCCGGTGAGTAAGCCTAGTAACAACGCTGTCTTGATCGAATTTGCCATATGGTAACCCTCCGCGGTGGCATCCGACGCCGAAGCTTTTGGATAGATTCATTTCTTGAGGCGTCAACCTTCTGGTGTCAAGGATGTTTGCAGCCTTCGCAGGAAACGCAAGCGCCTGGGAGGTGACGGTGTCGCCCAGGGAAAAACCGGACGCCCGCTTGAGTTGGGGTGCAACACGGACACGGCGGAGCGAACAGCACAGCGCATTGACGAAATGGCTTAATACGCGACGTGGCGGGGCGGCTAATGATGGCAGAAACGAGCCGCTGGCCCACGGCTCCGATTTCCGTTGGCTGGAAGCGGCGCTGTGCCCTTGGATGGCTCACTCGCTCTATTAGAACGATTCGACGGTTCGCTTATCGAAGGCGGCAAGTTACCTGCTTCCACCTTCCTTTACCTTGCAAGGCGAGCGCATCGCTTGGTGCTAGGAACCGAAAGCCGTGCCTTGTGTTCGGCTTTGGATGGGCAGTGCGGCGATGATCGGGCTCCGCAGTTGGTACGGCTGGCTCGTGCAAACTAACGTGGTTCGAGCGCTTGCGGCCATCCCGGTCGGCACAGCGACCAATGGAGCAACGTTTCTGTGAAGTTGGTTGGCGGAGGTAACCGAGATGGGTGCGTCTTCCCGAGATGGATGTCTTCCTAGAACTGGCCAATTGCCTTCTTAGCTGGCATCTCCGTTTTGCCCAAATACGCCGTGAATTTTTATTTGGCCGGAGACCTGGCTGTCACCGCGAGTGCACCCCCCCACGCTGCGGGAAATATGACGGGTGGAAGCCGCTAGCTGCTGGGGATTGCCTGGCCCTCGATCGCGTGGCTGCGATGCTGCGGTGGCGCAAGCGATCGGTTACGCTCGACAGACGAAAGGGATCGAGCTGATGTTTGTCACCGCAGCGACAGCACACTCCCTCGTCAACCCCTGGCGAGGGTATTTGAATTGGCGCGAGGCTGCCATGTTGGTGAGCTTGTCCCTCCGGTATCAGGTGCACGTTGGGTAACAAAAACGGCGGTGCGGGAGATCGTCGTCTGTGCAGCCGCTTTTGTGAAGCTGCCGACGGCGTGCCGAGGGGCCTCGGGGGGAGCACTGTTTCTGTTCCCCAGGTGGTCAGTTGGGCCAGCGCAGAGCCTTTCCTGGCAGCCCGAGTTGATCTGGGGCGGGCTCAAGGAATCGACCAATTTCTTCTCCTGTAGTGGGTGGGGCCGCTGGCGTCGAAAGCCCCGGAAACTGCGGTCGCATGTATTCTCGCGTAGATGGTTAGGAGGCACTTGCGTTAGGTGCCACGATCCCCGCGAAATTCCATCAGCGGACGTCGTCATTCGCACGCCCCCGCGCGTGTGCGGTTGGGCTTGTGGAGGGTCGACGTTCCTCTCCCGCGATTGTCGACAAGTGGAAGAAATTGCTTTGACCGACGCGCAATCTCTTTTCGGCATCACAGTGCTGTGAGACCTTGGGCCCTCCTCCGGTCTAACGCTTTCGTTGAGTGGCTTGTTTTTCGTCCCCTCGTCACCCGCTTCAGCAAGGTGCATTACGGGTTCGCGGCCGCGTGCCTCGACAGGAGGTGCGCCTTGTTGGCGCACCAGCGGCCCCCGTTTGATCCCATGTGGGTGTTGGGAAGCGGCGGAAGGTAAAAGTGCATCTTGTCGCTAGGATAAGTTTTTTGCTCGCGCGGATACGCCCTGTTTGGCTTGACTGGCGGTTAGGCTTCTCCTACTGCTTGCGCGCGGTGACCGCCGGGCCGTCTGCAGCGGCAAGCATTCGTGGCGGGTGGAACGCTAGGTTGGCAATGCAGCAATCCATATCGGTACTGGTAACGTTTGTGCTCGTTGGCGGATTGGTCGCCGTTATGGTGAGCTTGGGGTGGCTCTTGGGTCCTCGCACGGAGACCCCGGCGAAAGGCGAGGCCTTTGAATGTGGGAATCCGCCAAGCGGAAGTGCCTGGGGGCGCTTCCCGGTGAAGTTTTACATGACGGCCATCATCTTCATCATTTTCGATGTCGAGGTGGTGTTCTTGTACCCGTGGGCGGTACTGTTCGACCGCTTGGGGTGGTTCGGCTTTGCGGAAATGCTGGTGTTTCTCACCGTGCTCGGTTTCGGTTTGCTTTACGTCTGGCAGAAGGGGGCGTTGGAATGGGATTGAGCGCAGGCCGACGCCGTACTGCCACTGCCGAGCCCTGGGCGGAACTTTGCAAGCGTTTGTAGACCTTGGCTCATGCTCACCCTCATCTTGATCTCGGCAGTTAAAGCACTGATCGTTGTTGCCATGGTGCTCAACCTGGCTGGCATCTTAGGCTGGGTCGAGCGCAAGGGCAGTGCCTTGATTCAGGACCGTATTGGCGCCAACCGAGCGGCGATTTTTGGCTTTGCTGGCGCTGGATTAGTGAACACGTTGTTAGCGGACCCGATTAAGTTTCTCACCAAGGAAGACGTCATCCCCCGCGGCGTCGATCGCCTGCTTCATACGCTCGCACCTTGTGTGAGTTTGTTCCCGGCTATGGTTGCTTTTGCCGTTGTGCCCTTTGGGGATCGGCTTCACGTCGGGGAATTAGTGGTGAACTTGCAGGCAATAGAAGTCGACGTGGGGGTGCTGTTTTTGCTGGCTATGACTTCTCTCGGCGTGTACGGCGTTGTCCTGGGTGGCTGGGCTTCGAATAATCGGTTGTCTTTACTCGGGGGAATTCGCGGCTCGGCGCAAATGATTTCGTATGAACTGGCAATGGGATTGGGTGTGGTGGCTGTTGTGCTTACTTACGGTTCGCTGGACTTCCAGGAAATCGTACGGCGCCAAGGGCACATGATCGGTGGCTGGATTCCCTCGTGGGGGATTCTGTATCAGCCCCTCGCATTTCTCCTCTTACTGATTGCCGGGATTGCCGAGACGAAACGAGCCCCGTTCGATTTGCCGGAAGGGGAGTCCGAGATTGTCAGCGGGTACTTCACCGAGTACTCGGGAATCAAGTACCTGATGTTTTTTATGACCGACTTCGTCGAGATTGCGATCGTGTCTGCCGTGGTTACGACGTTTTTCTTCGGTGGTTGGCAAATTCCTTTTCTCGGAAGTCAGGGGTTCGTGTTTCCCTGGGGGTGGAGTCTGGCTTTGCCTCATGTGGTAGTGGTCTTGTTACAGGTGGCGGCGTACATGGTGAAAGTCTTTGTTTTTTGCTGCCTGCAGGTGCTGGTGCGTTGGAGCATGCCCCGCCTCCGCTATGACCAGCTCATGTGGTTCGGGTGGAAGGTGATGCTTCCGTTGGGGTTGGCAAATCTGGTCGTGACTGCGCTCGTGCTTTTGTGGGTACGGGGGTGAGCGGGTGAGCCCGTTCTTGTTCTTTTTGTTGGCAGTCCCGTTGGTGGTGTTCAGCTTGGGTGTCGTTTTGGCCCGCAGCCCGGTACGGTCGGCGCTTTCGCTAGTGGTGGCTCTTTTCCTCTTAGCCGTGATGTTCTTCTTGCTCGACGCCCGTATGATCGCCGCCCTGCAGGTCATCGTTTACGCGGGCGCGATCATGGTGCTGTTTTTGTTCGTCATTATGCTGCTGAATTTGCAGCAGGAGCCCGTGGAGACAGCACGGCCGGGCCAGAGAACAATTGCCGGTGTGTTCTCTCTTGTGTTCCTCTTTTTCATGGGAGCTATAGCCCTGCGGGGGTTACCGGTGATGCCTGGGCCGGGCGTGGAAACAGCTGTGACTCCGAGCTTCGGCTCCGTCGAGGCACTCGCGGAACGGTTGTTCACCCGCCATGCGTTGGCGTTCGAGGTGACATCGGTGTTGCTGTTGGTGGCCATTGTTGGGGCGGTTGTTTTGGCAAGGAAAATTCAGCGATGACGACGGTTCCTGCCTCCTGGTATGCGTTCCTGGGCGTCCTGTTGTTCACCATCGGTGCCCTGGGGGTTCTGGTACGGCGAAATCTGATCATCATGTTTATGGCAATAGAACTCATGCTGAACGCGGTGAACTTGGTCTTTGTCGCGTTTGCCCGCCAACAGCAGACGATGGATGGCCAAGTGATGGTCTTTTTCGTGATGACGGTGGCCGCGGCGGAAGCGGCTGTAGGGTTGGCGATCATCTTAGCTGTGTTCCGCAATCGCGAGACGGTCAACGCCGACGAAGTCAACTTGCTTCGGTGGTAAGGCAGTAAGGCAGATGCACGAGATCCAAGCAGCGGTTGTGGCAGAACACGTCGGCTTTCTGTGGTGGATTCCGGCGTTGCCGGCCATTGGAGTGCTGTTCCACATTTTTCTCGGACGACGCGTTCGTGAAACTGTCGTGAGCGTGATAGCGCCCGCGGTGGTCGGGCTGTCGTTTATCCTGGCCTCTGTGGCCTTTTGTCGCATTTGGTCGGGACCGCCGGGGCTGGTGCTGCAGCAAACGTTGTGGAGCTGGCTGCCAGTGGGAAGTTTAAATGTGGCCTTTGCCCTTCAGGTCGACGCTTTGACCGCCGTGATGATCCTTGTCGTCACCGGGGTGGGATTTCTCATTCATCTTTACTCCGTGGGGTACATGCACGGCGACCCGGGGTACGCCCGCTATTTCGCTTACCTCAACCTCTTCACGGTAGCCATGCTGCTGCTCGTCATGGCTGACAACCTTTTGTTGATGTTTGTTGGCTGGGAGGGTGTTGGGCTTTGTTCTTACTTGCTCATTGGGTTCTGGTACGACAAAGATGCCAATGCCAGCGCTGGGAAAAAGGCGTTCATCGTTAACAGGGTAGGTGACGCAGCTTTTTTGGTGGGGATCTTTTTGCTGTTTTGGCATCTGGGCCCGGGTGCCCACAGCTTATCTTTCACGGAAATAGCAGAACGGGCACGGCACGTGTCGCCAGCGGTGCTCACCGCTGTGACGTTGCTCTTGTTCATTGGAGCTACGGGAAAGTCAGCCCAACTGCCCCTTTACGTTTGGTTGCCTGATGCCATGGCTGGCCCCACCCCGGTCAGCGCACTCATTCACGCTGCCACGATGGTGACCGCCGGTGTGTACATGATTGCCCGCTTACACTCGGTATACGAGCTAGCGCCAGTGTCGCTCGAGGTGGTGGCGATCGTTGGCGCGCTTACGGCGGTGTTCGCGGCCACGATTGGCTTGGTGCAGACGGACATCAAAAAAGTCTTGGCCTATTCGACCATCAGTCAGTTAGGTTACATGTTTCTTGCCGTCGGTGTAGGAGCGTTCGCGGCGGGCATTTTCCACCTCGTCACGCACGCGTTCTTTAAAGCCTTGCTGTTTTTGGGCAGCGGCAGTGTGATCCACGCACTGAATGGCGAGCAAGATATCCGCAAGATGGGGGGATTACGGCACCATCTGCCGATCACGTATCGCACGTTTTTGGTCGGTACGCTTGCGATCGCAGGGGTACCGGGCTTCGCTGGCTTTTTCAGCAAAGACATGATCTTGGCTCGAGCTTTTGCGCACGCCCCGATCTTGTGGGGCTTGGCCCTTGTGGGTGCTGGGCTGACTGCGTTCTATATGCTTCGGCTCTTTTCCCTCGTGTTTTTGGGGGAGTGTCGTGCAGATGCGCGTACGAAAGCGCACCTGCACGAGTCGCCTTCGACGATGACAGTCCCGCTGGTCATTTTGGCAGTGCTCGCTGTTGTTGGTGGTTACGTAGGGCTTCCCGAGTTCTTGGCCTGGGGTAACCGCTTTGGCGCCTTCCTCGCACCTGTCGTCGGCAATGGAGAGCATGCGCAGCATCATCCCCAGCTGACATTGGAACTCGCATTGATAGGGGCGTCCATCTTGGCGGTGCTCACCGGGATGGGTTTGGCTTACCGCTTCTACGTTCAAGCTCCGGAAATTCCGGAGCGCCTCGCCAGACGCTGGCGAGGCGCATACCGGTTGTTGTGGAACAAGTATTACGTCGATGAGTTGTACGATGCCGCTATCGTGCGCCCGGTGACTCAGTTAGCTCACTTTCTGTGGCGGCAATTCGATCTTGCCGTGGTTGACGGGGCGGTCAACGGCGCTGGCGAGGCGGTGCAGGAAACAGGGCGTTGGTTACGGCGGTGGCAAACGGGGAATGTGCAGCACTATGCCCTGTCTCTCCTCTTGGGCACGCTCGCGCTGCTCGCCTACTTCCTCGGCCGAGGGTGATACGGGGGAAGGGCACCATGCCATTGTTGTCGCTGATTGTATTTACGCCGCTGCTGGCAGCATTGATGCTGGTTGGCATCCCGCGGGAGCAAGCGCAGGCCTTGCGGCGGGCGGCGCTGCTGTTCTCGCTGGTGCCGTTTGCGCTTGCAGTTTGGTTGTTGCTGGAATTCAACGGAGCGCGTGGGGACTTGCAGTGGACGGAACGGGCCGCATGGATCCCTCGCTACGGCATCCACTACATGTTGGGAGTCGATGGTATTAGCCTTTTCTTGGTCGTGCTGACCACCTTCTTAATGCCCATCGTTTTCTTGCAGGCCTGGGATGTGCACAAGCGCCTGAAAGAGTACTTGGTCCTGCTCTTCGTCATGGAAACCGGGATGCTAGGGGCATTGGTGGCCACCGACCTCTTCCTCTTCTACGTGTTCTGGGAACTCATGCTCATCCCCATGTACTTTCTTATCGGCATTTGGGGGGGAGAGCGACGGATTTACGCGGCCATTAAGCTTGTGCTGTACACCATGGCCGGAAGTCTGCTGATGCTGGTGGCCATGATCTATCTGGCGATTGCCCATCAGCAGGAGGTCGGTCAGTACAGCTTCGCCTGGGAGCATCTCCTCCAGTTACGGCTGCCATTGGAGACGCAAAGGCTGCTCTTTGCCGCTTTCGCACTCGCCTTTGCCATTAAAGTGCCGATGTTTCCCTTGCACACCTGGCTTCCCGACGCTCACACCGAAGCGCCCACGGGTGGGTCGGTGATTCTTGCCGCGATATTGCTCAAGATGGGAACCTACGGATTTCTCCGCTTTGCCATCCCGCTATTTCCGGAAGTGGCTGTCGAGGCCATGCCCATCATTGCCGTCTTGGCGGTCATTGGCATCATCTACGGCGCGCTTGTTTGTATGGTGCAGCCCGATTTGAAGAGATTGGTAGCGTATTCCTCGGTGAGCCACCTGGGCTTTGTCATGCTGGGGATGGCTGCGCTGAATCTGCAAGGAGTGCAGGGCAGCTTGTACCAAATGTTGAATCACGGGTTGTCGACAGGCGGCCTGTTTCTGGCAGTGGGAGCCCTGTACGAGCGGCGCCACACACGCTTGATTGCCGAGTTCGGTGGGCTGTGGGCCCCGCTTCCGGTTTACGGCGCCCTGTTTCTCGTGGTGATGCTCTCTTCCGTCGGTCTTCCGGGATTGAACGGATTCGTGGGCGAGTTTCTTATCTTGCTGGGAGCGTTCGGACGGTTCCCATGGGCGGCGATTCTCGGCACGACGGGAGTGATCTTGGGTGCGGTTTATTTGCTGTGGATGTTTCAGCGGGTCATGTTCGGTCCTGTGACCAATCCGGAGAATAAGTCCCTGAAAGATCTCTCGGTGCGCGAGATTGCGATGTTCGCTCCTCTGGTGGTCCTTTTTGTCTTCATGGGACTTTATCCCAAGCCGTTTTTGGTGCGGATGGAGCCCTCAGTTCGGCTGACTCTGGAACGGGTAGAGTCTAGGGCACGTAGTGCGTCCTCCGCATGTAACGATGGAATCGCGTGTGTGGCGAGAGGAGGGCAGCGGTAATGGCGGCGTTAACCTTCCCTGACGTTGCTTGGTTGCCGTTGCTTCCGCTGTTGGTGATTACTGGAACGACGTTGCTGGTTTTGGTGGCAGACCTGTTTGCCGAAGGACCGGACTATGACGCGTTGGGCTGGCTGGGTTTGATCGGGTTGCTGCTTGCGGTGTTGACGGCGGTGCCGCTTTGGAACCAAAGCGGTACGACGCTGGGCGGTACCTTGGTGCTCGACCGCTATGGCCTGTTTTTTACCATTTTGTTTTGTGTGGGGTCGGGCCTCACGGTGTTGCTGTCGATGAACTATCTGGAGACGACCGACATTCGTTGCGGGGACTATTACACGCTTATTTTGTTCTCGACGATCGGGATGGTCTTGATGGCAACGTCGCTGGACTTGATCGTCATCTTCCTCGGCCTCGAGGTAATGTCCGTGGCTGCGTATGCGCTCGCCGGAATCTGGCGAACGCAGGTGCGGTCGAACGAGGCGGCACTGAAGTATTTCATCCTTGGAGCCTTCGCCTCAGGATTTCTGTTGCTTGGCATTGCCCTGGTATTCGGGGCTACAGGGGAGACGCTGCTTCCGCGAATTGGCGAGGTTGCAGCGAAGGGCTCCGCGGAGCAACGCTTGTTGCTGAGCGTCGGCGCAGCTTTGTTACTGGTGGGCTTTGGATTTAAGGTTGCAGCGGCACCGTTTCATAGCTGGGCACCGGACGTTTACGAAGGTGCCCCCACGGCAGTAACTGCGTTCATGGCCGCAGGAATCAAGGCGGCAGCGTTTGCGGCCTTTGTCCGTGTTTTCGTAGATAGCTTGGGGCCGTTGGCCGGCGATTGGCGGGGGGCACTTTGGTTTTTGGCGGTTCTAACGATGACCGTGGGTAACGTGAGCGCGCTGGTCCAACGCAACATCAAGCGGTTGCTCGCATACTCGAGCATTGCCCATGCCGGGTATTTGCTAGTCGGCGTAGTTGTCGGTGGGGAAAGCGGGAGCGCAGCGCTGTTGTTTTATCTCGTGGTGTATACCCTCATGACCTTGGGTGCATTCGGTGTGGTCATTGCCTTGGGTCGTCGAGGGCAGCCACACGAAGATTTGGATGACTGGGCCGGTGTGGGCTTGCGGAGCCCGTTCCTGGGGTTAGCGATGACGGTGTTCATGCTGTCGCTTGCTGGTGTACCGCCCTTGGCTGGTTTCATGGGCAAGTTTTATTTGTTCAGCGCTGCGCTCGAAGCCGGCTACGTGTGGCTGACGGTGATTGCGGTCGTGAATAGCTTGGTTTCTGTGTACTACTACGTTGGCGTACTCGTAAAGATGTACATGGCCGAAGGCGGCGCTGAAGTGGAAACTGCGGCGGCTCGTCCCTACTTGTTTGCGACTTTGGTCGCTGCCTTGGCGGGAACGCTGCTGCTCGGTCTCTTTCCCACTCCTTGGTTTGAGCTTGCGCGCCGTTCTGTGGAATCGCTCGCTTCTTGAAGCGTTTCAAGCAGCGGAGGACCGGCCTACGTGGTAGCTCGGAAAGGGCCGAGGGCCAATGGTGGGCTGGCAAACCCGCACGGAGGTTCGACTCGCGTACAATTGGTACGAGTGCAGCTGGAATCGAGCTCTAAGGCATCGACGGTTCCTGGATTTACGGTGATTCATCGTTGCCCAGCCGAGGGTTGTTGGCGCAATCCGTGTGGAGATGCGCAGAGACTTTGACCAGGCGGCTTCGCCGCCCTCGCGAGAAAGTTAGCGCTGACTCTTCTCGCGCTCGCGGGCAGATCTAATGGGGGAACGCTCCATTGCTTGTCACTTCTCCTTCTCTCAGTGCCTGCGGCGGTGAAACCGCGGGTCAAAGCATCGCGTGTTGCGTGGTCGTGGCCAATGGGGGCACGACCACGCTTTCGGCGGATCGAAACCACTGCGCTGACGCAAGCGGCGAACGCGTTGTCGACAGCGGCAGCGCACCCGCACGCCCTGCGCTGCCACGGGCGCGTGCCCGCCACGGAATCCGAGCGCGGGCTGACGAAGTACGTGGCTTTTCGTCGGGCGATTGCTTCACGTTGGCCCCGCCATCGCACGGAGGGTCCGGGTCGGCTGTGACGAGTGTAGAGCGGGGGCTGTAGTTGACCCGCATCCACGGCTTCCTTAGCGTGGTGGCTCCGAGGTGACGAACTATGGTCGAGAAAACGATCGAACTCACAGGCACGTCGACTTCCGGAATCGAGGAAGCTGTCAACGTGGCTATCGGGCGGGCGGCGGTGACCATCCAGAACTTGCGGCAGTTCCGAGTAAAAGAAATCCGCGGCATCGTCGAAAACGGAGCCGTTGCCCAGTGGCGGGTGACCATTGATCTTAGCTTCGTAGTCGCAGAGCAGGTGCACGAATAGAGCAGCTCGATTTCCGCAAAGGCCTGTATGCCGGACGTTGTACCTCAGGAAGTAGCCGCAGGGGTCTTTTTTCTCACTCTCCCCTTACCGATGAAACCGAGCCATGTGCACGTCACATTGGCGCGCACCCGAAGTGGCTGGGTACAGTTCGACTCCGGGATGTACACCAACGAGAGTTGGGGCGCTTTGCAAGAGCAGTGGAAGCAAGTTGGTTGCCGCCCAGAAGAGTTACGCGTACTTTTGGTTACCCATCACCACCCCGACCACTTTGGCGCTTCTGGACCGATTGCGGAGGAAACCGGAGCGAGCGTTTACCTGCACCCAGCAGAGCTGCATGCAGCGCAACATTACCAGCGGCGCGAGCACAGCCCCGAGGCTCTTGCATTCTTTCGGCGCCACGGGATCCCCTTCGAACGCCTAGGCCCAGTTCCACCCGTGGGCGTATTCTGGGCACAGTTCTATCGACCATTAGCGAGTTCCTCGCCTTTAGAGGAGGGTCAACGATTCGATTTCGCGGACCGGGTGGTGGAAGTCATCGCGACGCCAGGGCACACGCCAGGTCACTGTGTGTTCTTTCTCCCGCAAGAGAGAATCCTCGTTGTGGGCGACCATGTTCTGCCGAAGATTACCCCCCACATTGGGCGCTTTCCCTCAGGGCCGGAAAACCCTTTACGGGATTATCTCGATTCCTTACGCCGAATCCAAGACTTACCCGTGGATCTCGTGCTGCCGGCCCACGGGCGCCCGTTCTCCGATCTGAAGCGGAGGGTCGCACAAATCATTTCCCACCACGAGTACCGGTTACGGGAAATGCTTGCTGCGGTGCATGGGCAGGCACGTACGGCTTACGAGGTTGCCTGCCTTGCTTGGGGGTTCGACGAGCGGGCGCCGCTGCAGCTGCAGTTTCCGGCCACCTTCGAGGCTCTTGCGCACCTGGAGTACTTGCGTGACCAGGGAAAGGTGACTTGCGAGGACACGGACGGGCAAGTGCGCTACCGAAGTGTCGAACCGTGAATGCACCTCAGTCGCGCGCAGCTAGAGCTCGCAAGCAGCAGACCCACGGTATCGAAAACTCACAAGGCTTTTTTCGCAAAATACCAGTCTACGACCTCCACTGAGGAATCTTTCACCCGCTCTTCCGCCGCCTTGAGTGTCGTGGGTGCCGGTACGATCACTTTCTCCCCTGGGCGCCAACCCTCCGGCGTGGCAACACCTTTAGTCTTGTTCAACTGGAGTCCTTGGAGGACACGCAGGATTTCGTCGACACTACGACCGTTCGTTAGCGGGTAATAAATCATGGCCCGCAAGATGCCCTCGTCGTCGATGAAAAACACGCAGCGGACCGTTGCCGTTGAACTGGCACCGGGGTGAATCATGCCGTAGAGCTGTGCAACCTTCATGTCGAGGTCGGCAATCAGCGGGTAGTCGATCTTCACTCCGAAGTGCTGCTCCATGTTGCGGATCCATGCAAGATGCGAGTACACGCTGTCGATGCTTAGCCCGATCAATTGGGTATTGAGTTTTTTGAACTCCTCATGCCGGCGGGCAAACTCCGTAAGCTCTGTGGTGCATACTGGAGTGAAATCCGCTGGGTGCGAGAAAAGAATCACCCACTTCCCCCGATAATCCGAAAGCTTGATTGGCCCGAAAGTAGATAGCGCCTCGAAATCCGGCGCCGGTTCGTTCAACCGAGGTAAAGAACGCGGTGCATCCATAGGCATCACCTCCCGAAGCGTCTCTCGAATGGGTCCTGTTCGCGACTGTGGTAAAACCGAACTTTAAGTATGGCAGAGCCCGCCAATGCAAGTCAATCTTCTCACGTCACTCGCGTCCGGAGGCGTTTGCTAGAGACTCGATTCGTAGCTGGCGTGGGTAGGAAGCTGCCATTAACGGACTCGACAGGAGAAAGTCCGCGCTGGCTCGGTTGCAGGCGATCGGAACATTATAGACGACGGCGATGCGCAGCAGTGCTTTCACGTCCACGTCGTGGGGTTGAGGTTCGAGGGGGTCCCAGAAGAAAATCACGAAGTCCAATCTGCCTTCGGCAATGGCCGCGCCCACTTGCTGGTCACCCCCTAAGGGGCCACTGAGGAAGCATTGAATCGTGAGCCCGAGCTCTCTTTGGAGGAGAGCGCCGGTGGTGCCAGTGGCGTACAAATCGTGCTGCGCCAAAGTGGCGCGGTTAAAGCGTGCCCAATCCAACAAGTCAGCCTTGCAATGGTCATGGGCAATCAAAGCGATGCGTTTTGTTGGTTCCATCCAGATCGTTGCCATCATCCACTCCTTTCGGTGTCCAACGAGCCTTTATGACTGTGAGACGCTGGCGTGTGCTCACCCTGTGGAGGCCAGCTTGCCAAAGTGGTTTGAGAACGAGCTAGAGCTTCGCAGAGACCTCGGCCTGCCCACGTTCCTACCGTTGTTTGGTGCATCCGGGCATGCTAACCGGCGACAAACTAACCATTCGGGAGGAGAAGCGGATGAAAGCATGGATTGCAACGGGGTGTCTTCTGTTGTGGGGCTGGGCAGCAGCGGCAACAGCTCAAGACACCGCCAAGCTCGTCGAGTACTACAAACGAAAGTTCAACGTTCCCCCAAACGCGCAGGTAACGGTAAGCGATCTTGCCGCCTCGAAGATCAAAGGAGCAAAAACGGGAACGATTCAGGCGGGGAATCAAAAGCAGTCGTTCGTGATCTCGGAAGACGGGCGATACGTCGTTTTTGGTGAAGTGGAAGACCTCACGGTAGACCCCTTTGCAGCAGTGATGCAGAAGATCGACCTCAAGGGGCGTCCGTTCAAAGGGAACAAAAACGCCAAGGTGACGATTGTCGAATACTCGGACTTCCAGTGCCCCTTTTGCAAAAAGGGTTACGACACGATCGAGAACCAAGTCCTGAAGGAGTACGGGGACAAAGTAAAATTTTATTACAAGAACTTACCGCTCAACTTTCACCCTTGGGCGGAGCCATCGGCGGTTGCGGTGGAGTGCGCGCTCGAGCAGAGCGAGAAGGCCTACTGGAAGCTGTACTCCTTTTACTTCGAGAATCAAAAGGACCTGAATCCCCAAAACTTAAAGGATAAGACTCTCGAGGCGCTCAAGGACACCGGCATCGACTTAGCCAAGTTTACCGACTGTTACGACAATAAGAAGACGTTGGACAAGGTCAAAGCGCAAGCGGCCGAGGCGCAGGCGCTTGGCATTCAGGGCACTCCGGGTTTCATTATTAATGGGCGTCCTCTCAAAGGTGCTTATCCCTTCGAGCAGTTCAAAGCGGTCATCGATGACGAGCTAGCGCGAGCAAAGTAAACGGCGGGGGCTGCGCTGGGCGAGAAGAGACGGGCGCCAGCGATTGGCCGGCGCCCGTTTTCTTTGGTCCGCCGCTTGAGCCCTGGTTATTGGCGTTTGGCTCACCCTCTCCGGGGCTTACCGCCTTTGGTTGTACGGCCGGAACTGAAGGCTTTGCATGGGCAACGAACGAACCGCAGAGGCGTAGACGCTCCCCTTGCTCCGGTGCGAAAGGAACAGCTACGAACGCCGACGATCGCCGGCCTACTTTCATTAACCTGGAACCTCGTGTAGCTGAGTTACCATGGTGACAACGATGCTACGGACAGAATTGTGCGATCGCTTGGGCATCGAGTACCCGATTATCTTGGCGGGAATGGGTGGGGTGTCGATGCATCGGCTGGTGGCGGCAGTGTCGAACGCTGGGGGCTTGGGTGTTTTGGGAGCGGCAACACTCGATGCAGAGGGGTTGCGTCGGGAAATCCGCAAGATTCGTGAGCTGACCGACAGGCCCTTTGCTGTCGATCTCTTGGCCCCAATTCCAGAGATGATCCGGCCCCAGATGAAAGCCGTGTTCGAGGAGGGAGTGAAGATCTTCGTTGCCGGGCTTGCCATCCCCCGCGATTTCATTGCTGAGATGCACGAGCGCGGCATGACAGTCATTGTCATGACAGGCAAAGTTGAGCATGCCATTAAGGCAGAGCGTGCCGGCGCTGACATGGTCGCTGCACAGGGCACAGAAGCTGGCGGACACACGGGAGAGGTCGGCACCTTGGCCCTGGTACCGCAGACGGTTGACGCGGTGCGAATTCCCGTCATTGCAGCCGGTGGCATTGCCGACGGCCGGGGCGTCGTGGCTGCCCTCGCCCTGGGGGCGCAGGGCGTCATCATGGGCACTCGGTTTATCGCCACTCCCGAAGCTCAGGCGGCGCCGGAATATCGGCAAGCTATTTTGCGCGCCGGTGAGTCGGATACCATTCGGACGCGTTGTTACACGGGAAAACCTGCGCGGGCAATCCGAAACCCTTACAACGAAAGTTGGGAACGACGGCGCGACGAGATCTTGCCGTTCCCAGCTCAAGTAGCACGGTCCGTTCAGGAAGGGGTGATGGACTACATGGGCGTTGCCGGGGGTGCTGACCCGGAACGCACCTTCATGCCCGCCGGCCAAGGGCTGGGACTTATACGGGAAATCAAGCCGGCTGCCGAGGTCGTGCGCGACGTCGTCCGTGAGGCGGAGCAAGTGTTGGCTCAGCTAGCAGCCCGAGCCTCGGTGGATAGACGCAGTACCGCGCGTTAATCCACGGCCGCCGTCTCCTGCGCTAGGCTGTACTCTTCTCGGTAAATGCGCACGAACGCGACCAACAAGGCAATCACCGCCGGAGCGAGGAAAACGCCCAAGAAGCCGTAGGCCTGCAATCCCCCAAGAATTCCGAAGAATAGCAAAATTGTGGGGATCCGTGTGCGGCCGCCAATGATCCAGGGACGAATGACGTTGTCGATCGTACTCACGATCAGCAATCCCCAAAGCACCTGAATCAGGCCTTTGATGGGGTGCCCGGTGGCAAAAAGGTAAATGGCTACACCGCCCCAAGCCACGGGCGTTCCCATCGGTACCAGCGAGATCAGGGCAGTGGCACAACCAAGAAAGACGGCAAACGGAACTCCCAAGATCACATAACCAAGTCCCGCAAGCGTTCCCTGAGCTAAAGCGGTGAGAAGACTGCCTTGTACGACTGCCGTAAGGGCGTCGGAAAACCGTTGGAGAACTAAGTCGCGATGATGCGGCTCCATGGGAAGTAGGTTTCTAACCGCCTGAATCATGCGCTCGCCGTCGCGCAGGAGAAAGAACAAAGCCACGGTGCACAAGAAAAAGTCCACGAGAAAGCCGACGATATTTTTGGCAATGGCGGTGGCCTGCGTCACCAGAAATCCGCTGATGGCGTTGGTTGCCTTTACGCCGATGTTCGCCAGATCCACGTTCCATTGGGCTAACAAAGGCTGAGTGTAGCTCCAGAAGCGGCCGGCCCAGGAATCCTGAAGCGATATCCACCATTCCGTTACCCTCCCCTCGGCAACTAAAGCAGCGATACGCTGGTACAGGAGTACCGACTCGTTGGCTACCAGCGCCAGCAGCAGGAGTCCGGGAACGATGACCCCACCGATGACCGCTGTGGTAAGCGTAAATGCTGCCAAACCATGGCGTCCGCGTAACCAGCGGACAAGGCGTCGCTGTACGGGATAGAAAATCAGCGCCAACAACGCAGCCCAGGCCAGAGGTACGAGAAACCCCTCGAACATGCGATATATCTGGTACAGGAGAAAGAGAAAGACGCTAAAAAAGAATGCTGCGAAGAGCTGAGAGCGCGTCATTGACCGCACAAGCTACCAGCCCCGATTGGCGCTAGCAAACGAGCGCCTCTGGCCTGGTTGCGCTTAAGGGATGGAGCGAAAAGAGTTTTCCCCGGCAAACATCGTTCTCATCGGCATGCCTGCTGCAGGCAAAACGGCCGTCGGTCAGATTTTGGCGAAACGGCTTCACCGCCCATTCGTCGACACAGACCTGCTACTGGAGGAGCGCGTCGGGAAGAAACCCTCGGAGTTACTCGCCAGCGCAGGCCGCGAGGGTTTTCGCCGGGCTGAAGAAGCGACGATCTTGGAGCTGAAGCGCGTAGGGGCTGTTGTGGCTACGGGAGGCAGCGTGGTGTACAGCACACGAGCCATGGCCTACCTGGCGGCGCGCGGCATCCTGGCTTACTTGTTCGTGGATCTTGCCACCTTGAGTCGTCGCGGTTTGGATCTCTGTGCCCGCGGCGTGGTTCGTGCGCCCGGTCAAAGTTTGGCTAGCCTGTATGCCGAGAGAACTCCTCTGTACGAGCGGTTTGCGGACTTGGTCGTCGATGCTCGTGACGATGACCCAGATTTGGTGGCTACCAGCCTCCTCCTGACGCTGAGCTCCGGCTCGAGAGCCGCGGGACCAAAGCTTACATGAAGCTCCTACGGCTCGGGAGTTGAAGCGGAGTCGTTGCCACCTCGAGCCAAGCCAGTCGCACATACTCCGCCGAACCAAGGGGAATCTGCACGGGCCTTCTACGAGTAACAGCTCGTAACCAGGCCGCTTTTCTAAGGGCAAAAGATGCGGTTGTTGCCTCAACGGCTCGCCAAAGCACACCGTCTAGTTTGTAGCCAGGTGCTACGAGCGTGACCCGGGTTGCCCGGTAACCCCGAGTCGCCCTTAATTTCCGTGGCCAAGAGCCATTCGCACCGGTGCCGCGCGTGTGCCTGCAGTGTTCCCCTTGTGACTCGTTCTGTAACACAAATATGGGGAGAAGAAACAAACATTTGCCAACGCGCACTGCGATGGAACGCGAGGCTTTGAGGGGCTACGGGAGGATGATATTCCGCTGCGGGCGAGGGGTGCTCACGAGAAACGGTGGCCGCGTATTTGCCACAGCGTCAGAGCCGCGAAGCGTGCGCTAGCCGGTGTCAGCAAAAACCCTGTCGTCGTTTTGCTTGCAGTCGCTGGGCTCTCGGCAGCTGCTTGCGCGAATCCTGAGATCCGGGTGGGTTCTGTCACTGGTTACCCAGGCTTCGTCGTGCAACTGCCCGTGATTTTGGAGAGCGCCGGCGAGCCAGTGTCAAGTTTGGCCTACACCTTCACCTTCGACCCGCGGTACACGCCCGTGCGACGCCATGCCGAGGGAGGGCCTGACTGCGTGGCAGACGCGCGGCTGGCAAAGCCAGTGCGGTTTGCCTTTTGGCCCGCTGGCTGTGCGTACGAACTAGAGACCTATGATGCGGCACGCGCCCTGATGGTCGACCTTTCCGGCCAAAGCGGCCCCGTCTCGTCAGGCCCGTTGTACCGGTGCCAGGTGGCCATTGCGGCCAATGCCCCGGCAGGTACATACCCTGTGGAGCTCCACCAGGTGGAGGCCGCTGCCCGTGGGGGGAACGACCTCCAGCCTGTGGGAACCAACGGCTCCATGACGGTACTCGATCCACCTGGTGGAGGTGGCCGCAAGCTGGCCGCTTCACACCGCGATGCCTTTCCATGGATTCCGATTTCAGGGATGCTCGTGTTTGCATTGATTGCGTTCATCCGAAGAAGTCAAACCACCGAGCGTAGGCGACACGGGAACGTGGCCGCCGACCGAGGTGTCGTTGCGGTTTCCGTGTTCCTTCTCGCGGCTGCCTAGCGCATAGCGAATTAACCTGGCGACTCAGGTTCGAAGAAGTCGACTCGAGAGCGTGAGTGCAGCCCCTTTTCCGGATGCTGCTTTAGGCGTAGGGAGTGTGCATGGAGAAACGACGTGAAAGGGGGAGGCCGAGGAACGCAGCTGCAGGTGGCGCCGAAAAAGGCGGTGAGTCAGGGCGCGCGCGTTTTCGTCGGCATGAGCTGCGTGTGGCGTGGCTTCTAGTGGTGGTGCCTTTGCTCGGTGGCGTTGTCGGGGGCCAGTGTGGCTGTGGTGACGATCGGGAATCAGTGATGCCGGTAGAGCCGCCCAGGGCCGCGCCGCACGCAGCATTTGTGACGGATCGCGAGGGGCGGGCGCTGCTTCTACGGGGAATGAACGTGAGCGGTTCTGCAAAGGACGACCCCCAGCGGATGCCGTGGGTCAGCCGAGAGGATTTGCGACGGCTCAAGAATTGGGGCTTCAACGCAGTGCGTTTCTTGATCTTTTGGGAGGCAATCGAGCCTCGACCGGGGCTGTACGATGAATCTTACCTGCGCCGGGTGCGGGAGCGCGTCGACTGGTGTGCCGAGGCTGGCTTGTGGGTGGTGTTGGATATGCACCAGGATGTCTACGGCAAGTATGCTTTCGACGGTAAAGCGCTCGGGTTCGACGGTGCTCCCGCGTGGGCGGCAAGAACAGATGGGTTACCGCATCAAATAATCGACCCCTGGGCCTTGACGTACATCCAACCGGGGGTAAGGCGCGCCTTTGACAACTTCTGGAGTGAGAACGGCCCCCACGCTGATGTGCAACAGCACTATCTTGCCATGTGGCAGTTCGTGGCCCGGTTCTTCCGCGACCACTCAGCGGTGCTGGGTTACGACCTCATGAACGAACCCTTTGCAGGCAGTGCCGCGGCCGGGACCTGGGGGCCAATTCGCGTCGGTGATCCACAGCGGTCGAAGACATTCGAGCAAACGCTGTTGCGCCGATTTTATTTGCGGCTGATCGCTGCAATTCGGGCGGTGGACCGCGAGAAATGGATTTTTTACGAGCCCCTCGCTTTCCCAGCCAACAACGGCGGACCCTCGTTCATCGGCAAACTCCAAGACCCCCGGGAGGGGCCGCCACGCTTGGTGTATGCGCCTCACTTGTATGCCGTCGAACCGGAACTGAATAACTTTTTCGATCCGAACGTAACCCCTGAGATGGATGCATGGCACGAGCAGCGTAGGGCGGAGCTCGAGGAACTGAAGGAACCGCTGATCGTGGGTGAGTTTGGTCTTCCGTGGACCGCCGGGGGTGACCCGCTAGGCTATCTCCGCAAGGCCCTTGCGGTGATGGACGAGGTGGCCAGCGGCTGGTTTTATTGGTCCTACGACCCCGGTTCCTGGGGGCCGGTCGGTGGGTCGCAACTGGAGGAGACCCCGCTTGTCGGCGTATTGGTGCAACCCTACGCCGTGCGTATTGCGGGGGAGCCTTTGCGCTTTCGGTATGACCACGCGGGCCGTCGTTTTTCTCTGGAGTTTCGTGACGACCCTGGGGTGATCGCAGCAACGGAACTTTTTATCCCTTCGCGAGTTTACCCGGAGGGCTGGCGATACCGGATAGACTTGCCCGACAAATTCGTAAGAGCGCGGTGGTTTCCCGAGGAGGAGGTCCTGCGCATCGAGTTGTTGAAACGAGGGGGCACGCGCCAAATTACGGTCGAACCGCTGTTTTGAAAGACGAAGCCACGACCAGTTTGCCGGTGGATCTTCCTTGACGCAGGCCAGCCTGGTTGGTAGCAGTTGCGCGCTTGGATGGTGTCACGCTCGGCTTTTCCGCGGTAGAGCGGGCACCCAGGCATTCTAGTTCGAAGGCACGTAGCTCAGTGGGAGAGCGCTTCCTTGACGCGGAAGAGGTCGGCGGTTCGATCCCGCCCGTGCCTATTTTCGCGCTGTAAAGCTCGAGTGGACCGAGTGGGCCGATGAAGATCACCTACGCAGATGGAAGTGAATTGAATGTCGCTGCCGGAACCACGGCGCGCGAAGCTTTAGAAGCAAAGGGGCTGCTAGGGCCGACCGTGGTTGCAGCTAAGGTGAACGGCGACGTGGTCGATTTGAGTCGGCCTTTGGAGCACGACTGCCACCTTGAACCCGTTCCCGCCGACAGCCCCGAGGGACTGGAAGTGTTGCGGCACTCGTCCGCACACTTGATGGCACAGGCGGTCAAGCGGCTGTTCCCGGATACGCAGGTGACCATCGGGCCGGTGATCGAAAACGGCTTTTATTACGATTTCAGCCGGCAGCAGTCGTTCACACCCGAGGACCTCGAGCGAATCGAAGAGGTCATGCGCGAGATCGTGCGAGCGAACTACCCAATCGAACGCGAAGAATGGCCGAAGGAGCGGGCCATCGAATTCTTTCGGAAACAAGGGGAGCATTACAAGGTCGAAATCATCGAAGGGATCCCGGACCCTGTGGTCTCCGTGTATCGGCAAGGCGAGTTCACCGATTTGTGCCGTGGCCCCCACGTACCGTCGACAGGTTGCATTCGCGCGGTGAAGCTCACGGGGCTAGCCGGAGCGTACTGGCGGGGGGATGCGCGCAACGAAATGTTGCAGCGTATTTACGGCACGGCCTGGGCTACGCCTCAGGAGTTGCAGGCTTACCTCAAACGCTTGGAGGAAGCCAAGCAGCGGGACCACCGCCGCTTGGGCCAGCAGCTAGATTTGTTCTCCTTACATCCCATCTCTCCCGGCTCGCCCTTTTTTCATGCCAAAGGAGCCCTCGTTTACAATCTGTTGATTCAGTTCATCCGCGCACTCTACCGCCGTTACGGTTACACGGAGGTCATCACTCCCCTGATTTTTAAAACAGAACTGTGGCGGACATCGGGACACTACGACGCCTTCCGCGAGGACATGTTCCTCATGCGGGTGGAACATGAGGAGTACGGTGTCAAGCCGATGAACTGCCCGGGGCACTGCTATTTGTACTCGACCCGCAAGTATTCTTATCGCGACCTGCCTGTTCGCTTTGCCGAGTTTAGTCGTTTGCATCGACTCGAGCCCTCGGGCACTTTGACTGGGTTGACGCGGGTGCGCTCGATGTCGCAGGATGATGCCCACATTTTCTGTGCCCCCGAACAAATGGATGTGGAACTCGATCGCTTTGTGGCGATGACCCGGGAGGTCTACGATGCGTTTGGCTTCCGTGACATCCGGGTCAGCGTGCAAACACGGCCGGAGAAATTCCTTGGCCGATTGGAGTTGTGGGAGCGTGCTGAAGCCGCCTTGATGCGGGTGGCCGAAAGAACTGGATACCCCGTTGCCTCGCTTCCAGGCGAGGGTGCCTTTTATGGACCTAAGATTGGTTTCGACGTGCGCGACGTTCTCGACCGCTCCTGGACTCTCGCCACCGTGCAGATCGATTGCGCCATGCCAGAGCGGTTCGGCCTTGAATACACGACTTCATCTGGAAGTCCCGCCACTCCGGTTATGCTCCATCGAGCGGTGCTGGGGTCCATCGAGCGCTTCATCGCCTTGTTGCTAGAACATACTGGTGGTGACTTGCCTGTTTGGCTTGCACCAGTGCAGGTGCGTGTGCTTACTCTCACGGATCGTCAGGAAGCATACGGTCGGGAGATTGCGAACAAATTGAGGGCCGAGGGATGGCGTGTCGAACTCGATGATCGTAACGAAAAGCTGGGCTACAAGATCCGAGAAGGAGAACTCCTGAAAATTCCTTACCTCTTGGTGGTGGGAGACCGCGAAGCGAAAGAATCCAAAGTAGCGCCCCGCACGCGGAAGGGCGGCACGGAGTCGCCTGTAAGCCTAGAGGTTTTCCTCGAGCGTTTGCGGCAAGAGGCGCGGCCGCCGGTACCACTGTAAAAGAAAAGGGAGCTTGGAGGCATGAAACTGAAGACCAATCGAGGAGCAGCAAAGAGGTTCAAATTGACCGCAAAAGGAAAAGTCAAACGTGCGAAAGCATTTCATCGGCACATTTTGACCAGCAAAAGCTCGAAGCGAAAGCGGCACTTGCGGCAGTCAACGTTGGTGGACCCGACGAATTTGAAAGCCATTCGTCGCCTACTGCCTTACGGGTAAGTCATTCAGCCTTGTGAATCAGGTGGCTGGGTGTTAGCAGTCAGGGCTTCGTCAGAGGAGAAGCACCATGCCGCGGGCAAAAAGGGGATTTAAGGCGAGACGACGCAGAAAGAAAATCATGAAGCTGGCCAAGGGCTACGTTGGGGGCCGTCGCCGCCAGTATCGTCAGGCACGGGAAACGGTCGAGCGTGGGTTGTGTTACGCCTACCGAGATCGCAAGGCTCGCAAGCGGAACTTCCGGAGCTTGTGGATTGCGCGAATCAATGCTGCTGCTCGCCTGCACGGGTTAACCTACAGCCAGTTTGTTTACGGGCTCGGCAAGAGCGGCGTAGAGGTCGACCGTAAGGTATTGGCCGACATTGCGGTCTGCGACCCAAAGGCGTTTGGTGATTTTGCCTCCCTGGCGAAAAGCGCACTCGCGGCTGCATGAGTCGGTAGACAGCCTTTTTCCGCTGATCCGTGTTTCGGCGCCTTGCGCCGAGCGCTGGCCGACGTTGCTGGGGAACAGGCGAGGCGCAACCAGTTATGTTGGAGGGTTTGGAAGGTCTTTATCGAGACGCACTGGCAGCATTGCAAAAGGCCAAGTCGGCCGCTGAAGTGGAGCGATTGCGCATTCGCTATCTTGGCCGTCAGGGGGAAATTACGCTGCTGGTTCGTTCGTTGCGCGATCTAGCGCCAGAAGAGCGTCCCCGCGTTGGCGCCAGGCTCAACGTAGTCAAAGAAGCTCTCGAAACGGAAATCCGTAGGGCGCTGGAACGTGTGCGCGCGATCGAGGAGGAAGAGGCGCTGGCACGGGATCGTGTGGATGTTACCGTGCCTGGACGACGGCGGGCACTGGGGGCTTTGCACCCGGTGACGCAAACGATCGAGGAAATCCTCGATATTTTCGTCGCGTTGGGCTTCGAGGTGGCTACCGGTCCGGACATCGAAGACGACTACCACAACTTTACTGCGCTGAATTTCCCTCCTGATCATCCGGCGCGGGATATGCAGGATACGTTTTTCGTCGATGGATCGTACCTGCTGCGGACCCACACGTCGCCGGTGCAAATCCGTGTCATGGAAACGCGAACGCCTCCTCTGCGCATCGTCGTGCCCGGAGCCACGTATCGTCATGATGACGACCTCACCCATTCGCCGATGTTCCATCAAATCGAGGGCTTCATGGTCGATGAGCGTATCTCCATGGCGGACCTCAAGGGCGTACTCGCTTACGCGTTACGGGCGTTATTTGGGCCAGAAACGCGTCTTCGTTTCCGTGCTAGCTTCTTTCCGTTCACCGAGCCCAGTGCCGAAGTTGACATCGCCTGTTTGATTTGTGGCGGCAAAGGGGGGGAGTGTCGTGTTTGCAAAGGCAGCGGCTGGCTGGAGGTTCTCGGTGCGGGCATGATCGATCCGAACGTTTTCAGCGCCGTGGGCTACGACGCCGAAAAAGTCTCGGGTTTTGCGTTTGGTCTGGGGGTTGAGCGGGTGGCGATGCTCAAGTACCAGATTGCGGACATCCGCACATTTACGACCAACGACTTACGCTTTTTGCGCCAGTTTGTTTGAGGCTGCCGAAGCATGAGGGTGAGCTGGAACTGGCTGCGAGAATTTGTGGAGGTGACGCTTTCCCCAGAAGCTGTCGCCGAACGGCTCACTCAAGCTGGGCTCGAGGTCGAGGCGATCGAGGTTGTGGGCGAGGGGCTGGATCAGGTGGTGGTGGGAGAGGTGATCTCCGTGCGTCCTTTGTCTACCGCTTCAGACTTGTTTCTCTGTGAGGTGACGGCCGGCGGGGAATTCCCGGTCAATGTCATTACCCCGCTCCCGGTACTAGCGGGGCAGCGGGTGGCAGTCGCGTTGTTGGGAGCGAGGTTACCCACCGGAGCGGAGGTGCGGCTCGTCGAAATCGGTGGCCAACGTTCGCAGGCCAAAATCTGTTCGGAGGCGGATCTTGGCTTGGGCACGAACGATAAAGAGCCGCTGCGGTTGCCACTGCAGCTTGCGCTGGGCTTACCGGTAGCGCAGGCGCTTGCCGTGTCAGACACGATCTTGGACGTGGCTGTGACTCCCAACCGTGGAGACTGCTTGAGCGTGCTGGGTATCGCCCGGGAAATTGCGGCCCTGACCGGCTCACGACTGCGTCGGCCGCGTATCCGCGTGGCTGAACAAGGAACCGCCACAGAGAGGTTCATTCGCATTAGTATTGCCCCTGATGCGGCTTGCCATCGTTACGTGGCGCGTGTGTTTACCGACGTCGAGGTGGGTCCTTCACCTCTTTGGATCCAATACCGGCTAAAGTCGGTTGGACTCCGGCCGATCAATA
Source organism: Candidatus Binatia bacterium (assembly GCA_937925685.1). Taxonomy (GTDB): domain Bacteria; phylum Desulfobacterota; class Binatia; order HRBIN30; family HRBIN30; genus HRBIN30. Next base: position 98,802 of record CALAMI010000012.1, on the reverse strand, counting down.
ACGTTGTCGATGTGACGAATTATGTGATGTGGGAGCGGGGCCAACCACTTCACGCGTTTGACTATGACCGGCTACCAGCGCATGAAATCACCGTGCGGCATGCATCGGCAAGAGAGGAGTTCATCACATTAGATGGTGGCTCTCGTCTCATCGAGCCCGGTGACCTGCTAATTACAAGTGGCGAAAAAACAATTGCCCTTGCGGGAATCATGGGAGGGGCCGGCACCGAGGTCTCTGAGGCGACGCGACGAGTTCTGTTAGAAAGCGCTTGGTTCGTTCCCTCTGCCGTGCGCCGTACTGCCAAGCGTTTGGGGCTCAAAACCGAAGCTTCGTACCGTTTCGAGCGCGGAGTGGATATCGAAGGGGTGGTCGTAGCTGCCGATCGTGCCGGGGCGCTACTAAGCGAGGTATGTGGAGGCCGTGCGAGTGCCAGCCCGCTTGATGTTTATCCGCGGCCGCATGCTTCGGTGCCGATACCCGTGCGGATTGCCAAGGTACAGAGTTTCTTGGGACTTCCAATGGGGCGGCAGGAAGTTGTGGGATGCCTGCGTCCGTTGGGTTTCGATGTGTCTCCGGCGCCGCGTGGCACTGTGTCGGTAACACCACCTAGCTACCGGCTTGACGTGGAGCGTGAGATCGATGTGATCGAGGAAGTGGCAAGGGTCGTGGGTTACGATCGGCTCCCTGCTACCTTGCCCCGAAGTACCTTGGGCGGTAATGGACTGGGGCAGGTCGAGCGAACATTCCGCCAGATCCGACGCTTGCTCACGTCGCTGGGTTTGTACGAGGCAATTCCGCTTGCTTTTGCCTCAGCCGAGGAAAACCGCGACTTCCCAGGCGTGGTACCCGGGCGGCGCGCCGTGGAACTGCTCAATCCATTGTCGCGCGAGGATGCCGAGATGCGTTTAAGTCTCCTTCCAGGCTTGGTGAGGGCGACGCGGCACAATTTGAGCCAGGGGGCGGAGGCGGTGCCGTTGTTTCTCTTGGGAAAGGTTTTTTGGCGAGGAGAGGAGGGCGATTATCGAGAGCAAGTTCACCTTGCTGGCACGATCTGCCCTCGATTTGCCGAGCATGGCGTGGGATGGCGGAAAGAGCGGATCGGATTTGCCCAGGTCAAGGGTGTCGTGGAATCGGTGCTGCAATTTCTGCGGACACCTCTGCCGAAGTATGTCAGAGTGCCCGAACTGAGGACTTTCCACCCGGGCAAAGCGGCTTCCGTGGAAATTGATGGGCGGCGCTTGGGGGTGATTGGTGCCTTGCACCCGCGGCTGGAGAAACGGTACCAGCTCGCCTCACCTTGTTGGGTGTTCGAACTTGACTTGGAAACCAGCCTCCAGTATCGTCGCCGCGGTTTTGCGGTCCAGTCGTTGCCACGTTTTCCTGCGATCAAGCGCGACTTAGCAGTCGTTGTCGACGAGGGGTTCGAAGCGGGCAATGTCATTGATTTTATCCGACAATGGGAGCCGGGGACGTGTGTCGTCGAGGCGGTGGAATTGGTGGACGAGTACCGTGGTTCGCCGATTCCTGTTGGCGACAAGAGTTTGACCTATTCGGTATGGTACCGTTCTCTCGAGCGAACTTTGACCGACGAAGAAGTCAACGACGTCCACGATCGGCTTTCCCGCGCCTTGGCGCAGAGGTTCGAAGTTCGCTTGCGGTGAGTCGAGCCGCAGGAGGGCAACAGGAGGAGCGATGACCCTGACCAAAGGGGACATCATCGAGCTTGTTTGTGCACGCCTGCACTGCTCGCGCGGCGAGGCGGCCGCACTGGTGGAGGCCGTGTTTGATCTCATCAAAGAGCGGCTCGAGCGCGGGGATAAGGTGAAAATCTCCGGATTCGGCAATTTTACGGTTCGTGAGAAGCACCCGCGGCGCGGCCGGAACCCACAAACTGGCGAAGAAATTGTTATTCGTGGACGAAGAGTTCTTTCGTTTAAGCCAAGCAACGTTTTTAAGCGAACCGTGAATCACCGGCCCGTGCTTAGGCGCGTGCTTCGCACTGCAGAACGGAGCTGAACGGGCCGGGTCGGTGGCGTTAAGCCTGTAACTCCGGGTTCACAAATTCGTACGGTTTGACGGTGAATTTTTTTCGGGTGCCACAGTTGGACGAGTGCCCGGAAGGCATGGGGGTTGCTCCAAGCCAGGCCGGAGTTGGGAATCGATGGAAACGGATCGGACAACTGCTTCAGTGGTCGGAGAAGTCGTGCGAACGCTCTTGTTAGCGCGGATTTTTTGGGGTCGACGCGCCGAGGTGCGAGTTTGCGATCTTCCGGAGATTGTCGCCATTAGTGAGCGACGCCTGCGGCGCGTTCTTTACGTTTTGTACCGGCAGCGATGGATTTGGTACGACTGTGACCGTGGACTGGTAGGGCTTACCGAGCGTGGCTTTGCCGATTTAACTCTGCAGGGGCGGTCGAGTGGCAGCACCCAAGTGTGAGCCCGTGAGTTCGAAAAAAGGTGGCGAGGCTTTGCAGGTGGAGGAGCAGTCGCTATATCCGGGCACCATCTGGTGCAGGTGGAGTCGGTCAAGCCGGATGTCGGGGCGTAGCGCAGCCTGGTAGCGCACTCGCTTGGGGTGCGAGTGGTCGTGGGTTCAAATCCCGCCGCCCCGATTTTTTGGCCGGAGGCGTGTTGGCTTGTTTGCCGAAACAACGCTGCCTTGTTACGTTGCAGTCGTGGCCATTTTGGTAAGCAATGACGATGGGATTGCTGCGGCAGGGCTGCAGGCTCTGGTGGAAGCTCTGCAATCACTCGATGAGGTTTGGGTGGTTGCCCCCGATCGGAACCAAAGTGCAGTGAGCCACGCGCTCACCTTGCACCGACCGCTGCGTATCGAGCAGGTGGGCGAGCGCCGATTCAGCGTAGATGGTACACCGACGGATTGCATCAACCTCGCCCTCAATGCCGTCATGCCTGAGCGCCCTCGCTTGGTGGTATCAGGGATTAACCACGGAGCGAATCTTGGCGACGACGTGACGTATTCCGGGACAGTTTCCGCTGCCATGGAGGCAACGCTGCTTGGCGTGCCCGCCATTGCAGTGTCTTTGGTCGGTACCGACCGTTTCGATTTTACCGCGGCAGCCGAGTTTAGCCGAGCTCTGGCCGCGAGGGTCATGGCTCATGGGCTCCCGCCCGATACGCTGCTGAACGTGAATGTCCCAGCGGGGCCGCCACGGGCCATCAAAGGTTACTTGCTCACCCGTCAGGGTAAGCGGCGCTATAGCGACGTAATTGTCGAGAAGGTCGATCCACGTGGGAAGAAGTACTACTGGATCGGAGGAGGAGAACTCAATTACGTCGCTGCAGAGGGAACCGATTTCGCCGCGATCCACGCGGGCTATATTTCAATCACTCCTCTGCATCTCGACTTGACCAACTATTCGTCGCTCCAGCACTTAGCGAAGTTGCTGGTGCCGTGGCCGTGACGCTCACCCGGGGCTCTCGCCTACAGTAGCCAGCGAGTGACCCTGATTCGCGGTTAGTGCGCAGGCGCGGTGAAGCCCGAGAGCTCGGGTCGTGAATTGGACCGATTTGGCTACCTGGGGCAAATGCTTGTCGGATTGTGAACACGTTGAGGGGTTTGCTGCGGAGGAGAAACGAGTTCCTCTCCGTTCCTGCGGCCATAGGAGCCTGGTTGCTTACCCGAGCGTCAGCGAGCCTTGGGCACGATGCTTACCGGTCATCACCGTGACAAATAAAGTGTGTATTGCTGCCGAGGAGTTGGGTAGGAGACCCCCCGGGAGCCTTGGGGACATGAACGGAGGCTGTGCTGACCTCTCGCCGCAGGAGCCCGGGGATTTTATGGAAGAAACCTGGCCTCGAAGTTTCCCATCCACCCCTTTGAGGGGGGCGACCGGGGGTTGCAGAAAGCGGGTTCGTTGGCCTTGCTTTCCGAGTGCGACTTGGATCCGCTCAAGAAGCCGGTGTGCCAGCCGCCAGCTCGTATGCGCAAAGCTATAGCGTCTTTGGTTGGGAGAGAGACTGCTTCCCGGGGGGACGAACGTGAAGACGTTGCTTCGCAAAAAAACCCGGAGACAAGACAAAAAAACATGGTAGAATTTTTGGGCGTTCCGGGTAAGCGATATTTGTGGGGTAATGCAGAGTTGTGGGTACTGTGGGAAGGAGGAGAGGATTGTGCGGCCGTGGGTGTGGGTGTTCGCGGCCTCAGCCCTTGCCTGGTGGGGGTGTGCGAGCGTTGACACGTACCGGGTGCGACGCGGAGACACACTGTCTTCGATTTCCGCTCGTTTCGGTGTCTCGGTTGCAGCGTTGGCAAAGGCCAACCGTTTAAGCGATCCCAACTGTATTCTCGAAGGGCAGAGGTTGCGCATCCCGAAAAAGCGCCCCCGGGGATTCACCGCCCAAGTTTTCCCGGAAAGGCTTGCCCGCGGGCAACAGGCCCGTTCGGCCCGTCAACTCATCACGCGTTGGCAGGGGCGTCTCGTATGGCCCGTACCAAGTGGCGAAGTCTCCTCCGGTTTTGGACCTCGTTCCGGTCGTTTTCACAGCGGTGTGGATATCAGTGCTCCCGTGGGAACCCCTGTGTTCGCTGCGGCGGACGGCGAAGTGGTCTTTTCTGGGGAGTTGAACGGTTACGGGCTAACGTTGATTTTGCTCCATCAACAAGGGTTAGTGACCCTTTATGCGCACAATCAAAGGAACCTTGCCCGTGAAGGCCAGAGGGTGAAACGCGGTCAAATGATCGCTCGTGTGGGCGATAGCGGACGCACCACCGGGCCGAATTTGCACTTCGAGGTGCGCTACGAGAATGTGGCGTTCGATCCGTTTCTCCTGTTACCTAGGGAGGCAGTCGCAGAACCGCAGCGAGAAAGCGCCTGGGGCGGGTAGGCTGACTCTTGTTGGTGCGCGAGGCATTCTGGTAAGCAGCCAAAGGTATGGAACAGGTCGTCGGTATTGCCGAACTACGGCAGTGGATCCGCGATGTTCCGGACTTCCCCAAGCCTGGGATTGTCTTTCGCGACGTTACTCCATTGCTTGCCCATGGCCCAGCGTTTCGTGCTGCGGTCGATTCTTTAGCCACCCCTTACGCAGGTGCGGTGGACATCGTGCTGGGGATCGAATCGCGTGGCTTCATCTTCGGCGCCGCGGTAGCGTATGCGTTGGGCGCGGGGTTAGCTGTGGTGCGTAAGCCGGGGAAATTGCCTTCGGAGAAAATTCGGGCAGCGTACGAACTCGAGTATGGCACCGATGCTCTTGAAATTCACCGTGACGCTTTTGGTAGCCCCACGCGTGTATTGATCGTTGACGATCTTCTAGCCACGGGAGGGACGGCGACCGCGGCTTGCGAGCTGGTGGAACGCTTGGGAGGAGCGGTGGTGGCCTGCGCGTTTGTGATCGAGCTCACCGCTCTCGGCGGACGCCGTCGTCTGGCTCCTCGTCCCGTGTTCTCGCTAATTCAATACTGAATCGAGGGTTGCAGAATGAGCCCAATGCGGACGGAGCGCGACTCCATGGGTGAGGTCGCGGTCCCAGCGGAGGCCTACTACGGAGCCTCGACAGAACGAGCCCGACAAACGTTTCAGGTGTCTGACCTGCGTTTCCCGCGGAGGTTCATTTGGGCGCTGGGCCTCATGAAGGTCGCTGCGGCGCGGGTGAATCGCAGCCTCGGACTCCTGCCTGCTGACGTCGGAGAGGCCATAGAAAAGGCAGCTCTCGAGGTGGCAGAGGGAAAGTTCGACCGAGAATTCGTCGTTGACGTATTCCAAACTGGCTCTGGAACCTCGACGAACATGAACGCCAACGAGGTCATTGCTGCAAGAGCGCGCGAGCTTCTAGGGCGAGACCGGTCTGACCGGGCCGCCGTGCATGCCAACGATCACGTCAATCTTTGTCAAAGTACGAACGATGTGTTTCCCTCGGCGATGCACGTGGCAGCATTGGATGCCTTGGAGCACCATACGCTGCCAGCCATGCGGCAGCTTGCGGCTGCATTCGAAGAGAAAGCAGCTGAATTTGCGCCGGTCATCAAAGCAGGTCGCACGCATTTGCAAGATGCGCTGCCGGTAACTTTGGGGCAGGAGTTCTCGGGCTACGCAAGTGTCGTTCGTCACGGGGTCGCGCGCTTGGAGGCCGTGCGCCCCCATGTGGCGGAGCTGGCCATTGGCGCGACCGCAGTAGGTACCGGTTTGAATGCCCATCCCGAATTTGGCGCCCGTGTGGTTACGGAACTGCGGCGGCTTACTGGACTAATGTTCACACCCGCGAAAAACTCATTCGAGGCATTACAACAGCGCGACGCTGCCGTGGAGGCTTCGGCTGCAGTGCGCACTGTGGCCGTTGGCCTGATGAAAATTAGCAACGACTTACGGTTGCTTTCTTCTGGGCCGCGAACCGGCTTGGCGGAGATCGAACTGCCCGCCATCCAGCCTGGATCCAGTATGATGCCCGGAAAGGTCAACCCAGTGGTGCCGGAAGCAGTGAATATGGTTTGCGCTCGCCTGATCGGAAACGATGCAACCATTGCAATCGCGGGTTTGAACGGGAACCTCGAACTGAACACCATGATGCCGATTATCGCTTACGCGTTGCTGGAAAGCTTGGAACTGCTCGGTAACGCCGCGCGCTTGTTGGCAGACAAGTGTGTGCAGGGTATCCGGGGAAATCTCGAACAGTGTCGCCGCCATGCCGAACGGTCGCTTGCACTGATCACCGTGGTGGCCCCACGAATTGGTTACGATGAGGCCGCGCGACTTTACAAAATCGCCTGCGAGCGAGATTTGTCGGTGCGGGAGGTGTTACTGAGCGAAACCCAGCTGAGCCCTGCCGAGGTGGAGGAGCTTTTAAATTTGGAGCGGATGACCCGCGGGGGCCGAATCTGAGCGTCACGAATGGCGCGGAGAAGCTTGCGAGCCGCCTGGATTAGCTTTTCGGCCGTCGCCGTAGTCGCCGGGTTGCGCGTGGCCGGATGCTCGCAACTCTCACTGGTCGAGGAACGTGCCACTGACTATCGCCTGCTGTTGCGCCGCCAGCAGCTGGCGCCGCATCCCGAGGTCGTCATTGTCGCTATTGACGACACCAGCATTCGAGAAATTGGCCGCTGGCCATGGCCGCGCAGTACCATGGCTGTACTCCTGCAGCGCATTGCCCGAGCGCAGCCGGAAGTGGTCGGGGTCGACATGGTTTATTCCGAACCATCGCAGTCGCCGAGCGGACTCTTGGAAGATCACATGCTTGCCGAGACTCTGGCAGAGGCACCGATTTACGTGCTGGGGTATTTTTTCCAGTTCGGAAAGCAGGGAGCGATGGTCGCCGATGGACTGGTGCGCCCTTACGACGTGGTACGCCTACGAAGTTTACAAGGGCTTCGGTGGATTCTGCCTCGGGATGGCGAATCGGCGCTACTGACGCCAAACCTCCCGGAGTTTTCCCGCAGAGCCAGGGACCTTGGCTATTTCAACCTTATTCCGGACCCGGACGGAACGATTCGGCGCGTACCTCTGGTCATCCGCTACGGAGAGCAATTGGTTCCTCCACTCTCTCTAGCTGTGCTTCGACAGGCTCGTGGTGTTGCGGCGCACATTGTTGTCGAGGATCGGGGAGTGGCAGAAGTGGCGCTAGGAAGTCAGCGCATCCCTGTGGATCGCAGCGGCAGTTTGCGGGTGGATTTTCGCGGGCCGGCCCGCACCTTTCCCTACGTGTCCGCAGTCGACCTGTTGCGGGATCGGGCCCCGGCTGAGCAGTTGCGTGGTAAAATTGTTTTGCTCGGGGTCACGGCTGTTGGCCTGTACGACCAGCGTGTGACTGCCTTCGATCCCGCTTTCCCTGGCGTGGAGATTCACGCCAATGTGGTTGACAACGTCTTGCGCGGTCGTTTCCTGGTCGAACCCTGGTGGGCAACGGCCATTGAGGCGGCTGCTTGGCTGGTGCTCTCTTGGGGCATAAGCTTGCTGGTCGCCCACGCACGTGGGGTGACGGGGGTGCTAGGTCCAGGGCTGCTGGTGGCAGCCTACGGCGGGGTTTGCCAAGGGGCATTGCAACACTGGGGCGTAATATTGCCTGTGGTTTCGCCGACGCTTGTCGCCACGTTTGCACTGATTGCCGGAAGCGTCGGCCGTTATCTTTCCGAGGAGCGGGAGCGACGCAAGGTTCGGCGTGCCCTTGAGCTGTACCTGAGTCCAACGGCAGCGGCACTGGTCAGTGAACACCCGGAGCGGCTGCGACTGGGAGGAGAAAAAATTGATTGCTCTATCTTGTTCTCGGATATCAAGGACTTCACCAGACTTTCTGAGCAGCTTCCGCCGGAAGTTTTGGTGGAACTTCTCAACTCCTACCTCGGGGCGATGACGGAGGTTGTTTTTGCCCATAACGGAATGCTCGACAAGTACATCGGTGACGGCATCATGGCCGTTTGGGGTGTACCCTTGCCCCGAGCGGACCATGCTGCGGCTGCGTGTCGCGCGGCCTTGGCGATGCAGCGGCGATTAAAAGAGCTGTGCAACGAGTGGGAGATCAGGGGTTGGCCGCGTTTGGAAACGCGTATTGGCATCAACTCGGGGCCCGTGGTGTTCGGGAATATGGGTTCGTTGCAACACCTGAGCCTGACCGTTGTGGGCGACAACGTGAACCTGGCTGCCCGACTCGAGGGACTCAACAAATTTTACGGAACGACCATCCTTTTGGCCGAGGCAACTGCTACGCAACTGCCACAGGGGTTTCTGGTGCGAGAAATCGATACCGTTCGGGTAAAAGGACGGGAACGACCGGTGCGCGTGTTCGAGCTTCTAGGCGAAGGGACGCTGGCCTTAGAGCCCGAGAAGGTTCGCAACATGGGCGAGTTTGCCGAAGCATTGTCCGCCTATCGGCGCGGCGAATTCGAGTTGGCTGCGCGGAAGTTCGCTCTGCTGGCCGATGGCCTGGCAGGCGACCGGACTGCACAACTGTTCCAGGCCCGCTGCCAGATGCTCCTGAGAGACCCCCCACCACAGTGGCAGGCCATTACGGATTTGGACGAGAAGAAGTAGCGGCTCCCGAGCTCAGCCAGGGTAGGGCCGAGCTACCTGTAGTTTTGCCCGGTCCACGCCTGCAGCACCCGCATGTAGTTGCCCCGTTCGAACGCCTCCGGGTTGGGGCAACGGTTCAAGCTCAAGCTACCGCGCATTTCGTCTAGAGAGGAATAGCCGTGTTCCTCCACCCACCGGGCAAGGTCCCTCAAGATTTTGCTCAGGTGAGCAGGGCCAAACTGAAGGAGCGCGGAGACGATTTGGACTGCGTCAGCACCGGCTAAAATTGCTTTAACGGCGTCTTTGGCAGAGTGAATACCACCTGTTGCCGCTAGGGAGATGTGCAGTTGCGGACGGAGGATGGCAAGCCAGTGAAGGCGTAAGAGCAGTTCATCAGGATCGGAAAACCGCAAACGAGGCACGACGTCGAGCGCTTCGATGTCAAAATCTGGCTCGTAAAAACGGTTAAAAAGAACCAGCCCGTTCGCTCCTCGCTGCGCTAGCTCGCCGCCCAATGCGGGAAGTGCCGAATAAAAGGGTGAGAGCTTGACCGCAACGGGGATCCTTACGCGGCTACGCACGGCCTGCAGGATGTCCAGGACCCGCTGTTCTACCCGCTCCGAAGTTTCTGTGGTGCTCGTCGGGACATAGTAAACGTTCAGCTCGAGCGCGTCCGCGCCTGCTTGTTCGATCAGTTCGCCGTACCGAAGCCATCCGGCAGCAGAAACTCCGTTCAGTGAGGCAATGACAGGCACGGCGACCGCTGCCTTGATCCGGTGGATATGCTCCAAATACTCCTCTGGACCGAGAGCGAACCTATCGGGCCGGGGAAAATACGACAATGCCTCGGCATAGCCCTCGGCATGCACTTCCATGCTCCAGATCGTGTTTTGCTCTTCGAGTTCAATTTGCTCCTCGAAGAGGGAGTGCATGACGATGGCTGCAGCACCGGCATCTTCGAGCCGACGCACCGTGTCGAGGTCGTCGATCAGCGGCGATGCCCCCGGCATCACGGGGTGTGGCAAGGAAAGCCCGAGGTAGTTTGTCTTCATGTCGATCATGACGGTCCTCCTGGCGGTTCTTCGCCTCCGCTTTGCGGCAGCCGAAGCCGAGCAATTTGTTCGTAGAGGCGAAATCGGCGCAAGATCTCTTCTTGCTCCTGCCGCAACAGGGAGTGGAAGCGTGCACGGTCCAACTGTTCGACCATCCGGAAGCGCGTCTCTTGATAGGCAAATTCAGACAACGGTGTGCGCGGCTGCGGCATATCGATTTGCAAAGGGTTTTCGCCTTTGTGGATGCGGCGGGGATCGAAGCGGTAAATCGGCCAATATCCCGATTGCACGGCGCGGCGTTGCTGGTCGCCGGCAAATGCCAAATCGTACCCGTGGGCGATACAGTGACTGTACGCAATCAGCAACGATGGCCCTGGGTAGGACTCAGCTTCCAAAAACGAACGCAAAGTGTGCTGGTCTCGAGCAGCAAAGGCAACGCGGGCGACGTAGACGGTGCCATAGGCCATAGCGATCAATCCAAGGTCTTTTTTCGGTGTGGCTTTCCCGGCCGCAGCAAACTTTGCTGCGGCCCCCAGGGGAGTGGCTTTGGATTGCTGCCCCCCGGTGTTGGAATAGACCTCCGTGTCGAGAACCAGGATGTTGACGTTTGCCCCCGATGCCAGCACGTGGTCTAAGCCACCGAACCCGATATCGTAAGCCCAGCCATCTCCACCAACGGCCCACACGGTTTTTTTCACCAGGTAATCCGCAAGTTCGCTTAACGTTTTCGCTAGCGGGGAAGCCATGCGTGCGAGGCGTTTTCGTAACTCCGCTACTCGATACCGCTGGGCCACGACTGCCGCTTCGGAGTTCTGCTCGGCCATGAGGAGGGCGTCGGTGAGTTCTTGACCAATTTCGGGGGTTAGCCGTTGCAACAAGTCCCGCGCGTAGGCCTCCAGTTGGTCGAGGGCAAGGCGCATTCCGAGCGCGAACTCCGCATTATCCTCGAACAGAGAATTGGACCAAGCTGGCCCTCTCCCCTCAGCGTTGACGGTGTAAGGTGTAGTGGGAAGGTTGCCCCCGTAAATCGAAGAGCAACCGGTTGCATTGGCAATCAGTAAGCGATCGCCGAAAAGCTGCGTCAGCAGTTTGATGTAGGGGGTTTCTCCACACCCAGCACATGCACCGGAGTACTCGAAGAGGGGGTCTAAAAACTGGGATGTTTTGACGTCGAGGTGCAATGCTGTCCGGTCAGGTTCCGGTAGCTTTAAAAAAAACTCGTAGTTGCGCCGTTCTTCGTCCCGACGGGGTGCCTGGGGCACCATTTCGAGTGCCTTATGGCGCGGGTTGGTGCGATCCTTGGCGGGACAAATGTTGTAGCATAGTCGGCAACCCGTACAGTCCTCAGGAGCAACCTGTACCGTGTAGAGGTGCTCCGGAAATTCATGGCCCTTGTAAGCGATGGAAAGAAACGAGGGTGGCGCGGAGACGAGCAGGTCTTTCGGGTAAACCTTGGTGCGGATGGCAGCATGCGGACAGACGAGAGCACATTTGTTGCATTGAATACATACTTGCGGGTCCCAGGCGGGAATCTCTAGGGCAATGTTGCGCTTTTCCCACTTCGCTGTTCCCGTTGGCCACGTACCATCGACAGGAAACGCACTCACCGGCAGTTCGTCCCCTCGGCCGGCAATGAGGGCAGCGGTCACGCTGCGGACAAAAGGCCGGGGGTCTTGCACCTCAGGGATTTGGCAGTGGCGACGGGCGTTCACCTCGCCAAGAGGTACGGGGTGGAGGTGCTCCAGTGCGGCATCCACAGCGTCGAGGTTGCGCTTGGCAATGGTTTTACCGAAGCGGCCATAAGTGGCCCAAATGGTTTCCTTGATGGCGCCGAGTGCCTCTTCTAACGGGAGGATGTTGGCCAACTGGAAAAAGCACGTTTGCATGATCGTGTTGATCCGCCCCCCTAAGCCAAAGCGGTCGGCAAGCGCTTGTGCGTTGATCGTGAACAGCTGGAGTTGCCGTTCGACGGCTGTTTGCTGGACTTCCAGTGGCAGTTGCTCCCAAAGTTGCTCTGGGGCGAACGGGGCGTTGAACAGCACTGTAGCGCGCGGGGCTGCAACCTCTAGAAGGTTCTGCCTCTCTAGCAGGGAGAGGCGGTGACAGGCCACGAAGTTTGCCTGCTTGATCAGATAAGCAGAGCGGATTGGCCGCCTTGCGAAGCGCAAATGGGAGACGGTGAGTGACCCTGCCTTCTTGGAGTCGTACACGAAGTAGGCCTGCACCCAAAGAGGCGTGTGCTCCCCAATGATTTTGACCGAGTTTTTGTTCGCCCCGACGGTACCATCTGAGGCTAAGCCGTAGAACACGCCGCGCCAAACCTCGCTCGCTTCGAACTCGGGCTCGTTAGCGACGGGGAGCGAGAGACGGGTGACGTCGTCAACGATTCCAACGGTGAAGCGCCTGCGTGCGCGCCGATCGTCGAGCTCCCGGTAAATTGCCTTTACCATGGCTGGAGTAAACTCCTTCGACGCTAGCCCATAACGCCCGCTGCTGAGGCGCGGGAGCGGCTTCTCGCGAAACTCTTCTGCCCACTGATCCACAAGGGCGGTGACGACCTCTTGGTACAAGGGTTCACCGCTCGCTCCGGGCTCTTTGGTACGGTCGAGCACTGCGATTGCACGCACCGTGTCCGGTAGGGTTTTGAGGAACGCTCGAGCAGAAAATGGGCGGAATAGCCTCACCCGCACAAGCCCCACCGGTTCGCCGCGATTGGCCAGTTCCTCTACCACCTCGGCGATCGTCTCGCAGGCTGAGCCCATGGCAATGATTAACCGCTCGGCTTGTGGATGCCCAAAGTAGTCGAATAAACGATACTGGCGCCCGGTTTGCATCGCGAAGCGATTCATGGTTTCCTGCACGACTCCGGGCAGGGCTTCATAAAAGGGATTGACGGCCTCGCGGGCCTGAAAATAAGTGTCCGGGTTTTGCGATGAGCCGCGCAGTTTTGGTTGGTCTGGAGTGAGGGCACGAGAGCGGTGGTGCGCAACAGCAGCCTCTGGTACGAGGCTGCGCAGATCGTGGTCGTTCAGCGCAACGATCTTGGCAACCTCATGCGAGGTACGAAAACCATCGAAAAAGTGCACGAAGGGAACGCGACCTTCCAGGGTCGCCACATGGGCGATGCATGCTAGATCATGGGCCTCTTGCACGGACGCGCTGCACAGGAAGGCAAAACCGGTCGAGCGGCAGGCCATGACATCCGAGTGATCGCCGAAGATCGACAGGGCGTGCGTTGCTACGGTTCGCGCAGCGACGTGGAGGCAAAAAGGCGTAAGTTCACCAGCGATCTTGAACATCTCGGGAATCATGAGCAGCAAGCCTTGAGATGCGGTGAAACTTGTCGCCAAGGCGCCAGCTTGGATGGCTCCGTGGAGGGCAGCAATGGCACCGGCCTCGGACTGCATTTCGATCACGCGTGGAACCGTACCCCAAAGGTTCTTTTGCCCTCCTGTTGCCCACTCGTCTGCCCACTCTGCCATGGGAGAGCTGGGTGTAATCGGGTAAATGGCGATTACCTCGCTTAGCTTGTAAGCTACCCGAGCTACGGCTTCGTTCCCGTCAAGCGTGGCAGTTGTTTTCGTGTTTGCAGTCATGAGTTAGGCTCTTACCCCAGAATGGCGGTTGTGCGTAGGGTAGGAGTTGCCCGCGATGCGTGCACCTGGAGTCAGGAGAAATACGCCGCCTGTTTGGCCGCCCAGGGTAACACCAGGAAAAGCTGCACAGCGTCAAAGGTGCCATGGGCGATCATGCTAGGGAGGAGGTGCTTGGTGCGTCGGAATAACCATCCTAGAAACAGCGAGATCACGAAGACTCCGACCACGAGGAGCGGCAGACCATAAGAAAGATGGCTTAGGGCAAAGCAAACACTGGAAAGCAACAGCCCAAGCCGCGGCTGCAGAAAGGCACGAAAAAAGGCTTCCTCGACGCTCATGGCTACGAGAACGAGCGCGGTTTTCTGCGCTGCGGAAAGCTCCGTGACCCAAAGGACGACCTCCGGCAAGGCCACTTCCGGCAAAGAGTGGGTGACGTTAAACCACAAGCTGGCGACCGTGGCTGTTGTGGCCAGGGTGATCGCCCAACCTGCCAGGCCAGCAACCAGACCGAGTAGGAACCGGCTGGTCAACAGCGCAGGATTCCACCGAAAATACAAGAATTCACTCAGGCTGATGTCACTGCGCAGCCACCACCAGAGGATCAGGAACAGGCAAAGAACGGCATGTCCCAGAAAAAGAACGGCGAAGGCCTCTTGGTCGAACTGGGGCGAAGCGGCTGCGCGCACGGAAGTTACCGGCAAAAAGACCACGAAGGCGAGGACGCTCACCCACAAAACAAACGCTGCCAGACGGCGCAGTGGCGTGGAAAATTCGGATCTATAGGGGGCGATGCCTAGACTCCAGAGCAGGCCGGCGAACACCAAACTGAGGAGGACAGCAGCGTACCCGGGGGGCATAAAGTGCGGGTTATTTCTTGCCGAGTTCGTCGATGGAGCGGATGATTTTGCTCACCAGCCCGTATTCCAAGGCCTCTTCTGCGCTCATCCAAAAGTTCCGTTCGGTGTCGCGCTCGACTCGCTTGAGAGGTTGGCCCGTTTTTTCTGCAATGATGCGACTCAACCGGGCACGCATTTTCAGAATTTCCTGGGCCTCGATTTCCAAGTCAGTGGCGCGGCCACCGGCAGTACCCGCTGGTTGGTGCAACAGGAAACGTGTGTTGGGAAGGCAATAGCGATCGGGCTTGTCAGCCGCGAGAAAGATGTGCGCCCCAGCGCTGGCAACCCAGCCGGTTCCGATCATGCGAACCCGCGGCCGGATGAAAGTGAGAATGTCGAAAATCGTGTCTGCGGATTCGACGTGTCCGCCGGGCGAGTGCACGATCACCGTGATTTCTTCCTCCGAAGCCGCGGCAAGAGCGAGCGCTTGAGCGGTTACGGCATGAGCTAGTGGCATGGTGATCTCGCCGCAAATGATGATCGTGCGCGTCTCGAACAACTTTTGACTGACCGCTCTGGCAAGGCCGCGAGCTTCCGCAGGTAGTGCTCCATGGGCGGTACCGAGCTCGGTACCAGCAAAGTTTTCGCGATCCATAGACGGCATGTAGAGTAGTGCTCCCTTGGGGGCAACCGCTCGCTCGTGCCGTTTTGGGGCAAAGGCTTGTTCAGGGCATCGAACTGTGGTTCCCCTAGGCAAGTTGCCAAGATGATTTACCTGCACGAGACGGTCGATATTCGCGGCGACGGCGCCATGCCTTACATGGAGGCGGTTCTGGAGCGAGCGCGCCACTCCGAGGCGAAAGGTGTGTCTCGTCTTGTGGGAACGTGGCGGGTCATCGGCAGTACACACCGCTGGCCTCGGGTGGTCAACCTGTGGGAGATGGATGACTGGAACCACTGGTCTCGGTCGTTGGAAGGACAGTTTCACCCTCGGCTGCGTGATTCGCACTTGGGCACTTGGTGGACGGCCATGCTGCGCTATCGCAGCGGCGGGTTAGACCGGATTTTAGAACCTACCTCTTTTTGCCCCGACCGAGCGCGACTCCTGTCCTCCGGGGTCAGAGGTTGGGTGACCGAGCAACAGATTTACCGAATGCCTCCGTCGCGGCTACGAGGATTTTTCGAAGAGTTTGAGTCGTCATTGCTGCCGTCGATGAACGCCTCACAGCTCACCCTGATCGGCGCCTACGCCGCCCCGATGCGCAGCGGTGAAGCGCTTGCTCTGTGGAGCGCAAAGGATTTTGGCACCTTGTGCCGGTTTTGGGAGGAGAGAGCGAGCTATTCGGCCTTACAGGCGTGGCAGGCGCGGCTCGAGGAACTGCAAGTGCGGTGGGTCGTGTCTTGGCTGGTGCCCTGCGCAGGCACCCCGTTGGGTCCGGAAGTGACCGAGGATGACTGAAGCGAGGCAGGGAGGGCCCGGGGCCGCTGGGGGGACGGCCCCGGGATTCACGAGGAGGGGAGGGGGAGCTGGCGGGCGGGGGAGGGCCCGCCAGCTCAGCAGCTTGCGGAGGGGGGATCCGCTTACGCTGCAGCGAACTCGACGCGGTGCGCTAAAAGATATTCAATGAGGCGGAAAAAAGTTGTCGCTTAGGGGAGGCGGTGAGTCGGAGCATGGGAACGCCCGCGTGGTTGATCCTGGGATTGGGAAACCCTGGCGAGGAGTACGAAGGCACGCGCCACAATGTCGGTTACGCCGTGGTCGACACCTTGGTACGCCGCCATCGGATCGCTCTGACGAGCCGGCTGCCCACGTTACTTTACGGCAGGGGAATCCTCTGCGGCAGCGACGTGCTCCTGGCCAAGCCTCGCACGTATATGAACGAGGCTGGCCTGGCCGCCGCGGAAGCCCTGAGGCACTGGCTCCTGGCTCCGGAGAAGCTTCTGGTTGTACTCGACGACGTTGCTTTGCCCCTCGGTAGGGTGCGGGTGAGAAAGCGAGGATCGGATGGAGGTCACAAAGGGCTTCGCTCAATCCTTGCCGCCGTTGGTAGCCAGAACGTGCCCAGGGTTCGAGTTGGGATTGGCCAACCCTCAGGAAAGGGCGAAATCGTTGACTTTGTCTTGAGCCCTTTCACCAAACGCGAGTGGACAGTGATGGCGGAGGCCATCGAAACTGCCGCGGATGCCGTCGAAACCATCGTGAAGGAGGGCGTGGAGGTGGCGATGAACCGATTCAACCCGCGCAGCACGGGTTGACAGCTCTCTGCTTTGCCGGTACAGAACAGCGCCGATTCACTTATTCCTTTAATCTGGTCCAGAGAGGCCAGGAAGGAAAGTCAATGCAAGCCGCCAACGTTAGCCGACCAGAAGAGAACAACGCCCCCTCGGAGCGAGGGGGCTTTTTTTTAGCCCGGAGGACCGATGAGTGACGAGCGGCGCGTTTTGGACGCTCAGGGTATTGACCGTGCGTTGACCCGGATTGCGCACGAGATTGTCGAGCGCAACAAGGGTTTGGCCGGCCTTGTTCTCATCGGTATTCGCTCCCGCGGAGTACATTTGGCGGACCGGCTTCGGCGAAAGCTGGCCGAAATCGATGGCACCAGCGTGCCTATGGGCATCATCGACATCACTCTCTACCGAGATGACTTGAGCCGCAGCCACCAGCAACCTGAGGTGAAGGGCACGACCATCGACTTTTCCATAGATGACCGTCGGGTGATCTTGGTGGACGATGTGCTGTTCACGGGGCGTACGGTGCGGGCCGCCTTGGATGCGTTGATGGACTTAGGACGACCGCTTAGTGTGCAACTTTGTGTTCTGGTCGACCGGGGACACCGGGAGCTTCCCATCCGGGCGGACTATGTCGGGAAAAATCTTCCGACTTCGCGCGACCAGGAAGTGCAAGTGCGAGTTTCCGAGAGTGATGGCGTTGACGAAGTCGTGCTGGTGCAGCGCGGAGGGTAATATGAGGTTTTCGCAACGGCACTTGTTGGGGCTCGAAGAACTAGACCGTGAGGAGATTCTGTTTCTCTTGGATACGGCGGCATCGTTCCGGGAAATCTCTGAGCGGGAGATCAAGAAGGTACCCGCTTTGCGTGGCAAGACGGTGGTGGCGGCGTTTTTTGAGCCAAGTACACGGACACGCATCTCGTTTGAGATTGCTGCCAAGCGTCTGAGCGCTGACTTCGTGAGCCTGAGTGGCACGGTAAGCAGTGCGGCTAAGGGCGAGACGCTTCTGGATACCGCGCGGAATTTGGCGGCAATGCAGCCAGACGTTCTTGTGTTGCGCCATCCCAGCGCGGGAACACCTCATTTGCTGGCGAAACATCTTCAGTGCGCGGTGGTCAATGCTGGAGATGGTTGCCACGAACATCCGACCCAGGCTCTACTCGATCTTTTGACCATCCGCGAGCGCAAGGGCCGATTCGAGGGTTTGGTGGTTGCCATTGTCGGGGACATTCTGCACAGCAGGGTGGCGCGTTCGAACTTGTTTGCCCTGCGTACGTTGGGCGCCGAAGTCCGCTTGGCCGGACCGCGAACGCTATTGCCCAGCGAGTGTGCCCCGTGGGCCTTTACGACGCCTCATCTCGAAGAAGCCGTGCAAGGAGCCGACGTGGTGATGTTATTGCGCTTGCAACGGGAACGACAGGTCGGGAACTTCTTCCCCTCGCTCGAGGAGTACTCTCGCTATTACTGCCTCGAGGAAGGCCACCTGAAGTTGGCGAAGCCCGATGTCATGGTGATGCACCCCGGGCCGTTAAACCGGGGAATAGAAATCTCCAGTGCTGTGGCGGATGGTCCATACTCGGTGATTTTGGACCAGGTGGCCAACGGCGTGGCCGTGCGGATGGCGGTGCTGTACTTACTGGGCACGGGTGGCCGCCGGGTAGAAGCTGTGCCCACGAAAACGCAGATGACCGCAATCCAGCGATCAGGACGGAGAGCGACGAGATGAGCTTGTGGATTCGCGGCGGACTGGTGATCGACCCAGCAAACGACCGCGAGCTCGTCGCTGACCTGCACATCGTGGATGGGCGCATCGCTGCGCTCACTCCCCCGGGGTCTGCTCAGCCCCAAGATCACGATCTGGTGATCCCAGCTGAAAGCCTTTGGGTGGTTCCAGGCTTGATCGACATGCACGTACATTTGCGGGAGCCTGGTTACGAGTACAAAGAAACCATTGCCACGGGCGCGGCCGCTGCCGTGGCCGGCGGGTTTACTGCGGTTGCCTGCATGGCGAACACAATGCCGGTCAACGATTCTGCTGCGGTAACCGAGTTTATCCTCGAACGAGCGCGAATTGCAGGCCTGGCGCGTGTCTATCCCATCGGCGCCGTGAGTAAGGGTCTGGCAGGTCGAGAGCTGGCTGAAATGGGCGAAATGCATCGTGCCGGCATCGTTGCTGTTTCCGACGATGGCCAGCCGATCCAAGACGGCTTGCTCATGCGTCGCGCTCTCGAATACGCGAGTACGTTTGACTTGCCCGTGATCGCCCATGAAGAGGATCGCGCGTTGTCGCAGGGGGGCGTAATGAACGAAGGAGAGTGGTCGTTTCGCTTAGGCCTTCCGGGAATCCCCAGCGCGGCCGAAGAGTCCATGGTGGCCCGAGACTTGGCAATTCTCGAGCGAACGGGCGGGCACCTGCACATTGCTCACCTCAGCACCGCTGGGTCGGTGGAGCTCGTCCGCGCCGCCAAACGGCGCGGCTTGCCCGTGACGGCAGAGGTGACCCCTCATCATTTTACCCTGACCGAGGCGGCGGTGGCGGGATACAACACCCAGGCGAAGATGAACCCGCCGCTGCGAACCGTGAAGGACGTGCAAGCGGTTCGCGAAGGATTGCTCGACGGGACGATCGACTGCATCGCCACCGACCATGCCCCACATCACCAGGACGAAAAACTCTGTGAGTTCGATCGAGCAGCGAACGGTATCATCGGTTTGGAAACGGCGGTGGCTCTGACTTTAACGATGGCTCGTGAGATCGGTTGGAGTCGCAAGCAAATGATTGCCGCGTTAAGCACAAATCCAGCCCGCATTCTTAAGCTTCCCGGTGGAACCCTGTCTGTAGGTGCCCCGGCCGACATTACGTTGATCGACCCGGAGCTCCAGTGGGTGATGGGAGCGGAATCTTCGCGGTCGCGTTCCCGGAACACGCCGTTTCTCGGGTACGCGTTTCGAGGGCGCGCAGTCATGACGATTGTCGAAGGGCAGATCAAGTGGCGCCTCGGAGGGTAAGGCGAAGGAGAGGACCCATGACAGCAATTTTAGCTTTGGCCGATGGAACAGTTTTTCAAGGGGAGTCTTTTGGTGCAGAGGGAGAGGCTGCCGGAGAAATTGTGTTCAACACCTCAATGACCGGTTACCAAGAGATCCTGACCGACCCCTCGTACTGCGGCCAACTTGTGTGCATGACTTATCCGGAGATCGGCAACGTCGGTGTGAACGAGGAGGACGTCGAATCGCAACGGCCCTGGGTAGAAGGGTTCATCGTTCGGGAGTATTGGGAAGAGCCAAGTAACTGGCGTGCCCAGGAGGCGTTGGCCCGATACCTGCGACGGCACGGGATCCCGGGTATCCAAGGAATCGATACGCGCGAGCTCGTGCGGCATATTCGTGATCGCGGAGCCCAGTCCGCTGTGCTCTCCACCGTGGAGCGCGACGCCCGAAAAGTGGTGGAGAAGGCTAGGCAGGTTCGGCCCATGGTGGGACAGGACTTGGTACAACGGGTGACATGCACCGAGCCTTACGAGTGGCACCAGTCCACGTGGACTTGGGAACGAGGCTACGGTGAGGCTCTAGGGGAGCGCGCCCCGTTTGTGGTCGCTTACGACTACGGAGTCAAACGCAATATTTTACGGCACTTGGCGCGCCTAGGCTGCCGCGTGCGTGTGGTGCCCGCGACCACGCCCGCACGGGAAGTATTGTCGTGGAACCCGGACGGGATTTTTCTCTCCAACGGTCCGGGCGACCCTGACGTCGGCCCTTATGCCACAATTGTCCACGAGTTGATTGGACAGAAGCCGATTTTCGGGATTTGCCTTGGACATCAAATTTTGGCTCTCGCGCTTGGCGGTCGCACGTACAAGCTCAAGTTCGGCCACCACGGAGGCAATCAGCCGGTCATGGATTTGGCCACGCGTAAAGTGGAGATCACAGCACAAAACCACGGTTTTGCTGTCGATGTGGACTCCTTGTCGGGTATAGCGGAGCTGACGCACATGAACCTGAATGATCAGACGGTCGAAGGACTTGCCCACAGGGAGTTGCCGTTGTTTTCGGTGCAATATCACCCGGAAGCGTCTCCGGGACCTCACGATGCAACGTACTTGTTCGAACGGTTCCTTCAACTCATGCACCAGGGAAAACCGCTCGTTTAGGAGACCACCTCGATGCCGAGACGATCCGACATTCACAGCGTTTTGCTCATAGGGTCGGGACCCATTGTGATCGGACAGGCCTGCGAGTTCGATTATTCTGGAACCCAAGCCTGTAAGGCATTGCAGGAACATGGCTATCGCGTGGTTTTGGTCAACTCGAACCCGGCGACAATTATGACCGACCCGGGGCTTGCGCATCGCACTTACGTGGAACCGTTGACGGCCGAGATGGTGGAGGAAATTATTGCTGCCGAGCGTCCCGATGCGCTGTTGCCGACTGTGGGCGGGCAAACCGGGCTGAACATTGCGTTGGAGCTCGCGGAGTCTGGGGTTTTGCAGCGCTACGGAGTCCAGCTGATCGGTGCCAATGTCGAGGCTATTCGAAAGGCGGAAGACCGCCATTTGTTCAAAGCAGCGATGACGCGAATCGGCCTCGATTTGCCTCGTTCCGGGTACGCCCGGAGCCTGGCAGAGGCTCAAGCAATCCGAGAGGAGATTGGTTTGCCGCTCATCATTCGCCCCTCACGAACTTTAGGAGGAACCGGCGGGAGCCTCGTGGAGACGGATGGAGAGTTCATCGACCAAGTGTCTTGGGGGTTGGCCGCCTCGCCGATACACGAGGTTTTGGTAGAGGAGTCCATCGCCGGATGGAAAGAGTTCGAACTCGAGGTCATGCGCGACAGCCAAGATAACGTCGTGATCATTTGCTCGATCGAGAACTTCGACCCCATGGGCGTCCATACCGGCGACAGCATCACCGTGGCGCCAGCGCAGACTCTTACGGATAAAGAGTACCAGCGCATGCGCGACGCCGCGATCCGTGTCATTCGCGAGATCGGAGTGGACACCGGGGGCTCGAATATTCAGTTTGCCTTGAATCCAAAAGATGGCCGCATGGTGGTCATTGAAATGAATCCGCGAGTATCGCGCAGTTCGGCTCTGGCGAGCAAGGCGACCGGGTTCCCGATTGCGAAAATCGCGGCGAAGCTCGCTGTGGGTTACACGCTCGACGAGATTCGCAATGAAATTACCCGCGAAACGCCGGCGAGCTTTGAGCCGACCATCGACTACGTGGTGACGAAAATCCCGCGCTTTACCTTCGAGAAATTCCCGACCGCCAGGGATGAGTTGGGTCCGCAGATGAAATCGGTCGGCGAGGTCATGGCCATTGGCCGGACATTCAAGGAGTCATTGCAAAAGGCGATCCGCTCCCTCGAAGTCGATGCCTACGGTTTTGACGACCGGGGACGTGGGCCCACTGTAAGAAGCCGCGAGGAACTGGAAGAGAGACTGCGTCGCCCGAACGCACGCCGCTTATGGTACCTCGCTGAGGCCTTCCGAATAGGTATGAGCATCGAAGAGGTTTACTCGCTCTGCCGCATTGACCCTTGGTTCCTGAGGAACGTAAGCCAAATCGTGCACGAAGAGGACCTGATCCGTGCCGAAGCCCGTCGCCGAGGGCGGCTCTCTCCAACGACATTGCGCCGTGCCAAGCAGTTTGGCTTTTCCGACGTGCGCCTGGCAGAGCTCAGCGGCGTGACCGAGGAAACCGTACGCCAGTGGCGCGCAGAGGCGAAAATTGCCCCCGTATACAAAATGGTGGATACCTGCGGTGCGGAATTCCCAGCATACACGCCTTATCTGTATTCCACGTACGAGCGCGAAGACGAGGCTTTGCCATCGGATCGGCCCAAGGTGGTCGTTTTGGGTGGTGGACCGAACCGGATCGGGCAGGGAATTGAATTCGATTATTGCTGCGTGCACGCCGCCTTTGCCCTGAAGGAGGACGGGTTCGAGACCATTATGGTCAACTGTAATCCGGAAACCGTAAGTACGGACTATGACACATCGGATCGCTTGTATTTCGAACCGCTGACAATTGAGGACGTGCTGGCCATCGTCGAGCGGGAGCAACCGGTTGGAGTCATTGTTCAATTCGGGGGCCAGACGCCGCTTAAGCTGGCGGTGCCGCTGGAAAAAGCGGGGGTCCGCATTTTGGGCACACCGCCCGATGCCATTGATCGAGCCGAGGACCGTCAGCGATTCGCTGCCATGTTGCATAAGCTTGGCCTGCTTCAGCCACCGAATGATACCGCAATCACCGTCGAAGACGCGCTTAGGATTGCGCGCCAAATTGGCTATCCAGTTCTGGTTCGCCCCTCTTATGTCTTAGGAGGGCGGGCGATGGAGATTGTTTACGAGGATGCGGCGCTCCGTAAGTACATGGAGAAGGCTTTGGATGCTGCTCCAGGGCGAACCATTTTAATCGACAAGTTTCTCGAGGACGCCATTGAACTGGATGTGGATGCGCTGTGCGACGGAAGGCGGGTGGTGATCGGGGGGATCATGGAGCATATCGAGCGGGCCGGGGTGCACTCCGGAGACAGCGCCTGTGTTTTGCCGACGATCTCTCTGGCCCCTGGAATTATTCAAAAGATCCGGCGCCAAACCGAACAGTTGGCGTTAGAACTCGGAGTAGTCGGTTTGATGAATGTGCAGTTTGCCGTGAAGGGTCAGGAGGTATACATCCTCGAGGTGAACCCGCGGGCATCGCGGACGGTGCCGTTCGTGAGCAAGGCCACGGGTTTGCCTTTGGCAAAGTTGGCCGCCCGTATCATGGCGGGCAAGACGCTGGATGAGTTGGGTGTGCTCCATGAAATCGTGCCGCCGCATATCTCGGTCAAAGAATCAGTGTTCCCGTTTTCCAAGTTTCCAGGTGTAGACACCCTTTTGGGACCGGAAATGAAGTCCACCGGTGAGGTGATGGGTATCGACACGACGTTCGGGGCCGCTTTTGCCAAGGCACAAATGGCCGCAGGCAACCCGCTCCCGACCGAGGGTACAGTGTTGCTTAGCGTCCGAGACGAAGACAAAGCTCCCGCCCTGGGTGTGGCCCGGCGACTCCAAAGACTAGGATTTCATTTGCTTGCCACCCGAGGCACCGCCGCTTACTTGGAGACTCATGGGATCAAGGCAGAGGTGATCAACAAGGTGCCGGAAGGTAGCCCTCACTGTGTCGACGCGATTCGCAACGGGCGGGTCCAGATGGTGATCAACACGCCGCAAGGCTACGGACCACAGCTGGACTCGTTCTCGATCCGTCGCTCTGCTCTGGAATGCCGAGTTGCGTATTTTACCACCATTGCCGGTGCCGAGGCGGCGGCCGCGGCTGTGGAGTTGCTGCGGTGCCAGAAGTTGACCGTCAAGCCACTGCAAGATCACTACCTTCGAGCAACCGAGGTCGACGCCCGCACGGCGGGATAGTGCTCAACGCGCTGCCCTCGTAGGCCGCGGAGGCCGGGGGGCGCGTAGGGGGACGCAACGCCCAGGCCTCGTACCGAAACCCGCCTCGTTGTGTGACGAGCATTGACAACTAGGACAAAAGTTGGCTCCGGCGAAGCCTTGCAAGCAAGCGGATCGAGAGATGGCGTTCCCGCAGATGAAAGCAGTACGGTTCGCTGTGCTTAACGGCACTTCACAGCAGCCGACTGCCGCGGTCGCCGTCGGGGTCGGTGTGAGCGTTCCTCGGGGGGTGAGCCGTGCCGAGGGCGTTTGCGTTGGTGTAACTGGCAAGCGCACCGTTGGAGTGGGCGAGGGTCGGACGCACCCGCCTGGGGCTAGGAGAAAACCGGGCGTGTCGTGAGACGAGCACGTACACTCAGGGCAAAACCACGCTCGGAACCCGAAAGCGTCGAAGCATGCGGAGGCAGTGATGTCGTTGCCACAGAACGGGTATGGGATTGCTCGACTGGCGGCGACCTCGCAACAGCCTCTTGCCTCGGGTGTAGCCGTTGCCGTTGGTGAAGGCGTGGGCCTAGGCGTCGCAGTCCACGGCGGCGTCGGAACAGCAGTGGGACCTAGCTGGAACACGCAACGCTGGCGGATCGTGTCGCACCGTTGCCCACGGAAGAAAGTAGCGAGCGGCCGTAACGCGTCGCACTGAGACCGAGTTAACGTCGCACAGCGGCGGGCGGGCACTTGCTCCCGGATTGCCTGGAACTGACAACAACCCAACTCCACCTGCGCCCTCCCAGTTCGCGGCCAGGCGAGCAAGAGACACACGAAGAGAAACGCACTGAGGTTGGTCAACCGGCGCAAGCAACATCGATCTTGGAAACGTCGGGTGCGGTCAATCACGGCACGCCTTACCTCCTCTTGTGGCGAGTTTGCTAGCACGATCGCAACGTCGTGGAAAAACGACCACGAACTGCCTAGTCCCATGCCGAAGCGGAAGTCAACAGAGAAAAATCCTTCCGTTCGAATTTCTTGAGTCCCTCGTCCGCCTGCATCCGCGAGCCAAAAACTCCCCCCATGGCATTCCGTCATTGCTCTAGTGCGATGTCAGCAGCAGCGAGGGTTGGTGGTACCGTGCGCCAAACCAGGCTCAAACTGTTCAAAAGAGAGAATGATTGCCCTAAGCCGAGCTCGAACGGGACGAAACGCGCCGGGAAGGACGCACCTCGGCAGCGTGGATCCATTTGATTGAAGCCAACGTTCCGCACCCCAAGCTCTGCTCATGAAATGCGACAGAATTCGGCGCCGTCGAGAAGACTTAAGACGAACCTTGAGGACATGACGTGGGGCCGTGCAGGCAGCCACCGTTTTCCTCTTTAAATAGCCACGGTGAACTTCACCCAGTCGAGGGCTACGCTCCCACCGGCTCAATGCCGGGATTAGCCTTCAACTTAGGGGGAAGTATGGCACACACCCCCCCAAGACCACCGTTTTAGCCGAGGCATGTTCGATCGCTGTTTCCTGTAAACCGGATTTGCGGCGCTGCCGTCGGACATCGGTGAGTTCGCTGACCTGGTGAGTCGAGCTCCAAGTACGATCCCGCGCCATCCCTGTCGGACCCACGGTCCACGCTTTTCCACCTACAGTCTGCAGACATTCGTTGTGTGATGGAACTCTTCGTGCTGGTGACGCAGGGCCGTGGAATTATTGTGGTAGAACCATCGAACAAAATGGGCTACAAGAAAAAATGCTGTCGTTCAGCTTGGGTGGGTGGTGGAGACAACGGCGCCTCCCTTAGTCGAGTCAGTTGACGCTACCGCAGTTCCTCAGCGGCGGGGGACCTGGGAGCGATTTGCCTTTGTCAGCTTTATCGCGGCGTGTCTGTTCGAGATTGTATGTGGGGCTTTGGTCGGAGCTGCAATCGTCTATGAGATGGAAACATCTGCCCTACAAGCCCAGCTTTTCAGCCGGTACGCTGCCAGTGCGGGATTCCAACTAGCTCCAGAAGCGAGCGAGTCGGTAGAGTTTCCCAAGGATGGTCCGTTCGACTTCCGCCGCGGCTATGTGCGCTTGCCGGAGTTCATTGCCCGCGCCTATGAAGCCGGCTACCGGATTCAGCAGCAGGCAAGACAATCTCCCGAGCTTGCCTGGATGATTCGCAAGCGAATCCCCCCTCCCTACGACGAGACAGCGACGGTTGGGCTGGTCTTACGCGCCACGGATGGTACCGTCTTGCTCGACGCCGCCAGTCGCCGCGGGTTGTTCCGCAGCTTCGAGGAGATTCCTGAGGACATCGTTGAGGCGCTGCTCTTCATCGAAAACCGCGAGCTCTTACAGCCCTTCGACTCCCGGAGCAACCCAGCGATCGAATGGGACCGCTTGGCTTGGGCGGCGCTATCGTACTTAGGCCGCCATCTGGGACTAGAGCTAGCACTGGAAGGGGGTAGCACCTTGGCAGTGCAGTTGGAAAAGTTCCGCCACTCGCCAGCGGGACGGACCGGCGGAGCCAGCGAAAAATTGCGGCAAATTCTCGGAGCGTCGTTAAAAGCCTACCGCTTCGGTGCGGACACCACCACAGCTCGCCGGCAAATCGTCGTTGACTACTTGAATACCCTACCGTTGGCTGCCGTTCCTGGAGTGGGCGAGGTGAACGGTCTAGGCAAGGGATTACAAGCTTGGTTCGGAGTAGACTTGGAGCAAGTCGTTCAGTATCTCGCCCAACCGTACAACTCGCCTGAGAGAGCCAGGGCATTCAAGCAGGTTCTCTTGCTGCTAGCGGCTGTTCGCGCCCCCTCGGATTACCTCCTGGGTAACCGCCAGGGGCTCGAGCGCCGCGCAGCGAAGTACCTCGAGCTGCTGGTGCAGGAGGGAAAGATCGATGCCGACTTTGCTGCCAGTGTGCGGGCTACCGAGGTGGAGTTCCTCCCCCCGGTGCAACCGTCGGAGTTCCCGCCTTTCATTGAACGGAAAGGTGTCAACGCGTTACGAACTTACTTGATGCGGCTCCTCGGTGTAGATAACGTCTACGACCTGCACCAGCTTCATTTGACTGTCGACAGCACGGTGGACACGGGGCTGCAGCAGCAGGTTACGCAGCTTCTCCTAGACTTGAAATCGCCGGACTTTGTGAGCAGCCACGGCTTGAAGGCGGAACGGTTGTTGCGTTCCGGGGATCCCAGTAGGGTCGTGTACAGCTTGTTGCTATTCGAACGGACCCCCCAGGGAAACGTAGCGCGGGTGCACGCGGATAACTTGGATCAGCCCTTCGATATCAACGAGGGGGTGAAACTCGAGCTCGGTAGTACGGCAAAAGCACGGACGTTGGCGCACTACCTCGAAGTCATCGAGGAGCTGTATTCGGAACTTCGTGGTCGGGACACGCGCGCGTTGGAAGAGTTGGCGAGAAATGCTCCTGACCCCCTTACCCAATGGGCAGCACGCGAGCTGGCCGCCGAGGCAAATCTGTCTCTAGAGAGCTTGCTCGACCGGGCGCTACAGAGAAGGTATTCCGCTAGTCCTGGAGAGGTGTTTTTCACGGGGGGCGGAGTCCATACGTTTAGTAATTTCGACCGCGACGATAACGGCCGCATATTTACCGTTCGCGAAGCCCTACGCCGGTCGACGAACCTGGTTTTTATCCGTCTGATGCGTGACCTCGTTCGATACCATCAAGCTCGTCTGCCGTACGACACACGCGCCGTTCTGTCTGACCCCGAGCATCCTGTGCGGAAGAAGCTGCTGGAAGAGATCGCGGACACCGAGGCATTACAGCACCTGCGACGGTCTTTCCAGCGCTTCCAGCGGCACGGCAAGGGCGACGCTGTGGAGCGGCTGCTCGCTTCCCATGCCTCGAGCCCTCGCCACCTTGCAATTCTGTTCTTCGCCTGGAAAATTGGCTCGACTGAGGCAGGCTTGCGCGAGTGGCTGAGCGCCCGTGGGATTCACGCCGACGTGACTGCGGTCTCTCGGCTGTATCGAGCATATGGAAATCCCTCCCTGGATCTCGCCGATTTTGGCTACCTCCTAGGACGTCACCCGATCGATGTCTGGATGGCAGGCGAGTTGTTCCGAGAGCCGCGCGTTTCCTGGGCCACGATTGTCGAGCGCAGTAGCAACGTGCGCCAGATCGTCTCCCGTTGGTTGCTCCGCCCCAAGAGCCGACGCGCTCAAGACCTCAGGCTCCGCATTCGCTTCGAGCAGGATGCATTCGCACGCATGACACCGTACTGGCAGCGCTTGGGCTTTCCTTTCCAGCGTCTTGTTCCGAGTCTAGCCACCGCCATCGGTAGTTCCTCTGATCGGCCTATGGCCCTGGCAGACTTTGTCGGCATCCTGGTTAACAACGGAATTCGTCGGCCATTGCTGCGGGTGGAGCGTTTGCACTTCGCTTCCGCTACACCCTATGAGACCATCTTGGTTCCTTCCCCGGGATTGGGTGAGCAGGTGATGAGTCCGGCCGTGGCCAAGACCTTGCGTGAGGTGTTGGCGGAGGTCGTGGAACAAGGAACAGCGCGTCGTCTGCGGGGAGTATTCGTCCGCCCCGACGGCACCCCCGCTGTGGTTGGAGGAAAAACAGGCTCCGGGGACAATCGGTTTAAAACGTTCCGCCGAGGCGGGGGGATAATTTCTGCTAAAGCAGTGAGCCGCACGGCTACTTTTTTCTTTTTCATCGACGATCGCTTCTTCGGCGTGGTCACGGCATCGGTTCCGGGCCCTGAGGCGGCGCAGTACGAGTTTACATCGGCTTTGCCGGTAACGGTGCTCAAGCTTGCAGCCCCAGCGATCAACGGCAGGCTGTGAATCCCCCCACCGACCTAGGGTTTTCCAGGGTTCAGGGAACCTAAAGGCGAATCAGGCAAAAAACTTGCAGTACGACCCCTTGAAAGTTCTTCGAGCGTGATTATCTCGGCGCTCGCCGCGTTGCGGCTAATCCTTTTTGGAAAGGAGGTGAAGCGACGATGACGGCCTTGGCTCCTTGGCGACCCTTTGCCGAACTGACCGCCCTTCACAACGAAATCGACGAGTTGTTTACCCGCTTCTTTGGGGAAGAGGATCGTTGGTGGGTAAGGCCGTTTGAGCGCCCGCTCGTGCCGGCTGTGGAGTCTTTTGTGCGCGGGGATGAGTATGTCATCCGCGCTGACCTTCCAGGGGTCGATCCCCAGGACGTGGAGGTGAGCGTGGAAGGCGACCGCCTTACGATTCGCGGCGAGCGCAAGGAGGCCCGTGAGGGCAACGGTTCGACCCGGTTGTACCGAGAAGTCCGTTACGGTCGATTCGAGCGCAGTCTGCTCTTGCCCTCGGGCGTCGATACGGACTCGGTTCGGGCGAGCTACCACAACGGGGTTCTCGAAATCACGATGAAGGCACCACGCGAGCTTGCGAGCAAGCGGGTACCTATTACGATTCATTGATCTGGATGCATGGTCGTTCGGCATGGGGAGGCGCGCTCGGCGCCGCCGAGCGCGCCGGCGCATGGCTGGTGCCCGTGAGGGCAGAGGGTTGTGGCTGGTTCACGCCAAACAGCGACGACAGACGGTTCATTCTAGTAGCTTGGAATCGCCCTAAGATAATAGAAAAAAGGAGGAGAGAATGGCGGTAAAAATTCGTCCGTTGCACGACAGGATCCTGGTGAAGCGAATCACCGAAGAAGAAAAGACGAAAGGTGGCATTATCATTCCAGATACGGCCAAAGAGAAACCACAGGAAGGTAAGGTGGTAGCCGTGGGCCCTGGTCGTACCGAAGACGGGAAGACCATCCCTGTCAGCGTAAAACCCGGGGACCGCATTCTCTTTGGCAAGTACGCTGGGACGGAAATTAAGCTTGACGGCGAAGAGCATCTCATCTTGCGTGAGGACGATGTCCTCGGTGTCATCGAGGGTTAGTTAACTGATACAGGAGGAGGAGTGTATGGCTGCGAAAGAACTTCGATTTGGCGAAGCCGCGCGACACAAGATTATGCGCGGTGTGAATATCTTGGCTGATGCTGTCACCGTAACCCTGGGGCCGAAGGGGCGTAATGTCGTGCTGGAGAAGTCCTGGGGCGCCCCAACGGTGACCAAGGATGGGGTAACGGTCGCAAAAGAGATTCAACTCGAGGATAAGTTCGAGAACATGGGCGCTCAGATGGTGAAAGAGGTGGCGTCCAAAACTTCAGACGTTGCGGGTGACGGGACTACGACCGCGACAGTGTTGGCACGTTCGATCTTCATCGAGGGCTCAAAGATGGTTGCCGCGGGTCATGATCCCATGACCATTAAGCGCGGCATTGACAAGGCCGTGGCAAAGGCTGTTGAAGAGTTGAAGTCTCTCTCGAAGAGCACCAAGGGCCGCGATGAGATTGCCCAGGTGGCCACGGTGTCGGCCAACGGCGACAAAGCCATCGGAGACATCATTGCCGAGGCCATGGACAAGGTGGGGAAAGAAGGCGTCATCACGGTCGAAGAGGCTAAAAGCCTCGACACCACGCTCGAGGTTGTAGAGGGGATGCAGTTCGACCGAGGTTATCTCTCGCCTTACTTTGTGACCGACCCAGAGCGCATGGAGGCGGTGCTGGAGGATCCCTACATCTTGGTGCACGAGAAAAAGATTAGCGCCATGAAGGACCTCCTCCCGCTTTTGGAGCAAATAGCGAAATCGGGCCGGCCCCTGTTGATCATCGCCGAGGATGTCGAGGGTGAGGCGTTGGCTACCCTCGTGGTCAACAAGATTCGCGGCACCCTGCAAGTTTGTGCCGTAAAGGCACCGGGATTTGGGGATCGGCGCAAAGCAATGCTGCAGGATATTGCGATCTTGACCGGCGGAAAGATGATCGCAGAGGAGCTGGGAATCAAACTGGAGAACGTGACGCTGCAAGACCTCGGGCGTTGCAAGCGCGTGGTGGTAGACAAGGATAACACCACTATCATCGATGGTGCTGGTAAAAAGGCCGACATTGAAGGTCGGATCAAACAGATCCGAGCCCAAATTGAAGAAACCACTTCGGACTACGATCGCGAAAAGCTGCAAGAACGCCTGGCAAAGCTTGTGGGTGGCGTAGCGGTGATTCGCGTCGGTGCGGCCACGGAAGTGGAGATGAAGGAGAAAAAGGCGCGGGTGGAAGATGCAATGCACGCAACACGTGCCGCTGTCGAGGAAGGCATCGTTCCTGGCGGAGGAGTCGCTTTGGTGCGCGCAGCGAACGCGCTCGATAGCCTCGACGTTGCTGAGGATGAGCGTGTTGGCGTGCAGATCGTCCGTCGGGCGATGGAAGAGCCGGCTCGCCGGATCGCAGCGAATGCTGGGCATGACGGCTCGGTGGTTCTCGAGAAAATCCGTGCAGGGAAAGGAGCCTATGGCTTCAACGCCCAAACGGAGGAGTTCGAAGACTTGATGAAGGCGGGGATTATCGACCCCACCAAAGTGGTTCGCACTGCGTTACAAAATGCCGCCTCGGTCGCAGGGCTGCTGCTGACCACAGAAGCATTGGTGGCGGAGAAACCCGAAGAAAAGAAGACGCCAACCCCGCCGACACCGAATTACGACGAAATGTAAATGTAGGCGGCTTTTAAAGTCGCGCGTGGGTGGGGCGGGCTTGCAGCCCGCCCCTTTTATTTCGAGGCGAGAAGATCCGGCTTGAAGATCACGGCTCGTCAGGGCTAGTGCCCACCGGCGAGCACTCCGGCTTGCGCGGCAAGAGCAAGCCAGTTCAACGCTCCGCGTGGCTGTCATTGCCGCTAAAAGCGCTGCCGAACGATCCAAATGAAAGCCAGGACGATTCCTTGTAACGCAACGGCCATCTGACCCGGAGGCAGGTCGTAGTGATGAGCCAGCACGAAGGCGCAAAGGGTTGTGGCAACTGCGATGAGCGGTGCAGCCCAAAATATGGATCGCACCTCGTGGACGACGTTTTTTGCGATTAGCGCAGGCAAGATCAGGGAACCGAATGTAAACAATAGTCCCGACACTCGGATGGAGAGGCCAATGGCCAAAGCGGCCCAAAGGGAAAGCACCGCATTACAGCGGCGCACAGGGAGGCCGACAGCACCAGCCATCTCGGGGTCCATGACGAGCAAGGTGATCGCTTCCCGCCAACGGGCTGCCGCCACCAGGGTGGCAAGAAGTAAGAGGCCGAAAATCACAACGTCGCTGGCGCTAGCTCCGATAATGGTACTCGAGAGCAGCCGGTGAACTTCCTCCAGGCCATGAGGGCTACGAGAAAGCAAGAGCACGGCTGCGCTAGCTGCCGTGGCATACACCCAGCCAGTCATCGCTTCTGCACTCTCGCCGCCGAAGACGCGGGAACGCGAGCTAATGAAAGCGGCGAACATGCCGAACGAAATACTGCACAAAGAGAGCCACAGTTCGCCGTCCGAGGCTAGCGTGGGGCCGAACGCTAGGGCAGTGGTGAGCCACATCCCGGTAGCAACGCCCAGGAGCGACGCTTGAGAGACAGCTAGACCAAGGAAGATTTGGTCTTTGGCAACCACCACCACCCCCACCAAAGACAGCAGGGCTGCGAGGCACCAGCCGGTAATGTACGTGTTGTGAAAGAGGCCCCAAGAGCTTAAAAACGACGAAATCACTGGTGCCTCCCTAAGCTAGCGCGCCCGTAACCAGCCGTTGCGCCTAGGCCGAAGGCTCGTTGCAGCCGCTCCGGGGTTAAGATGGATTCGACTGGTCCGGCTTCGACAGTTCCCCCGAAAAAAAAAGCGACGTGTGTGCCGTAGCGCAGCACGAGCGACAGGTCGTGGGTTACAACAATGATCGTGCGACCTTCGCTTTGATTGAGGCGGCGTAAGGTCTCGAACAAAGCGTGTTCGGCCGGTGGATCGAGTCCAGTGGTCGGCTCGTCGAGGATCAGAAGATGTGGCTGACGGATCAGCGCACGGGCAATGAGACACCGCTGCCGCTGACCTCCAGAGAGGGTCCAGTAGCTCCGTTGCTCTAAGCCCCGGAGCCCCACCGTCTCTAACGCCCATGTGAGACGCCGCTGGCGCTCTGCACGGCCGACCCGAAGACCCACCAGCCCAAGGGTAACAAACTCGTGCACAGTTGTTGGCAAGCTCGGATTTAAGTCACATCTCTGTGGAACGAACCCAGCCCGTTGAACAAGCGAACCGTTAGGGTGAGAGTCAATTCGGCCGGCAAGGACGGGTAACACACCCAGGAGGGCATGAACCAGGGTGGTTTTACCGGTGCCATTTCCGCCCAGGAAAAACCAAAATTCTCCTCGGCGGATGCAAAGGTTGACTCCTCGAAGCACAGGTTCGCCTTGGTAGCCAACGCAGGCAGCAACCGCGGTCAAAAGCGGCTGAGGGCTAGAGGGAGCGGTTTCCATCGTTTAGGTCTCTCCAGCAGATGACGAGCGCGACCGTTCTACTGCGGTCTTCAACGTGTTGACGTTGTAAGCAATCATGGCGATGTAGTCGTCGGTTCCGGGGCGACTCCCGGTGGAGTGAGCAAGCGGTACGGTGGTGGCCTGCGTCGCTTCGCTGAGGAATCGCGCATGGCGAGGATCGTAGTAGGGCGAGGAGAGAATGAGAAACACCCCTTGCGTTCGCATCGTCGCCACCAGCACCTGCAAGTGGGCCGTTGTCGGAGGGATCCCCGGCTTCGGTTCCATGTGCCCTATCACCTGAACGCCAAATCGCCGGGCAAAGTACGCCCAAAGGTTATGGTCGTCTACAACTTTGATGGGCGCGTGGGGGAGCAACATCCCCCACCAGCCCCCGAGTTGCTGCAGATCACCTTGTGACTCGAGGAAAGAAAGCAGTTGCCCGCGATTTTGTAGCAAAGCAAGCTTACCTACCTCGTAGCGACTGGCGAGCTCCTCGCCTGCGAGTTGAGTGTAAACCGCTTGGCGAAACGCACGGGCCCGTTCGTGGAACCAGCTTTCCTGCGTAGGCCGCAACGCCGCGAACACCTTTGCGACGTGCTCTGCGATGTAGACGCCGTTGATTGGGTCCAACCAATAGTGCGGGTTTCCATAGGGATGCACGTCGCCCATAGAACGGTCAACGGGTATGCTGGGCACTTCGAGTTTTTCCATGCCAATCGAGCAGTCCACGTACCCAGGTTGCCCAGGCAGGATCTTGCCGTTACGGGCATTGCGTAGGAGAAGCGGAAGGTATCCGACCTCAAGGTCCATCCCAGCGACGAGCAAGACGTCTGCCTCTGCCAGCAATTTTACGAAACTTGGTTTGGCCTCGACAAAATGCGGATCTTCGGTCCCTTTCGTTAGCGAGGAAACCTCCACGGCCTCGCCACCAACGTGGCGGGCGATACTGGCAAAGTCTGTAAGTGTGGCAACTACCCTGAGTGGCTCCTCGGCTACGCAAGGGAGCGCAATGGCACACCAGCAGAAAATGAGTTCGATGCCACGGCAAAAGTATGACCGTGTGACCTCTAGAAGTGAATCCCAATTGCTTCTCCGAGCCTTAAAGTTTTCACTTTCGATAATTTGTACTGTGTCCATAACGTCCTCCGCGTTTAGTACTTGTGAGCGGGATGGCGCCCGTACAGAATCTCCGCGCTCAACCACACTGTGTGGGCATCGCGGGCGGCAAGGAACTGAGCGCGATCGTAGTTGTACTGGAGACGTAACCGCGAGTACTCGGTCGGATGCCAAACCAGAAGCGGAGAAAGACGCCAGCGGTCGCTGCGCAGGGGGTCCTGTGACCGGCCCCCAACACTGGCACCTTTGCCGCTGGCAAATTCAATGCGAACACCGCCAGCCCAGCCGTAACGAAACCCATAGAGTGCTTGGGTGTAAAAGCCGGCGTCGCGCAAAATCTCGCCAGGGATGGGCAGGGAGGGAAGAGGCTCCCCGGAGCCGTCGGGCTCGTGCGAGGGCGAGTGACGAGGAAACAATGTAGCCTGATCGTGTGGACCTTCTGGTGTTTGTGACGGTGGCAAATAGTACGATGCCGTATAGTCGCGTTTGTGTACCTCGGTCTGCCATAAGAAAAAGGGCCAGCCGCGAAAGTTGTTATGAGGG
Source organism: Candidatus Binatia bacterium (assembly GCA_937925685.1). Lineage (GTDB taxonomy): Bacteria > Desulfobacterota > Binatia > HRBIN30 > HRBIN30 > HRBIN30. The sequence continues at coordinate 63,768 of CALAMI010000012.1, read as the reverse complement.
CGCCACCTAAGTTTGAAATCCGCGCCATAAATCCAGGTTTGCCCGTCCCCACCGGTCGAGTTCGGACCGTGCAAAAAGTTGGTGCCGAGCACGAGGCCGGTTTCGGAAGTGAGGTTCCAGAAGTTTTCCCACCGTACCAGGTAAAGTAAGTCGGTCAGGGATCGCGTGGCGGTGCGCACTGCCGGGCGACCGGCGACGGGCTCCGCAGTCAAGAAACTAGGAGTGAACTCCCCCTCGTTAGCGTTTTGCGCTCCCAGGTGGACTTCGGAAAACCAAGGGAGCGGCGTGAGCCAGCCGAGGCGCACACCAGGAGACCGTAGCCCTTCAGAACCCAGCAGCCGCGACAGTACTACTGCTTGGTCGACCCAGTCCCAAGCGTGAGGATGCAAAGGATTGAGGAGCCCGTACTCGGTCAGCATCAGCCCGGCCTCGACCTGCAGGCCATAAGGCAGGCTCGAAGTCGTGAGGAACGCCTCCTCTAGTTCGGCTCCGTGACTGGAAAACAGCACATGAGCCTCGCCGATGAAATAAGGATCGACGGCGCCTATCAACGAAAGTTCGGCTTGTTGCAAGGTAAATCCCCGGCGTACGGGATCGTGTCCCCCGGCTTGTAGCCGCCCTTTTAAATCCTCGTCCGTGGCAGTGGACCACCCAGCCGCCACGAGGGCATCGAGCGATAGGTCGAGCAGTCGCAAAGGTGTCCCCCCCACGGTGGTGCTCCAAAGGGGAGCGGCCGGTGCAGGTTGAATTTCCGTTGGCGGAGCCGAAGTTTCTAGAGCACGATCAAGTGCTTCCTGACTCTTCGTGCTCGAAGGGGACAATGTATCTTGCAAACGACGGAGTTCACGCTCAACCTCGTTGAGGCGTTTATCCTGTTCCTCCCGTGCTCGCCGCAACTTTATGATCTCGCGCTGGAGGTGTTCCGCGGTACCCCGAGTGGTCTCCTCGCTGCTGGCATGACTTGGGCCAAAAGTCATGCAGCATGCGAGTGCGACGAGTCCAGTTACCTCTAAAAACAACCACGACCAAAAGGTGAGTCGAGCATCTTGCATGGATCCTCCTCTGACGAACGTGCAGGTGTGCCTGGGACGCTCTGTGGAGCGTGCCCCGAACGGGCCCCGGGGCAAATGCCTTTACAGGGAAATGGTTCGTCGCGGAGGAGCGCGTGGCGGAGGACAAGTCGCGCAAGCGGAAGCAAGGAAAGCCTGCGGGCCTTGCCAATGAGTGAAGCCCTCGTGGAAGGGGATGTTTAGTGCAACCGGGGAAACGTTCTCGCCGCGGCTGAGATCCCGTACCGCGCGACAAAGCGCGCAACCCACGGTGTCGTGATGAAGCGAGGTTCTGTGAGAGTCCTGCCCACAAGGCCCGATGGACTCCTGATCTGGGTTTTGCCCTTCTGCACAGAGCGGCGGAATGTGAAGGTGGAAATGCCGCAAGAGCGGAAAAGCCTGAACCAAAAGCAAAGTGGCGAGGATAGACGCGGCGGCCTTGGAAGCACGGAGCCTTCTTCCGCCGTTGCCCTTGGGCCGCGTCTCGGTCGACATGGCCGCGGCTCAATAGCCTCGTCGTGAGTCGCGCGCAAGTCGCCGCGCTCTTCGGTGCGGTACGCCCTATCCTGGTCGTTGCCCGCGGGAGCGGACGCGCCTCGGTGTGTGGCCGGCTTAGATGCTAGGAGCTCCACCGCTCTTGGCGCGGTCACTGATCTTCCCAGGCAGACTCTCCTTAGCTCGGACGAGGACCGTCCGTTGAAGCAGCCACCTCTCCGGTCGCGGCTGATGCCAGGATTGCTCGATTTCGCGCACCGACGGACGGTTGCGAGCGCGTGACGATACGACTGTAAAGCGGAGCCGAGATTGCTCGGAGTGCGTCGATTACAGCGAGCAGCTTTCCGCCAACCTCGTTCGGGTGAATGACCCGGTCGATACGGTCGCTGAGGCCAGCCACGTGAACCCTTGCGGGTTCTTCCGTGACAACGAGCACTGCCACAGGCTCTTGCCACGAGTTTTGTAAATAATCCAAGGTGCTTTGCAAGTTCTGGATGTGGCCTTTTTCGTTGAGCTCGGCGTCGCACAGAAAAATGTTCCCGCGGGACACACCGTGCACCGGGCAGGCAGCATCGGCTCCACACGCCCAGAACGTGCAAGGATCCCCTCGAGACTCGAGCAATACCTGGCAGACAATGCGGGCGTTGACATTGTTATCCACCACCACCAAAACGTGCTCCATGGAAACCTCCGATAACGCGGTCTCAGACGACCTGGCCTTGCTGAGCTTCAAAAATTTTCCTCGCCAGCGTGCACGGTTGCTGGAGGGCACGCGTCCCCGAGCGGGATTGGGGCCTCCCTCCAAGGACGAGAACAGAGGAATGGACCTATGAGCAAGCGGCTGGGAGCGACCGTTGGGCTTTTAGTGCTGGTATTCGCGCATGAGGCGCCCCGCGCCGTTGGCGAGGAACCGCGCCCCATCGGAACAGCCGAGCGCCGTGCGGAGAAGGCCATGGATGTTTTGCAGCAGCGATTACAAGCTCGGTTGCTTGCCGCCCTTGAGGAAAAAGGGCCAGCTGGCGCGGTCAAAGTTTGCCGTGAAGAAGCGCCGGACCTCGCTCGGGCGGTGGCCGGGGAAGCGGGGATTCAGTTGGGACGTACAAGTCACAAGTTACGCAATCCGGCTAACGCGCCTCGCGATTGGGTCGTTCCGTATCTGGAGCGGGCTGCCGGTCAGCCAGCTTCCGCCGTGAGTAAGGTGGTTGTCGACCTCGGGGATCGTGTTGGAGTATTGCGACCAATCGCTACGGCCGGGACATGCCTTGTCTGCCACGGTGCCCCTGAAAGCTTTGATCCTGGGCTCCGTGCTACGTTGGCGGAATTGTATCCAGGGGACCGTGCTACGGGATTCCGTGAAGGCGAATTTCGAGGTTTCTTTTGGGCCGAGATTCCAAAATCCGAATAAGCGCACAGGATTGTGCGCTCGTTTGGAGATAACAGTTTCCAGGGAAAATTGGGCGATACCGCATTTCAATACCTTCGATGAAAGTCGCGGACGGCAACAAACCAATCGTTTCCGCGCCGCCCGGAGACGAGCTTGATCAGTTCCACTGGCATGTGGGGGCCGGCGCGACGGTTGGCTTTCTGTGCGGCGCCGTCGCAATAGCTGTGGCCCTAGCGCTGCAGCTTTGGATTGGGAAATGGGTTCTGAGCGCGATCATCAGTTTTTTGTTCTTGTTTTTGACGCCTCCGGTTGCCGGGCGTTTTCTTAGCCTCCTCATGGCGAAGGGTGGCGTGAGCCAGCCAGCTTGGCTCGCCCAACTTGGTCGACTGTGGATGAGGGTACTGCCCGCCTTATTCCGGCTCCCGCAAGAGCTTGAAGCCAAAGCGGCGCCTTCGTTGGAAAATTCCGTGGCAAAGGCCAGCTTTCCGAGCGCGACCATACGGCTGAGCCAACGGATTGTTCGGGAAGTCATGGTGCCACGGCCAGATGTGGTCGCCGTGAGCGTGGAGACATCGGTACGTGAGGCGGCAAAAAAGATGCTGGAGCACGGGGTTTCTCGATGCCCGGTGTTTTCGGGAGACCTGGATTCCACCGAAGGTGTGGTACACGTGAAAGACCTTCTGGGAGCCCTCGTGCGGGGAGAAGGCGAGCTGCCGGTGAAAAGCGTAGCGCGACCAGCGCGCTTTGTACCGGAAACGAAACCTTTGGCTGAGCTTTTTCGTGAAATGCAAGAAACGGGATTTCACTTGGCAGTTGTCAGCGACGAATACGGGTCTGTAACGGGGGTTGTGAGCTTGGAAGATTTGCTCGAGGAGCTTGTGGGGCAGATCGCCGATGAATTCGACCAGGAGGCTCCTGAGGTCTTTTCTTTGCCGGATGGCTCGTACCGCGTGCAGGCTAGCCTGCCCATTGTGGACCTCAACGAGCTACTTGGAGTGGAGCTTCCACACGCGAGCTGGAATACCGTGGGCGGCTTGGTGTTTGGTCTCGCCGGACGCATTCCGGAAGAGGGTTGCTCCGTGGAGCTGGAGGGTGTGCGCTTTGTCGTGGAACGGGTCCAGGGGAGGAGAATCATGACGGTGCTTGTTCAGCCTCGGACAGCACACCCGGCGGAAAGCCAACGGCCAGACTAAGACCGCGAAATGTCCTAGGGATTTTGAAGCGGGGCTTCACCGGGTTGCATGGCGTTCAAAGTTCGGATGACCTTTTGTTGTATCTCAGGCTGGTACCCGCCGAAGGCTGCCTTTATGGTGCCGCCGACGATGACGAACGTGGCAGGCATTCCCGGAGCGCCTAGCCGGTGAAATTCACGGCCCTCGGGGTCAAAACGGATCACGGTTTCGTGAAGGTCCAACTGGAGCTGGACGAGGAACTTTTTTGCTCTGTCTCGATCACGGTCGATGTTCCAGAGAATCAGCGTCGGGCGGCGATCATCTGGTAGCGCTTTGACAGCATGAAGGAGCGCGGGGAGGGCTTCATGACAAGGAGCACACCAGGTCGCCCAGACGAGGATCAAGGCTCGAGTGGAATTTCGCAGGTCCAGAGTGGCAGGAATTCCGTTCTCGTCCTCGAGTTCGACATTTGGAAAGGGTTTTCCCTGTCGCAGCGCAGCCGTCGTGCGCGGGTGGCAAAAGACAAGCCCGCTGCACCCCAATAGAACTGCAGTGACGAGCCGGAGGCTTTTGCGGTCCCTTAGAATCGCCACACCAACCCCCCTCGCACCCGTAAGTCGGGAACGATTTGCAACGAGGTATTGTTCCGTAGCACTGGAAAATCGAGGCTGAGATCGGCACTAAGGCTGGTTTTCCAAGTCCAATGCACCGCCGGGCCGCCATAAACAAAGGTTGCTCCGGTGTCGCCGACGCGCTCGCCGCGAAGCGTGTCGGTGCCCTTAGTGTCGAGGGTGAACTGCGATTGCAAACCCAGAGTCGAATCGTGGCGGGTCAACAGGAACAAACCAGGGCCTCCGGAAAGGATGGTTTCGTTCGCAAAGGTATAGTCGTACGATCCTTCGGTGCGCACGAAGTACTGCAGCAGCAAGTTGCCGTAGAAGCGGCGGTAGGTAGCTAACCACTGGCCACCGAAAATGACGTCGGTAGACCCAGAACCGAGGGCCACATCGTGGCCATGGATACCGCTCGTGACGCTAGGGTGAGCGTGACGTGGATACAAAAGACGAGTGCGGAACACGGGTGGAATATCGGCGTGGGGGGTCTCCGAGTCTTCGGCGAGTTCCTCCCGTAGCCGGGCGGAACTTCCTGTGGGTACTTTGACACCGAGAGACAACGAGACTCTTTGCACGCTGTTTTCGCTGACAGCTTGTACGAGTGTGCCGATGGCGTGCAAGGAAATGTCGCCCAAGCCACTCTCCTGATCGTGGTCGATTCCCGCCGTCGTAGCACGGCGGAACCTTCGATGAATGATGGGAGCGTTGAGCTGGAATAAGATTCGCGGGTTCCACGAGTAGCCTACGAGCAACTGGGTAATCGAGCTTTCCAATCGCTCCCGGTGGGCATTGGCGATTTTTTCCCCATCCTGTTGGAGCGTGGCAAAGCGGGTGAATTGCTCTGCGATGCCAGCTCGCCAACCGGTGCGGCTCTCCTGGAGCTCAGTTGCAGTATAGATGGCACAGATATCACAACCAAGAGCCGCCAAAGGAGCTGCAGCGTACACCAAGAAAATGAGGACACACGTCAGGCGAAAAGGTTCAAACTTTGTCACGTTTGCACTCCTACGCCAGCGGTAATAGCTTGCACCAGATGGCGATCGATGTGGCGAATTGTCGCGATCAAACAAGCACCGGGCTGCGGGGAAAAGCTATCCTTGCAATAATTCCAAGAAGATGGAAAGCAACGAACGACGCTCGGTCCTGGTAACTCCCGAGAACATTCAGCTTCTCTGGCTAGTCCGCCTTCGCTGGCTCGCTTTGGTGGGACAACTGTTAGTCGTTGCTGGGATCGAAGCGTTGCTGAGGGTTCGGCTTCCGTGGGTAGCCCTGGTGACAGTTTTTGGCACAGAGGCAGGAAGCAATGCGATCGCGGCGTGGTTCGCTCGGTGCCGAACCGTTACGGAGCGGTGGTTGGTGGGAATCCTGGCCCTGGACGTGCTTTTGTTGACGGCGTTGTTGCACATGACAGGTGGCCCAGTGAATCCGTTCAGTTTTTTATACTTGGTGCACATTGCCCTGGCCGCAGTCACTCTACGCCCAATGGCTGCTTGGGCGCTTACCGCTTTGGGGCTGGTGGCTTTTGGGTTGCTCTTTGTACTTCCTCCATGGCCCAATTTCCCCCACCAGTCGGAGGCTACGCACCACGATCACTTGTGGCTGCACTTGCAGGGGATGTACGTGGCCTTTGGCGTGAGCGCGGTATTCATTGTGTACTTCGTTCAGCGAGTACGGCAAGCACTCGCTGAGAGGGAACGTGAACTGGCCGCAGCTCGGGATCTGGCCGCGCGACAAGCAAAGGCTGCCGCGCTAGCCACCATGGCGGCTGGCGCGGCACACGAACTGGGTACACCGTTATCGACCATTGCGGTTGCCGCGAGGGAGCTGGAAAAGGCGTACGGTGGGGACTCGGGTGAAGTAGCAGAGGATATCCGGCTGATTCGCGATCAAGTGCGACGCTGCCAGGGTATCCTGCAACAAATGGCGGCTGAGGCCGGGCAAGGTATGGGCGAGGGGATTCAGTCGGTTTCGCTGGCAGAGCTGGCGTCGCAGCTCGAGAGGGAGGCGCCCGCTAGGGATGTGCGTACCGTTGTGGAAGTACGTTCGCGGGATCAAGACGAGCCAGTGCGGTTGGCACGGCAAGCGTTCTGTCGTGCGGTGGGCAACTTGGTGCGAAATGCCGTGCAAGCGTCGCCGCCGGGTGGGGTCGTGCATGTCCATCTTGCTCTGTACGACGGTTCGCTCGAGGCAATCGTTCGTGATAACGGAACGGGGATGACGCCGGAGGTTTTGGCGCGCGTCGGAGAGCCTTTTTTTACAACGAAGGACCCAGGAGAGGGCATCGGCTTGGGGTTGTTTCTCACCCGTACGCTGGTAGAGCAAATGGGGGGGAGTTTGGAAATTCAGTCCACGTACGGTGTCGGAACCACTGCCCGAATCACTGTGCCAACCGCAGGTGCGACAAAAAGTCACGTTGCAAACGATGCAAAGAATGCCAGCAAAGGGTGAAAAAGAAGAGGGTGGAATGTACGTGAACGCCCAGGAGCGCACGGACGAACGTACCGCCTTGCTCCTCGTAGATGATGACGAAATCTTTCGCGCTCGTTTGGCGCGGGCGTTTCAACAGCGTGGCTACGAGGTCACAACCGCGGGTAACTACGAGGAAGCACTGGCTCTGGCACAAAGGGAGTCGCCGGACATGGCCGTTGTTGACTTGAAAATGCCCGGTCGCTCCGGATTGGAGCTTACGCGCGATCTCCATAGACTGGATCCGACGATGCGGATCGTGGTCTTGACTGGCTACGGGAGCATTGCCACGGCCATTGAAGCGATGCGGTTAGGAGCGGTGTACTACGTCAGCAAGCCAGCCGATGCGGACGATATCCTAGCGGCATTTGCCCGTGCCGAAGCACCTCCATTGGAGCCAGGACCAGAATATACGGCGCCTTCGCTTGCCCGGGCGGAATGGGAACATATTAACCGAGTGCTCACGGACTGTGGAGGCAACATCTCCGAGGCCGCACGGCGCCTCGGCATTCATCGTCGGTCGTTACAGCGAAAGTTGCGCAAGTACCCACCGCGGCAGTGACCGAGATGCGCGCGGTTCCTCAAGTGGGCGCAGTCGGGACGTGTCCAGAGGGCTGTCGTTCTAGCTAGGGCGCGTCCCGATCGAGAAGCGCGGATACACCGGGAAGGTCACGAATTTTGCGAACGAAAGCGGCAAGTGCCCTCCCGAAGCTGGCCGCTATGCTCGCACACCTGACGAAAGGCACCAAGGGAGTCTGGGTAAGGAAGCATGAACTCTCCGCTTGGTACGGGTGCATCGGGCCAAGGGCCAAGTCAGCTCCTTCCATCGTTTGGAGAGTGGTTGCCAGCCTTTTGGTGACAGCGCACGGTGTTCGGTGGCGTTGAGCCAGCGCGCGCTCGTTGTAACCAAACGACGGCCGGCTGGCTTTTTGCTGCTCGGTGCCCGCGCCCGGTCCGGGGTGGGTTTGGCCACAGGAGCGGCTCAAAGTGCCCACGCCGGCTTGCGTTTTTCGGCGAAGGCGCGCATCCCTTCCAGCGCCTCGGGAGAAGAAAACAGTTCGCCGATCAAGACGCTCGTGTATCGAAAAGCCTCGTCCATGCTCATGTGCGGAACACGCCGTACTAGCTCTTTTGCATGCCGTAATGCTTGGGGCCCGGCCAGGCGGAGCTGAGAGAGAAGGTTTTCCACAGCGGCATCGAGCTCGTTTCGGGGACAAACTTGATGCACGAGGCCCATCTGGCGCGCCCGTTCGGCGGAAAAGCGCTCCGCGGTCAAGAAAAGCCACATTGCGTTTTGGATGCCAATCTTCGGGATCACGACCACCGAAATCATCGCCGGAACGACCCCGACCCGTACCTCGCTGAATGCGAACTGTGCCTCGGTTGCAGCGACTGTCAGGTCGCAAGCAGCTATGAGACCCAAACCTCCTCCATAGGCAGATCCCGAGATGCACCCGACGATCGGCTTGGGACAGTGCCACATCGCTCGTAGAAGAGTGACGAATGGTTGCTCGGCGTCGCGTAGCTGAACGCCCCCGCTTTTAAGGTCAGCCCCAGCACAAAAGGTATCGCCGCTGGCGCGCAGAACGATCATGCGAACCGCGTCGTCTTCCTGCGCTTGGCGAAACGTGGTCAGTAGGCCATCGACCATTGCATCGTCGAGCGCGTTACGACGCTCCGGCCGATCGAGCGTAATGGAGGCCACCTGGTTGCTCACGTAATATTTGATCCGATTCATCGTCTCTCCCTCCCGACCTCACTTGCTCGCAGCGGCCTCGTTTTCGGCCGGCTCGACTACGACTAAGACCATACCCGCCTCGACCTGCTGTCCTGGTTCGACGAGAATTTCCTGCACGCGGCCAGAGAAGGGGGCAACGACCTCGTGCTCCATTTTCATGGCCTCGAGAACGACCAACACCTGGCCACGTTCGACGCTTTGACCCGGCTCGACACGCAGAGCGACAATTCGGCCAGGCATGGGAGCCGTACAGCCGCCACGAACCGTTTCCATTTCGGGGGCTGGAAAGCGCGGTAGCTCTTCTAAGGCCGAGTGGCCTAAGACGCTGTCCACGTACCGCATGGCGCCAGCCACGTGAAGAAGGTAGTGGCGTCGGACACTGTCGATTTCGAGGGCAATACCGCTTTCGTCCGCAAAGACAATTTCGCCGGTGTGGCCCTGCCCATTCACCGAGGCGTTGAACTGCTGTCCTCTCACCATGCGGTATTCGACACGGAAAAGGCTGTCCCCGCACCGATACTCCACCCATTGGCGTTGGCTCGGGTTGTTGCGCCAGCCAGAGGGAATAGAGGCGAGGACTTTGGCCTCTTGGCGGCGTCGTGTTTGATCCCACAGCGCTGCGGCAAGTGCGTGTACGCTGCCGACCGCCTTGTGGTCCGGCGGGACGAAAAGCTCCGGGTGGCGAGAGAGAAAATGCGTATCGAAATTGCCCGCCTGGAACTGCTCGTGCTGCAAAACGCGGAGCAAGAAATCACGATTGCACGTAACCCCGTGAATCCGCAATTGTTCGAGCGCCCGTGACAGGCGGCGGATGGCCTCGCCACGGCTGGTTCCGCGCGCGATAATCTTTGCCAGCATGGGGTCGTAATGGATCGTTACGGCTGAGCCAGTTTCGACCCCGCCTTCGTATCGTACACCGGGAATGTCTGCTGGTTCCCAGCACACGATCGTGCCCGTTGACGGTAAAAAGTCGTGCCACGGGTCTTCCGCGTAAAGCCGCGCTTCGATGGCGTGGCCACGTAGGAGGAGGTCCTCTTGGGCAAAGGGGAGTGGCGCTCCTTGGGCAATTTCCAGTTGCAATAGCACGAGGTCCAAGCCGGTAACTTCTTCGGTGACCGGATGCTCTACCTGCAAGCGCGTGTTCATCTCGAGGAAATAGAATGCGCCGTTAGGGTCGACGACGAACTCTACCGTGCCTGCATTGACGTACCCGATGGCCTTCGCCAACGCCACGGCTGCCGCCCCCATACGCTCACGCAAGAGATCGTCGAGGAACGGCGAGGGGCTCTCTTCGAGGATTTTTTGATAGCGCCGTTGAATGGAGCACTCGCGCTCGAAGACATGCACCACGTTCCCGTGCTCGTCTGCCAGCACCTGGATCTCGATATGCCGAGGTCTCTCGATGTAGCGTTCCACCAGCAACTCCGGGTCCCCGAAGGCGCTTTGCGCTTCTCGTCCCGCAGCCGCCAGGGCGGCGCCGAAATCTTCGGGCCGCTCTACCAGCCGCATTCCCTTGCCCCCGCCCCCGGCGGACGCTTTCACCAGAACCGGAAACCCAATCTCTCGGGCCCGTTCCATTACCGTGATCTCGGTCAGGTTGCGGGTGGCGAAACCAGGGATCACAGGCACTCCAACCTTGGCGGCAATTTGCTTGGCTTCGATTTTTGTACCCATGGCGCGAATCGCCGAAGGGGGAGGGCCGACAAAAACGAGCCCTGCGTCAGCACAAGCCTGGGCGAAGTCGGCATTCTCGGCAAGGAAACCATAGCCTGGATGGATCGCATCGGCGCCCGTACGGCGCGCTGCCGAGATGATCGTTTCGATGGCCAAGAAGCCTTGGCCCGTGATCGGCGGACCTAAGGCCACGGCCTCGTCAGCTTCCCGAACGAAAGGTGCTTCCCGGTCCGGGTCGGCGAACAAAGCAACCGTCTTCAGCCCAAGCTGGCGACAGGCGCGAAAGATCCGCCGAGCAATTTCTCCGCGATTGGCAACAAGAACCTTGTGAAACCGAGCCACCCCAAACCTCCCTCTTACATGCGGTAGACTCCGAACGAATCCGTCCCCTTGACCACATTGTTGAAGGCCGCACTGAGGACGATGCCCAGAACGGTGCGCGTTTCACGCGGGTCGATGACCCCGTCGTCCCACAGCCGCGCTGTTGCGTAAAACGCGTTGGACTCCTGCTCGACTTGTTGCACCACCATTTGACGGATGGCGCGGTCCTGATCTTCGTCAAAGGCTTGCCCGGCACGTTCCGCTGCCTGACGCCGGACAATGGACATCACTCCCGCAAGCTGTTCCGGCCCCATGACCGCGATGCGGTGGTTCGGCCAGGTGAACAAGAACCGTGGATCGTACGCACGGCCGCACATGCCGTAATTGCCGGCACCGTACGAACTGCCGATCATCACCGTGAACATGGGCACGGTGGAGTTGGCAACGGCGTTGATCATTTTGGCGCCATCTTTGATGATCCCACCTTGTTCGTACTGCACCCCGACCATGTAACCAGTGATGTTCTGCAGGAACAAAATGGGCACGTCGATCTTGTTGCAAAGCTGGATGAACTGTGCCGCCTTTTGGGAAGAATCGGAAAACAGGATTCCGTTGTTGGCGACGATGCCTAAGGGATATCCGTGGAGGTGGGCCCAACCCGTCACTAGGGTAGTTCCATAGTTCGCCTTGAACTCCTCGAAGTAGGACCCGTCGACAATGCGGGCAATGACTTCGCGGACCTCGAATGGCTTGCGCAAATCTGCAGAGGGAATCCCGAGGAGTTCATCCGCATCGTAGCGGGGTTCCTCCACCGGTCGCAGCCGCGCTTGGCCCAGTTTGCGCCAGTTCAAATGCCCTACGATTTCCCGAGCCACACGAATGGCATCGAGCTCGTTTTCCGCAAGGTAGTCGGAAACGCCGGAAACCCTGCTGTGCATCTCGGCGCCGCCGAGGCTCTCCTCGTCGGCATCCTCGTTTGTTGCCATTTTCACCAAGGGGGGCCCCCCGAGAAAAACCTTGGCCTGGCCCTTCACCATGACCACATAATCCGACATGCCCGGTACGTACGCGCCCCCCGCCGTGGAACTGCCGAACACGAGACAGATTGTCGGCACGCGTTCCGCCGACCTTCGGGTGATCTCCCGAAAGGTTTTTCCCCCTGGAACGAAGATCTTCGACTGTACTGGCAGGTCGGCTCCCGCAGACTCCGTGAGGTGAATGAGCGGCAGCCGATTTTTGGCGGAGATTTCGAGCGCCCGCAAGCTTTTCTCCAGGCCGTACGGATTGATAGCCCCACCCTTGACCGTCGGATCGTTGGCTACCAGGACACACTCGACCCCATTGACCACCCCAACGCCCGTGACGACGCCAGCACCGACCGTATACTCCGTGCCCCACGCGGCCAAAGGCGACAGTTCGAGGAACGGCGCATCTGGATCGAGAAGAAGTTCGATCCGTTCCCGCGGTAGCAACTTGCCACGCTCGCGGTGTCGCTGGACATACTTGTCTCCACCGCCAGCTCGCGCGAGAGCCAGTTGCTCCTGCAGGTAGCGCACCTGCTCCAGCATGGCCGCGTAGTTGGTCCGAAAGGTTTCTGACTTTGGATCGATGCGTGTGGGTAAAACCGGCATACGTCCTCGACTAGATGCCCAGCAGTTTGGCTACGATTTGTTTCATCACTTCGTCGGCTCCGCCACCGATCGTGAGCAAACGAGAGTCCACAAAGGCTCGCGCGGCTGGGTTTTCCCAGCAATAGCCTGCACCGCCGAACAGTTGCACACAGGTGGTGGCAACGTACTGAAGCACGTTCGAGTTAAATACCTTAGCCATGGAAATGTCCTTGGTGGCGTCGACGCCGCGCATCATCAAGCGGATGCAGCGGTGGGCCAGCTCTTGGGCAGCGGTGATTTGAATGAGCATGTCCACAAATTTGTGTTGGTTTACTTGATGCTTGGACAGTGGTTTCCCAAAGACGACGCGTTGTTGGCAGTGTTGCAGAGTTATTTCCCACAATTGCCTCGCTTGCACCGGCGCCATGACCACGGGAACCATACGCTCGTCTTGGAACTGCATCATTTGCTGTTGGAATCCACGACGGGGATCGCCGATGGTGTTGGTGATCGGTACGCGAACGTCGTCGAAGAAGAGAAGTCCGGTGTCTGACCCGATGTTGCCGATTTTATCCAGGAGTTTGTAACTGAACCCCGGCGTATCCGTCGGTACGATGATCTGCGCGAAGCCGTTGTAACCGGCGTCAGGATCGGTCACCGCAAGTAAGCATAGCCAATCGGCAGTTGCAGCATTGGTGATGTACATTTTCGAGCCATTGATCACCCAGTGATCGCCATCGCGCACGGCGCGAGTCTGGATCCGGGCTACGTCGGAGCCAGCCCCGGGCTCGGTGACGGCGATGGCCGCGACCATTTCCCCGCGGATGGCAGGCGCCAGGTATTTTTGCTTGAGCTCTTCGCTTCCAAACTTGTGGAGCGCGGGCGTGGCCATGTCGGTTTGCACGGAGATGCCCATGGCAACGCCGGCGTTGTCGCAGAGAGCAATCTCTTCGAGAAAGATCGCTTGATAAGAGTAGTCCAGGCCGAGACCTCCGTATTTCGGGTCGTAGCGAATACCGAGGAAACCAAGCTCGCCCATCTTGCGGTAAAGCGATTTATCGATTCGTCCCAGGCTATCGAACTCCCGGGCGCGCGGTACCAGCTCGGTTTGTACGAATCGCCGAACAGCTTCCCGGAACGCCCGGTGCTCGGGGCTACCGTAAATGTCCTCGCCAGGTTCGTACGTCACGCTCGCATACCTCCGTGGCTTGGTCTTCTAACGAATTGCAGGTTGTCGAGAAACAGAGCTGCGATGGGGTCACCATTGACTTAGGAGTTGCCTTGGGAGAACGGGCTCAGCCTGAGGAGAACTGAAATCGATGGGTTGGGACTTTTGCACCGAGCCAGAGTTTCAAGAAAAGCTGGATTGGATGGACAACTTTGTGCGCGAGCGGGTGGAGCCTTTGGACATAGCGTTTCCCGATCCCGCTGCGCCGTACGACCGCCGCGACCCTAGGTTGCGTGCGTTGACGCAGCCCTTGAAGGAAGAGGTCAAACGGCGGGGGCTATGGGCCTGTCACCTTGGTCCGGAACTGGGCGGGCCAGGCTACGGGCAAATCAAACTTGCGTTGATGAACGAGATTTTGGGTCGCTCGCAGTGGGCGCCAACGATTTTCGGGTGCCAGGCCCCGGATTCCGGGAACGCCGAAATTCTGGCCGCGTACGGCACGGAGGAGCAGAAGCAGCGCTATCTTGCGCCTTTGCTAGCTGGTGACATTGTGTCGTGTTTTGCAATGACGGAACCACAAGGCGGAAGCGACCCCAGTGGTTTTCGCTGCCGCGCCTTTCGCGACGGCGACCAGTGGGTCCTCGAAGGGGAAAAGTACTTTGCCTCGCACGCAGATCTTGCCGCTTTTCTCATCGTTATGGCGGTCACGAACCGGGACGTACCGATCCACCGTGGCGCGTCCATGTTCCTCGTGCCTGCGGACACTCCGGGCTTGACAATCGTGCGTCGCGCCGGTCTCGGGACGGAGGCACTCGGAGTTGGCCACCACTGTCTCCTGCGCTTCGAGAATTGCCGCGTACCAGCCGATCACCTGCTCGGCCAAGAGGGTGAAGGTTTTGCCATCGCGCAGACGCGGCTCGGTGGAGGAAGAATTCACCACGCCATGCGCACCGTTGCCGTGGCCAAGAAGGCTTTGCAGATGATGTGCGAGCGGGCCCTCAGCCGCAAGGTGCAAGGAGAGTCCTTGGCGAGCAAGCAATTGGTGCAGGAGATGATCGCTGACTCCTTCGTGCAACTCGAGCAGTTTCGCCTGCTCGTTCTGTATACTGCCTGGCACATCGACCAAGGCCACCTCGACCGAGCACGCCTGTTGATCGCAGCCGCCAAAATACAGATGGCAGAAGTGCTTCACGATGTAGTGCGTCGAGCCATCCAACTACACGGTGCCCTCGGATGTTCCAATGAACTGCCCTTGATGCGGTGGTGGCTCGCGGTGCCGGTCATGGGCATCGCCGACGGGCCGACTGAAGTGCACAAAGTCACCGTGGCTCGGCAACTGCTCAAGCAGTACACAGCTTACGTCGGACCCTGGCCGCCAGAGTTCTTACCACTCCAGCTCGAACACGCTCGTCGCCGTTTGGGGCTGGATGGAGAAACGCCGTCGTGAGGGCGAAGCTTTTCTCTCGCGCTGGACTAACCGGTCTGACTACACCCTCGCGCCCAATCGCTCTCGGCTCGCATCGCCAGCGTGTTGAAGGGCTTGGTAGAGAAGTGCTCTCTGGGGTGACCACCCACTTTCTGGACCCTTCGGCCCATGTTGCCTCCTCGATTCACTTTCCGGTGGGCTGGCAACTTGCCGGCAAGCCCCTCTTGCAAAAGAGGAGCGTGAAGTGCCGCGGTTTGTCTGGGGCAGGTCACTTTCCGGGGGCGTAACGCAACGGCCTATACCGCGGAAAAGTTTCTTCTTTGGGCTTGCTACGCCCTGTGACAGAAGACGCATCCTATTCCCACTGCAGAAGCGGCTAACGTGCCAGCGGTGCACGACTCCCGCCAGGCAGGCGTTGCGCTACCTGGGGCGGGCAGCCTCTCGTGTTCGAGTACCACGAAGCGATGCAGGCAAGCGGCCAGCGTGCTTGCTGGTGTGACTGTGTGCGCAGTTCGTGCTGGGGATTCGGGCGCAACCACGAGGCAGCCGAGCGTCCGCAGGCCGACGTTGTGCGTTTCGCGAGTGGGTAAAACGTCGCCGAAACGCTCCGAGTCGTCGAGGCGGAAAACGGCAATGGCCCCGTCTGGACAAAGTCGTGGACAACTGCGTGGACAGGCGTGCGCGGTTGCGGGTTCGGCAAAGTGCATGACTCGCTGTCGGCGTGTGCGCGCAGGACGAGCTCGTGCCGGTTGCGCACGGCTATGCTGCGGCGCGGGTGAGCGGCAGCGTGGCTGGTGCAGACTCCTTGGCGGCGAGGAAGTGCCGACGGACTCCACGGACCAGCTCCCCACGGAAGCGCCAGAAAGGCGATGACGGGAGTTCGGCAGATACCAAGTGAAGAGGAGCCGAGCAGGCTTGCGCGAAGCCGCGAGGCTCTCCACACGGTGTAGCTTGCTGTGGAAGGTTTGCCCACCATTGACTGCCCGCGCCACTCTTGTTCGCACGCCTCGGTACCAGGCACCCGCGAACGGCGCGTAGGCTCAGCCGTGGCGACGAGGAGTTCGGCGCCTGTTTCACGGCAGAAAGGGGAGCGTATGTCGCCGCGGTTGGCATCCCTTCGAGCAGCTCTGGCGCGCCGCCAATACCGAGCCGGCCTTGCTCCGGTGTTGTCATCTGGAGCCGGTGTGTCATCTTCGAGGCTTCATAAGGGCGCGTGGGTGAGGTTCTGGCCTTTATCGGCGTCGTCTTTGGAAGGTATCGCGGACAAGCGTGCTTGCACGACGGCAGCACAGGACTGTCAGTGTATTCCACAGCGAGCCCTCGGCCCTCGTTGCCCCCGGCCCTGCCCCTAAAAAGAAGGGAATGACGAACATCCCGAGTCGTTCCAGAAGAATGGCTCTAAGTTTGCGGGGCTGGAGGATTGAAGCCAGACAGGTACAGGGTACCTACACTCGGTGCCGGCAGTGATGAAATTCGCGCCTCACGGCGATTGGGCGACTTGTGCGGAGAGTGCCTGGGCGCGAACGACCGCTTTGCCAAGTAGGTAAAGCGGCCCTCGGTCCGGCCCTGTAAGGAGCGGATTCCCGGCAGCAACCACTGACGTGAGGTCTCGACCATCGCGATCGATGATCCGTGAGTTTCCCCCGAAAAGTGTCAGGTGCCACTCTGCCGGGCTTTCCGACCAGAGTGCCGTTACTTTTCCCCGGGACGTGTCGAAAACCAAGCCGTGCGTGCCGGGGCCATAACACACCCGTTCCGACAACGTCCCGTCCCCAATAAGCTCGCTCAACGTGCGCAACGCGAAGTACGCAGGTTTTGGGTTGAGGTCGCCCGCCAGCAGGCCCCAGTGGTGTTCGATATTTCCGGGCGAGGGGTTTGTTTCATCCCGATCCTTGAACCAGACACTGAGGGGTATGCCGAGGGAAAAATTGGTCAACATCATTCGGGCAAGGTACGTTGCTTGTCCATCGAGCGAAACGGCTGGCAGAAAGTTAAAACCCGTGACCGGCGCCTTGGGGTCGTAGGTACTGTAGCCCCACTCCCCGCTGATGACGGGTTTCTCGATTTCATATCGCCGCATCAGTGCTTGGATCTCGGCCACGTCGGTAGACACCGATTCCGGTGGCTGGTCACGGTAGAAATGGGCACTGACGCCGTCGACCATAGGAAGAATGCCGGCAGCGAAGATGCGATCGAGGAATGCCAGGTGAGGGATTGCACCGAGGACCAAGAAATCTGGATGAACGGAGGCTAAGACGGCACCGGCAATAATGGTTGCCGCAGGGTCAGCAGCGCGCAAAGCCGGAACAGTAGCGGCAACGAGCTTAGCGTAGGCTGCGGGGTCGGGCCCGTGTCCCCGCCCGCCCCAAAAGAACGGCCAGTTCGGCTCGTTCCAGATTTCCCAAAGAATTCCCTTGCCGCGATAACGGGTGGCGGCGGCCCGAGCAAAGGCCGCAAAGGCCGTACGGCCAACGTCGTCGACGACCGCGCGGGGTGGCCCGTAGAGCTTGTTGCCGTAGTCAAGGATGAAGAACAAGCGTAAACCTTGCGCGCCGGCCGCTTCCACGAGCTCATCGCTGCTGGAAAAGTCATAAACACCAGGTTGCGTCTCTACGACTTCCCAGTCTAGGTCGTTGCGTAACGTGCGTACCCCGGCAGCGCGGAGCAAAGCCAAAGCCTGCCGATCCACTTTGCCCCGAGTGCCGTAGTGGGTGTTGACCGCTAGAGTGTCTCCGAGAGTGAGCTTGCCACTGTCCACGCCCGGCCGTTCGGGGCCACAGGCGCTGCAGCAAATGACCAGCACTAAGTCCAGGAGCAGGATGGACCGAACCTGTTGCATGAAGAGAACGGGCCACAAATGCACGGCGACTTGCAAGAGCCAGCAGGTTTCCTAGCCGTCCCTTGTCTTGCATAGGGCCAAGTGGTGACCATTTGTTGAAGCGCAAACTCGTCTGTATTGGGACCCCCGCGCGCGGCAAGTGCGGCTCCCCTGAGGCGTGGCGATGCCCTTTCCACATTGAAGCATTGAGTGCCACGAAATGGTGTAAGGCGAGCCCGTCTTTTGATCGATGCTGCCACGTGGTAGTCAAATCAAATCCAGCGCCATGTTCATTGGCATTGATTTAGGAGGAACCAAAATCGAGGGCGTCGTGCTGGACGAAGCCTATCGCGTTTGCTTTCGTGAGCGGCTGCCTACTCATAGGCACCAGGGTTACGAACGGATTGTCGACCGGGTGGCCGAGATGTTCGCCGCCTGTTGCCGGGCTGCTGGCAAACGCCCGCGAGTGGTGGGGGTGGGCACTCCAGGGGCGATGTCGCTGGCCGACGGGACGATGAAAAACTGCAATACCACGTGTTTGAACGGGCGGCCGCTGCGGCGCGACTTGGAACAGGCTCTAGGAACGAAGGTCATCTTGGAAAACGATGCCAACCTTTTTGCTTGGGCGGAAGCACTTCTTGGCGCTGCACGGGGGTACGAGGTAGTGTTCGGCGTCATCCTAGGAACAGGCGTTGGCGGCGGTATCGTATGGCAAGGCAAAATTTGGCCAGGGGCGCACCGGCTCGCGGGGGAGTGGGGACATCATCGAATCGCTGAGCAAGGTCCCCCGTGTTACTGCGGTGGTCGGGGGTGTGTAGAGACGCTGCTCTCCGGGCCAGCGGTGGAAGCATATGCTGCAAAGGAAAGAGGATTTCCCGCGCCCTTGGCCGAGGTGGTTCGCGCGGCACGCCAGGGCGAGGTCGCGGCGCGCCGAGTCCTGGACCATTTTCTGGAGCGCTTCGGTCATGCTCTGGCAAACGTGATCAACATCCTGGATCCGAGTTGTGTGGTATTGGGAGGAGGAGTGTCCAACATCGACGAACTTTACACTTACGGTCGCGAAGCGGTCTCCCGGTATGTCTTCGGGCGCGAATTTTGCGCGCCGATTTTGCGCCACCAGCTAGGAGACTCGGCGGGTGTCATCGGTGCGGCCTTGTTGGCGGCTGAAGGCGAGCGCCAGGGATGAGTGACGCGGGGCCGTCGAGGGGGAAGTGCCTGGCGGAGAACGGAGAAACTCTTGTTCGGCGCTGGATGAGCCATTGGGCTCAGTCTCCTTCCGCTCATTGGTGGCTTCGCCGCGCAATCGCCTTGTACGTCGTCGCTGTGTGTGCAATCCGAATCCATCACGAAGGGGATTTTGCCGGATACCTTCGCGTGGGTGAGGCGGTGCTTCGTGGCCAGGATCCGTATCGGGCCGCCGGGGCACTGAACACTTGGCCCCCATTTTTCAGTCTTTTGTGCGTACCTCTCGCGCTCTTGGCCGAGCCCAGCGCCTACGTGGCACGGGCCCTTTGGTTTGCCTTGAATTTCGCTGCGCTTTGGTGGATCGGCAGCTTAATTGCCGAACTGGTTTACGGGCGTAGGCTGAGCTGGCAGCCCGGGCACGGCTTGCCGCTGACCAGTCCATGGATCTTCGTGCCCCTCTTGGTGAGCGAACGTTATGTGAGCAGTAATTTTGACCACGTCCAAATCAACCTGATTTTGTTCGCCCTCGTTTTGGCTGGTTTGAGGGCGCAAGCTCAGGGGCAGGGAGTCAAGGGGGGTGCGCTGGTTGCAGTGGCGGCCGCGATCAAATTGATGCCGCTTACTTTTTTGGTCTACTTCCTTTGGCGTCGCTGTTGGCGGGCAGTGGTAAGTTCCGGTGTAACTTTCGTGGGGCTGTCTCTGAGTCCCGCCTTGTTTTGGGGATGGTATCGTTACTGGGATTACGTCGCGGCTTGGCGGGAGCGTGTGTCGGCTGGCTGGGGGGTGGGGCGGCTCAATCAATCCGTGTGGGCAATGTGGGACCGTTGGCTGGGACACGGCATGATCCCGATCTTGACGCCTGGAGCGCACGACATCCCCTCTTCGGACTCCCTATGGGTGCCTGTGGCCGTGGGGGCCACCCTTGCTCCCCTTCTTGGCGGCTTCTGGCTACGAAGTCGCAAAGGCGGAGCCCATCCGGGAGAGCAATTTTGCGAGTGGAGCGTGATCTTTTTGGCAACGGCTTTGTTCTCGCCAGTGACGTGGAAGGCATACTTAGCCGTGGCACTTCTACCCAATGCGCTCTTATTTGCCACTTGGTGGCAAACTTCGAGGGGTACGCCAGCTCATCGGGCCGCAGTTGTCGGGCTTGGATCCAGTGTCTTCACGAATCTTTTGTCGCCGGGTTTGCTTGGCCGTAGCTTAGCTGCACGGCTGGAAATGGCCGGTGTCCCCACGCTCCTGGGGCTGGTGCTGCTCGCCGCGCTCGTGTGGGTGTACCCTCACTTAAAGCGGGTCAAGTTCGGGTCTGACGTCACCTTGCCTGGTCAATCGCCTGGAGAAGTGGGACGAGACGAGCCCTAACGGCGGGCCTTCTCGTACGTGCCCACGAGTTCCGCCTGTTCGAGTACGTGCCCCTTCATCGCGTTTTCAAGCTGGGCTTTCGTGGGCCGGCTAAGGTCGGGTAAGACGCGATCTAAGGCGTACAATTTGAAAAAGTAGCGATGACGCCCGATCGGTGGGCAGGGACCACCGTAGCCAGTGCGCTTCCAGTCGTTGACGCCTTCTTTGGTCCCCGCTGGTAAATCTTCCGACTTCACCCCTTCTGGTAGACCGGTGCTGTCAGGCGGGAGGTTGTAGAGGACCCAGTGTACCCAAGTCATCCGTGGGGCGGCAGGGTCGGGAGCGTCAGGATCGTCGACAATGAGGACGAGACTCTTCGCCCCTTGCGGAACGCCCGACCAACTGAGCGGCGGGGAAATGTCATCCCCGTCGCATGTGTATTTCGACGGGATTGCTCCGCGGTGCGCAAACGCCGGCGATTCGATCGTCAATGCCATAACCTTTCCTCCTCTTAAAGGGAAACTGGCAAGGAGAGCGAGAAAAAATACTGTGGCGAACGCACGTTCTCCTTGAACTCTTGAAGCGCGCAAATGATGACGGTCTACCACAGCGGCTTAGCCCTTAAGACCACTCGAACATACACCGAAGGCATCGCGTGGAGAAGAGCATAGAATCCTCCCTCCGTGTTGGCGGGGATCTTCAGCTTGTGCCGAGCACGTGAGCCAAGGCGGCTTCAACGGTTGGGAAGCTGAACCGAAAGCCGCTTTGTAGTAAGCGGCTCGGATGCACGCGTGTGCTCGAGAGGAGTAACTCTTCACCCATTTCCCCAAAAGTCCAACGAACAGCGAATTCCGGAAACGGCAGGAGCGCCGGGCGGTGCAACGCCCTTGCCAGAGCGTGCGCGAAGGCTTCGTTCGTCACGGGATGGGGTGCCACCGCATTGATTGGTCCGTGTAAATCACGGTGACTAGCGCAAAACAAAATGGCTGCTGCTAGGTCGTCCGGCGTGATCCAACTCATGTACTGACGACCAGTACCTGTGGGTCCACCCAGACCCAGCCAAAATGGCCACAAGAGCTGCCGAAGTGCGCCGCCTTTGGGGCTTAGGACGACGCCGATCCGTAATCGAACCACACGGATTCCTGCCTCCTCGGCTGGCCGGCTTGCTTCCTCCCAATCGCGGCATACGGACGCGAGGAAGCCGGTTCCGACCGGGCTGTCCTCGTCCAGCAGAGCATCCCCACGGTCGCCGTAAAAGCCAATTGCCGAGGCGACAACGAAAACTTTGGGTGGCACTTTCCAACGGGCGAGCTGTTCTGCCAGCTTACGAGTGGCTAAGACGCGACTAGCGCGGATTTCCATCTTGCGTTGTTCCGTCCACCGACTCTCGCCAACATTGGCTCCCGCCAGATGCACGACCACGTCGACTGCTCGGTGGCCTGGCAACTTGACGACACCAGTTGGCGGATCCCACTGGGCATCATTCGCCGAGTGGCGTGGCGCTCGGGTAGCGCGAATGACCGCGTGCCCACCCGCGCTCAAAAAGGGGCACAACGTCGAACCAACCAAGCCAGTTGCTCCAGTGACCAAGAAACCCATTGAATTACTAGATAGTTCGTGGTGCCAAAGGAGATCGTGAGCGAGGACGCGGTGACGGTATCCAAATAGCCGTGTGAGTTCGCGGCGGATGAATACCCGGTCGAGAGCGTTGTTCAGCACGGCGGGGCGGTCAACGACCCGATACTGCACTTCGTCCTCCATGCGGAACTGAGCATCTTTCACGGGCACGAAGCGATGCACGTGGTCCCAGAATGCCAGCGGGCCAGCAACCATGCGGTCACGGAATTCCACGCCGCGCCTGCCGCCGTGGTGTTCCGCGTGCCAACGTACATGGAAGGGCCCGAGTTGCAGCCGGAAGAGCACTTTGCCCGCTTCGATCGTGCCCTCGCGGTGCTCCACCTTTACTTCAGTCCACGGTGGCGTGAGCCGCTCGAAGGCACCCTCGCGGGTGTGCCAGTCATAGGCAAATGCGGCCGGGACTGGAATGACCGATTCATAGCGAAACGCGTGCATGAGTGAACTAAATGACCTGCTCCCCCACTCCGAGCAAGCTGGGTAGAGCAAGGATGCAGGGTTGCTTTGCCGGGGCATCGTACCGGTTGAGACGTCTGGGAAAGCGGTACGCTATTTGCCGGGATTCTGCCAAAATGGCTGCCGCAGCACCCTGTCGACAAACTGACCCTATTTGTTTTTCGTTAGCAGGGCGAGGTTCGTGCGTGATCACACTAGAGCAGATTCCTGCGTGTTGCCCGATTTCACAAAAATCTTCCCTGGCTAGTCGGCTCCCTGCTGGAGGTGCTGCTTGCGATAGACCTCGCAATCGAAGAGGCGATCGCGAAAAGGGCAGAAAAGGCGGATGACCTCATCGTGGCACCCGTAAGCGTAAGGGAAAGCACGGGCGTAGGCCGAGCGAATAACGCTTTGGAGTTCTCGAGCGGGAAGTGGGACAGTCAGGCGGCGGTTCCATTCGCCCAGGATTGCACTGCTTTGAGCTAGGGTATACCCGGCACGGCGAAGTGCAGAAGCCAAGCGAATGGCCACGTTATTGCGCATGCCTCGGGGGATATCGTGCCGGAGCATGTGTTGCCGTGCGACACAAAGTGCCTCGGTCAAATCTTGTGGAGGCTGCGGTAGCCGATAGGGATGAGGGCGGCCTCGCCGGGCTAAGCGGCGCACTTGGGAAAACGTTGCCTGAGCGGGTCCTACAGGTCCGACCGGCTCGCTGGGCAACAAACCGCGAAACAAGGCCCGTGTCAAAGGTCGGGGGGCGCGAGCGAGGACCAGGATCTCCTCAGTGGTGAGAGCGTGTAGCTCCTCGGCAGACAGCGGTACTTTATAAAGACCGCTTTGCCGGTGTCGAGTATTGGCGAGTCGCAGAAGGCGCACTTTGTCCCCAATGGCTAGGTCAAAACGTGCTGCTCCAGCAGGCATTCCAAGTAAACGCCATGCCTGCAGCCTTAGGAGGGAGAAAATACGGTGCAGGTCGTTTGTTGGTGCGATTCGACCGAAGACACGCGCATCGACGAGTAAGTGGAAGCCTTTGTGGCCACTGAAGTAAATGTGAATCGCCCCTTCTGGCAGACACCAGTGGCGCTGAAGAAACGTGTAGGTCTGCCGTGCAAGCGTTAAGGCTGCTGCCAGCCCATCCGAGGAGGGCTCACCATCAATGTCAAACGGCAGGAACGCAGCCCAGATCCTGCCGTCGAATCCGGCAATCGATGGGTGATCATTGACGCGGTGCTCCGCAAGGTAAAGAAGAACCTCTTCGGAGAAGAAGAAAATGGTGGCGAAACAGTCTTCGGGTCCAAAACGTGTGACAAACTCCTCCACGCGCTCGACCGGGTAGATGTGGTTGCGGAAACCGGGAGCGGCAGTCGCAGCACAATCGACAAACTTGTACTTTCGCCTCCCCGGGAGTCCGTACGGCGACGG
Source organism: Candidatus Binatia bacterium (assembly GCA_937925685.1). Classification (GTDB taxonomy): domain Bacteria; phylum Desulfobacterota; class Binatia; order HRBIN30; family HRBIN30; genus HRBIN30. The sequence goes on along the minus strand of CALAMI010000012.1, from coordinate 39,815 downwards.
CTCGTGTTGCTCTCGCGAATGGTTTTCCATCGACAACCGTCTCCTCCCCTTGCGCTAATTTTGACAGCGTGGCAACGCTTGCGCTCTTGGAGGCGGCGACGCCGTTGATCGCCAACGAAACGAAAGGAGGTTGTAAATGCCCATTGACGTTCAGAAGGCCTTGAATGCGCAATTACCTTCTACGACGGGTTCGTGGAATGCCGACCAAGTGATTTTGTACCATCTCGGGATTGGTGCCGGAATGACCAAGCCGACCGACCCGAAAGAGCTCGAGTATACTTACGAGCGCTATCTTAAGGTGTTGCCGAGTTTTGCTGTGATTCCTGTGTTTGGGGCACTTGGGGGCATGAACAATATCCCGGGAATCAACATTAACCTCGCAATGGTGCTGCACGGGGAACAAGAAATCGAACTGCAACGGCCCTTGCCGGTTGCCGCTCAAATTGAAAACACAGCTCGGGTCGCCGGTATTTACGACAAGGGGAAAGCAGCGTTGATCGTGCTCGAAGTGAATACGAAGGAGAAGGGAGGGGAGCCGCTCTTCACCAATCGATTCACGATCTTTGCACGAGGGGAAGGTGGCTTCGGTGGTGACCCGGGGCCGAAAGCACAGCACGAAACCCCGAGCCGCCCAGCCGACGCAGTGGTCGAGTCGCCGACCATGCCGCATCAGGCCTTGCTATATCGCTTGTCGGGCGACAAAAACCCACTGCACTGTGACCCGGAGTTTGCCAAGCTTGCCGGCTTTGAGAAACCAATCCTGCACGGGCTATGTTCGTTTGGGATCGTGTGCAAAGCCGTCGTCGATACCATGCTGAACGGCGCCGTTGACAAGGTGGCGTCGTACGCGGCCCGATTCTCGGGAGTTGTGTATCCAGGAGAGACGATCGTCACCTCGATGTGGAAAGAGGACGGGAAAATCGTTATCTCCGCGAAAACGAAAGAGCGCGAAACGGTGGTGATCAGCAACTCGGCGATCCGACTGCGCTAGTCGCGTGCCTTGTGGAACTCGCCGCTCGAGGTCCGAAGCGGCACGGGGTCGATCGGTCCAGCCCTTTGGGGGCTAAGCGCCGGAAGGTTTAGCCCCCCCAAAGGGGAGAACGCCAACCGCTGCGCGGCCGTTGTTGCCAGTCCCCGCGGCTTAGCCCGGTAGATACCAAATCGGCGATGTCCAAGCTCGTTCTTGGATGGTTCGCGGCAGCGTCGGGTCGTTACACGCGGATGGCCGGCTCTCGGGGGGCAACTGATTGCACGCGTGAACATGCCACCGACATGACGGATTCTCCAGCACGCGTACGTAATAAAACGCGGGGTTTTCGGGGTCGAAATCCGGATCACGCCATACTGTGCAAAGGCGGGTAAACCCCGGGCCGGTCGGTGTGCAGGTCCGTACGTCGACGCTAGCCCCGTTGTTGGCATTGCCAGCGACATCGTAGATACGTAACTGTGGCTGGCCGTGGCTCAGCCACCCTTTGATGACCTGGATCCGCTGAAGGAGCGTGCCTGGGTGCTCCACAGTGCCAGGGTCAGACTCGGCAGCAATGGCAAGCACGGGCGCCCCGTTGCTCGAATTCCTCACCAGCGTCCCGCCCATGGGAACGCCCTGCCTGTAGCCGACTCCGATCCGCTCTGGGCTCTCGCACCAGTTTGGGGGTAAATCCCAGCCGGCGAAGAAGCGCACCACGATGCGGGGGCCGCTAGTGCCAAACGTTTCTTTACGTTTCAACGCAGCGAAGATGGACTCGCGAGTGTTTTCCTCGGCCCAGACGGCAGCGAGACCGCCTGGGTTGAACAGCACGGTCGCCTCTCCAAGTTCATCGTATCCAATTAAACCGCCAGGCGTGGCCTCGGCGGAGCCACGGTGGCCTTGAAATTCGTATTCCGCAACCCGGCCAGGCGTGCCGTTATGGGTGTCGGTGCTGGCAATCAAACCGAAGGAAAACGGATTGACGCCAAGCCGAGCGTATTCTCGCAGGCCCATCCCTAAGACGTTGCGGACGTAATCCCGGCGCGAGATACAGCCACGTCCAGCAGCCCCGAGCTGACCGACGCCTTCGCCGCAGTCGGTCAGCTCTCCCCGCTGGCGCGGCTCGAAGTCACAGGCTTCGTCAGGGACTCCCAGGACACTCGACAGCCCGGCAAAGCACTCGCTCGAGCCTTTGTGCTGGAAAACCTCCACAAGTACTTCCATCCGCGCCCGAAGCGATGCTTGCTCCCGCTGCTGCTCGATAGAAGATGCCCCACCGTACTCCACGGTAAACATGCGGCCCGTGCTTTCGTTGGAATTGTGGGGAATTGCGATGACGTCGCAGCCTGGAATTTGCTGGGTGCACACCCGTTGAAGCTCGCGCCACAACCCTTCGGGGGTGTTTTGCTCGAACGTGCTCACTGGAGGCGGCACACGATCGTTGGCGAAGACGACATTGCGATGCAGCGTACTGCCAGCCAACGCGTTAGTGTACTCATAGGCAATAAAAGTGGTAAATCGGCACGGCTCGTACGCTTGCGCCGCAGCACCGCGGATACGCTCCCACACGTCACCGGCTACTTCGAGGCACCGTTGCCAATCAGCGCCGCAAACGTCGGCCGCCCGTTGCGGCCGGCGCACGGACAGGCGCGCGCCGAAGTCCAACTGGGATTCGGCGAAACCCTGCCGAAAGTTCTGGCAAGTGAGCGTGTCGTAGGCTGGTGAGCCGGGCGTAGAGCAGAGGGAAACCTCGCCGAGGAACTCCGAGTGATCTGTAACGGCGGTGAAGTCCAGCGGTCGGTCGATGCGAGCGAGACGCGTGCCGTTACCAGTGGCATCCAGTGGGGGCAGCGCAATGGGCGTTCCGCGAGCGAAGCGATAAGCATCGGCAGGAGTCGTGCGCACATCCCAAGTGTACGCGTCGAACGAGTAAGCGGTGTGTACGTGTAGGTCGCCAAAGAACACCTGTCTTTCGGGGTTGTAGTTCCCGCATTGTTGAGGTGGCGCCGTCGGCGTCGGCGTGGGCTGGAAGCTCGTTGGCGTGGGTGGGGGAGGGCAGCCACGCAGCAGATACTCCACCGCGGCGACGATCTCGTCTACCGTGATCGCGCCGTCTTCGTTATTGTCGCCTGCGGGGCACAGTGCAAGAGCTTGGCGACCCAGAGCAATGTTGACCATACGAACGACCTCGTTAATGGAAACGCTGCCCGAGCCGTCGCAGTCACCCACACAGCGTGCACCGGATGCTTTGGCTGCTGGTGCAGCATGCACCACGGCTAGACACCAAACAGTAGCCCACCACCGCTTGACCCGACCGCTCATCTTGGCTCCTCTGGTACGACGAAGGTCACCTACCGCGGCCGCGTTGCCGAAATCAAGGTAGCCCCGAGGCCGGGAAGACGACGCGAATGATTCGCTCGAGCGTGATCCACGCGCCGGCGATCCCGATGCCGCTGGCTGCGAAGCGCGCGACAGCTCGATAGGATGCTCGTCGACGTTGGACGAGTAAGCTTAGGGCACTGAGTCCCAAGACCCAAAGTAACTGCCCCAACTCTACGCCGCAGTTGAAGAACGCAATGGCCGCAAGGGAGCTAAGCCCCAAATCTTGCAAGGCACCAGCAAAGCCAAGGCCATGCAGCAGGCCGAAGGGAAGTCCGAAGAAGCGGGTCATGCTCTGCGCGGTAGAAACAGCCTGATGCCAGAGCTCCCGACCCACGAAGACAATACTGCCACCAATGAGAACCTCTACGATGGTCGGCTCTAGATGGAACCAACCAGTAGCTGCGAGCAAGAGTGCTAGAGCATGGCCAAGCGTAAACGTAGTCACCGTGAGAAGAACGTCTTTGGCGCTCCCCAGCAACCAAACCAAACCAGCGAGAAACAAGAGATGATCGACCCCCTCCAGGACGTGATCCATTCCCAAGCGGAAATACGTCTGGGCCACCGTAGGGAGGGGTAGCAAGTCTGGCCGGACGGCACGAAAGCGGCCACTTCGAGGGTCGGTGCTGCCTGCGAGTTCCTTGCCGTCGACATAGCGCGTACGCACCCATACCGTAGCAACTGTTTCCACGGTGCTTCGGACCACAAGGTTCGCATTCGTCATCGCTAAGGGCTTGCACGCGAAGCGTGCCGACGGTGCAGGGTGCACGATCAAGGGTGTACACTGGCTGGGGAGGTGGACCCTCAATGGGAGCGGCGACGTTCCGGAAGGTTTCCACGCCAGGGCTTCCCAAGTCGTGGAGTCGAGTTGGCGCAGCTCAAGAATTGTTGGTTCGAGGGGATGGGCGAAGAGCGCGCGCGCAAGGCTAAGGGCTGACAGCAAGCCGACAAAGGCAACAAATGGCACCGCTCGTCGGTTCGGAGCCGAGCGGTATCGAAACTTGGCTTGAGTCGACCACGGCCTTGGCTGCATGTCCGTGTTCTGTTTCGCGCGGCGCTCTGAGGCAAGACCCGGTGTGCGGTGTCGCGCGGCTCGATCGTTTGACTTTGCTGCGGTTTGCGTGCGAAAAACCAGCGAAGCAGGTTTGGAGTTGATTGTGGTGTGGTTGGTGTTGGGTCGGCGCAACGTGCGGGTGGTGGCGGCTTTACTGAGCGCCGTTACTACCACTTCGGTGGCCGTGGACAGCTGGGCTGCGCAGGGGTCGCAGCTGGCAGAGCAATTGTTGGCGGCACACCGGTACACGGTAGCAGCGGAACGAGCCGCCCGGCTCGCCGAGCGCACCGCGGCAAAAATTGGTGACGCTGTCCGCGCCGAACGACGGACGATTTGGCTTGAACGCACTGCAGAAGAGTTGCGTGCACGTGGTGGCCGGGAGTATTTGGCGGCACGACGTGGGGCAGACTTAGCGCGGCGCGAGCGTGTTGCGGTGGTGACCGAGGCGCGTGCAGTGGCGCGTACCGCCTTGGAGACCTTCGACAGGCTTCTGGAGACACCGGCTGCTCTGGAACGGGGAGTGCCGGAAGTGCCCGAGGAGTTGCGTAGTCTGTCGGACAGGGTGGCAGAAAGTACGGCGCGCGTGCGAGCCGCGGCCGTGTTGGCGCGCGACGCGTTGCTCGAGCTGCAAGCGGTACATACGCGTTTGGAGCTTTCGCGAGCCCAGTTGACGGAGGCGAAGGCTCGTCGTTACGAGGAATCGTTGGCGCGAAAGCAGGCGGCGTTGGTGGACAGCCTGAATCACCTTGTCCAAGCGGGAGAGGCACTGACGCGCGCAGCAGAAGACCTGGAGCGGGCCGCAGACGTGCCGCGGCTGCGACAACGGCTGAAACCATCACCCCGGGCGCCACGGCGCTGGGGTGCTGGCTTGGGGCTGGCTTTCAATGTGGACATTGGGGGCAAGGCTCGAGTAGAGACTGCGCGCATCGTGGAGGAGCCGAAGAGTGGCACGCGGATCGTTCGCGTGGACCGTGCTTCCACGAACATCCCCCGAGCATTGGTCGAGGTGCATTACCTGTTCCCATTGAGGAGCAAAAGAGAGTGGAAGGCTGACCCCTCGGGCGATCGAGGGGTCGCTGCGGCAGTTCGTCAAAGCCCGCTCGAGACAAGAGCACGGCTCAGCGAAAGCCTCGGGCTTGGCCCCTTTCTTGGCGTTCAGTTCGGGGACGACTTTGTCGATGCTGTCGGTGCTGGATTGATGTTGAGCTGGCGCGTTGACACATTGTTTCCCCGAGACCAGCTACAACTTGGGGTCGGTTACTTTGCCGACCCGAACACGCGGGTGCTGGGTGACGGCTTCGCTCCCAACCGTGCGCCGCCTCTGGGTGAAACGCAGGTACGATACAAGGAGGTCACGAAGTCGGGGCTAATGGTCACGTTGACGTATGGCTTCTAGGGACGCGGGTAGCGCGAGGTCCGTGCGGTGCCAGTGAGCCTGGCCCACGGGTTCAGAAATTACCCCCCTTGCGGGTGGCCGGCCGGAACCGACATCGATTCCACAACGATGCGATAACGAGCACGCAGCTTTTGTAAACCCTGTTCACGGGCACGCGAGCGCGCTTCGTCCAGCCAATCTTGCTCCACGCGAGCTCGAACGGCTTCGAAAGCGGGAAGCTCGCGTGGGTGCCAACTTTCAATCCGTACGAGGTGCCACCCATAAAGAGACGGAATCGGTTCGCTCCATTTTCCGGTGGGCAGATCACGCAAGGCAGCCAGAAAATCGGCGCCGAATGTGTTCTTGATGTCGTCGGCAGTACGCTCCTTCCACCGCAGGCCGCGGAGAAACGGAGCTGAAAGAGCCTCCGGCGACTCGCCGGCTTCCAGGCGGCGCTGGACTTCTTTAGGGGTGACGGCAAGAGACACCTCGGCATTCCGGGAGCCGCTATCGCGGCGGCTTTCCCCGAGGAGGAAGACGTGTTGGAACGTTACCCGCTCCGGTAGCTGGTACCGCTCCGAGTGGCGGTGAAAGTAGCTCTTGAGGACGTCGTCACTGGGTGGGCCACCGTTAGCAGCGGCTTCAAGAAGAAAAGTCATTTTTTGCACGATGCGGCGGCGTACGATCGGGTCTGCCCGGTCCAAGCCCAGGCGCACACCTTCGCGCCAAAGTAGCTCTTGGTTGACATAGTCGGCGAGCAAGGCCTCGCGCTCGGCCGCGGTCGGGGTCCGTTCCCACTGCGAGGTGAAGCTCTGTTCTAGGTTGGCGATCTCCTCCTGACGCACGGTGATGATATTCCGCTGGCGCGCGAGCCCGTGTGTGAGGCCAAGAAGCAGCGCCGCCACCACAAAGAACCAGAAACTCGGGTCACGAAGGATCTTGTGAAGGATGCGCCCCATTTTAGGTCAGGTTGGCAGGTTCCGATCGATGATCCTTTGCACGTTGGTTCCCTGGGGCAAGGTGCCGAAGGCGCGGCCACAGTCACCCTCTAAGCGGGAACGACAGAACGCCTGAGCGACCTCGGGCGAACTGTGGCGAAGCAGAAGCGAAGCCTGCAGTAAAACCGCCATCCGCTCGACAAGCCGACGCACGCCAAACTCGAGGTCGTCGAGCTGAGCTAGCTCCTGCTGGAGCGCGCGCAGCCCACGGTCTAGAATCGGTTCGCCTTGCGCTCGGGAGACCTCGCCCAAGAATGCGGGCACGGTCTCTGGTTCTTTGCGCATAGCCCGCAAAACATCCAAGCAAATGACATTACCCGAACCTTCCCAAATGCCGTTCAAGGGTGCCTCGCGGTACAACCTGGGCATGATGCTCTCCTCGACGTAGCCGGCACCTCCGAGGCATTCGAGTGCCTCCACGACCATCACGGGCGCCCGTTTGCATACCCAGTACTTGACGACTGCCGTGGCAAGCCGGGCGAAGGCGCGTTGTTGCTGGTCGCGGTCTGCTTCGTCGTAAGCACGAGCCAAGCGCATCATCGCAACCGTGGCGGCCTCACTTTCCAGGCAGAGATCGGCGAGCACGTTTTGCATGAGTGGCTGCTCGGAAAGGCGTTTTCCGAACGCCGCCCGATGACGACAATGATGGATGGCTTGAACCAGAGCCTGCCGCATCACCGCAGCCGAGCCGATCACGCAGTCGAGGCGGGTGTGGTTGACCATCTCAATAATCGTAGACACACCGCGACCTTCTTGCCCGACCATGCGGCCCCAGGCGCGGTCTAGCTCGATCTCGCTCGAGGCGTTGGATCGATTGCCCAATTTGTCTTTGAGCCGTTGGATCAAAATCGTGTTGCGTGCGCCGTCGGGCCGCCAGCGTGGAACGAGGAAGCAGGAGAGCCCTTTGTCCGTGTACGCGAGCAACAGGAAAGCGTCGCTCATGGGCGCTGAACAAAACCATTTGTGGCCAGTGATCCAGTAAGCGGCACCCGGTCCCGCGGAATCTACAGGCTCTGCCCGGGTGGTGTTGGCACGGACGTCAGAGCCGCCTTGCTTTTCGGTCATTGCCATGCCGCAAATAACCCCCCGCTTTTGGCTCGGCGGGAGAGACCGTGGATCGTATTCGAGGGAGACAATGCGGGGTTCCCACTCCGCTGCGAGTTCCGGTTGATGTCGGAGGGCGGGAACGATGGAGTACGTCATCGAGATCGGGCAACCATGCCCAGCCTCGACTTGAGACTGCAGGTAGAACTTGGCTGCACGAGCGACGTGGGCGCCAGCTTTCTGTGTTCTCCACGGAAGAGCGTGGAGTTCATGGGCAATCGCCAGCTCCATGAGATGATGATACGCTGGATGATATTCGACCTCGTCGATCCGGTGGCCGTAGCGGTCGTAGCTGCGCAAAACTGGAGGGTACGTGTTTGCCTGCACGGCCCAACGAATCGGCTCGCCAGCGAGAATGCGCGCAAGCTCCGCCACACTATCCCGAGCCCACCCAGCTCCCTCACGAACCAGTGCCTCGGCCAAAATGGGGTCTGTGGTCCATAAGTCATGACCTTCGAACGGCGGCGGCTGGTTGAGCACATCGTGAGTCCGGTGGGTAAGAACAATTACGTTTTTCACGGGAGACTCCTTTCGTGTCGGCGGTGCCAGCACAGGTGCGGTTTCGGTCGGCTCGTGGCGGAAAAGAGCATTGCCTGTATCGGCCCTTTGTTCAAGGGGATCGTTGCCTCTAGTTGCGCTGGAACTTCAGTGTTGGATAAGCACCTGGTGGTTCAGTTGTGAGGAGGAGCCAAAGATGGATGCAAATTTAATCGGACGGTTGTTCGTCACCGCGTTTTTCGCCGTGACGTTCCTGCAGTCGGGGCTGGACAAAGTGCTCGATCGCGAGGGGAACCTTCAATATTTGTCGGAGCACTTCCAACATACTCCGCTGGGCTCGTGGGTGCCTCAACTGTTGACGACCATTACGGTCCTTGAGCTCGTTGCGGGAGGACTCTGCGGATTGGGTTTGATCCTGCTCGATTTTCGACAGCCCGGTATGCGCGTTGCCGGCTGGGGCGTGGCAATGTCGGGCGTAGTCCTTCTTTGCCTGTTGTTCGGGCAGCGCCTGGCTAAGGATTACGCGGGGGCCGCGGTGATTGCGGCGTACTTTGCCGTGGTTCTCCTCGGCCTGCGTGCATTTTGAGGGGCACGATGGCAGTGAGCAAGGAGGAATTTCGACGCTGGCTGGGGAGCTTCGCTGCGGGGGTTACCGTGGTGACCACACGCTCCGTGGAAGGCCGGCCGTACGGTCTCACAGCGACAGCGTTTACATCGGTTTCGCTCGATCCACCGTTGGTGTTGGTCTGCGTTGACAAGAAATCGGAAAGTTACCCTCATTTCCTGTCTTCGGGTGTGTTTGCGGTGAACTTTCTCGCGGCCGAGCAAGAGCACTACGCCCGACATTTTGCCGTGTCCGGCGGAGAGAAGTTTCGCAGCATTCCATTTGCCGAGGGCTCGAGCGGAGCCCCGGTGTTGGCAGAGCGACTCGGGTTCGTTGACTGCCAAGTGGAACGGACGGTTGACGCGGGAGACCACACTATCTTAATCGGGCGCGTGCTTGCTGGTGACGTCGCTGCGGAGAAAAGGCCGCTGCTTTACTTCCGCGGCGGATATTTCCGCATCTAACCATCGCTGACTCTTGTCAGGGTCCTGCCGCTCTCTGAACTGGCGAATTGGTGATCGCTAGCCACTCCCGAAATTGGGTGCGGGAAAGTGGCTCTTCCGAACCAAAACGTGCACAAATCCGTTGAGCGCAGAGTAAACAATCCGACAAAGCTAGAGGCCGCCCAAGGGTATGGCTCAGGTACGGTTGCACGGATGTCACTGGTGTTCGCGGCGGTCGCAGGAACGGAAGTGGCTGCTTTACCCTCGGAATTCGCCGCTCTACGAGCCGGGCCGAAGAGGCCCGGGGCTTGCACCGATCTGTGCTTCGGAGCTGCTTCCGTCAGTTGGAGCCAAGCAGATTTGCCAGTGTCAGTGACAACGTCCACGTTGCGGTTGCGTTCGCAAACTTTCCACGGATGAGAACTGTACATCCTGGCTCTTTTGCAGCGAGTCTAGGTTTGCCTTACAGAGCAATGCTGCCCTTGAGGCAATTCGATTCGACTGGGAGCGGTGGCAAAGCATGAGTGGCCCAGCGGCGCTCGGCAAATCGGTGAAAACTCGTTTGGCAGAAGCCCAAGGTGCCGACTGTGGTATGTTGAACTATGGCCGAGGGTCGATCCGGCTGACCCGTGAGGTAGGCCGAACGGTCTTCGGGAACTCACTTGGTCACCGAGCAGCCTCAACGCGAGCCCATTGGGCGTCGGGATTGTCGGCGCACCGTGCGCCGCACCCCCGCCAACGCTGCACCGCAGACTGCTGCAACGCAATGGCGCGTGCTTCAAGGCGTTCGACGCACCGCTCAGTTACGGTCGCGACTGGGGCCACATCCCGTGCGCCCTGGATGCGTGCGACAGCGCGCATACGCTTGCCCTCGTGAGCAACACGCCCGCTGCCACCTCCTGTGAGGACTCGCCGTTTTGCAGCGAAATCGATGCCCCCGGGCGGCTTTGTGTGTCCATGCGGGAATCCTCGATGCTCAGACGGAATGCAACCGTACGTAACGAGGCTGCAGGCAACCGTTTTGACGTCGTTAGCATACTGTGTACGGTCGGTGAGCTGGGCAAGCCATTTCACCAGTGGATGGGTCCGGAACATATGTGCATTCTGCACGGCCGCCCCGCGAGTGCATGCACAGCTAGGTAGTCTTTGGCCTCGACCTGGTGAGCACCATTTGCGGTCGCGCAGAGACTGTTTTCCGCTACCCTTGAAGTGACTGGGCCGGTGTTCGTGGAGCGGCGCACGACCGCGACGATTTCTCTGAAGGGCAAGGGCCCCGTCGTGCGGGTAGACTTGCCCATACCCACGTTCGAACGAAAGACATCGTTGGGGACTGAGGGCAGTTCACTTGCTTGGGGCGTGGTGTTGAGCGCTGCCGCCGACCTTCAACCGCTTGCCAATGCGTGCATGCTGACCTCGGGAATTTCTCTTGGCCCGTTCGGTAGCCCGGTGGGCGATTTTGCTGCTCGCTCGAGCGCAAGGCTCGCTCAGGTCGGAGCGCGAAACTTGCAGGGACCTTCACAACGATCGTGGGACGTTAGGGGGATCGTTTGCTCAGTGGAAGGGGGCTGTGTTGCCGGCTAACCGTGTCTAGCGCTTGCGGCGGGGACGGGTGATCTTCCGCGCCTCCTGGAGACTTTGGCAAAAGGCGTCCTCAACAAACCTTCTGTTGACCGGCCTGGAAAGCTCAGACAGGGCACGGAGAGGCAACCCCCGTCCGAGGTATTTTCTCACCAGGCCTGCTTCCCCCTCGATGTTGGCCTTTGCAATTCCAGCGCACGTTGCACGCAGGCGCGGAACTCGCGGTGCCAGTTGGCCACGGTACCGGCTTGCTTCAGGTAGGCATCGAGCCCCATGAGAGCGCGCACCAGAAAGACGCGGTGACCGGGATCCTTAAAGATGCGGTGTTCGATGGCAATCTTGGCAATTTCGATTCCGCGCTCCACGGTGTTGTAGTCTCGCGGATGGTACGGCCGGTCTACTAGCAAAGGTTCGAAGATAATCTTCATGATCTGCACCATCGGTGCAGGATCTTGATCCGGATCCAAGAACTCCAGGGTGACAAAGCACTGCTGCATGGTGGTACGATCGTCCCGCAGTAAGGCATCGGCGAGCTGCAGATACGCTTTGCGGATCGGCTCGGGGAAGATGCGGATGGAACCAAAGTCTAAAATGGCAAGCTTCGGGTGATACGTCACTAAGTAATTGCCTGGGTTGGGGTCTGTGTGCAAAGTTCCGTACTCGAACACCTGTCGCCAGACGACACGAAAGTACTTCTTTGCAATCCAGTCTTTCAGCTCCTGATCCACGCCTGGTGCCAGCACGTTCGCTAGCGGGTACCCCTCGACATATTCCATGGTCAGAACCCGGCGCGAGGTAAGCTCCGGGTAAACGCTAGGGATGATGACCTCTGGGTCGTCCGCGAACATTTCTCGGAAGCGTTCGATATTCCGTGCTTCGTTGAGGTAGTCGAGTTCCTCGTAAAGCCGTTCTTCGAGCTCGCGATAGACGTCGGAGGGGTCGACGCGTTGCCGCATGACGTCGCGAGCAATGAGTGTAAACACGTTGAGGAGGGCCTTGATGTTCTGTAGGTCTTGCTTGACGGTATCCTCCACTCCTGGATACTGGACCTTAACGACGACTTCTGCTCCAGAGTGGAGGCGCGCCCGGTGAACCTGGCCGAGCGAGGCGGCGGCAAACGCTTCCGGATCAAACCATGCGTAAAGTTGTTCCGGGGCCTTTCCGAGTTCGCGCCGAATTTGCTCACGGATGAGCCCGTAGTCCATGGGTGGCACTTGCGACTGCACGGACGACAACACGCTCAACACCTCGGCCGGGAGAATGTCGTCGCGCATGGACAGCATTTGCACGAGTTTGGTAAAAGCGCCCCGTAGCTCCTGTGATCGCTCGACGATGCGCATCGCGTTTTTGATGTGGGTGTCTAACAGCGCCTTTTCTCGCTCGCCGGTGGACTGAAAGGGCGCCCGAATGGCATTCCACAAGTAACTCGTGCCAACAGAGGTGGCTAACTCACCGACCTTGAGCACACGCCGCGCGCGCCCACTGGTGATCTTGGTAGCTTTCTTTTTAGGCTGGTCCGGGGCCATGCCGCCCAGCTTTGCAAACAAACATCTTGGCGAAAAGAGCGGCCGCCAGCTTGTTTTGTCTGGGTGAACAGTGACGGCGCCGGGGATCTCCGAATGGTGAAGTTCGAGCACTGCCGCGCGCGAGCGAGCTCTAATGGGGGGTGGCCCGCTCCAGCAGGGGACAACGGCTTGTCCTGAAGATCTATCTTGGTTGCTGTAAAGGCCATCAGATCTGCTTTGCTGGCTAGGCCGCAAGCTGGGCGAGTGGGTTTCCGGTGTAGCAGGGTAGGTGTAGGCTTCGTGTCGCCGCAGTTTCCGGGGTAGCGCCAGGCAACCGCGGCTCAGCTGGCGGGGGCGTGCTGCAAGGGAGGAATGGGGAAGCCCTCTCCACCCGGAGAGACTGCCTGGGTGGCAAGCCATGGATTGCTCAGGCGGTTAAGTGGCCAGTCGCCGAGAACAAAAAGGACTATGCCTTTTAGTAAAAAAGCCCCCATCGCGCCATTTGCCATTCGCACCGGGTGGGCTCGTCGGGTCCCGCTCGAGACCCACCTGAGCTCGGCCCGGAAGATCCACGGTTCCGAGCTGCTGAAAAGGGCTGAGGGAACTTCGCGGCTCTCCACGCTTTCTCTTAGCACGCTCAGGTTGCTGGTCGAATCGATTCCCGACATGGGTTGACCGGTATATCAAGAGGCCCTAGGCTCGGACCTCTCAGTTAAGCTTGTTGGCAAGAGGAGACCCTGATGAGAACCTTTTGTTTGGTTGCTTGTGCCCTGGTGTTGGCTGTGCCGCGGATTGGCCGTGGCACAGACGAAGTCGTTGCTACGGTTGGGGAGCGCAAAATCACCCGTGCCGAGTTGGAAAAACACGTTAAGCCCAAGCTGGTGCAACTCGAGAACCAGCGATTCCAAGTGCTGCAAGAGGGGCTGGAAGAGCTCGTTGCCGAGGAACTGTACAAACGCGAGGCCGCAGCGCGGGGCATCTCCGTAGAACAGTTGGTGAAAGAAGAGCTGGAGAACAAGGTGGCAGAGCCCACTCAAGAAGAAATCCAAAAGCTTTACGACGACAATAAGGAAGACCTAGAAGGCCAGTCGCTGGAACAGCTGCGGCCACAGTTGGTGCAGTATTTGAAGCAACAAAAGTTGGCGGAGCGACACGGGCAGTTCCTGAGCGAGCTGCGCAGCAAGTACAAGACAACGACTGCACTCAAGCCTCCGGTAGTGGAAATAGGTGACGGTGGGCGACCGGCACGGGGGCCCACGTCCGCACCGGTGACGATCATCGCGTTTTCGGACTACGAATGTCCCTTCTGCAAGCGTGCGTCTGCAACGATCGCCGAAGTGTTGCGCCACTATGGGGACAAGGTCCGCTTTGTACACCGCGACTTCCCCTTGAGCTTCCACCAACATGCACGCCTTGCCGCAGAGGCAGCGGCGTGTGCGCACGCTCAGGGCAAGTTTTGGGAGTATCACGACCGCCTGTGGAAAGTGAACGACCTTTCTGAGCCGGGATTAAAGACCTTGGCGAAGGAAACGGGATTAGATGAAGCGAAATTTACCGAGTGCCTGACAAAGAAACCGCACTCTGCTGCTATAGATCGTGACATTGAGGAGGGCACCGCTGCGGGCGTGAACGGAACACCGGCTTTTTTTGTCAACGGGCGCATGCTCTCTGGAGCGCAGCCCTTCGAGGCGTTCAAGCAACTCATTGACGACGAGTTGAAACGTGGAGAAAAAAAGAGCTGAGGACAATGCTTGCTAGGGCTGGGGAACGTTTGGCGGGGAGGAAGGTGATGAAGCATAAGGCACCTGTGGTACTGCTGGTGTTGCTGAAAACTGGTTGGGTATGGGCTGCCTCGCCGGAGGAGTCGTTGTATCGCCGGGCCCTAGCCAATGTTGTGCAGGAGCGCTTGGAAGCGTCGGGGAGGCTCGAGGTCACGGTGGGAAAACCGGTGAAGTTCCGGTTTTCCCACGTGGTTCGTGATGGCCGCCGCACCCGAATCGAGGTGATCGAACCGCCTGAGTTTCGCGGCCAGCGTTGGCTCATCGTGGATCGGGACGGCGGCGAGGACAAGGTATGGCATTTCGACGGTAAGACCCAGCGTCTGGCCGAGGTTGCTCAGGAACAGTGGAGGCAGCCATGGCTGGCAAGCAACATTGCGCTCGCCGATCTCCTCTTTCCTGACCCGGAGGCGTACACATTCGAGTTGGGTGGAGAGGAGAACGTTGCCGGCCAGGTATTCACGGTGATTCGCTTGGCACCAAAGGAAAAGCACAAGGACCGGTACGGTGTGCGTGTTTACTCCATCGATCCGCGGGCTCTACGCATCGTCCGTGGATTGTTTTTTGATCAGCAAGGGAGAGCCGTGGCGCGGTGGGTAGTCGAGCGCGTCGAGGAGCATGGTGGGGGGTGGTTGCCGGCACAGCAACGGTTTATCGATCTCACCAGCCAGAAGGCCTCAGTTTTGACTTTGGTTGACTTCAAGTATGGAGTGCCCTTGGGTCCGGAGGAGTTCGATTCTGTTGGGCTCAGCACAGGGCCGACGCCGCAGAAAAAATAAATAAAGTCTACTGATTTCGCGTCGCCCTCAACTTCGGGCAATTTCGACGCGAGCGCGGAACGTGTCCCAGCCGTGACACTTGGGGCAAACGCCAATCCAGTCCGCTGACAAGTGCTCGCACTTCTGGCACCGGTATAGCGGCAGTTCCCGGCACGCCCGGGCGAATGCTTGCAAAGATTGTTCGACCTGACCACGTAAGCGATGAACCTCGGCCCAGAGACGGTCGAAGTCGGGAATGACCGAGGCAGGTGTTTGTACTGCTTCGAGCTCGCGTGCTGCCTGCTCGGCGTTGCGATCTGCTAAAAATGTTTCCGCAAGCCAGACGTGAATGGCATCCCCATCAGCGGTGTCGTGAAGTTTGTGCAGTAAGTTTCGTAGCCGTTCCCGATGCTTGGGCTCGGTGGCGATGCGTAGCAGCCGGTCGACGAACACGCTGCGCCCGTGCTGTCGGAGACCTCGTTCCCAGGCTGCAGAGGCGTCGGCAACTCGTCGTGCGGCAGCGAGTTCGTCTCCCAAGGCCACATAAACCGGAGCTGGCACGTGGCGCCCCGAGGCCAGGTTTTCCAGTGCACGCAGTCGCTCGTGGGGATCGCTCAAGCGAATGGCCGTCTGGTAGCGAAGGCAGAACAACGTCTCTTGTTCTCGCTGAGCGACTTCAGGATCCGGCAACAATGGAATCAATGCTTCTTGCACTTGTGCGGCAGCACCCCACTGCTCGCTGTCCACGTACGCGTCGCGCAAAGCCCGTAGCGCTTGAGGAGCACGAGGATAGAGGGCGCGCAAACGTTCCAGGGTTTCCACCCGGGCGCCGATTTCGCCAAGCTCGCGGTGCACTTCCGCCAAGGCAAGCAATACCTCTGGATCGGTATGGTATTGAGAAGCCGCGTCGTAGAGCACTCCTCGGGCGCGGTGCAGTTCGCCGGTGGATCTAAACGATGCTGCGAGCAGAAGGGCGGCGTAAGGATCGTCTAGCCGCCGCTGCCAGGCTTTGTGCAGAAGTGCCCGGGCACGGGCAAGTTCGCCGCTCCACAGCAGTTTGCTGCCACTTTCTTCCCACTGGTCGACGCGCAATGCGCGCCGTTCTCGTCGCCCACTGCGCCAGGCGGTCCATGCGCGAAGACCCGTTTGCACCGATCCGACCACGAACGCCACGAGAACTCCGGCAACGAAGGCCCCTCCGACCAGGGCCCCGATGTTCCATTGCATGACGAGTTCAGGGGCCAACCGAAAGTGAGTGGTTTCGTTGTTGAGGAAGACGAGGTAAAGGACCAGGGCCACCAACAACAAGCTGAAGACAACTGCGCGTCTCACGCCCCCGTCTCCTCAGTGCTCGCTGCCGGCCACTACACGTGCCTGCCGCGCCTGTGATTCGTAAGGCTCCGGCAATGGAATTCGCGGTGCTTTGGCCCACAGTCGCTCGAGGTCGTAGAACTCCCGTACCGGTTCGAGGAAAATGTGCACCACCACGTCACCGAAGTCTTGCACAACCCAGTGGCCATGCCGGTAACCTTCAATGGCCAGCGGTTTCTGTCCTGCATGGGACATTGCTTCCTCGATGGCTTGCGAGATCGCTTGAACCTGGGTATCCGAACGACCACTGCAAAGAAGAAAGTAGTCTGCGAGCGACGTCAACTCGCTGACGTCGAGCAGCACCAAATCGAAAGCTTTTTTCTCCAAGGCTCCTTTGACACAAGTGAGAGCAGCTTCGCGCGCGGACATCTTTTTCACGATGCGGCAGACCTCCCTCGGTAAATTTGGTGCTGGGCAATGTACCGCTCTACGGCAGCCGGCACGAGGTAGCGGATCGAGGCTCCATCCTTGACTTTGTGGCGGATCGCAGTTGCCGACACATCAAAGCCAGTGATGGGTTGAAAAATCACCCTGTGTCCCGATCGGTGAATCAGCTCCAAACCGTTTGCCGCATACCAAAAGGCCCTGCGGGTGACAACCGGCAACAATCTTTGCAACGGTACGGGTGGACTGCCAGGGCGAGACACGACGACGAAGTGAGCAAGGGTGAAGAGACACTCAAACTCTTTCCATGTGTGGATCTCGGCAAATGCATCCGTACCGACAATGAAATAGAGTTGCCAATGGGGAAAGCGCTGACTCAATTCGCGTAGGGTATCAATGGAATACGAGCGTCCAGCCCGGCCCAGTTCGATATCGGAAGCGCGGAAAAACGGATTGCCCGCAATTGCCAGCCGCACCATGTCGAGCCGTTGCTGGGCCGTAGCGAGGCGATGCCCGCGTTTGTGAGGGGGAGAAGCTGCAGGGATAAAGAGGATACGGTCGAGCTGCTGCGCCTCGCGAACTTCCTCGGCTGCGCGCAGGTGGCCAATGTGGATGGGGTTGAAACTGCCGCCAAACAGCCCGACCCGCAACGGGCGGCTAACCGCCTTGCGCTGACCAACGCGTTTCACGTGCGGATTTGCCCGTTACCCGAGATCACATACTTGTAGGTCGTCAGTTCCCTTAAACCCATCGGCCCACGCGCATGCAGGCGGTTGGTGGAAATACCCACCTCCGCTCCGAAGCCGAATTCGTAACCGTCGGTAAAGCGGGTCGATGCATTCACGTAAACCGCCGCCGAGTCCACCTCGCGCTGAAATCGCCGAGCGTGCTCGTAGTGATCGGTGACGATGGCATCGGAGTGCCCCGTACCATAGGTGTTGATAAAAGCAATGGCTTCGTCGAGGGACGACACCACTTTCACTGCCAGGATGAGGTCGAGGTACTCCGTTCTCCAATCCTCTTCCGTCGCCGCGCGCACGTGGGGCACGATGGCTCGCGTGCGTTCGCACCCCCGAATTTCCACCCGCGCAGCTTCGAAACGACGAATCATCGGTGGCAAAAAAGCTTGGGCGATCTGTTGGTGCACCAGTAGGGTTTCCATGGCATTACAAACGCCCGGACGTTGCACCTTTGCGTTGAAACAGATTTCCTCGGCCATGCGAAGATTGGCAAACTCGTCTACGTACGTATGGCAAACCCCGGCATAATGTTGAATCACCGGTATACGAGACGTCTCGGTAACGGCACGAATCAGGCTTTCTCCACCTCTCGGCACGATTACATCGACGTATTCTGCTTGTTGGAGCAACGCTTGCACTGCCTCGCGGTCCGTCGTTGGCAGAAGTTGCACGGCATCGCTGGGCAACGCGTGCGCTTCTAGTGCAACGGCAAAGATGCGGGCGAGCTCCCGGTTAGTGTTCCAGGCTTCGCTTCCCCCTTTGAGGATAACGGCATTACCCGATTTGAGACAGAGGGAACCTGCATCGACCGTAACTCCTGGGCGCGACTCGTATATGATGCCGACCACGCCGATAGGGATGCGGACCTGGGCAATCTCCAGGCCATTAGGTCGTCGCCAGCAAGCGATGGTTTCTCCCACAGGATCGGGCAAAGTGGCAACGACTTCCACCCCACGAGCGAGCGCCTCGATCCGTGGCTCGTCAAGGCGCAGCCGATCGATCAAAGCTGCGGTTAGGCCTTGCTTGCCGGCTTCCTCCACATCCTGCGCGTTTGCTTCCAAGATACGAGGTTGCTGTTGGCGTAATTCTTGAGCCAAGCGCAGGAGACATGCGTTTTTGGTATTCGTTTCGGCCACCGCCAGCTGTCGCGCGGCGCGACGCGCCTTCTGGCAAAGCTCAATTACGGAGGTTCTGACGTCCATGGTTAGCCCATATCGCAAGGCGGATACTGCGCCAACTACTCTCCCAGGTGACAGAGGATCAAGTTTGCTGCGATTCACGGCCCGTAAGTTTGGAGCGGAGGACTCGCCGCCGGCGTTCCAAGTCGCGGTGCGTAATTTGCTCTACGTCCGCGCGAAGACCCAAGCCGGCTTTGAAAGAGACGAGGTCGAACTGGTGGTGGTTGAGGTCGATGCCGATTTCGGAAGCAATGCGGTCGCCGTACGCTTGCGCGAAATGCGTGTAAATCCGAATCATTTCGCTGAAAATGTTTATATCGGGGGCCAGAGAAGCCACAGCGTCGTCGAGGAAAATCAAGTTTTTGACAAACAGCATGAGTGGTTTGGGTAGCTTCGCCCCAAAACCGAGTAACGCCTTGGTGACATGCTGGATTTCACGGGCAAGTTCGTGGCTAGTCAAGGCGGTGGGGTCGACCACAGGTTGGTCGAGACGAAGCTCACGAATGACTTCTTCCACGTCAGTGTCCGCGGCCAGAGCACCCAGGTCCTTGTATGCAGCAATTTGCCCCCGAATGTTTCCGATCATCCCGCAAACGATCAAACGTAAAAAGGCTAGGCGCTCGCACTCGTTCATCCGCGCGGTGATTCCGTAATCGAACAGTCCGATGTTCCCGTTCGCCGTGACGACAAGGTTGCCGGCATGCAGGTCCCCGTGAAAAACACCGTGAATCAGTGCTCCCTCGAGGAGGGAAAGTACGAGAGTTCGTAACAAGTCGGCGGTATCCAAACCAACGACGCCAAGATCTTCCACTCGTTCATACGAGATTCCGTCGATCCTCTCCATGACCAGGACCCGTTCGCTCACATATTTCGGGTGAGGACGGGGGACGACAATGTTCCGCCGACCGGTAGCTGCAAACAAGGCGGCGATCTCCAGCATGTTGGCCGCTTCTAGGCGGAAGTCGAGTTCTTCGAGAATGGTCTCGGCAAATAGTTCCACCAACGCTGGCGGGTTCGCGAGGGCGGCAACTGGAATTCTGCCCACGAGCCAGGGGGCAATCCACGTCATCGCGCGAAGATCCTGGCGGACGAGCCTGGCAACTTGTGGCCGCTGTACCTTTACCACTACGGGCTGGCCACTTCGGAGGATGGCCTCGTGGACCTGTGCAATCGATGCCGCGGCTAAGGGCTCTGCTGCGAACGAAGCGAAGATGTTTTCCAGGCGGGTATGGAAGTCTTGCTCGATGACAACGCGCACTGCCGTGAAGGGCTCAGGGGTGACGCGGTCGCGCAAGGTACGAAACGCTGTGACGAGCTCCTCCGGGAAGATCCCCCGCCCACTAGCTAAGATTTGACCAAGTTTGATGTACGGTGGACCGAGCGCTTCGAAGGCATCGCGCAAGCGACGAGACAGCCCTTCGCGCGACACCGTACCCCCTTTGCGGCGCTCTCGCAACCACCACCAAAGCAGCGCTCCTCCCAAACGACGCGCCGCTTCCCAGAAGCGCCCCAAAGGCGGTAGGTGCTGGCGTTGGGTCAACTGTGGCACGAGTTCGCGAAGCTGCTGGCGCCGCTGCTCTGCGCCTTGTGACCATTCTAATTGGTCTGGATCAATGATCCATGCTCCCGGTTCGCAGAATGCGTAAGCGTCCGTGTCACGGACGAAACTCCTCTTCTGCAGCTCCACGTTAGGTTCCTCCGATTGCTTCCAATGCGTTAGGTCAGGAGCCGTGCAAGCGACGTGACCTGGTTCACGGAATCTCAGTAGCAAGAATGAGGGTTGCGGCGGAACTCCACGTGCCGCCTGTGCCGTGGCAGAGGGCAATCTGGGCCTGGGGGACTTGGCGGGGGCCACACTCGCCCCGGAGTTGGCGAACAGCCTCGACGATGGCGAACATGCCATACATGCCGGTGTGCGTGTAGGAAAGCCCGCCGCCGTTCGTGTTCATAGGGAAGTCTCCACCAGGAGCGGTTCGTTGGCCGGAGACGAACGGGCCACCTTCACCGGGCTTGCAAAAACCCAATGCTTCCAAGGCTAAGATTGGCACGATGGTGAACGCGTCGTAAAGCTCACACACGTCGATGTCCTCGTGCTTAATCCCCGCCATGGAAAAGGCTTGAGTGCCGGAAATCATAGCAGCGTCCCACCGGTCGAAGTTCGGCATTTGGCTGACCATTTGGTGTGACACCGCCTCCCCAGTCCCTAACACATAGACTGGCTTTTGGGGTAGGTCTTTGGCTCGCTCGGCTGAGGTGACGACAATCGCGGCGCCGCCGTCGGTGACGAGGCAGCAGTCCAATAAGTTGAAAGGCCACGCAATGAGCCGGGACGACAATACGTCGTCAATTGTGATCGGGTCGCGCAGGAAAGCTCGCGGGTTCAAGGCTGCCCATTTGCGAGTGGCAACGGCGACCTCGGCCATCTGCTCTTTCGTCGTTCCGTACACGTGCATATGGCGGGTAGCCACCAGGCCGTAGCCAGTTGTGGGTCCCGCATAGCCATAGATCAGTTCGAACTGGGCGTTGTTGGAGTCGTCCCCCCAACGGGTGGCGGGCATGCCGACGCGGGAGTATCCGCTTTCACCATGGGTGATCAACGCAACGTCAAACAAGCCGGCGACGATTCCTGCCAAGGCATGCTCGACGTGGGCCAAGAACGAGCAGCCACCCATCTGGGTGCCGTCGACGTAGCGCGGGCGAATTCCCAGATACTCGGGAACCTCGTTTGCCATATTGCGACCGGCCGTGAATACAGCGTCGACATCCTCTTTGCGCAGACCGGCGTCCGCTAACGCATTGTGCGCCGCTTCCATGTGAAGGGTCAGTGCCGACTTATTGGGGAGGCGACCGACCCAGTCTGATTCTCCGGCACCAACGATGGCAACGGCGCCTCGCAGCTGTGAACGGTCGCTTCGCGTCATGGAATTGGCCGGAACTTTGGCAAAGCGAAATTTTCGTCGATGTCCTCGAAAACAACCTCGACGGGCATATCACAGCGAAGCGCCTTGGGGTCGGGGGCCACGCCCACGATATTGGTCATCAACCGTGGCCCTTCTTCGAGTTCGACGATGCCAATCACGTATGGGCTATCGGAAGCGTAGTGGCGGGGCGGTCGGTAATTGATGACGAAGGTGTGCAGCCGACCCCGGCCACTGCATGTGACCCAAGCCACGTTTCGCGAGAGGCAGTACGGGCACATTGGCCTCGGGTAAAAATAATGCGCCCCGCACTCGTGACACTGTTGGATTTGCAATTCTCGCCTTTTCGCAGCCTCCCAAAACGGCCGCGTTTCGGGAGTTGGTTTGAGCGCTTGGCCGCGATTTTCTGAAACTTTCGTCTGCATGCGGTGCAAGCTTATAGGAAGGGGTCAGGCGAGAATCAACGCTGGGTGGCGGCCCTGCGTGCCGAACGAAAGGAAGAAAATGCGTTGAAGATGTTTTTCTTTGTTTGCTAGCCTGCGCAGTCGGAGGAGGCCATGATGGAGAACAGGGCTCCTGCGCTGTGGGTCGTGGTGGCACGGGGTCTTCTACAGAGACGATGGGATGCGAGGTTGGTGGTGCTCCTTACTGTTTTCCTGGTGCCTCACCAAGCACTGGGAGCGCTTCCTTACCCCTCGGAGTTACGTCCGCAGGTGGAGTTTTGGAAGAAGATTTTCGCTCATTACAGTCGTAACCAGGTGGTTATTCATGACGCGTGGCGGTTGGAACGGATTTACTCGGTTCTCGATTTCTCTGGCGAGGCCCAGGACTTAGAGACCGATCTTTTGCCGGCGTATGTCGAGATTCGTGTGAATCAAGAGAAGGAGCGTATTCGCTCTCTTCTTTTGCGCTTGCACCAAAACAACGGGCAAGCGGCGGCATGGAACGGGGAAGAACAAAGAATCGTGGCACTGTTCCGGGAGGACCGCGATCCCGATAAGTTCCTGCGCGCGGCGGATCCGAAGCAAATCCGGGCGCAGCGAGGGTTGCGGGAAAAGTTTATCGACGGTTTGCGCATTTCTGGTCGATACCTGCCGACCATGGAGGCAATCTTTCGCGCGGAAGGATTGCCGGTGGAACTGACACGACTGCCTCTCGTAGAATCGTGCTTCAATGTTCGTGCGTATTCGAAGGCTGGTGCAGCGGGTATTTGGCAATTTATGCCATCGACGGCTCGGTTGTTTCTGCGGGTCGACGACACCATCGATGAGCGTCGGGACCCGATCGAGTCTACCAAGGCCGCAGCCAAATTCCTCAAACGAAATTACGAAAAGTTGGGAACGTGGCCACTAGCGGTGACGGCATACAACCACGGGCCAGCCGGTGTGCAAAGAGCCGTAAAGGCTGTTGGTTCACGGGACATCGTTGCCATCATTCGTCGATACCAGGGGCCGGGTTTCGGCTTTGCATCGCGGAATTTTTACGCAGAGCTCCTGGCCGCCCTCGAAGTCGATCGAGAAGCCGAGCGATATTTCGGCCGCTTGGAAAGGCTGCGCCCTTTGCAGACCGAACTCGTGCATCTCCCCGAGAGTGCCCCGTTTGCTGCTTTGGCGACGATGGCTGGTCTGACGACGACGGAATTAGCGGAACTCAATCCAGCGCTCATGCCGCGAGTTGTCCAGGGGCAAGTGCCTGTTCCTGCGGGTTTCCGTCTTAATCTTCCGGTTGCGAAACGGCGCCTATTCGAGGAGCGGTACGCAGCTTGGCGTGCCCGCAAAACGCAAGAAAAGCTGGTTGCAGGTCGTCCTATCAAGGAACGCCTTGCCGAGAAGCGCTTTGGCGGGGAAGGTGCGCAGTCAGCTGTCAGGGCCAAGCGTAAGCACCGCGTGAGACGCGGGCAAACGCTGACCATGATTGCGCGGCTGTACGGACTGAGCGTGAGCGACCTGGAGCGTGAAAACCGATTGCGGCGGGGTACACGTTTGCGTCCGGGGCAAGTTTTGGTCATCCCGGAAGGTTGATTTTTAGCCTGGGGTTGTCGCAGCTTTTTGCCAGAAGCCCCGAGGAAGAAGTGCTGGGGCCCAGAGTAACTTTGGCGAGTGTTCGGTGGGTAACGCCGGGAGGAGAAAACGCCACCCTCTTGACGGCTTCAGCGGCACAAGGTTGCTCGCTCCTTGGTTCAAAAAAAGCATGGACGGATGGCACCGTGGTTGCTGGTCATGCGCGACGTGACAACCGAAGTGATCAAGGGCGCCCGTCCGCTGGCAACAGCCGGAATGGTGCAGCCTCGGGTGCTGCTCACGAAGAAGCGCACGATTCTTTTGCTTCGCATGGTGGTGTCCATCTCCACCGCGTACCTCATCTTATTTGGGCCGCAGGCAGCGACACCCTGGGCGCTCTCCTACATTGCCGTCCTGTTGGCGACAAACCTGGTGCTCGGTTGGGTTCCCGCAGCTCGGTTTCATGAACCGAGCTTTTCAGCCGGCTTGTTGCTTGCGGACACGTTCATCATCTTGGCGGGATTGTACCTCACCGTGGGCTGCTTTTCCCAAGACTTTCTTGTTATCTACTTTTTTACCATCTTCTTGACGGCAGCCACCCAAGGGGTGGGGCAAATTGCGCTGGCCGCAGCGGTAGTCAGTGGCCTCTATGCCTACTGGCTGTGGTTTACCTCGGGAGGCCAACTGGGCAGCGGGGAGTGGCTGCGTTTGCCCTTCTTTTTCATCGTCGCTGTTTTTTATGCTTACGTGACGGAGGAAACCAAGCTAGAGCGTTGGCGGCGTGACCAAAGCGAACAGGAGGCAGCCCGCTTGCGCGCTTTACTTGGTCTTTTGAATCCAGAGGTTGCTCGTAGCACTACACGCGCCTGGATCGAGCTTGCCCGTCAGGCATTACAGTGGTCCTTTCCCGGGCTGCGGTGCGAGTGGGTCGCACGGGAGCAGCTTTCCAGTGTAGACGCGGAGGTGTTGTTCTCTCCGGAGGGAGAGGGTGGCGTGCTGGCCGTCTGGAGAGATGACGGCGAAACGTTAGAGCCAGTCGAGCGTGAGTTTTGCCGCGTCGCGCGCGCGTTGGGGATGGAGCTCGAACAGCGGCAGGACGTTCTGCAGGGCGAACTGGGAAGGATGCGGCGTGACTTGTTAGGTCTCGTGTCCCATGAGTTGCGTACACCGTTACACGCCATTCTCGGATATGCAGAAATCCTGCAGTCCGACGCTGGCTACAGCCGGTCGCGAGAAGGTGCAGAGATGCTGGCTCGCTTACGCCGTAATGCCGAGCACCTGAATGAGATCATTGCTGATCTGCTCTTGCTCGCTGAGGTGCGTGCCGGAATGGCGCAAGTGCGGCCGCGTCGCTTTGATCTGCGTGAGCTTTTCGACGACTTGCATGCTTCCATCAAGCCACAACTCGTGGAGAAGAGAATGAAGCTGGTGATCAGGGTGGACGAGGCGCTTCCCAAGCTGGTGACCGACCGCGAAAAGTTGGCACGGCTGCTGCGCTGTCTGCTGAGTAATGCCGTCAAATTTTCCGGTGAGGGTCTGGTGCAACTGGAGGCCAGGTTGGCGCAAGCGGAACGTGTGGAAATTAGCGTTCACGATGATGGTCCCGGCATTCCGCCGCAGGAGCGTGATCGGTTGTTCGAGCCGTTTAGGCTCCACGACTCGCCCTTGATTCGAGGCAGTGGTGGCTTGGGGATTGGATTAGCGCTGGCGAAAGATTTGGCGGTGCGCCTCGGTGGCGAGATTGACTACTCGAGCCGACCCGGCCACGGGAGCACGCTGACGGTACGCCTACCCACGGTTTTTCAGGAAGATAGCGAGGCCCAGTGGCAAGAGTTAGTTAGCCCTTTGGTTTGGCGCACGGTTTCGCGAATTGCGCACTAGATCGGGTGTTTTCGCCCAAGAAATAGCGTGGCGAGGCCTGAGGAAACAGCGCCCTCACGGTCGAAGAGGACGAGGCAGAAGGGGGGCTTGCTCCGACACCTAGCGGGGCAGATCGGGTTGCTGCAGGAAGCTTAGCCACGCGGTGCCAAAGAGCGCTTGAAGGTCCTGACTGCGCCCCGAGGCCCATGACCAGCGGTCGTGCGATTGCTTCTGTGGGGCAAAGCGTTGTATCGGTGGTGGCGATGCCCGCAAAGCCAGTTCGCGAGGGGTTGTTTGCTGCGAGTTCAGAAGATGGTACGGTCTGGCTGCTTGGCAGCGAGTGTACAAAGTGTGCCCGCACGGCGTTTCCAGCAAGCGAGCTTTGCCCCTACTGCGGAAGCGACCGCACTCAAGTAAGTCGTCTTCCCTCCGACGGGGTCGTCGAGCTGTGCACGCTGGTACGAAAGTCTCCCCCAGGCTACCGAGGGCCGACGCCGTACGGCCTGGCTGTGATCCGGCTGACATCGGATCTTTTGATCGTAGCCCCTGTAGAGACTCACGAAGTCCTGGCCTGTGGCACTCGGGTACGTTGCGGGGTGCGCGAAGTTGGTGAAGACGAGGAGGGCAACCTCTTGCTCGCTCCTTGCTTTCGTGTGCTGGAGGTTCAACCGGAAGCGAGTTTAATGAGAGTGGTTGGGTCGTGATCGACACGCCTATTTACATTGCTGGTGTTGGTATCCATCGCTTCGGGCGCTTTCCCGCTCAAACTCTGACCGACTTGGGGGTGCACGCATTCCGTGCAGCGCTCCACGACGCGGAGTTGCCTCTGTCCGCTATTCAGGCGATCTATTGTGGCAGCGTGTACGGGGGTGTTGCCGCTGGGCACAAGGTGCTGGGAGCCCTCGGAGCTACAAGTGTGCCGGTCGTGAATGTAGAGGCTGGTTGTGCCAGTGGCGCGGCCGCGTTGTTGCTGGGCACGTTGGCATTGCGGGCGCAGGCTTACGACTGTGTGGCTGTACTGGGTATGGAGAAGATGCCGAAGGGCATGATCCGCTCGAGTTTTTTCGACCTCTGGCAAGAGCAGGCTGGTTTGGCAGTGACCCCGGCGTACTTTGCTCTGCGAGCCCAGCAATTGTTGCGCGAGGAGGGACTCGACGTCCGCGACCTGGCTAAGATCGTCGTCAAAAACCGCGCCAACGGAGCCTTGAATCCCTACGCGATGTTCCAGAGTAGGGTTACCGAAGAGGAGGTGCTGGCCTCGCCGGAAGTCTGCGAACCACTGCGTTTATGGATGCTTTGTTCGCCCAATGAGGGCGCTGCTTGCGTCATTTTGGCCCGCAAGGCGGTACTCGGTCGGCGTAAGGTCCGCGTTGCCGCGATCACCCTTCGCTCCCACCGGTTCGGCAACGTGTTGGGAGAGCACACGCCTCTGTGCGGCACTGCCAGAGAGGTGCCCCCGTCGCCGTCGGAGCTGGCGGCGCGGGAGGCATACGAAATTGCTGGAGTTGGCCCGCCGGAGCTCGACCTCGTCGAGTGTCAGGATACGGATGCCGCCCGAGAACTACTAGCGTGTCGCGAGCTGGGCTTGTATGGTGCGGGCGAGTGCGCACAGGCGTTGCGGGAAGGCTGGTTTTTGCCTGGGGGAAAAATTCCGGTGAACTTGAGTGGAGGTCTGCTTTCGAAGGGGGAACCATTGGGAGCTTCAGCGTTGGGGCAAGTGGTGTACTTGTGCTGGCAGTTGCAGGGCAGAGCACCCGGGGGAGGGCTCGAGCGCTGCCGTGTAGCGCTAGCGCACACCGTGGGGCGCGGCGCAAATGCCTCGGTAACCATCCTGCAGGGCGAGTGATGGGCAGCAGGAGACGACCCGCTGCCGACAGCTCGATGCCGACCGGTTGAGTTAGGTAAAAGAGCCATGGTATGACTCAATCAATCGATTGAACGTCTTAAGGGCGAGGAGGGCTCTGTCATGAAGATGGAGGACATGATTCTGATTAGCGTGGACGATCACGTTGTTGAGCCTCCGAATTTGTTCGATCAGCACCTGCCTGCTCAGTGGAAGCCAAAGGCTCCCCGGCTGGTCCGGAAGAAGGATGGTAGCGACGTTTGGGTGTTCGGCGGGGAGCAGTACCCAAATGTTGCTCTGAACGCGGTCGTTGGACGCCCACCCGAAGAATACGGCATGGAGCCTACCTCGTTCGATCAACTGCGGCCCGGGACATACAACGTACACGAACGGATCCGCGACATGAACGCAAATGGCGTTCTTGCCTCGCTGTGCTTTCCTTCCTTTCCCGGCCTTTTCGGGGAGAAGTTTTCCAAACACGCCGACCGCGAAACCGCCCTGATCATGCTGAAAGCTTACAATGATTGGCACATTGACGAGTGGTGTGGCTCGCATCCGGGGAGGTTCATTCCGTTGGGACTGCTCCCGTGTTGGGACCCGCAACTGATGGCAGAAGAAGTTCGTCGGCTGGCGCGCAAAGGTTGTCGCGCCGTGAGTTTTACGGAGAGCCCCGAGGCCCATGGTTGGCCGAGTATCCACAATGACTATTGGAGGCCCTTCTGGAAAGCTTGTGTAGACGAGGGCACAGTCATCTGCATCCACATTGGCTCCGGATCGGGGATGAAGTTCGCGGCAATGGATGCCCC
Organism: Candidatus Binatia bacterium; assembly: GCA_937925685.1. Classification (GTDB taxonomy): domain Bacteria; phylum Desulfobacterota; class Binatia; order HRBIN30; family HRBIN30; genus HRBIN30. The sequence goes on along the minus strand of CALAMI010000012.1, from coordinate 11,674 downwards.
TGTAGATACGATGATCACGTTACAGCCAATTGCCTCGGTAGATTGCGCGGTGAACTTGCTGTGGTCGCCGGTGTTGCGCGATTTCCCGGAAATTCGTTTCGCCCTGTCAGAAAGTGGCATCGGGTGGATGCCGTACTTCTTGGAGCGGGCCGACTACGTACATGAACGGCACCACGCTTGGACGCATCAAGATTTCGGCGGACGTAAACCCAGCGACGTGTGGCGCGAGCACTGCATCTCTTGCTTTATCCATGACCCGGTCGGCATTCGAAATCGCGACATTATTGGGGTCCACACGATCACGTGGGAGTGCGATTATCCCCACTCCGACAGCACCTGGCCAAAGTCTCCGGAAAGACTCTGGGAGTGCTTCGGCGATGTGCCCCGGGAGGACGTCGACAAGATCACTCATGAAAACGCCATCCGGTTTTTCGGATTCGACCCCTTTGCGTATCGAGCGCGTGAACAATGTACGGTTGGTGCTTTACGGGCGGAAGCCAAGGATGTCGATCTGACGGTGCGTTCCAAAGGCGGCAAGCCGCCGACAACGGAAAAGCGCCCAGTAACTACCCAAGACATTCTGCAACAGCTTGCGACCGTTTACGCATCGGTTCCCGATGATACGGTGAGCGCTTGAGGCGCGCTCGTTGCCGGCACCGCGAGCAGCGACCGCGAGCTGCTTGGGGTTTGGTCAGGGTGCCGTGCCTGTTGTCGGGAAGCTGTTCCGCGAAAACGTACTGCTTTGCGGCGTTCTTGCTTGCAATCTCCTGGGGATTGCAAGGGATCGGGCGAGGTGAGAGGTAGTCATCACTGCATCCGACGGCGCTGTGTTCCTCCTGGGACAACGCAACCACCAATTGGGCGTCAGTGGCGGGAGGAGGTAGCGAGGTTCAGCCCAGGATCACTCCGTGGACGGCCGGTGGGGCTGGCACGACAAGCCAACGGGCGACGTCCGGCGTAGCTTCAAGGGCCTTGCAGTGGGAGGAGGGAAAGACCGTGTTGGGCGGTGATTCACTGGCCGTAATCGAAGTAAGAGCGAGATGGGCTGTTTTCGCAGTTGTAGTTTTGGCTTCTGCGATCGTGCAGGAAGGCTCGACGGCGACGAGCTAAGGCTCGGGAACGACGATCGGTGAGCGCTGAGTGGGGTAGGGCCTTAAGGAAAACGCGAAAAGATGGAAAGTGGCTAATCAGACGTCAAGGTCTGCCACCTGGCGTGCTCGTTCCATGATGAAGCGAAACCGGGGCTCGACGTCACGGCCAAGGAGCGTTTGGATGGTTCGATCCGTTTGTTCTTCGTCCACGACTTCTACCCGGAGGAGCACGCGCTTGCGAGGATCGAGCGTAGTTTCCTTCAAGGTGGTTGGGTTCATCTCGCCAAGTCCTTTGAAGCGTTGGACCGCGACCGCACGGCCATTGGCTTTGGCGAGGATGCGCTCCTTTTCCTCGTCGTTGTAAGCCCAATGCGTCTCCTTACCGAGCTCGATTCTGTAAAGCGGCGGTTGAGCGATGTAAGCGTGCCCTCGGCGGATGAGCTCGGGCAACTGCCGGTACAGGAAGGTCAGCAAGAGAGTGCAAATATGATGGCCATCGGAATCGGCGTCCATCAGCAAGCAGACTTTGTGGTAGCGCAGCTTATTGGGGTCGAAGTCCTTGCCCACACCGCAGCCTAGTGCCGAAATAATGTCGTTCAGCTCCTTGTTGGCGAAAAGTTTTGTCGCCGAAGCTTGTTCTGCGTTCAGCACCTTACCTCTGAGCGGGAGGACCGCTTGGAACTCTCGGTCACGTGCTTGTTTGGCGGAACCGCCAGCAGAGTCGCCCTCGACGATGAAGAGTTCGCTCACGCGGGGGTCGGTCGAACTGCAATCAGCGAGCTTTCCCGGAAGATTCAAGCGGTGCGAGACTGAGCTTTTCCGCTGAACGCTTTCTACTGCGGCTCGGGAGGCAAGCCGTGCGCGTGCGGCCAAGATGACCCGCTGAGCAATGGCGCGCGCTTGTGAGGGATTTTGCAGCAGGTAGTTTTCGAGCGAGGTGCGGACGAAATTGTCCACCGGCGCCGTCACTTCGGGGTTGTTGAGCCGGTCTTTGGTTTGCCCCTGAAACTGCGGCTGCTGCAAGTACACGCTGAGGACGGCGACCAAGCCTTCACGCGTGTCTTCCCCGGCAACCGTAATCCCTTTGGGAATGAGGTTCTGTACAAGCAGGTAGTTTCGCACTGCTTTGCTCAGCCCAGCCTTGAAGCCGGTTTCGTGTGTTCCCCCCGCTGGGGTGGGTACCCCATTCACGTAGGATTGCACACGCTCGGTGGTGGCGGTGGTCCAGCCGAGAGCACACTCGATGATGAGTCCGTCACGCCGTTCGAGGTAGATGGGCTCGCTCACGGGTTGCGCTCCGCACTGCTGCAGCAACTTCTCTACGTACTCGGCGATGCCGCGCTCGTGTGTGAAGACTTCGCGCAAACCCGCGGTGCGGTCTTCGAACACGAGCTTGAGCCCACGGTGCAAGAAAGACCGAGCCTCAAGCCGTCCGCGAATCCACGTGGAATCGAATTGGGGTTGAGGAAAGATCTCGGGATCTGGGGTGAAGGTGATCGAGGTACCGGTACCACGTGCCGGTCCTTTTCGTTGTAGTTTGGTTTTCGGTGTTCCACGCGAGAACTCCTGCTCCCAGAGGAAGCCATCGCGTTTGACTCGCGCAATGAGACGGGAAGACAAGGCTGTCACCACAGAGGCACCGACTCCGTGCAGTCCTCCAGAATGATAGTAGTTTTGGTTCTCGAACTTACCTCCCGCGTGCAGTGTGGTAAGGATCAATTCGAGCGCTGGGCGGCGGTACTTCGGGTGTTCGTCTACAGGAATCCCGCGCCCATTGTCGGTCACCGTTACGGTACTGCCGTCCTCGTGCAAGGTCACCGTAATTTCGTCGCAGTGGCCGTTGATGGCTTCGTCGACCGCGTTATCCAAGATCTCCCACAGCAAATGATGAAGTCCGGCGCGGTCTACTCCTCCAATGTACATTCCTGGCCTTTTGCGAACGGGCTCAAGACCTTCGAGGACGGTAATATCTTTCGCGGTGTATTTTCGCGTCATGGCTTGCTCGATCCGTTGTCGCTTCCCTTCAGGGGCAATGGCAGCACGCCGGGCGCTTTGGAACCGCGGGTTAGAGAAGTGTTCTCCTCTCGCGGAAGTAAAGACAGCAGCTTGAAGCGCTTGAGCAGCGGGCGTCCCCGCTGACCACGATGACCCAGTTCACTGATGTGTAATCGACGCCGCTCGCCACGTTCGTCCACGGCAATCGGAGGGCTGTCGGGGGCATGGGACACGCCGCCGAGCACCCGGTCTCCCGGACCCACGCGAATCGCCCGCACGCCTCGCCCCGCGCCAGCAAGTTCGGGGAGTTCCTCGATGGAAAAGGAGAGGACATAACCGCCAGCGGTCGCTACGGTCAGGGTTGCGCCAGTAACCGGGACCAAGACGGCAATTTCGTCCCCTTCTGCAGGGCGCGCAATGCGCCGGCCGCTCTTGGTGGTTTCGCTGAAGTCGGGTTTGATCCGTGCGCCAAAGCCAGCGGCGCTAAGAGCAACCCACGCTGCGGGAAAGGAACTGCCCTGGCCGTCGTGTTCGCTCGAGATTAGCGTTGCGGCAATGACCCGCTCGCCGTCGCCGAAGTTGAGGAGCGACTGTACGGGCTCGCCGTAGCCGGTGGTAGCAGGTGCTTGAAGTACCTTTATCACATAAAGCATGCCTCGGTTCGTGAAGAGGGCGAGATAATCTTTGGTGCTACCGCGAAGGACCCATTGTACCTGATCGCCTTCGCGCACTCGGGTCGACGCCGGGTCTTTGAGCTCACCCATCCGCTTTATCCAACCATCGCGCGTCAGGACCACGACCGAGTCTTCATGAACGACATACGCTTCCGCATCGTATACCAGCTCGGCACCGGCGCGTAGCTGCGTGCGCCTGGCGTCGCCGTATTGGCGCGCCACCGCCAAAAGTTCGTCTTCGACGAGCTTCCACCGTGCTTGCGGCTGTGCCAACAGCCGTTCGATGGCCTCAGCGCGGGCGGCTTTCTCCTTTTGTTCCTCGCGAATGCGGCCAACCTCGAGCCGAGACAGCTGGTAGAGGCGTGTTTCAAGGATGGCCTCGGCTTGTTCTACGTCGAGTCGAAAGGCACTCATCAGCCCTTGCCGGGCTTCCTCCCGGGAGGAGGCGTTGCGGATAATGTGCAGAGCGTGATCGAGATCATGAAACAACTTTAAAAACCCGGCGAGGATGTGGAGGCGGGCCCGAAGCTGTTTGAGCTCGTGTTCCAACCTCCTCGTGACCACGAGAAAGCGAAAGTCCAGAAAGTGACCACAAAGATCCTTGAGACTCAACCGTTCCGGCTGGCCGATTCCGGGGGTTGCCGTGGGAACCAGGGCGGTGAAGTTTGCGTGATAGGTGATTTGCAAACTGGTGTGCTTGAACAAGTACGCCATCACCGCTTCGGCAGAGGCGTCGCCCTTGAGCTCGACGACAATGCGCACCTGTTCAGTGGATTCGTCACGCACGTCAGTGGCCAATGGCAACTTGCGGGTGGCGATATGTTCGGCAATTTCTTCCACAATTTTTGCCTTGTTCGTGGTGTAGGGGATTGAGGTGATCACGACACGGCGGTGTCGCCCGGACATCTCTGTGGTGAATTGACCCCGCAGCCGAATGGGTCCCTGGCCAGTTTCGTATATCCGGCGGAGTTCAGCCTTTGTGTTGAGAATTTCACCACCGGTGGGAAAGTCAGGTCCTTTGATGAAGCGGCAGAGGTCTTTGCTTTCTAGCTTTCGATTGCGAATCAAGGCGACGAGGGCTTCCACAACTTCCCGGAGATTGTGCGGTGGAATATTTGTGGCCATGCCTACCGCAATTCCGGTGCTGCCGTTCATGAGCAATTGGGGAATAGCCGCAGGCAAAACAATGGGTTCCCGTAAGGTTGCATCATAGTTGTCGCGGAAATCGACAGTCTCTTCCCGAACGTCGCGCAGCAGTTCTTCAGCGATCGGTGACAAACGTGCTTCCGTGTAGCGCATGGCTGCTGGGCTGTCCCCATCCAAGGACCCGAAGTTGCCTTCGCCGTGCACCAGCGGGTAGCGCATGGTAAAGGGTTGAGCCATCCGCACCATGGCCTCGTAAGCCGCAAGGTCACCGTGAGGGTGGTACTTCCCCAGGACTTCACCGACGACGGCAGCGGATTTTCTCGGGCGTGCTCCCGCAGTGAGCCGCAGATTCTGGAACATGGCGTAAAGAATCCGGCGCTGAACGGGCTTGAGTCCGTCGCGCACGTCAGGCAGTGCCCGCGCGGTGACCACACTGAGCGCATACGCCAAATAGCGCTCTTCCACGGCCCGCCCTAGGTCAATGACCGGAACAGGGTGCTGAATTTGTTCCTTCACCGGGGTTACCCTCCTGGTCAGGCCAACGCTGGCCTCAGTCCCCAACTTCCTCCACCAAAAACCGTGGCCATTACTATAGGCAACGCGGGGCGAACGTCAAAGACCATGCCGCAACGAAGCACGGGCTGGCGTCAACGGAAGGTACCGGGTGCTCAAGGGTCTGGCTTACCGTGCGACGCGAACAACGAGCGTGATCTCGAGCGGCAACGGAATTTTCTGACCGCTGAGCGCTGTCACCAATCAGGTGACGGGGAACTATTTTTCCTCGCCTTGAAGGCGGCGAAGTGCCGCCAAGGCGCGATCGACGTGGATGTCGATTCCGAACTCGCTGTGAATGACCTCTTGAATTACGCCTTCTTTATCGATCACGAAGGTAACGCGCTTGCTTGGTAGCCAGCCGCCAAGGCGGGCCACGCCGTATTTTTGGGCAATGCGCGCGTCGGTGTCACTCACCAGAGGAAAAGTCAAGCGGTATTTTTCAGCAAAGGCGGCGTGGCGATCAGCCGGATCCAAACTGACCCCAACGATCTCCCCATCGAGGCGGGCCACTTCGGCGCGATGATCGCGAAAGGAACAGGCTTCTTTAGTGCACCCCGGAGTAAAATCGCGAGGGAAAAAATACAAAACCACGTGGCGCCGGCCCAGATAGTCGCGAAGGCGAAAGTTCCGCCCGTCGCCGGTAAGACCTTCGAAGTCCGGAGCGCGATCCCCTTTTTGCAGCATTCGGAGGTTCTATGCCATACGAACGCCTTCGAAGCTAGGGCGGAGAATTTCCATTGACACGATCCGGTCAGCCGTCACAATGTAGTGCCGATGAAGCGGTTTCCGCAATGGTCCGTGTGTGTCGCCGTTGTTTGGGCTGTGTGGGCCTCGGCTTTAGCTGCTGAGATCGTGCAAGTAACGGATACTCCCGCGGGCCGCGCTGTCGGCGGTGCGTCGGTGGATGCGAGTGGGCGCTGGATCGTGTTTTCTTCCACGGCCAATGTGGCTGGCTTGAACCCGACGCCGATAGGAAACGTGTTTGTCTACGATGTTCAAGAGGGCCGGTTTTCGCGAATCACCACTCTCGGGGGCAACGATCCGGTGATTTCGGGAGACGGCCGTTATGTGGCCTTTTCTTCCGATGCAGATTACACCGGACGGAACGAAGACGGAAGCGAGGAGATTTTCCGTTACGATCGAGTGCGTAGGCGCTTTTATCAAGTGACCCGTGACCGTTTGGGAGATGGATCGAGCGTGCTTCCTTCAATTGACTTCAAAGGGCGTCGAATTGCGTTCGAGACCACGAGCAACCTCCGGGCCCGAAACCCCGACTTGAGCAACGAGGTTTACCTGTTCAACCGCTCAGGCAACATGCCCCTCAGCCGTGATCCGGAAGGAGAGGGGGAGAGTTATACCCCGGCCGTGGCCGGCGATGGTTCGCTGGTGGCCTTCGTTTCTACCAGCAATTTGACTGGTCGGAACGAAGACTTCAGCCAGGAGCTCATGATTTACGACGTGAAGGAACGTATCCTTTACCAGGCCACGAATGATGTCGAAGGCTTTGGCGAGAGCAGTGCGCCGGCGGTGAGTGGAAACGGGCGCTTCATCGTATTCGTGTCGTCGAGCAACCTGGGGGGAGGGGCGAACCCGGACAACGTTTCGGCGGTGTGGATTAGACGGAAAAGCGGCTACTCGACCTTGGTATCCGCGAGAATTGACGGTCCGTTTGACGCGGAGCAGCCGACAATCGATTGGGACGGGGAATGGATCGGTTTTGTGGCTCGTGAGGACCTTGTGGGTTTGAATCCAGACCGATCGCCGGAAATTTTCCTGTACAATCGACAACGCAAGACCTTTACCCAAGTGACCTCGCATCCTCCGGGCTGTATTATCGTCGGTCCGAAACTAACGGCCCAAGGCGGACGCGTGGTTTACCGTTCGAATTGCGACCCACTGGGCCTGAATCCAGACCGTGGGTACGAGGTGTTTTGGGCGACCAATCCTGCCAAGCATCTCGTTGTCCGAGCGCGCGGCAATATTGAGCTCGTGGTGTTCGATCCAGCCGGTCGGCTGGTCAACCGGCTGACGAGCACGATTCCGCTCGCACGTTATGAGGTTGGCGACTTTGACAGTAACGGCGTGCAAGACGTTCGCGTCACTGTGCCCGAAGCGATGGAAGGGCGCTACCGCATTCAGGTGCTCGCCGGGAGCGGAGCTGATCCTGACGAACCTGTCGAGCTGGAAGCGAGCTTGTCTGGAGTTGTGACGCGGCTCGCAGAGGGAACTGTGGGCAGTTTGAGTGGCAGCGAGGCCAGCATCACGAACCAGAGCTTTACCCGGCGGGCCTCGACGCTCGTTCCGGTTGCCGGAGCGGGGAGCCGGGGGACGTTAAACGCTCGTATCCCTTACCCGACGGCAACCTCCGGGCCAATTGAAATTCTTTGGTCCGATGGCCGGAACGAGCAACGGTTCCCTTGTGGCTCGCTTGAAGCTCTCGATAGCCTCGGGCGGTTTTTCGGCGTGGTCGATGGGTTTTCGGTTGCTTTGCGGCTCATTCGGCGAGCCGAGGGCGGGGTCTCTTTACGCTTTACGGCACGCGAGGGAGATCTCAGTGAGTTTGCGGGTACGGACCATCTCGCGATGACTATCGCGGTGCGACTGGGGCCTGATGCTCACGTGTACAACTGGCGCTTTGTTAGAAGCCCACTCACGGGTAAGTTGACCCTGCGTTGAGCGTCCAAGGGGCATAGCGGGCTTGATTGATCCGGCGATCCGTGAGATCGCCGAGGGCATGGCAGAATTCAACCATCGCTTTCTAGAGGCTAACGGGATCCGTATGCACGTGGTCGAAGCCGGCGACGGGTTTCCGGTGTTGCTGTGCCATGGATTCCCGGAGATTTGGTATTCCTGGCGCCACCAGTTGCGGGCGCTGGCGCAAGCTGGGTACCGTGCAATCGCCCCCGATCAGCGGGGTTATGGCCAGACGAGCGCGCCCGTCGAGGTGAAGAAGTACACGATCCATCATCTGGTAGGGGATCTCACGAGTTTGCTCGACGGCCTCGGGATCGAGAAGGCGGTCATCGTCGGGCACGACTGGGGTGGCGTCGTGACATGGAACATGGCGCTTTTGGCGCCGCATCGAGTTGCCGGGGTCGTCGGGGTGAATACGCCGTTCTTCCCGCGGTTGCCGGTGTCGCCGCTGACTTTGATGCGCGAAATGGCACAGGGGCGCTTCCATTACATCTTGTACTTTCAAGAGCCGGGTGTGGCGGACGCAGAATTAGGCCGCGATGTGCGGAGAAGCCTTCGCGCTTTTTACCAGGAGATGCGGCCTGAGAACCGCCAGCGCGTTCAGGAGAATCCCCCGGGGGTGTTTGGCCCGCGAGAGGGAGGTTTACTCGAGCGGTTGGGCGATGCTCCTTTGCCCCGGTACATCCTTGAACAGGATTTTGAGGTGTTCGCCCGAGCCTTTGAAGAAACCGGATTTACCGGCGGCTTGAACTGGTACCGCAATATGGAGGTGAATTGGGAAACAACCGCATATCTCTCTGGAGCGAAGGTCCAGGCGCCTGCGCTGATGATCACGGCGGAATGGGACCCCGTCTTGCGGCCGGAGATGGCAGAGGGCATGCAGCGATGGGTTCCGAATCTTACCCGCACCATTTTGGTTTCCGAGTGTGGGCATTGGACCCAGCAAGAGAAACCGGAAGAAGTCAACGCCGCCTTGATCGCCTTCTTGAGGGAACTGGACCTTTAGTTGGAACGAGAGAGATTGCGTTGGGCCAGTGAGCGCGAAAGGCCGCGTTTAATAAGCAACGCGAGCTTCGAGCCGACCGTCTTCCCCCCGTACAACGATCAGGCGCGACATGCACGGCATACAATACACTCGATCACCGGGGCGGAGTTCGCGGGTTGAGCGGATTACGACCTTGCAAACGGGGCAGATAACCTCATTCGGGGCAAGTTGGTCGCCAGGCCCGCGCCAGCGGCGGTAAAATTTGCGGAACCGCGGAGGCACCTCATCGAAGCCTGTGTCTTCCAACTCGAAACGTTGACGTGGTCGACTCTCGAGTTCCAGGTCTTTTGCTGTCGTACTTTCCTGCTGAAGCGGGTCTGTCACGTTTCTAATCCCAAACGAGCTGCGGCCTCGAGATAGGCCCGTCCGAGTTTTTCTCGTTCCACGGGATCGGCCCCGAGTTCGAGCAAAGTTTCCTCGAGGGTATCGAGAACCAAGTGGTCGAGCTCTCGCTTCACCTGTCCCAGCCGGGCACGGATGTGGGGTGCTAGCTGCAATCGGCGACCTAGCTCGTTCTCGCCAAACCCGATGTGGCGTCGTTCGTCCTTGACGATGCCGAGCAGCAAGTCGCGAGTGACCGGATCGGCCTCACGGGCGTGGCTTTGAAAGACGGTGAATTCCAACGATTCCAGAATCACATTTTGCGCGAAAATCGCAGCTTCCCAATCCTTGCCATTGACGAGTTCGAGGAGGCGACGCTTGAACAACAGCAAACTCCGGCTGGCCCGTCGTTCCACTTCGCCCTCTGGGTCGGCAACGTCCAAAAGACGCAGACGGTGCAGGAAGACCTCGAGATGCCGGCCTTCGTCGACCACCTGAGTGGAAAGAAAAATTTTCGTGTGCCGGTTCGGGGCGATTGCGATGAGGCCGCTGGCGCCTTCGAGAGCAGCGGTTTCTCCCACGCAGTAGTTGCACAGCACAGTGATTAGCCGATCACGGTCTAAGTCGGGCAGACTAGGCGCGCTGAGGTTGGGATCGACTCCGTACACCTTCCCCGAAAGGTACCCTTGGACAGCCTGAAACCAGAATTCAAACGAGTGTACCTGCTCGTAAAAGACCTCCGGAGCGAGGTCATGCACCTCGAAGTGATCCTGTTCGGACAAGGTACGATTTGCCTGCGGGCCAGGTTCCTGGTTTCCCATGAGCGAGGGTTTTTAAGGACGGTCCGGTGTTTGGTACTCAATGCCGATACGGCTTAGACGGGTTTTGAATTCTTTGAGGACCGTGTCTGCAAGGATCTGCTCCATTTCCTCGGGATCCTTGGTCAGGAGATCGACTCCCTGCCACTCGGCATGCACCCCCGCACGGCTCAGTTCGCCCTCGATCCGCTTGAACTCGGCCCGAGCGGGGTTATTGCGAAAAGCGTCGGCAAACGTAGCCAGCATCCAGTAGGACATTTCCTTTTGTAACTTTTCCACATCCGCTTTGCGCTCAGGATATTGCTTAATGAGCGAGCCAATGCGGTTCTCGCCGAACCCAACGTGGCGACGTTCATCTGCAATCGTTCCGGAGAGCATACGAGCGAATTTCGGGTTTGTCGGCTCCGATACCGCGTGCAACATTTCGAAGACGCTGAATGCCATACCTTCGAGTACAATGTTTTGGCCGACAACGCCTGCAACAAAGTCCTTTTTGTCGACTTTTTCCAACAGCACTTCGGCAAACTTCACGAGGTTTGGATTCGCGAAGTGCTGAATGGTGCTCTCCAGGTCTTTCTTGGGGACCCCGAGATCCAAGAGTCGCTGCGTGAAGATCTCCACGTGCCGCGCCTCGTCTAAGGTTTGCGTAGCTAGGAAACGCTTGCTCGCTTCGTCGGGTGCCGCGTTAATCAAGCCAGAAGAAGCCGCGAGAGCACAGCGCTCGCCAACGACCAGCTGAACGGTGGTCCGGATAGCTTCCTCCCTAAGAACCTCGTTTTCCAGGAGCGGAGCCGGCTCCTCGTCCTCCGGCCGGTGCCCATAGACAGTGCCCATCAAGTAACCCTGGGGACACGACTCCAACCAGTTTTGAATTGAATACGCGGTCAAAAAGTCTGCCATCACCTTTCCCTCCTTTTCGACACGTTCTCACCGTGACCTGCAGCAACAGGCGTGCCCGCACGTAACGACCGACCGGTCGGCCGAGTGCGTAAGAAAAAGGCGCCAGACCTTCTGACTTTTAGGAAACAGCGCGTGGATACGTTACGGTGGCTAAGAACGGTCGCTGCACTCCACGGGCGAAAAGTGCTTGCGGTCGCTCGGCTGGCGTGCGAGGAGCGCCCTCTGCCCGGCGAATTTCCGAGTGAAAGGCCAGCTGCTTTAACGGAACCGGTAAGGGGTCTGGCATGACTTCAGGGCAACGGCCGAGCTTTGCAGGTGAGGCGCAGCAGACTGCGTTTTTGCCGCCCGATGGGCAGCCGCCCGTCTTTGGACTTCACTCGCAAGCTAAAGCGCGCCCGCGCACTCTCGTTCGGCCGAGGCGAAGCCGAGAACACC
>CALAMI010000011.1 GCA_937925685.1 Candidatus Binatia bacterium | reverse complement strand
GACCCCTATATCGACGCTAGGGAAGCCGCGGGGATCGGCCAACGTCTCGGCGTGCCGGTGCGTGTCCTGCACGGAGCTGGACACATCAACGTGGAATCCGGCTTCGGTCCTTGGCCGTTCGCCCTCGAATGGGTACTGCGGACTTTTGCGACCATTCCGCTCCGGACAACACGCGCAAAGCGACCGTAATAGGCTGCCAGGTACCCGAAACTCCCATTGTCCACACCTCCACCGCAAGGAAGCCAGCGGAACGCATCCCCGACCTTTCCTCACCACAAGTATGGCCTTGCAGCGACTCTGAGGGAAAGACAGGTTACCTGCCCGCAAATGGGGCACCGGTGGCTCGATTTAACGCACGAAAAGCGGCCAGAAGATCGGCAGCCCAGAATGCTGAAACGAACAAAAGGCCAGTGAGCTCGCAGTTGTCGGTGGATGCCGGCTCGCTTCTAAGCATGCGTACCCTCGTCTTCCTCTTCGCCACCGATCTAGCGCCTACCATCTTTATGGTTGATCCCAGACAACGAGCCGAGGGAATGCAAAATCCATTCGAACATCCATGCTCATCGCCTCGGACTTCCGCCGGTAGCCACATTCATCCCGTTCGTAGAGCATTAAAAATTCGGGTTGCCTCCACATATCGAGCTCTGCCGGAAGAACAATCCGCTTGCCCTTCGGGTCCACCGGGCTCACCAGAATGTATTTGGGTTTTTGGGACAGGACGTACTGGGAGTCATACTTTTCGTGGCCCGCAAGCCCCGCTCCCATTGGCACTCGCGCGTGCCGGGCAATGTGTAGGTCGGTCAACCCCAACATGTCGATCACGTGAAGGTTGCTGCACCATTTGAGCACCCCGATGCCCAGGGATGCAACGCGATCGCCGGGCACGGTTTTAGACAGCAGACAGCGGCAAACGGAAGAGCTCAGGTTTTTCAGGCCCCTCTCTGCGACCACATGTTGCTGCTGGCGTTGAATCGAAATCCACGCCGTCCAGGCTAGCCAAACACAAACGACGGAAACGACAGCACCCACGGCAATGCGGTCTTGCCAGCTCGGAGCGAGCGCACCGGCACGAACAGTGCCCGCATAGCAAAGCGCGCAAAGAGCAGGGACCAAGGGAACCCAAAAGCGAAAGAAGGCAAACACATCTCCGCCGACAACAACGACGTAAACGCCATACAAGGCTAGGAACACGTATACACTGAGCAACCGACACCGGTCGGCGGTAACCCCCGGGATCCAGGCGGTGGCAAAGAGGCACGTACCCCAGTTCCACAGGAACAACTTCAAATACACCCAGCCACGCAGCAGTTGCTCCGTCGTGGTACCTACCTTGGCGTAAAATGTGTTGGGCAAAAGGTAACCCTAGTAGGTTGTGCGCCACGCAAAGTACGGTACAAAGATCGCCAAAAAAGTGAGCCCGACCCGGAGACCTTTGCGGCCGTGCAAACGGAGGGCATCTGCTGCCAAAAGCCCGCCTAAAAGCCATCCTTCCGGCCGCGTCAAGGCAGCGAGTGCCGCAAGCGCACCAACCCACGGAGAACGACCTGTGGTTTTTACGTGTGCCCAAAGTGTCGTCGTCACCAAAAAGGCAAATAAGGTGGTTTCCATGCCGGATGCTGCCCACCAAGAAAACGGTGGCCAAAGAGCAACGAACAGCGCCGCACCAGCCGCCGCCCACCGCTGGCGCTCGGGAAGGACTTCGCGCGCCAATCCCGCTGCCGCCAGCAAGCTACCCAGCGCAAAGAGGGTGCCCAGCGCTGTACTCCAGGGCTCGATGGGCAACTGCAACCAAAGGCCGAGGGCCATGAGGGCGACCCACAAAAAACACGTGTATCCTTCGACACGCTCCCCCTCATTGAAGACGATGCCCTTTCCGTCCACCCAGTTTCGGGCGTACACAAAGCTGATGTACGCGTCGTCGAGTTTCCACTCGAACCAGTAAACCTGCAGGATGACCAGAGTAGCGGCCACCAATAGAAGGAGACGAAAGGGATTCAGCGAGCGGAAGCGCACGCCCATCTGCCGGCGCTATTACCGATCCAACGTTTGAACTGTCAACCACGTTAGGCTGCAAAGCTCCCTGGGATTGACCACAAGCCACGTGCTCGGCAGCCGCCGAGAACGTCAGCAGCCCGAGGCGCGCCTTTTTATCGGCTACCATGTCGTGCTGCGTGGGATCGATGGCAACGAAGACAGTAGATCATCTGGCGCTTACGAGACAAACGCGGTGCCTTCCGCGGGCGGACGAGCAAACCGGCAGCATCAGGTTGACCCCTTCGTCGCTCTGCGTCATCGGAGACGATCTAGCTCGACCAATTGGCGTCGCTTTGGAGCCCTCGAGGGTTGCGCTGTCGCCCTTCCAGAGAGCCGCGCGCTGCAACAGTCGCCGGCAGGACGGATATCGGCAGCACAACCCCGCCACTGGCCAAGGCTGACAGCAATGTACGAAACAGCGCTTTCCCAGAACTCTTCGCAGGAGAACTGTCAAGCAAGTGCGGAACTGGGAAAATGGCCCCGGAAGCTCTCGCGCCAATACAGTATCGTTCCTCGTTTGACGCGGAGCTCGCATGCGGGCGACCGCACTTGCTTCCCGGCGTGCCGGTTGACGTTCAATACTGCTCGGAGCAGCGGTTGCCCAGGGGAGGAGATAAAGTATAGGTTGTTTATTTGGAGCCGTGGTCTCGAGCTTGACGGCACCGGAACATCCAACACAAAGGGCGCTAGCCACAGCAAGAGCGTTGACCGAAAGCGTTCTGGTCCCGGGAATAGCCGCAGGCCGCAGCCCAATTGGGAACAAAGCGTTTCTAAAAGCCGGTCGCAGGGGCGCGACGCGCGACTCACGGGGCGGGCTCTGCCAGGCAGTAGGTCAGACAGGGGGAACTCGCGCAGATCTAGCCCATGGGGCAGGGGGCCGTCAAAGCAATTCGTAGAACGAACCCGAGTCCTTGCTCGAGGGAGCGGGGGTAAGTTTCGATTCGCCTTCTGGGGCGGCGAGCACCAACCCCCTCGAAGGTCCGTCCGACATCCACCCGCAACAATCAGTCCAAGAACACCAACCTCTGAAACAAGTACCTAGTACTGGTCCCCAATCGCCCCTCAGCAATTTTTAAGCGTAACTACATCGGCGTGCAAATTCTCCATCATGTCGGTCAAATGCCGCCGGCCGTCCGCTCCCGAAACGAAGGTCAGCGCTCCCTGGGGAATTCGAGATTGGATCTCCAGATAGCCCGCATCCATGTACTCCCACATCACCTGGAAGGGGCGCTTGTCGGCCACCCACTTTTCGACGATCACCACCCCATGCCCGGGAAGGATCGTGAAAGCCACCTGGCGAGGATCCTCAGGAAAGCGCAGGCACTCGGCTCGCGAGAACGCGCGGTAGATTCCATGCGCCTGGGCCTCGGTGGCACAGGAAACCGGGTAATGGTAGTAGGGCTCGTCCAAGGGCACGAACTCCACGAACTCCGGGTCGTAGGCCGCAACGCCGCGATGTCCATGTAGCTTAGAGCGTACGACCGGGACCGTGTAAGTCTGGCCATTGACCGAGGTCGAAATGGTCGGCAGGGATCGATCCAGCAGGAACATCTCTACGGCCTCGGATGAAGGTGGGTCATTGCGGTGGCCTTCCACGTGCCTCACTAGGGCACCCCTGCCGTCTTCGCGAATGCCTACGATCACGCTCAGGTCGTCCGGGGTGATGCTGTTCTTATCCAGCGGTCGGGCGCTGCCGGTGACCGTCGAGATTAGGCCCGAGAGACGCGGCTCCCAAGTAGCAAAGCAGCCCTCGCTGTACTGATCGGCAATCATGTCTGGGATGGACGGCACCGCTACCAGATCGGCAATTTTCACGGTAGGCGTGAAGAACTGTCTCCTCCCCAGCTCGCCCGCGGCCTCAACCATGTAACCTGGCGAAGCGATCGAGCGCCATTCTTGCACCGGAATGAGTTCTCCAGTCACACGGTGCTCGGTGATCTCCTTCGTGCTGATCACCGTTGCAATGCGCAACACCAGCTCGCGATAAAAACTCTCCTCATCGGAGGGCAGGAAACGCGGATGAGCACCGACCAGGTCGAACAGGTACGCCTCTTCGAGGTGATCCTCTCCCACCAGCAAAAGAATGCGAAGACTCTTGGCTTGTGCCTGTAGGACCCGCTCCAATGCCAGAATCGGCCCTCCTCGCTTCCCCTGCTCGACTAAGGTCTCGAAAGCCGAGGGCGCCAACCCCTCGAAGGCGAAATCCGCCGGCTCTGGTGGAGACTTGCGCAGGGCGCAGCCCAGGTGATCGAGCAGGCGGTGAAATTCCGCTGGTAGGGCATGAATCAGCGTCAACACTGTTGGAACGTGATCGAGGTCGAAACGCCTGCGAGCGGTAAACAGCAGTGCTTGTCGCCAGTTAAGTGGGCGCGCAAACGGCGCGGTGGTGAGGAGCAAATCGGTTGTGTTATCAGGCGCGTCTTGAACGACGTGGCCGAGAGCGCGGAAAGCATCCAACAAATTCGAGGCGGCTGTCGCGAGCAAGGGGGACATCGAAGCGCTCACGAAAGCCAGTCGAATCCGACGCAGCCAGTCGTGGGCCTGCCTCGAAGATGTGAATACCTGTGGGCGCATCACGTTGCCTCCACGAAGGAACTGCGCCGTGTTTATGCGATGTCGGAGCACCAGGGCAACAGAGAAAACGCCCGCGGCACAAACCTCCTGGACTCTTGAAGGGAGCCACGCCCCTGAGTCTCGTTCAGCGTCACCGGTAAGGATGTCCGGGCCATAGGGTTCGTCCTACCGGGGGGTACGCGGAAGCGATCCAAGCGGTTTTCGTCACCGGCGGGCCACGCAACAGAACTTAGGCGTATGGAGGCGGGGGGAATCGAACCCCCGTCCGGAGGCGGTCGGCGGCGGGGTCTACGTGCGTAGCCTCGTGTTTTGCTCTCGCCAGCGTGCCTCCCACGGGCAGGATCCTCGCTGGCCAGCTCTGGGTTTTTCGTCAGTAACGGCCGAGCAACCGTTACCGCTTAGCCCGAATTTTGTCGCCTCAGCCAGCCCTACGGGCGCGGGCTTGGTGAGACGTGACTGCGCTTAGGCAGCCAAAGCAAGTGGTTCGTCTGCGTTTAAGCAGCCCTGGGGTTGTTGACCGGCACCCAGGTTCCCGGGCACGCAACCGCAACCTTCCTTGCCCCCGTCGAACCCAAATCGCCCCCATGTCAAAGAACGAAACACGAGCACGGTGACCGGCTCGCAGCGCGTAACATCCAGTATATGCTCCACAACCGGGTACGCAATGGCCGCTCCATAAAAAGCTCCCAACGCCCCCGGGAGGCGCGGAGCTCGATCGTGGATCATTGCCCGTGGCACCTTAGTTCCAACACGCGGCGGCCACTCACGGTCTCCAGGAAAGACACCCCCCATTTTCGCCGGACGAAACCCATCGGTTCCAGTGCCCTCCGCCTCCGTTGACGACAATTCTTTCGGGTGACGAACAGCCGCATTTCGCAGCCATGTGCACCGATCTACCCGGAGCGATCGCGTCACCCTCACGTCTCCTCACACAGGCTCGTTGTGCTGTCCCCGGGGACAAGCGCGCCCGGGAGACGGTGCGGCGTCATCCTATGGGCACGTCCACGGGTGCGGCCTCGAAAGCTAGCCTCACGTCAATTGGTCCAGATATTCGGACCAACCGTAACCCGTTTGGCTACCCATGCGCCACCGTGTGAGCCCCTCGGCGATGCGTGTCACCTTGCCATCGCGGCGGTTTCGGAGCGGGACCATGCTGATCACCTCTCCCGTAACGTGGAGGGGGCCGCTGGCAGTGTGCAGGACGACCCGAAGAGCACGGTGATAACCGGTGTGCTCGTCGCGCTCCGTAACAAGCTCCACTTGATGAACGAGCTCGTTGGATCCGTCACGGAAAACAAAACCCGACTTTAGATCGGTCCCGCTCTGCAAATGGATCCAAGAGCCCATGAAGCCGAAAGACTCATCGAACTCTGCCGTGAGCCAGCGATAGTAGGCAGGCGACTGCCAGGAACGGGGTCCCCACGAATGGTCGCGCAGCCCCAGACCATCGATGGGGATCGTTTCTCCGTCGACACTCAGCGTTCCGACCGCACGCACGTGCTGTTCGGTGTGTCCGCGGGCAAAGACCAGCTCCGTACTTGCGGCCTCGCCGGGTGTTTCGCCTCCGTACATCGGGCTCAAGCCGTAGTAATCCAAATGCAACTCGACCTCCCGCCACGGGTTGCTCGTGAAAGCTCTTTGCGGGTCTTCCAAGTCGAGCGGCTGCTGCAGAAACAGCGCCTTGCCGCGGTAGGTCACCCGTAAGTGCCGTGCTGGCTCGAGGATTTCGAAGCGCATCCCTCCCGCATGGAGCTCCCTATGCTCCTTTATCGGGGGCCTTTCATATTGGAACAACACTGTGCCCTCTGGCCGGTAGAGGGTCAAAGTAACCTCGGCATACCCTTCGTTGGGCCTATTTCCAATACGCGCGAACCCTCCCCAGCCACGGTTACGGTCGTAGAAATTAAAGTACATACTCTCATTAAAATTGGGTTCCCCGCTATTTCGATGGATGAAATCGTGGTGGGCCTCCGCTTCCATACTCACCTCCTGAATCACTTCGTCGATGCCCCCGCATGTTGTGCTTACCCGCATGTGGGGTTGAAGCCCCGGAAATTCCAAGACCGCTCCCATACACGCGACCGGATCGACCCGGCTTCTGCCGACGCAAACCCGTAACCGGTCGAAGCAGCCAGGAACCTGGGTCGCACCATCAGGCTCAAGGCGGGAATGATCGTCACTGCCCCTAGGGCGCTCACGGCCACAATTGTGGCCGTGAGCGCCCCAAGGCGAATCCACAGACTAAACCCCGAAAACGGCAACACCATGTATCCCAATGCCACCGCCGAGGACACAAAGAAAATAGCCTTCCCCGACGTCTGCAGACTTGCAGCCACGGCTTCGTGCAAGTCGCCCCGCCTCCGCAATTCCTCGCGGATACGGAAAATCAGGTAGATCGCAAAATCGGCCCCGATGCTGACGCCCATCGCGGTAATGGCTGCCGTCGTCATGTCGAGCCAAATACCGCTCCAACCCATTAAGCCTAGGTTAAAGGCGACCGCCAGCGTCAGCGGCAGAAGCACGAACACGCCGCCCACGGGCGACCGAAGCACGAAGCTGGCGAGCACGAAAATGATCGTGGCAATTTGAATGACGTTGACGATCTTGTCGTGCACCACAGTATCGTTCATCGCGGTTTGTACACCGAGCGTGCCACCCACCAATCCAACCTTTACCGGCAACCCACGGAAACGCTGATCTACAAAGTCCCGCAGACGCCCAATCAGGTCATGGGAATAGGCGGCACTATCGGTTTTACTTAGCGCACGAACCACCGCCCGCTGGTAGCCCGCATCAACGAATGCGCTCAAACTATCCGGGCCCGCCGACATACTGTAAAGCAGAAGGTACTGACTGATAAGCCGCGCGTTGTCAGGAATGCGGTAAAAAGCTGGATCGTCGTGGTTCATTGCTTGATGCATCCGCTTCACATGCCCGGCAATCGAATTGATGCCACCCAAAATGGGATCTGCGGCTAGGAAGTCCTCTAGATCGCTCACTGCTTGAAGCACGTCTGGCCGTTTAAGGACTTCTTGCTCATCTCCCTCGATGAGGATGCGCAAGGAAGCCGTGCCCGGGAGTTTCTCGTTCAAGAACGCATCGTCCAGGCGAACCTGCGTGGATGCAGCGAACCAGTAACGAAAGCTATTGTCCACCTGGATACGCAGTGCTCCGAACAGAGCCCCCACGAACACGACTAGCGCCACCACCAGCACCCCGCGTGGATGCTGCGTCACGACGCGGGTTAACCGTTCCAGGAAACGATCGAGCCAGCCGTGCGACTTTTCTCGCGAAGTTTCTCGAAGCTTCGGCGCCGGCAAAAGCGCGCGGCATGCGGGGGTGAAGGTCAGTTCCACGACGAGTGCGCTCAAGATGCCGCTCGCCATGAGCATGCCGAACACGCGCACGCTAGTAATCCCGAATGTCGTCAACGACGCGAACCCGGCGGCAGCGATAACGCTGGCGATGACCATCACCGGCCCGACCGCGACAATGGATCGCACGATGGCTTCGTGACTGTCGTGCACGAGATCGTATTCCTCGTAGTACCGTTTGAGAATTTGCACGGCGTGGCCAGCCGCCACTGCCAGAATGACCACCGGAGTCAGTGCACTCCACGTGTCCATCGGGTAGCCCGTCAGTCCCATGAGCCCCAACGACCAAACCACGCTGAGTACGGCTGTTACCAATGGCAAGACCATCCCTTGAATGGTTCGAAACGCCTCGAAGTGCACTAGTCCAATGAT
This sequence comes from Candidatus Binatia bacterium, assembly GCA_937925685.1. GTDB lineage: Bacteria > Desulfobacterota > Binatia > HRBIN30 > HRBIN30 > HRBIN30. The sequence goes on along the minus strand of CALAMI010000011.1, from coordinate 357,028 downwards.
CACCACTGCCAGAGGTAATAGAACACCAATGAGTGCCGTGTACTTCGCCAGCCACGCTCGCAGCACGGGGGCGCCCGCCAACGCAAAGCGCACGGTACCGTCCCGTTCGGAAGCCAGGATGTTCTCCAAAACCGCAAAGATTTGCTTGTCGTTCAAGCGGTCGTCGAATTCGACGACGATGACTGTGGCTGTGCCGTCCTGCGAGACGAGGTTTTCCTTGAGGAAACGATCCCGTTCTACTTGCCGGCGAATTTCTTCCACTTCCTCAGCCGTGGTCGGTGGCACCTCGACGAGCGGGCGTACGTCCATAGAGTCGTCGGCTCCCGCCCGTACACTCTTCACATACGGTGCCCCCAGGCAAAACAGGCTCGTGTCGATTACCCCGGGTGTATCCCGAAGTTTCTGACACACCCGTACGACCTTGGAGAGGAATTCCGCGGTGTAAATCGTACCTCTCGTTGCAGCCGCACCAACGACAACGATGGCCTCGCCACCGAAGTAGTCGGTAATACGGTTCTGCACTTGAACGTATGGGTGTGCTTCGGGCAAATTTGCCCGGCGACGAATTTCCAAGTGCAACTTCGATAATTGGGAAGCAAAGAATCCCGTCACGACGATGGTGGCTGCCAACACCCAGTAGCGCCGCGCCACAATGAATCGAATGTATCCCTCCATACGCACCCACTCCTTACGAGAGCCACCATACGGTGGACTTGGTGAAGTGTGCCTGCTTGTCGCCCGCACCCCGGCTCGTTGTCAAGAGCAGCCGGTCAGCTCGCCACGCACCTGGCAGATCGCAGCGAGCGACCAACGGCAGAAACCGGTTCCCAGCCAGCTTCGGAGGCCGTTCAGGGAGCGAACCGCGAGCGGAACCGCTGGCTGTCGTTCTGCGATGGAGTCGTGAACACGCTCTCCCAACAAGCCCCACCACTCTTTAAAAGTTGCACCACGACTCGAGGATCGGCGGCGAAATATTGCGTCGGACTGGCCGGGCCAGGCAGAGGCAACAACGCCCCTGAGGCACGTACGGCTAGTTTTCCTTTGCCCGTACCTTTACCTTGGAGGACAACGCGGCGGATACCCTGAACCGATCCCGCCCGGTCCCCGTATCGGTACGTGTGCCCGCGGACGAGCCGCCACGCCGAGCCACTCGGCGGAGCGAGTTGCAATTTCAGGCTCGGCACGCCAGCCGAGTAATCGTACAGGCAAATGGCGAATGTTGCAGAGCCATCCACCGGGTGGGCAAAATCGCTCACGCTCGCATCCCCGGTCCACCACTGCCACGAAAAGCTTCGACGGTTCGGGTTCGTAGAGCTTTCAAAAACGGCAATGGATCCCCGCGGAGCGGTGGCACATCCGGTTGTGGGCGTCGCACCGCAAGTTGGGGGCGGCGGAGAACTGAATGGTGTGGAACTCACGTAGACGGGGCCTGCCGGGCTGCTACCCCCGTAGTTGCACGTGCCATTGCTCGGGCCCCCGGAGGCACCTGATGAGTCGACGATGGTTCCGGTGCACGGGCCTACGGGACCCTCGTCGAAGTGATACAAGGCCACCGTGTTGGCATCGGGCAGAAAAGGCGCGGAGGGCGGGGAAAAGTTCCCGCTGTAACGTAAAACGTTCGAGATCCGCACTTCGTCTACGAAACCGCTAAAAGAAGGGTACGACGCACCAGCATCGTGCTTTTCCGCCCCGATGACCAAGTACGGGTCGCTATTCGTACATGGGCCCCCACAGTAATTCCCTGGGATCCCATCATCTGGGTAGGAAATGTCGCCGTCTGGACCGTCGCCACTGGCTTCTAGATTGCCATCCACAAAAATCCACAGGTATCCGTCGCTTCTGCGACGCTGCACCGCCACGTGGTGCCATGCGTTGTTCAGCACGTTCGAGGTGCCGCACAAGGTGAAATCACCCGTCCCGTCCCCGCTAACCCCGAATACAATTCGACCGTTACCGAACGAGAGGCCAAATTTTCGGTCCTGACTGAAACGATCGCGATCGAGCAGAACGTTGCCGTAAATCCAATTCACGTTGTTCCCACAGGTAATTGCCGGGGCGGTATTCTCGGTCGTGGAGCCACGTACCCAAAACTCGAGCGTGAAGTCGGTCGCACCCACGTCCACCGGAGGGCCAGGGTCGTTGTTGTTGGGGTCATCCACTGGAATCTTGATCCGATCGAGGTCGGGCGCTTGCACTCCGTGCCCGTAAAATCTGATGGCCAAGTCTAGAGCCCACACCGAGCTGCTCCGAAGCAAAGCGAACGCCGCTACCGCGATTAACCCTGCCAGCACCATGAAGCGGTTGGATTTCATCTGCTTACGTCCCTCAGCGAGGCAATATTGTCGGAACGACGGCGCCAAGCAAGGATTTTTTTGGGGGCTCGGCAAGCGTTGCCCGCACAAGAAAAGAGGCAAAGGCGGCCTCGGGCTCTTAAAGCGAACCGTTTGCGAAGGACGATCAGGGAGCAAACTTGCAGCTCGGTAAATTCGCAAAGCCCTGGCGTTGCTCGAGCTTGCGCATCCCGTCCCCTAGGAGCGCTAGCACGGGTCAGTTTGCCTAGTTACTTACTTGGTGTCCAAACGGTCGTCGTTTCCGTTCTAGCCTCGGGCCGCCAGGCCAAAAAAGGTTTTTGTCGATGTTAAAACCATCCCAAACACGGGAGCAAGCAAGCGGCACGGTAGTGCGCTTTGCTGTCTACGTCCAACCTGGTGCATCGCGTACAGAAGTCGCCGGTACACACGGCGGTGCGGTCAAGATTCGAATCCGTGCGCGAGCGCAAGACGGGGCCGCAAACGAAGCAGTACGGCGCTTCCTTGCGGAAATCTTGGAGGTGCCGCTTTCCTGCATCGCAATTGACCGGGGCACCCATGCGCGAAGAAAAATCATCGCAGTCCACACCTCCGAGCCAAAACGAGTTGCAACCGTGATCGAGCAACTCGTTACTGGCTGCAAGGGAGAAACCGAGAAAGCTTAGGTCTGGTCGCCCCGTGCGTTTCGGGTTTGCACCGCGCTTAGCGCTGGGAACGCATTGCCTTAGAGGAGCGGCTAGCCAACGTTGCGACCGCCAAGCGTAGCCAACCTCCAGCAGCGACGGGAGTCGTGTCGCGCCCCGAGTCACTGTCTTAGTGTTGGCTCGAGTGGCGTTCGCCGAACTTTATTTCAAAGTAAGACGGTTAGCGTTGCTTCTGAACCGGTGCTTAACGAGCGTGTTTACCTTGTCGCCCGTTCCACGCCAGATTACGGTTGCAAAATTCTGATTTTTCAGATATTTAGCCCACTTGTGCGTGCTCACGCATCCCGAAACTACTCAGGGCCAGGGAGGAACCGATGACGTTCAAGGTTGGCGAAAAAGTGGTTTACCCGGCTCACGGCGTCGGAGTCATTCAGAGCATCCAGACGAAGGTCATTCAAGGGAAAGAGCGGACGTTTTATATGCTCCGCATCCTGGACAATGACATGACCATCATGATTCCCACTGACAACGTGGAAGCTGTGGGCCTCCGGCGGGTGATCGGTCGAGATATGGTCAACAAGGTGTACCAAATTCTGCGTGACCGTAAGAAGAAAAAGCTGGTGGACCAGCAGACGTGGAACCGGCGTTATCGGGAGTATACGGAAAAGATCAAGACGGGTTCGGTGCTCGAAATTGCCAGTGTTTTACGCGACCTGAGCGTGCTGAAGTCGGACAAAGAACTATCCTTCGGCGAGCGAAAAATGTTGGATTTGGCCCGTAACCTGCTCATCAAGGAACTCTCCATCGCCAAATCGCACCCGGAAGAGAAAATCAAAGCGGAGTTGGAGGAAATTTTTTCGCAATAGCTCGAGAGGAAACTTCCGTCCTCGTTGCTTCTGCAGGTCCGGTTAGGGCCTGTTTTGTTGCTACTCGCCAGGCATGACTGTTGCGATTGTGGTCGCCGCCGGCCACGGAGTTCGACTCGGGCCGGGGGCTCCGAAAGCACTACGGACGCTGGCAGGGCGTCCCCTGTACCAATACTCTCTCGAGACATTGCGGGGGGTCCCTAGTGTGAGCGGCGTGTGGCTTGTTGTTCCACCCGCTGCACAGGCTGATGTGGCGACGACGCTTAGCACTGGGGGGAGGTTCCCTTTTCCGATTCATGTCATCGGAGGAGGGCAGGAGCGGCAGGATTCGGTTCGGAACGGCGTAGAATCGCTCCCCCAGGAGGCTGCATTCGTCGTTGTCCATGACGCTGCCCGGCCTTTTGCCTCTAGGCGACTGTTCGAATCCTGCATTGCTGCTGCCCAGGTTCACGGAGCGGCAATCGCTGCCTTGCCTGCGGTGGATACGATCAAGCTCGTCGAAGCTGGAGTGGTCGAACGAACTCTCGACCGAGCACGCACCTGGGTTGCACAAACACCGCAGGTTGCTCGTGCGGACTGGCTCCGGCATGCCTTGGGGACGGCAGCGTCCCTAACGTCGCGTTTTACCGACGAGGCCGGGGTGCTTGAACAGTGTGGCTACCGGGTGCACGTGGTACCTGGCGAGGCTTCGAACCGTAAACTCACGACTCTTGAAGATTGGGACTGGGCGGAGTGGTTTGCACGGAACAAAATCCTGAATTCTTCTTCGACGTAGCTAGAGAAGCGGTCACGCCGTGGTCACAAGCGATCCAGCGTCTCACGCCGAAACAACGCGACGAAATCTTGCCGTCAGAAGGCTTACGCAAGCTGCGATCAACCCACAGAGGCAAAATGCCGGTTCTGCGTGGCGGTGGAAAGTAAGCCGCGCAGAACTACGAGCAGTAACAGCAAACAGTGACGTTCTCCCCTCCGCTCGATCGGCTAGGAAATTTCAGTGTCGATCGGCATTTACCCCCGCTCTTGGGAACAGTTGGTGGACGCATGACAGGGCTTCGCCTGAGCTAGTGTGGGCCATTCATGCACTCGCCAGTCCTCACTAACGAAGCCACCCGCAATGGTTTGAACGAGCTCGACCAGGTCGCGGCTGAAGGTGCCACAAAAATGCACCGCTTTTCGTGCGACCCTGTCGCGAGCCCTTCTCCAACGCCCGAACCTGGTTCCTCCTGGGCTCGCGTAAAAGCGAAAAGACTTTCCTTTCGACGATATCCTTGGAGATGAGGCATCTCGGTCGCAGTGCCATGACGTGAAGCAGTGTTACGCTCGCGTTACCCCTGTGCTGGAAGAAGTCGCAGTGGTGCACCTCGGTTCGGGCACACTGATCTTGACCGAGCTCGCATTTCATTTTCCTCCGCACCGCACAATCCACTGGAGGGCATGGCTTTTCCCTCCGCTCAATGGCGCCTTGGGTCGTTTCGGACCCACGCGCGTCCTGCCTCTATCGATTCGGGATGGGCAGCTCTTTCCCGCGTCGATCCGGCGCATTCTGCCGTGGGGTTTTGACTTCTTCGTGGGCAGCCACGACCATGTTCTCACCAGCGCACCGAAACCAGTAATTCGTCAGGCCCTCACACTCTGGCTATAAACCGGCAGCGCCGTTCATGCGGCGGTGCGTGGCCCCTGGCTGCCGAGTCTTGTCAACTGGCCTTTTTGTTCCATCCCAAAGCCTCATTCAAGCTTCCAGAGCGCAACCCCTGCAAATCAACCGTCACGTAAGAAAAACCTAGTGCGCGCAGCTCCGTAATCACGCGCGCGCGAACCTCGGGTGCGAGCAGTCGAGCCAAGTCGGCTGTCGGCACCTCCACTCGTGCGAGATGTTCATGGTAACGGACTCGGCACTCACGGAAGCCAAGCTCGTGCAACAGCTTTTCTGCTCGTGCAACGCGGGCTAAAGCCTCGGTGGTGATCCGGGTGCCGTAAGGAAAGCGTGACGACAAACACGGGCTCGCTGGCTTGTCCCAAGCTTCCAAGCCAAGGCGCCGACTCAGCTCTCTAATATCGGCCTTGCGGAGCCCGGCGGTGACAAGGGGATGCTTTACGGAGTGTTCGGCTGCTGCTTCGAGCCCAGGCCGGTAGTCGCTCAAGTCGTCAAGGTTGGCGCCGTCGGCGACCACTTGAATACCTCGGCTGGCAGCCTCCACAGCACACAAGTGAAACAGGTGCCGTTTGCAAAAATAGCAGCGGTTAACGGGATTTGCGGCATACTCCGGGATGACCGTTTCGTCAGCCTTTACAACCACATGCTCAACCCCAAGGGAACCAGCTAAACGCAGTGCCGCTTGGTAGTCATGATCGGGCACTGCTGGGGAGTGCACGGTAAAGGCGATCACTTGCGAGCCCAGAACGTCGTGTGCCACACGGAGTACGAGGGAGGAGTCTACCCCGCCAGAGAAGGCAACGAGCACGCGACCATACCCTCGCAGCTCGTTCTGTAACAGGTGAAGCTTCAACTCTAAGTCGCTCACGGGGTCTCCTGGGGGGCGAACACGTCCGTACTCAGATACCGTTGCCCGGTATCACACAGAACCGTCACCACGATTCTCTCTGGGCCAAGCTCCTTAGCAACGCGCAACGCAGCACACACGTTCGCCCCCGATGAGATACCAACGAGCAAGCCCTCCTCGCGCGCCAGGCGACGGGTGTAGTGCGCTGCGTCCGCGTCCGACACGCGCAACACGGCATCGTAGATAGTCGTGTCCAGAATTTCCGGAATGAAGCCCGCACCGATACCCTGGATACCGTGGTAGCCCGGCTCACCGCCAGATAAAACCGGTGAGGCTTCCGGCTCGACGGCGTAGATTTTGATTTGCGGCATTCGCTGCCGTAGCACCTGGCCTACACCGGTAATGGTACCCCCGGTCCCCACGCCAGCGACAAAAGCATCGATGCGCTCGAATGCTTCCAGCAACTCGACTGCGGTCGTAGATCGGTGAGCGGCTGGATTCGCCCGGTTTTGAAACTGCTGTGGCATAAAGTAGTTGGGGTTCGAGCGAGCAATCTCCTCGGCGCGCTCCACTGCAGCATGCATTCCCTTAGTGTCGGGAGTGAGTTCTAAATAGGCCCCATAAGCTGTAAGCAAACTCCGACGTTCTTCACTCATCGTGTCGGGCATGGTCAAAACACACCGATAACCCTTCACCGCCGCCACCATGGCAAGACCAATCCCCGTATTCCCACTCGTCGGCTCCACAATGGTGCCACCAGGTTGCAGCTGGCCGGTGCGTTCGGCTGCTTCGACCATCGCAAGGCAAATCCGGTCCTTGACGCTGCCCCCCGGATTCAACGATTCTAACTTGGCCCAAACCTCCGCCCATCCCGGTTCAAGGAGCTTGCGTACCTTCACCACAGGGGTGTTGCCAATCAAATCGAGTACCGTGCGCGCGGGAGCGGTCTCCATAGAATCGACGACCAACGAACAAAACACTATAGGGGCCACCCGGGTGAGTCAATCGAACGGTGTTGCTCTCGTACTGTTTCCTGGGGCTTTAGGCGACTTCCTCTTGTTCCTGCCCACCTTATTTGCCCTCGCAGAACGCCATGAGGAAGTGGTTCTGGTTGCCCGCGCAGAGTGGACCGCACTTCTTGCCCATCCACGGGTTCGCTGTTGGCCTCCCGAGCACCCAGCGGTTGCTGCGCTCTTCCGGGAGAGCTTCATTGCCGCAGACTGGCAAAACCTTTTTTCTGAATTCCAACATGTCTACTCCTGGACCGGCTACGGCATCGCTCCATTCAGCGCTAATTTGGCCAAGGTAACCAGGTACCGGTCGGCGGTGTTCCCTTTTCGAGCATTCCAACCAAGCGAACACGCAATCGACTACTATTCACGTTGTGTCGGGCTGAGGCCGGTCAATCTTGCCGACGTCGTCTCCTACATTCGTTTCTCTTCTTCCCCTCTTCTGCAGAGGCTTCAAGGGTTGCCTGGGCCGCTGCTGGCCGTGCACCCCGGAAGCGGGGCGATTGCGAAAAACTGGCAAGGCTTCCCTTCTCTGGTGGCGCGATGGAAAAAAGCCACCAGGGGGCAAGTAATTGTCCTGCTTGGTCCCGCAGAGCTCGAGCGCGGCACTGCGGTTCCACGTGCAGATGTCCAGTTCGTGGGTCGCCCCTTGCCGGAAGTGGCCGCTCTCTTACGCATCGTCTCGTTTTACGTCGGGAACGACTCCGGGGTGAGCCACCTGGCCGCACTCCTCGGCACGCGCACGGTAGTCTTGATGGGCCCTCAGAGCACTCCCCAACACTGGCGGCCACACGGCGATCGCGTTTTCATTGTCTCTGCACCAGCACCTTGCGTCCAATGCGGCCCGACCAGGTTATGCGAGCATCTCGTCAGTAGCAGTGATGTTCTCGAACTACTCGCTCGCGCACACCCGTGACCCTCTTCAAAACAGCCGCAACTGGGCGTCGGGTCCTTCGGGACGCTGGAACAAACTCACGTTTAGTTTGGGCAGTGGACGGTCGAGACTCAAGCGGCGGGCGGTCAACGCGAACAACTCGCCAATGTGATCTGCGTAAGGTCCTGTTCCTGTCTTTCTCGTGCCGAATTCTGGGGAGTAAAGCTTTCCCTCTCGGCACTGGCGGACCCGCCCGAGGATGCGACGTTGTTGATTGGGCAGATGCTCGCGCAACCAGTTCGCGAACAACTCGTCCACCGGTCGCGGCAATCGGAGCAGCACATAACTTGCAGCCAACGCCCCTGCGTCGCGCGCCGCGGCGAGAATTCGAGGGATTTCTTCGTCGTTCAGCCCCGGAATGATTGGGGCCGCCATAACCATCGTTGGAATTCCTGCGCTAGCAAGAGCGGAAAGGGCTTCCAGCCTACGCTTCGGTTGCGCGGCACGCGGCTCTAGCAAGCGCGCGAGGTGACCATCAAGTGTGGTAATCGAAATGGCAACCTGAGCCAAGTTCGCGCGTGCCAGATCTTGGAGGAGATCGAGGTCCCGTAATACCAGGGTGCTCTTAGTCACCACTGTCACTGGATTGCGAAACTCCAGCAACACTTCGAGACACCGCCGCGTTATCCGGAGCTGACGTTCGATCGGCTGGTAGCAATCCGTATTGCCCGACAGAGCCACCGGCTGCGGTTGCCACCGTGGTGAAATCAAGGCAGCACGCAAAAGCTCGGGAGCTTCTATCTTCACGAAGATGCGGCGCTCGAAATCGAGCCCGGCACTAAACCCGAGATACTCGTGCGTCGGGCGTGCGTAACAGTAAATACAGCCATGCTCACACCCCCGATACGGGTTAAGGCTAAAACGAAACGGGACGTCGGGGCTAGCGTTGGCGGTAAGCACGGTACGACTGCTGTCGCGGTAATACTGAGTGGATTCGTCAGAGCCTTCCTCGAAGCCATTCGCTTCCCGCACGACTTCCAGCCGCTCGTACCGATTCGCCGGATTACAGGTGGCACCACGGCCAGAAAGTTTGCGCTTCGCCATGTTTTCGCCCTCAGCGTCGTGTGACGCAAAACCAACGACGAGGCAAGGGGGCCCAACGAGTTGACCCTAAGGCACCCTCTTCACTATCCAGCCCGCATGACAGGCAAATTCGCATGCAGCAAGCATGCCCACGTACTCGTGCTGTTCGTGTTCGCAACCGTGCTTGCGGCTTGCGGTTCGGACGCCGAGCCTTCGGAAGGCCCGGTCACTCCGCTGACCACACAGGCACTGCTCCAGCCAGGACCTTACGGAGTCGGCTATGTAGAGACGGTTCTCGAGGACACGAGCCGCTCCACGATGGCGAATCGCACCTTTCCCGGCTCGAACAGCCGCGTCCTCACCACATCCGTTTGGTATCCCACAGAAGCAGTCCTTGGTGAGGCTACGAGTGAGAAGCGCGATGCACCCATGACAACCCGTGCGGCACCCGCACCTTTCATCGCCTACAGCCATGGGTTTCTCGGAAATCGGCGCGGTGGAACGTATATCGCTCGGCACCTAGCCTCGCACGGCTATGTGGTAGCGGCTGTCGACTTTCCTTTAAGTTCGTTCCAAGCGCCAGGAGGGGCAACACTCGGAGATCTTGCCAACCAGCCAGGAGATGTGCGCTTTCTGATCAACGCCTTAATGGACCCTTCTACTCCCGAGCTCCGTCGATTCAAGGGTTTGTTGGACCGAGGTCGGATCGGTCTCACCGGGCTTTCCCTCGGCGCTGCCACGACCCTCTTAGCCTCCTTCCACCCTGCATTGCGAGACTCGCGCGTGCGAGCTGCTGTCGCCTTCGCCCCGCCTTCCTGCTTTTTCGGGAAACGCTTTTATGCCCACGCCCGAGTACCTTTAGCTATTGTCCATGGTGACTTGGATGCCATTGTACCGTACGAGGCGAATGCTCTGTTTGCGTTTAGTCAGGCAGCCGCTCCAAAATACTTGTTCACCCTTAAGCTTGGAAACCACACAGCTTTTACTGACGGCGCCGATACCCTCTTCGGCCAGATGTCCAATGCCGACGACTTGGGTTGTTCCGCTCTCGGCAGCGCGCTCGCTAACGACCCAGCCGCGTTAAACTTTGCGGAGCAACTCGGCGGGGTTGAAGCTGGAATCGTGCTGACTCGTTGCCCGCTCCCGTGTCCCTTCGGGAGCCGCAACCCTCCCGCAATGACACCGCGTCGCCAGCTGGAGCTGGCCAAAGTCATCGCGCTAGCGCACTTCGAAGCGTGGCTCCGTCATAGCGCCGCGGCGCGCGCTTGGGAGGAAACGCAGGCCGCAGTTGAAAACCCTGATTTAGAGGTATCCTGGGAGCGATAAACCAGTTAAGCAGAATGGCAGCGTTCGATTCGTATCTTGAGCTTGCGCCGGACGAGCCATCGCTTATCGAGCGGGCGCGTTCTGGCGACCGCGACGCCCTCGAAGCTCTGCTGCTGCGGTATCAAGACAAAGTTTACGCCTATGGGATGCGCATGTGTCGACACCCAAGCGACGCCGAGGACATTGCCCAAGATACGCTCCTCACCGCAGCGAAAGCTATTGCTGACTTTCGCGGCGAGGGTGCGTTCAGGAACTGGTTATACCGAATCGCCCACAGCTTTTGCGTGAAGAAACGCCGGAGGCGTAAATTTGCCCCAGAGCGAGAAGAATCTCTGCACGAAGAACCTGAACGGTTGCAAAATTTCGAGGCTGTGGGCAGCGGGCCAGATGAAGAGCTTGCGCGCCGCGAGCTCGCCGTCGCACTGAACCAAGCCATTGTGGCGCTGCCCAAACCCTTCCGAGAGGTGTTTCTGTTGCGTGATGTTGAGGGGCTTTCGACAGAGGACACGGCGCAGGTTTTGGGGTTACGGGTGGCGACCGTGAAAACCCGCCTTCACCGGGCACGCTTAGCCATCCGCAAAGCTTTAGCCCCTCTGTTGGACGCGAGGCACGCGGCTACGCCGCCACCCGCGGGTTGTCCCGATGTGGCACTCTTGCTGTCGCGCTACCTGGAGGGAGATTTATCCCCGCGCATTTGCGAGCGCATGGAACAACACCTCGAGCGTTGCCCTTATTGCCGCGGCACCTGTGACACGCTGCGGCAACTGCTAGCGTTGTGCAAGGGCCTCCCCACGACGCACGTCCCGCCTAATTTACAACAAAAACTCCGTGAAACTCTCCGTAAAGTCGCGCTGCCGGCCACGGCCCCTCCATTTAAGTCCAGCCTTTGACTTTTTGATTTGCTCACGCAACATCCTTTCCCATGATTCGCACGGTAGAGTGGCACAACGGTGCCGTCGTCTTGCTCGATCAACGGCTGCTTCCTTGGCGGGAGGTCTACCGAGTATACCGCAGCCACTCCGCCCTCGCACGAGCCATTCGCCAAATGGTCGTCCGAGGGGCTCCTGCCATCGGCGTTACGGCAGCATATGGAATCGCTCTTGGGATGCAGCGCGTGCGACGAGCTACTGATCTGGCCTTCGAACGAATTTGCAACACGTTCGCCCACAGTCGGCCCACGGCCGTCAATTTGTTTTGGGCCATCGAGCGGATGCGACAGGTCTACAACGAGGCTCGCGACCAACCCCTCGATGAAGTGAAAAAACGGCTTATTGCCGAAGCGCGTGCAATCCATCGGGAGGATATTGCGACCAACCACGCCATCGGCATGCACGGAGCGCGCCTGCTTCCGGAGCGCGTGCGGATCCTCACCCATTGCAACGCTGGAGCTCTGGCCACTGCGGGTTACGGCACGGCCTTGGGCGTGGTCCGTGCCGCCAAAGAACTCGGTAAGACCGTTCATGTTTTTGCCACGGAGACTCGCCCGTTCTTGCAAGGTGCTCGGCTGACGTGTTGGGAACTCTTGCGGGACGGCATCACTCCCACCCTGATTACGGACAGCATGGCGGGAGAATTGATGCGTCGTGGCGATGTGGATTGCGTGATTGTCGGTGCCGACAGGATCGCGGCCAATGGCGACGTTGCCAACAAGATCGGGACGTATTCTCTGGCCGTTTTAGCCAAGGCGCACAGGCTGCCCTTCTACGTTGCGGCGCCTACGTCGACCGTAGATTTCCGCTGTGCCAGCGGAGCGGAAATTCCGATCGAGCAACGTTCCCCAGAAGAGGTCACCCACATAGCCGGGCGGCGTGTCGCACCAGCCGGGACGGAAGTTGTCAACCCAGCTTTCGACGTGACACCGCAAAGCTACGTGACAGCGATCGTCACCGAGCACGGCGTCCTTCGTCCGCCCTTGCGCTCGGCGATCGGGGCACTTTCCAGGGCGCGATCACTGCGTCTTTACGGAGATTCGGGTCATGGGATCCGGACCACCGAGGGAGCAACCACCACACGCGGACAACGCAAAGTTACCGGCCGCCGGTAGTGGTTTTTAGAATCGTGCCACGGAAGCCCACCGCCCAGCCTGTATTCGCATCAGCAAAGAAGAGCCCATTCAGCAGATCCAAGGTAGGGCTCACTTGTGGTTCCCATCGCGTACCATCGCGAGTGGCCAAAATCGTTCCCAAGTCACCCACGGCCCACGCTGTCCGCTGATCGCGTGCAGCCACCGCGAACAACGGGTCGGGGCAGCCGGAGTTGTCAGGTACCGAGGGGTTGCTCCCACAGAAAACAGGCTGAGGCCTCCAGGTGCGACCGGCGTCCGTCGTTTTCAACAATACCTGTGTAGCTGGACTCGTAGTGGTCTCGACTGCGCCTCCGACGGCCCAGCAGGTGTTTGCATCGACACAGGCCACGCCATAGAGGTCCTCCGTAGTCCCACTGGTTTGCCGCACCCAGCTTTGCCCACCATCACTCGTGTGCAAGATGACACCCGAGGTTCCCACGACCCAACCAGTGCGCACATCCAGAAAAGTCACCGCGTTTAAGTCTTCCGTCGTTCCGCTCGCTTGCGCTACCCACGTTGCCCCCCCGTCGCTCGTTGCCCGAATGGTTCCAGTGGTTCCAACTACCCAGCCAACGGAGCCGGTAACGAACCGGATTCCAAAGAAAGTCTCCGTCGTTCCGGTATTTTGGGTGATCCATGTGTGACCACGATCTCTGGACGCCAATACCGTTCCGTCGCCTCCCGCAGCCCAAACAAGTTGTGGGTCAACCGTAGTGACGGCAAACAAGCCCGCCGTTGTTCCCGATTGCCTTGCCGACCAGGTCTCACCGCCGTTTTCCGTCACCGCAATCGCGCCCCAATCCCCGACGGCAAAACCGACGTTCGTCTCCCCCGGAGGAAAGGCCACAGCGTAAAGGTCGTTGGTGGGTGCAGGATTGCGGAGCTGCCATGTGTTTCCATCGTCAGTCCCAAGCAAAGTACCTGCTCCTCCGACAGCGTGAGCCGTCCCCGCGCTGGTCGCGCGCACAGCGTAAAGGGGGTTCGTATTTGCGCTTTGTTGTTGAATCCAAGTTTGCCCCCCATCGGTCGACTTCAAAATGAGCGCCTGGAACTCGTCAGTGAGGTCTCCAACGACCCATACAGTCTGGGCGTCGGCCCATGCGACACCATACAAGGGAACGACCACCGGGCTGACCGACGCAATCCAGCGCTGCCCTCCATCCTCCGTTCGCAAAACGGTCCCATTGTCACCCACGGCTATGCCACGATTCACATCCCAGAAGGCCACAGCAAACAACGCGCTGCCAGTGTTGCTCGGCTGCGGAAGCCACGAGGCACCCCCGTCCCGTGTTCTCAAAACTGTACCGGCATCACCGACGATCCAACCGTTTTGGCTGTCGACAAAGGTGATGGCAAAGAGGTCTCGCGCCGTGCCAATGTTTTGCCGCACCCAACGGTCCCCCCCTGTATCGGTGCGCAAGACGACACCACCAACACCGATAGCCCAACCGTGAGCCACGTCGGTAAACACGACGCCATTCAGATCGGTCTCGACACCACTAGCCTGAGCGCTCCAGTTCTCGCCGCCGTCCACGGTCGTATAGATTTTGCCGTTTTCGCCCACTGCCCAGCCGCGGATCGGGTTCACAAAGAAGACGCCAAACAGGTTCACAAAATCATTGATGAACTGCGTCTCCCACGTACGTCCCCCGTCGACGGTACGCACCACCTCGGCAAAGCTACCGACAGCATAACCGCGCTCACGGTCTGGAAACGAGAGCGCAAATAAATCCTCGCCGCTTGGTGCAGGATTTTGAAAAAACCATGCCTCGCTACTCGGTGTAGGGGTCGGCGTAGGAGCGCACCCGGCGAGGGCATTATTCACCGCTTGCACAATCTCGTCTACAGTCACCTCGCCATCGTCATTTCGATCGAACACCTGACAGTTGGCCACTGGCGCATTGCCCAACGCAATATTCACCCCGAGGATGATTTCGTCGATGGTCACTTGCGCGTCGCCATTGCAGTCGCCAACGCAGCTCTGTGCTTGCACCGCCACCCCACTGAATCCAAGTGCCAAGCTGACCGCACACGCTGCACTCCAGGAACGCCAATTCCACTGCTCCACAAAACCCTCCCCGATCAGTTCAAAGGCCCCATGCGAAGCTTCTTTCGGGAACGACTTGAACGATCACCGATTCCCCTTCTTTAATGGGCTCCATTTTACGGTACTGCCGGTACTTTCGATACAAAGCCAGGCGAGCGCGATGGAATGTCACACCTTTTTCGATCACCGTCGCTTTTCCTATGACCATGACCCCACGAAGTTTAGTCCAGTTCTCGTCGTACTCATCGAATGCCAAAGCAACACGGGGGTTGATGCGAATGTTCTTGACTTTACGCGACGCAGCTTCCGAGGCGAAAAATAACTTGCCACCTATGGCCACTGTACAAACGGGCACGTTGTGCGGCTCACCTGTTGGTCCGACCGTTGCAAGCCTAGCCACGCGTTGCCCGCGAATGAAAGCAAGCTCCTTACCCCGAAGTTGATACGCCATGGTGGTAATACTACGTCACACACGACAGATCGCCAACACCATGGAGCATTCTCCCCAAGCCTCTCTCTAGCCAGTGCGCACCCGTATCCCATACCAGGCAATCTTGCTCAAGCGGCAGAAATTGGCAGACGCGGCGCACCCCATGGCAGAAAAAGTTCTTCGTTCAAGCCTTCCGAGGCGTTGCTAGCCGACGCCACGGATGCCTTGCTACCCTGCGATCCTCGGTCGAAGCAGGATAGTCTGCTTGCGGAGGGTAGTGGCTTTTATTGGTGCTGTTGAAGACCGGAAAGTTCGGCTCCGCTTTCACGCTGGTGCAAACAGTGCGCAGTGTTAAGGGTCCTCGCATGCGGGTTCTTTTCGTACTCGATCCTCTCGAGCAGCTTCAGCTTGAAACGGACACCTCGCTGTTGCTCGCAGGGGAGTTCCGCCGGCGTGGCCACGAGACATGGTTTGCCACCGAAACTTCGTTCCAGATCAACGAGCATGGTGCGTTCGTCCGCACCAGGGAGTTGCTGCTGGAGGAATCAGGGACTCCTAAAGCTGGAGTGGAAGTTGGAGCTGAAGTCAAAGACTTTCCGTTGGTCCTCATGCGGCAAGATCCGCCGATTGATGCTCAGTACCGTTTTGTGGCGCAAGCACTGGGTTTCGTCAGGGCCGACACCGCTGTTGTCAACGATCCCGCCAGTGTGCTGCAATGGAACGAAAAGTTGCTGCCACTTCGCTTCCCTCGATACTGCCCGCCGACGCTGGCCAGCCACGACCCCAACGAGTTGTTTCACTTCGTGCGGCAACAGGGTAAGGCTGTGGTCAAACCTTTGTCGGACTGCAGCGGGAGAGGGATTCGCATTGTGGATCCAGCTACTGCGGCGTCAGCGATTGAGGCGGTGTCGGCTACCTACCCGGGAGAGGCAATTATTGCGCAACGGTACTTGCCAGAGGTCGAGTCCGGCGACAAACGGATTTTTTTAGCCGCTGGCAACTTCGTGGGAGCGGTCAATCGCGTTCCAGCGGCTCCGGGCCGCTTAGCCAACATTCACCAAGGCGCACGAGTCGAAGCCACAACACTGACGGAGCGCGAGTGGGAAATTGTTGCCGTGGTGGGAGAATTTCTCCAGCAGCAGGGGCTGTGGTTGGCAGGTCTCGATGTGATCGGAGGCTTCCTAACAGAAGTGAACGTCACCAGCCCGTCAGCCTTAAAGCAAATCAACGCTGTGACCGGGAAAAGGCACGAAATCATGGTAGTCGATGTGCTCGAACGTCTCGCCCTCGAAGACCTCGCATCTCACCGTTCTCCGAGTCGGTGAGCAAGTGGCCCCCCAGAATCACCGTCCGTACGCAGGAACTGGGCAGCGCTATAGCGTTTTGGTAACGAACTGAAATGGCTGGCACGGTACCAGCAATCCAGCCCCTTGCCACGGACCGCTGACTCGTATCCAGGGTAGCCAGTGTTCACTTTCTCCGGGAAACGCTGGCTGGCTCCATGCTTCGAAGCGTCAAGGGCTAACCGCGTCCTGTCGTTGGGGCATGAACCGACCTTCGGTTCGCTTGGGGGAACGTCTACTGCTGGAGGGTTTCTTCGACAGTGGCGTTTGATGCCTGCCCGCGCTGTCGCTCGAAAGAGCCAATGCACTCGGCTCACGATGTAGAATTGTCGCCCGCAACCTGGAGGCTTTGTTCAAATCCCGAAATCAGTTCAAGTAGTGGAGCGCTGTGGTCATAGTCGTCTGACCTGTGCAGCTCCTCTTCAAGCCTAAGAAGGCGTTTTTCCAGCGGACCTTGGAACCTGTTCTGTGGTTCGGCACAAGCCCACACCGGCACATTTGCAATGTGATTCGGCTCAGGTACGCTTTTCACTGGTTTCTCCGCTCCTTCTCGTTCCATCAAGCGCAGGCAGCCCTAACGAGGAGCTGCCAACCAAGCTGCTCTGTTCCTCTGCGCCTTAAGAAGATCCGAGGGCTCGGGGCGACCAGATTCTCCTCGCGAGCAACTTCTCCGTTCGACGTTGGTAGACTGTTGTGTGGATCTCGAAAAAAGTCAGCCTTGAGGAGGAAGAACTCAAATGCCAGCAGCGGCATCTTTGCCCATGTTTCGATTGACAACGTTTTTTCTTTGTCGCCGTAACGGCCAAGGGAGTGCCGGCCAGTGAGCAGGCGGATGGAGAATCAACGAACGCTTTTGCCTTGGGAGCGTGCCCTTTACGCGACGGGCGACTTCACCGTGAACGCCGCACTCAACGCACTTTCCTTCGTGTTCACGGCTTACTTTCTCATCCACGTGGCCAATTTGCGCCCTAGCCTAGCTGGGCTGGTGCCGCTGATTGGTCGCGCTTTGGATGCTTTCACCGATCCCCTCATGGGTCGCATCTCTGACCGCACCCCTTGGCGCTGGGGGCGGCGAAGGCCGTACTTTGTAATCGGGGCGTTGCCCTTTGGGATTTCCTTCGCATTGTTGTGGACGTCGGCTCCCTTCGAACACGAGCTCTTACGGTTTGCGTATTACGCAACCCTGTATTGCGTGCTGACCACGAGCATGACGGTGCTCGCTATCCCCTACCTCGCACTGCAACCCGAGATGGCCCTTACCTACGACGATCGTACCTCGCTCAATACCTACCGGGCTGCTGGAGCGATTCTCGGGGTATTTGCCGCGGTCTCCGTGCGGCCGTTGGCGAACTTCCTCGGTGGGGGACCCGACGGGTTTCAACGAGCCGGCGCCCTTCTTGGCCTCTCGTTCGTTGTACCCTGGGCAGCAGTTTATGCGGTGAGTTTCGAGCGCCCCGAAATACATCACCAGAAAGACTCGAGCTCTTTCTTGCGGGGCTTAATCGATGTGCTCCGACACCCCAACTTTCGTCGCCTCCTCACCCTCTTTCTTTTTAGTCGCATGGCCATCGACGTCATCAGTACCTTGTTAATTCTTTACTTCAGCCATTGGCTTCGGCGGCCCTACGACTTCGAGCGGGGGATGGTTTTGTTTTTACTGGCCGTCGTTTTCGCACTACCCCTATGGCTTTCGGTGGCGCGCAAAAGCGAAAAAATCACCCTCTTCACCCTTGGAGCGAGCATTTGGGCCACCGTGCAGTGTGCGCTCCTCTTCGTGCAACCTGATTCCCCCCGCTGGCTCCTCTTTGCGCTCATGGTGGTTGCCGGTGCAGGCTATGCGGCTGTCGACGTCATGCCTTGGTCCATGCTTGGCGAGGTGATCGACGAGGACGAGTTGCGTACCGGTCAGCGGCGCGAGGGGCTTTACAACGGTGTGTTCACGTTCGTGCGCAAACTCGCCGGAGCAACGGCCGTATTCCTCGTCCTATCCGCACTCGATTTCCTGGGATTTCGACCCGATGCGCTGGAACAGGACGCGCCCCGAACTGCAATCCGGGGGTTCGCCGGCCTCGCGCCATTGATGTTTCTCACCATGGCCATCCTGAGCGCTCGTCGCTACCCCATTACCCGCGCGGCGCACCGGGCCATCGTTGCCCAGCTCTGGGCTCGGCGGCGAGCCCGCATAGATTAGCCGCGAACCACGTCTGGAGATCAAAAATAACCAGGGGGTGTCTCTGTTGTTTTCGGTCCCTTATCACGGCTGGGGATGAACTTACCGGTAATCATGTCTTTATAGCCCATCCCCGGACCAACCATCGGATACACGTGAGCGTTGGGATCCACCATCACTTCCAGAAATGCGGGGCCAGGGTAACGTACGAATTCCTCCAGTGCTGGACGCACTTCGGAAATCTCCGTGATCCGCTTGGCAAAAGAGAAACCGTCGGCTTCCGCGGCACGCACAAAATCCTTCTTATGGAGGCTCTTGTCAGAGCCCGAGTAGCGATTGGCGTAAAAGAGGTCTTGCCATTGGCGCACCATGCCGTCGCCCAAGTTGTTCAGCAGCAACACCTTGACAGGGATGTCGTATGTCGTCAGCGTCTCTAACTCGCCCAAATTCATTCGCAGGCTACCATCCCCATCGACGTCGATCACCAAGGCTCCCGGGTTTGCCAACTGTGCTCCAATTGCTGCCGGAAGCCCAAACCCCATGGTGCCCATACTACCCGAGGTCAGCCAGGTACGTGGCCGGTGGAAATCCAGGTACTGAGCCGCCCACATCTGGTGTTGGCCAACCCCGGTGCTCACGATAGCTTCGCCCCGCGTAATTTCGTTGAGCGTCGACAGAACATATTCGGCTTGAATTCGTGATGACTCCCGATTCCAGTTCAGTGGGTACTTTCGTTTGAGCTCCAACACGTAAGCCCGCCAGCGAGTAAAGTCCTTCCTGAAGTCCCGACCCGCCTCGAGCAACTCCTGCAACCCCCGCTTCGCATCGCCGACGTGAGCCCAGTCGACATCTTTGACTTTGCCAATTTCGGAGGCGTCGATATCCAAATGCGCGATTTTCGCGTGCGGAGCAAACTCTTTGACCTTACCTGCCACCCGGTCATCGAAGCGCGCACCAACCGCAAACAGGAAATCACAATCCTCCACGGCATAATTCGCATAGGCCGTTCCGTGCATTCCCAACATGCGGAGCGATAGCTCGGCGCTGGTGTCGTAGGCACCGATCCCCATAAGGGTCGTAACCACGGGAATTCCGAATCGATCGGCAAACGCACGCAGCTCGGGTGCAGCATTGGCGTGGATCACCCCGCCGCCCACGTACAACAGCGGACGCTCGCAACTTCCCAACAAACGAAAGAACGCTTCCGCATCCCGCGGGGAGAGCGTTGCACGATCGACGGCGGCCAAACGCTCATCGTACCCACGCAAGTGCAACAGGCCGCTGCCGCGAAATGAGCACTTCGCCAGCTGCACGTCGCGCGGGATGTCCACTACGACCGGACCTGGGCGGCCACTTCGAGCAATTCGAAAAGCGCTTCTAATTGTAGCCTCGACCTTGGTCTCGTCCGTCACGAGGAACACGTGCTTGGCGCATGCCGACATGATGTTGAAAACAGGAGCCTCCTGGAAGGCATCGGTACCCATGGCCACACGAGGCACCTGTCCGGTAATCAGAACCACTGGAACGGAATCAGCCTGACAATCACGAATCGGCGTCACCGAATTTGTCGCCCCTGGACCGGAGGTCACCATGAAGACACCGACGCGACCGCTGGAGCGGGCATAACCCGCCGCCATAAACCCCGCACCTTGCTCGGTTGCTGGCACCACGAGCCGTATCTCCTGACCCTTGTGCTCCTCGTTGTAACGAAAGATTGCATCGTAGGTCGGGAGAATGGCTCCACCACTGTAACCGAAAATGGTATCCACACCCTCATCGGCAAGCACTTGGACAATGGCATCCGCATTGCTCATCTCGACACCCGCTCGCGGGTGTGGAGGTTGAGCCACCTCGCTCAAGTGCGGCACCTCCGTGCGCTTGCGTTGCATGGTCCGAGAAGGTTTCGCTGTAGCCATACTCTGTGGTCTCCTCAACCCGAAACAAAAACGAGCAATAACCTAGCGCACATTGCAACTTCTTGCGAATAGCAATTGCACCGACCCAAAAACAAACGGGCCCGGGGCCAGCACGGCCACCGGACCCGCTGCGGGCCGGGAGGGAAGGAAAAACGGTCAGGCAAGACCGACAGCGCGATCTGCCGCCTCAGGGTCTACGTTTTCAAACTGAAGGATTCCGAGCTCGTCGAAAGCCTGACGCACGTACGGCGTGAGCAATCCCAACTTCTTCAAGTTCGGCACAATTCGCGAAAACAGCGACTCCCGGAACATTCTCATCACCGGAGATTGTAGAACGATCTCGCGCACCTCTTGCTTGTTGAAACCGATGTACTCCGACACTTCCTCGGCCAACAAGCGATCGCGCATCAGCCGACAAGCCTCGATCACGAAGTCCTCGCGATCACGCAGTTCGTTACCCGGCATGTCCAAGTAAAACCCTTTCAACGACAACACCCCAAACGCGACGTGCCGGGACTCATCACGCATGACATAGTGGACGAGTTCCTTGATCAAGGGCTCGAGGGCTAGCTGGTACATGCTCGAGAACGCCGCCATCGCTAAGCCCTCCACGAGAATTTGCATGCCTAGGTATTTCATGTCCCAGCGCCGGTCGCAAATGATCAAATCGAGGAGATGCTTCAGGTTGGGGTTAATAGGCCACTGCCACTCCAGCTTCTCCCCGAGATAGCGGCTAAAAACCTCGACGTGGCGAGCCTCGTCCATGGTTTGCGTAGCAGCGTAAAGCTTCGCGTCCATCCAGGGAGCCGCCCCGGCCAACTCGGAGGCGACGATCAGAGCACCCTGTTCTCCATGCATGAACTGGGACAATTGCCAGGCAAGTTGCGCATGCCGCAAGTGAGCGACTTGGCGTGGTGTCAACTTTTTATACGGGCCGTAATCTTCCAACGGGTTATACGCCTGGGGGATGATTTCCGCTTCTGGATCTACCGGAGTATCCCACTTCAGTTGCGTCGTCCCGTTCCACTGCTCCCGTTTCGCCTTTTCGTAAAGATCGCGCAGTCCTTCCTTGACGCTGCCGTAGTTCCAGACGTATGTGATATCGTATGCAGCCAATATCGTATCATTGGGCATATCCTGACTTTTCGGGCGCATTGTTTCTTTCTCAGCGGCCAGCCCCATGGTTTACCTCCCTTATTGTACGGTCATGGTTCAACTACCGAAAGAAATTATGCGCTCCCGAAGTCAGAGTCAATAGGAATCTGAAATCGATTTCAATTCCACACCGATAGCCCCTCTATGGCCCGCCGAGCACAATCTCGCCGCACGCCCGTTCGCACGCCCCAACAAGCGCGCAGTCGACGAACCCGGGAAGAGATCTTAAAAGCAGCGGTGGCGTGTTTCGAGTCGAAGGGATACGACGAGACCACTACCGCCGCCATTGCCCGCAAAGCGCGGATCGCGGTGGGGACGTTGTACAGCTATTTTGCCGACAAGCGAGCAATTTTACTCGAATTGCTAGCAACTACGACAAAGGAAATCAGCGACTACGTTGTCCAAAGTCTGGATCCCGCGCTGTGGACCAACAGCAATCCCCGGGGCAGCGTACGAACGCTGATCGACGCCCTTTTCCACACGCGGCGTATCCAACCCGGCCTCCAACGGATTCTTTGGGAGCGTTACTTCAAGGACCCGCTGTTTCGCCAAGCTGTCGAGCTAATTGAAGAGCGAGTCAAAGATGCCATGGTGCGCCTCTTCGAAGCCTTGGCAGATCAAGGAAAACTGCGCGTACGAGATTTCACCACGGCTGCATTTGTCGTTCATGCCGCGGTGGAATGGACGACCTCGCGAGTGATGCTGCGCGGTTCCGAAGAAAACCTCGACTCTACCGTAGAGGCAATCACGGACATGGTGTGCCGTTTCCTTTTCCACGAGACCCCCAGCGACGAATTGGCTCCGAGGGATAATCCCGCCCGGCCCGCCGCGGTGGAAAGCCCATCTCCGCCCGTCAAGGAGGCGCAAACCGAGGCAAGCACAGAGAGCGAATCCCGTCTGCCCTTCGAAAGTTCGTCGTGAGCAGGCTCGTTCAGGGGACGCGCACGGGGCAAAGAACTTACGGGAGCGGTTGCTGAGAAGGTCATGCATAGCTTCATTCAACGTTGTCCGGTACCCAAGGATTTGGCTAGCGTCACTGAGATCGGAGAGGAGGTTGCTCCACGCGAAGTCGGGCTGTCGGCTCGTCAGGTGGAGGAGATCTGGTCGGCAGTAACGGCCTTTTTCTCCACAGGAATGCATCCTGCGCTTCAAATTTGCCTGCGCCGACGTGGCCGCATTTTTCTCCATCGGGCGCTCGGGTACGCGCGGGGCAATGCCCCTTCGGATCCTCCTGATGCCCCAAAGGTTCCCTGTACCACGGCAACACCTTTTACGATTTTTTCCGCTTCCAAAGCGATCACGGCAATGGTCATTCACCTCCTGGACCAACGTCGCCTGATCCACCTCGATGACCCCGTGTGCGAATACATTCCCGAGTTTGCGCGCCATGGAAAACAGTGGATTACCGTCCGTCACGTCCTGGCGCACCGTGCAGGAATTCCGAGTCTTCCCGCGGACGCCATGAGCCTGGACAACCTAGCGCATCCCGAACGGATCATCGAAATTCTCTGTGATTTGAAGCCGGTGTGGCCCGCAGGCCGCGTTGTCGCTTATCATGCGATCACTGGTGGCTTCGTTCTCGCCGAGGTGGTTCGCCGCGTCACCGGCACGGACATCCGGACCTTCTTGACTCACACGATCCGTGAACCCCTGCGCTTTCGTTGGATGAATTATGGAGTGAGCGAAGCGGATGTGCCGTTGGTTGCCCACAATGCATTGACAGGTCCCCCACCCCTTCCGCCACTGTCGACCCTTTTGCACAAAGCTATCGGAACCGACATGCAGACGGCAACGGAGATGTCCAATGATCCACGCTTTCTGCGCTCGATCGTTCCGGCTGGCAACATCGTCACGACCGCCGAAGAGCTCAGCCGTTTTTTCCAGCTTTTGTTGAACGGCGGTGAAATCGACGGCGTGCGAATTTTCGATCGGCGCACGGTTCAGCGAGCAACCCTCGAGCAGAGCAACTGGGAACTCGACCTGAGCTTTGGTCTGCCACTGCGTTACTCCTTAGGCTTTATGCTAGGGGCTGACTACGTAAGCCTGTACGGCCCCGACACGCGCCAAGCCTTCGGGCACTTAGGCTTTACCAACATCGTGGGCTGGGCCGATCCCGAGCGACAAGTTGCCGGTGCCATTCTGAACAATGGAAAACCGCTCCTCTATCCTGAAATTTACTATGCTTGGAACATCATGCGTGTGATTGCCCGGGAGTGTCCCAAGGAAACTGCCCAGTCGGCAAGTCGCGAACAACGGTCCTACTCGAAGCCCGCCAGTGCGCGGCAGTCGCCTCGACGAAGCAGGTCGGATCGCCGGTCTGGCTCTACTTCTAAGAGGTCCCCAAAGTCGTAAAGTCGCCGTAAACGGTCAGGGGAATCGGACCAGCATTTTTTTGCGTGATTCAGGTCGCGCGGTCAGTCAAAATAAGGCTCGTGAAAGAAGCAAGAAGCCTTTCCCGTTCAGCCGAGTCGACCGCAGCCACACAGATCACCATCATTTGCTCACTTCCAGCTGCTGGGAATTTCGCACCGATTCTCGCTGATTTACTGGCTTCGGCGGAAGCGTGGTCCGAGAAAGGGAGGTGGCCAATCGCAATCATCGCCGTAGATGAGACCGCGGAAAACACAGGCGATGCGCCAAAAACTTTCGGTCCAGTGAAACTCGTGCGGCATCGTTACCAGGAGCCATGGCCATCGTTTCTCGCTCGTCTCCTCGATGACATCACGGACGATTGGGTCGTCGTTGTCGGACAGCGTGGGCTGGCAACCGTCGCCCATATCGAGGCCGTCATTACGTCACTTGCCGATCTCCCTTATCCCACTGTGGGGGTGTTCTCCACCAAAGAGGAGCCGCGTGAATCGCACGAAGCTCTTGTCCATGGCCATGGCTCCACCTGCCCACAGCGAGTCGTCGCCTTCGCAGCCCCCCGACACATCAGCCTCCTGGCAACGCGGCTGCTACCTACAGCGAAACCAGGGTTCCCGGTGAGCGAATGGTGGGAGAGTGTCGAACAAATTTGCCGTAGTGGGAACCTGAAATGTCAAACCGTAGCGCTACCCCTTCCACTGCAACGGCCCAGTTCGCAAACACGCACCCAACCAGACGATGCCGCTTCAACCAATGAAACCTCGGTAGGACGAAGCTCCAGGCTCAACGGCCGCCTCAGTAGCGAACTATTCGTTCTCGGCGGCATCACGCTGGTTGGGACCTTGCTCTCGCTTTTGCTCGACGGAAAGTTGGCTGTCCTGAGCCGTTGGGTTAGCACCTGCGTGGGCTTTTCCCTCGTTTCTTTATGGACCTTACAAAAACTCATCCTCCCCGTCGTCGGCCGTGCTGCAGCCTCATTGAAATTCACCGCAGAGGTGTTGGCCCCTCGTCTTCAGTTGGCGGCCTCGTTCCACTTGGCAATCGCTGCCACAGGGGCCACTTTCTATTTCCAGCGGCAACCGCCTTCTCCCGCTACAACCCTCGATGCCTTGCTGCTGGCCTTAGCCACCGCCACTGCGATCCTCGGAATCCACCTTTTCAGCTGGGCTCGGATCTTACAATCCTTGACAAAACCCACGAAGGGCCCGTAGGCTTTTTCCCTTGTTCTCGCGAGCTGGTAAATGCTCGCACTTAACGAGTGCAGCCCAGGGCGATCGCTCTACCTGTCTTCGGGAACCTCCGCTCCCGGGGGCAACTTGCGGTCTGCCTGACTGCGTGGCAGCAAACAGCCCATGTCGGACCTGATTTTGCGAACCATACTCCCAGAAGAACGTGACGCTGTGCTCGACCTGCTGGCCGAATGGTACAACGACCGCGACTTCTTCGCTCGCTACCTTCTCCACGATCCTACGTTTTCCCCTGACCTGTGCTTCGTCGCCGAACAGCAAGGCAAGTTCCTGAGCACGTTCCAAGTGTTCCGCAAGCAGGTCCTGGTCGACGGCACCGTGCTCGATGTTGCCGGTGTGGGCAATGTCTTTACCACGGCGCCAGCTCGCGGACGCGGTATCGCATCGCAACTACTCCGCTATGGGCTTGCTCGACTGCCCCAACACGGCTTCGACGTCTCACTGCTCTTCGCCGTTCGATTGGGTTTTTACGGCCGGCTCGGATACCAAAGCCACCTTCGTTACCTCGTATTTTGGGAGCCGGGCGCCCGTATTCGGGCCGCGGAGCGCTACGAAATTCGCTCGTTCGAGGAGGCAGACCTACCGGCAGTTCGTAAAATTTACGACGCCTACAGTGCCAGGCTTCGTGGTGCCACGCTCCGCAGCCCAGCATACTGGGAAGGGCAACTACGGTATGCGGGTAATCCCCACGAACGTTTCCTACTTGCCGAGGACAGAGGGCGGATCGTCGCCTATACGCGTGCAACAGAACTGTGGAATTTTTGGGTGGTCATGGAACACGGTTACGCTCCGGGCTGTGTCGAGGCGCTCGTGCAACTCCTGTTGCGCCAGTATGCGGAGGGCACCCAATCCCGCCCGGGTTTGTTAACCCAGTTAGTACATGAACCCGAAGTGATAGAGGCTCTCAGGGCTCGTGGGCTGGTTGACCGTCAAATCGAGGACTTTTTTTGGATGTGGCGGGTGGTTTCCGCCGACGGGTTAGCACTTAAACTCGGTGTACCACCGAGCGCTCTCGAGAAAGGGAATTTGTGGAGAGAACTGCTGCCACCCGAGTCGAGTGTGTATTGGATTTCCGACCGCTTTTAGCTCCCCGCCCCACTCTTCCATTTGATATTGCAACCCAAGCTCGGCTTCTGGTTGACCGGTACGGGACGGCCCTCAAGTACGGCGTCCGCCGCCTCGCGCAGATCAGCACCCGTGGGAGGCAGTGCCGTGCCCGGCCGACTATCGTCGAATTGCCCTCTGTACACGAGCTTTCTCTCCTTATCGTAGAGGAAAAAATCAGGAGTACAGGCCGCACCGTAAGCCTTGGCCACCTCCTGGGTTTCGTCGAACAAATAAGGGAATATATAACCCGCCTCCTGCGCCTCGATGGCCATTTTTTCGGGGCTATCTTCTGGGTACTGAGTAATGTCGTTCGCGTTGATGGCTACGATTGCCAGCCCCTTGGGAATATAATCGCGGGCGAACTGCGCCAACGCAGAGCGGATGTGTTTGACGTAGGGACAGTGGTTGCAGATAAACATCACTAACAGCGCAGGCTTATCTGCGAAGTCGTCCAGAGAGTAATATTTGCCACTGGGATCTGGCAGTCGAAAGTATGGAGCTTTGGTCCCAAGCGGAACCATCTTCGAGGGTGTAGCGGCCATGCTGAGATCCTCCTACTTATTGTTGCCGACTTTCCATGGTGAAAGCTCTCGCGTTATGCAAGAGGTGGCACGGTACCGTTTTTCGCATTGACTTTTCTAAAACTCAGTTCCACGGTGTGTTGAGTTTAGGGAACTGCAACATGGCGCGGCCCTGCATGCTCGCATTGACGGTGTTCGCCCTTACCCTCCCAGCGCTCCTTACCGCTTCAGGGCAACGTGTTTGCTCGTCAGGCGAGCGCGACGGTCAACCTTGTACGGAGCAGGTCGACTGCGGCGATGGCGGTTGCGTACTGGTTCAAGGTGTTTGCGATGGTGGCAGCGACGACGGCGCCGACTGCGACTGCCCGCTCAGCACGTGCAACCTTGGAGCCACATGTTCCAACGACCCCGAGTTAGGTTCCTGTGGCGGGGGCCTGAAAGCGGGAGAGTGTTGCGATGTCGCTTTCAATTGCAGCAGTGGCAGCCCTTGCACTCCCACACAAAAAGTCTGCCTCGACGGTCCTCTCAAAGGTTTTCCTTGCTTACGCGACGCACACTGTTTTGGCGACGTTTGTTGGGCCGCTGGTCGATGGTGTGAGGACGGTTATCCGTGCGTGGATGACGATGACTGCATCCAGGGCTCGTGTCAGGGAACGGGGAGCTTCCCCACGTTAACGCCGACGCCGGTTCGCACCCCCACACCTACACCTGTTCGCTGCATTGGCGACTGCGATGGCGACGGCTCTGTGACCATCGACAACATCCTCACCATGGTCAACATCGCTCTGGACCAGGCCCCTCTCACTTCCTGCTCCGCAGGAGATGAGAATGAAGACGGGGCCATCACAGTCAACGAACTCATTGCCGCCGTCAACGCCGCCCTCCTCGGTTGCCGTTAACGGCCTCGCCAAACGAAACACTGGCTTTAGCCTTTTCCTCAACCACGGCTTGGGCCGCTAGCTGAAGGAATACGTCTTCCAGCGAGGGCTCGCGCAGTTTCCAAGCACGGACGACGATGCCCAGCCCCTCAGCGGCGCGCACCCACACGGATGGGTCAGGCTCAGTCCGGGGAACTGGCACATGCAAATGTTCCCCGAATGGAGCAACCTCCGGGAAGCGGATATCTTGAGCGAGCTTGCGCCGTGCCCGGCGAGCGTCCGCACAATGTAGATCGAGAACGATGGTCGGCGATTTGGCACGCAACTCATGGGGGGTGCCCGCGGCAATGAGCCGGCCACCAAGCAAGAACCCCACACGGTTGCAGCGCTCGGCTTCGTCCATGTACGGTGTCGAGAGCAAGATTGTGGACCCCGCTTGTAGGAGCTCGTAAAGGATGAGCCAAAACTCGCGCCGCGATATCGGATCGACGCCAATCGTCGGCTCGTCAAGAACCAAAATTTCGGGTTGATGGATCAGGGCGGCGCACAGACCGAGCTTTTGCTTCATCCCCCCGGAGAGATTTCGCGCCAATCGGTCCTGAAAAGGCTCTAACCGACTAAAACGCAACAAGCGCGATACGCGCTCTTGGCGCTGGCCCGGGGGAACGTGCCAAATTTCCGCTACGTAAAGCAAGTTTTCAGCGACTGTCAGGGTCTCCGACAAGCTGAAGCGCTGCGACATGTAACCAATCCGGCTCTTCACTGCAGCAGGATCCCGAACGACGTCGATGCCGTCGATGAGCACCCGCCCTTCCGTCGGCGCAATCAGCCCCACCAGCGTGCGCAGCAGCGTCGTTTTGCCTGCGCCATCGGGCCCCACAATGGCAAACAACTCGCCTCGGTGAACGCGTAAACTTACGTCGTGCAAGACACGATTCCCGCCTGGGTAAACCTTACCCAGCCCTTCGACCTCGATGGCAAACTCGCTTACGTCGACCACTACGAAGACCCCTGTCGGTCGCTCGGCTCCAGGGGAATCACCGCATCTGCAGGCATGCCAGGTTTGAGAATGCCGTCAGGGTTGTCCACTTCGATCTTAACGCGATAAACCAACTTCACCCGC
This sequence comes from Candidatus Binatia bacterium, assembly GCA_937925685.1. Classification (GTDB taxonomy): domain Bacteria; phylum Desulfobacterota; class Binatia; order HRBIN30; family HRBIN30; genus HRBIN30. Next base: position 328,046 of record CALAMI010000011.1, on the reverse strand, counting down.
TCGTTTCGCGTCTGGATATTCTTGGGTGTGAACTCCGACTTGTCGGCAACATAGGTGACTCGACCTTCGAAGCCTCGATTCGGAAAGGCATCAACGTACACCAACGCCCGCATCCCCAAGCGCACCCGCCCGAGATCCTGTTCGCTCACGTAAACGTTCACCCACGGCCGTTGCAGATCTCCCATGGTAACTACCGGGGTGCCAGGCAACACGCTTTCACCGACCTCGCGATTCTTGGAAAGCACGCGCCCCGCAATGGGTGCGAACAAACGGCACCGCGCCAAATTGAGTTCTGCAATGGCTAAAGCCTTCTCCGCTTCCCGCAGGCGGGCGCGCCCCTCTTGGATCTCCTCGGTCCGAAAACCCTCCTTCAGCATCTCCAACCGCGCCCGAGCCGCGTCGCGGGCGGCCTGCGCAGCGTCGCGGGCGGCGCGCGCGCGATCCCCTTCAGCCTGGGCTGCAATTCCTTGGCGCAAAAGCTCCTCGACCCGGGCAAAGTCGCGCTGGCGCATCTGCAATTCGGCTTCGGCAGATTCGAGCGCGGCCAGTGCTTGATCGACCTCCTGGCCGCGGGCCCCCCGTGTCAACAAAGCATAACGAGCCTCCGCCGCAGCTTTCGCTGCCTGGGCACGCTCGACTTGCAGCAAGAACTCCCGCTCATCCAGTTGAGCTATGGGCTCGCCCTTGTCGACGGCCGCTCCTTCGTCAACAAACCGTGCCACGATCGTGCCAGGCACCTCGAAGGCAACGTCGACTTCAGTGGCTTCTACAATCCCCGAACCGCGGATCGCTGTCTCGCGCTTTTCCTCTTGCTCCTGCCAAAGCCACCAAGCACCCGCAACTGCCAGAGCCGCAAGTCCGATTCCTACCCACAGTCGGCGCCGCATGCGTTCGATTTAAAGCACAGACCCACTTTCGATGTAACCGCCTGGGAGGTGGGAACACGCTTACTACCACTGCCTGGCGCGGCCCAGCGAATTGTTCGCGAGCAGTTGCTGCACTATAAAGAACACCGTGGCTCACAAAAATTCCGCACCCGGAAGCCTTAAAGCCCTGCTGGACGATTGGAGCATGGCGCGCGACGATCTTGTGGTGCACCTCTCGGACAACACGCTCCGCTGCCTGGCGTGTGGGCACCGCTGCTACCTACCCGAGGGCAAGGTTGGCATTTGCAAGGTCCGACAAAACCGAGGCGGAAAACTGCAGGTACCTTGGGGGTACGTTGCCGGTTTGCAATGTGACCCAGTAGAGAAGAAGCCTTTTTTTCATGCCTATCCCGGTTCACTGGCGCTGAGCTTCGGCATGTTGGGCTGTGATTATCATTGCTCTTACTGCCAAAATTGGATTACGTCGCAGACACTGCGGGATCCGATCGCCGGTACCCTGCCGCGCTCGATCACACCTCAAGACATTGTGTCGTTAGCCCACCAGTATGGCGCCAGAATCGTCACCAGCACCTACAACGAACCGCTTATCACCTCCGAATGGGCTGTCGATATTTTCCGCGAAGCGCGGGCCAGTGGCTTGGTGACCTCCTACGTTTCCAACGGCAATGCCACACCTGAAGTTCTCGAGTTTTTACGACCATGGGTGGACTTATACAAAGTCGACCTCAAGGGGTTTGACGACCGGCACTATCGTAAGCTCGGGGGCTTGTTGGAAACCGTGAAACGGACCATTCGGGATTTGGTGCAGCTCGGCTTTTGGTTGGAAGTGGTCACGTTACTGGTCCCGGGGTTCAACGACACGGAACAGGAGCTACGCAGCCTGGTCGAATTCCTAGCCGACGTTTCCCCCGACATCCCGTGGCATGTAACCGCATTTCATCCTGACTACAAAATGACCGATCGCGAGGCCACTACTGTGGAAAAACTGTTGTTTGCCGCTCGCTTAGGTGAGGAAACTGGGCTTCGTTACGTATATATCGGCAACCTACCCGGTGCGGTGGGCGAGTACGAGAACACGCGTTGCCCCAGTTGCCGCGCTACCCTCGTGGAGCGTCGGGGCTATCGAGTGTTGCAGGTAAACCTGACCGGTGGTTGCTGCCCCTACTGCTCAACCAAGATTCCAGGCCGTTGGGGTGAGACGCGTTCCACACAACAGATCCTTGGGACATGGTGGCCAAGACCCATCGCCTTGTGAACAACCGCTGGCGTCGCCGCGACTTCGAGGGGCCTACAGAACAGGTCGCGCAACGACTTCTTGGGTGCTTTTTGTGTCATCGAGTTCACGGCCACGTTTACCGTGGCCGGATCGTCGAAACCGAGGCATACACACAAGATGCGGCTTCACATGCAGCCAACGGGAAACGCACCTCGCGCAATGCGGTGATGTTCGGACGCCCGGGGCTCCTTTATGTGTATTTCACTTATGGAATGCATCACTGCGTGAACATTGTTACCGAACCTGAAGGCACTGCGGGCGCTGTATTGCTCCGCGGGCTCGATCACATAGACCGTGCCCATGGTCCGGCACTTCTGGCCCGTGCGCTTCACCTCGCTCGCTCCGACAACGGGCGCGACCTGGTGCGCGACCCCCATATTTGGGTGGAGCCAGGGTTCGTCCGGCCAGAGGAAGAGGTCGTGGTCAGCACACGCATCGGTATACGCGTGGCCGCTGAGCTACCGCTACGGTTTTACCTGCTTGGCAGCCCAGGCGTATCCAAGCGCGATCGCCAAGCAGAACAACTCCTCCGCCGATCTTGACGCCCCGCCCGTCGAATTCCATAGGTAGGTGTAGTTTTTATGACCCACTCGCGTCGTCCGAACGGAACTATCCAGGCAAACACAAGCAAAAAATCCCGGCTGCGGCAGAACATCGAATCTTTAGCCGTTGCCTTGCTCGTTGCTCTGGCGATCCGTGCCACCGTGGTAGAGGCGTTCTGGGTTCCCTCTGGTTCCATGCTGCCGACGATCCAAATCGGGGATCACTTGTTCGTCAACAAGCTCGCATACGGCTTTCATATCGACATCCCATTTACGGGCATTGTCATCCCTGTCACCCAGTGGTCGCACCCAAAACGCGGCGACATTGTAGTGTTTGTTTCCCCGAACGATGGGAAGACGGACTTGATCAAGCGTGTGGTCGCAGTCGCTGGCGATAAAGTAGAAGTGCGCCAAAAAAAGCTCTTCATTAATGACGAGCCTGCGCCCGATCCTTACGCACACTACAAGTACCCGCACGATGTGCACGGCGTCCCGCGAGACAACTTCGGACCAGTGGTGGTGCCAGCGGGAAAGTTCTTCGTCCTGGGAGACAATCGCGACGAGAGCTTAGATAGCCGCTACTGGGGGTTTGCCGACGAGAAGGCAATCAAGGGCAAGGCAACGTTTATTTATTGGTCTGGGTGGAAGTTCGATCGGTTAGGCAAATTCTTGCACTAAAACCTCTCCTCGAGACCGCTCACCCGCCGCTCCTCAATCCGGATTACGAATCAGCACCTCTCCACAGAGGCCGCCGCTGGCGAACCCCGGCTCCCCCCCCCACGGAGCAAAAGAAACACCCGGCGCCATGCCGGCTCTATGCGGAATGAAGATACCTCACCGCCCGACAGCCCTCCTTCCGTGCCTAATGTACTCCATCGCAATTGCCCGGGCGTGCTCGTCCACCACGTGCGCGGGGCAAAGCGACAAAAAGAATCTCCAAGCCAACAACAGGATAGCCAGATCGTCCACCCGCCCGGCGAGCGGAAACACATCCGGCAGCAGATCAACGGGCAACACAACGTAGGTCACAGCGGCCAGCAGCACAACTCGGGGGAGCCAACCGATCCGACCGTCCCATGCCAACCGCCAGCCAAGCCGAACGTTGTTCCAAATGTGCCAAAGACGTCTTGGATGCAACACTGTCAACAACTGCCAAGCAGAGGTTGCCATTGTCATTCCCTTTCTAGCGCTACCCGCCTAACACAATGGCAGACGGAACCACAACAGAAGCTATCCACGAGTTCCGTCGCACCCTCCCCTAGCGGGCGCGCAGTGAGCCTTGCGCGACCGGAACGGAGCGGCGAACGTCCCGTCCCGCCAATCAATCCCGAGGCTCCAAGGTATTCATGGTGGTGCTGGCTTGCCTAGCTTCTATCTTTCCCAGCTTTTCCAGGGTCCGGCCGGAGGTCCCAACTCCATCGGGTGCTATCGCAGGCCCTCGGTGGGAAAACCTAAGCCATTAGGCTCGAGGCACGCCGGCTCTAATTTTCAACTGCATGCGGGTCCGGCACCACATGCTGGAAGCTGCTCCACGGCATTGCTTACAGAGTTCGATTGCCAACGCGCAACGCTGCTGCGCGGAACTACCGCGGTGACCGGCTCTCGCAGCGAGGGGGTTTCCCCAGCCCGAGGACAAGAGCCCGTGTGGCGGGATTCGTTGGAAAGAGGGAACAACAGGCGGCGAAGTGACCAGTCCTCGCCGTGGAGGGACCATCGATCCAGCCGCCACCAGGATACTGGCAGCCGTCCCGAGCTCCCTTAGCAGCGACGCAGCTTGTGGCAGCCTTGCCAACCCGAATCGAATTCCACTGATCCAATCGGCGGTTTGTGCCGTGGAGAGCCGGCGTCGAGAGTCCCAGCACTTTAACCCATCCCGATCCATGGTAAGCCCGGGGCAGCTTCACCTCTTTGCGGCAAGCCGATTCCTCTTCGGGTGGTTCGACCGCTGCTGCCGTGAGCCCGCGCTTGCGCCCTTCGACTATGTCCCCGTCTCCACCTCGCAGTAATCACCGAGCAAGAGTCGTATTCCAACCGCACCAGCGTGGCCGCGAAGGATCACCCGTCGGCCAATGAGACTGTCACGCAAAGGTGTCGGAAAGTTTTCGATCACTGAGTCCTCCATCACCACGCTGTTGCGCACGGTGCTTCGGATGACGTGCACTCGATCGCCCAAAGAGGTGTACGGTCCAAGCTCGGCATGGTAAACGCGTGCGTGCGAACCAATAATCACTGGGCCCCGAATCCGCGAATCGACCACTTCGGCACCCGGGGCGATGATCACCGTTCCATCCAATTCTGAATTCGTATCTACCTGGCCCTCTATGGCCGAGTGCATCCCCTCCAAAACGACCCGGTTGGCATCGAGAATGTCTTCCGGCTTTCCCGTATCTTTCCACCACCCCGAAACGATGTAGGGCACGACCAACAAACCACGACTCACCAAATCTTGGATCGCATCGGTAATTTCGTATTCCCCACGCCACGAAGGCTTGATCCGCCGAATCGACTCGAAAATATTGCGATCGAAAATGTAACCTCCGACAATCGCCAGGTTCGACGGCGGCTCCTTTGGCTTCTCGACAAGCCGCACGATACGATCCCCGTGGATTTCCGCAATCCCAAAGCGGGTCGGGTCATCGACTTCCTTGAGCAATACCACAGCATTAGCTCCAGTTTTCTGAAACAGCTCCACCGGTGCCCGGAGCCCATCGGGCAATAAGTTGTCCCCCAAGTACATGATGAACGGCTCGCCAGCGACGAAGCTTTCGGCACATGCGCACGCGTGGGCGAGGCCCTGTGGCTTGTGCTGTTCAATATACGTCACCACTGCACCCCAGCGGCTACCATCGTCCACTGCGTTCTGAATCACAGGGCGACTTTCGTGACTGACCACGATGCCGATTTCGCGGACTCCAACCTCCACCAGACTCTCCAAGCCGTAAAACAGCACCGGTTTATTGGCTACCGGGATCAGGTGTTTGGCCGTACTAAACGTTAACGGGCGCAAGCGCGTACCCAACCCTGCACAAAGAACCACCGCTTTCATGACAAGGCCAGCCTTGTAGCCACAAATAGGGCAAAGAGAAACACAGAAATCAACGGAAGCCGCCGGTGGCCGAGTTCGTTCCGCTTTGGCGCGTTCTCGTATCGCAGATATCAGTCCGACGCTGAAACGTAACCCCAAGAGCCGACGGCCCTCGTCCAGCAGTTTCTCTCCCTAGGAGTGACCGAGGCCCCAAACTTATCCATAGCGCGGACTTTAGGTGCGCCGCCTCGCCCGGGGGCTTAGTGCGACCGAGCCCGCGCGGTTGACCGACAAGGGTTAATGCCCAGTAGACAACGTTGCTTCGAGCCCACGCCCCCGGAGCATGCCAAATGCGAGTCTTCGGTCCCGAACCCGGGCCGGCCCTATTCACCTGCATCCCTGAGGAACAGTCGGACGCAGCGCTGAGCTCCCGTGCGAGCAAAAACAGATAACGAGAGCCGGCTGGTTCGCGTACGCCGATGAGGAATATGGGTTGACCTGGTGGACCTCGTGCCTGGCCCTCGAGCGGCCTTTTCCACGGCGGCGGAAGTACTAGCCAGCACCTACACGTGCCCCCACACCTGTTCCCGCGCTAGCCTTGCTGCCACGGCACCGTCCACCACAACGCGAGGCAACCCCGGCGCGCCTGAGGCTGCTGGACCGGGGCAGGTGGCTGCGCACCGTCACCCAAGAGATCCCTTTTCTTTGGATGCTCCACCACTTCGCCCGGTTCCAGGCAGTCGGAGAAATGGCTTCTTAAGTTGCCGCCTCGGTAGTCGTTCGCACTCCTCAGTTCCGTCCTTGCGAACAGAGGCACCCGTTCCTGCTCTTATCGGCGCGCCACGCAACTACTCCCACATGGGCAAACTCCGGTGGGGCTCCTTCGCAATCACGACCACCCTGCAGAACCACTTCTAAACACGGATCTTTTTCCCAAGTGCCTCTGCCGATTCCCAGCCGACGCTCAGCGCCGCCCCCCTCCCGAAGGGGGGCTAAGAGAGGGGAGCGGGCGCCAAGCCTCGCGGGGCTAACGCCCCACGAGCTTTTCAAAGCGAATTTTAGGCTAACAACCGTGAGCACCTTAAACAACAGCCTTTTTGCGCAGTGCTTGGGGGCTAGAGGCCAACGCAATGCGCCGCTGTTCTGCCCTTCCCAAAGCCAAGAATCTTCGAACGCGAATCACACGGCATTCACAAGCCAACAAGATGGCGCCAGAATTGCGTTGCCCCTTGCGTAGCCCGCACTTCGGACAAATTTTTAGGCCGCGTAGGCGAAAGGAGGAGTAACCATGGCAAAGGCTAAAGCGACAACAGGCAAAAAGAAGACAGCGCGCACAGCTGAGGTAGTGCCGGTCCGCACTGCCCCGGTCGAGCGCACATTCGTCGATCCATTCGAGCGCTTCATGGAGCGCTTCTTCTCTGATTTTCCTCGGCTCCCCTGGCCCCGCATTGACTGGCCTGAGGTATGGCGGCCCCTCCGCGAGTTCGAACTCAAGGTGCCAGCGGTGGATGTTTACGAGGAGGGCGAGGACATTGTGGTGAAAGCGGAATTACCCGGGCTCGCCAAAGACCAAATCGATGTGCATCTGACGGATAAAACTCTGACCATAAAAGGGGAGAAACAGCGCACCGAAGAGGTAAAGGACAAGGATTACTACCGCAGTGAACGAACGTTCGGCTCGTTCACACGCACCATCACGCTTCCGGTTGAAGTCAGAGCGGATGCCGCCAGTGCCACACTCAAGGATGGCATCCTCGAAATTCGACTGCCAAAAACGGAAGAGCCCGGCAAACGGCCGCGGAAGATTGAGGTGCAAACTGGGTAGCGCAGATGTATACGGCTACGCCGCCGAGCGGCGGGCTCGTGCAGTAGTTTCATGGCGGGGGCCGATGTGGCAAGATAGTGACGTTACGGCTCGTAGAAGGACGGATGACGGTTCAGAAAAATGACCCGGGACCGAAATCGTTGAGGTTCAAAAGATGAAACAAAGCGAATACCTAAAGCTCGCCCGCGAGTTGCGCAGGCAGCGCGCCGTTCTACTCCATGCAGTCGCGGAAACCGAGGCTGACCTTGCCGCTATCGCCGCGGAACGAGAGCCCGAAGTCGAAGAGCTGGCCCAGGAAGAGCGTGCCGCTCGGGTTTATAGCCGTTTAGGGGAACACGAACGGCGGGAAGTGGCAGCAATCGATGCTGCACTGCAACGCATAGCCGAGGGAACGTATGGCATCTGTGTCGACTGCGGAAATAAGATCCCGTTGGCGCGATTACGAGCCATCCCTCATACTCCCTACTGTGTTCGGTGTGCCGAGAAGCGAGAGCGCGAAACTCCGTCTCCTCTGGAGCTGGAGGAGGAAGAGACACCCCGCCGAGGCCAATTACCCGCCGACCTCGACTTGCTGTCCGACCGAGAGCTCGAGGAAGCGTTGCGCGAAACCGTGCGCGAAGACGGTCGCGTAGACATGGAAGAATTACGGATCGTGGCCCGCCATGGAGTAGTTTACCTCGACGGTGCGCTGCCGAGCGAGGTCGAGCATCAGATCTTGCTCAAGCTCTTGACTGACCTCGCTGGTGTCAAAGAAATTGTCGATCGCCTTCAGGTCAACGAACTGCTTTGGGAACGGGAGGATCGAGACAAACCTTCTGCGCCACCAGCTTTGGAAGTTCGTCCGGAACCACCTCAGACGGAAGACGTGGTCGAAGCCATCGAGGAAGGCAAAGAATACATTCCTCCCGCCGAGCCTCTGCCGGACGAGGAATGAGTGCCCGAGCAAGCCCAGCGGACGGTAGCGATGTGATTGCTACCTGCCGCCCGCCAGACTAGACTGGCGCCCATGAGTCCCTACCGCAGCCGGGTGACCACTCAGGGCCGTCAGATGGCAGGCGCGCGCGCCTTGTGGCGGGCCACTGGGATGAAAGATGCGGACTTTCACAAGCCCATCATCGCAATTGCGAACAGCTTTACCCAGTTTGTCCCGGGCCACGTGCACCTTCACGAAGTAGGGCAGCGGCTCAAGAGAGTGATCGATGCCGCAGGCGGCTGGGGCGTGGAATTTAACACGATCGCGATCGACGATGGTATCGCCATGGGGCACGGGGGCATGCTTTACTCCCTGCCCAGCCGAGACTTGATCGCCGATAGCGTCGAGTACATGGTCCAAGCCCACGTCGCGGACGCACTGGTATGCATCTCGAATTGCGACAAGATTACCCCCGGCATGCTCATGGCGGCTATGCGGCTGAATATCCCCACCATTTTTGTTTCCGGGGGTCCGATGGAAGCGGGGACTTCGGCTGGAACGCACGACGCCAGCGGAAATCCACTGCCGCCACGTAAACTCGACCTGATCGATGCGATGGTTGCCGCCGGAGAGGATCGGGTCAGCGACGAGGAACTCCTCGAAATGGAGCGCTCGGCTTGTCCCACTTGCGGCTCGTGTTCCGGCATGTTCACCGCAAACAGTATGAACTGTTTGAACGAGGCTCTGGGCTTAGCCTTGCCCGGTAACGGCACGATCGTGGCCACCCACGCTCTTCGCTGGCAGCTTTTTGAAACCGCCGGCAAGCTCATCGTCGACATGACACGTCGATACTACGAGCAGGGCGACTCCAGCGTGCTGCCGCGCAGTATCGCGACCTTCGAGGCGTTCGAAAATGCGATGATGTTGGATATTGCCATGGGCGGCTCCACCAACACCGTCCTCCACATTTTGGCAATCGCCCACGAAGCCGGCGTACCTTTTACGATGCAAGATATCGACCGCTTATCGCGACGCATCCCCAATATTTGTAAAGTCGCGCCCTCGTCGCATTATCACGTGGAAGACGTCAACCGCGCCGGAGGTATCTTCACAATCTTAGGCGAACTGGATCGTGCCGGCCTGGTTCACCGTAACGTTCCTACGGTGCACAGCCGTACCATGGGGGAGGCCATCGATGCCAATGACGTCCGGCGGACGACGGCCACAGCCGAGGCCCGCCAACGTTGCCTTGCGGCACCGGGCGGGGTGCGAACAACGGAAGCCTTTTCCCAATCAACTTATTACGCCGACCTCGACCGCGATTCTGTAAACGGGTGCATTCGCAGCGTCGAGCACGCTTACAGTCGCGACGGTGGGCTGGCCGTCCTATATGGGAACCTTGCCATCGATGGCTGCATCGTCAAAACAGCGGGAGTCGACGAGTCGATCTGGACATTCGAGGGCCCGGCGCGCGTTTTCGAATCCCAGGAGGAAGCTTGTCACGCCATTCTCAACGACAAGGTCCGTCCTGGGGACGTCGTTGTCATCCGCTACGAGGGGCCCAAGGGCGGACCCGGAATGCAGGAAATGCTGTACCCTACTTCCTACATCAAGGCCAAACAGCTGGGCAAGGTTTGCGCCTTAATTACCGACGGCCGGTTCAGCGGTGGCACCTCTGGTCTGAGCATTGGTCACGTGTCTCCTGAAGCGGCCGAAGGTGGCACCATCGCCCTCGTTCGCGACGGCGACCGGATCCGTATCGACATTCCAAAACGGAAAATCGAACTGCTCGTCGACAAAGCGGAACTGAAGCGACGGCGAGTTGTTGAAATCGAGCGAGGTGCAGCCGCGTGGACACCGCGAAACCGCCATCGTACCGTTTCCCCAGCGCTGCAAGCCTATGCCTTGCTGACCACAAGTGCTGCCCGCGGCGCAGTACGCGACTTAACTCAGGTGCGCCGCAATGGCCGGCGCCCGAACAGTTACGGGCGAAAATCGTCCTGTTGATTCTTGCTCGGCCGGCCGTCGATCCGAGAGCTTCCTATTATGCCTCCTGTCGATGACCAACCCCACGGCAACGTATGGTGGAAAGAATTTCCCTTGCACGCGCCAACTGAGGAGCACCGCCTGTTGGCCCGCACGGTGGAATCCTTCGTGCGCGACGAAGTGGAACCCCAAGCGCAACAGTACAACCGCGAAGAACGCTTCAATCGGGAACTCTTTCGTCGCGCCGGGGAGCTGGGGCTCTTGGGACTGACGGTGCCCATCGAAGACGGCGGAGCCGGACTGGACGCTACTGCAGCAGTCATTGTTCACGAAGCCCTCTCCTGGTCGGACCCGGGCTTTTGCCTCGCTTACCTCGCCCACGCGGTGTTGTTCGTCCACAATTTCGCCACCAACGCCAGTCCCGAGCAAAAACGTCGGGTGTTACCCGAGGTGCTTTCCGGCAATTGGATCGGGGGCATGTGTATGACGGAACCGGAAGCCGGGACGGATGTTCTCGCAATGCGTACCACCGCAGAACGCCGGGGTGACTCTTATGTGCTCAACGGCCGGAAAATGTTCATCACTAACGGCGCTATAGACGACGCCACGCTGGGCGATATCTTTTTGGTCTATGCCAAGACCAGCGGTCGGATCAGCACCTTTCTGGTCGAGAAAGGCGCACCGGGATTTACCTTGGGGCAACGTTTGCACGATAAGCTGGGCATGCGCTCTTCGATGACCGCTGAACTGGTCTTCGACCAGTGCCGAGTTCCTGCCACGAATCTCATTGGAGAAGAGGGGGCAAGCTTGCAGCACATGATGCGGAACCTGGAAATCGAACGAGTTGCGTTAGCGGCTATGTCCCTGGGCATTGCAATGCGTTGCCTCGAAACCATGGTGCGATACGCTAACGAGCGGCGCGCCTTTGGTGTGCCCTTACGGGAACACGGGCAGATTCAACGGTACATCGGCGACTCCTATGCGGAATTTCGGGCGGCACGGAGCTACGTGTACGACGTTGCCCGCAGGTTGGACCTACGCTCCTTGGGAAACCGCGCCGATGCCGACGGAGCAAAGCTGTTCGCCGCCAGAGTCGGAAAGGAGATCGCCGACCGCACAATTCAAGTTCTAGGCGGGTACGGGTACATGGGAGAGTACGTGGTGGAGCGCCTTTGGCGCGACGCCAAGCTCATCGAAATCGGTGGGGGCACGCTCGAGGCTCATCAAAAAAATATCACCAAGGACCTCTGCCGTGCCCCTGAGTGGATCCGCCGCTGAGCTCACGACCCGCTTTCGGGTCACCTTCCCGGTTTGTCTTCTTGGGGTAACCATGGGCAGTTTTTGTTTTTGGGGGCACCTGCTCACGCTTCCGGTGCAGGCCAGCTCGACCAAAGGCACGCCCCAAACGGCTTTGCGGTTCTTCTTTGCTGGCAATGGGCGTCTCGAGATGGAGCACGCGCACTTCAAGGAACGGCTCGAGGTATGCTACCGCAACAGCGACGGTTCATACGATGCCGCAGCGCGCGAGCAGATCGACCGGTTCTTCCGCTCGCGCAGCGACGACCAGACCCAACCAATCCCGCTGCGGCTCGTCGAGCTTTTGGCATACCTGCAGAACCGCTATCGCGCACGGCCCATGGTCTTGCTGTCCGGGTATCGCAGTCCGGAGTTCAACAACCTCCTCGGAGCTCAAGGCCAAGCCGTAGCCCTCGCTTCGCTACACACCCAGGGCTTGGCTGCAGACATCGCATTGCCGCACATGGATTTGCGCAAGCTCTGGCTTCGGTTGCGTCTCGAAGAAGTGGGCGGCGTAGGCTTTTACCAGCGACAGCGGTTCCTGCACATCGATGTCGGCCCTCCACGCTTTTGGGAAGAAACGACCTCACGGGTTACTGAGAACCTCTCCGCTGGGAATGCACGAATTTTTGCCCGCACAGATTTTGACCGGTACCACTCGCTAAATGGCACGCGCCTTCGCTTGCACAGTGTCACCGCGCTACCCTTGCGGATCGCGCGGACGGTCCATGCAGACACGCCAGACGGCATCTTTAGGGGCGAGCTTATTGGGTTGAACCCAGGCATCGAATTGCACGAGGGCTGCTGGGTGATTCGCCAACCAGCGGCACGCTATGAGTTCGAGGTCCGCACTACCGAGCCAGCAGTCGAACTGCCTAAAGGCCAACGCTTCGTCCTCAAGCTCCAGACGTGCGAACCACGGGTGGAGCGCACGCCACCGGAGTTTGTGACCAATCCGGTCGAGCTTTTTTAGTCTACCCCGAGCACCAGCGGCGCCAACAAACCCACCCCCATGGTGACCGCAACGATTCCGGCTAGGTCGAGCAGTGCGCCGTATCGAAGCATGAACCGGAGCGGCACACGACCGGAACTGTAGACAATGGCATTCGTCGGTGTCGAAACCGGCAGCAAAAACCCAAGCGAAGCCGCCATCGTTGCTCCCAAAGCAGGCAAGGCCGCATCAGCTCCAGCAGCGTGTGCAAAGGCAATGGCCACTGGAACGACCATGTTCGCGGCGCTGGTGTTGCTGGTCATTTCGGACAACGCTGTTGCCGAAACGGTCGCTGTGAACACCAGCCCAATCGGCTGTTTGACGCCCAGCGCCTCCGTCAACGCCCGCCCTGCAGCCTCAGCAAGCCCGGTGTGAAAAGCCAGGCTGCCCAGCGCCAGTCCACCGCCGTAAAGAAAGACAATCCACCAATCGATCTGGGCTGCCTCGCTCCACGTGAGGGTAAAGCGATGCCGTTTCAGGTCGATGGGGAGGACAAAAAGAAGGGCGGCGCCCAACAAGGCGCAAACCCCTTCGGGAAACGTGGCGACAAGCCACCCATACCACGGGTGCTCTCGACCGCCCACCAACGCCACCACCCCGGGTGCGATCCACAAAGCCACCGTCACCCCAAAGGCAAGCACGGTGTTCCGTTCTCCCAAACTCCAAGGGCCTAAGGCCCGCCGTTGCTCCACGAGCTTTCCTCGGAGGGCTACTAAGGCGGCCTCCATACCCATTCCCAACTTGCGAAAGCGCCAAACCATCCAGCCCCACATGACCAGTGCAATCGGCAAGGCCACCACCATCCAACTAAAGAAGGGAATTTCCGCGGCCCCGGTGCGACGCAAGAAACCCAGCCCGATCAGGTTGGGCGGAGTTCCTACGGGGGTGACTAAACCCCCGATCGAAGCCCCAAAGGCGCAAGACAACAACAAGCCAGCCCCAAAGCGTCGGGCTGCTTTCCGCTCGTGGAAGGTTCCTTGCTCGAGCACAGCGAGAATCGACAATCCGATCGGATACAACATAGCCACCGTAGCGGTATTGCTGATCCACATGGACAACACAGCGGCAGTACTCGAGTAAGCCATAAGGAGCCTCCAGGGGCTTCGACTGGCAAACCGCCAAGACAAAATGGCCAAGGCCATGCGGCGATCGAGCCCATGCACAAAAATGCCTCGAGCCAAAATGAAAGAGCCTACGAAGAGGAACATCAAAGGATCGGCAAAAGGGGCAAAAGCTTGCTGCGCTGGCGCCACCCCGAGCACCACTGCACTTGCCACCCCTACGAAGGCCGTTACCGCCATCGGAATCGCCTCGGTTACCCAAAGGATGCCTACCGCAGCAAGAATGGCGGCTAAACGATGGGCGGGTGGAGGAAGGCCTAAGGGCATCCACCACACGGCGGCAAAGGCCAATGGGGCCAATACCAGACCCGACCGTGCTCGCCATAAGTCGAAACGGGAAAGATGGTCAGTTCTTTGCTCCCTTTCGGGCAAATTGTTCTCCTTGTTGTGGGCTGCCGGGGATCCTACGCCCGCTGCGGCGGCATGTACGGCAGTATCCGTGCAACGGGCTTTTCCTCGTCCGCGACGCTACCTCGCCACGCAACCCTGACCTCGCTATGGTGCAACCGTGATGCTCAGTCCCCAGCAAATCCTCCAAGGTCTCAAGCGCGTCAAGTACCCTGGACTTGGCCGCGACATCGTGAGCTTTGGCTTTGTACGCGACGTCGAGGTGAGCTCGTATGGAGTCAAAGTCGTTCTCTCGCCCACCACCCGCGATGGCCGCATCGTCGAGCAGTTACGCGAGGCCGTGGCCAACACTGTCAAGGAGTTAACCGGCGTGGACCGTGTCGAAGTCATCATCACGCCACCGGCACCTGCGCAACACCGTGCCTCGGCAGCTCCAGCCTCAATTGCTGGAGTTGCTCACACCGTCGCGGTAGCCAGTGGTAAAGGTGGCGTGGGCAAGTCCACGGTCGCCGTGCACCTGGCGTACGCCCTCGCGACGCAAGGACATCGGGTGGGCTTACTGGATGCAGACATTTACGGGCCCAGCATCCCCCTGATGGTGGGCACTCACGGTTCGCCCGCAGTCAGCGCCGAGCGCCGCATCATCCCGTTAGAGGTGCAAGGAGTAAAAACGATCTCGCTCGGCTTTCTTATCGAACCGGGAACGCCTGTGATCTGGCGGGGTCCGATGATCACGAAGGTGCTCACCCAGTTTTTCCACGACGTGGCGTGGGGGGATCTCGACGTCTTGGTGTTGGACTTACCACCAGGTACAGGCGACGCTCAGCTGACGATCGCCCAGCAACTCGCACTCAGCGGCGGCGTGATTGTAACCACGCCGCAAGCCATGGCGCTCGAGGACGTTCGTCGCGGAGTGGCCATGTTCCGAGAACTCAAGGCACCCGTGCTCGGGGTCATCGAGAACATGAGCTACTATATCTGTCGTACCTGCGGGCAGCGAAGCGAACCTTTTGGCCACGGAGGTGGGCAACGCATGGCCGAGGAACTTAACATCCCGTTCCTAGGATCCCTCCCGTTGGCCGCTGAGTTGATGCAGGCCGGTGAGAGTGGTGCGCCTTTGGTACTCTCAGCACCCGATCACCCAGTGACGCAAGCCTTCCAGCAATTGGCCCGAACAGTATGGACTTCCCTCCAAGCACGGAAGGAAATTGCTGCCACGCGCATTTACTGAAGCGTTACTCCTGGCGAGAAAGCAACGTTTCTTCCTTCGCCAGCGACGCCGGTGAGCGACCGGGTTGGCGGCGGAACACTAGCGTTGTGGCTGCCATCGCGTTGCTCCTGACGCCGCTTGCGGGAAGCGCTCTCGACCTCACTGGTGTGCTGCTACACGCGGCCGATGCTTCGGGTAACGTGACCGGCCCGGTTTGGCATACAGCAAGTGGGTACGGAGGTCGCCCCCTGGGTTTTACGCGCTGGCCACCTCCCAAGATGCGCGAGATGCCGTTCCCAATGGGCGCAGACGGCAGCTTGCGCGACCGGGGGGGTCGGCCAGCACTCGGCCTGTGGCCGGGCTCGCACGTCACCCACCTTTTTTGGCAGTTTCAGCCAAATGAATTTCCCCAAGCACTTGTCCTGAACCTCTACTTTAACGGCGATCCTTTTACGCCCGGCATCAGTATTCTTGTCCATGACCGCTACGGCTTGACACACTTCGTCCCTAATCCCGCCGCTTACACATTGGCCATGGACTTGAGTTTAGCGCCCAATCCCGAGACAGCGGAGTTTAACGACGGGACGACCCGGGCACGGGTCACGGCTGCGTTCTTCTTTTCGAGTTCCTCATCTTCGCCCGACTTCAAACAATGGAGGCCCACAGATTTCGTGAATTTAGACCGCGTGGGCATGGATCGTTTGGCTCCGGATGGCGTCCCCGATGGTGTCTTCATCTTTCAACTCGATGTTCTGCCGGGCCAACCAACTTCTCAGCCAGGCTCCCGTCCTCAGGGTTTACCCCGGCTTCGTTCGCCCCTTGTCGGAGAGGTCAGTGGGAGCGGATTGAATCCGCCTAGCGGAAGCCTGGTTTTGCCTCCGCCGCCAGAACCGGGCGCTAAAGCCACCCCTTCCCCTCCAACTGCACTCTCTGAGCGACTGGCGCCAAAACTCGTTGAACCTCCAGCGCCCACTGTGGCCACTGACAACGGTACGCCCCAGCCAACGACGCCAGCCAGCACCGTCGCCACAGCGGAACGAACAAAGCATCCTCGGGCAACTGCTTCCGTAGCCGCGATAACGCGAACCCAATCGCCCCCTGTGGGTACACCGACGCGCTCCTCTCCGACCGCACCGGCCACGGCCTCTGTCGCAGCCCAGCAGGTCTCGGCCACGGCTGCTGCCGCAGCACCTACCGCTGCAGCAGAGCGACCTCAGCGGCTGCCGTAGCTCGGTTGCTGCTAGGAGCTCCTTCCGGCTAGCATCGCCAAGAATATTTCCGTAAAGGCTGTTGGAAGATGTCCCCCGCCCCATCGCAAACTCTACCACCGGACGTGCTGGCCGAACGTTATGCCAGCCCCGAGATGGCAAGCATTTGGTCGCCGCAGGGCAAAGTCGTACTCGAACGCGAGCTGTGGATTGCCATTCTCAAAGCGCAGAAAGAACTTGGTGTTGACGTGCCCCAAGAGGCCATCGATGCTTACGAGCGGACCAAAGGGCATGTCGATCTGGAACGGATCCGCGCCCGAGAGCGCATCACGAAACACGACGTCAAGGCGCGCATCGAAGAGTTCTGTGCCCTGGCGGGCTACGAGCATATCCACAAGGGGCTCACCAGCCGCGATCTCACCGAAAATGTCGAACAGCTGCAAATTCACCGGGCAGCGACACTCTTGCTCGAAAAGGCGGTAGCAGCAGTGGGCTGGGTTGCGAAGCGAGCCGAGGAATACCGGCACACGGTAATTCCCGCAAGAACGCACAACGTACCTGCGCAGCCCACGACGTTTGGCCGTAGGCTAGCGATGTACGGGGAAGAACTCATACTGGCAATCGAGCACTTACAAGGGTTTGTCCGCCACTATCCTTTGCGGGGCATCAAAGGCGCCGTGGGGACGCAACTCGATCTGCTGACGTTGTTCGGCGGGGATGCGGACAAAGTCCAGCAGCTCGAGGAAGCAGTCCGTCGCTTCCTCGGCTTTCAACGTTGCCTCGAGGCACCAGGTCAAGTGTACCCCCGCAGCTTAGATGCAACGCTCGCTAGCATCGTCGTGCAGCTTTGTGCCGCGCCGAGTAACTTCGCCAAAACGCTTCGCCTCATGGCGGGGCTCGAACTGGCCACCGAAGGATTTGCCGCAGGACAAGTTGGCTCGTCAGCGATGCCACACAAAATGAATGCGCGAAGTTGCGAGCGCCTCAATGGTCTGCATGTGGTTGTTCGCGGCTATGCAGCAATGCTCCAAGAGCTCGCAGGGGACCAGTGGAACGAAGGCGACGTTTCGTGTTCCGTGGTACGGCGCGTAGCCTTGCCTGGAGTCTTCCTCGCAGGCGACGGTTTGTTGGAAACCTTTCTGGCTATCGTCAAAAACTTCCGTTTATTCCCTGCCGTCGTCGCTGCGGAGTGGCGGCGCCATGCGCCTTTCCTTGCCACCACCACGTTGCTCATGGAGGCCGTGCGCCGTGGAGTCGGGCGGGAGCAAGCGCATGCCGTGATCCAGCAAGAAGCCCAGGGCGCAGCGTTGGCGCTTCGGGAGGGCACCGCAGGCGGGGACTTCGTTGCCCGCTTGGCAGCACGCAAGGAGCTGGGCCTTGATAGCCAAACAATCGAGGCTGTGCTCAGCGAGGTCGAGCGCTTGCTGGGCAACGCCTTGCGGCAAACGGACACGTTCCTAGAGGCAGCGCGCCAACTGCTCGCCAGGTACCCTGAGGCCTTACGCCATAAGCCTCGGGATATTCTTTAAAAACCGGGGCGGAAACCGATTGCTTTACGGTTGCAGCGAGACCATCGCCGGTCGCAAAGTACTCGGGAGGGTGGCCACCATCGTTGCCGCCACCGGAGGCGTAGGACGCACAAGAGCGGAAATCTGCCGCAAGAGAGTTCGCTTGGCTTCCGCAAAACGCACTGGATCCTTCACTTCGCGACGCAGTTCCACTTTGGCCGTAAGGGGGTCCTGATACTGCCCATAGCGAAACAAAGCAAAGTGCAGGTGTGGCCCAGTCGCTAAGCCGGTTTGTCCCACCCAACCAATCACTTCACCCTGGCGGACAGGCCGGCCCGGTTTGATCCCAGGGGCAAATCCCTTCAGGTGTGCGTACATCGTAGACCAGCCATTCTCGTGTCGAATCTCGACTTGGTTGCCGTAATCACCCTCCCAACCAGCAGAGACCACAACTCCGTCACCAGCTGCACGCACTGGAGTACCTTGGGGGGCGGCGAAATCAACGCCGTGGTGCGGCCGTCCTACTTGCAATACCGGGTGGAAGCGCTGCCGCGCAAAATGCGACGAAATCCGGGTAAACTCCACCGGGAAGCGCAAAAAACCATGGGAAAGGGTGCGACCGTTTCCGTCCACGTACACACCTTCGCCCCCGTCGTCGTAAAAGAAAGCTTGATACGCCCGCTTGCCGCTGCGGATCTCTGCCGCCAACAACTTGCCAGGGGACAACGGGCGGCCATCGACGGTCGTTCGCTCTTCGTAAAGTACGCGGAAACGGTCTCCCGGCCGCACCCGTCGAAAATCAAACTCCCAGCCGAGGATGTCCGCCATTTTCGACACGATGGCGTCAGGGATACCGGCTTGCCGGGCCGCCCCGGAAAACGATTTTGTCACCACTCCCTCTCGCGCCACCATGCGAACCCGCGCTTGTAATGGCTCGGTTTTTCCAAGCAAACGAGGCCCTCGGCGCTCTACCTTTACCCGTACGCAGTCATCCACCTCATAACTCGTGCGCATTATCGTCTGCCCTTGAAATTCCAGAAGCAACACGTGACCAGGGCTCAACACAAACTCGCCCGCCGCTGCTTGCATGGCCTCGTGCCAGCGCAATATTTCGCTCGCCTGGAGACCCCGCTGCGCCAAAATGCCCGTCAAGGTTTCCCCGGCCGCGACCACGTGGCGTTCCACCCTGACGGTCTGCTTTGCCGCGGCACGGCTCGAACCACGTTTGCTGGCCCCGAGCACAGGGCTCACGGCGGCGAGACACGTAGTAGCCGCCACCGCCGTAAGCCACACGATCCGTCGCGCGTGTTCCATGGTCGTCCTCTCCTTTCCACGACATACCGGGAGAGGCCACGTCCCACCGCACAACGGCTTGCAGCCGGCTCTGACAAGGCCTGGAGACCACTGCCAGGTGTCGGCGCCTCTCCTTGAAGGCCTACGAGGTTAGCTGCCGGGTTCGGGCTCAAAGAGTTACCCTACCGTCGGATTCGGCCCACCGCCGTCCTCGGGATTCACCCCAAAATTTTTTGGTTCCCCCGCTCCCTGTCTCCAGGGACTCGGCCTATGTCGTGCCAGCTCCTCTACCTACCTGCGGCCGTGAATGCAAGCGCTCCGCCCCTTTTCTTGGGCAGGAGGTAAGTGACCCGTTCTCCTCCGAGAGAACGTAGACCCCACGAGGAGAAGGCAAAGCTTTACGACGACAGAACTACGGCAAGCAGCGAACGAGAAAAGGCACACTCCCTGCGGAAGAGGGGCTTTGACAGAGGCTGTTTTCTATGCTCCTATTGGTGGCGCGCTGTACCAGTACCGAAGAAGCACCACCTACTGCGGGGGGCTTCGTATTTCGCTCTCAGTGGGCGCAACGGTTTGTGTATCGAAAATGCTAAGTGAAAGTGTGGAATACACCGCAGTGCCGTACTATCAGCCGAACACCAGATAGAGTTGACGAGCCTTGCTCGAGAAAGGGGGTTAGCAAAGTGAAGACAAAACGGGTCCAACGGGTTGTCGGTGCGATGAGTTGCTTAGCGTTCTGCCTCCAAGCTGGCTGCTCTTTCATGGAACCAGCGACTCAAACAATTACCATCCTCGCCTCCGATCCCGCTGCAGAAATTAGCGTGGACGTAAGGCCCGTGGGCCGGGGCACGGCCGTGGTCAACTTGCCGAGAAAGCGTTCTCACACGGTCGTGGCACAAGTCGATGAACGTGCGGCTTCTGCCACAATCGACCGTCGAGTCTCCACGATGGGCATGCTTGACCTCGTCGGTGGCTTTGTACTGCTCGTTCCTTGGATCGGTGTGTTGGCCCCGGGCTTTTGGACATTAGACCCCGAGTCAGTGATCGTTACCCTTCCGCCGCCAACCGAGAAGAGTTCGCGATCCCGTTAATTCAGGGTCGTAGTTCGCCTTCCCCCTGAGGGTGCGTTTATTCTTGAGGAAATCTACAGTCGCGCATCGTCATCCGAACGCCCACTAACGTGATGACTGGATTGCCGTAACCTTCAGGCCCCACGGTATGACCCCGGATGTAGAGTCCAGTCCCTCTATTCGAGGCTCGCGCGCCCGCCACAGACCGAACCGCGCGGGGGTGACAGGTCCAACCGTTCCCAAGCAGCTCTCGCTTTCCGGAAGTCCAATGGTAAGCTACTGCCCACGCAATGAACGAAAGCTCCGCTTCCTCGGACCCTGCAGTCGAGTTTATTTCGGCGACCCACGTGCAAGCGTGTCGCGAGCGCATTCACCAGGTGCGCGAGCGCACCAGCGCTCGGGTCGGACCTGCACCGTCTCGCTTCGATGCCCATTACTGGCAGACCTGGTTCGAAACCAACGCCGAGGAACTGCTCAAAGCGTTCCCCAGCGTTCAGATCAACGCCGGGTACTGTGTGCGGTATTGTTATTTTGGCCCACAGGGAGCTGATCTCCGTGTGCGACCGTTTGTCACCCGCACGGGCACGCCCCTCGAAACAGTTCAGCGCCTGCTTGCCTGGCACCCGCCCCCGGATAGCATGGGGACACTCGAGCGAGGAACCCCCAATCAAGACGTCCAATTCTTGTACAGCCACTTTTCCTTCCCACGTACCGCCCAAGGGTACTTCGATTACTGGTTGGTCATGCAGGAACTTTGGGCCAGTGCCCGCTGGGCTTATTCCCACGTGCTCGCAAGTCACGAAGAGCTATCCCAGCTCATCTCGGGGCCGGATTGGCAGCTTGTCCATCCCGTAGAGCGTTACCAGCCTGCTCTTGTCCGGCACGAAGCGGCTGCACTGCTCGCCGTGTTAGTGCACTGCCCTCTCAACCGCTTCGAGGTCACGCTCCAACGCATCGAAATCGACGCCGCCCAAGCGCTTCACTACCATGAACCGATTTTGGTGGCGGCAGGGCCGCGAGGCTACGTATTGTAACGAGCTCAGCTTCAGGTATTCCTGACAGTGACGCGGAGGACCAGCGATGGGTAGGAATCGGTTGGGCTTGTTAGCCGCAGGACTCGCCCTGACCGCGGGCGGCGCCAGCGGTTGTGTCATGGGGCGGGTGTACCGCGATCATCCCTTGGACGAAACCAAAATCGCCCGCCTGGAGCGAGGGGTCACCACCAAGGCCCAAGTGTTGGAAATGTTCGGTCCTCCGCAAGAAATCGATGCCCGGGAACTCACTGCGATTGGCCTACCGTTCGAACCATTTTTGACCCGGCGCGGGGAAAAGCCCCCGGCCGAACGGATCGTCACTGCCCGCTGGTTTCGGTACACCTACTCCCGAGCGAACGCGATGGCTCTCGTGCTGTTGCTTTTCAACTACGCCGAGTTCGACCAAAAGAACGATTCCCTGGTGATTTTCTTCGACGGCGACGATCGCGTTGAAGATTTCGCATTCCGGAAAGGCACGGCCGAGCTTCCCCGGTTTGGTTTCCTATCTCGAGCTTCCCGTTAAGAGCACCTATGGGGTCGACTCAAGCTGCCGCTGTTGCCGCCGTTTGCGGTGCTTGGCTGCTGGCAAGTGGCTGCACGATTGCTCGAACGTATCAAGACTCGCCCTTGCGGGGCGACGTCACCCGTATCGTTCCGGGAGAGTCCACCAGAACCGACGTGCTCCGTGAATTCGGCCCCCCCACGCATATTTTCCACCAGACCAACGGCGACGCCTTCGTTTACAGCTACAACCGGCTCAACTACTCGTCGTTTCGCCTCCGTGACCCCATCACAGGCACCAACTGGTTTACGCTTACGCGGCGCTTCGAAACCCGCGACCGGCTGCTGGTCATCTTCGATTTTCAAGGTGTCGTCCGTGACATTGCCTGGGCACACCATACCCAGGAGCTGCCGCCGCTATGAGACCCTACCAGCGCCAGCTCGCATGTTCGCTTCTGCTTCTCTTACTAACGACGGGAGCAGCTTTACTCGGCTGCCACGCTTTCTGGCCGAGGACACGGCCAGCTCCCCCACGGACCAATGTGATCCTTCTCATCGGCGATGGCTTGGGCGACGCAGAGATCACCGCAGCTAGGAACTATCTCGTCGGCGGAGCTGGCCGCCTCGTCATGGAGCGGCTTCCCGTTCTTGGACGAATGACCACTTACGCGGTAGTGGAGAATGCCCCTCATTTGCCCGATTACGTTGTGGACTCAGCGGCAAGTGCCACTGCCTGGGCCACCGGAAAGAAAACGAGCGTAGGCCGCGTGTCGACCGCCCCGCAAACTGGCCAACCCTTACCCACTTTGGCGGAACAAAGCCGCGCCGCCGGAATCCCGGTAGGTATAGTTACGACGGCAGCAGTGACCGACGCCACGCCAGCTGCGCTCGCGGCCCACATCAATGCGCGCACGTGTCAAGGCCCGGCTGATATGGCTTTGTGTCCCGACTTCCGCCGTGAGCGGGGCGGGCTTGGTTCCATTGCTGAGCAAATTCTCGATCAACGCTTCGAAATCGTGCTCGGAGGTGGTCGCACGCGCTTCGAGCAGCGCCTCGATGGTCACGATGATCGATCGACCCTTTTGCAAACTGCTCGACAAAGTGGTTTCACCCTTCTCACCCACGGAGGTGAGCTTGAGAAGCCGCTCATACCCCCAATTCTCGGTCTCTTTGCTGCTGGCGATTTCGATCGGCTTTGGAAGGGCGTGCCAGCAAGGCCTTACCCGGGGAGCGGTCCGCAACGTTGCGATTCCGTGGGGCGACCGCCCGAACAACCCACGCTCGAGGACATGACTGGGAAAGCCTTGGAAGTCCTGGACCGCGTCGCACGCCAACGCGGCCGGCCGTTTTTCTTGCAAGTCGAGGGCGCCAATATCGACAAGAGTGCCCACGCCGCCGAGCCTTGCGCACAAATCGGAGAAACCGCGGAGTTCGACCGTGCCGTGGACCTTGCCTGGAGATATGCACAAGAACAGGGTAACACCTTACTTGTGGTTACCGCTGACCACGCGCACGCCACCCAAGTGATACCGCACCCTCTTGCCGGTGCGCATTTTCCGGGGCTGCTCGCCACCCTGGTCACCAACGAAGGGGCGTTGCTGACCATCGGGTATGCAACGAACGTGCTGAGTAGCCCGCAAACTCATACAGGAAGCGATGTTTCCGTATTTGCCTTTGGCCCCCATAGCGAACGACTCTCTGGTCGGCACGATCAGACCGAACTGTTCGCGATCCTGGCTCACGCCCTAGGTCTGCACTCGTGAGCCGAACGACTGGCGAGCTACGGGAGCGAGCACACTAACACGAACGGCTCGAAAATCGCCCCGAGGACCATCGTGCGACCCGCAACCGCGGCGGTGCTCGCCCCGGATAGTGGAGTACCGTCGGACAGGTACACCTCTTCCACCTTCCCCGACTCCGGGTTGATCCGGAAAACCTGCGACGGAGCCCGCTTCGCCGCATCTTGGCTGTGCGCTAACAACGCGAACAGCCTCGGGTGGCTCGCCACCCACAATTGTCCGTGCTCATCCACCTCGATGTTGTCCGGACATGCCGGGAGTGGAATCACCTTTTGCTCCGTCAGTGCACCGGATCGAACGTCCGCCTTTACCACGCGAATCTTGCGGCCTAGGCATTCAGCGACAAAGATCGTGTCTCCACGAGCACTGCGTGCGATGCCGTTGGCCATCGCAAGGCCCGTCATCGCCATCTTTCCCTGTTGTCCGTCAAAATAGGTCACCGTAGACCAAGGCAGGGCAAGGTACACCTCGAGGGTCTGCCACCAGCCAGGCTTGGCGACCCCACGATCGTTGGTTGCGTAAAACCGTGCTTCGTCAATCGCTACGAGATCGTTGGGCGATACCAGCTCCGGATACCGCACTGTCTGTAGATGCCGTAGAGTTGGCTCTATCCACTGGAAAATCTCCACCGAATGACTGCCATCCGATCGGTGGTTGATGACGAACAGGCGACGTTGACCCGAATCGCTGACCCAAAGGGAAATACCGTGCGGATGAAAGTCAGCGGGAACTCCAGTGGTGAGCGGGCGAGGAACGGCATTGGGGTCTTGCAGATCGAAGCTGTAAATCTCACCGCGTGGCCCGGTTGACCCTCGCAGCGCTCGGCGATCTTGGGCGGAAAGAAAGGCGACCATGGACAAACGATCAATGGTCACATCCTCCGCCCCCACCACACCCTCCACCACCCGGCAGCTCCCCGCAAAGTGCGGCTGAATTCGGGTAAAGACTCCCGCGCGCGTTACAATCCGATATCCCACGGCCACAACCGCAACGAAAACGATTGCCGCGGTTACGCGGAAGATTTCGGTCCCTCCAAATCTCGCTCTCTTCCCCTTGTTCACGGCACTCCCGTTCGCCAGCACACCGTGCCCGCGCGCACGGGCTAGCTCCGCCAGGCTGCTATCGCTTTTCTTTTGCGAAAGCTAGCGCTGCAAACGGGAGAGAGGCTGCTTCTTCGTGCGTTGTCGAGGATAGCGAGTTACGCGGCCTGACTTGCCGAGGACTCTTTTACTTCCTCCGCGGTTCTCGCCACCGCCACACGTCGGCCGAGGTTGAGCCGCGCTTGAAAGGATTGCGCAGTTTGTACCAGCGCCGGCATCGCCCCATCCAACCCCAAACTCGCTAGCCTTTGCGCCATTGGGTGCAGACGAGATCCGATGTGCAGATGAACCGCTGGAGCGCGAACGACGTGCGCCACACCGCGTAAGTCCACTTCCGTCCGCAATGGCTGTGAGCCCAGCCAACTAAACAACGAAAGCGAGCGCAGCGGCACAAGGTTTCCACCGGCTGCATAGCCGACAAGGGAGCAAATTCGCTCCGCGCTGCCTGGTTCGCACACTGCGGCTTCGAAGCGGTCTCCTTCCCATCTAAAGGGAATGTCGGTCACGAATTTCGGCAATCCCCACAGTTCTCTGCCTGCGGCGTTGGCCACGGCGGTTGTCACCGGCAGGTCGAAAATGTATAGCCCCAGTCGCCGCCAGCGTGACGGGAGCAGAAAGTCGAGGATGGGATGTTGAGGTGCTGCTACCCCTCGAGGAACCACGACGCTGGCCGTCGCGGCTTCGTGATATGGACCAATGGAGGTGTCCTGGTAGTCGAAAAACGCAACAATGACTGCCGCTCGCCCTCCTAGGACGGGCACAGGTACGAGCTCGACCGGCTTAAGCAAGGGGTCGAGAACGCCCCTCTCAACGGCGAACACAGCCAAAACAGACCGTGCTTTTCGGTACAGGATCGGGACCTCAATCGGCCCAGTGCTGATGGGCACCACGCCTTGCGCCACTGAAAGAAATCTTAGGCCCATGGCAAAACCTCCTTCTTCGAAGCCAACTCAGACCGAGTCGAGCCACGATCGCGGTGGACCATGCTCAAACACGGCCAACCGGTTGATCTCGTTCGTACCTTCGTAAATTTGCGTCAAGCGGATGTCACGGTAAAGCCGTTCCACACGCGAGCCATGGAGAGTGGCTTCGGGACCCATCCAGTCCATGACGGATGATGCAATCCTCATCGCTGTGTCGGTGGCCACGAACTTGGCCATGGCCGAGAGTTCCCCCAAAGGCGGCACGACTTGGGTCGCTCTGACGACCAGGGCGTGCGCTGCGGCGTAGGAGCCGAGCAACTGCGCGAGTTCGTGCTGCCAGAAGCGGTCGTGCCGCAAGCCGTTGCGCGCCGCCCACGCCATACCATCCTGCAACACGGTTCGAGCCGCGCCAAGGGCAAGCCCACCAACGAATGGTCGGGAAAGATCCAGTGTCGCCCGATTGAGCCGCCAACCCCCTCGCTCGGGACCGACGCGGTGGCTTTCTGGCACGAAGACCTCGTTGAAATACAGTTCCGCCGCGGGGCTGACTCGCTGCCCCATTTTGTCCTCGACGCGGACAATCTCCACACCCGGGGCATTCATGGGTACGGCAAAGCAGGTCCACGACCGAAGGCTTTTCTCAGGCTCCAAGGCTGCAAACACAGTTGTTATCCTGGCGAGGTTGCCCCCGGAAATGAAACATTTTCGGCCATGGAGCACGTAGCCTCCCGACACCCGTCGAGCCGTCGTTCCTAGGCGGGCCGTTTGGCCTCCGACTGCATCCTCGACGTCAGAGCCGGCTTCCGGCTCGGTAATCGCAAAGGCACAAATGGCCGGCTCACCAGCCTCAAGTTCAGTACACAGGGGGCGCAGGAGCCGCCTTTGCGCAGCAAGGTCGAAAGATAACAAAATCGGCATCGCGCCCAGGTAGTGCGCCCCCAGGAGGGTGGCCAACCCTGGCGATACCGCCCCGAGTTCCTCGACGAAAACCAACATGGGAACTCTGCCTCGTTGCTGCAAAGCCGCAACCCCGGCACGCCCGCCAACCCAAGCCGGAAGGAAACGGGTGAGCCAACCGGCCCGCGCAGCTCGTCGTAACAGTTCTCGGGCAATCTCCACCCGACGGTCGCCGGCCTCTTCGTCATCCGCTGCCTCTATCAGCGATTCCGCTCCGCGGGCAAAACTGCGCACTTCGTCGGCCAAGCGCCGCAAGGCGGATGGGTAGCGAGGAACACACCCACCCTCCCGAGCGCGCTCAAACCGTTCGAAGAGCCGCTCTCCTAATCTTGCTGACCAACCTTCTGCGCCCATGAAAGCTACTCCCTCGCGCAGCGGCTCCCACCTTGGCCAAAAACTTCTTCTCGTTCGCTCGAGGCCATGCTCTCCGGGGTAGCCGCAATCTCAGCTGTTGTTGGCCGGTAGCGAACGAGAACGCCCCCAGCAGCCGCCGCCGTTTTGGCGTCACGCACGCAGCGCTCGACAGGGTAGTCGCGCATATACCCGTAGCCGCCAAATATTTGTTGCGCCATCCGAGCCGCTTCCTCGCCTGCCCGAGCTGCCCACCGTGCACCCATCGTTAGGCTCGTGGAGTCGCCGCTAAAGCCACGCTCGAGCAAAACCTCTGCTGCCATTAAGCCCGCTTGTGCGCGAGCGAGCATCTCTTGCACCAGCGCATGCTCCACCAGCACGGCTCCCCCCTGGTAACGGGTGCTGGCGTACTTCTTCGCTTCATCCAGTGCGACCTGCCCTCGGGTGAGCGCGATGACGCCCCACCAAGCTGCAAGCAAGGCTCGCCAGTGTTGGAGTATGTCGTTCGCAACTTCTAAGGCTGTCTCTTGCTGCCCCCGGTACACGCGCACCCACGCCGAGGGACAAGCCCTCAGGCCCATACGCTGATGGATCTCGACGCACTCAAGGTTTCGTGCCGGCACGAGTTCAAACCACCACGTGTCGCCCTTGGGTACGCATACCGTCATGGCTAACCCATCACGCCACCCCCATGCCCAGATTAACTCTTGCTGCCTTCTGCTTGGGCAAGCCGCACTCCACCCATCCACTGCGGGTGGTTCCACGTGAGCATGCGACCACGGCAACGAAGCCGCCAAACGAGCGAGAAACGTAGCGGCAGCACCCCCGTCTACTTCCGCAAAGCCGCGAATTGCAGCAGCACCTAACGCCTCAGTGCGCTCGCCCACTTCCCGCGCGGTGGAAAGCAACCCGGATAAACCAGCATGCGCGCACTCTTCGTCGAAATCACGAGCGACATCCTCGCTCGGCGAACAGTGGTCGAGCGTTCCTCGCCAGCGAGCGAGCAGCCGGCTAGCCACAGTAGAAGCGAGCGCTCGAACTTTTTCCTGTATGGCCTCCCCGACCGAGCTTTGTTGCGAATTTTGACTCCATTGCCCGTCTGACCTCGTAGTTGAACCGGCCGCAACCATGGCGCCAAAAGCGGCTGCACGTCGCATACCAGCGGCGCCGACCCGTTCAGCGCGCTATCCTTACGGGCCTTCGTCGCACCGCCAATAAGGCCACAGCCTTCGATTGGTTAAAACCAAGAATGACTCCAAGCGGCCATCCGTGGTTTTCCCCTCGTGCGCGACTCCGCCAGTACGGCCAGCCTCCCCGCAGTCTCTCCTTCTGGCTTTGGAACCTTACGGAAGGCGGGGGCTCACCCCTCGGTAGAAAAAAACCGCACCAGCTCCGACTCTGCCCTCGCGGCGTCATTCCAACCAAGCTCGATCAAGTGAGCGGCGTAGCACGCATCAAAATAAATGTAGGAAAGTAGGTCTGCTTCCGTGATTGTTCCACGGGTTACGGCCCAGGCAAGATTTCGGCTCAGCCACTGCCGCAGCGAGTTAGCGCGCGTGCGGTGCCGTAGACATTCCTGGGCAATTTCACCGAGATCACGGGACGGGCGCAGGACACAATCCCGCACGATGCGATATTCCCGGCCGGGGTCGGCTTGGAGCGCGGTGTTCAAGCGCTCCAGAAAGTCGCTGCCACAAAGCTGCAACCCCTTCTGAAAGATGGCGTTGAGGGCACGGAGTCTCTCCAGGTCTTGCTCCACCCGATCCATCAGCAAGGCATTCAGCGCCTTACCCGCCAAATAGCTCAGGCTATTGTAGGCTGCTTCTCGTTTGCGTGCGAGCCGATCCTCTTCGGCCGGCGCCCTCCTGTGCCGCAGGCTCACAACCAGCACCCGCTGGGCTCCTAAACGCAGCGCCGGTGCCAGTGGCGTGTTCAGGCGCAACCCGCCATCGCAGTAATACGTGCGATCGATGCGCAAAGCGGGGAAAAACAGGGGAATAGCGGCTGAAGCCAGTGCATGAGCCGGACCAATCTGAGTCGGGCGTGCAACGACGAAGGGGTCGTGTTCCCATGCTGCGACAGGGTCGGCGCCGCGATCGACAAACACCACCGAGCGGCCAGTGGCAATTTCCGTGGCCGTGAGCGCCAGGGCATCCAGTTGGCGCGCATCGATTCGTGCCCGCAAACGAACCCAATCGATGTTCTTGACAATCAGTTCTTCGAGCCAGCCGGTATCGAACAGACCGGGCAACCGTTCCGGAATGCCCCTTGCCGCTGGTGGCAATGGCACTGACTGGGAACCGAGTCCAAGCAATCTCAAGGGCGCACGCAGTAGCTCTCCCACACCTCGGGGCGTGAGCGCCCGATCCAAGGAAAGCGATAACCATACCTGCCGAAGCCTGCGGCCCGCATCTGCATCCGCAGCATGGGCAGCGACATAAGCAGCATGGATCGCCCCAACGCTTGTACCGGTAATGACGTCGAACTCTATCTGCCGACCCAACTTCACTGGCAATTCCTCCAACAAGTAAGCCAGTGCGCCTGCTTCGTAGGCGCCGCGCGCCCCTCCACCGGACAGGACCAGGGCAATTCTTTCACTTTTCTTACTCCTCATGAGCGCTCTACCTCCCAACGCGGCTTGTCCAGGTTTTGCGGAGCCACCTGCCCTTGTACAACGCCAAGGGATTCGTCAGATACATCCCGCATGTTTTGGCGGTGCGTGGCGTTGGGTATCGCTTTGGGGGCACTGGTGGAAAGCACGGCATGGCTATTCCGGCTTTGGGAATTCCGCGCTCGTTGGTTCCGCCTCCTCGCGATTTTACTCCTGTATGGAGTGATCATGGGCAGCCTCGCCGCATATGCCTGGCACGGCAATTGGCTGCAGGCGTTTGTGCTCGCAGCGCTGACGGGACTCGTAGCGGAACTCTGGAACTTGCATTTCGGGCGCTGGTGGCGTTTTCCGGACGGACGTGACGACCACGGCTCGACGCGTGCAGCCATGGTTATGGTCTTAGCCATGCTCTGGGGCACTGTCCCCCTTGCCATTGCGAGTGGAGAGCAATTGCTCCGGAAAAAGTGGCATGGCCCAGTGCCGCCCTTGGTCCGTTTGCAACAGCGTGAGCAAACATTGCGGGAGCGACGCGCATTGCTCCTCGAGCGTGTGGAAGAGGTCGACCGGCGACTGCGCGACATTGAGCACCGAAGGCGGCGCTTGTTGCGGTCGCAGGCAAAGCCCAAGCCGGAACAGGGAGCTACGGAGGAGCTGAAACCATGAAGGCAGTTGTGTGTGAACGCCCCGGGGGCGAAGAGGTGCTCCGCATTGCCGAGGTACCGCAGCCAGAACTGGGGCCGGACGATTTGCGGATTCGCATTTTCACCACCTCGGTCAACCGCGCCGACCTCTTACAGCGGCAAGGTTTGTATCCACCCCCTCCTGGCGCATCGACCATTCTTGGCCTCGAGTGTGCGGGGGAAGTGGTGGAAATTGGTGCAAACGTTCACGGCTGGAAGGTGGGTGACCGTGCGATGGCTTTGCTCGCAGGTGGAGGGTACGCAGAAGAAACCGTCGTGCACCACGGCAGCGCATTGCCCGTGCCTCAGTGTCTGACCTGGGACGAAGCCGGGGCATTTCCCGAAGTGTTTCTCACAGCCTTCTTGAACCTTTTCCTCCTAGGCCAAGTACCCGACGGAGGGAGGGCATTAGTTCACGGTGGTGGCAGCGGTGTCGGCACTGCGGCGACCACGCTCCTCAAACTACGCGCCGTGCAAGTGTTCGTCACTGCAGGAGACGACGACAAATGCCGGCGCTGCCAGGAGCACGGTGCCGATGTCGCCATGAATTATCGCACGGCGGACTTTGCCGAGGTCATTCGCGAGGCCACTCAGGCACAAGGGGTGCACGTGGTGCTCGACCACATTGGGGCAAAGTACCTAGAAAGCAACCTCCGATGCCTGGCAAGTGACGGCCGACTCGTGATCATCGGTCTCATGGGCGGGGCGAAAGGGGAGATCAATCTTGCACCCCTTCTCACCCGCCGCTTGAGCATTATCGGATCGACGCTGCGGACTCGCTCGGCCCAAGACAAAGCCCACATCGTTACTGCCTTTCGCCAGCAATTCGGCACAGCGCTCGAGGCGGGACGCATTCGCCCTGTCATCGATAGCGTATTTCCCTTGGAACAGGTCGCACTAGCCCACCGCCGAGTTCAGTCGAGCCAACACTTTGGAAAGGTGGTACTGCGCATTCGCTCCTGAGGCTCGGAGCCGCGAAAGGACAACCTGTGATCCGGTCAACGGCCGCTCGGAAGGGCACCCGGTATCCGGATGCGAAACACGGACCCTTTTTGCGGTTCGGACTCCACCGTCACCGTCCCTCCCAGAAACTCCACCAAGCGCTGGACAAGGTACAACCCCAGCCCCACACCACCAAACCGGCGCGTGGAAGCTGGCTCCCCTTGGCGAAACGGCTGGAAAATAACCGGCAGCAAAGTAGGATCGATGCCAATGCCCGTGTCTTGCACGGCGATCTCGACGTCGCCATCCATGCGCCGTGCGGTCACAGTTACGCCCCCGCGCTCGGTAAATTTCACTGCATTCGTCAATAGATTTTTTAGCACCACCTTGAGTTTCTCCCGGTCGGTTTGCAGTTCCGCCGCGTCCGGATCGACCCTCACCGCCCACGATAGACCGCGGCGCTGGCGCGCATAGGCAAGTTCGCGATCGAGTTCGGATAACAGCACCGGGAGGGACACCCACTCTACCTGCAAAGCCGCGGCGTGCGACTGCATGCGGCTAAATTCAAGGGTGGCGTTGATCAGTTCCAGCAACTCGCGGGCGCTACGATCCATGCGCGCCAAAACATCCCGTTGCTCATCGGTCAGCGGACCGAACTCTTCGCACGCGAGCAAATCGGTATAACCCATGAGCGTATTCAGTGGGGTGCGAAGCTCGTGCGACATCGTGGCAACGAAGTCGGCCTTGTGCCGTATTGCCTGGTCAGCTTCGGCAGCGAGTCTCGCCCCGCGAAACCACACCGAAGCGACGGCAAGAACCATGTCGGCCAAGCCTTCGCTCAGCTTCGGATGGCCGGCAATCCAATCCACCAACAAGAGCCCTCCCTGATCGAGCCGAAGCAAGATTTGTCGAGTTGCCCTAGGGTGGTTCGGCTCGTTCGGTGGCTCGATTATTTTACTTTGCGCTCCAGCCGCGGAATCCGCCAACACCTCTGTCACCCACGCTGGCAACTCGAGCACCCGCAACGTGGTTCTTTCTTCTTCGTCGAACCCCCAGTACGCCTGGACCCGGTACGATCCAGAACGTAGGTCGATGCACCACAAATGGGCACGGTCGGCCCCCAAAGCCTCGGCAACGGCTCGGCAAAGCTGCCGTAAGGAGTCGACCCGCGGATTGTCCATCTCCCGTTGCGCTAAGCGCAACAAACCGATCATCTTGGCCCAAAGCTCGGTGTAGTGGGCAGCAAACCAGCCGATCAACGAGATCCTGAGAGCATGAAAGACGTCCGCGGCTTCCTGCCAATGCTCGTCCCGCGGAACCAGCGCAATGTCGGCACCGCGTACCCGCAACGTCCCTAACAACTGCTCCCGGAAAGTGATGGGCAGCTCCACCCATTGTACCCCGCGCCGTGGTACCGGTTCTGCTACCTGAGCGCTGACCGCTTCACCCTCATGGGTAGCCGCCAGCGGCTTTAGTTCGCCCCCGAGGATACCATGCAACTGTAGCTCCACTTCCTCGCAGGCAAGGCGCTGTCGAAGTAACGAAAGAAGGCTCCCAATGGTCTTTTGGTAATCGGTCTCCGCCCTTTGCTGAGAAACCTGCGGACGAGAGGCATCGAACGACTCAGACGAGGTGGCAAGCCCTAGGGTTACAAACGCCAGCACAACCTCGTCCGATCGCGTGACTGTGCCAGTCAACGCAGCAACCCGCACCCGATAAACCAACCCGCTGGTATCGTGCACGCGCAGTTCCGTCCGCTGGGGTTGTCCGCCGCGGGCACGCTCCAGAAGCGCTCGTAGTCTTTCCCGCGCTCCAGGAGCGAGCCACGATGACAGCGCATCATCCAACGTTCCCGTGGCGACTCGATGTCCTAAAAAGTTCGGGGCACTCGCCTCGATGGCTCTCCAAAGACCAGGCTCCTCCCGACGCCAACGCCACACCAAGTCAGCAAGCGTGGCCATGCCTCCCGTCGTCGCCATTGCTTGTGCGCTCGGCTGCTCCGCCCCCCCTTTTTCTATGGCTGAGTTTTTCGGCATCGACCCTAAAACTTGGGAGCGACCCCCCTTCGTTCCTTCTTTATGGGCTGCCCTCGGCCTATACAACCAAGGAGGAAGGGAATAAAGCGTAAATGACGTTACCTCACCGGCGTTCGCCTTCCTGCGAACCGTCGCTCGCGGACGACGCTGACCCCACGGGGAGGCCATAAGTTTGCCTTTGCCGCAACGCAAACCAATTCCGGTTATTCGTCGCCTTCGCGCCACCAAGACACTTTGCGCACCAGGCTTGGTAAATCTCGCTCTCGCCAAAGCTGCTCGAAGACGCGACGGTAACTCGTGAACGAGATTTTCCACTCCCCGCCCAAACGGATGTAGTCGTCTTCGTAGTAGGCTGCGCCTTGTAATATGGTGCTGCTGGCGCGGTCGATGACAAGGTCATCCAACGCCCAGCGGCCACGCGCTGTGTCCACGCCTAGGAAACAAATCTCCGGATGATGGCAGCGGTGGAGCGACAAGCGGTCCGTCGATCCGAGAACTTCAGGCAAGAAATCCACGATGGCGTCGAGACCCTGAAACGAGTACTGGCCGTCTGCATACGCCGCACGAGCATCTTCGCAAAAACACTCACGCAATTGGTCCCACTCTTTCAAATCCAGGTGGCGCAAGTCACGGAACTTGAGCTGCTTAATGGTTTCTAGGTCGACAAGTTGTTGCCAAGTTTCCGCCCGCCCCATCGATTCCGCTCCGGTACCGATCTACGTACACACGCGCTGCTTCACTGCAAACGCACAAGCAACCCTTTCAGGTAACTTCCCTCAGGATGGGAAATCAAGGTTGGGTGATCGATTCCAGGGCCAAGGGTGCGTACGACCTGCGCCACCCGGCCTGTTACCGCAGCCGCCCGCTCGAGGGTGTGAGCGAACCAGGGGAGTGTGACGTGTTGGGAGCAACTGAACGTCAGAAGCCAAGCCTCCGGTTTCGCACGCCGAAGAGCCCAGGTGTGCAAATCGTAGTAAGCACGCGTGCCTCGCGACAGCTCCGGGCGCCGCTTGACCAAAGCGGGAGGGTCGAGAACGAGCAAATCAAACATCTCGCTCGTATTCCGCAGGTAGGTAAACACATCTTCGACGATAACTTCGTGGTCCGTGGAAAGTTGATTGAGATCCCACTGGCGGCTGATTAGCGCGGCTGCGCGTGGCGAACTCTCCACCGAGACAATGCGCCGCGCCCCGCCAACAGCAGCATACACGGCAAATGCACCCGTGTAGGCAAATGCGTTGAGCACCACGCCACCGCTGGCAAGCTGCCGAGCCAAAGCACGGTTCTCCCGCTGATCTAAGAAAAAACCTGTCTTCTGTCCGACTACGATATCCACGCAGAAGCGAAGGTCGTTTTCGCACACTTCCAGCGGGAGCGGTGGCAGCTCGCCCCATAAGCAGCCTTGAGCATCGTCAAGCCCCTCTTCTCGCCGCACCGCGCCGCCACTGCGCTCGTAAACGCACCGCAGGGGAACAACATCGATAAGGGCCTGAAGCAGTGCAGTCTTTAGGCGGTCGGCTCCTGCGGTAAGGCACTGCACGACCGCAGTATCGCCGTAAACGTCTACGATGAAACCGGGAAGGCGATCTCCCTCGCCATTGACGAGGCGATACGCATTCGTGTGACCGCCGCGCAATACCACATCCCGAAGCCGCAATGCCGACGACAGTCGACGCTGGAAAAATCTCTCGTCCAACTCCTCGCGTTCGCGCGTGAACAAACGCACCGCAATGGTACATCGCGGATGGGCAGTCCCATAGCCTAGGAAGTTGTCATCGGAGGAGCGCACTTCCACAATCTGCCCCGGCTCGGTCACTCCCTCAAGGTTTTCTAACGCCCCAGCGAAGATCCACGGGTGACCTTGCTTGACCGCGCGCTCGCGCGTGGGCTTCAGCCGCAGTACCGGGAATTCCATAGAGGGGGAGTTGGTAGCAAATTCCGGCCGCACTTGCTCCCAACCGAAGACGCCTCCCCCCGGACCGAGGGGCCCCGTCACCGCGCCAGCGGAAATGAAGGCCGCAGCTAGACCGCGACCCCACGGGCCCTGGTTGCGCTCGCTACTCGATGACTTGCAACTCGACGCGTCGATTCTGCGCGCGTCCTTCCGGGGTTTCGTTCGGTGCAACCGGACGCGATTTCCCGAAACTGACCGCCTGAATCCGGTCGGGAGCGATGCCCTTCGAGATCAAATAGGTGCGCACCGCCTCAGCTCGCCGTAGTCCAAGGCGCCGATTGTACTCTTCCGAGCCAACGGCATCGGTATGCCCCTCCGCACGAACGGCGATGTCGGGTTCATCCCGCAAGATGCCGTATACTTCATCCAAAACCGCCCGCGACTCCGGTTGAATCCGCTCTTGGTCGAACTCGAAATGCACGCTTCGCAACACAACTTTACGCTTGGCGGGCGGGGGCAACGGCGGAGACGAGGGAAGGGCTACCGGCGCCGCTGGCGCAGGGGACGGAGCAGCCGCGGGAGCCTCGGCGGGGGGGCCAAAGTCGTACCGCGCAGAGAAACCGTACGACATCCAACGGATGTTTTCGCTAAAGCGCTCCTCGGGAACTTGCCGCGGGCCCAGGTCTTCGGGGCGCGGTCCCATGTACGCATACTCGTAGCGGGCAAACGCGCCCAGAGAAAACCGCTGCTGCCACTGATACTCCAGACCGCCACCCCCAAAGACGCCAGGTGCACTTTGACTCAACCGCCCACTGGTACCGACGTAGTAGCCCCCACTCCCAGCAATATAAGGGAGCAAAACACCCAGTTGCGTGTAGAGCGGATACTGCAATCGCGGGCCACCGCCAATGGCAACCATGGTGGTTTCCTCGCGACCTTGGCCGGGCATGCCGGGGAATGAGCCACCCTGGCTAAAAAAGTAAAAGGTCGGGCTTATTTGGAAGCCCACGTACGGGTGAAGAGCGACACCGACATACGGGCTTACCAGGAAGCCCAGGTTCACGTGGCCACGAAAGTTGCCATTGAGGGGCTCGGTTAGGCCAAGGTCCAATCCTGCATACGGTTCTTGAGCTTGCGCTGGAACCATTCCACCCCATGCCACGCATCCACACAGAAGTAGCAAAGACCCATATCGGCCCATGCGGCAGTCTCCTTCCTCAGCCGCCACGCCCTAAGCATGACGCGCCGGCCTACGTTACTTGAATTCACCGGGTGGTTCCAGCGCAAACTTGCCATCCAGCACTCTCACTTGACCTCTTTTAATCCAACCTTCGGCTTTCATCGGACGTCAACGGCTCGAACGAGCGATAGATCCCGTTCGAACCCCGCCACAACCCGGCCCTGCAAGGACACCATGCCAGTCCCGCCCAGCAATGCAGCCATACGAGAGCGAGCTTTACCCTGGAAAAACCCACGCTCGAACGGATCGGACTTCCCGATCCAAGAGTCGCGTCTCGATTGTCGTGTGATAAGCTCGGTTGCGTCGATCCGGGAGGATGTGTGTATGGACTACCAAAATGTTCGCGTCACCAAAGGCCCCGTGGCACGCGTCACCATGTGCCGACCCGAGCAGCGCAACGCCCTGTCGATGGCGATGATGCGTGAACTCGTCGACGCTTTTCAGGCGCTCTCTGCGGACTCTTCCACGCGGGTCATCGTTCTCGCGGGCGAAGGCCCTGCATTTTCTGCAGGCCATGATCTTAAGGAAATGCAAGAGCGCCCCGCCAGCTTTTACCAGGCACTGTTCGACCAATGCACTTGCTTGATGGAAACCATCCAACGAATCCCCCAGCCGGTCATTGCCCGTGTGCACGGCATGGCTACTGCCGCCGGCTGTCAACTCGTAGCAAGCTGCGATTTGGCCATTTGCGCCGACACCGCTCGCTTTGCCACCCCGGGCGTGCGGATTGGGCTCTTTTGCAGCACCCCCATGGTTGCATTGACCCGTGCCATCGGGCGTAAGCGTGCCATGGAAATGCTTCTAACCGGAACACCAATCGACGCCGCGACAGCGTGTGCCTGGGGTTTGGTGAACCGCGTCGTCCCGGAGCCGCAGCTCGACCAGGCAGTCGAGGAGCTGGCTCGACGGATCCTAGAGGCGAGTCCGTTCACCGTTGGCTTGGGAAAACAAGCTTTTTATCGGCAAATCGACCTCGATCAGCACCACGCGTACGCGTATGCCAAGGAAGTCATGAGTCTCAACGCGCTCGCTCGCGATGCTCAGGAGGGCATGTGCGCCTTCCTCGAGAAACGGCCGCCCCGCTGGAGCGGCTGCTGAGAACCTCGACGACCGCAACCTATGGCACGTTCGCAAAGATCAAGCGAGGCGGCACATCCCCGTGCGCCGCATTCCTCGGGCACGTCCCTCGCCAGACCCGATTACCACACCGAAGCTTCACAAATGAGCCCCTATTTATGGGCGCTTCTCGGGATGCTCGTCTCAGCCACGGTGTTCGACGCATTCAACCTCGCCATCCTCTCTACTGTGGCCCCCCAAATCCAGCAGTTGTACGGCCTCAACCATACCCAGTGGGGTTTGGTCAATCTCGCGATTCGCGTCGGCGCCGTGGCTTCGTTTTTCGTTCTCGCCTTGGCCGACCGTTTTGGCCGCCGCCCAATGATCACCCTGACCATCTTCGGTTACGCGCTGTTTACCGGCCTAACCGCCTACGCTGCCGACGTATACAGTTTCACGCTCTGGCAATTTTGTGCGCGTATTTTCCTTGCCGCAGAGTTCGCCCTAGCACTCATCATCATCGGAGAAGAATACCCGACCCGATTTCGCAGCTTCGGGGTGTCCCTTCTTGCGGGGATGGGTGCGCTTGGCACAATCCTCTCGTTTCTGACCGCTCGCTGGGTGCTTGCGCACTACGACTGGCGCACGATGTATTTGCTCGGGCTGCTCCCGGTCGTTTTGGTGGTGCTCGTTCGCCTCGGAATGCGGGAAACACGGCGGTTCGAGCGACTGCGCGAAGAGGGTCAATCGCATCGCACGTGGCGCGAGCAGTTGGCGGCGTTCAAGGTACCTTTCCAACGCCGTTATCGTGCACGGTCTCTCTTGGTGACGCTCATTTGGAACTGCAATCACATGGTGACCTCCCCTGCAGTGACCTTTTGGACCATCCACGCCGCTCGTAACCTCCACTTCTCCCCGCAAGAGTATACAGTCGTTGTCGCCGGGGCATACATCGTTGGTTTCTTGTTCGGGGCTCCGCTGGCGGGCTTTTTCATGAACCGCTTGGGGCGGCGCTTGTCCTGCGCACTGTACTACTTTGGAGCTGCGGGATTTATCTTTGCCTTGTTCGTGGTGCCCATACCAAGTGTCACCGCGCAAACGCTGCTCATGTCGGCTTGCATCGTCTGCTTCCTCGGGGCCAACGCGGTCACCTCCACCTACGCAACGGAACTCTTTCCCACGGAGATCCGCGCTACCGGCTATAGTTGGACCACCAATTTGTTCGGCCGGATTACTGAAATCGTAACGCCTCTCCTCATCGGTATGCTTGCAGACCACATCGGGATCCCCTTCTCTGTCGGCATCATGGCCATTGGCCCCGTCATTGGAGCACTCCTGGTGTTACGCTACGCACCGGAAACTCGCGGTAAAACCTTGGAACAAATCGCCCAGGAGCTCGATCAAACGCCCCTCGGGCAACGGGAAAGAGCCCTAGGGCGGGATCGTGTCGGATGAACCGTTCAACTCCCAGGTTTTCCCTCTCGTATTTGGCGAACGTGCGTCCGCCGCTGCCGATGCTCAGCTCGAAGACCCTCGGCGATGTGCAGCGGAGTCCAGTCGCTGTTCAACTCCGGCTTAGCGCGAGGACGACACACGTGCGCGACGCTTCCGTGTCTAGCGGCGTTGACCGATTGCCAGGCGGCATGCTCCTCGCCACGGGTGATAACTGCACTCCGTGCAAGACCCTTCCCGCAAAGCGCCCACCCTTCGGATTCACCAGTAGGTGCTGTGCCATGCCCAGGGCAACTTCGGGGCTATGGGCTTCGCAGCGCTATGGGCCGAGCGATACAGCCCGCGCCGCGAGGAACAAGGTACGCGTTGTATCGAGCCAGCGACCGCAAAGCGCGAGTGCAAGTTCATCGCTCGCACGTAGGAGCGGCTCCCCGCGCTCCATGGCTCCGCGGCAACCGCAAATCGAGGGGCGTTACTTCACCCGTTACTTGTCGCCGAGCCTGCCGACCGTGCTCTCGCCCCGGTCTCCTTCGAGACGGATTTCCGAGCGGCCGCGCCGGTGCAAGCGAGACACCCGCCCTATTCCTCGCACCGTCGGCCCAAATAAGAACACTTGTTCCGTCGAGGTCTCGCCCCACGCGTTGTTCGCTCAACGAGCCTAGAGTCACCGACCCCGCGAAATCCCGGGCAGGCTCTGAGCGTCCCAAACGTCCGCGGCCACGCGCCAGTTGCGTCAGCTCGTATCACGCTGTGCTCTCACGATAGGCAACATCCAGAACTTCGACTGGATGCAGCACCGCAATGTCAGCGCCGAGCCGTCGCAGCGCTGCTTGGATTTGCATGGAACAACCTGGGTTACCCACGGCAACCACCTCAGCGCCGCTCGCTAAGATGTTGCGCGCTTTTCTTTCACCGAGCCGTTGGGCAAGCTGCGGTTGGAGGATGTTGTACGAGCCGGCACTGCCACAACAAAGATCGGCTTCCTCCAGACGGACAAGCTCTGCACCAGCAAGTTGCAAGAGCCGAACCGGTTCGTCACGGATTCCTTGCGCGTGTGCCAAGTGGCACGCATGATGGTACGCCACTTTCCGCCCCAGCGGGCGAGCCGGGGGAAGCAGCTTTAAGGAGGACAAAAATTCTGTGGCGTCGCGCACACGCAAGGCCAGCAGTTTGGCCCTTTCCTGCAGCTCCGTTCCCTCGGTCCAGTGCCCGTACGAGCGCAGGAAAGCACCGCAACCAGCAGCGGTGACCAACAGGGCGTCCACCGGCTCGGTAAACACCCGGAGAACGGCTCGAATCGACGTGACCGCACGATCTCGATCTCCCTGATGCGCTGCCAAGGCACCACAGCATCCCTGCTCTCCTGGCACGACCACTTCGCAGCCATGGTCTGCAAGTATGCGAACCAATGCCGCTTCCACTTGAGGAAAAAGAACCCGAGCTACACAGCCACGAAACAGGGCAACGCGATAGCGTCGTGCACCGCGAGCGGGAACGAGCGCTGCGGCCGCCTTCTTGCGTGGTAGCGGTAGCGGCACTAGTTCGACCCAAGGCAGTTTACGCACTACTGGGCCCAGGCCCATCCAATCGGCAAGGCGCACGGGCCATAACAAGATCGCCAGCCGGTCCGGGTACGGAAATAAGTCCACCACAAGGCGGCGCAGCAGAGCCTCGCGCCACCGGCGCTGGTACGATTGCTCCACCGCCACCCGTGCCCCTTCGATCATTTCACGGTAGCGAACCCCAGAAGGACATGCCGCCTCGCACCCCAGGCAGCCTAAGCAAAGGTCCAAATGCCGCACGACCTCACCAGTGAGTGGAACACGACCTTCCGCCCATTCCCGCATCAAATGGATGCGGCCGCGCGGTGAATCCGCCTCGGTACCGAGCTCCAAGTAGGTCGGACAAGCGGGCAAACACAAGCCGCAGTGTACACACTCCAGCCATCGTGCCGCCGGCACTTGCGCCCGCATCTTCGTGTGCGGAGCAGCCACTTCGGCCATTACCAGTGCCTCCAATAACGCCCTGGGCTCAAGATCCCCATGGGGTCGAGTACTTCTTTAACACGACGCGATAGATACAAGTGTGGAAGCGACACCGATTCGAACTCCCACCGCTCTGGCCACAATTCAGGCCAAGCCCAGCCCCGATGTTCCCGGGCGAACTCGTTTGCCCACAGCCAGGTGCGGAGGCACGACGTTCGTGGTGTCTGCTCTCCGAACCGAACGAGCACGGTACCCCTTTGTGGCCAAATACACACGCTTGCTTGGGCTTTGTCGACAACCGTGGCAAGGGCTTCGGCACAGGTCATGAGGTCGCTGGCCAGCAAGGACAGGCGTAGTCCTGCAGCCCACGGCTGTGCAGGTCCGACAAGCGAGAAATCACGAACGTGCCGCACGAGATCTGCTGCCGCATCTGCTTCGGGTAGCCAGCAAGCGTCTCCAAACTTCGCCTCGAGAATTGCTTTGCCTGCGCGCACCTCCTCAGGGGTGCCGCTGTAGCCGGCCACCACGCCAACACGCCAAGCTTCGGCAACACCGGCACTGGGTGAAAACGCGACTGCGGCCAAGCTCGTGGGCAGCGGCTGCTGTTCCTGGCACGCCATCGCAAGCTGGAGCGCATGGACGAGCGATCGGCTTCCTACCCAGCCAATTGCCCTCTCCTGGGGCGCTGGAAGGAGCTTCCATGTCACCTGTGTCAAGACACCAAGCGTACCCCACGAGCCGGCGAGCAAGCGCATCAAATCGTAACCCGCCACGTTCTTGACGACGCGACCGCCCCCGTGCACCAACTGGCCGTGGCCCGTCACCCATGCCACGCCAAGCAACAGATCTCGGGTGCACAATTGTCCCGCCCGCTCCCAGCCGACTGCTGCACTGGCTACCACTCCCCCCACCGTGCTTTGGCAGGGCACAGCAACGTCGAACGGGATCCACAGTCTTCGCGGTGCCAACAAGCCACCAAGCACATCCCAGCGACAACCGCTTTCCACCGTGATCGTGAGGTCGTCAGGCTCGTATGCAACGACGCGATTCAAGCGAGACAACACCAATGCAACGTCGTACCGCCACGGTGGTGGCAGTTGGCGCTGTCGCGCCCCTGCACCCCATGCCACCAGTGCAACGCCGCCCTCGGCACACAGTTCAACCGTGGTGGCCACTTCCTCTTCGTTCGCGGGCCAAATCACCGCTTGGGGAAGCAGGCTGCCCAGCGCGAAGCGCTGTCGGCTGGAGAGGTCCGTGCAGACCACCCCTTTCTGCAGGCGAGAAGCCAAATGCTGCCAGGTGTCGGCACTGCCCAGGGCCATGGCCTTATACGGGAACTTGACGGCGGGGACGGGCGACTTCGACGCACCCCCCCGGCGACGGGAACATTTTTCCCGGGTTCGAGCGCTGCTCCGGGTCGAACACCTGCCGCAGCGCTTGCATCACAATCAAGTCTTGCGGTGTGAACAACAACGGCATCTCTGCAATCTTCTCTACGCCCACCCCATGCTCGCCGGTGATACTGCCACCTAACTCGACGCAGGCAGCCAGAATCTCCCGCCCGGCTTCCAAGACGCGCCGGACCTCTTGAGGATCCCGCTCGTCGAATAACAAAATGGGATGGATGTTACCGTCGCCGGCGTGAAAGACATTGCCAACGCGCAGCCGATAGCGTTCGGCAATCGCGACGATCCGCTGCAAGATCTCCGGCAAGCAAGTGCGTGGCACCACACCATCCTGTGTGCAGTAATTGGGGGCCAAGCGTCCCACGGCACCGAACGCGCGCTTGCGGCTTTTCCACAGCTCTGCCCGCTCCCGTTCCGTCGCTGCCGAGCGAATCTCGGTGGCACCCGCATCGAGGCAAAGCTTTTTCACGGCTTCTGCCTCCGCCTGCACCGCTGCCGAGTGACCGTCGACTTCCGCGATCAACACCGCACCCGCGTCCGCAGGGAAACCAAAATGATACGCTTGCTCCACTGCCTGTACGATCAGTCGATCCATCAACTCCAAAGCAGCCGGCACGACACCAGCAGCGATCACTGCCGAAACCGCGCTGGTAGCTGCGGCTACGCTCGGGAAAACTGCTAGGATCGTTTGCCAGGCCTCGGGGTTGCGGAGGAGCCGTAAAATAGCGCGGGTTACGATGCCGCACGTGCCCTCGCTACCGATGACGAAACCGCGAAGGTCGTAGCCCGGCACGTCGTCCACCCAGCCGCCTAGCCAGACTGCTTCTCCGTCGGGGAGCACCAGCTCCAGGCCGAGCACGTGGTTGGTGGTCACACCGTATTTGAGCGTATGCGGGCCACCCGAATTCTCCGCAATGTTTCCGCCAATCGAGCAAGCGGCCTGGCTGGAGGGATCCGGGGCGTAGTGCAAGCCGAACTCAGTGACGGCTCGCGTAACCTCCAGGTTAGCCACTCCTGCCTCCACCATCACGCGTCGATTCAGGGAATCGATCTCGAGGATCCGCCGCATTCGGCTCGTACCGATCATCACTGGAGCCTCCAGCGGCAAGCAACCGCCACTCAACCCCGTGCCTGCGCCTCGAGGAACAAAAGGCACACCGGCGCGATGAAGCAAGCGCACCACCGCACACATCTCCGCGGTCGAAGCCGGCAACACCACAAGCTCCGGCACCGCGCGCTCGAGGGTGTAACCGTCGCATTCGTAAACCTTGCGGGCCTCGTAGGGTTCGATCAAACCCTCGCTACCGACCACTGTCCGCAATGATTCGCGCAGGTGCGCCCA
Organism: Candidatus Binatia bacterium; assembly: GCA_937925685.1. GTDB lineage: Bacteria > Desulfobacterota > Binatia > HRBIN30 > HRBIN30 > HRBIN30. The sequence goes on along the minus strand of CALAMI010000011.1, from coordinate 284,238 downwards.
CTGCATACCCCCATGAGTAAACGCAAACCTGGGGGTCGTACAACCCGAGCACCGGCGCTCGCGGCAAGCAGGGTTCGACTACGGCCGTCCACTCAACGGGCACGTGAAGCATTCGGCTTCGGCCGCGTTTTCACTCTTCGGCTGTGCACTCTGGCACAGAGAAACCCCAAGCTGGCTGCTTTCCCTTCCGGCCCAGGCGCGGAGCAAGCGGGCCACCGCGCGGTAGAATTCCTCGGTAGTAGTTTCCTCCAAAGCACACGTGAACGGAACCACGAAGCCGCCCAGATGTTCAGACCAAAAAGCCCCCATGGCCTCCCGCACCACGCTGACTCCCTCGTCGTTGCCCGAGGACTCTGCGTAGGCCAGCTTAAGGGCCAGGAACCCGAGAAACTCGAGCTCAGCCGCCAAGTGATCTTCCGTGTCGCCGAGACCTTCACCCACGTGCAGGCCAAAAGCAGCATAAAAGCCGGCAATGTCTGCGAGCAATGCAGGGCGCCCGCCGATTCCCCGCGCGTTCCACGACCCCTCGCGTGGCGAGCAAGGGGAATTCCGCTCAAAGATGCGCACATACTCTGACGCCAGGGCTTCCACAGTGGACCGCCCTATGGTTTCACCCAGGTGTTGCAAGCCGGAAGTGAATTCTTGCATCGCCCTGGCAAGCCGCTCGGCCGTAACCTTCAGGCGAGCCATGCCTTCCTTGCATGGATACGTAAGCGCCTCGGAAAGCAAGCGATACATTGTCGCTCGCTGCAAGACTCGCAGCACCTCGGCTTCGAGATCCGCCTCAGCAACTGGCGCCACGATAGGCCGTGGCTCGCCGCCCTTCACTGCGGACACTACGTTCATCGCCGCCGCCGCTCCCCTGCCTCAGGCTTCCGCACATCGACGCTGCCAATGACCAGCGGAACCCAGGTGGACCAAGACTTCCGCGACCCCACCTCCCGGTTTCCTCCTTCCCACACGGCAAAAGCAACCACGGTGCGGTCTCCCTGGGCTAAACGGGGGCCGTTCAAGTCGTCCGACACCAACGGCCGGGTGATCACCACGGCCCACCGGCCATCACTCCACACCCCACGTCCCACCGCGTACTGATCGGGCTTCACGGTCATCGTGCCCCAACCTTCCGCCATCTGATCGAGTACAGGCGAAGCCGCAGCGCGGGAAATGGGGTTTTCCACGCCGAGCGCTCCCGTGTACGCGCGCGCATCCGACACGGAAAGGACCTGATCGGGGTAGATGTCGGCCCATGCATTGGGGTAGAGGCTTTGCACCGTGGGTGGTCCGCGATCGATGTCGCGCTGGAACGCAGCCCGCCACTGCATGATGTTCACCCGGCCACCCGGATTCCCCATCATTGGCGACGGTGCTGGCCCGTGGGGATCCACCGGCAGCTCCACCGCAACTTGGTCTCCAAAGTTGTCGAGCACAAGCTGGTCAGAACGAGTCGGGTCTACCCACTCGAGGCGAAATGCGAGCCAGTTGGCGTTGTGAGCAGCCCGAACACTGAGCTGGCGCACGGCTGCATCGGGCTTTTGCGGGACAACGATCGTTTGCGGCAGCAAGGTCACGTCTACTGGCCGACAATCTCGCCAAAGCGGCGCGTGGGGATCCACGATGGGATTGGTGCCAGGTACCGTGAACGCGACGATCTCCGCAACTTGCTGGCCCGAGGTCCACACTGGCAGGACAGCGGCAACAGCCACACCTAGTATTCCCAGCCGTTGGCGCTTCATTGTCTCCCTCCTCAGGTAATATTCGTCCGATAAGCGTCGTGCGCCCGATCGTACGCCTCGCGAATCACCAGGGGTTCGTGCAAAGGTACGCGCACGAGCTCTTTTTCCGCCGCGTCGTAGCCAACGGCATCGTCGCCATCGACCCGGAAGTAATGAATGATGTGTGGCGTCGAGCCAAACAACGTGAGCGCGGCCAGCAGCTTTTTGTCCTCTTGGATTTTGCGATACAAAGCGACCGCGGCATCCACGCCCCAACCGAACATCTGCCGCAAAAACTCCGGCGGCACATGCACCGGTGGGATGTAGTAGGTGTTGGGCTCGAGGCCAAACTGCGGGTACAAGGGCAGTGCCAGCTTGCGCACAAACACGATGTAGTCCATGGGGTTGTCTTCGTCTGGAGCATCGTGCTTGCCCAGAAACCCTTGCAGCCGGATCTTGCCGATGCAGGCGATCGTGCACTGCGTTTGCCGCCCTTGCTCGATAGCAGGGTAGCAACCAATGCACTTCTCGCTTACGCGAGTGATCGCATTGAAATACGTTTTTTTGTACGGGCAACCGCGCACACACTCGCGGTAGCCACGGCAGCGGCTTTGATCCAACAGTACGATGCCGTCCTCCGGGCGTTTGTAAATGGACTGCCGGGGACAGGCGGCAAGGCATGCCGGATATGTGCAGTGGTTGCAAATGCGCGGCAGGTAAAACATCCACTGCATGTGTGGAAGCTGCAAATGCGCTCCTTGCGGCATCGTCCCAGCGCAGTCGTCTTCCCCCAGGTTCGGATGAGCGTAGTCAATATCCTCTGGCAAATACCCGAGAATCACTTCGCCGGTGGGTGCTGCATCGAAGAGCGTCTTGCCGGTGTACACCGGACCGCTCATGTCTTGCACCCCGTGCGCTTCGAGAATGCGCACGTCCCAACCCAAGGGGTAGAAACCATACGGTTTGGTTTCGACATTGTTCCAGTACATGTACTCCTGGCCGCGGCCAGGCGTCCACGTGGTTTTGCACGCCACGGTGCAAGTTTGGCACGCGATACACTTGTTGGTGTCGAACACCATGGCAAACTGCTTTTGCGGCCGATGACCCTCGAAGGGGTAATCCATCTCCCGGCCAATCTGCCAATTATAGACTTTGGCCATCGCCTCCTCCTCAAGCTTTGCGCATGGTGACAAAAGCGCCGCGTAGGTATTGCTGCAGGGCGGCGCTCTCGTTGCTAGGCCGCAAGCCCAACATCACAGGCCGCCAAAGTCCTCGACCGCCGATGCCACCGTCTTCGGCCTTGGTGATTTTGCACATCGCCTCGCGCGGGGCCCCGGTGACGCAGTGAACGTCGGCCTGAAACCCCTTGGTCACCTCGTGGGCGAACAGCTTGCGGGTAATCAACGAATTGGTTTGGTGCGTGGGTTTGAGCCAGGAGCGCGTCAGCGATTGGTGCGAACCGTAGCGAAAAAACGATTGATAATTTGTCTCCGGGTTTTTGGCCAAGCCGTCTGGCCGCGTTTCGTGGCCTTTGACAGAACCCGGGGTCGCCATGTATCCGTTGTGCCACATGCGGGTAATACCGCGGGGAGTGCCCGGGTAGTAGCGCGCGCGACACAACAAACGGGCAACGTGGTACTCCGCCTCGCGACCGGGCTCGTTCCAGCCACGGAACGGATTGTCCTGAGGGTCGCCGTCTACCCAAACGTAATCGCCGTCCTGAATGCCGAGCTCTCGGGCATCCTCAGGATTGATATCGATGTACGCTTCGCCCACGTGGGGAGAGCGCTTGTCCCGTCGGTACATGTCGCCGAAGGGGCCAAAGAAATTGGACATCAAATCGGTATCGATCGGTGTGGTATGCGACCCGTGCCGGTACTTGGGAGTATGGAACACATAGCCAAAGCCCAAGGGAACATTCGGGTGATGCGTCTCTAGTAGCTGTCCCGGTGCGACCACAATGTTGCGTCCTTGCCGGGCCGACCAGTCGCGGCTCCCCGGATCGAATCCGTAATCCTCCGGGGTCTTCGGCCGAATCGCAGGGTGAGGGAGGGCGACAATGACGTTGGGATCGTAGAAGGTCGAGTCCACCGGCTCCCGGTACACGATCAGATTTTCCCCTGCTTCGATGAATTCCGGCTCACCTCGGTAAAATTCCAGGCGCCCGGTACGAGTGTACCAGGGTTTCGATTCGTGCACTTGCTCCCAAGAGAACGTGCGCGGATACGTTCGGGTGTTCATCAAAGCGGGAATCCCCTGAGCTGCCAAAGTTTCCAGGTGCTCGAACCGATACCCTTTCGTGGGCGCGCTTCCATCTAGGATTCGCTGCAAGTACACCTCGACCTTGTTGGCGCGGACAAAACGCCAATAATCGGCAAAACGCCGGTCCCCAGTGAGCTGCGCTAAGGCCTCGGCCACTCCGGCATAGGTTTCGAGGTCGCTGACCGTGCCAAAGCTGCGCTTCAGGGGCGTTCGCGGAAACACCTGTAAAAAGGGATTGGTATTGGAGGCGGTGAGGTCGGGGTACTTGAGTTCGAGCCAGGAATCGACCCCGTAAACGATGTCAGCGTACTCGCACGAGCCCGACCACCACCACTCGTTAACGACGACGCATTCCTGGCGGCGCAGTGTGTTGAAGACCACGTCGTAATGGTACTTGGTGTTGGCAATCTGCGAGTTCGAGTTGCTCAACCAAATGGCCTTCGTCGGCGTGGGAATGTGCGCACCGGTTGTGAACTGCTTGTTGCCTTCGCGCAGGATCCGTTCGCCGGCAGCGTAGTAGTGCAACGATTCATAGCGGGTGTAGGACTTCACGTGCGGTGCACCTTCTGGGTCGAGCTGGGGGTCGAATGGGTCCTCAGCCGCATACCGGGGCACGCCGGAAAGCAGCGTCGTCCGGTAGTTCCCCGCGAACGACCCCACATTGCCGCCGTGCCGGCCAATGGATCCGGTTAACGCCGCTACCAGGAAAACGGCGCGATCTTTCAAGTCATTGTTAAAGAACTGATTCGGACCCATGCCCATGGCAAACAACGTCTTGCCCCGATTGGCAGCAATTTCCCTGGCCAAACCCGCCACCGCGCTTGCTGGTGCCCAGGTAATCTTTTCCACAACCTCGGGCGTCATCGTTTCCAGGAGATACTGTTGGATCAGGTCAAACACCGGTCGTGCTATCACTGTGCTGCCGTTGGCCAACTGTACGGTCACGGTGCCTTCCAAGGCAGGCTCGATGCCCCGCTTGCGGAAGTGTTCTCCAACATGATCTCGTGACACGGCCGCAGGGCCGTTGCTTTTCGCGTCCCAGACAACGAAGTCGGCAAACTCGCCCCGCAGCGCCGATGGGATTTGGATGCCGTTTTGCGCAGGAGTGGGTGGGGGCTTTTCTCCCTCGGCCAGCACTTTGGTCCAGTTCGATAATTCCGACTCCTGGTAATTCGGAAACACATCCCGGGCCAACAAGGGTTCCAATGTGTCCAACCGAATCAGTCGCGGCAGGTCGGTATACTGCTGGATAAAGTCGCGGTCATACCGTTTCTCCTTGACGATGACGTGGGCAAGGCCCAAGGCCAGTGCCGGGTCCGTACCTGGGCGGATGACTAACACATCGTCTCCTTTGTTGGCCGTGGCCGAGTACTCCACTGTGATGACCACCACCTTGGTGCCGCGTTGGCGCGCCTCGGTCATCCAGTGGCTATCCGGCATTTTCGTAGTGATCCAATTCATTCCCCAGACCAGCAACAAACCGGCGTTTTCCGCGTCGAACAGCTCGAAGTCCGACGTTTGGTCACCGTGCACCATCGGGTGGCCCGGTGGAAGATCCGTATGCCAGGAGTAAGAATCCCACAGGCTGCCGCCCTTAGCTTGGTCGGGGCCGACGCCACGCACTTGAGCGTCGAGCAAAGCCATGAGGTTTCCCATGCGGTAGGTGCCGACAATGCGGGTGGCACCGAGCTTGGCCATGCCGCCGCGGAACTTCAGCGTGCGCACCCCGGCACCGTCCATCGCCTCGACCATGGCCGGGTCGTACCCCTGGGCGAGGAGTTTTTTCTTGCCTTCTTCGCCACTGTAGGTTTGCGCAATGTCGAGCAGCGCCCGCGCGTGCAAGGCGAACGCTTCCTCGAAAGGCACTTTGACAAAGCTATCCCAACCGCGGCGCATCAGTTCCGCGGGGGGTTGCCCGGTTTTCGGATCACGAGGAAAGCCACGTTCCACCCAAGTTTTGAACCCTTTGCGGACAAAGGCACCGCGCACCCGCCGGTCGCCATACAAGCGCCGGCCCAACACCAACCCCTTTTGGCAGCAGCGCGGGTCCCATCGCGGTGAGGCGCGATTGCCGGCTAAGTCGGTGGCCTTCGAATAGCCGTACGTGGGCTCGATACGCACGACGACGTCGTTCTTCACAAAAGCGCGCAACAGGCAGTTATGCGTGTCGTTGGGGGCGCACAAAAACACGAACGAGGCGTCGTGTCGGAAAATGTCGCGGTACAGGCGTTCCCAATCGCGGTTCGGATAGGACTCCAGTGGATTCCCCACGCGAATGGGTGTGAGAATGCGCAAGCCGGCCAGCAAATCTTTCGGCGTCAGTGCGCTTCCCAACCCGGCCAGGGTAGCCAGTTGCAGGAAACGCCGGCGATCCATCATGCTCCGTCCCTCCTCTCCGCGGTTTCGCCGCCAGGCGAGCAACAAGCGTACCGACAGAACACGCCCGCACCGATTTCAGGCAGATTCGATTCGTTTACCAGACGTGGGAAATGTCCCGGAAAACGGCGATACACGCGACCAGGGAGTCGTTTCTCAATACCGTGCCGTGAGCTCTACGTATCCATAGTCCAGCTGTTTTCCTGCAAACGTGCGCGACACGATGCTTTGTCCGAAGGCATGGCCGTAATACCCATAAACTGCCACGCGCGAATGGAACTGGTACGCCACGCTGAGATCGGCCAACTGCGCCAGCTCTCGCTGACCGCCGGTGGGGGTGCCGGAAAATCCAAAGATGCGGTCGTTGCTTGCCCCTCCGCCAGCGTACCAAAGGTCGGCAGCGTTGTGCACGCGGAGCCAATGCCACTCGGCACGAAGAGTCAAGGTTTGGTGAGGTCGTAGGAGGAGCTGCGCAAACAGATCCTCAACGTTCATGAGGTTGAAAAACGGCGTCTGCGCGTACAGGCGCGCGGTGGGCAACAGTTGGAAAAACGTTTCATGCCTGTCGTCGGTAGCATCGCCATCGCCGGAGCTTTGCGTATATCCTATGCGCCACCACGGCTTTGCCAACACCGAGGGAAGCTGATACCCGCCTTCGAGCGACCAAGCCCAAGCGGCGTGGTCAAGTTTACCCCAGCGTCCGCGCTGCACCGCAAGCCAAGCCAAGGAATCTGCCTTCCCTGGCCCCGCGGCAAGGACTGCAAGGGCATGAAACCCGACTGTGTGAATGGCAATGCGCTTGCGGTCAGCGTTACGTAGATCGCGCGGGCGGTTATCCACTTTCACGGTGTGGTCGCGCTCGTCTTCATAGTACAGCCAATATGCCCGGCCATCGACTGGAAATAGCTCGGGCTGTTCCTTGAGGGTCAGCGCTGCCCCGGCCACCGCAACATCGGTCAGATGCGGGTTTGCGCTGATCTCGAATCCACCCTGGGTTGGTCGGCTCGCGAAGGCGGTAAAATTCCAGCGAGTCTCGTCCCAGCCGATACGCACGCCGTCGAAGCTGCGGGTGACGTGGGTGTAGCCAAACGGACCCACCAAGCGCTCGGCAACCCGGGCTCTCTTCAGCCATGCTGCCGATGGGTCCTTGGGCACAGTTTCTAACCCGTCGCTGTACTCGAAGCGACCAGCGGCAATGCTGGCCGCTGGCAGCCGCTGCCAATTTCTCAGAGTCAGGAAACCTCGTTTCAGAAATACCTCGCCTTGGTTGTGGCGCCGGGTATGCGCGAAGTAAACTGCGCCGGGTCCTAAGTTCCCTTCCGGTGGGGGTAGGCTGGCGTCGTCGGGCAAGCCGAGCAACTGCGTGTACTGGCCCTCGAGCACAACGTCTACGATGCCGTGCTCCCCTTGAGTACCAAAACGGAGTTGATTGGCGAAAAATGAGTACCTTTGTGCCCCCTGCGTAGCCCGCCCTGCCACTGGCCGGAACCAATCGACGACTTCGGCACGAAGCCGGTTGCTCAGCAGCGGCTGCACCCGCAAACTTGGTTCTTTCTCGAGGTTTCCCTCTGCCCAAAGGCTGCCTGCCGCCACCAGCCACAATGCCCATATCACGCCAATGGCCGCTAGTCCTCGTCGGCCCTCCCGCATCACGCCTCCTGGGAACCGGCCGACCGGGCTTGCAGGCGTCATGCCCGCGCGCACGGGAACGACCATGCGAGGATTTGCCTCCTTCGATTCCGAGACTGCGGACACGTGCTCAGTCCAGCCAACGAAGCGCTGGCCGCTGTGAGCTTTCGACCAGTCGTCGTAGCCAAGGTTGCTCGTGCACGATACAATTCGTTCCATGGACATCACTCGCGGAGCTGTGAAGGTCGCCCCGAGTCTGACGACTCCTTACATCAACACCATTCCCGTCGAAGAACAGCCACCGTATCCTGGCGATCTCGAGATCGAGCGTCGCATCCGCAACATCATTCGTTGGAATGCCATGGCAATGGTAGTGCACGCGAATAAGGCCTACCCCGGTATCGGTGGTCATATTTCCACGTTTGCTTCCGTGGCCACGCTATTCGAAGTCGGCTTCAACCATTTTTTCCGCGCGGCCTCTGCGGATGCCCCCGGGGACCAAATTTTCTTTCAGGGTCACGCTTCGCCGGGAGTTTACGCGCGGGCGTTCCTCGAGGGGAGACTGACGGAGCGGCACTTGTTGGCTTTTCGCCGGGAGTTCGCAGAAGGCGGGGGGCTGGCCTCCTATCCGCACCCGTGGTGCATGCCGGAGTTTTGGCAATTCCCCACGGTGTCCATGGGGCTTTCGCCGATCACGTCAATTTACCAGGCACGCTTCAACCGCTACCTCCGCGCTCGTGGCCTCATTGCCCACGACGGCGGGCGGGTTTGGGCCTTCCTCGGCGACGGCGAAATGGACGAACCCGAAGCCGTGGGTGCGCTCACCTTGGCGGCGCGCGAAGAGCTCGACAACCTCACTTGGGTCGTTAACTGCAACCTGCAGCGGCTGGATGGTCCGGTGCGCGGCAACGGCAAGATTATTCAGGAGCTGGAGGCTTTGTTCCGAGGTGCGGGCTGGAACGTAATCAAGGTCATTTGGGGCAACGATTGGGATTCCCTGCTGGCGCGTGACAAGAAGGGGCTACTTGTGCAGAGGATGAACGAGGTCGTCGACGGCCAGTACCAAAAGTACACGGTCGAATCCGGAGCCTACATTCGCAGCCACTTTTTCGGCGTGCATCCCGAATTGCTCGAGCTGGTGGCGGATCTCACGGATGCCAAGCTGCGCAAGCTGCGGCGTGGGGGGCACGACCCGGAAAAGATTTACGCGGCTTACAAAGCGGCTACGGAACATCGCGGCCAGCCTACCGTGATTTTGGCCAAGACGATCAAGGGCTATGGCCTCGGGGAGGCCGGCGAGGGGCGAAACGTCACCCACCAGCAGAAAAAGCTCAACGAAAAGGAGCTGCGTTCCTTTCGCGATCGTCTGGGCATCCCGATCAGCGACGCAGAACTCGCAGAGACGCCCTTTTACAAACCACCCAACGACAGCGAGGAAATCGAGTATCTTCTCGAACGTCGCCGGGCCTTGGGGGGCTTTGTCCCGAGCCGGTCAAAACAGCTGGTGAGCCTACCACCGCCACCGCGGTCGATCTTCGAAGAATACTATCAAGGCTCAGGAACACGCGAGGTGGCCACAACCATGGTCCTGGTGCGCCTACTTCGGCAACTGATGAACGACCGCGAGCTGGGCCGGCTCATCGTTCCCATCGTCGCCGATGAGGCGCGCACCTTCGGGATGGACGCGCTCTTTCGCAAATTCGGCATTTATTCTCCCAAAGGGCAGCTCTACGAACCGGTGGATTCGGACGTCGTCGCGTTTTATCGCGAGGCAACCGACGGGCAACTGCTCGAAGAAGGCATCACCGAGGCAGGGGCCATGGCGTCGTTTCAAGCGGCGGGCACCGCTTATTCCACCCATGGGGTCAACACCATTCCGTTCTTTTTCTTTTACTCCATGTTCGGTTTCCAGCGCATTGGCGATCTGATCTGGCAAAATGCCGATGCCCGGGGCAAAGGCTTCCTCATTGGCGCAACCTCCGGGCGCACCACCTTGGCCGGCGAGGGACTGCAGCACCAAGATGGCCACAGCCACGTGCTTGCCAGCACGGTCCCGACGGTGCGCGCATACGATCCGGCATTCGCTTACGAGCTTGCAACCATTGTCGAGGACGGTCTTCAACGCATGTACAGCAACCGGGAAGACTGCTTTTACTACATTACGGTGACAAACGAACTCTACCGCCACCCGCCAATGCCCGAAGGGGCACGCGAAGGGATCCTGCGAGGTTGCTACAAGCTCCAAGCCGCCGACCCGGTGGGCGACTGGCCCCACGTCCACCTCTTCGCCAGTGGTGCCATTCTTCGCGAAGCCTGGCGAGCGCAAGACTTGCTTGCCGAACGGCAAGTCGCTGCCCACGTCTGGAGCGTGACGAGTTGGACCGAACTGCGGCGCGATGCACTGGCGTGCCGGCGTTGGAACATGTTGCACCCATTATCGCCACAACGGCAGTCGTACCTAGAGCAGCTGTTGGCCGAAGAACCTTACCCGGTGGTGGCCGTGAGCGATTACATGAAAGTGCTCGGCGATGCGCTAGCCCCGTTCGTGCCGAACGGGCTCTTCGCTCTCGGCACCGATGGGTTCGGCAGGAGCGACGAACGCAAAGCTCTGCGCCGCTACTTCGAAGTGGATGCAGAGTGCATCGCCGTGGCCGCCCTGGCGCTGCTCGCCGAACGCGGTGCCCTTTCGCCGGAGGCGGTCGCTCAGGCGATCGAGGACTTTGGCATCGACCCGGAAAAACCCGACCCCTCCCGCAACTAGAGCATCACCGCAGGTTGAACGACGCTGAGGGGCTGCTTCGCCGTGTCGACCGCGGCAGGTACGCACATAAAGGTTCTTCCGCCAGTGGGTCGCCATACCGCGCGTAGGCGCGCGCCCGTGAACCACCGCACACTCGCACGAACTCACAATCGCGACACTTGCCGTGCCAACGGCTGACGTCGCGTAAGGCACGAAACAGCGGAGCGCTGCGGTAAATGTCTCCTAGGGAAGCTTGACGAACGTTACCCGCAACCAAGGGTAAGAAGCCGCTGGGCAAGACTTCTCCAATGTGGGAAATGAACACAAGGCCCCGCCCGTCGGTAACTCCATGCAAAGCACGAGGCATGGCAGCGGGCATGTCTTGGGGAATGGTTCCGAGCAAACGGGCGACGCCCACAGCTTGTCGGCGCCGTTCTTCAGTTTGTCTTTGAAGAACGTACCGCCGATAGTGCGGGGCAGCGGTGGTACGCACCTGATAAGGAACACGACGAGATAGCTCGTAAAGAAAAGCAAAGACTTCCTCGAACTCCTCCGCCGTGAGCTGCTCCGTATCTTGCGCTCGGCCGACACGCACGAGAAAGAACAAACTCCAAGTGACAGCGCCCAAGTCTCCGACAAGAGTACTCATCTCCGCCAGCTTTCGTCGATTCCCTCGTGTTACGGTCGTGTTGATTTGCGTCGGCAGTCCACATTCCCGGGCTGCCTTCAGGGCTGTCACGCTCCACCCAAACGACCCCGGCTGTTGGCGAAAGGCATCGTGGTATTTCGCGTCAGGGCCATCGAGGCTGAGCCCCATGCGGCGCACACCGCAAGCGCGAAACCGCTGGACAACCGCTGGGGTCAGCAAGGGCGTGCCGCTCGGGGTAATCGCCACGTTCAAACCAAGCTCAACGGCGTAATCAACGAGTTCGAACAAATCGGGTCGCCGTAACGGGTCGCCCCCAGTAAAGATGAACACCGGGCTCTCAAGCTTGCGTACGTCTTCTAAAAGACGGCGCCCTTCTTCCGTCGATAGCTCGCGAGGATCTCGCCGGCTCTGGGCGTCCGCCCGGCAATGGACGCAGCGGAGGTCGCACGCCCTAGTAACTTCCCAAATCACAGTAAAAGGGCTGCGATCCAAGTCGATGGCAAACGGCGTTAACGTTCTGGCTTCGGATGTAGCCTGGCCCATCGTGCCGAGCGCTTTCAAATCCAGTGCCAGAGTCGCCCTCGGCCAGGCGGGCTGACGGGGAGACTGCCCTTTCCCAGGTTCAACCTTTGAGGTCCAGCCGCAGCGCAAGTTTGCAAAGGATACGCCGACGGGCCTTAGCCCTCGCTGTATCCGACGAGTGCGTACCATTGCGACAGCGGCAACAGGCGCTCCAGGTGTTCTCGCAATGTCCCCTGTTGGCGAAGAACCGTGTACGTTTCCTCCAGTGCACGGGCAGCGCTGAGCATCGGTGCCAAAGGCGTAACAATGATCTGAAATCCGAGCTCGAATAACTCGGCTGGAGTACACAAAGGTGTGCGACCAAACTCTAGCATGTTCGCCACCTTCACTCCGGGAACTTCCCGGCCGATGCGCCGTAACTGCTCCACCGATTCCGGGGCCTCGATAAAGACGGCGTCAGCTCCAGCTTCGTACGCTGCGTTACCGCGGCGCAGCGCTTCCTCAATACCCGAGACGGCAAGCGCATCCGTGCGGGCCACGAGGAAGAGGTCGCTTCCCAGGGCGTGAGTACGCACGGCACGAAGTTTGGTAAGCCATTCATCGCAGTCGACGATCTGCTTGCCCCGCATATGACCGCATCGCTTCGGCCACACTTGATCCTCCAAGAACAGCCCCGCTGCCCCAGCCTGGTAATACAGTTCGACGGTACGTTGCACGTTGACCACGCCGCCGTAACCGGTGTCGGCGTCGACCAGCACCGGGCGATCCGTAAGCCGGCAGAGGCGCCTGGCCGTGTCGGCCATTTCCGTCTGGGTGAGGTAACCGAGATCAGGCTCTCCGAGAAGCGACGCCGCCACACTGAATCCGCCGATGAACAACGCCTCGAAGCCCGCCGCGTGGGCCAGGCGCGTGGAAATGCCGTCGTACACGCCACCCATGACCAGCGGCTGGCCCCGGTGCAAGAGGTGTTGCAGTCGTTCCCGTCTGTTCATGACCTACCTCTCTCCTCGTTTCTTCGCAGCCGAGCAAGGGCTCCTTGCCGCGGCCGCCTAAGCATCCGCGGCCTTCGAACCTGTGCGCCTGCACATTCGGGAAACTTTTCTTCACCTCCGACGAAGTTCTACCAACCGTACCCGCACCGGCCTGCCACAGTCGCTTTCCTCGAGCTCCAGCTCGCGCACCCACAATCCCCTGGCAGTTGCCTCGGCGAGCCAAGCCCGGTCGAATGTGCGCACTGACTCCGTAACCAAGACCGCCCCCTGTTCGCTCAACCCCGCGTCCGCCACCTGCAGCAGGGCTCGCTGCAACGTCGGATCGTACGTCACGTCGGCCGCGCAAACCAATGAAAAGCGCGAGCGCACGGCGAACTCCCGCAGGTCCGCTTGCCACGTGTGCACGCGCAGTCCGTTGTGTCGCGCATTGAGCTGGCAAAGCGCCACAGCATCTCGATCGCGGTCGAATGCAAACGCCTGGCCGCCCAGGCAGGAGAGCGTTAGCGCAACCAACCCAAGGCCACATCCCACGTCGAGGCAGCGTCCGGTCACGATCGCTGGATACTCTACGAGGTAGCGGGCCAAGGCTCGGCTGCCGGGCCAGAGATGCATCCAATATGGCGGCTCCGGGGCCTCAGGGTCGCGCAACAGCACATCGACATCAAAATGACTTGCGAGGTCGGCAACCGTGGCAAACCGCAACGCGACCTTGCCAGCTTGCCATGGCTCCCACTTCAGAGCGTAGCCACGCCATACGGTTGGCGCCAAGGGCTCGCCGCGCAGCGTGGTCTGTCGCTGCGTTCCCTCGGCCTCCCAACCCTGCACCTTTCGTTCCGCCCCGCTCATACGGGAGCGAGCGCGAGCTCCTTCTGGGCGAAGCGGGCGAGACGCCACAAGGCCAGGGCGCGGGAGGCACCCTCGGCTCGCACAGAGGCAAGAAAGCTGGGCAAATCGCGCAAACGGAAAGTGAGGATCCCGGCTCCCCAAAGTGGCCCCTCGGAATTGCCTCGGTGGATTTCACTCAGCAGCGTTACCTGCGCTCGTATCGAGGGAAAAGGAGTGCGCAGAACTTTGACACCGGTGAAGGTGTAGGGCTCGCCGTCGTCGCCCGCGAAGGAAAAGGTGTAGCGAAGAAGTTTCGCTCCCCTCTGCCGGTCGGTAACGTACATCTCCAATTCTCCGCTGGTGATCGCTCGCCCTGTTGCCAACCCAGGGCACGTCACTGTTCCCGAAAGCTTCGCTCGATGGCGGGCGTCGGCCAAAAACGCATCGAAGTTGTCGATCAAGACCTCGAGATCCGCAACCAACGTCGTGCCTTGTGCCCGTCCTTGGCTTGCCCCTACTTCGGGCGTCGGCGCTCCGGCCGCCACCGGGCCCTGCATACGCTCGCGAAACCTCAACCGTGTTCCTGGCGCATCCATGTTCATGGTTTTTACGAGAGCGATCAATGCCAACGCAAGTCTCAAGCCGAGCTGGGCGTCCGGCCGAGCCCGCGCTGCTGACAAATCCAAGCGACCAACTCGTGGCGTCGAATCTTGCCCGTAGGCTCACGCGGCAATTCAGCAACGAAAATCACCTGCCATGGGCACTTGTAGTGCGCCAGCCGAGCACGGGTGAATTCGATCAACTGGCGCTCCGAGAGCGCGTGGCCGGGCCGCAGTTCCACCACGGCGACAACTCGCCGGCCTAAGTCTTCGTCAGGAACTCCCACCACTGCGGCATCGGCCACGCTCGGGTGCAAAAGCAACACGGCTTCCACCTCGGCCGGATACACGTTCGCGCCCCCGGTCAAAATCAAGTCCGTCCGCCGGTCCACCAGGAATAAGTAGCCGTCGTGGTCGAGATACCCGAGATCGCCCGCAGTAAACCAACCATCGCGAAACGCTTGCGCATTTTTGTCGGGGGCACGACGGTAGGCGAAATTCATGTGCGGGCTGCGCACGTACACCAAACCAACCTCCCCGGGCGCGCAGTCGCGCCCGTTCTCGTCGAGGATGCGCAGTTCGTGACCGGGCCAAGGCTGACCCACGGTGCCTGGCTTTTGCAACCACTCCTCGGCGGACACCCGCGTAAATCCCGTTTCCGAAGCACCGTAAAATTCAACGATGGAGTGCGGGGGAAAGACTGGCAGGATTCTGCGTTTGACCTCGATCGGGCATGGCGCAGCGGCATGCAACACTAAGCGAATCGAACTCAAGTCGTACTGCCGCCGCGTCTCCTCCGGCAACTGCAAAATTCGGACAAAATGGGTCGGCACCATGAAGGTCGTCGTCACCCGGTGTTGGGCAATGGCAGCGAGCGCAGCTGCGGCATCGAAGCGGGACAGCAAAACCACCTTGGCGCCAACCAATAAGTGAGCCTGGGCATAACTTGCCGGGGCCGTGTGATACAGTGGGCCACAAACTAAGTGCACGTCGTCTTTCGTCAGGTTCCACATCTGCGCAACGGCCGCGAGTTGCCGAGGGCTTTGCCATGGGTCGACGGCACGCTCCACCCCTTTGGGCTTCCCCGTTGTTCCTGAGGTATACACCAGCACGTCAAACCCACCACCTGGAAAGAAATCTTCTGCTTCATGTGCAGGCTGTGCGGCGATTTGGTCTTCGTAACGGGGGCCTCGCCACGGAGCTTCTGCACCGACGACCCACACGGAGACGCAATGAGCCAACCCCGCCTCAGCAATGGCGGCGTCCACCTCTTCGCAAAGTGTATTCTCGGCAATGACCAGGCGGGCATCGGCGTCGGCAAGCAAGTAAGCCATCTCAGCCGCTTTGGCTCGATACCCGACGGGCAACACCCGTGCACCGAGCTTTCCCACCGCTTGCATGGCCTCCAGCCACTCGGCCCGGTTGTGCATCACCAACGCAACGGTGTCTCCTTGGCCGATCCCACATGCGCGCAACGCGTGCGCGAGCTGGTTGACCCTCTGGTACAGCTCAGCGTACGTCACCCGGCGCTCGGGGCTTACGATCGCCACTGCATCCGGGCGCACCCATGCATAATGCCGCAAACCCAATTCCTGGCCAGCTTGATGCCGGCGTTCCTCTGCAGTGTTTTCGTTCCCCACGCCACCCTAACGAACGCCCCGTAACAGGAAAAAGTCAAGAGCGGGGGCCCCATCGCCCTGCCTCCACGCTGCCGCGGCAGAGACGCGTTCACCCACACCCGCTGGCCGCTCCGACGTCCGCCAACGGAAACGGAACCGGCATCTTTCGGGGGGAGGTGGGCAAGTTCTTCGCCTGAGCGCTCAGGCAAGCAAGGTGGCCAATGCTGCGGGCAAATTCTTGAAGGTAAAGCTTCCTTTGAGGAGCAGCTCGCGCACCACCGAAGCGTAAAAGTGCTCTTCGCGGCTAGGTGTTGGGTCGAGGGCAACGAGCAGGGGCAAGTCCGCCGTTGCTTCTTGTTGCCGCAACGCCGCAACCGCACGCGCGGCTCCCGAAGTGCCGGGAGACAAGTGAAACACGGCCGCCTCGGGGGCGATGATGTTGGTAAACTCCAGGGCCTGCTTTCCATCCAAGACGATCGAGGTGGAAACACCGGACTTCGTCAGTGGCTCGCGCAGTCGATTCATGACGTCGACGTCAGGACTCACCGCCAGCAGCTTTTTGAGCTTCGGCCGAAGCCAAGCCAAACTCGACAGTAGGCGCTGCGAGTCAAGGGGCCACAGGTCGAATTCGGCTCGTCCGAAACAAAAGCCCCTATCCCCTTGGAGAGAGACCACGTAAGCTAAGATTCGCCACGCCCTCCATGCCTGGTCGGAGCGCAGGCGTAACAAGACTTTCCACGCCTGGGGGCCAGCTCCTAGATTGATCAAAGCGCAACCGCTGCCCGCGGGCGACAAGCGTCGCACCGCCTCGTCGTTAGGGGCCACCACCTGCACTTCGAACCCCGCCGCCCGCAAGGCAGCGCTTGCCTCTTCTGCGCGGCGGCCAGCATCGAGCACGAACAGCTCGCGTACGGCCTCGAAGCTGCCTTCCGCCGCGGTTGCCAGTGCCGCCGCACCGTCTTCTCGAACCGGTTCGGCGAGGACGGCTCGTTCCAGTTCGGCGCTGGCCACGCTCACGACCCCTGGCTGTCTCCCTTGTCCGTTCGTGACCTTTCCGCGGCTTGCCGCATCTTGCGCGTTGCGCAAGGTCTCCAAGAGTTCTTGCTTTTCCTGCTCCGCTTCCTGCAATGCCTGCTCGCGTTCCCGTAGTCGCTCTTCGAGCTCTGCCAACTTCGCCCGTGCCTGTTCGAGCGCAACCGTCAACTCCACCTGTTGCTCCTGAGTTGCCAGGCTCTCTGCCTGTAGTCGCTGGTAATCTGCTCTTAAGCTCGCCACCAGGCCACGTTCTCGTTCCAGAAGCGTCTGTTGTTCCGTGAACAACTCTTCTACACGTTTGCGTTCATCACCAATTTGCTGCAACTGCTCTTCTAGGCGCCGTCGCTCGGCTTCGAGTTCGGCAAGCCGCTCGGAGCGTTCGCGCTGCACCTGCTCGCGCTCGTCCTCGAGGATTTGCCGCTGCCGTTCGCTGCGCGACAGCTCGCTGCGCAACGAGTCGATTTCCGCTTCCAACAAGGGCAGCCGCCGCGCGCTTTCGCCCATGCGTGCAAGCTCTGCCTCTCGCTCTGCCATCTGCCGTCGCCACGACTCCGCCTCCGAACGCAGTTGCTTCAGCTCGTCTTCCAAGCTCTGCCGCCGCCGTTCGCTGTCCGCCAGTTGCTCCTCGGCGGCGCGCAGGCGCTCGAGCAGGCTCGCCTGCTCGACACTGCGCCGTTGGGCCTCGTCCCGCCAAGACTCGATTTCGACCTCTGCACGATCGAGGCGCTCGTTGAGTTGAGCCCGCCCCTGGTTCAACTCGGCAATTTGCTTCCGTAGATGTTCGACGACGCCCTGAAGTTCACCGACCGTAGCGGCGTGGGCCTGGGCCAAGTCGCGGGTTCGTTTCTGATGTTCCGCTAAAGCGCCTTCCAACAAGGCTTTTTCCTGTTGGAGCGCGCGATACTCGGTACGCAGTCGCTGCAAATCGCGCGACAGCGACTGAACTTGCTCGCCTTGCGCAGCGCGAGCGCTGGCCAACTCCTCCTGCAAGCGCTCGTGCTCGCTGGACAAAGCAGCGTAACGCTCGCCAGAGCGCAGGATCTCGGCTCGTAACTCGGCAAGCTGCTGCGATGCAACGCTCAGCTCCCGTTCTCGCTCGAGCAAGTGGCTGTGCAACTCGTCTGCCCGAGCTTGGGCTTCGCGCGCCGCCGCCTCGGCAGCCGACAAGCGCGTTCCCAGGGACGCAAGCTGCTCCGCCGCCGCCTGTTCCGAGCGCTGGACCTCCTCGAGCGCTGCTTCTCGCTCGCTCTCGACCTGAGCAAACTGTTGGCGCAAACGCTCGAATTCGGCGCGCAACGCTGCAACCTCGTGCTCTCGTGCACGGCGCAGCTGCTCCGTCTGCTCCCATTGACCACGAGCAGCGTGCCATTCCTGCTCCCAACTGGCCCGCTCTCGGGCAAACTCGTCTTGGACCTCGCGCAGGCGGCTCTCCAACTCCGCAACTCGGGCCAAAGCCGCCGAGCGCTCGTGCTCGGCGCTGGCCAGCTCGTCCGCCGAGCGCGCTCTTTCCTCTCGCAACTGCTCTAGCGCCTCCTCGAGGCTACGAATGCGCTCGCCGGCAGCGCGCACTTGAGCGGAGCTTTCGCTGAGCCGCTGTTGCAACTCCGCGATCGTTCGCCGGGCCTCGTCGTATTCTCTGGAGCGCTCCTCCGCGAGGCTTTGCAGCGATGCCAGGCGCGCTGTGGCAGTTTGGGTTTCCGCCAAGCGTTGCTGCAAGGTCTCTTCCATGCGGTGGCGCTCGCTTTCCAGTTGCTCCACCGTGGCGCGCAACGCGGCAAGCTTACGATCCGCCTCCACCTGGCTTTGTGCGGCCAAATTGCGGGCGACGAGGAGTTCCTCAGCCAGTGCCGCTCGAGCACGTTCCGCACTCTCGGCTTCGCCGCGTGCGCGGGCCAGCTCGCTCTCCAACGCGACGATGCGCTGCTCCCATTCGGTTGCGGAGTGATGTTCCGCTCTGGCGGCCTCGGCACGCGCTGCCGCAAGGTCTGCTTCGAGCTCGACGACGCGGGCAGCCAGCGATTCTGCTTGCGCCGCTAACAGGGCACGATCAGCCAACTGTTGGCGCAACAGCGAAAGCTCGCGCTCGAGCCGATCTGCCTCCCGCTCCCGTTCTTGCCAAGTGCGCTCTAAGTTTTGGTGTTCCTCCCGTAAGCGGGCCAACTGACTGGCCAGGATTTCCGCCTCGTGGCGCACCGCGACCAATTCCGCTCGCAAAGCAGCTTCCACGGTCTCCACGTGTTGGCGTTCATCGACCCAAGCAGCGCGCATTTGCGCTTGTTCTTGGCGGGCTACCTCCACTTCAGCATGGGCAGCTTCGACCTCCTGTTGCAACGCGACGAGCTTTTGCCGCCGCGTCTCGGCTACTTGCTGCCAGTGCACCGACTCAGCAGCCAGTTGCTCCTGCTGCCGCTGCAAGGCTTTCAGAGCCTGCTCTCGTTCGATCAGCCGTTGCAAGAGATCGTCTCGCCCCCGCTCGACTTCCGCTAGGCGTTGTTGCCACTCGGCGCGTTGCTCTTCCCAACGCGCCCGTTCCTCCTGCAAGCGAACCTCGAGTGCCTGGCGGGCGGCGTCGGCTTGTCGCCAACTGGCTTCGCGCTGACGTAGCTCATCGGCTAGGCGTTGCTGCTCCGCGACAGACTCGTCCAAACGCAGTCGCAGGTCCTTGAGCTGGCTCGACAGGGCACTGATTTCGGCTTGGCTCCGTTGGAGTTCGAACTGCCCATGGCGCAGTTCTTCGCCTTTCTTCTCGGCTTCCTGGGCCCAACGGTTGGCCAGTGCTCGCGCTTCGTCGAGTTCTCGTGCGATCAGCGCTGCTTGGGTCTCGAATTCGGCCGTGGCAGCCGCTTTTGCGGCCTCCAGTTCCGCGAGCTGCCGGCGCACGCCTGCCAGCTCCTCCAGGAGCGCCTGACGCTGGCGGGCGGACGATGCTCGCTCTTCCTCTAAATGGGCTAGACGTGCCAAGGCTTCCGTGCGTGTTGCCTCGCTTGTTTCCAGCTCCCCCCGTAGCCGCTCAAGTTCGGCCTGCGCGGCAGAGAACTGAACATGTAGCCGGTCCCAAGAATCCTGAGCCTCGCGGAAAAGCCGCTGCTGTTCCACCAACTGGGCTCGCAAGGTTTCCACGACCCGTGCCGTCGATTGCGCTTCTTCTCGGGCCGCAGCGACCTCTCGTTCCCAGGCTGCCGCCGCCTCGGCGGCACGCTGACGCTCCTGGTCCAAGGTCTGGCGGAGAATCTGGTTTTCTGCCATCGCAGCCGCACGCGCCGTTTCACTGTCGGCAAACTGTGCGTGCGCTTCTTCAGCAAGGCGACTCAGTTGCTCCCACTCTGCGCGCACGGCCCGCAACTGTTCGGCGAGGGTGTCGCGCTGCACGATCACGCTGCGAAGTTCCGCCTCCAAGCGAGCTACGGCGTTCGTGCGTTCCGTCAATTGCTCTCGCGCCCGAGCCGCTTCCTGTTTCCAAGCGTCCCGGTCCGCTTCCAGCGCAACACGCTCCTCACCTGCTTCTCGACGCAGGCGCGCCAGCTCTTCTTCGAGGTTTCGTCGCTGTGCGTGCAACGTCTCCACTTGCGCCACCAAACGGTCGCGCTCCTCGAAGACAGCGAGGGCAAGGGTTTGCCATTCCGCCAGTTGCGCCTCGGTACCGCCGGCCCGCGTTTGTAGCGATTCCCACTCGCGCTGCGCGTTCAGGAGCGACTGCTGCAGCGCCTGGACTCTTCCCTCGGCCAGCCGTAAGCTGCGGGTGCGCTCGCTTTCCGCGGCAACCAGTCGGTCTTGGAGCGCATCCAATTCAGCTTTTAACCGTGCGATCTCCGCGGCATCTTCCGCCTCACGGGTGTGCAACTGGTGCAGCAGGTCGTCCCGTTCCCGTTGCAGCGAGTGATTCTGCAGGGTCAACTGCCGCACACGGCCGTTGGCTTGCTCGACATCGTTGCGGAGTGCCGCCAGTTCCTCCTCGTAACGCCGCCGCTCCACCTCGAAGTCCGACGGGGCGAGGGACCGACCGACGTCTTGCCATCGTGGCGGTTCCACGGTGGGCGCAACGGCTGCTCCCGTCGCTGCCCCCGGATCGATAATCGCACCGGCCGCCGCCAGCTTGGCCAGGGTCTCCTGAACCGCCTGGTCTTGCAAGGTAACGGGCTGCGGTTCGGCCCTGCCCACCTCGGCGTCCCGCAACACCGGTGCGCAAACGAGCAAGGCCTGGCTCAAGGTGTAGAGATCCGAGTCGGTAAAGGTGCGCTTACCACTAGCGAACAGGAGCACGACTCCAGCTGGTTGGTCGTTTTGCAAAATTGGTAAAGCGACAATGGTCAGCCCAAGACGGCTAATCTCCGCCAGCGGGCGAGGCACAAAAGGGTTTTTATGCGCCTCCTTGATAATACTGATGCGATGATTGCGCAGGCAGCGAAGGGGGATGTCCCACAAGCACGCTTCGCCTCCGCCGAGCGCACCTACAGCGTCGGTGTTAAGGCCCTCGGCAGCGAGCAGTACGAGTCGCTCGCGGCGAACTTCGTAACCTAAAACGGCCACTGCAGTGACACGTACGGCTTCATGGAGCACCTTGGCCATTTCTCCGGCAAACTCCAACCGGGGCAGACGCTTGGCAAACAGCGCGACCAAACGGTTTCCTAGTCCAGTGAGGCTCCCAGCCCCCGCAGACGAAATCATCGGCTGCGGTTGGCGATCAGGCCCAGTGGTTGCAGGCTGCATGATCCCTTCCTTCCGGCGACGGCCACGAGGGGCTGAAATTTCTCAGCGCCGGCTTCTCGCTCGCGAACGAAGCTAACATCATAAGTGGGGCAGCGCGTGCTTGGGCAAAACGCATACCAGCCCC
The DNA here is from genome assembly GCA_937925685.1 of Candidatus Binatia bacterium. Taxonomy (GTDB): domain Bacteria; phylum Desulfobacterota; class Binatia; order HRBIN30; family HRBIN30; genus HRBIN30. The sequence goes on along the minus strand of CALAMI010000011.1, from coordinate 262,447 downwards.
GCATCGCACGCCAGAACGGATCTACATACGCAAGAACCCTCCGTCGACAGCCGCAAACTTGTCGCTGGATGTTACGATCTCACCCCTGACAAGGAAGCAACCCCGCCGTCGGCAAACTCTTCAAGCTCCCTACCTGGGAAGGAACTGTTCCCCCCTGTTTGCCGGTTCGCAAAGAGTTCGGCAAAGGAGATCCAGCGAAAAGGCGGCATGTGCGAACGACCGCCGCCCTTCCTGCCAACAGCGATCCTTCTCCGTTTTTTCACTCCCAGGCGTTAGGCCAGGATGCGGAATCGCGCCTGGCGATGAGTCAAAAGGCGGAGCGGAGGCTCGCAAGGGCGAAACGTCGCACAAAAATAACTCTTTTGTTCGTTGACTCGGGTGCCCGAGGAGGAGCATTTTGCGAAGGCAGTTTGGATTGATCGCTTCCGGCCGCCAGGATCGCGGCCACAGACAAAGCCAGGAGGAACCAAAGCTATGACACACTTGGGCATCACGAGCCAACGTCCTTGGTGGTCGCAAACGATCTTCGGACTCGTGCTGGCGGCGGGGATCGTTGCTCCAGCTTTCACGGCAACGTTCGCTTTGGTAACGCCCTCCTGCCAAACCGATGCCGACTGCGATGACGGCAACCCGTGCAATGGCAGCGAGGCGTGCATCGAGTCTCAATGTTCACCTGGTACCCCGGCCGATCCAGGAACTCCATGCGACGACGGCAACCCGTGTACGATCAATGACCAGTGTGGGGAGGGAGGCAACTGCGATGTAAGCAACATTGCGCCCGGGGGTACGCCTTGCGATGACGGGAATCCTTGTACTCTCAACGATACCTGTGCCGGGGTGGAGCTCGGCCCCTACTGCATCGGTGGAAGCGTGAGTCCCCAATGCGGGTGCTGCCAACAGTCAGAATTTCTTAGCAGCATTTATGGAGAATCAGGGGGAAGCAACATATTCGTCGGCTGCCAAGCACCGGTGGAGGAAAGCTATTGCACCTCGGAGCTTGTCGGAACGTTTTACCAGGGTGCTTCGTGCAACAGCGACACGGGCCAGTGTGCGCAATCCGTGTGTGGCAACGGGACCGTCGAGCCGGGAGAAGAGTGCGAACCATTTGAGGGACAAGACCCGATTTGCGGTTGCGACCCCCTGACTTGCACATATCCTGCTGTAGGAACTGCCTGTGACGACGGCGATGCCTGCACCACTAACGATGCCTGCGATGGTACCGGCACTTGCGTTGGCGGCGACCCGCCAAACTGCAACGACAACAATGCCTGCACCACCGATACCTGTGACTCTCAACTCGGTTGTCAAAACACTCCCAACCCCGGCCAGTCCTGTGACGACGGCGATGCCTGCACCGTCGACGATGTCTGCGACAGCGAGGCGGTGTGTCAGGGAACACCGAAGAGTTGTGCGCAACCGGTACCGCCTTGCGAAGCGGGGGAAACTTGCAATCCGGCAACAGGTAATTGCGAGCCTTTACCCGACCCGCCATCGACAACCCCCTGCGATCTCGATCAAAACGTGTGCACGACCGACCGGTGTGACGGTAATGGTGCCTGTGTGTTCGTGGAAAACGCACCTGAAGGTACGTCGTGCGACGATGGGCAGTTTTGCACGGGAACGGATACCTGCAATGGCAGCGGCGTGTGTAACCATACCGGGGACCCTTGCGTGGGTGGAAGCGAGTGCAACCAGACTTGCAACGAAGCCACCGACAACTGCTTCGATTCTGTCGGGACGGCTTGTTCGGACGACGGTTTGGTGTGCACCGCCGATGCTTGCGACGGGCTAGGCACGTGCGCGCATTCGAACCTGCCGGTCCAGCAATGTCCGAAAGGCTACGTGCTCCTGGAAGCTCCCAGTAGCGCTGCAGTCACAGCGGAATTGGGCTACACCGCACAAGCCCATGACGGGTCGGCCTGTGCGGAGAGGGTACGGCTGAAGCAAGCTTCGCTGCTCGATGGTAACGCTGTGGGTCCTACTCAAGTTCACATCGGCAAAGACGCCGCAGCCAACGGCAGCTGCGTTACCGCGGGTAGCCCTGTCGTATTCGGACCCAACGGCCAGTGCGTCGGCGGAACCGACACGACTGGATCTCACAGCTTGCTTGCGGATTGCCCAGGGGCGTCGGACAAAGCCGAGCAGCGTCGGCTCGCGCTTTTAGCCCTCTCGGCCCATGCCACCCATGGCTCGGTGACGATCAACAGCAACGCCACTCTCAATGTCACGCCGTTCAGCGGTGCACCCGGGTCGATTGTCGTCATCGACTACGCCTCCCTTACCATCGGGGTGAATCGTACCCTGACCATCCAGGGGAACGCCAATACCGAGGCCGTCATTCTCCGGATCGCTGGCAATTTCCGTGCGCGCAAGGGCAGCACGGTGGTCACACAGGGGATCGCCCCCGGGCCGAACGGTTCCCCGGCCGAGCGGGTGCTCGTCTTGGTCGGTGGCTCCGCTGACGTGCGGATGAACGCAACCGTGAACGCAACGATCTTCTCCCAGGGGCAAGCCACGGTGCGTCGTTATGCCGTATTGAACGGCGCCTTGGTCAGCCCGACTTCGCCCCTGCGGGTGAGACCGGCAGCGATTGTCAACCACGCCCCATGGGTGCTGTGGTGACGTGCTAACAAGCGCAACCACTGTTTCCCGTCTCTCATGCCTGCCAGCAGCGGGCTTCGGGGGGCCGAGCGCACACTAGGCCCCCCGAAGCTCTGGGCCCTTGACTCCGCCAACAAGATCCCCGCCTTGGGTGCCAAACCAGCGGCCGCCTTCCTCTAGGAGTCCGACGGTGGTTCGTCGCCGCGGTCGCCCTTGCAACAAGAAAAACGTCGCTGCACGCGGCCACCCTACCACTTTTCCTCCGCCGGAATTTGTGGCGTGGTTTCACCCCGCTCCAGCACCGACATGGCCACAGCCTCGTATGCCGGCCAGTGGGCGAGAATCCAGGCGCAGTCGAATTCGTGCAAAAGCTTTTTCGTGTGTTCCCCTTTCCGCCACAACGCAAGGGCCGTCAGCGCAGCAGCCAAACTCACCACCCAGGTGGGCTCCATCGAGTCTTCGCCGCTCATGGTCGCAAACGAGGCCCAAACCATGCTGGCTATTGCCAGCACCGTGGCGAACGTCGCGGCCCGCAAGGTGACCACCCAATGCCAGCAGCGATGAATATGCGCCCTTGCCTCACTCCAGTCTCCACGCTGGTATAACGTCACCTCGTAAATGCGGTAGGCAGCCTCGGCGGAACAGCCTCGGTCGCCACCCCACCGCGAGCGAATGAGCGTAAGCGCCGGCCGCTTCGGATGATCGAAGGCGCGCTCGACCACCTCCAAGTGGAAGCGCGCCAATTGCTGCAAGAGGAACCCGGTAGGCACGGCCACCACTGCCACGACCACGGCGGCATCGACCCGTCCGGTGATAGCCAGACCTAACCAGGGAATCGTCCCTAAAGCCCACCATTCAGCCAGTGTCAGCATCCGCATCCATCCAAGCGCTAAGGCAGCGAGCATCAAACCCCACGGGGCAGACCCAACACACGTTCCGCTAGGGTGTTACGCTGGATCTCGGAGGTACCCGCAGCAATGGTCCGTCCCCGCGAATACAACAGAAGATGCTGCAGCCGGCCGGCCAAGGGGGATCGCAGCTCTCCCTTGGCGAGCTGCCCATAGGGGCCCAGCATGGCCACGGCCCCATCCAACAGCCTTTGATACATCTCGCTCCAAAAAAGCTTTTCCAGCGAACTCTGGGGTCCGGGCCTTCCGCCACGGAGCAACTGGGTGAGATAGCGGTACGATAGGTACTTCATCGCTTCGCTCTCAATCCAGGCGTGCGCCAAGCGTTGGCGCACGATCGGGTCGCGCGCAACCAGCACTCCTGCGAGTTGCCATTGGCGAGCTAGCAGCAAGGCGTCCCGCAACGCGGAGCGTGACTGCAATTGGCGCGCAAACGTCAGGATCGTCCGTTCGTAAAGCAAGGTGCTCACGGCGATCGACCATCCCTCGTTCCAGCCGCCCACAATGTTCGCCGCCGGTACTCTGACATCATCGAAAAACACTTCATTGAAGTCGTCGTCTCCGTTCATTTGCTTGAGCGGTCGCACCGTAACCCCAGGACTGTGCATGTTCACCAAGAAAAACGTGATGCCCTTGTGTTTCGGTACGGTGGTGTCGGTTCGTGCCAGCAACATGCACCAATCAGCGTAACGAGCAAAACTCGTCCACACCTTTTGGCCGCCGATCACGAAGGTGTCGCCGTCACGAATTGCCTGTGTACGCAAAGCGGCAAGGTCGGATCCGGCTTGCGGCTCCGAGAAACCTTGGCACCAAATTTCCTCTGCCGACAGAATGGGTTGCAGGTAGCGCCGCCGCTGTTCCTCGGTACCATGAGCGATCAGGATAGGGCCCGCCATCGTCAAGCCAGCCAAATTGATAAGCATGGGGGCGCGGGCACGAGCCATTTCTTCTTCGAAAATCAATTGCTCGACCAAAGAGGCACCGCGGCCCCCGTATTCCTTCGGCCAAGCGAGGCCGCACCAACCAGCATCGTACAACCGCCGCTGCCATCGCCTTCCATAATCCACCCATGCGTCGAAGTCTTCGGGCTCCGGCCCCGGGTGATTGGCTTTCAGCCAGGCGCGCAGCTCCTGCCTGAAGGCTTGTTCTTTGGGGGATTCACTCAAGTCCATGCTCTGCAGTGTTGCCGATCCCCCTCGAGAGAAGCAACAGCGTATGTGCTCTGGGAGCAGCGTCTACAGATGCAACATACGCTGCCGACGGCGGATGCGCTCCCCCCATCGTACAGTTGCGCTCACCAGTAAACACAAAGCCGGGTACAACCACATGGCGCGAGCCACACCACCGTAGGCGGCAGCCCAAGCCATCGCCCACGGGAACAGCATCTGACCACAGCCCGCTCCGGCGAGCAACGCCCCGGTGGCCCGCTCCACATGGGCCGGATGCCAGCGAGCCGCCAAGGCGAGCAGTCCAGGGAAGATCCCTGCCAGGGTCACGCCCAGCATGGCACTCAGGAGGACAAAAGTCATCGGTCCCGGCGCCGCCAAAGCGCAAACTCCCACAGCCGCGGAAGCGATCCCTAACGCGGTAACGAAAGGCACGCTACCGTGGCCTGGGGCCCAGAGCGAAAGCAGGAGCCGCCCGACGGTGAGACCGCCCCAGTACAGCGCCAGTCCCCGTCCAGCAACCGCAAAGGGCACTTCGTGGGCAACGGTCAAATATTTGGTGTACCAACTGCCAAATCCGATTTCAGCTCCGACGTATGCTGCCATCGCCATAGCCAGCGCCACAGTGGGCCATCGTCGTTCTCCATCAGCTCGAGCTCTGTCCATGCCATGCCCAGGTGGGCGTGCACCTGGAATGGGCGCGAACGCCAGCCATGACAAACCTGCGGCTAAAACCGGAACGCTGGCCATGCTCCAAAGCCATTTCCAGGAAAGCCCAACTTCCACGGCTGACGCTGCCAGGGCTGGGGTCAGAACCGAAGCGACGCCGAAGAACAAATGCGCCAAGTTGAGCACCCGGTTCGGCTGGGTCGTGTAGAGCAGCAACACCGTATTCGCCCCGACTTCCAACGCGCCGATGCTCGCCCCACTCACCAGCATCGCCAGCAACGCTCCCTGCCAATTCGACACCCAGCCCAAAGCTGCCACAGCACTGCCCAAGAGCAAACCAGCAAGGCCCAGCAACCAGCGACTGTCAACGCGCGAGACACCATAGGGCAGCAGCAACACGGTGCAAAGGTGACCCAAAGGCTGTGCTGCCAGGAGGGCTCCCGCATCGGAAAGCTGCAAACCCAACCGCTCGATCAGAAGGGGTAGCACAGCTCCCGGGAGAACCACCGCCACGCCGACAGCCGCAAACGACATGGCGCCGAGAACGACCAACCGACGAGCCCGTGTTCCAGCCATGCAAGCTCCAACAAGAGGACAGGGCAACGGGCCTCGCCACGCCCCCCAGGCTAGTTCGTCCCGCGCGGATCGAAGCGGTCGCGCAAGTAGTCCCCCAAAAAATTGAAGGCCATGACCGTAGCGAAAATGAAAAGCCCAGGAATGAGCACCCACGGGTGTCGGGCCAATACTTGGACGCTTCGCGCTGTCGCAAGCAAGTTGCCCCAGCTCGCCCCCGGTTCCTGAATGCCAAGACCCAGCAGCGACAATGCACTCTCGCCTAGAATAAAACCGGGGATGCTCAAGGTCGCTGCGGTAATCGTGTAACCAAACGTTCCGGGAATCACGTGGGCCACGATCACCCGGCGGCGTGTGGCCCCTAAAGCACGAGCCGCCTGCACATATTCCCGTTCCCTCAGCGACGCAACCATGCCGCGCACAATGCGAGCGAACCCGGCCCAACGAACAAAGCTCATCAACACAACAATGAGTACAAAGGTGGTCGCCGGATCGATGTTTGGGGGGATGACCGCAGCCAGGGCGAGCAAGAAGTAAAACGAAGGCAGCGACATCACCACTTCAACCAAGCGCATCGCCACATTGTCGACCCAGCCGCCCCAGTATCCAGCAATCGCGCCCACCAACATGCCGATGGTGAAACTCAGTGCCACCCCAATGACACCGATGAACAAACTCACCCGCGCCCCGTGAACGATGCGGGAAAACAAGTCCCGACCAAGACTGTCCGTACCGAACAAAAAAAACCGGGGTTCGCCAGGTGGTGTGGTAAACAAGCGGCCACCGCTCAATAGCCGGATCGGCACACGTTTCGATCGATCCTCTTCGTACCGGCGCGTCATCGGATCGACGAGACGTTGCGGGTAAGTGTAAAAAATGCCCTCGTGCCAACGCCCTGGAGGATTCACTCGCAGACTCGAAGGCGGGCAGTGGGGGAAGGCGCGCATTTGTTCCGTGTAGTCATAGGGTGCCACCCACGGTGCGAAAATTGCCATCAGGTAAAAGGTGGTAAGGATCCCCACGCTGAAGTGGACAACCAGCCCTGCTCTTCGGCGGCGGTCGCCCTTTAGGGTCGCTGGGCCTCCACTCGTCATCGCTCGTCCCCTAGACGCACTCTGGAGTTCTCGGCGTGACCCCGCGCCGGCATTATCCCTCGCGCTGCAGGCGGGTAAAATCGATCCGCGGATCGACCACGGTCAGCAACAAGTCAGCAAGCAGGTTACCGATGAGCAACAAGATCGAGCCAATCAAAATCGAGCCCATGACCACATAAGTGTCGAGCTTCTGCACGGCTTCGAGAATGAGCGTGCCCATTCCCTGCAAGTTCATCACAGCCTCCACCAAGGCGGCGCCGCCGAGCAACTCTCCCAACTCCGCACCCGCCAGGGTCACAAATGGGTTCAGCGCATTGCGCAAAATGTGACGGCGCACCACCACGGATTCCGGCACACCCTTGGCACGAGCGGTCCGCACGAAATCTGCTTGTTTGATTTCGAGAATGTTCGCCCGCATCAAGCGCATCAAACTGGCCAAACCAGCCGTGCCGAGAACCAACGCGGGCAACACCAAGTGTCGAACTCGATCCACGATTTTCCCCCACCAGTCGAGTTCCGCGTAATGCACGGAAATCGTTCCACCCACCGGAAACCAACCCGTCTGTAACGCCAAGTACATCAGGAGAAAGGCAAAGAAAAAGCTCGGCAACGACATCCAAAAGAACGCCGCAAAAGACAGGGCGCGGTCGAGCCAGGAGTTCGGGCGTAATGCCACGAGAACCCCCATGGGAATCGCCAGGCCCCAAGCGATCAGCATGCTCGTTACCGCTAAAATGATGGTGTTCCCCGCCCGCATGGCGATGAGGTCGGCGACGTTGACCCGGTAAGCCACCGACATCCCCAAATCCAGATGCAACACGCGCCAGACCCACTTGGCGTACTGGACCAGCAGTGGGTCCCCGTAGCCGAATTGCACCTCGAGTTGGCGCACGAGCTCAGGGGAAATTGCCGGGTTCATCCGCAGTTGGGTGAAAAAGTTTCCCGGCGCCAGGCTCATGATCAAGAAGGACAGGAAGGTAATCCCGAACAGCAAGGGGATCATCTGCAGCAGCCGTCGGATCAGGTAACCACCCATGGTGTCCTCTCCCCGTCGTGTCAACTCACGCCAGCGCCGTCCTCTGCCAATCCTGGGACCGGCGATCCTCGATCACTCCGCGAAGCGAATCAGTTCCGGCCGATACAATCCCCAGACGGTGGGCCGGAAGTTTTGCACCACGTTGCGGTAAGCCACGAAGCGCAAGTCGCGCACGGTCATGATAATCGGCAACTCCTCGTGCAAGATTTCTTGAATCCGCCAGTAGTACTGCCGCCGTTTCTGGGGGTCGAGCTCGCGCGAACCTTGATCCAGGAGTTGATCGATTTCTGCCTCCCAAGCAGTCGCCGGCTCGGGTTGATTCGGATGCCAAAAGTGCAGGTTGCCACTGGAGCGCAAGAAGTTCGCACTGTTGTTGGGCTCGATCGTGCCGGTGAAGCCGATCAAGATGGCATCCCAATCGTAATTCGTGCTGAGCTTTTCCACCAGCGTCTGAAAATCCAGGGGACGATAGTGCACCTTCATGCCAAGCTTGGTCCAGTCCTCTTTCAGGATCGAGCACATCTTTTCACGAACTTGATTGCCGGCATTCGTGGTCAAGGAGAATTCGAGGGTGTTGCCACGCGGATCTTCACGCCAGCCATCGCCATTGCGATCACGGTAACCCGCGTCCTCGAGGATCTTGCGTGCCAGATCCAAATCGTACTTGTAGTCTTGCAAGTTGGGGTTGTGATACAGCTTGTTTTCCGGAGAGATTTCTGCCACCGCCGGTTTCCCGTAACCGTTGAGGCAGTTGACGATCATCGACTGCTTGTCGATGGAATGCGCAATCGCGCGCAAGAAGTTGCGATCGGTAAACCAATCGAGGCGAGGATCGCGCTTGCCGTCGCGGACATAGTGAGCCGGGTTGCGGTTGAACGCCACGAAGGTCGACCCCGGATCGAGCCCGACCTCCTGCACGGAAATTCGTAAAGCATCTGCTTTTTGCCGCAGCTCCGCAATTTCTTCGGGGCGCGGGTAGTGTACGTCGGTCTGGCCGGCCATGAATTTGAGGTAGGTCGTGTCCTGATCGGGCACGATCAGTTGCACCCGCCCGGGAAGATACGGTAGCGCGGCGTCGCGGTCGTCTCGCATCCAGTAATCAGGATTCCGTTGAAACTCGATAAACTGTGCCGGCACGAAACGCGTCATCCGGTAAGGGCCGGTGCCGATCAATTTCTCTGGCGCGGTGTCGATGGCCCACTGTTGGGCGAACGTTCCATTCTCCACTGCCGGTTCGAGGACGTGCTTCGGAAGCAAGGGAATTCCCACCGCACTGAGAAACGGCGCAAAGGGTCGTGGAAGCGTAAAGCGCACGGTGAACTCGTCGATGGGCTCGATTTTAGGTGCTTGACCATCGACGAGGAGAACATGCCGAAAGCTGTTCGGAACTCTCTCGTCGAAGACGAGGCGAAACGTAAACAGCACATCCGCTGCGGTAAACGGCTGCCCGTCGAACCAACGCACGTTGCGGCGCAAATAGAACGTCCACTGCGTACCGCTGCCGTCCACCTCCCAGCGTTCCGCCAGCAGCGGTTCCTGCTCCGTCGTCAAGGGATTCGTACGGACCAAACCTTCGAACAAATCGCCTGTCGCCGCACCCGAAGCGGCGTCGACCGAAAGGATGGGGTTGAACGTCTTCGGGTCGCTGATGGTTGCCGTGGTCAACAACCGCGGACGCGCCTTGTGTGGACCCGGGTTGTTCGAGCCCTCGCGCGAGCAACTGGCCAAGATCAGCAGACCCCCGAACAGCCAGGGTAGGCTCCACTTCACTCCCCGCCCTCCTGCTCGTCCAGATCCACCACCCGCACGCCCGGCGGCAAATCCAGGGCAAAGGCATCGTCGCCCAGGGGCGGGTTGATTTCGATGTCGCTCAACTCGAGGGAAACCGAGCGACGATATCGAGGCACATCGATCACAATGTGCTCCGCCGCGGGGGGCACCGTATCCTCGCTGTACCCGAGGTACCGTGCCCGCCACAGCACCGAACCATCCACCGCACTGCGTTCCACCGCCTCGACCGGGAGACCTCTACCGTCAAGCGCAACCATCACGGCACCCTGCCCGGCGCTTGCTTGGCGCAAACAGACATATTGCGCGTCCTCTTCCGGGCATGGTGTCGGTTCGGCTTGCCCACCCCCAGGCACGGCTAGAAGCACGTCGACCAACGTGTCGAGCGGCATCCACAAACGGGTATAGCGCCACACATGTTCCGGTGTGGCCAGCCCTTCGAATGCCGTGTTCTCCTCTGGCCAGTAAGCGCTCAAACGCTGGTTTCGAGCCGCAAGGACGAAAACGGTGCCCATGATCGAAGTCACTTCGACGCGCACTCGATCGGGCCTCGCCACGGCAATGGCTTGGCGTGAGGAGTATCGCTCGCGCGGATCGGTATACCGCAACTTGGCCAATGCCTTCAGGCTGTGCAAGAACTTGGCCCGCTCCGCGAAAGCGGCACTCACTTCCCCTCGGTCGATGGGGGCACCAACGGCGATGCTCGCGCGTCGGGCGGGCGCACTGCAACCAGCCCCGACCACAACGCCCCCCAGCAGCAGCACGCTGACGCAACGGGGCACGCGCCTCACGGGTTCGCACCCCCCTTATTCTCTGTGGATTGCTCGGCTGTTTCCGGTTTGCCTCCAAGGGCTTCGATTTTCGCTTGGAGGCGCCGGATTTGATCGCGATCCTTGGCGCGCTTGAACGCTTGCTGAAAGAGATTGAGCGCTTCCTGGCTGCGACCCACCTTGAGGTACGCGTCCGCCAAATGCTCCGTAATCGTCGGGTCGTCGCTCACCAGCTCCATCGCTCGCTCCAACAGCTCGATGGCCTTGCGATAGTCCCCGCGCTGGTAATACACCCAGGCCAAACTATCGATGTAATATCCATCGTTCGGCTCGATCTTGAGCGCTCGGCGAATCAACTCCTCGGCCTCGTCGAGGTTCACACCTTGCTCCGCAAAGGTGTAACCCAAGTAATTCAGTGCTGGGGCGTTGTCCGGGTTGAGTTCGATCGCTTTGCGCATGTGGCGGATGCACGCCTCCTTGTCCTTTGCCTCGTCGTAAAGCGCCCCCAAGGTGAAGTGGTAGCGATCGTTCTGCGGCGATTTTTCCACCAATTGCTCCACGATCTCGATGGCTTTTCGTAACTGCCCTTTTTCCCGGTACAGCGAGGCCAAAAAGCTACGGAAATCATCGTTTTCGGGCTTCGCTTCTAGAGCGCGGTGCATCGCCGCAATGGCCTCGTCGAGACGGCCTTGGCGCTGGCGAATGGCGGCAATCTGCGTTTGTGCGTCCGCGTAAAACTCCGCTTCTTGGGGGATCTGGTCGAATTCCACCACGGCGCGATCGAAGTCGCGTAAATCGGCGAACACGGCACCGAGATAATACCGCACCCGGTAGTTCTGCGGATCGGCAGCCAGGACGAGGGAAAACTCCATGACTGCCTTTTCCAAGTCGCCCTTTTCGTAGTAAATGAGCCCGATTTTCGTGCGCGTGTCCTGTGGATCGGTTTCGATCTTTTCGAGTTCCTTGAACTCGTTCAATGCCTCGTCCAAACGATTTTGGCCCACGTACAGCCCCCCTAGCCGACGGCGCACGACGGCACTGTGCGGATCGGCTTGCAGCATCCGCTGATAAATCTCGATGGCCTCCTGCGGTTTGTTTTGGAGTTGGTAAAGTTCGGCTAGGTCCAACAACAAGTTCTCTGTACCAGGGCTCAAACGCAGCGCTTCTTTGAAGCACCGCTCGGCAGCAGCGAAGTCCTGTTTAGCCGCGTAAACACGACCGAGATATGCATAAGCGAGGAAGGAACTCGGGTTGAGGCGAGTCAGGCGCTCGAGCACGTCAATGGCCTCGTCGTAACGCGCTTGCTTGGCGTGAAGCGCACCAAGAAACAAATGGGCCTCTTGATTTGTCGGCTCCTGCGTCAGCACAGCCTCGTACTCGCGCAAGGCAGCTGCTTCGTCGCCCAGAGCAGAAGCCAAGCCGGCCAGCAACATGCGGGAATGGGTGTCGCGTGCGTCGAGATCCACAGCAGCTTGCAACTGCTCGCGAGCCTCGTTCAGGCGACCGAGGCGTACGTACAAAAGGCCTAGACGCCGTCTTAAAAAGGGCGACGAAGGATCGGCCACAACTGCACCCGAAAGTTCCACGGCGGCTCGTTCCAAGTCGCCGTCTTGGAGTGCCAACTGGGCTTTGAGAAAGCGGCTCAAAGCGTGCGCCTCTGCAGGCACCTCAACCGACCTCGCAACTTGTGATGGGCCAAGCTCGAGCGACCAGGGAAACGCCTGCCAAGGATCAGCTCCCTTGCGAAACGCTGCGCAGCCGGCAAGGATTGTGAGGCTGACGACAACAGTACCGAGGATCGAGTGTGGGGATAAATCCCGAAGGTGCAGCGGCATATGAACAGTCACGCGTAGCACATTCCACCCGGCCCTTCTATGTAGCGGGCCGCCCGTTGCCCCTAGCGACGAACATGGGGAGAAGAAAGAGATGAGCGAGGAGCAAATTTGGGGGCCGCAACGCAGCGGTGGCCAGGGGCTCGACCCGGAGCAGGAGGAGTCGGGCAACCGGGCGTTGCTCGCATTGCTGGACGATCCCGAGGTTCGCGATCAAGTAGATCTCGTGCTGACTTGCCGCGGAGATACGTACGAGGTGTGGTCGCGGCGCGGACTTTTGCGCTTCCAACGCTGGCGCTCCAACGGTCGCCAGACCTTCCGCATCGTCGAACAACTTGGCGACAACCCCATCGAGCGCACCGCCCCCGAAGCCGTGGCTAGCCTGGACGAAGAGTGCCGCGCTGCCGAACGCTCGGGTTACCCGACTGCGGATCCGAACTGTGCTTTTATCGAGCCGACTGAACTCTCCTATCCGTTCGCTCTCGAACGCATTGCACAATTGTTCGACAGCCCGTACACGGGTGATTTGGTCCTCAGCCCGAAGTGTTACGCATTTGGCGTCCAACACGGTCAGCATGGCGCATTAGACGTCGTGCAGTCACGCGCCCCGTTGGCTTTCGCCGGTCCCAGCATCGTGCCCGGTCGTTACGCCGTGCCCGCACGACACGTGGATATTGCTCCGACGATTTGCCACATCATGAAGTTCCCCCTCATTGACGGGCGCGACTGGAGCGGGCTGCGAGCTTCGGAACGCGGCGTGAAGCCGGATGTGTACCTGGAGCGGCAGGATGGTCGGGTGCTCCATGAAATTCTCCAATCCCCTTGCGGACGTAAACCGGAGCGAGTGTACTTGATCGTATTGGACGGCCTGAGTCATTCCGAACTCGTTCACTTGTGGGCCAGCGGCGATCCTGCAGTCAAACATTTGCGACAGCTACTGGACTCTAGCGCATGGTTTTCCTTCGGCTCTATGGTGAATTTCCCCAGCATTACGTGGCCAAGCCACGCCACGATCCTCACCGGCGCATGGTGTGGCCACCATGATATTGTCAACCCAACGTACTACGATCGAGCGCGTCGCGAGCCGCTCGCTCCGCAAGCACAAGGCATGCTAACGGAAGGCTTTCTCGGCAGCGACGTGGAGACGCTCTACGAGGCCTTTCGACGCGTACTGGGGGCGAACGTCCTCACTGTCAGCATCCATGAGCCGCAAAGTCGGGGGGCGCACCACGCCGCACTCGAGCAACGCCTTCTCGGCCCGCGGGACCGTTTACGCGCTTACACCGCCGAGTTCGTCGAGCACATCGACCCTCGCTACCGAGCCGAGGGCAAAGAGAGCGTACACCGCGAGGCCATTCTCGATGCCCGTGGTTTAGCGCAACTTGTGGCCTTGCTCGACGACCCTGCCCTACCCCCGCCGGCGTTTATCGCACACGAGTTCGCACTTACCGATGGTGCCGGGCATGAATATGGCCCCCACGGCGCCGGATTGCGCGCTGCCGTGGCAGAAACCGACCGCCGCCTCGGGGTCGTACTCGACGTGTTGCAGCGGAAAGGACTTTTCCACTCGACGCTGTTCGTCATCACCTCCGACCACGGCATGGCATCCCAGCGGGTCGAGCTGCGTGCCAACCCAGCGCGGCACCCGGAACGGATCGGGATGCGCACGATCACGGGCGAACCGATGATTTGGCTCAAAGATCTCGCCGTGCGCGTGGAGCGCGCACCTGACGGACGCACGGCGCGGGTATTCGTGTTCGACAACGACCCCGAACCCAGTGGAGAGCTGCGGCCTATCGAGGGAGCAGAGGTGCGGGTAACCGCCGGCGTGGACCGGCTGATCGCTCACCTCCAAACCAATGCCGCCGGCCTCGTGGGGTTTGCCATTCCCGCAGACCGAACAGCCGACGAGATCGGCCTGGTGGTACGGCATCCCGAGTACAATCCGCGGCACCTCCTGTTAAGCGGCCGATCTCTCGGCCCCTCGGCTCGCCAGCAACTGTTCGGCGTCGCCAGCTAACCCGGCACGACATGGGCCGCGCCGTGCAGCGCCCGCGATTAAGGACATCCACGACTGTAGAGCGCTCCTCTGGCTTTCCTCGAGGAGCCAATCGTTTAGTTGCCGCCGTAAGTGTCGTCGGCCTGTTCGATGACACGTTCTAGCAGCTTCTGTTGTGCCGCCTGATACGCCAGTTGCCGCATCACTTCTTGCGCCTGATGGACCAGGGGCAAAGCAGCAAGGTAACCAATCAATTGGGCGGGAGAAAGCTTGTCCAGGGAAGCTTCCATATGCTGCATGACTTCCTCCGGAATCTCCAACACCCCCATTTGAGCGAATAAATCGATGGCTTGCGCAGCTCGTTCGGCAAAGTCTTTGCGCGCCGCGCGTTTCTCCTCTTCCGAAACTTCGACGCGGAGCTTCGCCGCCGCCCGGTCGAAAAGCCGGTCAAAAGCGCGCAAGACGACTTCATGATGCTTGTGCTTCAGGTTCTGCATGATTGCGAGTCCGTAAACTAAGCACTCGCCCCCCCAGTGCAAGACCTGTAGGCATAGTTGATTTTCTTTCGCCGTAGGGTGAAAAGGACGACAAGACCAGGTAGGAAGTAAGGCGTCGAGGTTCAACCGACTTTTGGCCCTTGTTCACCGCAGAGTGGAGGATCCTTTTCCCAATGAGGACGCTCAAACAACTCTTCAGCGACAGTGCTCGGACCGCAAAGCCACGAGAACAGGGATTGACGCACGTCCTCGACAAGGGGTTGTCCGTTGCCGAAATCCACAGTTTAATGGAGGTGGCCGCCGAATTTATCGACATCGTGAAACTCGGTTGGGCCACGGCTGTAGTCGTGGGCAATCTCGACAAAAAGCTCGAGGCCTACCACTCCTACGGCATCCCGGTTTGTTGCGGCGGCAGTTTGTTCGAGTTGGCCGTCATCCGTAACCGCGTGGACGACTACATTGGTTTCCTCAAAGCGAGCGGGATATCTTTGGTGGAAGTTTCTGACGGCGTCATCTCCCTCCCCATGAGCCAAAAGTTGCACTGGATCGAAACCTTGGCTCGCGATTTCCGCGTCCTCTCCGAAGTCGGCAGCAAGGACCGCGAGGTGATCGTCGCACCATACCGCTGGGTGAACCAAATCAAAGCTGAATTGGAGGCCGGAGCTTGGAAAGTGGTCACCGAAGGACGGGAAAGCGGCACGGTAGGGCTGTACCGGGACTCCGGCGAGATCCGCATGGGGCTCGTCGAAGAAATCGAAGCCAACGTTGACATCCAGCGCGTGATTTTCGAAGCCCCGCAAAAGTCGCAACAAGTTTGGTTCGTCAAGCGCTTCGGACGGAACGTGAACCTCGGTAACATCCCGCCGAGCGAGGTCATCTCGTTGGAAACTATTCGTCAGGGCTTGCGTGCAGACACGATGGTTTAACTCCACCCCGCACTTGCCCCAGAGGAACCAGAAGCCAGCCGTTATTCTGGATCCGGAAACCGGCGGCATCGGGCTCATTCACTCGCTCGGGCCAGCCGGAGTGCCGATCGTCTGTGTGGAGCGGCGCTGGCCCCCGCGGCTCGGGCGCTTCTCCCGCTTCGTGCAAGACACCGTCTTTCTCCCCCGGCATGGTCAGGGCGCCTTAGCCGACGTTTTACTGGCTCTCGGCCCTCGACTCCCCGACCGAGGCGTACTTTTTCCCAGCACGGACGAACAACTCGAACAGTTGATCGAGCACTACGAAGCGCTCACGCAATACTATTTCGTGCCCACCAACCCACGCCTCGGCCGGTCTCTGTTTCAAAAGAGTTGGCAGTACGCTCTGGCAAAGCAGCTCGGAGTACCGACGCCATCTCACGTGCATTTCCGCGGCGGCGAGGTGCCTGACTTAAACGGCCTGCGCTTTCCGCTCATTCTCAAGCCAGTCGCTCGCGTGGTCCAGGAAGGTGCTCCCGCCTTTCGGTTACGAGTGGTCAAGGACCTCGACGCCTTAAAGCGTAGCCTCGGGGATATCGCCCGGCACCATTCGGGCAGGTTGTTTCAACTGGCCGAGAATATTCCCGGCGACTCGTCCACACTGGTCACCGTAGGCTCCTACAGTAACCGCGAGGGCAAGGTGCTGGCCAGCTACACTGGACGCAAGCTCACTCAGTGGCCCTTCACCCACGGCAGCGCCAGCATCGCGGAGAGCACGAACTTACCCGAAGAGGTGATCGCATACGCCCGCAGGTTACTCGAGACGGCGGGCATTCACGGGATCACCCAAGTGGAGTTCAAGTTCGATTCGCGCGACCGTACCTACAAACTCATCGAAATCAACGGTCGAACCTGGTCATGGATCAAATTGGCCACGGCTTCGGGTATCAACCTACCTCTTATCCAGTATGCGGATTTCGCCTGGCCAGAGGCGTTGCCAGAACTGCTCGCTTCCTCGCAACGGAACGACTGCTTTTTCGTGTTCGATTACCACGTGGCACTGAACCGCAATCCCCAAGAGCAAGAACTCCTGCGTTCCTTGCGCCAATCGAAGCGGGTCATC
The DNA here is from genome assembly GCA_937925685.1 of Candidatus Binatia bacterium. Lineage (GTDB taxonomy): Bacteria > Desulfobacterota > Binatia > HRBIN30 > HRBIN30 > HRBIN30. Next base: position 245,489 of record CALAMI010000011.1, on the reverse strand, counting down.
GAGGCTATGTGGTATCCAGGAGAGTGGAAGCTTTGGAGCGCGCATCGCCTGCTCGCTACCGCCAAGGTATGGCGCAAGCGGCTGCGCTCATTGCTGACACCCCAAACAGACGAACTCCAAACCGCAGAGGGCCAAAGAGCAAAGTGCAAGTGAACCGCTGCTCGTCCCATCCCCGCTATCGAGCGGTCTTGTTCGATGCCTTCCGTACCCTCGTCACTGTGGGGGAACGGGCACCCATGATGCGCGTCGACGCGCCTAGTTGGCGTCCGGCCATGCGCGAAGTGTTTGCCAGATTCGCAGTTGAGCATCCGCAGGCCGCAACGGATCATTTGCTGGACACCTTCGAAGCCGTCACTCGCGAACTAGCTCTCATCCGCCGCCAATTCCATCGCGAGATTCCCCTCGCCTATCGATACGAGTTGACCTTTCGCCGTCTCGCTTGGCCCGAAGAAACAATCCGCTCCGCGCTCGATCGGATCGTGCAAACCCACCGCGCCGCCCTCTGCGAGCACTGCAGTGTCGACACCGAGGCAAAGCAACTCATTCAGTACTGCCATGCGCTTGGGATGCGCGTCGGCGTCGTTTCCAACTTCGACGATGCCGCTAGTGTCCATGCCGTTCTCGAACGAGCTCACCTCCACCGCGAACTCGACGTCGTCGTCGTCTCGGCCGACGTCGGGTGGCGCAAACCGCACCCGGCCATTTTCCGTTGCGCTCTCGGGGCCATCGGTGTCGCTGCGGAAGAGGCTCTGTTCGTCGGCGATAGCTTCGAGGAGGATGTTCACGGTCCCCACCGCATCGGCATGGAAACAGCTTGGCTGGTGCCGCAGCAAGCCCCTGCAGAGCAACGCGCGGTCGCGAGCTTTTGCCTCACTCGGTTGCCCGACCTCCGTGAGGCGCTTCGCTGAGGCTCCGATCCCGAGGCATCTGCTCCACCAGGTCTTGCAGTGGCTCCCCACGGCAATAGCGTGCAAGGTTCGTGGCGAAATGTTCCATGCATCGCGGCAAGCGCGATGCCAGCGTGATGGCCACGTGCGGCGTCAGGATGGCATTGGGCAACGACCAAAGCGGACTGGTCACGGGTAAAGGCTCCTCCACGAACACGTCGAGACCAGCTCCTGCAATTTGACCCTCCCGCAACGCGGCAACCAGCGCCTCTTCGTCGAGCACGAACCCGCGAGACACATTGACGAGAAACGCCGAGGGTTTCATGCGCTCGAACTCGCGGGCACCGAGCAAGCCGCGGTTGGCCTCGTCACCGCTGACACTGACCACCACCGCATCCGCCGCCGACAGCATTTCCCCGAGGTCGTGGCGATCGTAAAGCTTGTCCACCAATCCCGCCGGCAGCACCCGCCGGCGCGGGCGCGTGGCAGTGACAACCATGCCAAAGGCTCGTGCCAAGCGCGCGACCGCTGTGCCGATGTTTCCCAAGCCAATGATCGCCAACGTGCGACCGCGTAGCTCCATCACCGGGCCAGGTAGCCACTGGCAATTCCGTTGCGCCTCGGCAAAGAAGGGAATGCGACGGCTCAGTGCCAAAAGCAGCGCAAATACGTGCTCCGCAACCTCCGGCGCGAACAGTCCCCCGACTGTGGTGACGGCGATCGCAGGATTTTCGAGAACCCCGGTAAAGCGCAGTTGGTCGAACCCCGTTGCCGGGGTCTCCACCCACCGCAAGTACGGTGCCAACACGCTTGTCTCCGCCGGCAAGCTGAACCCAAAAATCACTTCCGCCTCGGAGAGAGCTCGCGCGAGTTCGGCAGAAACCGGCGTCACGCACCCCGTGGTTACCCCGCGGCGTCGCGCAGCGATCTCCTCCCAAGGTAAGTCGAAACGGGCAAACGACACGCGCACGGGCAAGTGGGCTACGAGCGCGTTCAACAAACCCTCGTGCTCGTTGCAATTGAGCGCCAGGACGTTGACCATGCTGTTAGCTTTTTTTCCGGCCCACCAGTACTAGCTGGTCTCCCTCGCGCTTCATCGACCCGTCAACATAATGCAGCAGCATGATCCAGGGCGATTCCCTGGCGAACACGGTCTCGAAGCGCTCGCCCAGGAGTGCCTTCACTTGCTCGCGCGTGAAGGCATGCGGGTGGGAAAGATCGCGCTCTCGCACTGACGGAAAAATTTCTACGGCAAGGACGAGGTATCCTGCGGGGCGCAACACGCGGTGGATTTCTTCCACAACACGCACGGGGTCCGTGGTATGGTCCAGAACGTTCGAGCAAAACACCACATCGAACGATCCATTGGGGAAGGGAATGGCTTCGCCAAAGCCCCGGCGGATATCCATCCCCATCGGATACCGATAAATCCTCTTGTACTCTTCCGCGAGGGGATCGATGCCAAAGCGCTTTCCGGGCAGGAAATGCAAGACCGTGCTGATGCCACACCCCACATCGAGAATTCGCGTTTCCTCGCTGGGCTGGACGATGCGCCAAATGTCATCGAAGTACCGATACTCATGCCAGTACTGCCGCACTTTATCGATGTTCGCCTGAAATACGGGAGCCCAACGATTCTGCCAGCCGAGCTCCGAGTAATACTTGTTGGAAATCCAGGGCACCCAGCGACTCAAACGCAACGCCCGCGCCATCCTTTTCAGAGGATGCGAGGAAGGCACTGCGGCTAAGCGGCCCAGCAAATACAAGCGGACCTTGCCGACAGAAGAACTCATGCGCAGGAACGCTACCCTCACATCGAGCGGATTTCAACGCTCCATCGGCTCGGAGCTGACAGCGAGAAAGCAGGCCTCAAGGCTCGACTTGGTCCCCTAAGGCAAGTGTTCCTGTTTCGGAAAACCACGTTGACTTGTCGTTCGGTTGATTCATAAACTTTCGTTCAATGGCACGGCAAACTCGGGTCAGCTTTTGCGGCGGCACCTCCCTGATCTTCGTCCTCGTCGGGGCGGCTTTGGCGCAAACTTATTACAAGTGGACCGACGAGCACGGAACGGTGCATCTCTCGGACCAACCTCCCCCTGAGCGAGCAAAAGCGGAACAGCGCGTTTTCGCCCCGCGGCCCAGCACTCAAGAGCCTGCCCAGCAGCCCGCTGAGGCAGCGAACTCGAGGGGAGAAGCCTCATCTCCGCAGGTTGTGCTGGCCAAACAAGAGGTCGAGCGTGTCGGCCCGAATGCGGTGCGGATACGTGGCGAGCTTCACAACACCGGCGGTGGCGATGCCCACGGCGTTGCTGTGACGGTCAAAGCGAAAGACGTGGGCCAAGGGAATCCGTGCCTCGAGCGGCAAATCGCTCCGGTGGACGATGCGCTTTCGGCCAACGGAAAGACCACGTTCGAGGCCGAGATTGCGGATCCCTGCCTGTTTGGCGAGCCACCGATCGAAATCTCCGTGAGTTGGGAGTAAGTCCAACGCCTGAAAGCGCAATCGCTTGCCCGCTCGTCAGGCGCGTGTAGCAGCCACGCGCCTCGCGGCGTGGACCATCGTGAACATGGCAATCGAATTTCGTTGTGACGACGGCAGACTTGTGTGGGTACGCAATCCGTTCACCGGAGACGTGACCTACTTCACGCACGTGCACCGCAAAAAAAGCGGTTTTCTTCAGCAGGCACAGCAACGGCTGCTGGCCGAAGCTCATGTCGATCGCGAACGCTATCAAGCGGCATTGCGGGCAGAGCTCGAGCAGTCGTTGCGCGCTTGCCCCTTTTGCCCGGGGAACGAAGAGCGCTCTGCCGACGAAGTTTACCGGGTCACCAGCGAGGACGTCTTTGGCGTACGGTCGAGCTACCCCTGGCTCATTCGCGCCGTTCGCAATCTCGTCCCTCGGATTCCCGAGTGCTGTACAGGAGGGCAAAACGAATCTTATGTGGTGGTCGAAGACCCCCGGCATTTCGCCGAGGGCGCCCAAGGCCACGAGGATCTGTTGTACTCCGCGCTCCTGCCGCCAGAACAGTTCGAGGCTTTGCTGGTGGTCAACCGGAGGGTAGCCGAGCTGGCCCTGCGTAATCCCTGCGTGCACAAGGTCTTGATTCGAAAAAACCAAGGGCGCGAATCGGGAGCCTCGCAGCCTCACGTGCACAACCAGGTCATCGGCAGCGACCGCAACTTCCCTGCGGTCGAGCGGGAGGAAGCGGTGACGGCTCGGGAACCCAAAGTCTGGGAAGAGATGGTCCAGTTTGCCCGGGAGTTCGGTTTCCTCATCGAGGAGAACTCCGTTTGCGCCACCTACTTTTGCCCGTTTGGAACCTTCCCCCGCAGCTACGACGTTGTCTGCTTGCGCTACTGGGAACCCCTCGCGCGGGTTCCAGAGGACATCTGGCGGCAATTCGCCCGTGCGCTCCATCGCGTGTTGCAAATTCTCGGCCCCTTGCCCCTCGACTACGAGGTACACGATGGTCCCGGCGTACCGCTCCATGCACACGTCAACTCGCGTCACTACCCGTACTCCAATATTGGCGGAACGCTCAACTTGCCCTCGCTCTTGCTCGAGGCCACCCCACCCTGGGCACTGCCTTTATCTTCTGCGTAAGATCCACCGCCGACGAGCCGAGCACTGCTGTTTCGCGCGCACGCAGGCGTTAAACTTTAGACTTCCGCTGAAGTCGGCACGTGCCACCCCTGTTCCCTTACCCCACCCGTGTTGACAAAACTTTGCGCCTCGCATAAAAGCGGCTTGCGTTTGGAAGGAACGCACAAGTAACGGAAACAACGTGGATTTGTAGGAGAGCCCAGAAGCAAAAAGGAGGAGGGAACCATGTCAGTTGCAGATCAGGTGAAGGAAATCTTCAATGCAATGCCGGCCAACCTCAATGCCGACGCCGCAAAAGGGATGAACGCGGTCATTCAATTCAACCTGACCGGCGATGGTGGAGGCAACTATTATGTCACCATCAAGGACGGCACCTGCACGGTGAGCGAGGGCTCCCATCAGTCGCCCAACATGACCATGACGATGGCCGCCCAAGACTACGTCGACATGATCACCGGGAAACTGAACGGCCAAATGGCTTTTATGAGTGGCAAGCTCAAAATTGCCGGGGATATGGGCTTGGCAATGAAGATGCAAAGCCTATTCAAACGCCCCGGAGCTTAACTGGTTGTTGGCGCCGCAAAAAAAGAAGGGCTCGCCAAAGGCGAGCCCTTCTTTTTTCGGGTGAGTTACTCTATTCACCGGTATCCGAGCAGCCAATCAAAGGGGCGTGCCCGCTCTGCCAACCTGACAGCCCGCCAGTTCACGGGTACGGGCGACAGGAGCTCGCACGAGCTTGCGTGCTTTTCGGCACAAGTACCGGTTCGTCGTCGAGATCGTTCAGGCGTTGCCCGCGTGGGGCGGATACGTCAACCCAAGCAAAAGCCTGCGTCGTCGTGGCTGGCTTCGTCGACAGCCGCGAACCTTGTCATTCCGTCGGCTGGCATTTGAGGTAGTCTGGCACGGTGCGCTCGCACGCCAGGGTTTCTGTGACTCCAGCGGCAAGAACCGCACAGGCATTGTTGACTGCACCTGCCCTTGCTTCCGCCTCCGTACCCCCTTCCACCACGCGGCACGCCTGACGGCCGTTGAAGGTGACGCAGACCTCGCACCGATATCCTCCTGTATGGAGGCTGCGGTAAACCACCAAGCCAACGAACCCCACCGCTACGAGTACACCCGCCACCGTGCGAACGGTGCGCCGACGTTTCCCCGTGAGCGACATGAATGCTTCGAACCAGAACGCGTTCCCGGAGACCACCTAAGGCTCCGCTCCCCAGCCAATCCGCAGGTGAGCTTGTTTCACAACTTCGCCGGACGGCAAAATGGCAGCGGAATTAATCTCCACCAACGAGCCCTTGCCACTGCCATCGACTCCGCCGTGCGCTGCCCTCTTGACCTTCAGTCAGCGCCCTGGGGCTCCGCCGGTTCTTCTTCCTCCACGGTAATGTCGATCTCGTCCGAGGCGGATACCTTGCCCGCGGTGACCGTCAATGTCGCAGTATATTCCCCGACCTTCGTGTAAGTGTGCACGGGATTTGGCTCAGTCGATGTGTTCCCATCACCAAAGTCCCACTTGTACTGAGGTTCGCCACCCGTGCACTCCACTTCCGAGGTGAACGAGACCGACAGTGGCGGTGCACCAAAGTCCGGGTCGGCGTCGATCAACACGACGCAGTCTTCTTCCTCGGTAGTGGCTTGTTCTGGTCCTGCTGGAGCCTTCTGCTCCGCCTCAGGGGCCAAGACTGGAGCCGTGGCACCCTCCGGTTTTTTCTCGCAGCCCTTCGTACAACCCCAGGCAATCACCGTTAGCGCCAACGAACCAATCAGCAGTGCTTTCATACGTTCCTCCCTATGAGGTCTTCCACTTGCCAAAGTCGATGGCACTCGAACAAGTCCCGTTCACTGCGGCCGCGTAGGGAGTGGTTTCGGCCCCACCGGCGTCGGCGATGGCATGGCTGTCGCTCGCGATGTCGGCGGCTGAACCGGCCGGCGGATTCGTAATTTCTTCGGTGGGCCTGGGTTCCCTTTCACGTCACGCACTCTCACCGTCAGGATCGTTTCGCCGACCGGAAACTCCCAGGCACGAGCCACGGCCATGCAGAACTGCTGCGTGGTTTCGGGGCTGACAAAAGCGAAATCGCCTTGTTCGTTGACCGTGCAGGCCGATTCATTGTCGTTGTGAGTCTCGAACCTACAGGCAAAGTCGTTGATTGCGTCGGTAATGGCTTGGGTTTCAGCGAAACTCTGCGCTGCTGGAATGCCTCCGATGTTAGGGCGGCGACTGTCGCAAACTCGCGGATCGCCATTGCCCAGTGGCCGGTTGCTGATGATTTCCAGGTCCGGACGTACTGTCGGATCGTTGGCCACGTGGGCGAACACGCGCCGGCCCACCTCGTGCCCAGCAAGCCCTGGCTTAGCTTCGACGACCAACATGAACCCCGCGCCAGCACTAGACAAATACGTAGGGATTCCCTTTTCTGTCGCCACCGGGGTCACCGGGCGTCCGTCCGCCCTGGCTACGCCAAAGTGCGTGATCACCGGGCCCAGGGGTTGACCCTTTGGCACTCTCACGTCTTCGCGTCCCACCGGGCGCGTGGGCAAAGGTGTCGGCGGTGGCGTCGGCGTCGGGGTGGTTAGCGCGACCGTCGGTACCGGTGTGTCCACAACCGGCACGACAACCTGCCTGGGTTCCTGCTTTCGCGAGGCACAGCCAACAATCCCGATGCCCAACAGGAAAACAGCCAGCCCAAACTTCCACGACGACCGCACCAGCATGCACGCTCCTTGCTGACAAAATTGCCGGGCTTCTAACCGCGAGGTTCCGGGGAGTCAAGAAAACGACGGGCATTCAGAAGATCCGTCGGGGCGGAGCACCTTCGGTTCGCGGGGGCCCCCCTTTGCGGCCCCATCGAGGAACTCAACGGTGACGGTAAACGCCACGTCTGGCACAAAACTCTGCGACGGGGCAACGGCTGCAAATGGGCGACACCGGTTTACAAATCGTCTGCCCAAAAGCGACGAGCAAGTCGTTGATCGTCTTCCAGTGCCGTCGTGGTAAGAACGAGCGCAAAACGAATTCTGTTTGCTGCGGGGTGTGTGTGCGTACGTAGCCCCACCGATTCGTAATTCGATGCACATGGGTGTCGACACAAATGCCCGGGAGGTCGAATCCTTTCACCAGTACCAGATTGGCCGTTTTCCGCCCGACGCCGGGCAACTCCAGCAAAGCCTCGAGGCAATTCGGTACGCGTCCACCGTGACGATCCACCAGGATACGGCAAATTTCTTGGATCCGCTTCGCCTTGGTGCGATAGAAGCCAACTGGATAAATGGCCTGCTCCACTTTTCGCGTTGGAACTTCAAGCAACTCTTGTGGAGTTTTCCCCAAAGCAAAGAGGCGTTTCACCGCACCAGCAGTGGTTTCGTCCTTCGTTCGCAAGCTCAACAAGCAACCGATCAAGACCCGGAATGGCCCTTGATTTTGCTCCGCCATCAGGGTCACCACCGGCGCGTTCCAATGAGCGGCTTTTGCCCGCAAGCGGCGCATCACTTCGTCGATGGGGAAATCCGCATTACCGGGGGCGGCTTGCCCTGCGGATTCCCTGGGCCGACTGCGCCGTCCTCGTTCCGCCACAGGCACCACAGCGGAAGATGCAGACTTTGCCACGCCATGAGACGATGATGGCAGCTTCTCTTCCGCACTGCGGCGGTGAGCCTTCGAGCCTTCGCCCATGCCCCTCCTCGCTAGCTCGATTCCTGAAAACGGAAAAGCACGTGCGACCCTTAACTTGCCCGTGCGGCACGGAACAAGGTCCCGAACCGCGGTTGTCGCCCTGCCCGCAGCCCGATAGACTGGGTGCGTGTCCACTAAGCTTGGCATCGGACTGATCGGTACTGGGAGGCATGGTGCGCGTTACGCCCATCACCTCACCCGCGACGTTTCCACGGCTCGGCTCGTGGCCATTGCTCGTCGCACGCGGAGCGAAGCTGAACGTCAGGCGAGGGAGTACAACTGCCGGTTCTACACCGATTTTCGCGAACTCGTCGCGGCGCCCGACGTCGACGCTGTCGTTGCCGTCGTTCCCCCGACTCTCCACAAACAAATTGTGGAGACCGCAGCACTGGAGCGCAAACCCCTCTTGCTGGAAAAGCCTGCGGCCCCTCGTGTTGCCGACGGGCTCGCGATGCTCTCCGTCGCACGCCAAGCTGGCATTCCGGTGATGGTGGCCCAAACTCTTCGTTACAACGGGGTAGTGCGACGCCTGCTTGCGGCATTGCCGGAAATCGGCGTCGTGCACGGGCTGCGGCTCGGCCAGCGGTTCGAGCCATCACGCCCTGGATGGATCGACGACCCGGAGATTGCCGGTGGAGGAATGTTGCTCCACACCGGCGTGCACTGTTTCGATCTTGTCCGTTACCTGACGAACACCGAGGTCGAACGTGTGGCCTGCGAATGGAGCCAGGTCCACGTGCGTCGTACGGAAGATAACTTCGCCGCTGTTTTGTTTCTGCGAGATCGGAAGACACTGGCCACCGTGGCTGGCTCACGTGCGACGGCAAGTCGCTCCGGCGGGATCGAGCTTGCAGGAGAACGCGGACAACTCATTGCCGACCACGTGCTCAACTGGGCGATGCTGGTGCGCGGTACCACGATCGAAAAGCTCGAAGTGCCTCCACCCGTGCCTACAGTACGGGAAGTGCTCGCCGACTTTGTCTCCTGCCTTTGCCGCAACGCCCCTATGCCTGTGCCACTCGAGGAAGGATTGCGCGCCGTTGCCATTGCCGAAGCATGCTACACGGCAGCAGCAGAAAAGCGCACGACAACAGTGCCGAAGATTCCCGAGTGAGGGTGCCGGTAACACGAACCCACCACCAGTGCTGCCACCGCACGGTGGGCAGGGAGTGAATCGAACACTCGACACGAGGATTTTCAGTCCTCTGCTCTACCGACTGAGCTACCTGCCCGAGCGGTCCATCGACGACGCCGCAGTTCCCTACAAAAGCAGTTTCTCCGTCGCAAGGGGAGGGCTAACCGCGCATCCTACACCCCTTCGCAGCATCTTCCGCCGCTGAGCTGGGAACAGCCCACAACTTCTCTTGACAGCACGGCGGCAAACGGCGTACGGTCCAACAATGCGCGGAGGGCGCAGTGCTGGGCGGTGGCCATTGCTTGGAAGAGGGGCCGTGTGGTTGTGGTTGGCCGGGTGGGCGATCACGGCAACCCCAGCAACGTTTGCTGCAGTTCTCACCCGTGGACCGCTCCTACAAAACCCCGACAACGATCCCACGTCCGTTACCATCCTCTGGTGGACCGACGTCGCTGGCGACAGTACGGTAGAATACGGGACGACAACCGCGCTCGGCCAAACGACAACCGCAGCTCAAGCAACTGTTTGCGAGGTTGGCTCCGCCGGAACTTGCCACAGTGTCCGCTTGACCAGTCTTCAACCCGGAACGCGCTATTACTACCAACTCTCCACCAATGGCACGATTTTACAGCCTGTTTCCCTGGATACCTACTTCACGACCTTGCAGGCAGCGAGCAGTTCCAGTGACCTATTTTTCACCGTCGTGGGCGACTGGGGTTCCGGCGCTTCCGCTTATTATGACGTAGCCAACAACCAGAATGCTGCCGACCCACCGTTGATCTTCACCGTTGGGGACAATGCATACCAAAATGGCACGCAATCCGACTGGGACAACAACGCCCTCCCTGCATATTCCGTGTTGCTCCGCCGTGCCCTGTTCTTTCCGGTTCTGGGCAACCACGACCTCAACAGCGTCGGTGCGAGCAACTGGGCATCTTCAGCACAAATCCGTATGCTGGCGCTTCCCCGCAACGCACCTACGGGTCAGGAAGAGCGCTATTGGGCCGTCGAAAGTGGCAATGTTCTTTTTCTCGGGCTGGACAGCAATTCGCCTGCGCTGAACTCTACCCAGCGAGCTTGGCTGGAACAGCAGCTCGCAACGACAACGCGGAAGTGGAAATTCGTGTTCTTACACCACACTCCGTACTCCTGTGCCAACGGCCTTGCCTCGATTGGCAGCGACCTCACCGTGCGCACTCAGTGGGGCCCGTTGTTCGAAAGCTACGGGGTCGACGTCGTGTTCACCGGTCACGACCACATCTACGAGCGAAGCCAATATTGGGACGAATTTTTGCCGGATGGTTCGCCTGGCCAAGACGGCAAAGGCACGGTTTACATCATGACCGGTGGCGGGGGAGCCACTCTCGATTCCGCGGCTCTCGTCGACGCCAACGGGCCTTACCGTCAGCCACTCTTTGGCAGCAAAACTTATTGCCCGTGGCTGGCACAAAGCTGCCCCGGAGGCCCATCGAATTACTGTAGCTTCGCCCGATACCAGCACATGGCGGTGCGCATTACCGGCGACGAGACGTTGACCGTAGAAGCAGTCGACCGCAACAACGTCGTGTTCGACAATTTCGTTGTGGTGAAGCCGAATCCCACGGCAACCGGAACCGCGACTCCTACGTCCACCTCCACGCCCGCGCTCACACCCACACCGAGCCCTTCTTTTACGCCTCCCCCCAGTGCGACCCCCACCACTACAGCAACGTACACCGCCACCTCGACTTCGACATCGACGGCAACGCTCGCCCCCTCGACATCCCCCACGCGTTCACCCACGCACACGCCGTCGGCGACAACAACCGCAACGTCAGTGCCCACACCAACCCCAACGCCGACGCTTACGGCCTCTTCTTCCCCCTCACCAACCGTTTCCCCGTCGGCAACACCAAGCCCCACGCCAACGCTTCCACCAAGCAACACGCCAACTTCGTCCTCCACTGCGACACTGACGCCAACAGCAACCAACTCCACAACTGCAACTCCCACATCGTCGCCCACCGCCACTCACACGCCCAGCCCGACCCGTACCGCAACGCCCACTCCACCCCCGTCGCATTCGCCCACCCCCACCACCTCTGCAACACCGACCGCGACCTGGCCACCTCCGTTGTGCACACAAGCCGCACCTGAGAACTCCTGTGCGCCTGGTGGTGGATCGCGTTCCAAAGACTGCCTCCTTGAGTTTCACCTCCCGGAGCCAGCATCGCGCAATCGTCAAGGGGTGCCGCGAAACCGCATCGTGTGCACCGACGGGGACCCCCACTGCGATGCCGATGGCGATTCGACCAACGGCGTTTGCGCGATTCCTTTGCAACTCTGCCTCAATAATCTCGACCCCCGTCTACCCAAATGCTTCGCTTCCGGCGTCTCCTTGGTGGATATTCGTCAACCCGGTGGACGGACCTGGGATTCCTGGGACACCGCCAACCTCCAGGCCCTTGCGGCCCTGCTGGGGCCAGGGGCGAACGGTTTTGGGCTCACCTTGTACCAAAGTGGAGTGCTCAGCCAGTTGGGACAACCCGTGTTGGCAGCGAACCGCTGCAGCGGCGCCATGCACTTCTTCGTGCCTGTGAGAGCCGTTGGTGGGCAACACGCACCCGGCACACGCCGCCTCCGCATCCTGGTCGCGGGCGCAAATGGGGCAATCGATTTCGATTCGCTGCGCGCTGAGTGTCGCCCTGCACCGTGATGCAGGCGAGGTTTTGCTTCCCCGACCCCCCTCACACCGAGCGTCGTGCGGTGAGGCGCACATCCTTGCCGATGCGGAAATCCTCGTTGACACGTGATGTACCCTTGGCTATCGGGAGCGCGTGTGTCAGCGTGCTGGGCATGGAGCTCCAAGTGGCGAACCGCTGACGACCGCCTCGATTGTCGGCTGTGCTCGTTAATTGCTTCAACCAGCTTGGGGAGGTGACAATATGGCAGAAAAGAAAGCCAAGACCGCCGAAAAGGGAGCCGTCCAAGCAAAGCCGGTGTGTCCTCAGTGTGGTGCCGACGTCAAGGTGGTCAAATTTACCGGCTTCGGGCCTCACGGTTTTTTCTGGGTCTGCGACAAGAACTGTGGTTACATGCGCCGGACGCGTTAGCTTACGCGGCGGCAAGCAAACGGAGGCGTCATGACACGTACCTCGAAGAAGGGCAAAACCAAGAAAAACAAAAGCAAGAAGAACTTGCGTTTGCTGGAGGCGGAGGCAAACGCGGAGCAGGAGGACGAAGGTTTACCCAAAGACGAAGCTGGCCGCCTCAAAATCAAGCGCCAGTACGAAGAACTTCTGGGAATCCGCATCGAAAAGCTCAAAGGCCGCATCCTGAATCGCGAGCGGCTGAACAAAACCGAAGAAGGCATTTACTTCATTTGCTTCGAGTGCAAGAAGATTTGCCACAGCCGGGACGAGGGCTTGGTGGAAGATCCCAACAACCAGCGCAATCTTTGTCTGGCGTGCGCAAAGGCTCGGGGCAAAGGCAAGCAGGTGGCAGCGTAACCAGCTTGGTTCCGCCACAGTTTTGCGCCCAGCCCAAGGGTGCATCCCTGGTCAGCGGGTGCACTGCTAGCAACCCGGTGGGCTAGCGGAAGCGGAGTTCTTCCAGCGTACGCTTTAAATCCTCCGGTAAAGGTGCCTCGAGCATCAAAACCTCGGCCGTGTGCGGGTGTCGTAGTGTGATTCGGGTCGCGTGCAAGAACTGCCGCTGCAGGCCGAGGTTGCACGGAGTAGCCCCGTAAAGGATATCCCCCACGATCGGATGCCCCACAAAGGCAAGATGCGCCCGCACCTGGTGCATGACGCCGGTGTCAATGATGACGTGCAATAACGTGTAGTCCGCGTAACGTTCGACCGGACGATAACGCGTCAGCGCCTCGCGGCCACGTGTCGAGTGCGCCACCCGCACTTTAGCTGGCTGGTGCGGGTCGTGCTCCAGGCGGTCGCGCACGACTCCGGCCTCCCCCACTGCGCCGTGCACCAAGGCCACGTACTCCTTGCGCACTTGCCGCCTCGCGAATTGCTGGCGAAGCGCCTGTCGCGTCGCTGCGGTCCGCGCCGCCACCAACACCCCGGATGTGTCACGGTCGAGCCGGTGCACCAACCCAGCTTCCAGCCCCGCAGGCGAAAGCGACCGCATTTCCGGGTAAACGGCCAACAAAAAGTTCGCCACCGTAGCCTGCTCGTACGGTCGAAGAGCGTGGCTTGGAATTCCCGCCGGCTTGTCGACTGCGACCAACCACGGGTCCTGGAATACCACCCGAACGGGGAGTTGCGGGTTCGGTGGGAGTTCTTTCGCGCAAACAACCTCCCTGGCAACGGCCACCACGGCACCGGCTTGCAAGCGATCTCCTTTCCGCGCCCGACGCCCATCGAGCAACACCCGCCCCTGCTCGATCGCTTGCCGTACTGCCCGGCGTGACAGCACCGGCAAAACGGCGCGGAGGAAAGATTCGAGCCGTCGGCCCTCATGTTCTGTCGGCACAGGCACCAACTCAAAAGCTTCGTCGCACGACGATCGGCTACTCATGGGCACTTGGTTGAACTCGAATCCCTCTCTACGTAATAGCGCATGGACGAAAACCGGTGGCGCGCACTCTTTCCGGTAACGGAGCGGCAAATCCATCTCAATCACGCGGGCGTCTCCCCGATCTCCCTTCGAGTGCGCGATGCCGTCGTTGCCTTCCTCGAAGACGCGCTCCGGGTCGACGACACCCGGAATCAGCGGTGGGAGCAGCATAGCGAGGAGGTCCGAGCACGGTGTGCTCGGTTGATCGGCGCCCGCCCGGAGGAAATTGCATTCGTGAAAAACACCTCTGAAGGTTTGTCCTTGGTCGCTTTCGGTTTGCCCTGGAAGGCCGGCGACAACGTCATCGCCGTCGACAAGGAATATCCTTCCAACATCTACCCGTGGTTCGCCCTGCGCCGCTACGGCGTGGAGACTCGCTTGGTTCCCCGACGCAACGGCCTGGTTTCCGCGGACGAGGTGGCCGCCATTGGCGATCGGCGTACGCGGGTTTTAGCCGTGAGCTTTGTCGACTGGCTGACCGGCGGGCGCAACGACCTCGCGACGTTGAGCGCTCTCTGCCGAGAACGCGGCTGGCTCTTTTGCGTCGACGGCATCCAAGGGGTGGGGTCCGTGCCCTTGCATGTGGAGGAACTCGGCATCGACTGCCTTTCCGTGGGCGGTCACAAGTGGCTCCTCGCCCCGGAAGGTTGCGGCTTTCTCTACGTGTCAAAGCGTGTCGTGGATCGCATCGAACCCGTGCTCCTGGGATGGAAGAGCGTGGACGACCCGGAAACCTTCTTGCCGTATCGCTTCGAGCCGCGACGGGACGCATTAAAATTCGAGCCCGGGAGCCCACCGCATTTGGCAATCCACGCCCTCGGCGCAGCGGTTCAGCTCTTGCTGGAAGTCGGCATCGGTGAAATTTGGAACCGAATTCGCTTCTTGACCGATTACCTCGCACAAGGCTTGCACGCTTTGGGCGCGGAGGTCATGAGCCCCTGGGGCGACCAGCAACGCTCGGGAATCGTCGTTTTTCGCCTCGGAACATCGCCCGCTCAGCTCGCACAAGACTTGATTGCCCAGGGCTTCATCGTGCGCGTGCGCGACGGAGGGATTCGCGTGGCCCCTCACTTCTACAACAACACGGAGGACATCGACCGCTTGCTGGCCGCCTTGCGCGCAATGGTCAGTGCGGGAAACGCTCCTGGTGGTTTTCGCCAGTGAGCGGTTAGGCTTTAGACCCAACGCTGGGCGTTCCACCGGGTGCGCGTGGAGAGAGGCTCGCCGCCTCGTCTGCGATCGAGGGGAGCACGACACGGGCGCACACACCACCCTGCGGGCCGTTCACGAGCGTCACCCTTCCCCCATGCCCTTCGACGATTTTGCGGACGATGAACAAACCGAGTCCGCTTCCAGAAAGCGGTGGCCCGCCGTGTAGCCGTGCATAGGGCTGAAACAATTCAGACTCCAGTTCCGGCGGGATACCGGGGCCTTGGTCGCAAACCTCCACCGCCACGAACCCTGGAGATGCATCGATCAGGCGTAAGCGCACCGTGCTGTCCACTGCGGAATATTTAAGGGCGTTGTCCACCAAGTTACTCAACGCCCGTTCGATTTGGGCGCGGTCGGCAACTACGCGGGTGGCTCCCGCCTGGTTTTCGAAAACCAGCTGTATCCGACGAATGCGCGCGGCGGTCGCCATCGCTTGAACGACCTCTCCACAAACCCTGCTCAAGTCCGTTGGCTCGAGTTCTAGCGGCAAGCGCTTGGTGTCGAGCCGAGCGGCATCCATCAGGTTCGTGGCGCGGCGCACGATACGCCACATGTCGGCATGCGCCCGCTCCAAGAGGTCGCGTTGGTCGTCGTTGAGCGCACCCGCATCGCCCTCCAAGAGCAGTTCGACGAGGCTGACCACGTTCGCCAGCGGGTTACGGATGTCGTGCGCCGCAGTCGCCAACGCTTGCAAACGGTCGCGCTGGCGCTGCAGCCAAGCGTGCCGTCGTGCGCGGCGACGTTGCTGTTGGCAAAGGAAGCCGAAAAACGCAGCGGCAGCCAGGAGAAAGGGCAGCCGCAACAGTTCCCCCGGGTAGGTCCACACCGGCCGCGGCAAAACCGCAGCTGTGGCTGCCAAGTGGACCACGCCCAACAACGTGGCCGCGGCAACAGCGGCCCGAAGATCGAGGGCGACGGCGGCAATGAACAACGAGAGGAATACGACGGGATAAAAATCCACTTGAGTGCGGTGAGCGAGAATCAACCCCATGCTGACAAACGAAATGTCCAAGATCACGATGGCGGTGAGCACCCGCGGACCGCAAGCGTGGCGGCGTACGACCCCGTGGACCAGCGGTGCAGACAGCACGTAAGCGACCACGTACAACGACACCAGCCACGAGCTTTGGCCAGGTTGTTGGCTAAACCACACCAAGTAAACCGTGGCCAGAACTAAAACCCAGCGCAAAAGCGCTACGCGCGTACCGGTCGTCGTCGCCATGCATTTTTTCGCGTCTTCGAGGCTCGACTCCGAGCACAGACCATACCGAAACCCTATCCCTTATGCCTTCGTCCGGACAACGCAACGACGCGGAAACGCCAGCGACACCCGGTTCGCATCTCGGCAAGCTCTTGCCGGAAGTTCGTCAATGGCAACCACGGCTGGCAAACATAGCAAGACGAGGAGATGAGCCCCTTATGGCGCCAAGGACGTCGACCCGCTAGCCTGGTGGAGAGGCTTCGCTTTCGAGGACTTTTTTCGCTACCGCGATGCAGCCCGGCACGCCGATCATAGAACCCGCTTGGGCGATCGAGCCACTCGCCTGGCGCGACGAGAGGACCGCGGCAGCCATGCTCGTGCGAGCGTTTGCCAAGGATCCTCTGGTCAAGGCCATTTGCGGCACGCCGGAGCGACGGCGCAGCGAGAAGATGTGGTGGAGTTTTCGCCTGGCCATTCGGGCCCACTGCTTGTCGCCCGAGCCGGCGTGGGTCGTGCGTGATGGTCACCATGGAATTGTCGGCCTCGTTTTGGTCTCCCGCTATGGAGGTCCGCTCCCTGCCAAGTCCGACACGTTCTTTGCAATCAGAAGTCTGTGGCACATTGGCTGGGCGGCTGCGGAACGGGCAATGGAAGCCGCACGTGCCATTGCTCGGCACTTGCCTGCACCGCCGTTTCTTTATGTTCGCACCCTGGGAATCGACCCGGCGGTGCAGCGTCGTGGTTTGGGAAGCTACCTCCTCGCCCACGCCCTGAACGCCCCCGGCTCTCTCCGCCCCGCCTATCTGGAAACGGCCGTGCGAGCAAACCTGCAGTTTTACGCCCGCCACGGCTTTCGTTGTATCGGTACCTTCTCCACCATAGGCGTGCCGATCTGGAGGCTGTGGCGGCCTGCCAGTGTCTCCGCCACCACCCCTTCCCCTTCCTGAAAGCAAGGAGTTCGAGTAACGGCCTAGCCTAACTTCCTTAACGCGTGATGGACCTCCAGGTCGACGGAATACCGAGGAGGCACCCGACGCACAGCAAATGCGGCGCTACACCACCGGCGGTCGAGCCACCACAAGGCATTCCCCAAGAATCGTTTGGCCGGGGCCACGGCGTATGTTGGCGGTAGATTTCCAGTCCTATTGTCGTGCCAAGGCTATCATCCAACGTGGAAACCACGGCGCACCTCGGTACGGTTCGGAACTGAACTTCGCCACCGAACCCCATCCCCTCAGGCATCGTTGCGGCGCCACTCTGCAACTGCCCACCGAATTGCTTCTTACCCTCAGTGAGCATCGCGCGAGAATCCACCACTGGACGAAGTACCTCACAAGCTACACCACGAGCAGGTCGCCCGGGGTAACGCGACCCGCGGTCTTTCCACTCGAACGGGTTTTCCCGGACTTCCGCAAAAATGGCGTGCCGGCTGCAGCTGCCGCGGGCAAGGTCTTTCACGTCCATCCGACCCATCGCTGTCGTCGGCACCGGCGCCCGACCAAGCTCATCCACTCTACCCATTGGGCAGTCTGGGCAAATGGCGCTCCAGCGGTCAGAGCCGCGACGGGTCTCGAAGGAGAAGTGCGCGGTGCCACCGCCGGCGTCTTCCCGAAATTTCCCCGTGGTGGGCAACCTCTAACAGCCGATCGTGAGCGCATCGCGCGGCAATTGCTCCGTGCCGGCGCCGCACTGGCTCAGCGCGCAGCTGGCGGTGGCGCGCTGCTTGCGCGGCCTCGGCGTGCACAGCGCTGTTGCAAAAGGTGCCTACGTTGGGCTCGTAAAAGAAATCGGGACGGCGGCGGGGTTCGGCCGTAGGTGTTCGCGGCTGGTGCGACAGCGGGTAGCCGCCTCGCGCGAGAGCGTCCAAGAATCGCAGTGCTCTCGGTCGGAATGCGAGTCCGTTAGGAAGCGCCGCCATGCTCGGTGCTCCTCGCGCGGTCGGCCCCGCACGCGAGGCGCGGTGGGGCCTTGAACCAGAGCCAGAAGTGCCCAACTCGCTCTCTTACGAGAGATCGCTCACGCTTCGCGCTCGTTTGGGCATATCGACAGGCACTCGCAGCATGCCGAGTAGCACTGCGGCTTGGTATGTTTGCCTCTCCGGGTCCAGCGGCAACTTTCCCTCCCCTAGCGGGGAAGCGGAACGAGTCTCGGCCCCGGCCTCCAGCCTCGAGGGCACTGGCGCATGACCAAGCCTCTACGCATCGTCGCTCATGAGGCCGCTGAGACACACGAGCTCAGGTTCCGCGGGCCACCGTTGGCGCCAGCGGCCGGCGACGTATGCGGCGGAGGCCTTCCCGATGCTGGCAAGGGCCGCGAGCATTCGGAAGGATTGGCTCAACCGTCGCTACTCACCATTCGGTTCTCGCTACTCGCTGCTCTCCAGTCACGCACGCGGCCTTTGGCCTCCTCGAGCTGTTCGGCTGTCTCGACCGTCTCCGAGCAAAAACCATACGTGCGCTCGAGCAGACTGCGGTAGCGGTCGGACAGTCAATAGCTGTCATGAACCGGCTCGCGCTTGGGCAAAGGGACGTCCCTGTCCCACATGGAGACGAGGTCCGCGCGAGTGCGCGCGACGAAGCACCGGACCACAACCGTGCGCTGCTGCTCGGGGAGATAGGCTATCTTCCCTGTGTAAATTCCCGCTCGCGCAGGCAGGGCAGCAACGCGAGCCATCTTGCGTGCCAGAGTGCGATTGGGCACTGAGCAGGATGAGGAATCCAGTGCGGGGTGGCAACGCAGCCCATCGCTTCTTCTCTCGCTCCGCAGCAATGGGAAAGACTTCGACTCTCGGGCACGGCCACGTGCCTTTTCGGGCTTCGCCCAAAGCTCTACGCTGCTGAACCGCTGCAGTAGCGGTGCACAGGATGGGGCGATGTGGGCCGAGTTCCGGCCTGCCCCTGCCGGCACGAGCACGAAAGGAGAGGGATGTGACAACGATCTATCACGATGAAGATGCGAATCTCGATGCCGTTCGCGGAGAGACCGTAGCGATCCTCGGATATGGCAATCAAGGCAGTGCTCAGGCGAAAAACTTGCGCGACTCGGGATTGGCGGTCGTCGTCGGCAACATCGACGACTCTTACCGCGACGAGGCTCAGCGCGACGGTTTCGAAGTGGTGTCGATCCCGGAAGCTGCGGCGCGCGGCAGCCTCTTGTTTCTTCTCGTCCCCGACGAGGTCATGCCCGAAGTGTACACGCGCCAGGTCGCCCCTTACCTTGCGCCGGGCAAGCTCCTTTGTTTCGCCCACGGGTACAACATTGCTTTCGGCTTCATCGATCCACCCGAGTTCATCGACGTGGTCCTGATCGCGCCGCGCATGATCGGTGCCGGGGTGCGGCAGTCGTACCTCTCGGGCGAGGGCTTTGCCAGTTTCGTTGCGGTTCATCACGATGCTACCGGCCGAGCCCGGCAGCGTATGCTGGCACTGGCCAAAGCATTGGGATCGACCCGCGCTGGCTGTTTAGAATTGAGCATGAAGGACGAAGCCACCCTCGACCTTTTTACCGAGCAGGCGTTTGGCCCCGCATTCGGGCGTGTCTTGATGACGGCCATCGACACCCTCGTGGAAGCTGGCTATCCACCCGAAGCCGTTCTTCTGGAGCTGTATCTTTCCGGAGAACTCGCTTACAGCTTCCTGCAACTGCGCGAACTAGGAGCGCTACGGCAGCACGCGTTGCACTCGCACACGAGCCAGTACGGAACCATCTCTCGCAGTCTTCGGTATTTCGACCTGGATCCGATCTTGAAGGAGAAGATGAGAGAATCGCTCGAAGAAATTCGCTCCGGTGCATTTGCCCATGAGTGGTCGACAAACCGCGAAGAAAAGCTCGAATTCATCAAAAAAGCCCGCGAGATTCAGGCAAGCTTGCCGCTCACCCGTTGGGAGGAGGAAACGCGCCGAGCCTTTCGCATCGGAGAAGCCGCCGCGAAGCGTTCGGGCCCACGGCCGCAGGCCCAGCCACGATGAACGCTGACGGCATTCAAGTCAACCGCTGCAGGCTGCCGGGCGAAGCCACGCTAGTAAACTCCCAATGATGTCAGCCTGGTACCACGCTTCCCGGGCCGACATCGACCGAAGCCCTCGCAGAGAGCGCCGCGCCTCCTCCAGCTGCACCGATCGGCGATCCACCTCGAAAGGCGAGGTCCCACGACCCAGGTCTTCTCCCTACGCTAACCTACCTTTGTATTGCCCCGTGATTCCCCCACCTAGCGAGAACCCCGCTTGTTTCACGAGCTTCTCTTATCCGCCCACGGAACAACTCGCACGCTTCGCGGTCGGAATTCATCCCGAGAACTTGCAAGCCCCCAGGCCGTCGCCCGCGGCTCGCAGAGCTAATTGCCGTGATTCGCAGGGCGTATTGTCGTGGGGGTCACCGGTTCGCGGGATACCACAAGCTGCACAAAAACCCGCGTGTTTTAGGGGCAAACAGCTAGCTCACGCCTTCGAACCTGACCCATGACCCGGGTTGGTCGCTCCTTTACCGCTGCAGTTCACGGCACCACGACAGCCGCTGCAGGCGTTTACACCCGGCAATGGGTCGCCGTGGAGTGGTCAGAAGAGCCCCACCTTGCAACTTGCCCTGGTTGCAGGCAACGCGATCCGCCTCAGGCTCCTCCCCCAAGCCCTATCTGGCTTGCGGTGCGGCAACAGTTTGACCGCCCCGTGGGCTTTTGCAAGGCGAGTCGTCGCGTCGGCGGGCCTGCACATTTTTCTCCGACTGTTTTGCCAGGGCCTTGCGTGGAGGCACACGCCGCCAGCGGATTGACCGTCCGCCAACGGCACGTGGCCGGCGCGGCGCGCTCTTGTTCTTGCGTTTCGCTAGCAAGGAATGACGTTCGGGGGGCAGACGAAGGCGAGACGCGGGACACCAAACTTGTTCCTCTAGCTTGACTGTGCGCTGCTAGCGGACGAGGGGTAAGGGGCAAGCGAGGAGACGATGGCGCGATACCTCTCTGTGGGCATGGAAACGAACTGCATCGCACCGATGCGGCTGGAACGGCTGAGTATGCGGCTGTTCACGCTGATGGGTGTCGACTCGCTTTTCCTGCCCGATCACTATCTGAGTTTTGTACCTCGGACGGTATGGAGCCCGCAGTTCACCCTTGCTGCCAAGGTCATCCCCTCGCCCGACGCGTACTTCGACCCCTTCGTGATGATGGGCATGATGGCATTAGCCTACCGCCGGCCCCGCATCGGCACCGGAGTCACCGAGCCGCTGCGCCGCCATCCAGCCACCCTAGCCCAAGCCTTCGTCACCCTCGACCATCTTTCTCGTGGCCGCGCCATCCTGGGCATCGGCAATGGCGAGCGCGAAAACACCGAACCCTACGGTATTCCATTTACGAAACGTGTGGCGCGACTGGAGGAAGCGTTGGCGATCATCCGCCGCTTGTGGGAAAGCGGCGGAGAACCGGTCGACTTCGACGGCTCCTTCTGGCGCTTGCGCCAAGCGATCTTCGCCACACCTCTCTACAACAACAAAGCTCCAGCGATTTGGGTGGCGGCGCACGCACCGAAAATGCTGGCACTGACCGGACGCTACGGCGACGGCTGGTACCCGACCAAGAAGCTCGCACCCGAGGAATACCGCTCCTGCCTGGAGCGCATCCGTGCCAGTGCAGTGGCCGCTGGCCACACGATGGCGAACTTCGAACCAGCCATGCAAATCCAGACGGCCATTGGCGCCAATCGGAAGGACGTATTGGAAAGCTTGGCCAGGAATCGTGCTGCGGCAGCGATGGCAATGCTTCTTCCAGGAGCACTGTGGGCCAAGCACGGTCTCGAACACCCGCTCGGCGCTGGCTTCGAAGGCTTCCCGGACTTCGTCCCGCAGGAAATCACCGATGCGCAAATCGATGCCGCTTGCCGGCAGGTCACCCCCGAACTGCTGGGAGATGGAATTTTTGCCGGTTCGGTAGACGACATCGTTGCGGAAGTCCGCCCCCTGGTCGATGCTGGTTTGCGCCACGTGGTGATTTGGAATATCGGCCCGCTCGCTACCGGAGCAGGTGTTGGCGACATGCTCCGCCTGGCGTTGTTGATCCGCAAGCTCCGCCGCGTTCGCCTGTCATCGACATCCCGCTGACGGCCGCACGTGGGCGACCAGGTCTCCGGCAGCCAGTTCGCCGACCAGGCGTCGCCATTGCGCGTTTTTCCAGGGTCAGAGCCGCCGGCCCTGACGGCGACCCCTGCTCATCGTCATCATCGGGCCAGATGGCTACCCGAGCCAACTCATCGGGTGCCACGTTAGCGGCAGGCGTCGGAACAGGCAGAGCATCACCCGAGCCGACTCTGCCGAGCCACGGGAGAACAAGCATGACAAGGCGAAACTGTCTCCGGCCAACGCACCGATCATCATAACGGGCAAGCCGCTGCAAAAAGACCGACCCGAATCGACCGCAGGTGCAACGGCTCAGGAAAAGCGGCGATCGACGAGCTCCCCGCGCTGCTGCTCTGCCGTCGCTCCTCGTTCGGAAGGCACGGACAACGAGCGAGCCGGTCGAACCGGAGTCGCCAACCAAAGCAAACGCAGCGCCCTAAGCGGTTCTTCGTCGGGATGGTCCATTGCCGGAACACCTCGCCACCGTTGGAGCCCGTTCGCAGCAGGGCGAGCGCACGAACAAAGCGGCCTAAAGAGACTTGCAAAAAAAACTAAAGTGTGAGAGGAATCCAGTCGCTCGCTTAGGAGCTTTCTCCTCGATTAGGTGCCGCACACGGGAGGATTCGGGCCATGTCGCAGAACACGGTTCTTGCCCTGTTCCTCATCGGGGCGTTCATCATCGCCGCGGTATTCTGGCTGGTTTGGCGCAGCTCCCACGAGGCCGCTCCGTCATCGGCCGAGCCGTTACGCCGTTGGGTATTCCTGGGGCTTGTCGTGTTCGCTGGTATCTTCACGGCGCTCACGCTTTTCCGGATGCCGTACTTCCTGTACGCGGACGAGATTCCCGCACGAGTCCTCCATGTGGCCACTCGCCAATTCGCTTTCGCGATTTCCGAACGTCCCATCGAAAGCGATGCCGATTATGCAGCGGCATTCGCTGAAAAAGTGCAAATACCGGTCGGCCAGGTCGTGGAGTTTCGGGTCACCTCGTTCGATGTCAACCACGGCTTTGCCCTGTACGCGCCAAACGGGCGCATCGTTGCGCAAGTTCAGGCGATGCCCGGATACATGAACCGCCTGCGATGGCGCTTCGACGAACCCGGGGAATACGTGGTGCAATGCCTCGAGTACTGCGGCCTGGCGCATGCTCGGATGCAAGCGCGGTTCGTGGTCAAAGGATCGTGAGGAAGATGCCCATGACAGCACTAAATCGGATCACGGCGGCATGGATCGTCACCGTGTTACTGGTCTTCCCCATCGCCATTCTGTTCGGCATCCTGATGCGCTTGAACCAAGGGAATGCGTTGTCCCTGTCCTCGTTGACGTTTTACGCTTTGATGACGGCCCACGGACTGCTGATGGTCGGCATTTGGTTTTCCATGGCCATGGCTGGGGTCAGTTACTTGCTCCAGCGCTATGTGGAGGTACGGACCTGGCCGATTACCTTCGGATACGTTCTCACGCTCGTGGGAGTTGTCCTCTTGTTGGCGGCGATTTTCGTCGGGGGCTTGCACACGGGTTGGTATTTCCTTTACCCACTGCCGTTCTACGCCCGCACGACCTCATGGGCGCCGCCCGTGTTCTTGCTCGCCTTGGCTAGCCTAGGGGTCGCCTGGCTCGTTTGGGCACTGGGGCTTTTGATGGCAATTCTACGCCGATACTCGCTCGGGCAAGCGCTGGCTTGGCAGCATCTGACGGGCAAGACCGAACCCGAGACCCCACCCTTCATCCTCATCACCACGACGACGCTTTTGGGAGTGCTGCCTGCATTCGTCGCTGCCGTCGTGGTGATCGTGCTCTTCGCGCTGGAGTACTGGGGTGGCCTCAAGCAAGACGCACTTCTCATGAAGAATTTGACCTTCATCTTCGGCCACACGCTGGTCAACGAGATGCTGTATTTCGGCATTGCCACCCTCTACGAACTGTTTCCCGGGCTCGCCGGTAAACCACCGTACAAAACCAAGCCGTTTGTCGCGCTGGCGTGGAACCTGGTGCTCGTCGTGGTCTGGACTGCCTATTTCCACCACCTTTACATGGACTTCGTGCAGCCGGTCGTTCTCCAGTACATTGGCCAGTTAGCCTCGTGGATCGCTCCGATTCCCGCCGTGGCGGTGACGACCTTCTCCGTGCTGGCAACGGTGTACGGTTCGGGAATGAAGTGGTGGCTGGCGCCAACGTTCTTCTTCACCGGCGTCATGTTCTGGATTATTGGCGGCTTCGCCGCGATATTGGACGCCATCGTGGCGAACAATTTCGTACTGCACAACACCCTGTGGGTACCGGCACACTTTCATACCTACAACCTCTTGGGAAACGTGCTCTTCAGCTTGGGCTTTATTACTTGGTTTGTGCGGGAAAAGAGCGGAGACGACAGTGGTCGACTCTATCGCCCGGTGGCGACACTGTACCTCCTCGGTGGCACCGGGTTCGTGTTCGCATTCTACATTGCCGGCAGTGCTTCGGTGATGCGCCGTGTGGACAAGTACCCGGAGCTGGTCAGCAGCGGAAGCCTATGGGCACTCATTGGCGGCTTGTTCGCCATACTCGTGTTTGCGGCAACTCTCCTGTACGTCGCCCACGCAATTCAGCGATGCTGGCGTATATTGGCGGCATCTTGATCGCTGCCGGCACTGCACGGGCACAACTGAACGAAGGGCAGTACTATCTGCGTACCTTGCCTGACGTTCCGATCGTGCTCGTGGACGGCAGCAAAACAACGCTACACCGCCTTTTCCAGTCGCAGTCCGTCATCCTCACGCTGTTTTCGGCGCACTGTGGTGGACTCTGCTCCGCCTACCTCCTGTATCTCAGGCAAGCGCTCGGCAGCACACCAACGGGTTTCCGCGTGGTGGTATTGAGTTTCGACCCGCGAGATACGCTTGCAGACGTGCGCGTGCTGACGCAGCGCCTCGCTCTGGCGGAACACCCGTCGTGGCAGTGGGGAGTTATGGATCCGGAGCAGATTCCGCGTTTGCTGGCCGGCTTGGGCTATGCGCTCCGCTACGACCCCACTCGCAACGACTACGATCACTCGATTGTCGTGTTCGTTGTCGACCGCCAGGGCAACATTTTGCGCCGGATGGAAGGCTTTCAAGACCCAGCCCTGTTGAAGGACTTGGTTCGAGAAGCGCGTGGGAATTTTGTGTTTTCGTATCCGCTTCCGGCCACGGACGTCGCTCTACGCTGCTTCGACTTCGATAAAGAGACAGGCACCTGGCGCTTGAGTTGGGGCATGGCACTCCTCTTACTCCCCCCGGTGAGCTCGTTGGCGATCGCTTTGCTGCTTCGCCTGCTGGTCGCTCTGGAACAATTCCGCGCCGCTGATTCGTCGAGCTAAGCGGCGTCACCTCGCCACTCGACGAAAAGCGAGGGTGCCCTCCACTGCACACGACCGTGCGACCGCTCGCTCACGGCGGCTTCGCTCCGCCTTTTGTCGGCCACAGACCGTTGGAGCTGCTGGCGCCCGTCGCCCGCCACGAGTGCCGCCCTCGGCTACTTCTCGGAACTTTGGCAACAGCCGTGCGCAAACGGGAGGGCTCGCAGGTTCGGCGACGCAGCGCCGGTTTTGCGAGACCCGTGGAACTGCGTGCGTGCCAAGAGGCCGGCCACGGCAAACCTCGAAGTTCCGTACCCTTGAAAAAGCAGTGGCCACGCTGAGGGCAAAAGAATCGCTGGGAAAGGTTTTGCAGAGTGTTTGCGTAACAGGCGCGTAGCCGGCAGCGGCTTGAAAAAAAAGCTTGACACAGTCTGCCTCGAGATGTTCACGTAAAGCTTGAGTCAAGCGGAGGGCCGCATCGAAGGAAAGGCGACAACAGCATGAGAGCGAGCGCGTGTTTGCGGATTTTCTTTGTTCTGGCCCTTCTCCTTCACAGCTTCTCAGGCGCCGTCGCCGAGGTGGTTTTCCAAGACAACTTCGAATACGTCGTGGCCCGAAGCGCGCACAATGCCGACGAGATCTTCATGGCACACGGCTGGAACGCTGGTGCAAAGGCAAACAATTCGAGCTGGGGCAGAGGATCCGGTTACCTCTTCACGAAGTACAACAACAAGTTGAGGTCGCGAGTGTTGGTCATGGAGTCTCGTCCTTCGCGATCGCCCATCAACCAAACGGATTATTGGGTCGGTTACGGGCTGGAGGACAGTCCTCTGACAACGATTCCGGCGAACGTGTGGATTCAGTTTTGGACCTACGGGACACGCGGCAGCCGCTTTCCCTGGCGGCAGAAAGTGTTGTATCCGTGCCGCGGACCTTATCCCTGCTCGCGGCGCGACGGAAGAACGGATTACGAGTGGCTCGTGTACTGGGGGTCTGGTGGCTACGAAACAGTTGCGGCTCCAAAAGGTGGCCGTTTTCTCGGATTGCACGCGTGGAATGGCGACAACCGCGGCGATTTCGAGTATCCAACCAACAGGCAGAAGCTCAACCAGAACTTGGTGCGAACCCCTATGCTGGCAGGCCGGTGGTATCAGGTCAGGATTCACATCGACGTGTCGCAAGAACAGGGAATTTACGAGGCATGGTTACGCGAGCCCGATCAGCCATGGCAGAAAGTGGCAGAATGGATCGGGGGCGTGACGCCGAATTTCTTTTGGCCCGTCCCACCGGAGGAACGCGTCGGGTTTCGAATGTTGAGGATGCCAACCACGGTCGATGGGCCTCGCGATTCGAAGTCCTACATGGACGATCTGGTGCTGGCGACGTCTGAGAGCGATCTGCCGTAATTCCTGACCGCATTGCCGCCCACGCCGTTGGTGCGGGGGAGAGAGGTTACGAGCCGCGTAGGAAGCCGGTGGGCGAGAGTGACGCCGAGTACCTAACGGTCGTGCCCACGCCAACGACCGCAGAAAACCAGAGGACAACACTGAACACGGGCTAGACGAACCCGGGGGCCGCTAGTCCACCACAACTGGAGCGTCGCTCCTCTCCACACCCGGAGTCTGAATCCATCCTTGCCGCAGGGCGAGAGAAAGGAGCGTGCCGACAACGAAACCGACGGCGTAACCGTAGGGCAACCCCACCGCGGCCGCGGCAACCGCAAATGCCACCCACAGTGCGCTCCGGTCCGCCGCGATATCGCGCACCAGCATCATCAGCGCCACGCCCTCGAAGAGCAGAACCACCCCTAAGACCGGCATGGGGAAGACGTGGACCAGCTCAGCAAAGCCCGGGGCGAAAACCAACCCGAGGATCAAGTACATCGCGCCGTAAAGGATCGGGGCGCCACCGGTCCGCGCCCCAAAGCCGTGGAAGCCAGCCAAGCCACCGCAGCCATGACACACCGGGACGCCACCGAACCATGGTCCAATGAGGTTCATGACACCATAGGTGAGGCCAAGTTTGCGCACCGAAACAGAGCGCCCGGGGAACAAGTCGCGCGTGGTTTGGCTGGTGGCGATGATCGAGTTCGTCACTGACAAAGGAATCTGCGGCAAAGCGAGGAGCAGCGCCCCTTGGACGAGCTCGTCGCGGGTCGGAACACGAAACGTCGGAAGCTCGAACCCGACCCACTCCAGCACCGAAGCGCCCGGGAGTTTGACGACCAGCGCGTACACGAGCCCGAGCCCCATCACCACGAGGGGACCCGGGATGCGTTGCTGCTGGCGAAGTGCCAGCAACAGCGCCACCGCCACCAGGGCAAGGATGTAACCCGACCCGCCATCGGCACCGGCATACTGGCGCAACGCCAACGTTGCTAGCGACATTCCGAGTCCGAGCTGGATGCCGCGAATCACCTCCTTCGGCACGAGGCGGGCCATCCACCCGAGCACACCGGTGGCTGCCAGCAGCAGCATGGTTGCGCCGATCACGAGGCCACCCCCTGCCAGGGTGCCGGGTGAAAGCCGCTCGGTGAGCATGATCGCCGCCATCACCTTCAGCGGCTGAACCGGCATGGGAATGCCGTACACCAGACCCGTGACCACCTGCAGTGCCCCGAACACGATGCAAACGCTGGCGGCGTCGAGCCCGCAGGTCACCACCAGGGCAACCAGCAGCGGCAGATCCGTGCCAATGTCACCGAACGCCCCCGCCAGTTCGTGGCGATCGAAGCGCAGCCTGGGCGCTCTGGAGGTTGGGGTGACGGTGGGTCGAAACCTGGCGAGCATCGGCGGTATCATATGCGAGAATCGAAGTGCCCGGAAGCCCGAGGCGCTCCCATCCGTTCTTCCTGCTTGGTTCGTCCGCTCACCCAGAATTCCGCTCCCCAGGCGCAACGTCGAGGAACCGAACCTTCGCTCCCTGGTGAGGAGACACCCTGTGGCTCTTGTCGGAGCGGCGGCGGCCACTCGCCCCCTTGGGTACTGACGACCCTGATACCCACGGCGAAGTGTTCCGAGAGGTGCCGAGATCCATCGTGCGAAGAAATCCATTCCTCGAGTCCGCTGGGCCGGCCGAAGTCCGTGAAAAGAGCGGCCGTGGACGAGCGCTTCTTCCCCAACCATGGAGAGGGTAAGCCCAAGTAGAGCAAGGGCAGGTGCAGCCACTGCTGAACCCGCGCGGCGGAGTTGCCACCGCGAATCCAACCCAGAACCCCTTCGGCATTTGCAACACCCCTGCCCCGGTTCTTCGGGGAGATTCGGCGGCCCACCGGGCGGCCTTCCTCGACACGCGGAAAGAACGTCGCCGAGCGCACGAGCGGGCACACGCCAGCCCACAGCAACCCAGGGGGTGCGCCCGGGCTACATCTTCGTGTCGCGACCGACCCCAGGGCAAAGCTCACGATGGCGACCCTCTATTCCGGCCCGAGGCAACAGCGGCACAACTCGGGGGCGCATCATGAGGTCGAACACCACGCAAGGGACCCAAACGGCAGGGCACCTTCGCCCAAGGTAGAGCGGCGGCGCGCGCCCACGTGCTCCCGGGTTTCCGACACACCGTCTGCCGTTCGCATCGAGGTCCGAGTGATCCCCCGCGCCTCGAAGGCGAGCTTTCCCCGCTGCCTCCATGCCGCGAAAAAAGGCCCGAACACCCTCTTTCGGCCGCGATCACCCGGCCCACCCTGGGCTCGAAGCAACGATCGTTTTCGCGGCCAACGCTGTCGCCGTTCGCTCAGCTTGCGGGAGGGCGACGCAAGCCCTCCTCGAACCACTCGAAAGCGCGGCGGTGGAGATCGTCGAGACTGGTGAGGCTCAGGTGCAGATTCGCCCGCGTCTCGGCCAGGTGGACGAGCCCCAGGAACACGCTCCACAATACGTCGACCACTTCGCGTGGGTTGCCTTTCCGGTAAATCCCCGCTTCCATGCCTTCGCGCACGATCTGTGCGGCCAGTGCAAAGTTGCGGCCCGCCGCCCGATTGAGCGCGGCGAGTGTGGCAGGTGGGATCGTTGCAGGGAAGCGCTGATCGTGAAACAAAAAGAACACCCGGTACAGCTCCGGGTAGTCCTTCTGGAAGCGCAAAAAAAAGTCCCATGCAGCACGGAGCTTCTGATCGGGGCGGCGCCGGGAACGCAAGATCGTTGTCAGCGCGCGGCGAAACAGCTCCATCGCCTCGTCGAGCAGGGACACATAAAGGTCTTCTTTGCTCTTGAAGTAGAGGTAGATCGCTCCGACACTGACACGCGCCTCGGCGGCGATGTCCTCGATCGTCGCCCCGAGAAACCCCTTGTCAGCGTACACTTTTTTTGCCGCTGCCAGGATCGCCTGCCGCCGCGCTGCCCGTTCCTCGTCTCGCCGTTCCCGAGCTGCTGCCTTGACGCGTTCTGCCGATGCCCTCATTTTTCTCCTGCTTTGTACTCTAGTCGCGAAGGTAGCGTACGCAACGTGCGCCCCCGCCGACTGGCGGGGGACGAACGGTTGCGCAGTACGCGGACATAGGGTTTGGTTTCCAGCGCTCGCCGAGCGGGCCACCGACCGGGCTCGTTCCCATCCTCTCGCATCCGAGACGCAGGGCAGCCCAGGGCACAGCGCGTCGTGGAGAAAATTCGAACATGCGTTCGTCTCGCACGATCGAGGGCTCGGACGTGGCAGCTTCGAACCAGGTTTCTGCCGGAGGTCCTCCTTAGTCTTCGTGGCCTTTGCCTGGCGACTGCCGCTCGCAGGGCAATGCGATCGTCTCTGGCCCAGCGGGTTGCGCTGCGCTCGGCTCGAAGCGCACTTCGCGCGAGCACTCACGGCTTGTCTTTCACCCTGGCAAAATGCGCCGCAGCGCGTGCCAGATTGTCCGGATCGCTCAGTGCTTGCTCGCCCAACTGGGCCTCGAGTTGCATTGCCGCGAACAGATCGAGGGCAGCGATGCGCCGAAATGCAACCTTCGTGGCCCGCAAAGCCGCCGGCGGTTTCGCAGCGAGTTTCCGTGCCAGTTCCAAACTCTCGAGGAGCAAACGCTCCACTGGCACGACGCGGCTGACCAGACCGATGCGCAGGGCTTCTTCGGCGGTCAGTCGGGAGCCCAGCATCGCTAGCTCCTTGGCTTTAGCTAGGCCCACACGCGTCCACAGCACGGCCACTGCGGGCGGAGCGCCAAAGTCGACCTCAGGATGACCGAAGACCGCTGTTTCCGAGGCAATGATGAAGTCACCAGCGAGCGCAAGATCGAAGCCGCCTGCCAGAGCCGGGCCACTGACAGCCGTGATCACTGGTTTCGAAAACCCGAATACCGCCTGGGCGAACTCTTCGGCCCGGTGACGAAACGTTCGAAACTGCGTCTGGACGACCTCTTGCAGATCGAACCCGGCACTGAAGACGCGCTCGTCGCCGGTGAGGACGACAACGGCTACGTGGCGATCTTGATCCGCGTCGCAAAAGCACGCTTCGATCTCGTCGCGCATTTTCATCGACAGGGCATTGCGTTTCTCTTCACGGTTCAAGCGGATCGTGCGCACGTGATCTTTCGTTTCCACCGTCAAACATTCGTAACGCATGCTCTTCTCCTTTCTCTTCTCTATGCTGTGATCGTGATGCGTGCGGCAGCGCGATCGCTGGTACACGCGTCCCGATTTCGACCGCGGAGGTGTCGAAAGCAGTGTTTCCCTGGTGCGAGGGGAAGCAGTGGGCGACTGACTCGCGGAAAGCGAACAGCCCTTGCTCGACGAGCGATCGCAATTCCACGGGAAAGTGTTCGCGGCCGGAGCCCCTCGCGCGAACCACCGCGAGATCCTCGCGGAGGGAAGCCTTTTGGAAAACGCTCGACCAAACGAAGGCTTGCTGCCACAACAACCGCGCACCCTGGATGCGCCATCCCGCGCAGCAGCTCCGTCGAGGCCACGCGGCTCCCGGCCGAAGTCGGCAGCCCATCGCGGCCCTTTGCAGCGGCTCGGACGCGAATAACTTCGCCGTCTTCTATGGGCCCGCGTGCATGAGAGACGCGTCCACGGCGGGCGTGGTTTGCGAAGCGCACCCCCCTCGTCTGCCGTGGCAGCGCAGGCGAGAACAGCGGCAATCTCGGGCACTCGTCGCTCGGCCTGGCTGCCCTTCGGGTAGACGACGGTGCCGGAGGCGTCAGGCAAAATCGCGCTTGCAACCCCGGAGACTCGCTGTGGGAGCGCCAGTCGACGAGAAGCCGATAGGCACTCGAAAGGGGCAACGCACGACCATGGTCGGTGCGGAAGACGCGGGCATCCAGGTCGGAGGCCAACCGTCCTCGAGGCCCAAGGTGGCAGCGCATAGGAGACAGGGTTTGATCGAAGGTACTTCCGCCGCTCGTCTGATGGGCGGACGCCCTGAATTGCAGTTCCGCCACCATTGTCGGACCCCGGCAACTGGTGGCGAGCGCACGGATCCCCACGGCGCAACCGCATCCATCCGCCGGATGGAACTCCGTGCCGCACCAGCGGGCTACCTCCCCTGCGGCCAAGGTCTCGCCCGCGCGGGGAGCCTGGCTGGCCGTTCCCTCTCGCATGCTGTTCCGCCGTCCTTTCAGGCGACGTGCCGCGTTCTTGGCAGCTTACGGAAGGCGTATTCCACCGTCATTTCCGCCGCCATTTCCCCCGCCGTGTTGTGCATCGTGACCTTCACAGGGAGCGAGGCCCGGCCGGCGCGTTCAAGACTCTCCATGACTCTCGTTATGGTATCGGCGGGAATCTCCACCACGCTTACCAGTTCACCGGTCACCGGCTCCCGAAATTCGATGGCGGCGTGGCGCGCGACCATGTGCAACCGTGCCAAGTCGAACGACGCACCTGCGGCCAGGCCGGCGCACGTTTCGCCGAACGCGAAGATAGCTGCCGCGTGTGTGGTGCCGAGGTAATTGGCGTTGGTGGGATCGTGGGGAAAGCGCAAGCGAACGCGCCCGGGCGTGATTTCCTCGACGACCACCCGGACCTTGGTCAAGAAGGGAATGCCCTGTTCCACGGCGGCCCGGAGTTCCTCCGCTCTTCGGTCGTTCAGCCTCGTACTCGTCATTTTCCGATCCACCGCCGGGCAATGATCTCGCGCATGATCTCGCTCGTCCCGGCGCCAATTGCGAAACCGCTGATTCCCCCCGAGGCGCGCGCAACCAAGTACTCTTCCATGCAGCCATAGCCACCAAACACTTGATCGCACTCGGCCGCAAAGCGCTTGAAGAGTTCGCCAGCGACGAGCTTGGCCATCGAGACATACACCTCCGCCTGGGAATCGCCGGCACACAAGAGTTCGGTGGCGTACCAGGTCAAGGTACGAGACGCCTCGAGCTGTGCCATGAGATCGGCAAGGCGGTGGCGCCACACGGGCATATCGGCAATCTTGCTTCCGAAGACCTCCCGGTCGCGCGCGTACCGCAGGGTCTCGTCCAGGATTTCCCGCATCCAACTGTTGGCAATGTAGGCGAGCACCAAGCGCTCGCCCTGGAAAAGGCGCATGATGTAGGAGAAACCCCGGCCCTCTTCGCCAACCAGGTTCGTTGCGGGCACGCGGCAGTTGTCGAAAAACAGCTCCGCAGTGTCGGAGGCGTGCGCCATGACTTTGCGTAGCTTGCGCCCAACGCTGCAGCCGGGGGTGGCGGTGGGAACTACGAGCACGCTGATGCCGCCCGGTCCGGGTCCGCCGGTGCGCACCGCGAGAGTGACAAAGTCGGCGATGGTACCGTTGGTGATGAAGATCTTCGAACCGTTGATGACATAGACGTCGCCCTCGCGGCGAGCCGTGGTGCGAAGCCCGGCAACGTTCGATCCGGCTGCCGGCTCGGTGATCCCGAGCGCTGCGATGCGTTCACCGCGGATGGCTGGAACGAGCCACTCCCGCTTCAGATCCTCCGACCCGTAGGCGTGGATGACACTGGTGGCAATTTCACACTGCACCATGAGGCCAACGACCACGCCCACGTTGCGGCCACGCATGAGTTCTTCGATGAGGATGCCAGTGAACCAGTAGTCGAGGCCGCTGCCTCCATATGCCGGGTCGAACCGCACACCGAGAAAGCCCTGGGCGCCAGCCTTGCGAAACAGCTCGCGCGGGAAGCTTTGTTCGCGATCCCACGCTTCCGCATGCGGCGCGATTTCCTTCTCGGCAAACGTGCGTACGGCCTCGCGGAACATCTGGTGCTCTTCCGTAAACGGGGGGAATGCCATGGGTTACCTCCCAGAACTCGTGCCTCGTCACTCATGAGCTGTGTTCACGACTGCAGCGCCGTTCCCTACCGTGCACCGTGAACCCGGCGGGTGCGACCCTTCCAGAACGGTTCCCGCACGGCCCGGCGCAGGATTTTGCCCACGGTGCTTTTCGGCAGCTCGGCAACGAAGCTGACACCTTTGGGCACCTTGAAGGCGGCAAGATGAGCCTTGCAGTGCTCGATCACTTCAACCTCGGTCAGCCCTTCGGCCACGACGATCGCATGCACCGCTTCGCCCCATTTCTCATCGGGTACACCGACCACACAGCACTCCCGCACACCGGGGAGCGCGGCAATCACGTCTTCGACTTCGCGCGGGTAGACGTTGTAGCCGCCGCTGATGATCATGTCGTCTTTGCGGTCGACGAGGTAGAAGTAACCATTCTCGTCCTGGCGACCGAGGTCGCGCGTATGCAACCAGCCGCCCTTCAAGGTCTCTGCGGTCAGGTCTGGTCGATTCCAATAGCCCTTCATCACCCACGGTGCGCAGATGCAGATCTCGCCGACTTCGCCGGGCGAGGTCTCCCGGCCGTCCGGGTCGAGCAAGCGAACCTGCACCCACCCATCGGCTTCGCGCCCAATCGAGGCAAGCCGGTTACTGTCGCTTTCCAGGGCGACGCAATGTTCCGTGGCGGACAAGATGGTGCTCAAGCCGTAAGCTTCGGTCTGCCCGAATCCAGTGACGAGGATCGGACCAAAGGCCTTCAGGGCACGCTGCACGAGAGTGGGCGACGCCGGGGCAGCCGCATAGAGGACGATGCGCAAGCTCGAAAAATCCGCATGGGGTGCGTCCGGGTGATCGAGGAGCATCTGCATCAGGGTAGGAACCATGAGCACGACGGTAATCCGCTGCTCGGCAATGGCGGCAAGGATCCGGGCCGGATCGGGACGCGGCAGGATCACCAGCGTGGCGCCGGTGCAAAACGCAGAGTCCATCACCCGCCCTCCAAAATGGCTCAGGGCGAAATGACCGAGCAAGCGGTCGTCGTGGCGGATGCCTAAGCCATGCACCCAGGCCCCGATTGCGGCTGCAGTGCTCGCGAGCGAGTGCATCACCCCCTTGGGTCTGCCGGTGGTACCCGACGTGTACAGAATTTGTGCCAGCTCCTCTGGCTCGCGATCGAACCGTGGGTCGTGTGGCTGATGGCTCGCGAGCAAGTGCTCGTAGTCGCTTTCGCCCGCGTCGGGACCGACGGTCGTGATGTCGCAACCCTGGGCGCGCAAGCGTCGGGCCCGCTCGGTTCCTTCCTCTCCCAAGGTGATCAACAGCCGCGCGCCGGCGTCGGCCACGATACTGGCGTGTTCCCGCTCCGTGAGCACCCCCAGCATGGGCACGAACACCGCGCCGGCGCGTGCCACCCCGCAGACGGCCTCGAGGTAGCGGTGGTTGTTTTGCTGCACGATGGCCACGCGATCGCCCCGCTCGACGCCAAGAGCGATTAACGAGGCCGCCAACCGGCTCGCCCGTTCGTCGAGTCGGGCATACGACAGGGAGGTGTCGCCGTCGATGACCGCGGTCTTCGTTGGCCAGAGAGCTGCGGCGCGCGCCAAATAGTAAGAATAGGGGTGGATCATGCCGGCGACCTCTCGTGCCCATCGTCCGCGAGCTTGCGATTTCCTCGGCGATGGGTTTTCGTCGGCTGCAGGCCCGCGCCTCCTCGGGCTAGAACGTCGACCGGAAGGGGGCGTCTAGCGCGACCAGAGTAACGGGCTCCGAGCCCGTCGGGGATGATGCGCAACGGCACCCCCTGGCGGATTTCCTCGACCACGTGCGCGAGCAAGGCGGGCGCGTATCCGATGGCACCGAGGGCACCGATCTCCAGGGGATGCCAGCCAAGATCGACCATGCAAGCAGCCATGGCACCGGCCAAGTTCATGGGCAGCGGGTGTTTTTTCGCCGTGGCCAACGCCACACCAATGGCATCGAGCAGGTTGCCCACCGGACCCCAGCCGCCTCGCTCTTGCACCAGGCGGCGCAGGGTCTCGGCGCGCGGCTCACGGACGTGGTGAAGCGGGTGTCCGAATCCGGGCACATAACCCTTGGTCCGGAGTCGGCTGGCAACCACAGCCCGCGCGGCGACCGATGCGGATCGGTGTTCTCGACGCTTGCGGTGCAATGCCTCGACGAGCATCTCGGCGCATTCTTGAGGAGAACCGGTGACGGAGCCGGTGGCGAGCATGCCGCTGGCGATGCCAGGAATTGGCGACTCGGGAAACGCCGAAGCGGTAAAGCGCGCCGCGCACACGGCCGAGTTGACAAACTGCTGATCCATGCCGCTACGGAGCACCAGGTCGAGAAGCGCAGCCTGATCCTCGTTCGGAAGCTCGCCGCGAACGATGAGCCACAGACTTTCGATGTAGGAAAGGTGTTCGATCAGATCCTCCACCGGATACCCACGCACGAGAATTGCACCTGCCGAGGCCTGGCTGATCCGAGTCTCCCAGTATCCCGAAAAGTCGCCGCGGCGCACGAAATCACCGACGGACTTCCTCCGCTGCCCCCCTCGGAGGGGCGAGCTGGCGGTCCGAGCGGGGTTCGGCCTCTTCTTGCTCATCGTACACCTCGCAGTACGAAACTTCCAAATTCGTTAGCGCCCGCGAAAGATCGGCTGGCGCTTCTCGGCAAACGCCCGAGGACCTTCTTGGGCGTCGTCGCTCTGCCGCACTGGTTCGGCGAGCAACTGCTCGAGAAGCAGCGCTTCGTTCAGTGGCAGGTGCAGCCCGCGGTAAACCGCCTCCTTTGCTGCGCGAACGGCCAGCGGCCCGTTACGGGCGATGCGATCGGCAAGCGCTAGAGCCGTTGGCAGGAGTTCGGCGGGCGGCACCACTCGGTTGACCACGCCAAGCCGGTATGCGTCGGCCGCCGTGATGGTGTCGCCGGTCAAGATGAGTTCGAGCGCAGCGCCCAGAGGAGCGATCCGCACCAGCCGTTGCGTGCCGCCGGCTCCGGGCAAGATGCCCCAGGTAACCTCGGGCAGTCCGAAGCTTGCCTGGACCGAGGCAATGCGGAGATCGCAGGCCAGGGCCAGCTCGAAGCCTCCGCCCAGACAGTACCCGTGGATTGCAGCAATGATGGGCTTCCAGATTTGCAGATTCCGGGTGATTCCACCGAGGCCCGGTCGGCTTTCGGCTAGGGCGAGACGTTGCGCAGAGGTGAGCGCGCGGTAGAACTCCCCGACGCCCCGCAGATCCGCACCGGCGCAAAACGCGCGGTCGCCAGCTCCCGTGAGTACGGCCACTCGGCACTGCTCCGTGTCCCGGAATCGTTCCCACGCTGCGACAAGCGCCTGGTCGGTGTCGCGATCGATGGCGTTGTGTGCCTCGGGCCGATCGATGACGATCACCCATACCTGACCGTGTTCTTCCACTCTCACCGCCACGGGTCACCCGCCTCGCGTGCGCGGCCGGAACAACGGCAGTGCCCTGTCGTCCAGATCGAGAAACTCCAGCCTGACCGCCATGCCCACGGAAACGTCTTGCGGCTGCACGCCCACCAAGTTGCTCACCAGGCGGGGACCCTCCGCAAGCTCGATCACTGCCACCACGTAAGGCAGGAGTGCCTGGAAGGCGGGATGGTAGGCACGATGATACACCGCCAAACTGAAAACAGTGCCCTCGCCCTCGCTGGGAACCCAGTCGCACTCCCCTGCCCAGCAGCGGGGGCACACGACCGACGCCGGAAGCCAGCGGTAACCACAAGCCCGACACTGCTGGAAGCACAGCCGATGTTCCGCGCAAGCAGACCAAAACGGCCGGGTGACCTCGTCGGGCGCTGGCAGCGGGCGAGCTTCGTTCATTTCAACCTCTGGTGAGAATCACTGTCGCGTGCGTGTTCATGCCAAGCCCGTACCCGCTGACCAGTGCCACCTCGGCCTCGCGCACTTGCCGCAGCCCACACTCGCCACGCAACTGGCGCACCGCTTCGACGATGTGCAGCATCCCGCCGCCGAAACCTTCCGACAGCAGCCCGCCAGCGGTGTTCGTGGGCAGACGCCCCGTCAGTGCCAGGCCGCCGTTGTCGACAAACCCACCGCCCTCGCCTTTCTTGCAAAACCCGTAGTCTTCCAGCTGCAAGAGCACGACAATGGTGAAGCAGTCGTAAAGTTCGGCCAAGTCTACATCGCCGGGTGTGACGCCCGCCATGGCGAATGCCTCGGGGGCTGCGCGGCGAGCGGGCAACGTGGTAAGGTAATCGTCGTTGACCAAGCTCGTTAAACAGTGGGCTTGGCTGAACCCTGCAATCGCTACCGGGGGGTGCTTCAGATCTCGTGCGCGCTCGCGGGAAGTGATCACGACAGCGGCACCGGCGTCGGATATCTGGCAGCAATCCAGCACGCGCAGGGGCTCGACCACGTACGGGGAGGCGAGATAATCCTCGAGCGTCATGGGTGCACGTTGTTGTGCATGGGGGGTCAGGCGGGCGTGGTGCCGAAAAGTCACGGCAATCTCCCCGAGCTGCTCGGGCCGCGTCCCGTACAATGCCATGTGGCGCGCAGCAGCCAACGCGTGGATGCCGGGTGCCCCAAAAAAACCAAATGCCGCGCCGTCACCACGACTGTAACCCCAGACACCCGGTGCCTGCGAAGGGGCGTCCCCGTACACGCAGACGCACACCTCGCACAGGCCGTTCGCGACGGCCATTGCTGCGCGTTGCACCATGGCCACCGCGCTGGCGCCACCGAGAACCTCGGAGCCCGTGAAGCGAGGATCCAGCCCCAGCATCGCCCCGAGGCGAAGAAAGTGAGGCGTGACGCCCTCGATCACACCCTGAGAGTAGCCGGGCTCCGTGAGCAAGCCGTCTACGTCGCAAGGGCGAAGACCGGCATCGGCAACCGCCTGGACCACGGCATCGGCCTGGAGTTCCCAGGCCGAACGCCCGAGCCGCGCTGCAACCGCCGTGTGGCCCACTCCCGCAATACAAGCAGCGCTCGTTTGCGTTCTCATAGATCCGTTCCGATTCGGATCTTCAACGCGCGCATGGCGTTATCACGCAAAAGCTTGCGTTTCACTTCGTGGGGTAGTCCGAGATCTTCGACATCGCGTCGAGCCCGCTCGAACGATACCAGCGGGTAGTCGGTTGCCCAGATGACCTTGTCCTGCCCGTAGCCCCGCACGAACTCTTTGAAGGATTCCGGCCAAAACTTCGCCGGGCGCGCCGAGGTCTCGACGTAGACGTGGGGATTCTTCCATGCCAGAATCATCATCTCCTCGTGCCAAGGTTGACCCAGGTGACAGCCAATGATGGTCAATTCCGGAAAGGCAAGCGCCACCTCGTCCAAGTATATTGGGCGGCCCGGTTCCGATGGCAGCCGCGGCCCGGTGTGACCGACTTGAATAGCCACGGGCACACCGAGCTCGGCGCATTTCACGTAGATCGGCCAATACATCTTGTGATTCGGTGGCGCCCCGGTCATACCGTCCCCGTATGCGTAAGGCTCGAGCCGCAAAATACGCAGCCCCAGGTCGTGGACCATGTGCTCCAGTTCTCGAAGCACCTCCATAGGGCGTCGGCGAGGATCCACTGTGCCGGCGCCGACGAAGCGCTCGGGGAAGCGGCGAACGTACTCCGCCACTTGTTCATTCGGCATGATCTTCAGATCGCCGTAGTGGAACGCTGAGAAGACGGCCATCTCCACGTCGGCAGCGTCCATCTCGGCAATCATGTCCTCGACGGTCATGCCGCGGGTCATGCGCTCTTCTACCTTGTAACGCCGGAAGATGTGCCGAAATTCTTCCGGCCACAGCCGCGCTGCCTCCGGCGTAATGAGCGACGCCCAGGCGTCGACCGCCCCGATCTTTTCCAACTGTTCCATGCTCCCTTCCGTTTTGCGCCGCCCAGCACGACGTCGTTCTGAGCGGCACACAGATACTGAACATTATTCACATCGTCAAGCACCCCGGCGGATCGCCCGCGATCCTAGCTAGCCACCCTCCGGACGACCGCCCGGCCAGGCAAATCGCGATTCATCGTGCAGGCTGTGCTCGGCTCGGCGCCATGGCTCCGTGGAGTCGCCCGGTTCCCCGGCGACGGTAGCGACCGTTGGCAGTCGCTGTCCACCAGGCAGCCGCCCGCGGACTCGCTGTTCGTAACGTGCGGCGCTCCGTGAGTGCCAGGTCTGGCTGGGGGCGCGACTGCTCGCGGTTCACTCATGCGATAGACCCACGACACCCTTCCACCGTCAGCGCCACTCGCTTGCACGCCGTGTGCAGGAGGCTCTCCACCGAACGCTGCCCAGAGCCCGCCCTCGTTCAACGAACAGCGGCAGGCCCAGATGCACGAACGTGGCCTTTCAGGGGTAGCCTCGCGCTGCTCTCAACCTCGAGCTGTCCTCACTGGAGCTGTTCCCATTGGAGAGCGACACCAGGGCTCGACCACAGGTGACCTCCGGTCGAGTCTTCGGACGAACTCGCCCGCAGTTGCTCTCTCGCCCGGGTTGAGCTAAGCGACTGCCCACGCTTTGTTCGACAGCGCGCATCGCGTGGGGCTGTAGCTCAGTTGGGAGAGCGCCTGAATGGCATTCAGGAGGTCGGCGGTTCGACTCCGCTCAGCTCCACTACTCTTTAACCGGCGTGCACCGCAAGCTCTGATCCGTGGCAGGCCTTGTAACGGCCGGGGCCGTTCAATTCCTCTGTGTGGCCTTCGGAAGCGCGGCTTCGGCGCACAGCACTCTTTTCAGGAGGCTCGACAGCAATATTCCCGCGTCTGACTCGCGGTCGTCTTCCGGGGATTCGGAGGATTCATCCGTTCCGTCAACGGCCCGATCCCGTTCCTCTTGACGCCCTTTTTGCTCCGCTCGCTTTAACCATCCTCATCGTCCCAATCCTCGTCGTCGTCGATCCGTTCTTCGTGGTCGTCAGCGTCGTCTTCCTCCCACGGCTTCCCTTCCTCACCGTCGTACTCGTCCCACAAGTCGTCGAAGTCGTCTTCCTGCTTTTCCTGCCCCGACCAGCCTAAGGCCACGCCCGTCCACCAAGCCAGGCAGTAGGCGCACCACTCCTACCCTCGCGCTCCACAGTGCCGCCACCAAACGTACTCCGAGCCCCCGCACTCCGGGCAAGGCTCCTCCACGCGAGGCAAGTAACATCTGCGACACCATCTTTGTCCCCTCCGTTGCAGTGGAAACATTCTTCCCCGCTGAAACCGCAGCCGGTGCCGTGACACATTGAGAAACGCCGTATCCCACGTTCGAGCATACCGGGCAGCAATCTTCCGCGGCTCTGCGGCATTCACCACAGCGCATCAAGCCCACGCTCTGGCATGCCGTGCAGGCAATGCGGCCTCGGCCCCCACAATGAAAACATCCCATGATCCTTTCCCCTTTCTTCGACCCTTATACGAAACGGGTGGTGACCCGAGCACGATCACCGCGGGCTACAGCCTTGGCTCCACCGTTGCCAGCGATTTCAACCACGAACGAAACGGCTGAGACGAACCCCGACCAGTTGGTGAATCGCAGGTTCTCGGCACGG
The DNA here is from genome assembly GCA_937925685.1 of Candidatus Binatia bacterium. Classification (GTDB taxonomy): domain Bacteria; phylum Desulfobacterota; class Binatia; order HRBIN30; family HRBIN30; genus HRBIN30. Next base: position 204,122 of record CALAMI010000011.1, on the reverse strand, counting down.
AGCAGGGCGGGAAAGAAAAATCCATCACAGAAGAGGTCCACCGCGCTGTCTTTCGGCTTTCGGCACGGAAAACGCTCTTTGGCCGTTGGCGGCAGATGAGGTCCTCGGGGTACTACCTCCGTTCGCAGGGGGTGACACAAAGTACCGACGGGGAAAAAATACGCCCGGGTGCACGCTGGAACAGTGACAATGGCGTGGGCGGCGATGTTCCTTCGGAAGCCGGGGCAATGCACCGAGGGGCCCAAGTTCGTTCCCTGCACCGTCGACCCAACTTTCCCTTTGCCTGTACGGGTCGCTTTGCGAGTGAGCTGCATGGACGTGGCGTCGTGCCTGTTTTCGACTTCAACTGTTCCCCCAGACTCTAGAAAACGCTTATGGCGGCGAGCTGACGAAGGCAGAACGAACAGTGCGCTCGGCAACATTGCCGGCATGGCTTCCTTGGGAGCGCCAAGGTGCATCCCCGTCCGCGTACGCGGCCGTTCCCGCCCGACAGGACGCATCTTTCCCGCAACATGCGCTTCGCCCCTCGGTACTTCCGGGCTGTCTCCTGGGCCTGTTTAGAAAGTCGGCCCCTGCCCAATGGAACGAGCTGCCATGCCGCGCCGGCAAGCGCACGAGCCTACCAAAAGGCACCGCCACCTTTGCAGTGTTCGTGCGGCTCGGCGTATTCACTTTGCCGGTTGCGCCTAGAGCGGACTCATCGAAATTGCCCCGCATCCAGCTCTTTGGCCATTGCCGCGCGCACTGAGCGGGCCCACCGACCCAACGATGTTTTTTTGGTCGAGTTGCTTGCAAGTTCGTGGTAAGGGTGAGCGTTCCATGTGGCCAAAAGAAACTTGCCCTCGAGGGGTTGGGAAAGCCGTGCGCTTGTTCCTTCTCTGGGCAACTGTTGCGTTACTCGGGTGCGGGCCTGTGACTTCCGAACAACGAGGGCGTTCGCTGAGCGCACGGGAAAGCCCGCATTTCGCAACAGTGGACGAGCCCTCGAGCACCGAGCGCGACGGGTCTTCGAATCGTGAGCGTTGGGAAGGGGCGGCAACCGCTGTGCTGTTCGTGATCGTACTCTTGGGGAGCGCGGCGCTTCCGATTTTGCTGTTGCTCTAGGCAAGCGCGGGTGGCGCGACCCCAGGTGGTGGCGGCAACCGTGCTCCTTCGAGCGACCCTGCGAGTCGAGGCCCAGGCACCACGGGGGCGGAAGTCTGCCGTAGGCGTCGCCTCCTCGCCACTACAGTGCCACTGTCGGCTGTCGGTGTGTCTCGAAAGGCCAGCCGCACTGTTCCGGTTTGGCATGCCCTGGCAGGCGCAGCAAAGTGGTAAGCGGACTCACTCTCCCGTGGGCACGATGTCGAACTGCAGAACCGCGGGCTCTTTGCGCCAGCGTTCGGCCAGGCCTTCGAAGCTGGCGCGCCGAAACGAACGAATGACCATCGCGTACTCGAAGGCCCGACCGTGATCGACCAAGTGATAGGAGAGACTGGCCACCTCGGCTTTGTGCTCGTCGACCATCGTCCGCAACGTATCTTCGTCGGGCACGTGTTCTCGGCTAAACCGCACCGAACAGTGCGCGTACAGTTGTGTGGGCATGCGATCCTCCAGCCAGCGGAAAACCGCCAGTGTACCCAGCACCGCAGCCGTTCCCAGCGCTGCCGCAAGGAACAGCCCAACACCGTACAAGATTCCCAACGCCGCGGTAATCCAAATCGATGCCGCGGTCGTGAGCCCTCGCACGGCCAAGCTTTCCTTGAAAATGACCCCGGCGCCCAAAAATCCAATACCGGTCATGATGCCCGCTGCCATGCGTGTGGGGTCGATGCGGATCGCTTCCACCGGAAGACCCGTGGCCCACTGCCACTGATACGTGGTCACGAACATGAGCAACGCCGAAGCCAAGCAAACCAATGCGTGGGTGCGAAAGCCGGCGGGGCGGCCGTGGAACGTGCGCTCCAAACCGATGAGGCTGCCTGCAAGCCAGGCCGACCCAGCATGAAGGGCAATTTGCACAACGTCTTGGTGCAGGTTCACATTCTCACAGATGCTCACCCTTGAAAGTCAAAAGCAAGACCGAACAAAGACACACCTGCCGGCGACTACGACCGAGAGGGCGAAGGCGTTCCCATTACCGAGAAATGCGGTGTGGATTCCTTTCTTTTTCCGAGCATCCGCTGGCACGCCACGAACTTTGCACGGGCGGAGTTTACAACTGGAAAGCAGCGACACATATTGCCGAGCGCTTCACCGCAAGCCAACGGCTTTTGCGGCGAAGAGCGAAGAGATCCACCCAAAGGAGGGCCGAAGCGATGAACGTGCTGGCCATTGCGGATTTGCGGGAGGAGTTTGCCTATTTGGATCGATTGAGCGAGGTCGTCAACAATGCGCGGGTGCAGGCAGTGCTGTTCAGTGGCAATGTGCTGCGAGCCGAAGCCCGACAGGCGGAGTGGGAGCGTGCCAAGGCGGAAAACCGATTGCCGCGCTTGGATCAGCCCGAGGTGGTGCGGGAGCGGCGGGACGATGCCGAGTCGATCACGCGCTTTTTCCAAAGCCTGGATCGGCTAGGCGTGCCTGTCTTCATCGTACCCGGGCGGAACGATGCTCCTGAGCGCTTCTTCCTGCAGGCAGCGTTCAACTCGGAAATCGTGGAAAAACACATTCACCTGGTGCACCGAAGTTTTGCGCCATTGGGCCGTGGATTCGTCGTGGCCGGCTTCGGCGGAGAGGTCACTGCGACCGACCGCGATCACGAATTCTTCCTCCGCTATCCCGGCTGGGAAGCGCAGTTTTCCCTAGACTTTCTGCGCCACCTCGAGCAAGTGAAACTCTTCGTGGCACACACCGCGCCAGCAACTCCGTTCGAGGGGGAGCACCAAGCGAACGGTCACGAAGCGATTCGTCACATCATCAAGACCTACAATCCGTATCTCGCCGTGTGCTCTCGTCCTGGAGGGGAAAAAGGCAAGGTCGTGGTGGGCAGCACGTTGGTGGTATCGCCGGGGCACCTCGCAAATGGCGATTACGCCATCATTGATGTCGAGGAGAAAAGCGTGTCGTTTGGCAACTTGCGCTGACGGTGGGGCTTGTTGCGGCCACGGGCTGCCCCAAGGTAGCAAGCGGTAACGTGCCGTGTCGGCCGCGACCGCGCAGGCGAGGGCCAAGGCGTTGCCAATGCCGCGCCGTTCCCTAGGCACGGGTTCGGCGATTCCGTCACTCGCCGATGATTTTGATCAGCACGCGCTTGCGCCGGCGGCCATCGAACTCGCCGTAGAAAATCTGCTCCCAGGGGCCAAAATCCAACTTGCCGCGGGTAATCGCCACCACCACTTCGCGGCCCATCACCTGGCGTTTGTGGTGGGCATCACCGTTGTCCTCGCCGGTACGGTTGTGGTGGTAGCGTTCCGGGCTTGGATCGTAAGGGGCGAGTTGTTCGAGCCAGCGAGCGTAGTCCTCGAGCAACCCGGGCTCATCGTCGTTGATGAAAACGCTCGAGGTAATGTGCATCGAGTTCACCAAGCACAACCCCTCTTGCACACCGCTCTCGCGCACCGCAGCTTCGACCTCTTGCGTAATGTTGACGAAGCCCATCCGCGACGGCACATGCATGACGAGTTCTTTCCGATACGAGCGCATGCATTGTTGCTATCAACTTCGGCTCGGGCCTGTCCAGCGCCTCTCGGCTACGGCACGACCCCGCGCTGTGCCCTTTCCTGTTGGCGCTCCGCCAGTGCCGCAAGCAGTTTCTCGCGCAGGCCGCCAAAGTCGCCGTTCGATAGGATCACCACCACGTCGCCCGCACGCACGTTGCGCTTTACCGCCACGGCAATGACATCGGGGTCGTCGAAGTGCCGCGCGGCAACCCCTCGACGTTCCAAGTCCGCCACCAGTTGCGCTGGGGAAAACAGTTCCGCTTCGGGTACAGCGTCCGAAGTCTTTCGTAAAACGCCCCCCACGATCACCCGCTCCGCACGAGCCAAAGCGCGAACATACTCCTGCTGAAACACTTTACGGCGGCTGGTATTCGAGCGCGGCTCGAACAAGGCCCAGATGCGCCGATTGGGATAACGCTGCTGCACGGCATCGAGTGTTGCCGCCACAGCCGTGGGATGGTGGGCAAAATCATCGATGACGAGCACGCGGCCAAACTCGCCCACGACTTCCTGGCGACGGGCCACCCCGGGAAACGTCTCCAGCGCTTGCAGGGCTTCGGCCAGCGGGACCCCGAGTTGTTCCGCCATCAAGACTGCACCTAGGGCATTACGTGCATTCATGGCGCCCATGCCGGGGAAATTGGCGGTTGCCACCGCGCGCCCTTTGTAGCTCAGGGTGAACGAAAGTCGCTCGTGGTCGCGCAAGTCGGTTGCCCGCCAGGTGGCATCGGGACCGAAGCCGAAATCGACGCTGCGCGCGTGGCGCTGAGCCACATCCCAAGCGTGCGGAAAGTCTCGACACACGACCAGCGGCGCCTCCGGCGGTAAAGAATGGACCAACCAACGGAACGCCTCTTTCACGTGATCGAGGTCGCGGTAGATATCGGCGTGATCGAACTCCACAGCGTTCAAAAGCAAAGCCTGCGGGCGGTAATGGAAAAACTTTGGCCGTTTATCGAAAAAGGCACTGTCGTACTCGTCGCCCTCGAGGATGAAGTGGGGACCATCGCCTAGGCGGGCGTTACCGTTCCATTCCTTCACCTGACCGCCAACCAGGAAGCTCGGCTCCCGGCCGGCCAGCGTGAAGATCCACGCCAACATTGCAGTCGTGGTGGTTTTTCCATGGGTTCCGGCAACCACGACGGGGATGCGCTGACGAAGAAAGAACTGGTAAAGCGCCTGCGGCAGCGAAACGTAAGCAAGGCCGCGCTCGAACACCGCCTGGGCCTCAGGATTTTGCCGGGTGATCTTGTTGCCAATGACCACGAGGTCTGGCGGAGGTTCCAAATTTGCCGGGGAAAACCCACGTCGGACAGGAATTTCGAGCCGCTCCAGCAAGGTGCTGATGGGCGGATAGAGTTGATCCTCCGAACCGGTTACGCGGTAGCCTCGAGCACGCAGCAGCACCGCCAAGCCTGACATGGCCACCCCACCCACGGCAATTAGGTGAACGTGGCTGGCATGCTCTGGCAGCAGCCACGGGGGAATGGAATTTTTCGGATCGTCGGTCACCTGCCACGTCACTCCCTCGGTGGTGTTCACGACAATGCCTCCCGGATCAAATCGTGCAAGCGAGGGCGGAATTCCTTGATCTTGTCATTGTCACGTCGCGGGTGAACGCGGTTGGACAACAGCACCACGTGGCAGTGGGCGGCCAAGTCGATCCACACCGAACAGCCGGTAAAACCGAGGTGCCCCACCGATTCAGGGGAAAAGTAGCGGCCCGCGCTGGAGTCTTGGGGAGACGGAGTGTCCCACCCCAAGCACCAAGTCGAGTTCGGCACCGTAGGGTCCTTGCTCCAGAACTCGCGAATCAGCCGCTGAGGAATCATTCCGCCCACGCTGTAGTAACAGTTTTCCAAGCAACAAAGTAAGGTGTCGATGTCGCGCGCCGAAGAAAACAAGCCTGCGTGCCCGGCAACACCGCCCATCGCGTAGGCGTTATCATCGTGCACCTCGCCGCACAGCAGTTTGCCCCGCCACGGGCACTGCTCGGTGGGTGCGATCATTTCCGTGACGGGCTCGAGGCGGCGTGCCCGCAGCATGGCGAGATCAATGAAACCGGTCGAGCGCAACCCCAGGGGGCGAAAAATGCGCTCCTGGCAAAAGCGGTCCAAATTCATGCCACTCAACTGCTCGACCACTGCGCCGAGCAAAATGAAACCGACATCGCTGTAAGCCGTCCGCGTGCCTGGCTCAGCTTCGACGCGCTCTCGCTCGATCGACTGGTAAACAAATGTCTTGGCCGCGCTGGTGCCGAGAAAGTTCACTCGCCCCCCGCGTCGTTCCTCGGCAACCACTTCCTTGTAGTACGGCTTCCAAGCGGGCAGACCCGAACAGTGGGCCAAGAGGTGGCGAAACGTCACCTGGGCTTTGCCGTGGACACTGAAGTTAGGGATCAAGCGAGCTACCCGATCGTCGAGGCGGATCTTGCCCTCTTTGACCAACAGCATGAGGGCCACCGAGGTTGCCAAGGGTTTGGTCAACGAAGCGACGTCGAAAATCGTGTCCTCGCGCATGGGCGCCACTTGCGGGAGGAGCGATCGGTTTCCGAAGGCACGCAAATAAAAAAAAGCCTCCCCTTGTCGCACCAAGAGGACAGCTCCAGGGAACACCCCCTCGGCCGCGGCCTCTTGCATGGCTTGTTCGACAAGTTCGAATCCCACGGCTGCCTCCCTACGCAATGCCGTTGGGCACCACGCAAGGCTCTAAAAACTGCAAGCTTTCCTCGGCAAGCCGTACGTGTACGCCAAGCGGCAGGGTCAACGTGTTCGCACCGTGGCCGCTCGGCAGCCCCACGGCCACCGGTACGCCCAAAGGCTCGGTGTGTTGGGCAATGACCTCCCACACGTCCCAACTCCCTTCGGGGCCCGTGCATCCCATCATCTCGCCCCACAACACTCCCGTGGTGCCGCGCCAGCAGCCCGCCTGCGACCACTGCGTCAGCATTCGGTCGATCCGGTAGGGCGGCTCGTTGACGTCCTCGAAAAACCACACGGTGCGCTGCTCCTTCGGCGCAAATGGGGTACCGAGCAGACTCGTCAGGATGCTCAAGCAGCCGCCGCGCAGCACACCCTCGGCGTGTCCTCCCCGCAAGATGCGCGGCAACCTCACTGTCGTATCGTGCGAGCCAGCGAGCACTTTCAGCAAACCCGTCAAGGCTTCTTCGCGCCCGGCTAGGGTTGCCACCACCGGGCCATGAAACGCGACGATGCCACAGTGGTCCACCAAAAACTGCAGCAACGCCGTACAGTCACTGCTGCCGACGAAAATCTTGGCATGGGAGCGCAGCAACTGCGGATCCAACAGGGGCAGCAAGCGCGTGCACCCGTAGCCTCCGCGGGCGGCAAACACGGCATCGACGGCCGGGTCGAGAAACATTTCGGTGAGGTCGCGCACGCGCTCGGCATCGCTCCCGGCGAGGTAACCGAGTCGTCTCCACAAGGCCGCACCGACTCGCACGCGAAACCCCGCGGCTTCGAGGCGGGCAATGCCGGCTTCGACCTCGTCGCGACGCACCGCACCAGCGGGGGCTACGATCCCCACGCAAGCACCCGGGGAAATCGCAGGGGGAGCAATTCGGTACGGGGCGTCAGCAGCGTTCACCTTCGGCGATCCGTATCCCTGTGGGCTCTCTCCTCGGGCCCGCCGAGCTACGGCGCAGTGCCCGCCTTCGACTGCGCTTCTTCGGCAGCTCGCAAGGCAATTGCGGCGTGAGCGAACGCTGCTCCGGCACGAAGCGTCATCGCCACGAAGATCGCTTCGGCAATCTCGCCATCCGAGGCGCCAGCCTTCTTGGCCCGCTTCACGTGCACGTCGATACAGTACGGACACTGGGTGATATGCGCCGTGGCGATGGCAATGAGCTCCTTAGTCTTGAGCGATAGTTCCCCGTCTTGAAATACCGCGCGCTCGAAGTCGACAAAGCCACGGAACATTTCGGGTTTCAGTTCGCGTAGTCGCCGCAGACGGCGGCTGTCTTGCGGGTGGTAAAAGCACTCGGCCATTTCAGCGTCCTCCTTGCCGCCAGAGTCGCACGCCACGAGGCAAAGTACAATCAGTCTGCCATGTGGGTGAGTGTCTGCAAGCTGAAATGGCCTTCGGGAAATGCCAGTTCGATGAACTGTGTACTGTAACGGCCCCCGATGGCGGCGCGATTGGTCTTGTCGTTCACGCCCACGACCATATTGGGCGTGACGGTCTTGAAGCTTCCGTCGTCGTTGCTCGACCAGTGAAATGCACACATCGCATTGTAGAAGTACTCTCCGGCACGATTATGAACCAGCTTCCACCAAATGCGGTACAGCTCCTTGTCCATGTACATGATGACCTTCCCGAAGTTGTAGAAAGGGTCTTCCGATTGCCCTTGGATGATCCACACCGGCCGAGGGATCATGACCAAGTTTTCTACCACCAGCCAAGGAGCGCCCTTGGCGCCGGGTGTTTCGTAGGAGGCGGTAAAGTACGGAATGGCCACTTCGGCACGGGTCGGCGAAATCCACCGTTGCTTCACTGGTTCGGGGGAGAGCACAGGGGCGAGGATCTTGCCCTCTCCCAGCAGTTGCCACTTGTAGTACTCCACTTTCCCGGCGTAGCAATTGATATCGTCGGCATAGATGTCGAGACCAGCGACGGGGTCGGAGCGCGTGGCGGTGTTGACGCGACGCACCCGCCGTGTGGCCGGCACGTAAAACCAAGCTTGGTCTTGGGACTCCCAATCGTTAAAGCGCTTGCCCAGCCCGGCCACCCCGTCCACGTCTTGCGGTTCCATGACCCCAGTGAGGCTTGCGCCCCGCAAATTTTCCGGATTGTCGATCGGACCGAAGTGACGGCCAAGAAAACCGTGGCCGTGGAGCCAAAGTTTGATGCGCTTGTATTCGCCGCCAGCGTCAATGCCGTTCAGCGTAAACGTGGCCCCGCCTCCGCCGGCTACGGCGTTTGCAGCTTCGAAGTTCCACGCCATTTTGCACGCGGCAAACGGATCGTTCGTGGCATCGATACGGGGGAACGGGAAGCCAAAATAAAATTGCGGCATCTTGCCAGTGGCCAGGTCTTTCAGCCCGCAGGTCTTGGGATCGACGTCGTATTTGCCTGCGTTCGCCTCGCTCGCCTGCCAGAACTTCGCCGAATAATTTTGGCGAAGCCGCTCGGGGTCGACCTCGACGACCTTGAAGTAGTACTCCCCATTGCGCACGCGCTTGAGCACGGGCTCTGGCAACAAGCCTTCGCCTTGCTGCCAGTTATTGGCAGTGAGGAGCCACGTTTTTGCTTCCTCGGCCGTCACTACCCTGGCTGCTCCGAGGAACGCCAAAGCCACGACTGCGGCAACGGTTTGCAGCGCCGACATACAAATCCTCCGCGGGCGGGATCGACAGAAGCTTGTCCTGCAGGCGGGAGGAAAAGTCAACCGCACTAGCGACCCTGCTCGGCCTTCTGGCCGAAGTATTCTTTGCTCTGGTCCTCGAGTGCGGCGGGCGGCTTCTCCCACGCGGCGACGACGACAGCGACGACAAGGTCGCCCACGACATTCAGTACGGTGCGGCACATGTCCAGAAACCGATCGACGCCGAGGATAATGCCGATCCCCTCGGCAGGCACGCCGACGGCCACCAACACCGGAACGATCAATGGCAGCGACCCGCCGGGTACTCCGGCTGTACCGATACCTGCGAGTACCGACATCCCGACCACTAGGAGCTGCTGCCCGAGGGTCAACTCCACGCCAAAGAACTGAGCCAAGAACAACACGGTGACTCCTTCGAAGAGGGCCGTGCCGTTTTGGTTGGCGGTGGACCCGAGGGTCAAGACGAACCCAGCAATTTCCCGCGGAATGCCCAGGCGTTCACGCGCTACCGCCAGCGTTGTCGGCAGGGTGGCATTCGAGGAACTCGTAGAGAAGGCCGTGAGAACGACCGGTTGTACCGCGGCGAAGAAGGGGCACACCGAACGCTGGGCGAACACCCGCAGCAAGAGCGAGTACGTGACCAGCAAGTGCAACGCAAGCCCGAGGATCACCACGCCGACGTACGCGGCCAGAGGTTGCAACACTTCGTAGCCGAAGCGGGCGGTCAGGGTAAACATAAGACAGCCGACGCCGACCGGCGCCAAGCGCATGGCCAGGCCGACCACCTGCATCGACACCTCATAAACGCCCTCGAGCCACGCGGTAAGCACGCTTATGGCCTTCCTGTCGCTGCGTGCCAAACCAAGGCCGAAGACGAGCGCGAAGACCATGACGGCCAGCATGTCGCCTTGGGCTGCCGCCCTGACGGGGTTATCGGGGACCAGGTGGGTGAGGACTTCGAGTCCGACTGGGGCTCGAGCACCACCGAGTGCTGGGTCTACTCGTTGTGCACTCGCCAGCAAGGCTGCGCGCGCTTCCTCGGAAAGTGCAGCGCCAGGTTGGAACACGTTCACCAGCACGATACCAATGGCCACGGAAAGGCTGGAAATCACCAGCGTGACGGTAAGCGTTTTGAGTCCGACGCGGCCCACGCTGGCGAGATCGCCAAAGCCGCTGACGCCCAAGGTGAGGGCGGAAAAGACAAGGGGGAGCACGATGAGGAAAATCAGCCGTAAAAACAGGCGGCCGGTCGGCTCCGTCAAGCCATCCACGACAACATTGAGCCACGGATGTTGAGGCCAGGCGGCGTGGGCAGCCACCCCTGCGACGGTACCGACCAGCAACCCCGACAGGATTGCGCGATGGGAGATGCGGATAGCCGGCTGCTTTGTCTCTCGCTGGTTTTCCACTAGTGTCCTCCGGTGCGTTGATCTATGCGGGAGATGAAGATCTCGCCATCAGCAAGATTGCCCGAAGGAGAAAACCCATGAACAATCATCTGGCTTTTTGGGGCAGGGCGCTGGCGTCTTGGGGAAGTGTGCTCGTTGTGGCTATGGCAACCTGGAATTTCCTAGGGGTCCGAAGCACGAAGGCCAACGACTGCATGGTGCTGCTGCCGTTGTTTCAGCAGGGCCTTTCCGACGCACAGATCGCGGAGCAGACACAGCTTCCTTTCGCGGTAGTCGAATCGTGTCGGCGGGAACTTGCGCGGCCGCTGCCCGCCGGGCCAGCCGGGGTTCCGCCCGTGGGTGCGGTCGGCCCACCGCCGGCGGGTGCAGCCGGCCGGCCTCCTAGTGAAGCGGCCGGGCCCCCACCGATGGGGGCGCCAGGTCCCCCTCCAGTCGGACGTGATCTTCAACGTTTGCCCCAGCGCTAAGGCAGCTAGGCGGCGGCCAAAACGCGGCAGCGCCGGCAGCGAGGGTTCCACGCACCTCATGGCTGGCTGCTTCCGCTCGTCGGGGACGAGGGCGTTTGCGACGTAGATCCGGAAGCGGATGCGGGAGTACCCCGGTGCACCTGGATCCGGCGGCCTAACGTCCACGGGCGATCGAGCAAGTACGCGTGTTCGCGCAGAAGTTTTTCGTGTTGGGCTGGGGTCAGCACCTCCAGCACGGCAATCTTCGCCTGATTTCCCACACCCCATTGAGCGGCAAAGGCGCGTTCCCAATCTTCCATGGCTTTTCGCGCTGCAGCCCAATCGCGCTTGGTCACCGCCGCATGAAACCGATCGCGGGCTTCGTTTTGCTGCCGGATGGCTTCGTTGGCTTTCTCCTGTGTCTGAGCCATGGCGGCGTCCATGCGCTTGCGCTGATCCGTAGACAAACCGAATGCCTCGATGTAGTCGGGCTGGTTCCACCAATAGTCGGCTGTCGGCGGCTCAGGAGTCGGTCGAGCGGGCGTTCCCGTGGCTGCAGCTCTGGTTTGCTCCACGTTGGGAATGACGAAGCGGATTGTCGGGAGTTGCTTGGGCTGCGCTTGCGCCTGCTTCCCTGAGCCACTCAGCATCGCGGCCAGGAGCAAACCCGCCACCAGGGCGGTGATTCGAAGGCAATCTCGCTGTTTCATTTTCCGCTGCCTCGACCCTTTCTTGGCATTCTCTTCCGCATTGGCTTGGCCTTGCTACAATGCGTCGCCATGGCAAAGCAAGAACATTCCCACCACCGCGGTGCTGATGTCCAAGTAGTGGAGTGCGCAGTCATCACTGTAAGCGATAGCCGCACCGCTGCCAACGATGTAAGCGGTCAGCTCATCTGTCGGCTTCTGGAGGAAGGGGGCCATCGGGTGGTTCAGTACCGGATCTTGCAAGACGAACCGGCGCTGATTCTTGGGGCGCTGCAAACGCTGCCAGAGAATGTAGCAGCGGTATTGATCAATGGGGGCACGGGGCTCGCACGCAGAGATACGACGTACGAAACGGTCACTCGCTTGTTCGACAAAGAAATCAGTGGTTTTGGGGAGCTGTTCCGGATCTTGAGCTTCGAGGAGATCGGCGCGGCAGCGATGCTCAGCCGGGCAACGGCGGGGGTCATCGGCCGACGTGTCGTGTTTTCCATGCCGGGTGCTCCCCAGGCAGTGGAGTTAGCCATGAAAAAACTCATCCTTCCGGAACTAGGACACATCATCGGCCTGGTGCGGGGGATGAAGTAACGACACGGAGAACACGGATGGTAGTGAAGGTCCGTTTTTTCGCCGTGCTCCGCGAGCGTGCCGGGGTCACATCGGCGGAACTCGCTTTCGATCGCCCTCCGTCCGTCAACGAAGCGTGGGAGCTTTTGCAACAGCAGTACCCTGCGCTCGGCCCGTTCCGGGAGTGTGTGACGTTTGCCGTCAACCGCCAGTACGTCGACAGCTGGCACCCCCTGCATGACGGAGACGAGCTGGCCCTGATCCCCCCTGTCAGTGGCGGATGCGACGGGGAGGACTGTTGATGGATCGGACTACGCCTCGAGCGCGAATCGTCTCCAGCCCCATCGACCTGGGAGAGCTTCTTGCCTCGGTTGCCGACGTGAGCTGCGGGGCGACGGTTTTGTTCGTGGGTTCCACCCGTGACCAAAACGAAGGCCGGCGGGTCGTCGAGCTCCAGTACGAGGCTTACGAAGAGATGGCACTCAAAGAAATGGAGCGCATCGGCAGCGCCGCCGAAGCACAGTGGCAGATTGGCAAGATTGCCCTGGTGCACCGCCTCGGCAACGTGCCCCTCGGGGAGGCGAGCGTAGCGGTGGCTGTTTCCGCACCGCACCGCAGCGACGCTTTTGCCGCAGCCCGTTATGCCATCGACCAACTCAAGAAAACCGTGCCCATTTGGAAGAAAGAGGTTTTCGAAGGCGGTGAGGTGTGGATCGGGCTTCAAGGCACCTCGACGACCACCAACGAAAAAGGGCGCTAGGGAAACCGCCCCTAGCGCCCTTGCCCCTACTGTAGAGAGGCTCAAGCTGCACAACCGAAAGCACCGTCTGCCAATGCGCTCGGGCTTTGCACCTCTGCCTCTCCCGCTTGCCGGTCGGCCACGGCGAGCAGCATGGCAGCCGAGACCAGCCAAAGCACGCCGGCAGCGAGCATGACCCAATTCAAGCTCGGCACGACTAGCGGTGCACTGGGAATCACTGCGGTCCACAACCAGGCTGTCCAAGTCATCTTCTGTCTCCTTGTGCTCTTTAATCTAACCTATTGGAACGCCGAGTAAAGCTATCGGTACATGAAAATGAGCTTGCATTCATGAAACGGCTGCTAATCGGTTAGGGGGTACCCTTGCGGCGCTAAGCTCAGGGGGCCTCGCTGCCGCGATTTTTCGCTGCGGTGGCGTTCGGGCCGTCCTGTCCTCTGGGCAACGCCGTTCTCCGAGAGAAGCCGTGGACGGGCGCGACAACCTCGTGGGGCATACCTGGTGGGGCACGCGTTGCCTGCTGGCACCACTCAGCACAGGGAAGCAGGCCCACGGCGGCGCCAATCGGGGGCGAACGTCGGGCGCTCGGCTAGCGCCGTTCGCGGGCTGCAGCGGATAATTCCCAGGCACTGCCACCCCCTGGACGAACGTTCCAACGCACCCAGGGGAGGTGCCTGCCGGTGGCAGCACAAGCGCTTCCGGTTCCCCGAAACGAGATTGGAGCGCCTGGACGTTGTGGTTGTTGCGGCAGTGACCGAGTTTGCGGCAAAAGATCCTCGGGTTCGAATCCCCTCCCTGCAGCTCACAGGGAGACCCCAACGGGATCGCACAGAGTACACTTGGCCCTCTTTTTTCGCACGCTGGAATCCCATCGTTGGTGCAGGGTTTTGTGGCACGGTTTTCGCGTCGTGAACTTTTCCGTGGCAATGGGCGGTCATTGCAAGGGATGGAGCTTTGTCGAGGTGACCACGGGTCTTTTTCTCGTCGCCACGGTTACCACCATGTTTGTGTTCCAGTGGCAGCACGCTCGTGAGGGGATGGCTTTGCGGACTGCCGCGCGACAGGTCATGCTCGACTTACTTGGAATCAGGCTTCGCGCGGCAGCAACGAACCGAAGCCACCGGCTCGTCTTTCCCGCCGCAGCCGCAAGTTACCAACGGCAGTGGCGCATTGGGTCGACGTACACGAACGTGGGTCCCCCGGTGTCTCTTCCTGCAGGGGTCACTGTGGCAAGTTGTAACGCGGCGGGGCAGGCGATCACCTTCCGGCCGCGGGGAAACGCAGCCACGTTTGGCACGATCGTCTTACGGAACCGCCGTGGCGCGCAACGGCAAGTCGTGGTCGACATTGCTGGAAGGGTGCGTCTGCAAGAATGAAATGCCGAGGGCAAACGGGGGCTTCGCTTGTCGAAGCGATTTTCGCGGCAGCGCTGTTCGGGATGGTCTCTGCACTCGTGGCTTCGGCGCTGCTGCAGGCACGGGCGCTGGGAGACGAAGCAGAGAAGCTTTCGCGGGCGGCCCTCCTGGCAGCAAACGCCCTCGAGCAAGTAAAGATCACCGGCCGCTCTGGTCCGGTCCCTGTATTGCAAGGGTACGAGCAACAGCTTCGCGTTCAACCCTTCCCGGGCTCACTGCATCTTCGGGAAGCGGTGATCGAAGTGACGTGGGGCCGCGCCGAGCGACAGCGCCTGACCCTGCGCACGCTCGTGTTTCCATCGCAACAGGAGAGTTCCTAACTGATGTGGTTGAGTGAAGTCCTAGTTTCCTTGCTTTTAGTTCAGTTGCTTGCCGTGGGCGTCGTGACTTTCAGCCGCTCAGCGCTTGCGCTGCTGCGCCTCTACGAGGCAAGGCGGGAAGCGATGCAAACGAACGTTCTTGCCCTGGAGATGTTCGCGCGGGAATGGCGGGTTGCGGGGTATAGTGCAGTGGCCCAGAGCACCCAGGGTATCGTGGCGGCCACTGCGCAAGCGGTGGAACTCTGTGCCGATTTCGATGGCGACGGCAGCACTGTGGGCACCCACGAGCGCATTGCCTACCGCTGGGACGCTACGCGCCAGGCGGTCATGCGCTCCACGCAAGACTCGAGCCCGCAGCCGTGGCTTGGGCGGGTGCCTGAGGGTGGTTTTACCCTCACGTACTTGGATCCTAGCGGCCAACCGCTTGCTCCACCGCACGTTGCCCCGGAGCTCATCGCTGGCGTGCAGCTTAGCATCCACACATCCTGGGAAGAGGCGTTGCTGGAACCAGCGGCAAGCAGCCGTTTCCATGCCACGCTCGTTGTCGGGCGGCGCAATCGATGACGTTACCTACCGCCGTCTTTGGAGAGGAAAAGGGGGCAGCGCTGATTCTGGTGCTAGGATGGAGCAGCTTGCTCCTTCCCCTCGTTGGCTGGCTCTATCTTCAAGCCCACACCGACCAAATCCTCGCGCAAAACTTACGCAAGGAACTCGATGCCTTTTACACTGCCGAAGCAGGGCTCAATTTCGCTTTGGCAGCAACGTCCGCTTGCGACTCGCCCGCCTGCGCGCTGCGGGGCCCTGACGGCGTTCTCGGGACAGCCGATGACGGCCTGGTGCTACCGGGCCCGAGCGACTGGGCACCGTTTGGCGACCAAGGTCGAGGGTTCCGGGTACGGGTGACCGAGGCAGACAGCGCCACCGTGCGCATTCGCTCGAGCGGAACTGGTTGGGGCGGAGGCACAAGCGAGGTGGAAGCACTCGTGCGTTGGCAGCCCGACGGCACGAAACAGGTTTTCTGGAACCAGCTGCTGGAACCTTGAGCCGCTGCCTGCGCGGGTTCCTTGGCGTCGGTAACGAGGACCGTGGCCGGCGCTGCCCACCCTAGGGAACTGCAGCGGCGCTTGCGCCAGTTCGGTACCCTCCCCACACCTCCAATTAAGAGCACGGGGTGCGCACATCGAGTCATCCCCGCCACCACGTGCCCGGCGGTGCGGTGGATACGATCCTGCACCCGCATCTTGCATGCAACGTTTTCCCGGTTCGCCTGGCTGGCTGACTGGCGGCGCGCGCGGGGTGTGCCCCTTAAGGCGCATCCACAAGGCCGTTCGCGTAGAGTGGAAGCGAAAACTTTGCGCAACCAAGCCGCGCGAGTTGCTTCCCCGGTAGCCACCTCACCGCGGTCGGCTTTACGGTCCATTGCACTCCGCTGTGTCTATTTTGCCAGAAGCAATTGAAAGCAGGTTCGCGTCTTTCAAACGCCGATGCCTCGCGGTATAGGGAGGCGAGTCAATTTTCGCGCTGGCGAAAAGAGAGTTTGTGAACCTTACCCTCAAAATGGTAAGGCATTGTCCATGCCCATTCGAGTTTTGGTAGTCGACGATAACCCGGACAGTCTCATCATCACCAGGGGCATACTCGAGCCCAAAGGCTACGAGGTCGTCGAGGCCACCAGCGGCCCGCAAGCGCTCGAAGTCGTGAAGCAGTTCCCCCCGGACGTGGTGTTGCTCGACATCATGATGCCCGGAATGAGTGGCTTGGAAGTGCTGCAACAACTCAAAGAGCACTACGAAACCGCTCGCATCCCGGTCATCCTCGTCACTGCGAAAACCGCAGACGAAGACGTGGTGTTGGGTTATCAATACGGCGCTGACTACTACATCACCAAGCCTTTTACGGGGACACAACTCCTGTACGGGATCGAGTTGGTCCTTGGGCGTGAGCAAGCGTGTGACTGACCGTGGGCGGCTCATCGTTTTCGAAGGGGTAGAAGGCGCCGGCAAATCCACGCACTTGCAGCGCACGGCCGCCGCGTTGCGGGCTCGGGGGTGGGCTGTCGTGGAAACGGCAGAACCAGGTGGCACTGCAGTGGGGCAGCGCATTCGCGCTCTTCTGATGGACAATACGAGTGTAGCGCCCGCGCCGTGGACTGAGCTGTTCCTCTACCTTGCCGATCGCGCGGAACATGTAGCCACCTGCGTCGGTCCGGCCCTAGCTCGTGGGGAGCTGGTGCTGTGCGACCGGTTTTCCCCGTCGACCTTAGCTTACCAAGGCTACGGCCGCGGGCTCGACTTGCGCCTCGTGCGTCAACTCGACGAGATCGCACGACAAGGCGTACAGCCGGATTTGGTCATTCTGCTGGACTGCCCGGTCGAGGTTGGTCTCGAGCGGGCCGGACGCGACGATCGGTTTCATCGCGAGTCGGTCGCGTTCCACGAGAAAGTGCGCGCAGGGTTCCTCGCCCTCGCACGGGAAGCGCCAAACCGATTCGTCGTTATCGATACGTGTGCCCCGCTGGAAGGGGTGCACGACCAAATTCTTGCCGCTGTCAGCCGATGCCTCGGACTCGATTGACTCGCTTTGCCGACCTAGTGGGACTGAACGCCGTGCAGTCGAGACTGCGCGATCGTGTCCGCAGCGGGCGCGCCGCACAGAGCCTGCTGCTGGTGGGCCCCGAGGGAGTAGGCAAGCGCAGCCTTGCCCGCGCTTGGGTGGCATGGCTTTGCTGCCCAGAAGGGCGTCAAGCTTCAGACGCCTGTGGCGACTGTAAAACGTGCATCCAACTGGCCGCGGGGACCTATCCAGACGTTCTCTGGATCGCCCCTCCGCCAGGCAAGCGCGAAGTCGGCATCGAGCGGGCTAGAGAACTCAAACGCTTTCTCGCCCTGGCGCCGCTCGAGGGTAGGGCCCGCATCGCCGTGGTGGAAATGGCAGAGTGGTTAACTGCTGCGGCACAAAACGCGCTCCTCAAGACGTTGGAGGAACCCCCGCCGCACAGTTGGCTCGTGCTCACGACCAACGCTCCGGATGCCCTGGCGCCAACGATCCGCTCGCGTTGCCAGCGGGTCACCGTACCTCCCTTGCCCGCAACCCTCATGCAGGAAGCCTTGTCGCGCCACGGGCTCACCCCAACCGAAATCGACACGCTGCTGCCCCTCGCGCAAGGCAGCGTGGGCCGAGCCATGAAGCTTCGGGAAACGGTCTCCCCCGAGTTTGCCCGCGCCGCCGCCGATGTTCTTGGTGCCATCGATCATGCACGCTATGCCACCCTGGCTCGCTTCGTTGCGGAACTCGGTGGCGAGGATCGTGCTCTGGAGGCTCGGCTAGAAATGATGCTTATCACGCTACGGAAGCAGGCCCTCGAGTCTTGGCCCCACCGCCCGGATACCGCGCGAGTTGCGCTCCGCCGCGCGGAGGCGTTGCTCCGCGCCTGGCGCATCCTGCGCGAGGGTTATCCGAACCGCTCCCTTTTGCTCGAAAGTGTTCTACTAGAAATGGCAAAGGCTCAACCATGAGTGAATCGACGACGTCAACGGGAACCGAGGAGTCTCGGCCTCGGCGGCTGATTGGGATCAAGTTCCAGAATGTCGGACCCATTCATCCTTACGATTGCGGCGGGCTCGAGCTGCGTTGGGGAGACGTTGTCGTGGTCGCCAGCGAAGACGGGCAACGCCTCGGGATCGTCACTGCGCTTCCATCCGATTGCCCGCCGCCGGCGGAACCCGTGCGACGGGTATTGCGCAAGGCCAACGAAGCGGACTTCGACCGCGACGATCGCCTGCGGGAACACGAGCTGCAAGCGTTTCGGCTTTGTTTGGCCCGCATCCACGAACGCCAGCTACCGATGAAACTGGTGCGCGTGGAACAAAGCCCTGACGGTGGGAAAATCGTCTTTTACTTTTACTCCGAAGGTCGCGTAGATTTTCGCGACCTCGTCCGTGAACTTGCGCAAGCGCTTCATACCCGCATCGAGATGAAGCAAATTGGCTCCCGGGAAGAGGCCAAGATGATCGGGGCCATGGGCCCCTGCGGGCGAGAGCTCTGTTGCGCGACTTTTTTGCGGAACCCAGGCGGCGTGTCGGTCAAGATGGCCAAAACCCAAGGGCTTTCCCTGAACCCGTCGAAACTCGCTGGGATGTGTGGGCGCCTGAAGTGCTGCCTGCGCTACGAGTACGATACCTATCTCGAACTTGGCCGCAGCTTACCTCCAGTAGGCAAGACGGTTCTTTCGGTGCACGGCGCTGGGGTGGTGCAACGCCAGAACATCCTCAAGCAAACGGTGCTGATTCAGCTCGAAGAAAGCAGTGCACTTGTGGAAGCTGGTTTAGAGGAGCTGGTGGTTGCCAAAGAAGAACCCGGAGCTACCGCCCCGCCGAGCGCGGCTCCCACTAGCACTGGTCGCTTGCCGGAAGATCCCGCTTGAGGCAGCCACCGGCAAGGCGGGCCGGCGGCTGTGCCCGTCGTTCATTCCTCGTGTAAGAAAAGGCAGACCATGAAACGCTTTTACGTGACGACGCCAATTTATTACATCAACGCCGAACCCCACTTGGGCCACACCTACACCATGGTCGTGGCCGATACCTTGGCACGTTTCCATCGTGCTCGCGGCAGCGAAACGTTTCTTGTCACCGGCACCGACGAACACGGGGACAAGATCGCTGCCATGGCAGCCGAGCACGGCGAGCCCCCGAAAGTGTACGCGGATCGTATGAGCCCTCTGTTCCAGCAAGCTTGGCAGGACTGTGGGTTCGTTGTCGATCAGTTCGTGCGCACCACGGATCCGCGCCACGAACGACTCGTCCAAGAGTTCCTCCAGCGCGTGTACGACAACGGCGATATTTACTTCAGCCGCTATGCCGGACTGTATTGCACTGGCTGCGAGCGGTTTCTCACCGAGAAGGAACTGGTCGGCGGCAATTGCCCCGACCACAAGCGCCCCCCCGAACTCATCGAAGAAGAGAATTACTTCTTCCGGATGACTCGCTACCTTCCCGCCGTTCAACAGCATTTCGAAGCCCATGCCGATGCCATCTTTCCCGACCACTACCGCAACGAAGTGCTTGCGATGTTGGCCAGCGGTGGAATTGGCGATCTCTGTATTTCTCGGCCCAAAAGCCGCCTCGAATGGGGCATCGAGTTGCCCTTCGATCGGCGGTACGTTTGCTACGTGTGGTTCGACGCTCTGATTAGCTACGTGAGCGGTCTCAAAATGCACGGGGAAGACACTTTCCGCGCGTTTTGGCCTACGGCACATCACGTCATGGCCAAGGACATCCTCAAGCCGCACGCGATTTTCTGGCCCTCCATGCTCCTCGCGCTCGGCTTGCCCTTGTTCCGGCGCCTGCTGATCCACGGTTACTGGGTACGGGGCGAAGCGAAAATGTCAAAAAGTCTGGGCAACGTCATCCGGCCGCTGGATATGAAGCGACAGTTCGGCATCGACACGTTGCGGTATTTCCTCTTGCGGGAAATGGCCTTCGGGCAGGATGCGTCGTTCAACGAAGACGCTTTTGTGGCGCGAGTGAACGCCGATTTGGCCAATGGCCTAGGGAACCTCGTCAGCCGGGTGCTGTCGATGCAGCAGCGCTATTTTGCTGGCTGCGTGCAGCCTCTCGAAGGCGACACTCCCGCCGACCGCGACCTCCAGGCGGCGTTCGCCCAAGCGCTAGAAGAAGTGCCGCAGTGGACAGAACAACTCGCCTTTCACCGTGCCCTCGAAGCCCTATGGCGGGCTCTCGATCGTGCGAACAAATATGTCGTCGACACGGCCCCATTTACGCTGGCGCGCAATGCCCAAAATCTCCCCCGCGTGGGCGCCATTTTGCATCGATTGCTCGAGTGCCTGTACACGACCGCCGTGCTCTTGTCTTGGTTCCTTCCCGAGACCAGCCAAAAGATGTTTTCCTTGCTCGGGCTGGACAGCCCTGGCCATGTGCCAAGCAACCTTGGATGGGGAGAGCACTTCCCGCCTGGCCATCGCGTGCGACCACCGGCCACACTGTTTCCGCGGATCGACCTGCATCGGGACGAGGCCGCAGCCCCGCGCCCGCGCTAAGGCCGCCCTGGATAAAAACGCAGGATGGAGCGGACCATGTCTCCTGCCCGAAATGCAATCTCGGAACTGCCCGGACTTCCGCAGCCTGTCATAGCGATCGACTCCCACTGCCATCTTCACGACCGCGTATTCGACGCCGACCGTGAGCAGGTGATCCAGAGAGCCGAGGATGCCGGCGTGCGGGTGCTCGTCGAGATCGGCGCTTCGGACGGCGTCGACGGGAACCGCCGAGCACTGCACCTAGCCGAACACTATCCTGGCGTGTTCGCCACGATAGGGATCCATCCGCACGACGCTCACGCGGCCGCGCCAGCGGTCCTCGAGCAAATCGAACCTCTCGCTTCCCATCCACGAGTCGTCGCCCTCGGGGAAACGGGCTTGGACTACCACTACAATCACTCTGCCCCGAAACAGCAGCAGGAGCTGTTCCGTTACTTCGTTCGTCTCGCCCGCCGCCTGCAGCTGCCGGTAACCGTACACCTGCGCGAAGCGGAGGAAGACGCCCTGGCCATTCTTCAAGAAGAAAGAGCGCAGGAGGTGGGAGGGGTCATCCACTGCTTCACTGGCAACTGGGCTGCGGCTCGGCGTTTTCTCGACCTTGGGTTTTTCCTTTCGTTCAGCGGGGTGGTGACGTTCAAAAACGCCGACGCGGTGCGCCAGGTTGCAAGCAAAGTGCCGAGGGATAGGTTTTTGCTCGAAACCGATGCACCGTACCTGGCGCCCGTACCCCGGCGGGGCCGCCGCAATGAACCTGCGCTCCTGCTACACACCGCCGCTTGCATCGCCGAACAGCGGGCACTGAGCCTGGCCGAAGTCGTGCAACAAGCAACAGAAAACACCCTGCGGTGCTTTCCACGGATCCGCGTACCCGCGGACGACCGGGCGACTCAGAACAACGGCCGCCCCAAGGCCGATCGGGAGCGCAAGAAGTGACTGATACAGATTCCCAGGTTTCCGGCGAGATCCGGCTCGCTATTGGTGACAAACAAGCAATCGCGGGCGGCGAAAATCTCTCCACGTAGGCGGCGCATACGCCCCAACCCTGGCAGTTCGTGGCGTGCCGCCTGCTGAACCGCTGGCACAAGCTTATCCAACATCCGTAACTGCGTATCGTTGATGAGCACCGCCATGTCCGGAGCCAGAGTGGCAACCCGCTTCACAAAGGCAGCCATTTGCGTGGCCTCGATGTTTCGCGGCGCAGCGGACTTGGTTTCGACGTAGAGTAGCAAACCGTCGGCACACGCCACGACATCGTAGTCGCCTCCGCCGCTGGTCTTGCTGGGTCGCAAGTTCCAGATACTGGCCATGCCGAACTCCCGACGCAGCACTTCGGCCACGTACCACTCCAAGGTCGGGCCGAAAGAGCGGACGTCCGTTCGTTTCAGCACGGCTTTGCGCTTGCGCCACTGGATCAGACCGAGGTCGTCGACTTCGCCAAGGTAATGCCGCGCGACCTCGAGCGAGCAGTAGTGGGTGAGCTCTTCCACCATTGCCCCATGTCGCAAGCGAATCAAATCGCGCAGAAACAGGCGAAAGGAGTAATGCCCAAGCAGCCGGTACCAGCGTTGCCTGTTCTCCTCGCTCGAGGGTATCAGTGCGCCGTCGCGGCGTCCCAGTCGGCACACCACCCCACGCCGGCGCAAGGCGCTCAGGACTTCGCGTTCGCACGGTTCCAGAGCGTGGGTATCCATGCGCGTCTGTTGTCCTTCCAAACAGCCGAAGCTGCAAGCCTCGAAAGGCGCTCCGCCACACCGCAAGCCGGTTCGGAGAACGGGGATGACAGTGCGAGGCCGCTTCGAACGCGTTTTCCAGCGGAACAAGAGGGTACGGCCACAAGTGCAAACCAGGTGGCGTCGATCCTCCGGCCACGCGAACGTCCCCGTTGCCCGCGGGCAGAGCCCACGGCCTCCCAGCCCATCACGGCAGTGCATGGTTGCTCTCCTTGGCACTGGCGTGAGCCCAGCCAGAGGCACTCCTCGGGATCGGCTTGGCATGAGCGCGTTCCTGCCAATCTCCACGCTGCTAGAACACGAAAGCTACTCCACCGTACACCCTCGGCTTCCCCTGCTTGCCGAGAGTGAAGGCGTAAGCAGCACCGGTCGCGATACTGCGTCCAAAAGTCTCCGCGTACCGCAGGCGGCCCGATACCAAACGAGGCGCCGCTGGTTCTGGCCAATCGACCGGTGCGCTAGCGCGGAGGTTCGAAACCCCGTCGTGCCACCGGCAAAGCGCCAAGCCAGGCTGGCAGCCCGGAACACACAAGGCGCGGGATTGCGTTTTCAGCACCTACGTGCTCGCCTCGTCGAACGCAGTCGATCATTGCGTGCCCCCCCCTGATCGACCCGCGCCATGGGGGCCAACCCGGATTGCGTTTACCGCCCAGGTGCCACCTTCCTTGCTCGCTCACCCATTTTTGACCACGAGAGCTCCGGCTCCCGTTCGCAACCTATCCTCGACCGCGCACCGGTCAGAAGCTTAGCTGGCGCACGCAAGCGGACGAAACAAATCAAGGCGTCGTCGGTCCCAAAGGCAAAACAGGGGGAAAGCGCTCGCCGTTGCACTACGGACTTCTCCCTGGTGGAGCCGCCGTTATATTCTTGCCTCGTGACCCAGGCACATCCCTCCACAGAATCCGTGACAACGTTGCCCTCCTGGGCGGAAAAGCTCGAGTCCGTTCCGACTCGACCTGGGGTATATTTGCTCAAGGATGCCGCGGGCAAGGTGATTTACGTCGGCAAGGCCAAAAATCTCCGCAGCCGAGTGCGGCAGTACGTTCGCGGCGGTGACGAGCGCTCCCAAGTTCGCTTCCTGTTGGCCAAGATTGCCGATGTCGAGACCTTGGTGACCGCCAACGACAAAGAGGCGCTGATTCTCGAGAACAATCTCATCAAGCAGTACAAGCCGCGTTACAACATTCGTCTCAAGGACGACAAGTCGTACGTCAGCGTGAAGGTCACCGTGCAAGACCCATGGCCTCGCATCTTGGTGACGCGCCGCATCGTGAAAGACGGCAGTCGCTATTTCGGGCCCTATGATTCAGCCACGAGCGTGCGAGAAACCCTCGACACCATCCGCAAAATCATTCCCTTACGGACTTGCCCTGACGCGGTCTTCCGAAATCGGTCGCGCCCCTGCCTCGAGTACCAAATCAAACGTTGTCTAGCCCCATGCTGCTTGCCGGTCGATCGTCAGGAATACGAGCGACATCTTCGCGAAGCCATCCTTCTTCTCGAAGGCAAGAGCCAACAACTCATCCGACAACTCACTGCAGAGATGGAACATGCAGCCGAGGAACTACGTTTCGAAGATGCTGCCCGGCTCCGTGATCGCATCCGTGCCATCGAACGGACGCAAGAACGCCAGCAAGCATTCGCGCACCACCGGGGAGACGTCGATGTCTGGGGCTTCTACCGAGAAGGCGGGTTCCTGGAGGTCGAGATCTTGTTCTTGCGCCAGGGAAAGCTCACCAGCCACCAGCGCTACAGTCTCAACGACCTGGAATTTCCCGACGAAGAGATTCTTTCCATGTTGCTTCAACAATTCTATCAAGGCGACCGCCACATCCCCGACGAGGTGTTAGTGCCGGCAGCTCTCGACGACAGCGAAACGTTGGAAGAGTGGCTGTCGGAACGCAAAGGCCAGCGAGTCACCGTTCACTGCCCGCAACGAGGCGACAAGCTTCGCCTGGTGGAACTGGCGCACGACAATGCCCGGCAAGCGTTTCAACAGCGTCAAGATGCAGCCCATCAACGCGAGCGCATGTGCGTTGAGCTGCAACGTGCCTTGCACCTCCGCCGCTATCCGCATCGCATCGAATGTTTCGATATCTCGAACTTGCATGGCCGAGTCGCCGTCGGCTCGCAGGTCACCTTTGTCGATGGCGAACCGGATAAAAATCTCTACCGGCGGTATCGTATTAAAACCGTGCAGCAAGCCGACGACTTTGCCATGATGTCGGAAGTTCTGTCTCGACGCTTCTTGCGGGCACGGGAAGAAGGAGTTTATCCGGATTTGATCGTCCTCGATGGCGGCAAAGGGCAACTGAACGTTGCCCTGGAGGTGTTGAAAAGCCTCGCGATCGAAGACGTCGCCGTGATCGGTTTGGCCAAGGACCGCGTCGAGCGTGCGCCCCGCGCTCGAGAACTCCGGCACAGCGAGGAGCGGGTGTTCCTGCCGGGGCGGAAGAACCCGCTCGTGCTTCGCCGCAACAGTAACGCGCTTTTCTTGCTCCAGCGTGTGCGCGACGAGGCGCACCGCTTTGCCATCACCTACCATCGCAAGCTCCGCACGCGCGAGCGGCTGCGTTCCGCCATCGATTCGATCCCAGGGGTTGGAGCTGTGCGGCGCCGCAGATTGCTGCGCCACTTCGGCAGTGTGCGCCGGATGCGCGAGGCAACCGTTGAGGAACTCATGCAAGTCCCGGGAATCCACCGCGCCTTGGCCGAGAAAATTCTCGCCGCATTGGGGGCGGAATTTGGCATCCTCCAGCCCACCTCAGCCGCTGCGCCTCTGGTTGCCTCCTCTTCAACGGATTCCCCATGCACCAGCGAACTAGCGGGGTCGCCGCTTTCCTCAGCCCCGAGCGAGTCGGCGGAAAGGGATAAGGCACCGCCGGGCGATTTGCCGGAGTCCGAGAGCGGCCATTGACGAAAGTCGCTTACCTGGCTTCCACGCCGGGGCCGACCGCGCCACGATGCGGAAGGTGTGCTCCTCGGCGCGGCTTTCTGCCCACTTGCCAACGAGCCAACGCCGAAAACAACACACTGGTCGAGCCGTAAGCTCCAGGCTTTATCAGGTGGCCAGGAACATCCCTCGGAGGGGGTTTCGCACAATGCCATGCAATGGCGCTCCGAGAGGAGGAGCGCCGGACCCGAGCGCGATTTTTGGGGGCAGGGGCTCTCGGGCCCGACGCTCTTCACGCAAGCGGCTTGGCACCACTTGCGCCGCGGCCGTGGGGGCAATCGGCCGCGAGTTTGTACAGGGGTGAGCTCTTTTATGGATGAAGCGAAGAATTATTGCAAGAGGCTTTGCATGCTTTTTCGGCGGTCTTGCACGCTTCCAAGCTAGTGCGAAGCGCTAACGAACAAGGCATCATGCAAGAGCGTAGAGCCTGTAGTGCCGATTGGCACTCCGCCGAAAAAGGATTTGCAGCACATGCTTGCCGGGCCGTCGCGAGCTGACTCGCACACCCTTGCAAACAGCTTGCCGCGGTTTGCTGGGCGGTTGCTTTGCAGGCGCTTTCCTCTGCCTTGCACCCCATGAGGCACAGTGGATCTGGAGGCAGGGGGCAGTCCATCGGCGCAAGCGGACAAGCTGCCTTGCAGGCATCCTCGGCGGCACGGCATTCTGCCTGGCCAGTACGGTACGCCGCATTACACGGCTGCGCGCACTGCAAATACGCTTGCCAAGCCTGCACGCATTGCTGCGACCACAACGAGGCGGCACACGCGGAGCGAGCGGCTGCCAACGCTTGGGCGCAATTCGAGTCCAAACAACTCCGTAAAGCCTCCCGCGCCTGTGCTTTGCAGGCACGCTCCTCACTCTCGCACTGTTGCTTGCACACTGGCTCCAGCCGTGGCCTTAAAAACGAACACCCTGGCCGAGGAAATCCGTGGTGGTTACCGCCTGGGAACCCGTGGTGCTCGTAGCGGTCGTCGTCACGGTGCTTGTCCTTGCCTCGGTCGTGGGCCACCACAACCGATGCGAACGCGATCGCAAAGCCCAAGGCCAGTACCGAAACAATTTTCGAACTCCCGTTCCTCATCTTCGAATCCCTCCTAGTCTGCGAATCTACGCTCACGGCCGTTGCCGACACGCCGAAAACATTGCCGGGCCTGCGCAGGCCAAACGCGCATCGACCTCAACGGGTGTAAGCCTACACCCTTGGGGGCAAATTTCCAACAAATTGTTGCAAGGTAACGCCGGTCAGCTGGGGTTCTTGCTCGTCCGCCGTCGATGAACCAAAGTGAGGCGTGGATTCAGAGCCGTCGGAACAGCATGGCGTGCGGAGGATCAGAAACTCATGGAAAAACTGTTGATCCGTCAAGGAAGGGTTTTGCTGCCTCACGGCTGGAGCGAACATACGGACGTTCGGGTGGAGGCGGGGCTGATCGATCGCATTGACAAAGATGTTGCCGCCCCCGGTGCGCGGGTGATCGAGGCGAAAGGATCCATGGTGGCACCCGGATTCGTCGACCTCCACATTCACGGCGGGTTTGGCCAGCTTTGTGAAAGTGGGAACACCGAGGCGGTTATCGAGTTATCGCGGCAGCTTCCTCAGTTTGGAGTCACGGCCTTCCTTCCCACCCTCGCGAGTCTACCCCGCCAAAGGTTGCGCACGGCTGTGGAAGCCATCGCGCTCGCGGCCGGGGGAGAGCCGGGCGCCCGCATCTTGGGGATTCATCTGGAAGGCCCGTTTCTCAACCGTCATTGCGCTGGCGCTCAAAACCCTCGCTGGATGCGCCCGCCTGACCTGGCCGAGTTCGACGACCTTTTGGCCCGCAGCGGGGGTCTCGTGAAGATGACGACGATCGCACCCGAACTTCCGGGGGCTGTGCCACTCATCGCCATGGCTGCGGACCGCGGGATTGTCGTTGCTCTAGGCCATAGCGAGGCCAACGAGGAAGAGACGTTGCTGGCCATCGATGCGGGGGCCAGTCATGTAACTCACCTTTACAACGCCATGCGGCCGTTTCACCATCGTGAACCGGGTCTCCTCGGTGTCGCACTCACCGACCTCAACCTCACGGTGGAGCTCATTGCCGATGGCCACCATGTGCGGCCCCGGGCGTTGGAACTCGCCTGGCGGCTTCGCGGCGGAACAAGCACGGTGCTGGTCAGCGACGCTGTCGCGCTTGGCTTAGCCGACGGGGAACACCAGCTGTTCGGGGTGCGCTGCCTAGTGGAAAATGGCAGCGTGCGCACGGGGAACGGGAAAAGATTGTTTGGCAGTTGCTTGGCCTTGGATGGTGCCGTGCGCAATCTCTGCAACTGGCTTCCCACGACGGCTCCCGAGAAGGTGCTCGAGGCCGCCAGCACCACCCCGAACCGCGTACTCCGTCTGGACAAGGAATTCGGTCGGATCGAGACCGGCTACCATGCCGACCTGGTGGTTCTCGACGAGAACTACCAGGTCCGGTACACGATTGTCGGCGGGCGCGTTGTTTACGAAAGAGCGGCGTCTTAACCACCTGCCAGAAGGAAGGCCATGAAGGCGCCAGACTGCGAACTCTGCGTCTTGACCCCGAGCACTCGTTGGTACGGAGAGTACGAGCGGCCGGTCGGTTTCGTGATCCTCGATTGCGACTCCTGCGATGTTCCCATGGCGGTGCTCCGCGAGCACCGGGCTGTGGTCCAACCCTGGGAACGAGCGGTGATCGAGGCTGCCCTTCGGGCAGTCGCAGACAAGTTGTTTCCAGGAGGCTGGTTTTTCGACGACCACATGCGCCAAATACCCAGCCACTATCACGCGCACGCTCGCCCGCTCCCCTCCTGGGCCTCGTTGCGGAAGCTCCGCACCCCCTAGCGCAGATCTCCAAGAGCAAAAGACGGCAAAGCGCTAGAGGCTTATCGAGACCAAGCGATGTTCCCCAAAACTTGCCGTGGCCACAGTGCATCGGTAGCTTGTGGAAAATGATGTCGCGTGGTGCGGTGCCTTTGCAGGAAACTCCCGTCGCTTTCGAGCGGGTGACCATGCATTTTGGGACCAGACCCGTGCTTGTGGACTTTTCGTGCGAATTTCCGGGCAACCGGATTTCCGTGGTGCTCGGCGGCAGCGGTGCGGGCAAAACCACCATCCTCCGCCTGATCGGCGGGCTCATTCAGCCTCAACACGGCCGCATTTGGGTCGCTGGCACCAACGTTGTGGGCTTATCGGAACGGCAGCTTTACGAGGTGCGACGCAAGCTCGGCATGATGTTTCAAGGTGGGGCGTTGCTCAACTCCCTCACGGTCTACGAGAACCTTGCCTTCCCCCTGCGGGAACATACCCGGCTCAGCGAGCGAGAAATTGCCGACCGGGTACATGCTACCCTGGCGGCTGTAGGGCTTCGCGGCGTGGATCATCTTCTTCCCGGGGAACTGTCCGGAGGGATGGTCAAGCGGGCGGCGCTAGCGCGCGCCATTTTGCGGGATCCGCAAATTCTTCTCTGCGACGAGCCTTTTTCGGGGCTTGATCCGATCTCGGTGAAGCGTATCGAAGCGCTACTGCGGCGGATCAATCAAGAACGAGGGATTACCATGATCGTTTCTTCCCATCACATTCCTTCGACCATGCGTATGGCCCATCATGTGGTGCTCTTATGGGACCACAAGGCCATCCAAGGAACGCCGCAGGAGCTGGCGGCCAGTCCGGACCCGCAAATTGCCGATTTCTTCAACGAGGAGGTCCATGAAGAAGGCGTACGCGAGCCGCAGCACACACCAGTCCAGCGCTGGTAATCACCCATGATCCGACCAATTGCAGAGGTGGGATCAGCGACGATGCGCTTCGTCCTCGAACTCGGACGTATCGCCGCATTCACTGCCGACGTGGCGCGCGCTGTGGTTACCCCACCGCCACGCCTCGGTGCCTTCGTTGCAGAGCTGTTCAACATTGGAGTGCTCTCTCTCCTCATCATCTGCGTGAGCGGGGCAGCCGTTGGCATGGTGCTGGGGCTGCAAGGGTACAACACTCTGGTCCGCTTCGGTGCAGAGGAGTCCCTCGGTGCTGTCGTCGGCTTGAGCCTGATCCGCGAATTAGGGCCGGTACTCACCGCGCTGCTCACCACCGGTCGCGCTGGTTCGGCAACCACGGCCGAAATCGGCACCATGGTCGCCACTGAGCAACTCGACGGCTTGCGCATGCTGGCGATCGACCCGGTGCACCTGGTCGTTGCTCCCAAAGCGCTGGCGATGATTGCTGCCATGCCCCTGTTGTCAGCGTTGTTTATCGTCTGTGGTCTCGCCGGCGGCTACGTCGTGGGAGTCGCTCTCATGGGTGTCGATGCCGGCAACTATGTTTCCAGCTTACAAAATGCTGTGGACTTCCGCGACGATGTACTCGGCAGCGTCTTGAAAGCCTGCGTTTTCGGTGTCCTCGTCGGCTTGATCTCCACCTTCAGGGGTTACACTTGTCAGCCGACTTCGGCTGGAGTTGCCGCGGCCACGACGTCTACCGTCGTCGTCGGTTCCGTGTCCGTGTTACTGTTCGACTACATCATCACCGCCTTGTGGGGGGTGTGAGAGGTTACCATGAATCGCTCGCCACGCCGCGATTTCATCGTTGGTTTGTTTGTCCTGGCTGGGCTTGCCGCCTTGGCCTACTTGTCCATGAGTGTCGGTGGGCTGTCCTTTCGCAACCAAGGGGGGCTGACTGTATACGCCTCATTCGATGAAATCGGGGGGCTGAAACCACGGGCGCCAGTGGTCATTGCCGGGGTTAAAGTAGGGCAAGTCGTGGAGATTACCCTCGCCGACGACTACCGCGCCCGCGTTCGCATGGATTTGCGTCGCGACCTCAAGCTGCCGGTGGATTCCATCGCCTCGATCGTCACCGCAGGGTTACTCGGCGACCAGTATATTTCCATCCAAGTTGGGGGAGACGACCGCTACCTGGACAACGGAGGGACAATTACGATGACCGAATCGGCATTGAGTCTCGAGAGGCTCATTGGGAAATTTATTTATTCCTTCGAGCGCGGCGGCACGAGCAGCAACCAGGCTCCTGCTGACAGCAACCCATGAGGCCAGCATTCCCGCTCGGGGGCGTCGCTCGCATCGGCTGCGTTGCGTGCCTCTGGTTCGCGGTGCACATCTGTCTCGGACGTGGAGCTGCCCTGGGGCAGGAGTACGACCCATGGCAGCCTTTCAACCGAGCCATGTTCGCTTTCAATGACGCACTCGATACCTACGCCTTGGAGCCAGTGGCCAAAGCGTGGGACCGCATCGTTCCCGAGCGTGTGGAGCAATCCATCGCCAACCTCTTCCAAAACGTTTACACGCCCATTGTCGCCGTCAACAACCTTCTGCAAGGAAAGCCGCGCGATGCGGCGGAAGATGTCGCCCGCTTCATGGCCAACTCGACGTTTGGCCTGGTGGGCTTGTTTGACGTTGCCAGTTGCTGGGGCTTGGCAAAACACGACGAGGATTTCGGTCAGACGCTCGCCGTATGGGGAGTGCCTGCGGGACCTTACCTCGTCCTCCCCTTCGTCGGCCCCTCGTCACCCCGGGATGTGGTTGGTTACGCTGTCGACTCCATCGCCACCGTCTACTGGTTTTTTGCGGACATCCGCTTCACCGTCGGGCCCCAGACGATTCAGGTGGTCAACAGCCGCGCTCAGGTCCTCGATGCCGTGCGGGAACTCAAAAGCGCCTCGGTGGACTACTACGCTGCCGTGCGCAATGCTTACGTGCAACGCCGGGCACGGCAAATTCGTGACCAACAGGAAGGTACCGGACCGGATGAAGATTTCTATCGAATCGAGGAGTGACGTATGAAGTACGGAAGCAACGCGGCAGCGTGCGTCACCCTTCGTCCACGTGGCGTTTGCTTGTTCCTCGCATTGGGCCTGCTTTATGGTGCCACGGCAAAGGCCGATGCAACCCCTCGCGAGGTCATCGAGCAAACGGCCGATGCAGTGCTCGCTGTGCTGCAGGATTCCACGCTCACCGGCGAGCAGAAACGGCAACGCATCGAGGACATTGCTTCGACTCGCTTCGACTTCGATACCGTGGCCAAACTCGTGCTAGCCCGCAATTGGAGACAGCTGTCACCGGAGCAACAAACACGCTTCAAAGAAGAGTTCCGTAAGCACCTGTCGCTGACCTACGGGCGCAACGTCGACCAGTACAACAACGAGCGCGCGGAAGTCACCGGCGAACGGCCGGAAGCAGGCGGCGATTGGACCGTGAAAACCCGTATCGTTCGCCCCCAAGGAGGCGAGCCCATCCGGGTGGATTATCGTTTGCGGAAATTTGGTGAGCAATGGAAGGTCATCGATGTCATCATCGAGGGCACTAGCCTCGTGGCCAACTTTCGCTCGCAATTTCAAGAAATCGTCAGCCGCGAAGGCCCGGAAAAGCTCATTCAACTGCTGCAGGAAAAAAACGCCCGGGGCGAGCCTCTTGGGCAAGGGGCGGGCTCGAAAAGCTAAAAGCCGGCTACACTCCGAAAAACAAAGCGTACCCGGCTGCCACCAGCGCCGTCACTCCGCGGCAATGCTGAGGCGCGGTGGCTCCTCGCTGGACAGCAAGCTACGCAAGAAGCGGGCAGTCAACGACTGCTCGACCGCCAAGACGTCGGCGATCGTGCCCATGGCCACTACCGTTCCACCATCCTCGCCTCCTCCAGGGCCAAGGTCGATGATCCAGTCGGCTTCCTTCACAATGTCGAGATTGTGCTCGATGGTCACCACCGTGTGGCCGTGGTCCACCAGGCGATGCAGCAGTTCGATCAGCCGTTCGATATCGGCAAAATGCAGCCCGGTGGTAGGCTCGTCGAGCACGTACAGGGTGCTTGCCTGCGTCGGCTTGGCTAACTCGTAAGCCAGCTTCAAGCGCTGCGCTTCACCACCGGAAAGGGTATTACTCGCTTGCCCTAACGTGAGGTACCCTAGACCCAAGTCGCTCATCAGCCTCAGGCTCGAACCGACTCCCGGTACTGCGGAGAAGAACCCTGCCGCTTCCTCGATGGTCATGGCCAACACCTCGGCAATGGTTTTGCCTCGATAGCGTACCGCCAAGGTTTCCTCGTTGTACCGTTGGCCACCGCAGCCATCGCAGGTCACGAACACGTCGGGGAGGAAGGCCATCTGCA
The DNA here is from genome assembly GCA_937925685.1 of Candidatus Binatia bacterium. Lineage (GTDB taxonomy): Bacteria > Desulfobacterota > Binatia > HRBIN30 > HRBIN30 > HRBIN30. The sequence continues at coordinate 171,673 of CALAMI010000011.1, read as the reverse complement.
TTTTGATCCGGCCTTGACCGGCGCAGCGCTGGCACCGTCCCCCAGCAACATTGAAGCTAAAGCGACTGGCCGTGTATCCGCGGGCTCGGGCATCGGGGGTGCCGGCAAACAACTTGCGAATGCCATCGAATACCCCCACGTAAGATGCCGGAATCGATCGCGGTGTTCGGCCGATCGGGCTTTGGTCGACTTCGACAACCCGGTCGATACCGTTGCAAATAATTTTGCGGAACCTTCCCGGAGGTGGAGCGACCAGGCCAAGTTGTCGCCGCAATCCGCAGTACAAGATGTCGCGCACCAAGGTCGACTTTCCCGAGCCGGACACACCGGTGACGCAGGTCCAGGCTCCGATAGGAATGTCGACATCGATCTGACGTAAGTTATGCTGCGCCGCCCCGAGGATTTGGATGCGGGGAAGCTTAGCCACGTCGCGTACCGGGCCGAGGCGCCTGCGCGGAGTTCCGAGAAACTTTCCTGTGACAGATGCGGGAATATCTCGGAGTTCCCGTGGCGGTGCCACCGCCACCACCCGCCCACCATGGCTCCCGGCTCCCGGACCCAAATCGACGACCAGATCGGCAGCTTCGATGGTGGCCTCGTCGTGCTCGACGACGATCACGGTATTGCCACGATCGCGTAGTTGGCGAAGTGCTCCCAGCAAGCGAGCATTGTCGGCTGGGTGCAGTCCAATGGTGGGCTCGTCAAGGATGTAACACACCCCGCGCAAATTCGAGCCTAACTGCGCTGCCAAACGGATGCGCTGTGCTTCGCCGCCCGAGAGCGAGTCGGCACTACGGTCCAGGGCGAGATAACCAAGACCGACGGCCTCGAGGAACTCGAGTCGCGGAAAGATTTCCTTCAGCACCGCAGCCGCGATTTCTTCTTCCCGGCTGCTCACGGGGATCGCTGCCAAAACGGTGCGTGCCGTCGCCACCGGCAAGGCGGTAATCTCCCCGATTGCTTGCCCGTGCCAGCGTACCGCGCGCGCCCGTGCGTTGAGGCGACTACCGCCGCAGTCGGGGCAGGGTCGCTCTCGCAGCAAACCGACCCAGGCACCGGACTCCTCGTTTTCGGAGACAACCGCTTCGCGCAGCAGCGGCAGTAACGTACTCGTGCCCTCGCCCGCAAGTTCGCGCCACTGCTCCCGCGTCAGCTCCCCAGCAGGAGTGTTCCAAAGGTCAGGATGGTTTCGGCCCCAACGTTGCAGGGCACGCCACAAACCTTCGTCTTGAGGCTCCACTAAAGCCTTTAGGGCTAGGCCCACCGGTAGCGCCGAAGGTAACGCGTGCTCCAAGTCGAGGTCCGTCAGCCGTCCGGCACCGAAACAGCGCGGACAAGCCCCGCGCCGGCTGTTGAAAGAGAACATCCGCGGGTCAAGCGGCTCGTAGCCAAGACCACACTCTACGCAGTACAGTTTTTCACTGAGCACATGGTCCTTGCCATGCCAAACTGCGATCAGCGTGCCTCCGCCGTAACGCAAGGCAAGCTCAACGGCTTCGGCCACCCGGCGCGAAGCATTCCCCTCCAACTGCGCGACCACGATATCGATATCGTGCTCCTGGAAACGCGCCAGCGGCCGCACCGCACCACCCTCCCACCACTCGCTATCGACCCGGAAGCGCGAAAAACCCGCTCGCCGCGCTTTGGCAAACAATGCGGCGTACGAGCCCTTACGCCCGCGTACCACTGGGGCCAGCACGGTAACCGGCCCGCTGCGCAACCAACGCCGCACCTGAGACTCCATTTGCGACCGGCTGAGTGTGGACAAGGCGCGGTTGCATTCGACACAATGTTGGACGCCGAGCTTGGCGTACAGGAGGCGCAGGTAGTGGTAAATCTCGGTCATGGTCGCCACGGTCGACCATTTCCCTCCACGACTCAGTCGTTGTTCAATGGCCACCGTCGGTGGGATACCAGCCACGAGATCCACGTTGGGCCGAGGCAGCACGCCCACGAACTGCCGCGCATAAGTGGACAGGCTGTCGACATATCGATGCTGTCCTTCAGCGTAGAGGATGTCGAACGCTAGGGTGGACTTCCCCGAGCCGCTCAAACCCGTGACCACAATCCAACGGTCGCGCGGGAGTTCAAGGTCGATGTTTTTCAGGTTGTGTTCCCGCGCACCGACAATCGAGATATAGCCCGCGCGCTGCCGCTGCGTCCTCGCCGCTTGGCTAGCAGGCTTCATCCAAAGGCCAGAGTTATCTGCCGGCAGCCCGTGCTCCCCCTCCAAAGCTCGACGCAAGTACGGAGCGGTCGGCGAACCCTCAGCCCGCGCCACTTGTTCCGGTGTGCCTTGGGCGAGGAGGTATCCTCCCCCTGCTCCACCCTCAGGCCCGAGGTCGATCACCCAGTCAGCGCACTTGACCACCTCCATGTTGTGCTCGACAACCACCAGCGAGTGACCGGCGTCGACTAATCGCTGCAGCGCCGTCAGCAAGCGCTCGACATCGCCAAAGTGCAAGCCGATCGTTGGTTCGTCAAGAATGTAGAGCGTGTGCGGCGCGCTTCGTTGCTGGAAGGCAGCGGCCAGTTTGAGCCGCTGCGCCTCTCCGCCCGACAAGGTGTTCAGGGGCTGCCCCAAGGGCAAGTAATCCAGGCCGACGTCACACAAGGTTCCGAGCCGCAGCAACACCGCCGGCTCGTCGCGAAAAAACTCGGTCGCCTCCGCAGCCGTAAGTCGCAGCACCTCGTCCATGTTTTTGCCGCGGTATGTCACCTCGAGCACTTCCGGAACGAAGCGCTTTCCCCCGCACTCGCTACAGGGGAGATACACGTCGGACAGAAACTGCATTTCCACCTTTTCGAATCCCTCCCCTCGGCAACTGCGGCAGCAACCCTCTTGAGTGTTGAAGGAAAAGGTGCGGGCGTCGAAACCGCGAAGCTGGGCCAGAGGCGTACTCGCAAACAACTGCCGGATGCCATCGAATGCGCCGACGTAGGAGGCGACGATGGCGCGTGGCGTCGTGCCCACCGGAGATTGATCCACCATGACCACAGCGCGAATTCGCTCCAGGCCGTCGATGCCGTCGTGCAAACCAGGTCGCTCGACCGTCCGGCCCAAGTGTCGCGCTAGCGCGCGGTACAAGATGTCTTCGACGAGCGTGGATTTGCCCGATCCGGACACACCCGTGACGCAAACGAACCGTGCCAGGGGAATCCGTACCGTGAGGTTCTTCAAGTTGTGCTCTCGCGCACCCCGTACCGTCAGGCACAGGTCAGGCAGAACCTTTCGCCGTTTTGCCGGCACAGCGATGGAGCGCCGCCCCGAAAGGAATGCCCCTGTAGTGGACTGCTCCGCGCGCATCAAACCGGCGGTAGCGCCGCTGTACACGACTCGGCCGCCACGGCTACCCGCTCCCGGTCCCAAATCGATCACGTGGTCCGCGGCTCGGATAATCTCCGGGTCGTGCTCGACCACGACCACGGTGTTTTCCTTGGCCACGAGTTCCTGGAGGATTTGCACCAGCCGCTGGCTGTCCCGCGGATGCAGCCCGACGGAGGGCTCGTCGAGAAGGTACAACGTGTTGACCAGCGACGATCCCACTGCGGTCGTTAAATCGACCCGTGCCAACTCTCCCCCTGATAGCGTTCGCGATGGTCGATCTAACGTCAGGTAACCAAGCCCGACATCGCGCAAGTAACGCAGCCGCTGGCGGATTTCACCGAGGACCAATTGCGCCACTTCATCGCCCGAGCCAGAGAAGTGTATGCCACGAAAGAAAGCATCGGCCTCGTCCACACTCATCCGTTGCACGTCGACGAGGGTCCGTCCCCCGATCCGGTACCAGGTAGCCTCGGGCTTGAGCCGGCCGCCGTTGCAAGCGGGGCAGAGACGATAACTGCGGTAACGAGACAAAAATACCCGCACGTGCATTTTGTATGTGCGCCCCTCGAGCCAGCGGAACCACCCCTTCACACCAAAGAAGCTGTCGTCTCCCTCAAGAATCAAAGCTCGTTGCTCGGGGCTGAGTTCCCGCCATGGCCGCTGCAAAGGAATTTTGCGGCGCACACAGAACGCTTCGAGTTCGCTGCGCTCCCATGCGGTCGACTTGGTCGTCCATGGCTTGATCGCGCCCTCTTCGATGGAAAGGGTGTCGTCGGGGACCACTAGATCCCAATCGACGTCGATGATGCGGCCGAATCCCCGACATTCCTCGCATGCCCCCAAGGGACTGTTGAAGGAAAACAAGTTCGGCACCGGTTCGCGAATGCGCAAGTGACACTGGGGGCATTCCCGCTCGGCGGAGTATCGTTCCACACGCGCGGTACCTTCGAGATACACCACGCACATGCGACCCTTGCCCCAGCGGAAGGCCTGTTCGACGGAATCTATCGCCCGTCCTTTTTCACGCAGGGGCAACACCAGGCGATCGACGACCACCAACAGGGACGAGGGCAAAGGCTCGTGCAGCTCCTCAATCACGCGTACTTCTCCGTCGACGTAGACCCGGCGGAAACCGGCTGCTTGAAATCCCGCCAAGGTCTCAGCCCACGGCAGGTCGGCAGCCAAAGCCGTCTCGAAGCCGATGAGCAGTCGCGTGCCCTCTGGGTGGTGGAGGATTTGCGCGACCACCTCGTCGGCAGTCGTAGCTGTCACCGGGCGATCGCAGTGCGGACAGTAAGCCACGGCGAGCTTTGCCCACAACAGTTTCAAGTGGTCGTGCAACTCGGTCATGGTGCCGACCGTAGAGCGCGAGGTTTTCACCGTGTTGCCCTGAGTGATTGCAATTGCGGGCAAAATACCTTCAATGCGGTCGACACGCGGCTTATCCATGCGCTCGAGGAACTGCCGCGTATACGCGGAGAATGTTTCTACGTACCGGCGCTGCCCCTCGGCATAAAGGACGTCGAACGCGAGCGTCGACTTGCCGGAGCCAGACGGACCCGTAATGACCGTCAGTGCGTTCAGCGGCACGTCTACGTCGATATGCTGTAGGTTGTTCTGGTAGGCGCCAAGTACCCGAATGAAGGAATCTGCCATAACTTGCCAAGCCTGGAAACGTCGCACAAGCGCTACCTGCCGCGCAACGGCGGCAGGCATCCTCGCTCGCCTCGGCTCGCTGCAGCCTCGCTGCCCGCTACAACTGCAAGGATTGCAGCTCGAGATACTCGTCTAAACCGTATTTCCCGAGTTCCCGTCCTAACCCTGATTCCTTGAAGCCTCCGAACGGAGCGAGAGGATTGTACCGTCCACCGTTGATCGCCACCTGGCCCGCGCGAATTTTCCGGGCCACGCGTTGAGCCCGTTCGGCATCCGCCGACCACACCGCGGCAGCCAACCCGTAGGTGGTGTCGTTCGCCAAGCGGATGGCATGCTCCTCGTCCTCGAAGGGAAGAACGCACAGCACAGGCCCGAAGATCTCCTCGCGTGCGACCGTCATTTCCGGCGTGACCTCCGCAAACACCGTGGGTCGCACGAAGTAACCGCGCGGCAATCCCTCCGGGGGCTCCGGCCCTCCCGTCACGAGGCGAGCCCCTTCAGCGATCGCCTGCTGGATATAGCGCCGTACCCGATTTCGCTGTGCAGCCGATACCAGCGGCCCGAGCTTGGTCCGCTCATCGAACGGGTCGCCCACGGTGAATCGCTCCGCCGCTGCCTGCGCCAGCTCCACCGCTTCGTGGTAACGCACCCGCGGCACCAGCAAACGGCTGAGTGCGTTGCAGCTTTGGCCCGAGTTCAAGTAACACTCGTTCACGCAAGACTGTACGGCACGCGCCAAATCGGCATCTTCCAACACCACGCAGGGGCTCTTTCCTCCTAGTTCCAACGTCAGTCGTTTCACGCCGCGAACAGCCAACTCGCCGACTCGCTTGCCCGCGCGGGTGGAGCCGGTAAAGGAAACCATGTCGACCCCAGGATGCTGGGCCAGGGCTTCGCCCACGACCGGGCCATACCCCGTCACCAAATTGAACACCCCCGGAGGCAGCCCGATGGCGTCGCAGGCTTCCGCCAATTCAAAAGCGGTCAAGGGCGCCAGCTCACTGGGCTTCAGGACGACCGTGCAACCGGCCGCCAGAGCCGGTGCAAGTTTGCAAATTGCTTGGTGCAATGGGTAGTTCCATGGCGTAATCGCGGCTACGACACCAACGGGTTGGCGCACCACCAGCGAGTGACCGACTCGCTCCTCCCAGGGATACATTGCTACACACTCGGCAAACGAGCGGGCGACAAGCGGTGGCAAGCCGGCTTGAATGGCCCGTGAAAGCTTGATGGGCATGCCGACTTCCGCGGTAATCGTTCGAGCGATCGTTTCCTTGCACGCCTCGAGTTGTTCGGCCAGGGCGTGCAAGAACTGCACGCGCGTTGCCAAGGGCGTGGCGGCCCACAGCGGCCACGCGCGCACGGCCGCTTCCACCGCACGGTCCACGTCAGCAGTGTGCGCCGACGGAATCGTGGCCATCACCTCCTCGGTCGTGGCGTGAATCACAGCAATTCGGTCGCGGGTACTTGCCTCGACCCACTGCCCATCGATGTACAACCGCTCGCGATCCATGATCCAGTTCCCACACTGCAATCGTGACGGAACAACTCCTCCCTGGCACCAGCTACCAAGTGTACCTTGCGCGATAGCTGACGCTCGCTCTGCCCTTTGCCGGCACCTCCGCCAAAAATTCCAGCGTGCGTGCATCTTTTTTCGTGAACTTGGGGGCGCTTTCGACAATCTCCCACTGCTGAGCACGGTACAGTGTCTCCAACACGCGTACGCGCACCGGCCGTTCCTTATGATTGCGCAGCTCGATTGCCACGGCTTCCTCCATGCGGCGTTGCTCGCTTTGCACGAGAAAGTCTGTTTGCCGCCGTTCTGCCACCACGTCGAAAGCCGTGCCCAGCGCTAAAACGACGTCCTCGCCGGCGGCGGTATGTGGCAGTTCGCTACTGCCGAGAAAACGCCATGCGCCCAACCCCTCGCCTCGGGTTTGACCGACCCGCACCACCCCTGCTGGCAAGGGAATGCCAAGGTTCTGTTCCTTTTTATTCTGAAAGCGCAAGAAAATTTCCACTGGCTGAATCTGGCCAGCCCCGGGCCCGCGCTCGGTGACCGGCGTGCTGCGAGCCACGATACCGTCGGCAACGAGGCTCCGACAGAGAAATTCCTCTTCGTACGGCACATCGCGAAACACTCCCAGCACATCCAGACGCACCCTAGCGCCCGCTGGCAACGCCACCGGGCGCGGAAGCGTGTACTCGTAATATTCGCCCACGGGCTGTGGTTTGGCCTCGTCGTCGGTCTTCGACATCGCCACCATTTCCCGTGGCCACACTGCCACTCGGGGACGGGTTCGGGGCAGGGCGCGATGCACTTCGCCGGCCACCAACTGGAGACGGGCCTCGGACCACGAGACATCGGTTCGGTTTTCCAGCAACACGGCGCCGGCAAGTTCCAGGCGCCCTTGGTTTTCCTTCGGTCCGGGCACGAGCGTTACCGTATATTCCGCAGACCAACTCACTGCTGAGGTCTCATAGCGAACAACCAGCGGAAGCACTCCAGCTCGCTCGGCCTCGATCTCCCATGCCACCGCGTTGCGCAACACCGGCACCGAGTCGGCTTCGACTTGCACATAACCCGGATCGGGGAACATGTGCACCTGCCCGCGAGCATCGCGCAAGGCAAGTTGCGGCACTGCTTGCACCAGGGTTCCCTCGAACAACCGCCCCCGCGCTGGTCGAGGCTCGACGCGAACCGGCTTGCCAACGAGCGCCGCCAACAGCGGCTGCCCTTCGCCCATGCCGGGCAAAAACGTTTGGGCAAGAGAGCGCACCGCCCCAGCCTCCTTTGCCACGGCCAGGCGAACCGAGTTCGGCTCCACAGCGCGGGGCAATGGTTCCCAGAGCACTCGGTTGTAGCCAGCGGCAACTTCGATGCTGCGCTGCTCCTCCACCCAGGCAAAACCACTTTCCGGATCGCCCGCCGCGGCGGCGTATACGGTCAACGCCGCACCTTGCCCTTCGGCGCTCCGCGCAGCGGTCGCGAACAGCAAAAACATCGCCCACAGAGTTGCAGCGGCCAGCTTCATCGTGGGCTCTCCTCGCCTCCCTTAGCGCTCCAAGCGCTCGAGCAGTTTCGTCGGCAAAGCCACGGAAAAATCCAGCCGCAGCGGCGTAATAGCGACGAAACCATGGGTAACTGCAGCGACATCTCCGTCGTCGTCCAACGCCTCCAAGTAACTGAAGCGATGGCGAAACTGCCCCGAAGCTTCACGCACGAACAGCGGTCCGTAGCGGGTGCGGGTCACGCGGGTAATCCGGCGTGGGGTGTGCGGTGTGACCTCGGCAGGTAGGTTCACCGAAAACACGTCTACCGCTTGCGGGAATCCTACTTCCCACAAAGTCCGAGCGATGTCACTCGCTACCACGGCTGCCCGTTCCGCGCAGCCACCCACGGCGGCGTAGCGGGCTTCGCCTTTTAAGCCGTAAGCATCGCTGGGAATGGCCATCGAGAAGGCAACGGCAGGCACCCCGGCAATCGATGCTTCGAACACCGCGCCCACCGTGCCGCTCGACAACACGAAGGCGGAACCGAAGTTCAGTCCGAGGTTGATACCTGCCACCACCAAATCGGGCCTTGGCCACTCCAACGAGTGAACGGCAAGGTTCACGCAATCTGCGGGCGAGCCGTCGACGATCGCCCATGGCACTCCCTTTCGCCTCTCCATCCTCACTCCCACGGGGGCGAAACGAGTGATCGCTTTACCGATCCAGCTTCTCTCTTGGGCGGGGACCACGACGGCAACCTCGGCCCAGTCGGACAACGCTTGCAGAAACGGCAGCAGCGTCGGCGAATCCGCGCCGTCGTCATTGGTGAGAAACACGCGCGGCACGGATCACCTCACAACTCGTCATCGACGGGGATCGCCACTTCCATCTCCGTGCGATTCTCGAAGCGGGTGTACTCGGGAAGATAGGTGAGCTTGACGACGTCCACAGGGCCGTTGCGCTGCTTGCCGATAATCACTTCCGCCTCGTGTTCATCGGCGTTCTTGTCGTACACGTACGGCCGGAACAGGAACAAAATAACATCGGCATCTTGCTCGATGGCTCCGGATTCGCGCAAATCCGCCATCACCGGGCGGCGGTCGGAGCGAGCTTCCACCTGACGGTTGAGCTGGGAAAGTGCCATCACAGGAACGTCCAACTCCTTGGCTAACGCCTTGAGCGAACGCGAAATGCTGGAAATTTCTTGCTCCCGATTATCCATCCGCTCGTGGGAACGCATTAACTGCAGATAATCCACGATAACCAAGCCGAGCTTCGCATCCTGCTCGCGTTTGAGCCGCCGCGCTTTGGCACGCAACTCGAGGACGGAAAGGCCCGGAGTATCGTCGATATAAATTGGCAGACGGCTCAAGCGGTCGGCCGCGGCAACGATTTTAGGGAAGTCCTGAGCGGACAAAAATCCGGTGCGCAACTGTTGGCTATCCACACTGGCTTCGGCGCAAAGCATGCGCAAGCCAAGCTGTTGCTTGGACATCTCGAGGGAAAAAATTGCAACGCCCACGCCTCCCTCTTGGGCAGCGTTAACGGCCACATTGAGAGCGAACGCGGTCTTTCCCATCGACGGGCGCGCGGCCACGATCACAAGGTCCGAAGGCTGCAGTCCCGAGGTCAGCCGGTCCAAGTCCAAGAACCCAGTGGGCACACCGGTAATCAAGCCACGGCGCTCGTACAAACTTTCTACGGTGTGCACGGCAGTGAACATCAAATCGTTCATCGTGGCAAATTGTGGCCGCACACGGCGCTCGGAAATCTCGAAGATGCGATGCTCCACGTGGTCGAGAAACTCGTCCACTTCGCCGGAGCGCTTTTCGTAAGCGTTCGCCGCTAGCTCCGTAGCCACTTCGATGATTTCCCGGAGCACTGCTTTCTCGCGGACGATTCGGGCGTAGTACGCCAGATTTGCTGCCGTCGGAACCTTATCGGCCAACTCCGCCAAGTATGCTGCCCCACCCACCTCTTCGAGCAACCCCTCTACTGCGAGTTCGTTCGACAAGGTCACGACATCGACCGGCTCGCCGCGTTGATTCAGCGTCAACATCGCCCGAAAAATTTTTTTGTGTGCTTCACGATAGAAATCTTCGGCACTGAGAATTTCGATCGCGCGGTCGATGGCGCGATGGTCCAACAAAATTCCCCCTAAAACCGCCTGCTCAGCTTCGAGATTTTGCGGTGGCAAGCGGTGTACAGTTTCGAGCTGCGTTCTCATGGCCGCAGTCGCATAGCACACTTGGTTACCTAAAGCATTCCGCTAGAACGGGGCGATGGCGAATTGCAGGCCATGCGGGGAGAAAAAATCGCCACCTTTCTTCAGCTGCAGAAGAGAGACCGCCTTTCAGCATTGGCCCTTCGCTTCTGTCCCGGGAACGCAAAACGAAGTTACACGCGAACGTTAGCTGCACGAAAACGGGCAAAGCCGATGCCGTATTCGCCGATCTAACGCACCCGCTTCGTTCCTTTGCTCTCGCCCGAAAGCGCGGGAAGTCGCGGTCCTGCAGGGTGCCCGCCCGTAAGCTGGTCCTGGTCAGTCGACCTCCACTCATTCGAACCCGAGGCAAAGATTTCGCCCTTGGGAATCCTCTCGTTCCCACGAAGGTGGCGGGTGGAGCGCACGGCTTGCTCTGTCCCCTCGCGCCGTGGTCCTTCGGGGTGGTTCCAGGTTGGCGTTCGCTGCGCAACAGAGCGCTTCTCCCTGACTGGCGCAGACACCGTGCAGGATCAGCCTCAGCGGTACCCGTTAAGCTTGCCGTGGAACGACGACCAGCGCCGACGGAGTTCCGGCAAAGATCGGAGCTGCGTAGTCCACCGTTGAGGATGGGCTATGAGTCTCATGGGGTGGGGCTGAGCGTGAAGAATGACCTCCTCCTTCAGGAGGCCGGGTCATGGAGGACGCATCGAGGGAGGGCGGGCGGCACTGGTGGAGCTTGGCTTGGCCGCAGCCGCTGCGAACCTCGTGGGGCTATTGCCTTTCGGTGCTCAGGATCGAGCAGCCGCGCTGGTGAGGCCGGTGGAGCCTGGGGATCCCCTTGCAGAACGTGCTCGAGCTTCCAGCAAGCTTCGGGTATTGCCCGAGATCGCCACGCTCGCACGAGCAACTGCCCAACTGGCCCAAAAGGGAGAACGACCCAGCCGCTCGACGAACCGACTCTGTGCGTCCCTCAATTCCACCCCGGGCTTGCGTGATAGAGTAGCCAATAGACCAGAACACCTGTAATCGATACCACCAGCCATATGGGCAACGTTCTTCGCGCCAGTTGGCGGTGCTGCGAAAAGTTCCCTTGCAGCGCCCGCCACAGGGTGAGCAGAACGAAGGGGACCATCACCGCAGAAAGCACGATGTGGGGAACGAGAACTAGAAAGTACACCATTCGTAGCCAAGCCGGCCCGGCGAAGCGGACCGACCCCACTCGATAATGATGCACCACGTAAGAGGAGAGAAATGCCGCCGACAAAAGCACTGCCGTGAGCATCCAAGCCCGATGCTGCCGAACTCGTCGCTGGCGGATGGCCCGCCAGCCCAACAACAAGCAAGCGGTGGTCATTGCGTTCAGGCAAGCATTGAGCGATGGCAACAGCGATGCGTGACCACCCGCGCCCACGGGGACGCGCCAAAGAAGCCAAGCAATTCCAGTCACCACGGCCACCGTCGTCCCGGCAATGATCAGCACAAGTGGGGTTTCTCGTCGGACTGACACGTTACCTGAAGGACTTCCGCTCACGACCGCTCTTGTATCCAACCGCGGAGCGCGACAAAAGCATGTGGCATCTAGCCCCAATCACTTGATTTCGCCAAAGCCGCCCCGGGAGGAATCCACCGATGCACTACGACGAAGTTTACGCAAGGTTTCACTGGAACACACCTGCCTGGTTCAACTTTACCGAAGACGTGGTCGGGCTGTGGGCGCGAGATCGCGGCAGGCTCGCCCTTTACTGGGTTGCAGAAACGGGAGAGGAACGGCGCTTTACGTACTGGGACGTGTATCGGCAAAGCCGGCGCTTTGCCCGGGTGCTGCAGGGGCTCGGCGTTCAGCCAGGCGAAGCGGTGCTGGTGCTCCTAGGAAAACGCCCCGAGTGGTTCTTTGCCATGCTCGGTGCCCTACGGGCGGGAGCGATTGCCATTCCATGCACGACGAGCCTCCGTCCAAAGGATATCCGCTACCGCGCGCAACACAGTGGAGCCCGCGCACTGGTGACGGAGCCGGCCTGCTTAGAGGCGGTGCAAGCGATACGCAGCGAGTGCGACGCACTGCGTTGCTTCATTCTCGTGGGCGGAAAAGAACCCACCTGGCACTCGTGGGACGAACTTCTCGCCGGTGCGCGAGACGACGGGGCTTTACCGACGACGCGTGCCGATGACCCCGCCCTATGCTTTTACACCTCGGGCACGACCAAGGACCCGAAGGCGGTCTTACATGCCCACGCCTACACCTGGGCACACCGCTACACGGGGTTGTACTGGCTCGATCTCACCCCCCGCGACCTCCACTGGACGACAGCCGACACTGGCTGGGCAAAAGCCGCCTATGGAGTGCTTTTTGGGCCGTGGAGCACCGGTGCGGCGGTGTTCCAGTACGGTGGACGCTTTGACCCGGAACGGGAACTGAAACTGTTGCAAGACTACGAAATTACCGTGTTCTGTGCGCCACCCACGGAATATCGTTTGCTCGTCAAAGAACATTTAAGCCGGTATCGCCTCGCCCAGCTGCGGCATTGCACCGGTGCTGGAGAGCCATTGAATCCAGAAGTGATCTCCGTTTGGCGCGAGCACTTTGGACTCACGATTCACGACGGCTATGGGCAGACAGAAACTACCCTGTTGGTGGCCAATCTACCCGGTATGGAAATTCGCCCCGGTTCCATGGGAAAGCCATTCCCTGGCCACGATGTTCGGGTGATCGACCACGACGGCAACGAGGTAAAACCAGGAGAGATCGGCGACGTCGCCTTGCGAGGAAGGACACCCTCGCTATTTCGTGAGTACTGGAAGAATCCGGAAGAATCGCAAGCGTGCTGGCGGGGCCCCTGGTACATCACCGGCGACCGCGCCCGAATCGATAACGACGGATACTTTTGGTTCGTTGGCCGTGCTGACGACGTGATCATCAGTGCCGGATACCGCATCGGTCCCTTCGAGGTGGAAAGCGCGCTGCTCGAGCACCCCGCCGTGCTCGAATCGGCGGTCGTTGCCAGTCCCCACGCGGAACGCGGTGCGATCGTTAAGGCCTTTGTCCGGCTCCGCCCGGAAGTGACGCCCAGTGCCGCACTTGTTCGGGAGCTACAGGAACACGTCAAACGCACGACGGCGCCTTACAAGTACCCTCGCGAGATCGAGTTTGTCGCCGAGCTGCCCAAAACGGTCAGTGGAAAGATCCGCCGTGTGGAATTGCGCCAACGCGAGTGGGAGCGCAAAGGGTACAAAACGCCGCCCAGTTGACGCGGCTGAGTCGCGCGCATGACGCGCCGCATCGCTTCTCTGGTCGAGAACCTCGTCTTCGCCCCTTGGCGTTGGATTCCACTTGCCTGCTTGGCGCTTGTGCTCTTGGCGGCTGCCTGGGTCGTGCAATCGCTCGAACTCGACCCATCGAACGAGTCTTTGAACCTGGCCGACGCCGATCGCATTGCGACTCTAAAACGTTTCCAAGCGCTCTTGGGAAACGACGAGGATCTGCTCATCGCCTGGCGCGATCCGGCACTGGCGACCCCGACTGGGCTTGAGCGCGTGGCCCAACTCACCGAAGAACTGCAAAAAATCCCCGGCGTTACCGCAGTGTTTTCGCTCACGAATGCGCTGCAAGTGGCCCGAGGCGAGACGGGAGCGGAACTCAAACCACTTCTCGCTCCTCCCTACGAAAGCGCCACCGCCGGCACCGAACTGCGCGCTGCCGTGGAGCGCATGCCGGAGTTCCTGGGTTGGCTTTTGAGTTCTGACCTCACCGTGACGGCAGTATGGGTGAGTCTCAGCCAGGAATCCACCCAATTTCAACACTTGGGCCGATCCATCGCGTCTATCCAAACCGTTCTCCAGGGTTTGCGCGCGCAGGGTTTGGTTCCGCACCTCACCGGCGTGCCCGTGCAAAAACAGGCAGTCACAGCCTATATCCAGCGGGACGAACGCTTGCTTTTGCCGCTAGCCACCGCGGTGTTGGGCGTCGTCGTTTGGCTGCACTTTCGGCACATCGTGGCCGTCGTTTTGCCTCTAGCGGTGGCGGGAATGACCGTCCTCCTGGTGCATGCGGTCTTGGCCTTCCTGCACATTCGCCTCAATGCCATTACGGCGCTGTTGCCACCGATTCTCTTGGTCCTAGCGCTGACCCCGTGCATTCACTTGTTGCACTTCTGGTTGCACGGCGGTGCCCCGCGTGAACCTCGACACCGACTGCGAGCCATGCTCGAGCATTTACTGTGGCGCTGTCTGCTGTGCGCTGCCACCACGGCGTGCGGCTTCGCCGCGCTCGCTGTAAGCCCGATGCCTGCCGTACGGGAGTTCGGCCTAGCCGCTGCCTTGGGGACGCTTGCGGGTTTTGCCCTTGCCCTCTGGCTGGTACCCCTCGGGGCACAGGCGTTCTTCGTTGCCGCGAACGCTTCTACGACCAGTCCAGCAAAGGGCTCGACCCTTGTCCGTTGGTTTCTCCACCTTTGCGGCCGGTTTTCCTTGAACCGGCCCTGGAGCACGGTTATTGTTGCGCTCGCTGGTGCAGGGGCTTTCAGTACCGGCACCATTACCTTGCGGAACAATACCGACCTCGTGCGATTTCTCAAACCAGGAGCCCCGCTCAGGGAAGACACCTTTTGGATCGATCGACACCTGGGCGGACCTTATCCGCTGGAATTCGTCGTCGAAGCCAGTGACGGGAGGCGCTTGGCGAAGGCGGCGGACTGGCAGCGCATCGCCGCGTGGAGCGAAGGGGCTCGCGAGATTGCCACGGTTCGTGGCGTGCTCAGCCTTGCCGATCTTCTGCGTCATGTGCACGCTGCTGAGTTCGGTTTAGGTGGTGCAGTATTACCCTCCGAGGACGACGTCGTCGAAGAACTCCTCGACTTCCTGGCCGTTGCTCCTGAGCAGCAGTTGCTTCGCCGCTTGATCTCGGCCGACCAGACGCTCACGCGCATCCAAGTACGCCTGCGCGCTGTCGGCACGGCCGAGGTCATGGCCACGACAGACCGGCTTCTTTCTTTGGCGCAGGTTCAACTCGGACCCGAGTACCATGTGCATGCCACCGGTCCCTTGTACTTTCTCGCCCGTGACTCCAATCAGTTGGTGCGGCAACAGCTCCAAAGCTTCGGGTTGAGCTTCCTGCTCGTCGGTCTGCTCATGACCGTGGCCGTGGGGTCGGTTCGCTTTGGTGCAGTCGCGCTTGTCCCCAACATTCTTCCAATTGCCATGACAGCTGGTTTACTCGGTTTTCTACAAATCGACCTCAGCACGGGCACTGCCATGATCGCCGCTGCCGCCATGGGTCTCGTCGTAGACGACACCATCCATTACATCGGCGCCTTTCGCCAAAACCTGGGGCGTACCAAAGACCCCGTCGCGGCGGCGTGGCAAACCACGCTGGGAACGGGCCCCGCACTGGTAGCCAATAACGTGGTGCTCGTGGCTGGATTTTGGGTGGGCATTGCGGGCAGTTTCCTTCCCACCCTGTACTTCTCGCTGTTCACTGGGGTCACACTGCTGCTCGCCTTACTGTGCGACTTGCTGGTTACACCGGCTTGTTTGGTGTTGCTTACGCGAAAATGAGAACCCCAAACACCTTGCTGGCCTTTGGCCTTATCTTCGTTTCCTGCGTTTTTTTGTGGCCGCGCTCCATTTTAGCCACCCCAGATGTTAGGTATCGCTGCCCGGTGCGGGCTGCGGACACGCCTATTGGCGAAGTCCGTCTCCTTACCCGTGATGAGGCCGTGGTGGTACAAACTCTTTTGCGCACCGTGCTGATGCGGCGCGTCGTGGCGGAGATTCGCAAGAAAGAGGAAACGAATTGGCCGAGCAGCCGCCGCGGGTCGGAGTCTTCGCGCCAGTACGTGGCTGCACTGGAGCGCGTGCAGCGCCGTTTATGGGAGCAGCGTGCCCGCAGCACGCGCGGCCCCAATCCGCCGCAAAAACTCGCCATCGAGTTCGTGTCCGGAGGGAACGAAGCTTGGGTGGGCGTAGGAACGTTCGACCTGCAGGGAGACCCGATGCATTTCAACCTCTCTGCCTTGGAGCTCTTCGAGCGGCTCGATCTCGATGCCCACTACGTCGGCGAAAACATCCGGCTCATTCTGGCCGATGCTTGCCAGCTCGGAGAGGAGGAAATCGACCGGCTTTTGCGCGGTACATCGGTGGCGCCGTCCACCGTGCTCCCCGAGCATCACTAACTGTCTGCTCGCCGCTCCCTGCATTCGGCCCCCAAATCAATCCGCAGTGTTCTGGCAATAGTCCCACAACAGTTGCAGATCCGCTGGCAAAGGCGAGCGGAAGGAGAGAGGTTCGCCAGTCGCAGGATGGGTGAAGCTCAGCGCCGCCGCATGCAAAGCCTGGCGATCCACGGCAACCCCCGGAGGCAATTTACGGGGGCGGCCGTAGACAACGTCACCGACAATCGGATGACCCAGATGGGCTAAATGTACGCGAATTTGGTGGGTTCTTCCGGTTTCGGGAAACACCGCGAGCCACGTGATGGGGGGCCGATGGGCAAGTACGCGGTAGCTCGAGCGGGCTGCACGGCCACCTCGGCGCACCACTTTCATACGCTTCCGGTGTACCGGGTCGCGCGCAATCGGAGCATCGATGATTCCGCTCGGGTGGCGCACCGCACCCCAGACAGCTGCCAAGTACTCCTTCGACACTCTCCGTTGGTGAAACTGCCGGCCTAGCGCGGCCAAGGTATCAGGATCCTTGGCAACGACCATGAGCCCAGAAGTGTCTTTGTCCAAGCGATGCACAATCCCTGGTCGTAACGGGTCGAGCCCTGCCGGGTGCCCCTGCCAACGGTACAGCAGGCCATGAACAAGGGTGCCACCGGAGTGCGTCGGGGTGGGGTGGACGACCAAGCCCGCAGGCTTGTCAATAACGAGCAACCACTCGTCCTCGAAGATCACCTCGAGCGCAACGGGCTCCGGCTGCAAAGACAAGGGCGCGCTGGCAGGCTGCCAATGAATTTCGATGGTTTGCCCCGGGCGCAAAAGGTAGCGGGCCCGTGCCGGCTGGCCGTCGAGCAAGATCTGGCCGGCATCGATGAGCTTCTGGATGCGGGCTCGCGAACCCCAGCGACCTAGGGAGGCAAGATAGCGGTCGAGGCGCTGCCTCTGCCCCTTGTCATCTACGACCAGACGTTCGTTCAGGAAGCTCATCAGGTACGAGAGAAAAAGGCACGCGCTTGCGCAATATCGCGTTTAATTTGTTCTACTAGCAGCTCGACACTGGGAAAACCAATTTCTTGCCGAAGGAAACGCAGGAAGCGCACCCAGAGGCGGCGGCCATAAAGGTCGCCGGTGAAATCGAGAACGTGGATCTCCAAGCTACGTTGTTTGTCTGCGAACGTAGGGTTCTTCCCGATGTTGGCCACGGCGGGCCGCCAAACGCCGTCAAAGCAGGCTTCCACAGCGTAAACCCCGTCGGGGGGTAGCACGAGTCCGGTAATGTCGAGGTTGGCAGTGGGAAACCCAAGCTCTTTTCCGCGGTTATGCCCGCGCACCACCCGTGCCGCAAACTTGTGGGCCCGCCCCAGCATTTGCTCAGCAAGGTCCAGTCTGCCCTCCTCGATGGCCGTGCGTACAGCGCTGCTGCTAACCAGGCGGCCGCCCACCTCAACCTTGCCGATGATTTCCACCGCCAACCCACATTCCGCTCCCAAGCGTTGCAGCAATGCCGCGTCGCCGCGGCGGAGATGGCCAAAGCGGACGCGATGCCCAACCACGATGCCGCGGACGCCCAAATTTTCCACGAGCCACTTCCGCACAAAAGGCTCGGCCTCGATGTGCGCAAACTCCCTCGTAAAGTGCTGGACCACCACATGCTCGAGCCCGAGCTCTACCAGGCATGCTACACGCGTATGCAGGTCCATCAGTCGGCGTGGGGCGTGGGCGGGCATCAGCACTTCCATTGGGTGAGGCTCGAAGGTCAAGGCCAGAGGAGTGCCGTCAAGCTCGCGGGCAAGTTCCACGGTGCGGCGGACAATGGCCTGGTGGCCACGGTGCACACCGTCGAAGTTCCCCAAGGTCAGCACCGGATTGCGAAATCGCCGGCCGAGTCGTTCGAGATGTCGCCAAACCCGCATGTAGAACCGCCTATGCTCTGCAAAGTGGCAAACTTTTAGTCTCGCGCCGACAGAAAAGCACGTTGAGCGCGTAGGTGCCTGCCCGCCCCACAGGGCGGAATCGAAGAATGCAAGGCAGGCAAGGCGTTTCTCGCAGAGTTCGTGATCTCGAAGTGCAGGTTGTTTTGCCGGGCTGCCAGGGCTTTCGGTTTCCCTGCGGGCCGTGGAGTTTTAGCCGGTGCTCCCTCCCAGTCGCGGGTCCGTTCCAATTCACTTCCTCGCTCTTCGCAAGCGTTCGCATGGGGCCCCGACACTTCGCCCCTGAACCGGGCGACTTCGGCTGCAATTCAGCAGTCTCGAAATGCAAGGCTTGAGGGTTTTTTGTTGGGTTCTCCATCGACGCCACCGTTCGAAGTCGTTTCTTATCCGCCTCTCCTCGAAAAAAGCGGAGCAACTGCCCCGTGAGCCCACAGTGCACCTCATCGCAAGTGCGAACGGGAAACCAGAGGAAGCTGCCAGTTGCCTCAGCTCTTGCGCATGGTCCATCGAGCTTTCAGGCCGAACAGCCGATGCTATCGACCGTGCCGAAGTGGCTGCTCCGGCTCGGTACAGGAGGGAAACAGCCTGCACCTCAGGCTCCTTTCGCCTGCATGGGCTGAGTGTTGCCAGCGGGCCAACGACCGCGGTCGAGCGCTGTCGCGCTTGTTCGTTTCCCGCTGCCTGGGTTGCGCAGGGTTGCCCCTTTCTGATAGGCAAGTTTGGTTCACGAAAACCACGGAGAGACCGTATGACAGATGTCAGTATGAAAAGCTTGCTCGAAGCCGGGGTGCACTTTGGTCATCAAACCAGCCGGTGGAACCCAAAGATGAAGCCCTACATCTTTGGAGCACGCAATGGCATTCACATCATCGACCTGCAAAAAACGGTTCAGCTCTTCCAGCAAGCGTACGCCTTTGTTCGCGACGTGGCAGCGCGTGGTGGAACAGTGTTATTCGTGGGCACGAAAAAACAAGCGCAAGATGCCATCCGTGAAGAGGCAGAGCGCTGTGGCATGTTCTATGTAAACAACCGCTGGTTAGGGGGGACGCTGACAAATTTCCAAACCATCAAGCAAAGCATCGATCGGCTCAAGAAATGCGAGGAAATTCTTGCCGACGAAAACATGGTCCAGGCGCTGACCAAGCGCGAGATGTTGCGGGTTCAGCGCGAGCGCGACAAACTTGTGGCTGCTCTTGGTGGCATCAAAAACATGCGCAAACTTCCTGACGCCCTCTTCGTCATCGATCCGAAGAAAGAAGAAATTGCGGTCCGCGAGGCCAACAAGCTGCGTATTCCTGTCGTGGCCGTGATCGACACCAACTGCGACCCCGATTTCGTGGATTACAAAATTCCCGGCAACGATGATGCGATCCGTGCCATCCGATTGTTTTGTGCGGCCATTGCCGATGCCGTCATCGAGGGCCAGCAAATCCGCGAGGAGCAAGCAAAGGCCTCTGAGATGGAAATGCCCATGGCCGGCAGCGAGGCGGAGTCTACCGGCGAGGAGGAACACGTTTCGCAGGGGGTAGTGGGATGAGCGGAGTCAGTGCAGCACTGGTGCGCGAACTTCGCGAGCGCACCGGTGCGGGGATGTTGGATTGCAAAAAGGCTCTCACCGAAGCTCAGGGGGACATGGACAAAGCCATTCAGCTTCTCCGGGAAAAAGGGCTGGCGACGGCGCAAAAGAAGGCTGGGCGTGTTGCCAGCCAAGGCATGGTGGGTTCCTACATTCACGCAGGGGGCAAAATCGGCGTGCTCATCGAAGTCAACTGCGAGACCGACTTCGTCGCTCGCACCAGTGAGTTTCAGGAACTCGTGCGTAACTTGGCCATGCAAGTCGCTGCGGCCAACCCGCGATGGGTACGGCGGGAGGAAGTGCCCGCGGGTGTGATCGAAAGCGAGCGCAACATCTATCGTGCCCAAGCCGCCGGATCGGGCAAGCCCCCGCAAGTCGTCGAAAAAATCGTCGAAGGAAAACTGGAAAAGTTCTTTGCCGATACGTGCTTGTTGGAACAACCGTTCATCAAGGACCCGGATCGGACGGTAGGACAATTGGTCACCGAAGCCATTGCCCGCATCGGCGAGAACATTGTTGTGCGCCGATTCGCTCGTTTTCAACTCGGTGAACTTTCTGAGTCCTCCTCTGCAACTGCGTGAGCAAAGAGTGTGCGTAGCATCAAAGCCTTACCCGCTCCCGCTCCCGATCCCGGTACACAGCTCCGCTACCGTCGTGTGCTGCTCAAGTTAAGCGGCGAGGCGTTGTTAGGGCGTGCCTCGTACGGGATCGACACCAAGGTGCTCGAGCGCATCGCCGTAGAGGCCAAGGAAGTCCATAACCTCGGCTGCGAACTCGCCATTGTCATCGGCGGGGGTAACATTTTTCGCGGCATGGCCGGCGCGGGTAAGGGAATGGACCGGGCGACGGCAGATTACATGGGCATGCTAGCCACGGTGATCAACGCCCTGGCGTTGCAAGACGCGCTAGAGCGACTCGGGGTCAAAACTCGGGTGATGACGGCAATCGCCATGCAACAGGTGGCCGAGCCTTATATTCGCCGCAGGGCAGTACGGCACTTGGAGAAAGGCCGGGTGGTCATCTTTGCAGCCGGTACGGGAAACCCGTTCTTTACCACCGACACGGCGGCCAGTTTGCGTGCCGTGGAAATCGGGGCCCAGGTTATTCTCAAGGCAACGACCGTCGACGGGGTTTACGACCGTGACCCCAAACAATTTCCCGACGCCCGGAAGTTCCTCGAGATCAGCTACATCGAGTGTCTCAACCGCAACTTGAAAGTCATGGACTCCACTGCCATTTCGCTTTGCATGGACAACCGCCTGCCCATCCTGGTATTTGACTTGCGCAAGCCCGGGAACATTAAACGGGCCGTCATGGGAGAAAGCATCGGAACGATCGTGCACTGAGGCGAGGTGGGGGTCATGATGGCGGAAGCGGATCCCGTACTGGAAAAGCTCAAGCAAGAGTTGGAGGAAACGTTACAAGCGCTGCGCCGAGAACTGACGCGACTGCGCACTGGGCGAGCCACAACCGCCCTGCTCGACGGCATTACGGTGGAATACTATGGGGCGCGAACCCCGCTGAATCAAGTAGCTACCTTGTCTGCACCAGAGCCGCGATTGCTCGTCATTCAACCATTTGACAGGTCGTTACTGGGTAACATCGAACGGGCAATCCAGCAGTCCGACCTTGGTTTACATCCCGTCAACGACGGCAAAATCATTCGGGTACCGATTCCGGAACTGACGGAAGAGCGGCGCAGGGAACTGGTGCGGCACGTTCGCAAGCTGTGCGAAGAGTATCGGGTTTCGGCCCGCAACCACCGGCGGGATGCGGTAGAGCGCTTGCGGACCATGCTGAAGAACAAAGAGCTTGCCGAAGACGACGAACGCAAGGCCTTGGACAAGGTGGAAGCCCTGACCAAAAGCTACATCGAGCGCATCGACCAAGCATTGAAACACAAAGAAGCGGAGATCATGGAGGTTTAAGCCCGGTGCCCCGGCCGTTGCCCGAAAACCTCGACCTCAACCGCCTGCCACGGCACGTCGCCATCATCATGGACGGCAACGGGCGTTGGGCGCAACGGCGGGGATTGAACCGAATCGAAGGGCACAAGCGTGGCAAGGATTCGGTCCGCGCCGTGGTAGAAGCCAGTCGCCGCATCGGCATCGAGTATTTGAGTCTGTTCGCTTTTTCGACCGAAAATTGGGAGCGGCCGCGGCAGGAAGTCGACGCGTTGATGCGCCTGCTCCGGCGCTACCTGCGCACCGAGCTGCATCGCATGATGAAGAACGGGATTCGCTTAGTGGCGGTTGGCGACCTTGGGAGGCTTCCCGAAAGGTTGCAAGCCGACCTCCAAGCAACCGTGCAAGCCACCCGGAACAACCGCGATATGACCGTGGTGCTGGCTCTTAGCTATGGCGGCCGGGAAGACATCGTACAAGCGGCTCGCGCCCTGGCGCAAGCTGCGCGCGATGGTGCCATCGACCCGGAGCGAATTGACGCAGCAACCTTTGCCAGTTACCTCAGCACCGCGGGAATTCCGGACCCTGATCTTCTCATCCGCACCAGCGGCGAGTTGCGCATTTCGAACTTCTTTTTGTGGCCGCTGGCGTACAGCGAAATTTACGTCACGGAAACCTTGTGGCCTGATTTCCGCGAGGCCGAGTTTTACCAAGCGCTCATTGCCTATCAGCAACGCGAGCGCCGATTCGGTCGCGTTCCAACCGAACAGGAGCGGGAGCGCCTGCGTGCTGCGCGCTAGGTTGGCCACGGCAGCGGTAGCCATACCTCTGCTGCTGCTCGTGATCTTTGCCCCGGTATCGTGGCCGATGGCTGCGGTTGTGTTCGTCGCCGGTGTGCTGGGAGCGGCGGAGATCGCCAACATGGCGTTTTTGCGCCATCCGGCGGAACAAATTCTCCTTGTCGCCGTCACCGCGATGGTCATGGCTGGCGCGCTCGGGGGGCCAACGAGTCCCTGGCTGGCCTTATCGATCACCGGTAGCGTTTGTCTGAGCCTGACCTGGGTCTTGCTTCGCCGTGCGGATTTCGAAGCAGGTTTGCGCGACGTCGCCTTGGCGGTACTCGGGGCGCTGTACGTGGGACTGCTGCTACCGCACTTCCTTTGGCTCCACCGCCTTCCCGAGAATGGCCCCTACTGGGTCGTGTTCGTCCTCGCCATTGGCATGGTTGGCGACACCACCGGGTACTTCGTGGGAAAGTACCTCGGCCGTCACCAATTGGCCCCAGTGGTGAGCCCGAAAAAAACCGTGGAAGGAGCTTTGGGCATCGTGGTGGCGAGCATCCTCACCGGAATTCTCTGCCACTATGTCGTCCTGCGGGACGTTCCTTTCAATCACATTCTGTTCTTGGCCACGACGATGGGGGTCATTGGGCAGATCGGCGACCTTTGCGAATCGCTGTTCAAGCGAGCCTTTGGGGTCAAAGATTCGGGATGGATTTTCCCCGGTCACGGCGGTGTGCTCGATCGAATCGACAGTCTGCTTTTCCCCGCCGCCTTCGTATACTACCATCAAGTGCTGCTACGAGGGGCCTGAACCGCTAAGGGAGCCTACCGATGTTTACGACCATTGTCGCTGCAGTTATCGTCCTCGGCTTTTTGATTCTGTTTCACGAACTCGGCCATTTTCTCGTTGCCAAGTGGTGCGGGGTGGGGGTGGTGAAGTTTTCCATTGGGTTCGGCCCAGTGGTCGTTGGCAAGAAAATCGGCAATACCGAATATGTCCTTAGTGCCATCCCGCTCGGCGGCTTCGTCAAAATGGTTGGCGAGGATCTTGACGAAGAAATTTCCCCCGCGAGCCGTTCTATGGCATTCCAGCATCAGCCACTGTGGAAACGTTTTGCCATCGTCTTCGCCGGCCCCTTTGCCAATTTGCTCTTTGCCTTTGTGGCCTTCAGTCTCGTGTTCGCCCTGTACGGGGCGCGTGTACCGACTGACGCTCCCAAGGTCGGCAACGTAGTACCCGAGATGCCCGCAGCCGAAGCTGGGCTCAAGCCTGGCGATGTCGTCAAGGCAGTCGACGGACAGCCCATTGCCACTTGGGAGGAGTTGTCGCGCACCATTCGGCAAAGCGGGCCCAAGACGTTGACGCTGCAAGTCGAGCGTCACGGCGAGCACTTGGAAATTGCGGTCACGCCGAAGGAAAAAGAAGAAAAGAATTTGTTCGGGGAGGTAACGGGTAAAGCCTACCTCATTGGCATCGAACGCGGTTTCGAACAACTTCCCGTAAGTCCCCTAGGCGCCATTGCCATGGGAGCACAACAAACGGCGTGGTGGGTCGCCACCATTTTTACCAGCCTTGCCAAAATGGTCCAGGGGAAGATCCCAGCCAGTGAAATTGGTGGGCCCATTTTGATCGCCCAAGCAGCCGGTGAGCAAGCACGGCTCGGCCTCGAGTATTTGCTGCATTTCATGGCGGTCATCAGTGTCAACCTCGGCGTCCTCAACCTTTTGCCCGTGCCCATCTTGGATGGTGGCCACTTGCTGTTCTTTCTCATCGAAGCGGTTCGTCGTCGCCCCCTCGACACCCGTTATCGGGAAATTGCCCAGCAAGTGGGGTTGATTCTGTTGCTCACCTTGATGGTTTTCGCCTTCTACAACGATATCGCGCGCGTGTTGCAGCGTTGGGGGTAGCATGCGCTTATTGGCCATCGAGACGTCAACGTGGCTGGCAAGCGTGGCGGCCACGGACAAGGGTGAAGTGTTAGCGGAGGAGGAAGTCTTCACGCGCGGCCAGCATGCATCCGTGCTTTTGCCAGCAATCCGCGACGTCCTTAAGCGAGCAGGAATCGGTGTAGAAGAGCTCGATGCGGTGGCGGTTTCCGTCGGGCCCGGTTCGTTTACTGGTCTGCGGGTCGGACTTTCTGTCGCCAAAGCTCTTGCCTATGCGCGGAAAATGCCTGTCCTCGGCATTCCCACGTTGACGGTGGTTGCCCATGCGGCACCCAGCGATGCGGAGCACATTGCGGCCGCTCTCGACGCTCGTAAAGGCGAGCTGTACGCAGCAGTGTTTCGCCGTCGCGGTACGGACCTCGAGCCCGTCGTCCCCGAGCGACTCGTGTCTTTTGCAGACCTCGTGGGCATTCTTCCGCGGCCGTGTACCATCCTTGGCGACGCAGTGGAGACTTACGGTCATCTTTTTCAACAACACCTCGGGCCGCAGGCCACTGTGTTACCCTTCCCCCAATGGGCACCCCGGGCTCGGTCGGTTGCCCAGCTCGCCAGCGGCGAGTTGGCGCGAGCGCAAACGCCGCTTCTAGAGCCAGCCGAACCGCGTTATCTCCGGCCCCCGGAGGCGCAAGTACACCTTCACCGTGAGAAATGACTGTACCTGAAACAAACGGCGTGCGCCAACGGGCATTCGTTTGACACATTCTCGCAACTGGGCTATCCGTCGCCAGGCGTTCGCTGGCTTGAAAGGGGAGCTCGTCATGGAACGGAAAGACGAAGAGTTGATCCAACAGCTCATCGGCCAGGACGAAGAGCTCAGGCGCTACTATGAAGAGCATTTGGAACTGGAGCGCCAACTGGCCGAGCTCAATCGGCGGCTGTACCTTACCCCGCAACAAGAAATGGAGAAAAAACGTTTGCAGAAACTCAAGCTAGCGGGCAAGGACAAGATCATGGAGATCTTGGCGCGCCATCGGCCACCTACCCGGCCCTTGAGCGCTTAATTTTCGCCGCTACGGTCGGCTGCGTGTGAGTCCTTAGCATCGCAATAGGCGGTAGCTGGTTTGCGGCTTCCGCCGTCAGGGGTTGTATCGACGTGCGACATACTATTTCTGTCCTGGTGGAAAACGAATTTGGGGTTCTTTCTCGCGTCGCCGGGCTGTTCAGCGCCCGGGCGTTCAACATTGAAAGCCTGACAGTAGCGGAGACGCTCGACCCCACTGTGTCGCGAATCACGCTGGTGACGCGAGGTGACGACCGGGTTGTGGAACAAATCGAAAAGCAACTCAATAAGCTGATCGGTGTGATCCATGTCAGCGACTTCACCGGCACCGCCCATGTGGAGCGGGAGATGGCGTTGGTGAAAGTTCGTGCCGACGAAACCACTCGTGCTGAGGTCATGAACATTGTGGACATCTTCCGCGGCAAGGTCATCGATGTGGGGCCGAAGTCCTTTATCGTCGAGGTCACTGGCGACGAGGACAAAATTGCGGCATTCATCAATCTCCTGCGCCCCTTAGGCATTTTAGAGATCGTGCGTACGGGGAAGGTGGCAATGCATCGGGGCGCTCGGCTGATGTTTTCCTGGGAAGACGAATCCTCTGCAGAAATGGAAAAGGAAGAACAGATCGCATGATGAAGGTGTACACGGATCAAGATGCCAATTCGCAACACGTGAAGGGCAAGAAGATTGCCGTCATCGGATACGGCAGCCAAGGGCATGCACACGCGCAAAACTTGCGTGACAGTGGGATCGAGGTGGTCGTAGGTCTCCATCGTGGAGGAACCTCCTGGCCCAAAGCAGAGGCAGCGGGCTTTCGAGTGATGGAGACCGCGGCCGCTGCCCGATGGGGAGACATCGTCATGGTTCTGGTGCCTGACGAGGTCGCAGGTACGCTTTACGCGAATGAAATTGCTCCAGGCATGAGCGCAGGAAAGTACCTGGCCTTTGGTCACGGCTTCAACATTCACTTCAAGCGCATCGTGCCTGACCCCGAAATCAATGTGTTTATGGTGGCTCCTAAAGGGCCCGGACATCTGGTGCGGAGCGAGTTCCAAAAGGGGCGAGGGGTCCCTTGCTTGCTTGCAGTCCATCAAGACCCCAGTGGCGACACTAAACAGGTTGGGCTTGCCTATGCGCAAGCAATCGGTGGCACCCGTGCCGGCGTACTGGAGACGACCTTCAAGGACGAAACCGAAACCGATTTGTTTGGCGAGCAAGCCGTGCTGTGTGGCGGCTTGACGGAACTTATTCGTGCAGGTTACGAAACACTGGTCGAGGCTGGCTACCCGGAAGAGATGGCGTATTTCGAATGCGTTCATGAGGTGAAACTCATCGTCGACCTCATTTACGAGGGTGGCATTGCCAACATGCGCTACTCGATTTCGAACACCGCAGAATACGGAGACATGACCCGCGGGCCGCGCGTGATCACCAACGAGAGCCGGCAGGCAATGAAGAAAATTCTTGCCGACATTCAAAGCGGAGCGTTCGCCCGAGAATGGATCACGGAGTACGAGTGCGGAATGCCTCACTTTAACGAACTCCGCAAAGCCGCGGCCAAGCACCCGATCGAGGAGGTCGGTGCGCGGCTGCGGGCGTTGATGCCGTGGTTGGCGGCCAACAAGCTTGTCGACAAGAGCAAGAACTAAAGGTCACGGACGAAGGGGGCGGTCAGGTGAACACCGATCCGGTACAGAGTTCCGCCCCGTTGAAACCCCTAAAAGTGTTCGGGCTCCCGTTTGCGCGCGAGGGCGTGCCGCACATGGTGGCCACGCTCTTGTTCACTGTCGTCCTCGGCCTCTTCTTTAAGCTAGCGGGAGTTGTTTGCGGGCTGGTCATTTTCGCCCTGGTGGTGAACTTTTTCCGCGATCCGGAACGCCTCCCTCCCGACGACCCGCAAGCGATCGTGGCCCCAGCAGACGGCAAAGTCATCCAAGTAACCGATTTGCACGACGAGCGCTTTTTCTCGGCCCCAGCCACGCGCGTCAGTATCTTCATGTCGCCTCTGGACGTTCACGTAAACCGCATCCCGTGGAGCGGGCGAGTTTTGGATGTGCGCTACAACCCGGGCAAATTCTTCCGCGCTTTTGCCGAAAAAGCCTCTCTCGATAACGAGCAGACGGCCATCCGCCTAGCGGACGACCAGGGACGCGAACTTTGGGTCGTACAAATTGCTGGCTTCGTTGCCCGCCGGATTGTGTGCGGTGTCGAACCAGGAGACACGGTGCGTCGCGGACAGCGGTACGGGATGATTTTGTTTGGATCCCGCGCGGACGTCTACTTCCCCGTGGGGGCAGCAGATCTGGTGGTGCAGGTCGGCGACCGTGCACGCGCCGGCGAAACCATTTTGGCCCGATGGCGCTAGGCCGCTCTCATCCCCCAGTTTTGCAGCCGCTTGAAAACGGATCGCCGCTCCGCAAAGGGGTCTATCTCCTCCCGAACTTACTGACCACGGGGGGCCTGTTCGCTGGCTTTTATTCGATCGTGGCCAGCTTACACCAAGAATTCCAAATCGCGGCCATTGCCATTTTGATTGCCAACATCTTCGATGCCCTCGATGGACGGGTGGCCAGGCTCACCCGGACCTCCACCAGGTTTGGAATCGAGTACGATTCGCTCGCCGACTTGGTCGCTTTTGGGGTGGCTCCCGCCATGCTCATTTATTGCTGGGCGTTAGAGCCATGGGGCAATTGGGGTTGGCTTGCGGCCGCGTTGTATTTGACCTGCGCCGCGCTCCGCCTCGCTCGATTTAACGTGCAATTCGACTCCGTCGAAAAGCGACACTTCGTCGGCTTACCAAGCCCAGCAGCAGCGGAGGCGATTGCGGCAACCGTGCTGTTGTTTTACCGCTTCGGTGCTTACGGGCCCACCGACAAACATTTGCTGCTCCTCCTGATTACCTACGGGCTCGGTGCGCTCATGGTGAGCACGCTACCCTACTTCAGCTTCAAGGAAACCGAGCTGCTTCGTCGGCAACCCTTTTCGACCCTGTTGGTAGCCATCGTGCTGCTGAAGCTTTTCCTGGCGGAACCACAGTTGTTCCTGTTCGTCGGATTTTATGGGTACGCCCTTTCTGGGCCAGTACGCTTTTTCTGGGTCATGGGCCGACGCGTTGCATCGCGACGACACGTGCCGACACTCCCCCCAAAACCCTTGCCGGGGGAGCCCCCGGCGGCACGAAATCCAGAGCAACGTTGACTTACCGAGCTGCGCCTCTCCCTTGCATCCGCAGCGCAGCAGCTGTGCAGCTCACAATGCTACCGGTCCGTGGGCGCCATCTACGCCCGGAGGCGCTGCTCCTCGATGGCTCCACCGCGGCCTCGCTTTCCCCTTCCAAGCGGACAACTTCAGCCTGACACGGACCCCCCGTTCCCTCGAGCAAGCCTTCGCGATGGTCAGCAAACCCACTGGCTTGGAGCATTGTCAACGGTGGCGGCGGCATTGTAGCTTTCTGGGAAACCCTCTGTAGGTGGGGCGCACGCAAGAACGCGGATACAACCGCAATGGCCGAGGACACGTTTACCGTAGGGACACGAACCATCCGCGCACGCTTTTTGTTGCCTCGTGCCGTGCGCATCACCCATGCACCACCCGCGAAACCGTTGCCGCCAGATTGACCCTGGCTCAGCCACGTGCTGCTGGCCACGCCGCCGGTACAGCCCGAAGAGCGCTTACTTACGACGAAGATCGATGCCGCAAATGTTCGCATCGCCTTGACCGAATCCCGTTTCCTGCTGTCGGAAGCTCAGCCTCCGCGCTTTGGGCAGGAGTCTGGAAACCTTCCGTTCCGCGTGGCGCTAGACATTCCGGCCTTTCGGCTGCGCATCGACAATGACCGCTCACACGAAACCATCGGCCTGACGTGGCGCATCGAACCGGGCGAGGCCTTCTGGGGTTGGGGCGAGTGGTTCAACGCCTTTCGCCGCGAGCGTGGCCAGATCGAGCTTAGAATCCGCGACGCCATTGCCTTGCTGCAACACCGGGAAACGTACTCGGCCATTCCTGTTTTTTCTAGCTCGCGTGGCTACGGGATTTTTCTCCTCAATAGCCACCCCACTCTTCGGAAGATCGATCCCGATGGCGGCACCCTCAGCGTGACCGCAGCCGGCCCGAACGCTGACTACATCATGATGTACGGGCCATCTCTACGCGAGCTGATCCAAACCTATACGCAATCCACCGGCCGTCCGCCGCTGTTGCCCCGCTGGGCCTTTGGGCCGATGGTGACCAGCTACCCGCAAGAAGCGCGGGACAAAGTGTTACTCTTCGTCCCCGAACACGGGCGGCGCCATCTACCCCTCGATGCTGTCATCCTCGACTACCACTGGGAAGAAAGGCTTCACAACTTCGAGTGGCGCCGTTCCCTCTTCCCCGACCCTGGATCGTTCACCTCTCAATTACGCTCGCTCGGTGTTCGGCTGGGTTTGATTCTCACCCCATTTCAAAACAACCGCCGCCGGCGTGTGCAGAAGTTCGTGCTCAACCAGCTCGCACACAACGTCAGCCCCGGCGTTGAAAACGACGACGAGCGGGCACCAGTGCAGCACGCTGAGGGCAAAGCCCGAGGCTATTTCGCACACGATGACACGCCCTGGTGGTTTGGCGCTGGCGGCATGGTGGACTTCAACAACCCGGCAGCTGCGCGCTGGTTCAACGATTTGATGCGCCCGCGCTGCGAAGAGGGAGTGGCATTCTTCAACAACGACGACGGCGAATATTTACCGATGAACGGGCGCGGTGACCTCGGCATGAGCGGGCAAAAGTATCATAACCTGTACGGCTTCTTTTACAGTCGTGCTCTGTTCTAGGGAATGGGGGAGCTGGACGAGCACCGCCCGTTCGTATACGCGCGTTCCGCCGGGGCCGGTTCGCAGCGCTTCCCTGCCCTTTTCCTCGGCGACCCGCATCCGACGTTTCAGGATATTCGCCGGACAATGCGGGCTGGGCTGAATCTAAGCCTGCTCGGCTTCGCCCGCTGGACGGCCGATGTGTTCGGGCTCGACGGCAAGACCACACCGGAGACGCATGCGCGCTACGCACAATGGGCACTTCTCAACCCCATGGCCCGTTACCTTATTCGCCCGGAGCAGTTCGACGACGCCCGCTTCCCCTGGTCGCACGGCCCCGAGGTGGAAGCAAACTTCCGCAGCTATGCTGAACTGCGGTACCGCTTGTTACCTTACTATTACACTACTACGCGTTGGCCTGGGAGGCACACCGCACCGGCCTACCGCCACTGCGCCCGATGCGGTTCGAGTTCGAGGAATCGCGCTTCGATGCCACTGAGGATCAGGTCATGCTTGGCCCGGCGCTGCTCGTCGCACCCATCGTTACCCCTGGCGCCAGGGGGCGAACCATCTAATTGCCCAGTGCCTTTTGGCACGACTTCTGGACGACGCAAAGCTACCAGGGGGGCAGCGTGGTGTACCACCCCGCTCCCTTGGATCGGCTACCACTCTTGGTGCTTAGTGGCAGCATCCTCCCCCTCGAGCCAGTGATGCAGTGCATCGGAGACGACCATCGCTTCGACGAAATCGAGCTGCATGGCTATCCCCCTTACCCCGCTACGTTCACTTTGTACGATGACGATGGGCACACACGCAACTACCAGCAGGGCGAGTTCTGCACAACGGAGTGTCGCATCACCGCAGGCGGGGCCGAGGGGCCGGGAAGCGAAGAGCCAGTAAGGGTCGTCATCGAGCAAACCGTCGGTCGGTATCCAAAAGACGCCAAACCACGGCGCGTCACGGTGGTGCTTCATCGGAGTGCCGCGCCACGTGAAGTGCGAGTCAACCATGCATCCTGGCCCAACTGGGAACACGACAGCGCCACCCAGACCGTGCGCGTCAGCGTGGACTGCCCGTGTGTAGAAGCGACGACCATCGAAGTGTGTTCCTGACTCATGCGACTGTAACCACACGGAACACTCTGTGGCGTGGCACCGTAGGCGCCAAGCGGGAACCCCACCCTTAAATCGACGAATTCGAACGTTCTGCAGCACACGGACCCACCGACACTGAACGCCAGGCCAAGCTTGCCAGAGTTACCCAGCCCAGCAACAATGGCGGCACGCGATCGTAGAGAGCGGCTATCGAGGACAGGGTCGGGAACCATGGAGCTACCGGCAGACATCGGGGAAGTCATGCGCCAATGGCGCCAAAAAGGCCACTTTTACCGCCTGCGCGAGGGACACCGTGTGTTCGTCGTACAGGAGGGAGACGGCCCAGATGTCGTGCTCGTCCATGGCTTTCCCTCGACCAGTCATGATTTCGCAGCTGCACTCCCGCAAATTTTAGAGCGGCATCGGCGCATCCTCGTGTGGGACCATTTAGGTTTTGGTTTTTCCGACAAGCCCACGGACCCGACGGTGTCTTACTCCCTGCTCGATCAGGCGCGCCGCGCGGGAGAGATCGTTGCCGCCCATGGGGTACGGTGCGCACGGGTCATCGGTCACGACATGGGGCTGACCATTGCCGTTGAGATGCTGTGCTTACAGCAAGAAGGTAAGCTGCCGTTCGAGATCGAATCCCTGGTCCTCTGTAACGGCAGTCACCTGATCGAACTAGCCCGGCTGACTCCGTTGCAGCACGCCCTCATGACGGCAGAGGGGGCAGCAGAATTTGCCCGCACCTACGATCCCGAACGGTTCGCCGAGGGGTTCAAGTTCCTGTGGGCTGATCCCAGCCGTACCCCGGAAGCGGATATCCGCGCCATTGCCTACTGGATCCCATGGAACAACGGGCTTGCCGTCATTGGCCGCATCGCACGCTACAACATCGAACGGAGCACGTATGCTGAGCGCTGGCGTTCGATCTTTGCGCGCACGAACATTCCCATCGACGTTGTCTGGGGCGAGTGCGACCCGATCGCCGTTCTCGCAATCGGGCAAAAACTGGCCGAGCTCGCAAACACCGACTGCGCGATCCTGCACGGTGTTGGCCATTACCCGCAAATGGAAGCCCCGGCCTCCTGGGTCGACCTCGTGCTGCGCCAGTGAATTCCCCATCCTTCCCTTCGGTTTACTCCCCCGCCTCGGTGTGCTAGCCGCTTCACAAGGAACACCTCGAGTTCGCTGGCCACAAGAGGAGGTTTCACGAACATGTCCGGGCATTCCAAATGGCACTCGATTCGCCACAAAAAGGCAGCCAAAGACGCGAAGCGGGGCAAGTTGTTCACCAAGCTCATCAAAGAAATCACCGTGGCTGCGCGCCTGGGCGGCGGGGATATCAACGCCAATCCCAGGCTACGGACGGCTGTGCAAACCGCACGCGAGCACAGTATGCCTCTGGAAAACATCGAGCGAGCCATCAAGCGGGGAACTGGCGAGATCGAGGGGGCCACGTACGAAGAAGTACAGTACGAAGGATACGGCCCGGGCGGCGTGGCAGTGTTGGTGCAAGCGATGACGGACAACCGCAACCGCACCGTCGCGGAAATTCGCCGCATCTTCGAAAAAGCTGGCGGGAATCTGGGCGCTAGCGGTTGTGTGGCTTGGATGTTCAGGAAGCGAGGGGTCATTACCGTCGGCAAGGACGGCGTGGAAGAGGAGCGTCTCATGGAGGTGGCGCTCGAGGCCGGGGCAGACGACGTCAGTGACACTGACGGGAGCTTCGAGATTCTCACTTCCCCGGAAAATTTCGAGGCCGTGAAAACCGCCCTGCAAAATGCCCAGATCCCCGTGGCTAACGCCGAGGTTTCGATGGTGGCGGAAAACACCGTCCGGGTAACCGGTCAAGACGCCTTGCAGGCCATGAAGCTCCTCGAAGCTTTAGAAGATCACGATGACGTTCAAAGCGTGGCCTCGAATGCTGACTTCGACGAAGACGAATTACAACGCCTGAGCGCCTGAAAACAGGGGTCGAGGGCAATTCCTTGCGGCAAGTTTATGCGCGTCATCGGGGTGGACCCCAGTACCGTGGCCACGGGGTGGGGAGTGCTCGAGGGTGATCTCCCCGTTCCGCGGTATCTCGGAAGCGGTGTGGTACGCTGCCGCGGCGGCATGAGCACCCGTCTGGCCAAGCTTTACGCCGAGCTTGTGCGGTTGCTCTCCCAATACCATCCTCATTGTCTGAGCTTGGAACAAGGCTTCACGAGTCACAACGTTCAGGCCGCCTTGCGCTTGGGCGAAGCCCGGGGAGTGGTGCTGGCGGCCGCTGGCAGCCTCGGCATTGCCGTTGCCGAGTATGCACCAGCCACCATCAAGCTTGCGGTCACCGGGGATGGCCGTGCCACGAAAGAGCAAGTACAGTGGATGGTTCAGCGCCGCCTCAAATTAGCCGCACCCCCAGCCGAAGACGCCGCCGACGCATTAGGCGCTGCTCTTTGCCACCTGCAAACCTGCACTCTGGAACGCAAGCTCGGTCGTAACCGCCATCGTTAGGACGATCTTTCCCTGATGCCCGGGCTGCGATAAAAAGAGCCCGGCATGATTGCGTGGTTGGCGGGAAGGTTGGTGCAGAAGTTTCCGGCTCAGTGTGTCATCGACGTGCACGGAGTCGGATACCAGGTGTTTCTCTCCCTCCACGGTTACTGTGCGCTCCCCGAGGTCGGGGCCCCAGTTCAGCTGCACGTGCACACACACGTGCGCGAAGATAGCCTGCAATTGTACGGCTTCGTCGATGCCGCGGAACGCGATTTGTTTCTCGAGCTACTGCACGTCTCCGGAGTGGGGCCGCGCTTGGCCCTAACCATCCTTTCGGGCTGCTCTGTGCGTGAACTCCGCGAGGCCCTGGCCAACGGTGACGTCGGGCGCCTCGTCGCCATCCCCGGGGTGGGAAAGAAAACCGCCACCCGCCTAGTCGTGGAACTGCGGGACCGGATGGGCGAAGCTGCGCATGCCGCTAGCAAGGGGGTCGCCGAAGGGAGTTCGTCGCCCATTGAGGAGCAGGCTATTTCCGCACTCGTGAACTTCGGATTCAACCTAGCGGTTGCCACGCAAGCGGTACGACAAGCCCGTTCGGCGGGAAATCTCGAACTCGAATCCCTCATTCGCGACGCGTTAAGGAGGGCTGCAGCATGAGCCCGCTGCACGAATCGCGCAAGCGGACTCCGCCTCGGCAAGGCAGCGCCCCTTCCACCGACCGCACAACGGCCATTGCGCCACAGCTGGCGGAAGACGATCCGTTCTTCGACGCCAACCTCAGACCACGGAACCTCTCCGAGTACGTGGGTCAAGAAGCCGTCAAAGCGAACCTTCGGGTTGCCATTGACGCAGCCAAGCGGCGCCACGAAAGCCTCGAGCACCTCTTGATTTACGGGCCACCTGGCTTGGGAAAAACTTCGCTTGCCCACATCATCGCCCGGGAGATGGGAGTCAACATTCACGCCACCTCAGGCCCCGTAATCGAGCGGCCAGGAGACCTCGCGGCGATTCTGACCAATCTGCAGGCAGGGGACGTGCTCTTCATCGACGAAATCCACCGCCTAAGCCGCGTCGTCGAGGAAATCCTCTACCCGGCCATGGAAGATTACCAAATCGACGTGCTCATCGGCCAAGGCGCCAGCGCACGGTCGATCCGCCTCGATTTGCAGCGCTTTACCCTCATTGGCGCGACCACGCGGGTGGGATTGCTCACCTCGCCACTGCGTGACCGCTTCGGGGTAAGTTTTCGCCTCGATTTTTACACCGTTGGGGAACTCGCCGAAATCGTCCGCCGCGCCGCCCAAATTCTGGCGGTTCCCATTGACGCCGCGGGTGCCACCGAGATTGCCCGCCGCTCTCGCGGGACCCCGAGAATCGCCAACCGATTGTTGCGGCGCGTGCGCGATTTCGCCCAAGTGCGGGCCAACGGCCAAATCGACGCCACGGTGGCCGATGAAGCCATGCGACTTCTCGGCGTCGACCAATTTGGATTCGACCCCATGGACCGCACTCTGCTGGCCACGATCATCGACAAGTTCGATGGTGGACCGGTGGGCCTGAGCACCCTCGCGGCGGCCGTGGGTGAGGAGCGGGAAACCATCGAGGATGTGTACGAGCCTTTCTTGCTCCAGGAGGGCTTTCTTGCTCGGACCCCGCGCGGCCGCATGGCCACTCGCCTTGCATATGAAGCCTTGGGCCGCACACCGCCAACTGGTGCGCGCCAGCCAGACCTGTTCGTGAAATTGTGACAGCAGAAAGATCCGATGGAGGCGAGCGTGTCAGAACTCGGTCGGTTCCTCGTCCTTGTTGGTGTGGTACTCATTGCTGTGGGGCTGCTCCTCAGCCTCGCCGGCAAGCTGCCTTGGCTTGGCCGGTTGCCAGGAGATTTTTATTACAAAACGGACCATGTGACCATTTACTTCCCACTGATGACGAGCATCGTGATCAGCCTGGTGCTGACCTTGCTCCTGTATTTGTTTCGGCGCTGAACATCGGTGTGGCGGCCTACCCGCAGAACCATCACCCACGGTACCTTTGAGGCGCTGGCACCCCATCGGCGCCCTTTCTGGAAAGGCAAGTTTCCACTTGACTCGAGTCGAGCAAGGGAAAAAAAATTTCGACGTTCAAGAGGTGTCCAATATGCGGAAGGTAGCGTTCTTGGTGGCAGTCGCGTTAACGGCCGCTTTAAGTACGAGTCCCGCGCTTGCCCTCTCACCACAAGCGCAAGCTGCCCGGCTTTGTCGGGCAAAACTCACGAGCAAAGGAAAAGCTTACGCGAAAGCCCGGCGAAACCTTGTTCTGGCGTGCACGAACAAATTGCTGAAATGTGCATTGCTCGAGGAAATTCACCAGCTCGACGTGAAATCCTGCCGCGACAAGGCAACGGCGTTTTGCGTGGCCAAGCTGATCACCCCGGGCCAAGGGCTCATGAAGGCGCGAGACAAGTTCGTGAGCGACGTGATGACAGCATGCACGCCCCTCGGAATCACACAAATGTGTTCGAGCGCCCCAGGCGGGTTGTACTTCAATAACCATGGAGGGTGCGGGTCCTTCAACCCTAGCGGTTGCGGCGGCAGTAATTTGCAAGACCTGGTCACATGTTTGCGCGACGTAATCGACAACAATGTAGAAATGGAGCTAAGCCGAGTGGCTCCGCGAGCTGGCATCTTGCTCGATAATGCGCAGCCCGTCGGCATATTTTTTTCATCCCTCCAGCGGCCCAGCTCCACGACCGTGGTCCTCACTCCAGCGTCGCCTGGAGTCTTAGCCAACCCGGGCACGATCAGCCTTCCCAATACAAACCGCCTTGCGATCGACGCCACCGCCCTTGCCTGCGGCAGTAACTCCAGCAACGGCAAGGTCGAGGTACGAGTAGGCACAGGGACAAATTGCAACGATTTGGTGGCGGTTCAAACGGTCACGGTTCAGGAAAGCTACTTTCCCCCGGTGTACTTGGGCCCCTTCGAGCAGGACCTGCAGTATTGCATCACCTGGAAGGACCCGGGTGGGGGCGGCTGCACCACTGGTCAGGGCTCCTCGGTGTTCGGTTCGATTGACGTCACTCCCGATGGTTCCCCGCCACCACCCTTGCCCGCCTCCGTCGTGTTGGCCTGCAACAAGAAGTTCCAAGGTTCGGGCAAGGGTCTCGCCACGCTTGGCGCAAATAAGCTGCACGCGTGTGGCGACAAGGTTGCCAAATGCGAGCTCGCCAACGAAATCGATGGCGCTGGAACTTGTACCCCGTCATACGCAACTCCCTGCTCGACGATCGACGCTGCCATTGACAACAAGCTCAACAGCGGGCAAATCAAGATCACCCAGCCACTCACGCCCTGCACACTTTTAACCTTCCAGCAACTGCGATCCTTCGTTGGCGGCCTCGGCTTCAGCAACCCTTTCGCTGGCTGCGCCTCGGCACCGGACCTAAACACGCTCGCCTATTGCGCTTTGACCGATGTGAGATGTTTTGAGGAGATGACAAGTGGCAGTCGCGACCCCCGCTTAAAACAGTCGTTCATCACCGCCGGACTCAATCCTGCAGCCGACTTCCCTTGCGTCCCGTGACCTGACAAGGCTCGCTCGGTTACCTTGCATGAGCAAGGAGCACGCCCCTGCTTCCCGTTTGCGTACCCAGGTGGTAGACGCGCACCTTTAAACAGGAATTCGTAATCTAAAGACGAATTCGTAGTCCGTCGTGTGCGAGTTCCAGCTGCAAGGTGTCTCTTCGCGCCAAAACGTCTCGCCCGAGGTGCGTCAGAATCAGCCGGCGGCAGCCTAAGCGGGCTGAGGCTCGTTCGAGGGTAACGTAGGCCAGGTGATGAGGAACCACTGTGTCGAAAAAGCTGCACTCACAAATGAACAAGTCGGCCCCATCCGAGCGCTTGATCAGCTCATCGGTCCAGCCCGTGTCTCCGGAGTAAACGATCCGGCGCCCACCAAGACTCGCCAACACTCCAAACGACAGTTCTTCCTGCTGGTGAGGCACGCGAAATGGCACAAGCAAGGCGCCAGCAACGGCGATACGCTCCTCCGGTTGCACCTCACGGTAGGAGACTTCGAAGGGCAAGGGCTTTCGACCTACATCGCGGTACAACGTGCGAAACAGCGTGCTCACTCGCTCGGCGGTACCCGGAGGACCCACGACCTCGACTGGCCGTCGCCGTTGGACCTGGTAGGTCCACTCCAGAAACAAAAACGGCAAGCCACCAAAATGATCGCCGTGCAAGTGGCTGAGAAACACCGCATCAATGGCCCCGACATCGACCTCATGGCGGTGAAGTGCTGCTAGCGTGGTTGCGCCGCAATCCAAAAGGATCAAGCCTTGGGCGCTCTTTAGCGCGTAAGCCGCCTGCTGCTGGCCTCGCGAGCAAAACGCGTCCCCGGCACCTAAGAACACAACTTCAACACCCTCACCCATGACTCTTCGCCTTCCCCGACCCCGGCTTCAGCGTTGCTGAGGGCGTTCAGCAAAGCGCAAGAGGTCACGCGCAACCACCAAGGCTTGGGCCAACGTTAGCCCGCGTCCGGCCCGAGCGTCACGCACCAGTGCGCGCAGTGCTTCTAGCTCTTCCTCTTGCCACTTGGCCTCGAAAAGCAAGCACTGCTCCACGGTTTTCCCCTGGTGCCCGCAGGCCAGCACCCGCTCCGTGAGTTTCCGATGGGCCAGGGCAATGTCGTGCATCACTTCAGCCAGCGCGCGTTGTTCCCAACGGTCTTCGGTTTCGATCGCAGCCACGCTGCGACGTAGCCACGGAAGGGAAAACAGCTCCGCAAGTCCGTAATACGACCGCGCCACGATCGCAGGATTGCGGCCCGCGCCAGCCGCAATCTCGGCCACTTCGAAGAGTTCGGCGGCGTGTAAGCTGAGCGCAACGTGGCTCGCCAGCTCACGCGGAACACCGAACGCACTCAACTGCTCCACCACGAGATCCCACTCCCTCCGTGCTTCGCCCTGCAGAAGCTCCGGAATCTTTCTCCACAGGTCTGCCGTGGCACGTCGCAAGGCCTCGTACATCTCTGTGGCCGGCACCTCACGGGGCTGGGTCTCCAGATACCAACGCACGGCTCGTTCCATCCCCTGCTCGAATCGCAGCAACGCTTCTCGCTCCCCCTCAGCCGAGAGAGTGGGGTACAGCTCGACTAGTCCGTCCCAAAAACGATCCCATTCCAAAACGGCACCGACCACACAAATGGCCCGTATCACCTCGGCCACTAGAGCGCCGCTATCCCTGCAGAGTCGCGGAACGAAGGTAATTCCGCAACGGTCAATCACGGCATTGGCGACCTCGAGGGCGATGATCTCTCGGCGCAGCGGATGACTGCGCACGGCCAAGCCAAACCGCTCGCAAATCACCGCCGGGAAGTAGGCGCGCAGCGAGGTCTCGAAAAAGGCCTCGTCCGGCAGCGTACTTCCTAAGAGTTCGCCCTGTAGCCAACGCTTGCTATGGGCCAAAACCACGGCCAGTTCTGGTCGAGTCAGGCCGAGGAAGAGCGGGCGGCGAGCGCGTAACTGATCGCGATCGGGCAACTCGTCCGCGCGCCGGTCGAGCAGACCCGCGGCCTCTAACTGCGTCATCCAATCGCGGAATTCGTGCAACCGCGTGCGGCTACGCCACTGATCCAAGCTAAGCACGCGGGCCTGGCGGCGGTTGTGGTCGAGAACGCGGCTGATCACTTCTGCTTCCACAGCCTCCAGCAAGCGATTGCGTTCTTCGAAGGTCAATTGGCCGGCCTCTACTGCTCGGGCGAGGCAGATCTTCAGGTTGACTTCGTGATCGGACATATCCACACCGGCAGAATTATCGATCGCATCGGTGTCGATGGAACCGCCGCGGAGAGCGAACTCCACCCGGGCCCGTTGCGTCAACCCGAGGTTCCCACCTTCCCCCACGACCTGCACGCGAAGCTCGTGGGCGTCCACGCGCACGTTGTCATTCGCTGGATCGTTGGCGGAAGCGTGAGATTCGTCGCTTGCTTTGACGTACGTGCCGATGCCTCCGTTCCACAGTAAGTCCCCAGGCATGCGGAGCACGGCCCGCACCAGCTCCTCACCGGAGTACTCGCGCGGTTCGAGTCCGAGCATTTCCTGCACTTCTGGGGAAAGTTGCACCCGCTTTGCTTGTCGTGGGTACACCGCACCACCCGGGCTCAACAGTTCCCTGTTGTAGTCAGCCCAGCTCGACTGCGGCAAGCGGAACAAGCGCTCGCGCTCGTTATACGAGCGGAGGGGGTCCGGATTCGGGTCGAAAAACACGTGCCGGTGATCGAACGCTGCCCGCAATCGCAGCCGGCGTGACCACAGCATCCCGTTCCCAAACACGTCGCCGCTCATGTCGCCAATGCCAATGACATCGAGGATTTCCTCCTCGAGGTTGCGGCCACGGTCGTAGAAATGGCGGCGGATGCATTCCCACACACCCTTCGCGGTAATGCCCTGCTTCTTGTGGTCGTAACCGTGCTTGCCACCGGAAGCGAACGCATCCCCGAGCCAAAACCCACGTTGCACGGAGATCTCGTTCGCCAGGTCGGAGAACGTAGCTGTTCCCTTGTCCGGAGCCACGACCAAATACGGATCCGGCTCATCGTATGCGACCACACGCGCCGGGGTATCGATCCGGCCACGGACAACGTTGTCGGTGACGTCGAGCAACGCCTCGATGTACGCACGATAAGCCGCCGCGGCTGCCACCGCAGGCACCGGGTACGTTCCTGCGCGGCGCACGACAAAGCCACCCTTCGCTCCGCCCGGCACGATCACGGCATTTTTGACGTCCTGAGTACGCACCAAGGCGAGCACCTCGCTGCGGAAATCGGAGCGGTCGCTGAGTCGGATACCCCCGCGAGCGATCTTGGCGGCTCGCATATGGACGCCTTCGACCAGCGGCGCGTGGACATACGTTTCGACTAACGGCTTGGGCCCCGGCCCTGGTACCCGCCGCCCATCGAATTTCAACGTCACGCTGCGCGGCTCCCGCGGTTCTTCTGCGGGAACAAAGTACGATGTCCTTACCGTCCCTTGCACCATGGCAAACAAGGCCCGCAGCAACCGATCTTCTTCGAGACCGGCGACTCCCTCGAGTGCGGCTTCGAAGCGAGCCTGGTGTTCGCGCAGCGTTCGTTCCTCTCGCTCCCGAGCAGGTTCCGGCCGGTCAGGGTCGAACTTCGCGCAAAAGTACTCCCACAAGGCATGGGCGCAAGCAGGTGATTCTACCAAGGTGCGCACGATCACCTCTCGCGCCGTTGCCAGCTGTAACTGCACCGCATAATTCACGTAGGCGCGGAGCAAGTCCACCTGGCGCCAAGTCAAACCCGCGCGAACGATCAAACTATTGAGGCAGTCGTTTTCCAGCTTGCCGGCGTGCAGCAACAGGAGCGCGTCGCGCACTCGCGGGGCGATTTCCTCCACCGTTAACGCCGCTCCGCGGACCTCGCGCAAAGGGAAGGAGTGCAGCTGCACTCGGCCCAGCCCATCTAGGTGCAGTTCGTGGGAGTCTTGCGCCAGCACTTGAAAGCCGAGATTTTCCAAGAGCGGCAAAAAATCGCTCAGCACCAGGGGTGGGCCAGGCGAATACAGCTTGAGAACCACGTCGTTGGGGTAGGCACTGGCGGTTCCCGGGGGCAGCAAATCGACTTGAGCGGCTTTCGTGGCCAACACGGTCTCGAGGTTGGCGACGTCGAAAAGCGCCGTCTGCACATCGGTGGCCGCCCGATACGCGTCATCGAAGACCGCGGCATACCGTTCGGCCAACATTCGGGCGAGGTCAGGCGAGTAGCGTTCTTCCAATGCAACCCGGAACCGATCGCTCCACGTTTGCAGCAAGGAACGAATGGCACGCACGATGTCCTCGACTGGCACGAGTTTGGCCGTTCCGGTTCTCGGAGCCACATAGAAGTGCAAGCGGGCGTGCCGGCGTTCGTCGAGCGCCACCCGGCTCTCGAGGATGGCAGCCCCGGAAAAGTCCGACCGCAGTCGATCGGCCACTCGTTGCTCGAGCTCGTGGGAGAAGCGATTCTGTGGGATCGATACGGTGACGAACACCCCGCGTTCGATGGGATCAGGGTGCAGGATCACGGCAATATCTTCCGTTTCCTCGGCTGTCTGCAGTCTCTTGATCGTCTGGCGGAGCTGTTCGGGGGCGAGCGCCAATAACTGCACCCGCGAACAGCTATTGAACAAAGCGACAATTTCCTTGTACGAGTGGGTTCCCTCCTCTGCGCCCTCCGCTTCGAGGATGTAGGCAAGCTTAAGCCGCAGCAGCGGCACCCGCATCGGCTCCTCGGCATACGCGCGAGCGGTGAACAGACCGAGGAACCGTCGCTCCCCGACGACGACCCCAGCGCTGTCCACTTGCTTGATCCCGATATAATCCATGTGGCCTGGGCGGTGAATGGGGCTTTGTGCATTGGTTTTCGAGATCAACCACAGCGGCGGCTCGTTCAATCGACGCCGCAGTCCTTCCGATACGGGTCGCGCTTCGAAATACTGCGAGCGTGTTTCGTCACGTAAAATGCCCAAGCCCGTGCCCCGGCGAACCTGAGCGACCCGTTCCCGGCCATGGCCGCGAAACTCGTACTCGCGATATCCAAGGAAGACAAAGTTCTTTTCTCCAAGCCAGTCGAGAAATGCAGCAAACTCGTCGACGTCTGCCGACCACGGGCGGGGCAGCGTGTGGCTGCGCAGCTCATCGGCAATTTCCTCTGCCTTATGGCGCATGGCCCCGTAGTCGTCGGTGGCCCGAACGACGGCAGTCAACCGCTCTTCCAACAACTTGGTCAGCTGCACCGGGTCAGCCACCGTGTCGATTTGCACACGCAATACCGATTCGCGCTGACCGAACTCGCCCCGAGCCGTGATGGCGCGCAAATCTCCCGACTCGTCGCGCTCCACCACGAAAATGGGGTGAAGGAGTTGACGGATCCGGGCACCGGAAGCACGCAGGGTTTCCTGCACCGTATCCACGATAAACGGCCGGTCGCGCATCCATGTGCGCAGGAGGAACCCTCTTGCTTGCCGCGGGTCCGGAACGACCTCTACCCGTGGCTCTTGCTTTGCGGGGTGCTGCAAAAAACGAAACACCTCGTGGACGATTTCGACGACATCCTCCACTGCTTCGCGGGACAGCCACTCTGCTCCCGAGCGCTCCAACCACTGTCGCGCCAAACCTTCGACAAGCACCCGCT
Source organism: Candidatus Binatia bacterium (assembly GCA_937925685.1). Classification (GTDB taxonomy): domain Bacteria; phylum Desulfobacterota; class Binatia; order HRBIN30; family HRBIN30; genus HRBIN30. The sequence continues at coordinate 128,652 of CALAMI010000011.1, read as the reverse complement.
CTCCCGGGGCTACGCGTTTGCGCAGCTCTTCCACGACGACCCTGAACTCGCTGGGTTCGGCCCCCCTCGACACCTCTGGTGCCTCGGCAGGCAGTCGCTCGTCCTTTTGCTGTTGTGCTCGTTCGGCCATCAACCGCGCTATGGCTTTGGAAAGCTCGGCCACGGCTCAGCCCTCCTTTGCATTGCCCTCGAGCTTTTCTGACTGTAGCGAAGCCAGGTACCACTCGCCTGCTGACTGAAACCCCCCGGCACGCAAGAGCGACACCAAAGCGTAATCGGTTGCACCAGCGCGGGCCAAAAGGACTTCGCAATCTCGCTTCCGCGCACGTTTTCGGGCAAAACTCAGAAGCACCTGCCCGATCTCCGCTTGCGCTGCCTCAGGGGACACTAAAATGCTGCAAATCTCCGCTCGTCTCGGCGCGACCAACTCACGCACAAAGACGATGTGCACCAAACCCACCAGGTCGTCCTGTAAGAACGCTAAGTACAAATCGTTCCCCAAGTCATGCACAATGTGCCGAAAACGCCGCAAGGTGCGCCGCTCCGGGACCAACGTTCCAGCCCCGCACCGGGCCACTAAAGACGCCACGGCGTCGAAGTCGCGCCAGTGAGCACGTCGAATGCGTACCGCGGTTGTCGTGTTCGGCCGCATGATGCCAGTGCATAGCACGGCCGCTCCCGAGGATCCCACTATCGACGGATCGCCCATGGCCAATCCCCTAAGCCGCCCGCCATACCGCGGAAAAAACCAGCGCTAGTGAAGCGGCCTCCACGCGCTCGCATGCGAGGGTCCGCACCTCCTTTTTCAAGCTGCCCTGGGGCTCGGGGGACAAGCGACCCCCACGAGCCGGTGCCAGTCGACTGCGCGGATCTCGCTTCAGGCAAAGTCGTCGATCGACGGTTCGAGCGCCGCGCCCGCGGCTCGACTGCGGTTGCTGACGTCAACAGCCGGGCGGCGAAGGCACCAGTGGCGGCAGAGCAAAGGCCGCTCCGCGGGAAATTAGCCCCGTCTCCGCACACTGCGTTTGCGCGCAAGATAGTCCACGAGCAGGTAACGGCCGAGGTCTTGCGGATCGGTGAAAAGTGCGCGGCCTTTATTGATCCGGGTCATTTTCTCCACAAAAGCCCGCAGGGCGGGGCTATCGTCGAGCATAAAGGTATTGATCACAATGCCTTTGCGCGTCACCCGTTCAACCTCGCGCAGCGTTTCCTGTGCGGCTCGGATGCTGATTCCGCCAAAAGAAAGGGGCCATTCGCAGTAAAGGCGTCCGCGCGAGAAGTATGCGGTGGGCTGCCCGTCGGTAATCACGATCATCTGTCGGTTGCGTGCCGGATGGCGGTCGAGGAGCTCGGCGGCCACGCGCAAACCCTCCTGCAAGTTGGTGAAGGGATCGCCCATATTCCACATGACTTCTGGCAGGTCTTGCACTCGCAACTCGCGCGCCCGCGTGTAAAACCCGACGATGCCAAAGTAGTCGCGAGGAAAGCGGCTACGAATCAGCGTCCCCAAGGCCAAGGCCACGCGTTTCGCGGCGGGAAAGCGGCCCTCCCAACTCATCGACCAGCTCATATCGAGCAACAGCACCGTCGAGGTGGTCGTGGCGTGGTCGGTGTCGTACACCACGAAATCTTCTGGGGCCAGTTCGATCGGGGTGCCCGTTTTCCGCCACAAAGCGTTTTTCAGGGTTTGCACCAAGTCGAGGTAGACTGGATCGCCAAAATGCAGAGGTTTGCTGCCCTCGAGGCGCGGTTGAGCGTGGCCGCGATCATCGGCCGCGTGACCGCCGAAGCGGTCGCGCAATAAGCCCCGATAAATGTCCTGTAAGGCAAGCTGGCCAAGCCGACGCACGCCTTTCGGGGAAAGTTGCAAACGCTCGGCGTTGCGCATCAGGTAGCCCGCATCCTCGAGGATCGTGCGGATCGCCCGCAGCTCCCCGACAGCAACCACAGCTTCGACACCCACTAACTCTTTGAGGTCCTCTAAATCGATGTCGTCGAACGCCTGGTGGGCCAAGGCATCTTCCAAACGTTTGAGGCGCTGGACTCGACGCATGAGTTCGACAGCCTCTTCGTAATCGAGGGGCTCGTTTCCCTGGAACAGAGCGCCAAACTGATGGATGAACTCATCGAGGTCCTCTGCATCTTCGAACTCCTCGACCGCATGAGCGAACTCGCTCGCCGCATCGGGATCGGTAAAGTCGTACCGGCGCAATGACTGCATCCGGCGTCCAGGAGTCGGCGGGAGCTGCTCTAAAAAGTCGAGTTTCTGCTGAAGTGCAGGGCGGGGGCGAAGCTGGTCGCGTAAGGAGTCGCGCTCGAGTTCAAGGATCTCATCCAAGCGATCCTGCAAGCGCTCGAGAGCGCGACTGAGATTGTAGCGCTCGAACTCCTCCTGGATTTTGCGCCGCACCTCTTCCAGCAGTTCATCCAGTCCGACGACCCGCAGATCTTCCCACTCGATTCCGTGCTGCAATAACCAGTCCAGGGCCTGAACGACGTTGTCAGTGTGCTCGAGGTATCGCCGCAGTTCCTGGAACACTCGGTCGGCATCGAGCGGACGACGCTGCCGGCCATCCCAGACTGTGTAGCGTGTGATCAGCATGACGCTTCGTTCCAGGCAGGGGGCGCGACCAAGTCAGTGCCGATAGGTCAAACGGCCGCCGTGCCGCTCTTTATTCAGTTTTTGGTGTTGGTGCAGCCCCTCGAACAAAAACTCAGTGACCGAGGCAATGAACGCCGGGCTCTCGATACTACCGAATTGCCGCACAGCGTGTTCCAAACCGGGAATGGCGTGGACTCCTTCCAGGTACTCTTCCGAAGGCATCGTATCCGACACCTCGACGCCACCCCCGCCTTCGAAATAGCTCAAGATGGGTCGCAAATCCTCGAGCTTGCACCAGCGGTCGAAGACTTTGAGCACGGCCCGATCCAGCAAGCGGTCGAAGAGATCGACTGGGCTTTTGTCGTCACCCAGGTATTCGATCTCGAGTTTCCCCGCCGTCGATGCGAGCATGGCGTGCAGGTCGCTGATGCGTGGCACGATTTCCGGCTCGTGGTTACGGATGGCGCGTTTCTCCGCGTTGCTGAGAAGACTTTCATAATTGTTGATGGTGGTGCGCACACTTACACCTGAAGTTTGGTTGATCTCGTTGCTCGCCCGCGCTTCGAAGGTCAACTGGACGACGATCTCCTTCATGAACTGCGGCACGAGCAAGGGCCGGCTGGCAGAGCGAGGCAAAGTGGCCTCTTGCTCCATAATAGCCATCTCGTCTTCCAACCGACGTGGGTAATGCGTGCGGATTTGCACGTCAAAGCGGTCCTTTAATGGCGTAATGATGCGGCCGCGGTTGGTGTAGTCCTCGGGATTAGCGCTGGCGACGATGACGATGTCCAGCGGCAGACGAATTTTGTAGCCTTTGATCTGGACATCTTTCTCCTCCATTAAATTGAAGAGGCCAACTTGCACCTTCTCGGTCAGGTCCGGTAACTCGTTGATGGCGAAGATTCCTCGGTTCGTGCGCGGGATGATGCCAAAGTGGATCGTGTCCTCGTCGGCCAGGTACCGCCCCTCGGCAACCTTGACGGGATCGATCTCGCCAATCAAGTCGGCAATCGATACATCGGGCGTTGCTAGCTTCTCCCCGTAACGTTGCTCCCGCGCCACCCACACGACCGGCAGGGCGTCGCCTAAGCGAGCCTGCTGTTCGCGGCAGCGCTTGCAAATGGGTGCATAGGGGTTGTCGTGAATGGGGCAATCCGCAATGGCAGGAACCACCGGGTCGAGCAAACGCACAAGCGCGCGAATGATGCGCGATTTCGCCTGACCGCGCTCGCCGAGAAACACCATGTGATGCCCCGCAAGAATCGCATTTTCGATTTCGGGAATAACGGTGTCGTCGAAACCAATGATTCCCGGAAGCAAGGGTTCGCCTCGCTCGAGGATAGCAACCAGGTTACGTCGCATTTCCTCGCGAACGGGCACCACTTCGTAGCCACTCGCTTTGAGTTCCCCTAAAGTACGAACGTTTTCCATCCCTGCGCCTTTCGGTCGCTACCACCGCAAACCGATTGCCTCGATTATACGGGCCAAACTGCTTTCGGGCAACGTAAGAACGTAGGGTAAGGATCCGCCCGGGAATACCGTACAGGGACCCAGGAGCGAACAGCCGCGGAGGAGCAGCAGACGTGAGTCTGCCTATCGGCAGAAGACGGCCAAAGATCGGGGGGAGGGTGGGCACCCCCGCCAAGTGTCCGAATCCCGAGGAAAATGTCGGCAGGCAAGGGAGCCAAGGACGAGGACGGAGTGGGGCTTAACGGGTCACCTTGGTATGTCGAGTTCCCTTGCTGTACCGTTGACGTAACGATGCACTCCTTTCAAAAGCTACTGCTTGGACCCAACAGCGATGACACAGGTTTCCGCGCAACGCATCGAGTTCGAGGGCTACGGCGGCGTTCGCCTTCGGGGTGACTCGTGGGGCCACCCCTCGGCACCCGCGGTATTATTTCTGGCTGGGGGTGGGCAAACCCGCCACGCGTGGGGCAACACCGCTGTGCAAGTGGCATCTCGCGGTTGGCGGGCCATCACCCTCGACCTCCGCGGTCACGGCGAGAGCGACTGGGCGAGGGATGCCGATTACAGCATCGAGAGTTTCGTGCGCGACCTAGGCGCGGTCGTCGAGGCGTTAGGCACAGCACCTGTCCTCGTTGGTGCATCGCTCGGGGGTATCACGGGGCTGCTTTTAGCAGGGGAACAGCGGCCGCGTGCGTTTCGTGCGCTCGTGCTCGTCGACATTGCCCCCCGCATGGAGCCGAAGGGAGTGCAACGAATTGTCGAGTTTATGCGCCGCCATCTCGATGGCTTTTCTTCGCTCGAGGAAGCAGCCGCTGCGGTTGCGTCTTATCTTCCCCATCGGCGCCGCCCCAAGGACTTCGCCGGTCTGAAAAAAAATCTCCGTCGCGACGTTTCCGGCCGCTACCGCTGGCACTGGGATCCCGAGTTCGTTCTCGGCGCAAAGACACCCGACGCGTCGCGCCAGCCCGAACGCTTACTCGCTGCAGCACGAAGGCTAGTCATTCCCACGCTGCTCGTGCGCGGTCGCATGAGCGACGTGATTAGCTCCGAAAGTGTGCACGAGTTTTTGGAAGCGGTACCGCACGCTCGCTTCGTTGACGTTGCCGAGGCCGGCCACATGATCGCTGGCGATCGCAACGACTTGTTTTCCGCCGCGGTACTCGAGTTCCTCGACCATGTCCTCGGTCACGGCGGCGTGCCCCACTCAGGGTACACCACCAACCCCTAGCTGCCCGGCAGCGCAACCGCCCGCGCACCGGCTGCACGGTCGGCACGGCCCGCTTTAGAACTCCTCGAACGGCAAGGGCTGTTCTTCTTCGTACATAATGGCGATGACACGTTGGTTCGGGTCGCGCGAGTCCTCGGCAATCGTTACGTTGGCGATCAGGTTACCCTTCTTGTACGTCATGAACGCATGGTTGGGCCGTGCAAATTGCTGGGTGACATTCCACCCTGCAGCGGTCAGCTTTTCGTGATAAAAGCGGTTGATGTCTTCTACACTGCCCTGTGCCCGGAAGATCACGTTGTGAGCGTTGTTCGGCAGGTCGTGTACCTGTTCCAACTGCGCTCCGGCATAAATGGGTACGTCCGCAGGGAAGTCCTCCGGTAAACTCACCGCCGCCGGTGTCGGTGCCTCGGCTACCGGCTCGGCCTTCGGGGTCGGTGTGGACTTCGCGAGCTGTGGCGAGGGGCTCGGGGTGGAAATACTCGCACCCCTTTCGGAGAAAGCTGCTGGCGGGGGCTGCGGAGCCGGAGGCAAAGCACGTTCGCAGGTACACGACGACATGGACATCGTCAGTGCCAAAGCCAGTGTCACCCAGTTGTGCATGCTTCTCATCCCGCTCTCCTCCCTTCCGTCCGGGCGCACTATAGCAAGGGGCGGCAGCGAAGTAACCGGCGCCCTGCGCTCCCATGCCACGTTGCGAGGTTCCACCATGGTCGTTAGCGTTTTTCCCATGGAACAACGCTTCTGCGCCTTTTGCGGCACCGCGCGGGAACCCGCGGCACGCTTTTGCATCTCGTGCGGTCGACCGTTCGCATCCCGCCTTCGCCTGCACCTTCCTCCGCGTTGGGCCCCGTTGTTCGTCGCCGGCACGGTGGTGCTTCTCTGTTCCGGAGCAATTGTCCATGGCCTTTTGTTCCCCGCAAAGAAAGGAGGCGTGAAACGAGTCGAAACGGCGAGCCAAGGAAACTTACCCACGGATCACCCGCCGGTGGAACTTCCCCAGCAGGTCAAGGACGCCATCCGCGACTTAGTTGCAAGGGCGCAAGCGGCACCGGACGATCTGACCTTGTGGCGGCAAGCCGCTCAAGCCCAGTATCGTGCCGGGCTTTTCGACCCCGCATACTTGAACGACGCCCGCACGGCCTATCGGCACATCCTCGAACGGGTGCCGGACGATTTGGAGGCTCTGCGAGCCCTAGGCAACATCGCTTATGAACAACGTCAGCCCACTGCGGCCGTTACCTACTACCGGCAGTACCTCACGAAAAAACCCGATGACTTGGAGGTCCGAACGGATCTTGGTACCATGCTGCTCGCACTCGGGGAAACGGACGAAGCCTTAGCCGCTTACCAAGGAGTGCTGCGGGACGATCCGAATTTCTTCCAAGCCCATTTCAACCTAGGCGTTGCCTACCACGGCATGGGAAAGACCGAGGAGGCCTTGGCAGCATTCGCTCGCGCCCGGGAGACCGCTCCCAACGATCAAATTCGCGAGCAAGTAGATCAACTCCTGGCCCGCATGCACGGTGGCGAAACTAAGCGTCCGGCCAGCAGCCTAGCGCAAGAGCCATCCTCCCCTGCAGGGGAGAACCTGTCCTTTCGCACCGCGGCAGAAAGTCTCTTTCGCCAAAACCCAGTCATGGGCCCGCGCGTCGATCGCATCGAGTGGTCGGGCGAAGACCGCGCCCAGGTTTACGTGCGTGACTTCCCCATGGATCAAATGGGCCCCGAGATGCGCAGCCTGTTCCGCGAGCGTATGCTGGCGCGGCTTCGGGAACAAAAGGAGCGATTCCGCATCGCCCAAGCGGTCCGCTTCGACCTGGTCGACCAGGCGACCGGCAGAGTCATGGAAACGATTGCCGAGTGACGGCCCCTCACCATGCCAGACAACACCACTGAAGCTGGCCACCCGCCGAGCCGTTTGCACGATCTCGTCGTCGTGGCGTTCGAAGCACGACGGGCGGCCGAGCTCGCCGAAATGATCCGGCGCCACGGTGGCATCCCTGTCTCCGCACCGGCTATGCGAGAGGTGCCCCGGCAAAACCCGATAGACCTTTACCAGTACGTGGAGCAACTGCGAGCAGGGCGTTTCGATGTGGTCGTTTTGCTTACGGGAGTCGGGTTGAAAAAACTCGTCCAACAAGTGGCGGACAAATTCCCGCCACACGAGATCGCCTTGGCGCTGCGCTCGGCCACACTGGTGGCACGGGGCCCCAAACCTGTAGCTGCACTCCGCGAACTTGGTTTGTCTCCGCAATGGTTGGTGCCCGAGCCGCACACGTGGAGGGAACTGCTCGCGGTCCTCGACCTTCACGTGCCGCTTCAAGGAAAGCTGCTTGCCGTTCACGAATACGGGGTAACCAACGAGGAACTCATCCGGGCGCTCACGGAGCGCGGTGCACAGGTACACCGCGTTTCGATATATCAGTGGGACTACCCTGAGAATGTGTTGCCGCTGCGCACCGGCATCCGTACCATCCTCGATGGAAAGGCGGCCGTAGCCGTATTCACCAGTGCCAGCCAGGTCCACAACGTTTGGGCGTTCGTCGAGCAAGAGTTCGAATCGGAGCTCGACCTCTGGCAAACGCGAATCGAGCAGACGATAGTGGCGTCGGTTGGTCCGATTTGTTCACAAGCCCTGAGGCAACACGGCGTCGAGCCCGACCTCGAGGCCTCGCCGCCCAAAATGGGCGCGCTTATGCACCTCGTTGCCTTGCACGCCCGAAGCTGTCTGCAGAAAAAACGCGGTCAGTAAGTTTCAAGAGGGACACGCCCCCCACTCGGCAACGGGCCGCTGCGGGCACTCGCTTTACGTCTTTTCGTTTTCTCTGTACATAGCCCCACTGTGATCGACCCCACCTTTCTTGCCGCTTGCCACCGTTCAACCGTTTCCCGCACACCGGTGTGGTTCATGCGCCAAGCGGGTAGATACATGCCTGAATACCGCCGGGTACGCAGGCGCTACAGCTTTCTGGAACTCTGTAGGACACCGGCAGCCGCAGCCGAGGTTACGGTCACCGCCGTGGACCGCTTGGGAGTCGATGCAGCGATTTTGTTCGCAGACATCTTGTTACTGTTGGAGCCGCTAGGCGTAGGGCTCGAGTACTCTCGCAACGAGGGCCCGGTCATTCACCGGCCTGTGCGGACTCCGCAGGATGTTGGCCGCCTCCCGCGCATCGACGCCGCTGCGGAGCTTCCGTACGTATACGAGGCGGTGCGCCTCTCCCAAGCAAACTTACGAGTGCCGTTGATTGGCTTTTCCGGAGCTCCATTTACCTTGGCATCCTATCTCGTCGAAGGCGGGGGCTCGCGCCACTACTTGCACACGAAAACCTTAATGTACCGGGCCCCTCGAGCGTGGCACGAGCTGATGTCTTTCCTCGTCGATAATGTGATCTCGTACTTGCGCCGGCAAATCGAAGCCGGAGCCCAAGCGGTGCAAGTTTTCGACAGTTGGGTCGGCTGCCTGTCGCCTTACGATTACCGCCAGTTCGTCTTGCCCCACATGAAGCGGCTGTTTGAGAACCTACCGGGGCAAGTTCCCACCATTCACTTCGGTACGGGGACCGCTGGTCTTTTAGAAATGCTGCGAGAAGGTGGAGGAACGGTCATCGGGCTCGATTGGCGCGTAGATCTGATCCAAGGTTGGCAGCGGGTCGGATTCGATCGTGCCATCCAGGGCAACCTCGATCCCGCCGCTTTGCTGGGACCGCGTGACCTGCTGTTGGAACAAGCGCGGGCCGTGTTAGAAAAGGCTGCAGGGCATCCCGGCCACATTTTCAATTTAGGACACGGTATCTTGCCACAGACTCCGGTAGACCAGGTTCGCGCCTTGGTCGACTTCGTTCACGAGTACAGCCAAAGCTCGCGGGCGAGAGGCTAGACTCCAGGGCAACGGGACAAAGGGAACAGGGACATGTACGACGCAGTTTTGCTCATTGCTTTTGGCGGACCGCGTGCCCCCGAAGAACTCGACTCCTTTTTGGCGCGGGTCGTACAAGGCCGCAACGTTCCCCCCGAACGTCTAGAACTGGCGCGCCGAAACTACCTGGCCATTGGCGGCCGATCGCCGCTGTACGACATCACCTGGCGCCAAGCAAAGCGGCTCGAGGCAGAATTGTGGTTTCGGGGACAACCCCTGCCCGTGTATATGGGCATGCGCAATTGGCATCCTTTTCTGGCCGAGACGCTCGAGGTCATGCGTGGGCGTGGGGTGCAGCGGGCGATCGGCATCATCCTCTCACCCCAACAATCCGAGGCCGGGTGGAATCGCTACGTCCGCGACGTGGTCGAGGCACGCGCTGCCGTGGGAGAACAAGCTCCTGCGATTGACTTCGTACCCTGGTGGGGCAATCGAGCCGGGTTTCGCGAGGCCATGGCTTGCCGCGTTGCCCAAGCGCTGACGAATTTTTCGGAATCGGATCGAGTTCGTGTACCGGTGGTGTTCACGGCGCACAGTCTGCCGCTCCACATGGCCGCACAATCCCCATATGTCGAGCAATTGGAGGCGACGGCTACTGCGATTTGTTCCCGCTTGCGCCACGAACGATGGGAACTGGCCTTTCAAAGCCGCAGCGGGCCGCCACAGGAGCCCTGGCTCGAACCTGACATCTCCGACTGCCTTCGGCGTCTGGCAGCCGAAAAGGTCGCGGGGGTGGTCGTGGCCCCCATTGGTTTTGTGTGCGATCACGTGGAGGTGCTTTACGACCTTGACGTCGTAGCCCGCCTCACAGCAAAGGAAAATGGCTTGCGGTTCGTGCGTGCGCACACGGTTGGCGAGCACCCAGCATTCGTCCGTATGCTGGCCGACCTCGTGAGCGAAAAGCTTAGCAAGCCACACGTATGATTCCGAGAATTGTCATCGTTGGCGGAGGAATTTCTGGACTTGCGGCTGCTCACCGGCTTGTGGTGCGCGCCCGGGAAAGTGGCTTCCCCGTGGAAGTCACCGTGTTCGAGGCTGCTGCACGGCTTGGGGGTGCGATCGTCACGGAAGCAGTGGAGGGTTTTATCCTGGAAGGTGGACCAGACTCTTTCCTCACCGAAAAGCCGTGGGCCCTCGAACTCAGCCGGACTCTCGGCTTGGACCGGCAGTTGATCGGCACCAACGAAGCGTACCGGCGCACCTACATCGTCCGTGACAACAATCTTTATCCTCTCCCCGATGGGTTCCTGTTGCTTGCGCCGACCAAGCTTTGGCCGTTCGCTCTGTCGCCCCTCTTTAGTTGGCGGGGGAAGTTACGGATGGCGGCTGAAATTTTTTTGCCGCGGCAAGCGTCGCGCAACGACGAGAGCTTGGCTGCCTTTGTCGTGCGTCGCTTTGGTCGCGAAGCGCTCGCCCGGGTGGCCCAACCTCTCGTCGGTGGCATCTATCTGGCCGATGCTCGGAAGCTGAGTTTGCGCTCGACGATGCCCCGGTTCCTGGTCATGGAAGAGCAACATCGCAGCATCATCCTGGCGATGCGAGCGCAAGCTCGGGCCGCCCGGTCAACCGGCTCTGGCGCGCGGTGGAGTTTGTTCGCCTCCTTCGAACGAGGTTTGCAGGTACTCGTCGACGCCCTATCCGCGCACTTGGAAGGCACACACATCTGGCGCTCGACAGAAGTGGTTCGGGTCGAAAAACATGGCGCCCAGTGGCGCGTCGTTACCCGAGCCCAAGAAGTGCAACCGGCCGATGCGCTACTTCTTGCCCTTCCCGCTTTTCGCGGTGCAGAGTTGCTGCAGCGATCCTGGCCGCAGCTCGCACGGGAGCTAGCGCAAATTCAGCCGATTCCGTCGGTAACGGTGAACCTAGCCTATCCCGCGCACGCAATGCGGCGCCGACTGGCAGGCTTTGGCGTGGTGGTTCCTCGCACTGAAGGTCTGCTCACCTGGGCCTGCACATTGAGCCATCTCAAGTACCCCGGCCGAGCGCCTGCAGGCATGCTCCTAATTCGTGCCTTCCTCGGTGGGGAAGACGAAGCCGAGATTCTGCATTGGGACGAAGAGCGACTAGTGGGCACCGTACGCCGAGAGATCGAACCGCTGTTGCACATTGATGGGACTCCGACCCTGGTGCGCGTTCACCGCTACCCCCACACCATGCCCTTGTACGAGGTGGGCCACGCCGAGCGGGTGCACCGCATCGAAGAGCTGCTGAAAGCCGAACCAACGCTGGCCCTGGCTGGCAATTCCTATCACGGCATTGGTATTCCCGATTGCATCCACGCGGGCCAGCAAGCGGCCGAGAGACTTTGGCAGGCGCTGTCAAGCCGGCCAAGGAGCGCACCATTGCAGGTAAGAACCGATGACCAAGCCACGGCAACCGACCTGCCGGTCGACAGTATCCAGCGGGGTTGATATACGGCCCAACGCGCGAGAGCGCGCAAACTCTCCGGAGGGGTAGTCACAAATGGCAAATTGGTTGATGGTACCACCAGGGGAAAAAATTCGCTGCACGAACGGCAAACTCGAAGTTCCCGATCGACCCATCATTCCCTTTATCGAGGGCGACGGCACCGGTCCAGATATTTGGCGGGCTGCACAGCGGGTGTTCGACGCCGCCGTGGAAAAAGCCTATCGGGGAAAGCGAAAGATCGCGTGGATGGAAGTGCTGGCTGGGGAGAAGTCTTTCAATAAGCTCGGAACCTGGCTGCCCGAGGAAACGGTTCAAGCTTTTCAAGATTACGTTGTCGGGATCAAGGGTCCACTGACCACACCGGTTGGCGGCGGGATTCGATCTCTAAACGTCGCGCTGCGCCAGTTGCTCGACCTCTATGTGTGCTTACGCCCGGTGCGTTATTTCCCCGGGGTTCCGAGTCCGGTGAAGCACCCTGAACTGGTCGACATGGTGATCTTCCGGGAAAACACGGAAGACATTTACGCCGGAATCGAGTGGCCTGCAGGATCCCCGGAAGTCCGTAAAGTGATCGATTTCCTGCAAATGCAGATGGGGGTGAAAAAAATCCGCTTTCCGGAGACGAGTGCCATCGGTATCAAACCGGTCTCGACCCAGGGCACGGAACGACTCGTGCGGGCCGCGATCGAATATGCGTTGAGGTACAAGCGCCGAAGCGTCACCTTGGTACACAAGGGGAACATCATGAAGTTCACCGAGGGTGCGTTCCGCGACTGGGGTTACGCGTTGGCAAAGCGGGAGTTTCGACAACAGGTTGTTACGGAGCGCGAGAGTTGGATCCTCTCCAACAAGGAGCAAAACCCCGGTCTCGCCGTCGAGGAAAATGCTCGCCTGATCGAACCAGGGTACGACATGATGACAGCCGAGCAACAGGCCAGGGTGCGCGCCGAGGTCGAAGCGGGACTGGCCTTGTGGGAGACCCACGGTAACGGCCAATGGAAACGCAAACTCCTTATCCGCGACACGATCGCTGACATCACCCTGCAACAGGTGCTCACCCGGCCACGCGACTTCGACGTGATCGCCACCCTCAATTTAAACGGGGACTATTTGTCCGATGCCTTAGCAGCACAAGTGGGTGGCATTGGCATCGCGCCTGGGGGCAACATCAATTACGTAAGCGGCCATGCCATTTTCGAGGCCACTCATGGCACCGCGCCAAAGTATGCCAACCTCGACAAGGTCAACCCCGGTTCGGTGATTCTTTCTGGGGAGATGATGTTACGCCATTTAGGTTGGAACGAGGCTGCAGACTTGATCATCCGCGGTATGGAAGGAGCCATTGTAGCAAAAACAGTGACGTACGACTTTCATCGTCTGATGGAAGGAGCCAAACTCGTCAAATGCTCTGAGTTCGGGCAGGCCGTCATCGATCACATGTGAGCAGGCTCCTGAGGGAGTAAGGAACGTCCGTTGGCTTACCCTTGGTGCAACTACGAAAAAACGCGCAGTGCCGGACGATTCGCACCGCCCGGCACCGCAACCCCTGACTCAGCTAACCTGCCTCGTTTGGCTTAGTAGGGCGCTCCAAGCTGCCTTTGTCGACTCTCCTCAGGCCGCAACGGCTGCGTCCGTGGGCTCGACGATCGAGCGACGAGGTAACGGCCGACAACGATCTTGCCAAGCGCGCCAACAAGCCCAGCATAGGTCGTGGTGCCGATCCCACCGAACCCGGCCTCGGTAACGATACTTTGCCGTTCGCTGACGACACAAGCGGCAAACCTTGAGATCTTTTCGGCGCTTGCTCCGAAATCGTTTTTGCTGTGCCTTGTTCATGGGCATGAGCCTACCCCCGCAGGAATTGAGAACGCAAGGGGCAAGCGGCGGCCTGGCGCCGCTAAGCAATATTGCCGCCAAGGATTGCCACACACCCAGGTAGGCTTCGCACGGCGCGGGCAACCCGAGCCACAGACGGCCCGGATTACCCACTATTCTGCCACAGAGTTCGGCTAAGTTCCAAGGCTCACGGGGCAATGTAGTACTGCCCCATGAGGATGAACATCTCGTCTTCGGTCGTCACGCCGCCGGTCAGCGGACACGCATCGCACAAACCATCCCCAGCACCCTCGCTGCTATCGCAGGAGGCGTTTCGCTGGCGCTGGTTATTACCGGAGCATGGAGCCCCAACCTTACCTGCGACACAATGAGTCGGGGTTTGGCATGGGCCTCCCACACCGGGAATCGAAATCGGTGGTGAGGGCGAAGTGGACTTCCGCTTGACCTCCCGCGGGTCTGTGAAGCCGTTGTCGTAAAGTGCGCAGTAAGTCAGTGTGCGCTCGCTATCCGAAACAGCGTCGTACTTGCGTGGCGGATCGAAAGGTAGGACGACTGGGTCGTTGTAAATCAAGCTTACGTACAACAGGCTCTCGCTCGGATCTCGCTCAAGTGGGGCCGGTACCCCGACCAGCGCTGAGTTCACGCCGCGCAAAATTTCCTCCACAGTAATTTGCGCGTCGTCGTTGACGTCGGCATCGACACACTCACGTACGCCGTCTTCTCCGAGAGCAATGCGCACCGCCTTGACCAGCTCGGCGACCACAACTTGGCCGTCCTCGTTGCAGTCACCTCCGCGCTGACGTTTGAAGGCCTTGCAAGGATACCCTTGGCAGACATCCGGGCTCGAAAAGTCGTAGCCCATCGGGCTACAAGCCTGACCACTGGCTGGCCCTCCCTGACAAGAGAACTCCCCTTCGAACGTACGCCAGCGCTTCATATACCTGTGGGCGTGGGAGCTCAACTCAAACAACCGAGCGAAGCGGGGAATGGTGTAGTGGCTGCAAACCTCCTTCGTTTGGAATGCCGGAACAGGAGTCATCTTGAAGATCGTACGGGTGTCGAAGATCTGCAGCGATGGGGTGATTTGTTGCTCCGGCGGGGCGAACTCGAAATTCAACCAGGCGCGCAAGAGGCCCGGCTTGTCGGTCAAGTTGAAGGCGTGAGAGTTCCAAATAATGACCCCGCGAATGGGGACCTCGCGGTACACGCCCGGAGGGAAATTGAACTCCGAAGCAGTCTCCTGTGTGCCGGTGAAGCCGGACGAGGCTAAGCCCAGGTTCAAGTCGTCAGGACCGAAGCCAATGCACGCGATACTATTGATCGGCGTCGTGGAGCACAGTCCCTCGCCACAAAAATCCAAGTCCATAGGGTCGCAAGGCGTTCCTTCCTTGTCGCCACCTCTACAAGCGAAACTTCCCCACACCGGATCGTTCGGGGGAGTTCGTCCGGTATACAAGCTGACAATCAGGTGGTGACTTAAAGGGTCCTGGCGAATCTCGTTGCGCTTGTAACGGAACGTGTTCCCGCCGGGCCCGCGGAACTCGGGAGGCACCTGATTGCTGACATCATAATAACTGACAAAACAAGTTTCGCGTTCCGAGTGGGGTGCCAACGTATAAGGAGGCATACGAATCTGCACTCCCGTACCCGGAGGGGGCGGATCCAGCGGCTTGATGGCAATGGGTTCCGGTGGCGGCAAGCAAGCATTCAGCAAGTCGCCCGTTCCTGCCACCACTCCGGTGCGCGGCGCACCCACTTCGATCCACCGGCGAATGGCCTCGATTTCCTCACGACTTAACGCCGGCAGTGGATCGAGCGGCATCGGTCGCAGTGGCGCCTGATATTGGGAGGGCATGGTTTTAGCTGCCAAATTCACGAACAAAAGGCTCAGGTCACGTCGGCCAGGTACCACCCGCTTCCACCCAGGCACCGTAGAGGCGGCCACGTCAATCAAGGCGTCGTAGGAGGCGTCTGCCCGGAGATCCAATCCACCTGCGCGGGCTTCTCCATGGCACACCTGGTTGGTACAACCCTTGTTCTCAAACACCGCCCGCTGAATGAGCTCGTAGGTGCTAGAAGCCGCATTCGTGCACTCCTCAGCGCGCACTTGCACTGCCCCAGCCATGCCAAGCATCGCCGACCCCACCGCCAGAGCAGTGCCAACTCGAGCCATCGCTTCCCTCCGCATAGATTCTCCCGTCGATTCAAATCGCTTCGCTCACGCAGTCCTGCGACAAACTGTCATAATTGCATGACGCTTCCTTTTCAAACACGGAAGTGAGG
This sequence comes from Candidatus Binatia bacterium, assembly GCA_937925685.1. Classification (GTDB taxonomy): domain Bacteria; phylum Desulfobacterota; class Binatia; order HRBIN30; family HRBIN30; genus HRBIN30. The sequence continues at coordinate 112,902 of CALAMI010000011.1, read as the reverse complement.
GGGCCGCAAGAAATTCGTCGCTGACTGCCGGCTCGCAGCTTGAACTGTCGGATTTTTTGCGCGAAACGGCACGCACTGCTTTCTCCCCAGCCCCAAATGCCCTCGACGCACCCAGGCGGCAACGTGGCCTGAAGGAGCATCGACCCACGCCGGCGCGCCTGACCAGCATTGCCATTTCCGCTCCTGGCGGCGGCCAAACGGCCGGAAAGCATTGGTCCTCGCAGCGAACAAGGCGAGGGTACGCAAGAAGCAACGTGGCCCGTTGAAAAGATGCCCAAGGCGTCTCGAGTGGCCCACATGCCGCCAAAGCCTCCTGCAGCTGGTCGCTCAGGTCGACTCCTTCGTGACCCTTCTCGGCGGTGATTTCTTCGCCTTACGCTTCGCTTGCAGCGCCCGTTGCAAAAATTCGCAGAGGATGACGGCCTGGTTGTGCTCTGGGTCGCGTGCTCCATAAAGCAAAGTGAGGACTCGGTGACTGTGCGCTATTTCCAGCAGTCGACTTACCACCGCCGCGTTAGCCTTCAGCTCCTGCAGGTAACGCTCTTTGAACAACGGGAAACGGGCCGGATCATGGCCAAACCACTTTCGCAGCCCTTCGCTCGGAGCGATTTCTTTAAGCCACAAATCGATCCGCGCCTCGTCCTTCTTCAGCCCCCGCGGCCAGAGGCGGTCAACCAGGATCCGAAAGCCATCGGTTTCTTCGGGCGATTCGTAAACTCGCCGGATACGGATCTCCATAGGTTCCTTTCAACCGTGGGGGTTGCAGGTGTCGAGGATCGCGATCGAGTCCAACCAATTCTCCAAGCAACGCCGCCGCACAGCCAGCGTGTCGACATCCAACTGTCGGGCTCGCTCACGAAGTGAACGCGGATCGATACCAGCGGCCGCCAACTCCACCGCGTGACCGACGAGCCACTGCTCGAAGCGAGCAACGTTCCATTCGAGATGGAACTGGAGAGCGAGCACGGTCTCGCCGAAATCGAACGCTTGCTCCGGACAAGCTCCAGTGGATGCCAGTCGGCGCGCCTTCGGCGGAAGACTGTACGTATCGCCATGCCAGTGCAACACCGGCGTTTCTCCGAGGTTGCGCAATACGGACCCTTCGCCCTCCTGCGTGAGCACCACCGGGCCAAAGCCGATTTCCTTCGTTCCCAGCGGGAACACCTGTCCGCCCAAGCAACGCGCAAGCAATTGCGCGCCCAAGCAAATTCCTAGAGTCGGCCGTCGAGCCGCACAGCGTGCCTCTAACAGGCGTAATTCCTCCGACAAAAAGGGGTAGCGATCTTCCTCGTACGCCCCGATCGGCCCGCCGAGCACCACCAGTACGTCGGCATCGGTGACGGCCTTATCTTGGAGAGGATCGACCCCGGCATCGCGATAACGAACGGAGTACCCGCGCTCGGCAAGCAGTGGCTCGAGAATGCCAAGGTCTTCGAAAGGCACGTGCCGAATGGCTACGGCCGATTTGAAGCGAGGCGAACCGCCGGGCATGGCAGTTCGCAAACTAGACCCCCACGCCATGCCTCGCAATTCTTTGCGCTTCTTCCTTCGAAGCAAGCGGGGCGCACCACTGCGCGGTCAGAGCAAGTGTTCTTCGCCCGGGCCTTCACGGCCAACTCCGCCAACTAGCGAAAGTCGAATCGCCCAGGGCGCTCAAAGGACCAGCGATCCCACTGCGGAAACTCGCGAGCAAACGGCAGCACGCATTTTCCCCTGGGTGGCACCACTTCGAGTGGAGGTGCTTTCCCAGCGCTGACCCACTCTAACCCTAACGTGCTCGTTTCCCGAACGGCTTTCGCGCAAACCCTGTCGCTCCTTCCCCAGGGCGTGCCTTCGTTTCCAACCCAGGTTGACCGTGGTTCATTCCGCCGCACGAACCCAATCGGAGGTCGAGAAGCGCTCAGGCGCTGCGGAAAGTAGTCGCCGCGGCAACTGCCGTGCGCGCAAACCGGCAAAGACCTGGTTCCGGGTCGGATCTAGCATGGTTGGGCGGAATCGTGACCGTGTCACTCGTACGCGGCGCGGCAGATCGAAGCGTCTTGCAGGGCACAGCTAAATCCCGTAGCTCACACGGTGAAGCCGTCGATCGAGGCACACATTATGGCACTGCAATTCTCTCCAGCGGCGCTAGCCGTATTAGAGGAGCGCTACCTCCTCCGGGACGAGCGAGGGGAACTGATCGAAGATCCTCCGGGCATGTTGCGACGTGTGGCCCGCGCCATTGCCGCGCCAGCAAAGGATTTCGGCGAGTCGGCCGACGAATGGGAGGAACGCTTTTACCACCGCCTCATCGAACTGCAATTTTTGCCCAATTCTCCGACCCTCATGAACGCGGGCTTACCCGGAGGGCAACTAGCCGCTTGCTTTGTGTTGCCCGTAGAGGACAACCTCGACTCGATCTTTACCACTCTTTGGCGCATGGCGCGGATTCATCAAACCGGCGGAGGCACGGGTTTTTCGTTCAGCGCCTTGCGCCCGCGTGGCGATCGCGTTCGCTCCACCGGTGGGATCACCTCCGGCCCGGTTTCCTTCATGGAGTTGTTCGACCACACGACCGCCGTCATCCGCGAGGGCGGGCGGCGACGGGGGGCGAACATGGGCGTGTTGCGCGTTTCCCATCCGGACATCGAGGAATTCATCACCGCCAAGCTGAGCCCTGGGCGTTTGGAGAACTTCAACATCAGCGTCGGCATGACCCAAGGGTTCTTCGATGCATACGACCGCGGTGACCCCTTCCCCCTGATCAACCCGCGGACCGGACAGCGTGTGCGTGATGTGGATCCCCACGAGCTGCTCCACCGGATCGCTGATGCGGCTTGTCGGTGTGGGGACCCCGGCCTCATATTCCTTGACGAAGTCAACAAACACCATACCGTTCCCGCCTTAGGTACGATCGAAGCCACGAATCCATGTGGGGAGCAGCCGCTTTTACCGAACGAATCGTGCGTCCTCGGATCCCTTAGCCTGCCCCGTTTCTTACGGGGAAGCGAGGTCGACTGGCCCGCCTTGCGAGAGGCAATCCAAGATGCGGTGGTGTTCCTCGATAATGTGATCGAAGCTACCGCCTATCCGTCGCCAGAAATCCAAGCCGCCACTCGGCGGACTCGCAAAATTGGCTTAGGGGTGATGGGCTTCGCGGATTTGCTCCTGGAGCTGGGAATCCCTTACGACTCGATTGCCGCCGTATCCCTGGCCGGCGACATTGTCACCTTCCTTAGCATCGAAGCCCGGATCGCCTCGCTCGAACTTGGCAAGCGACGGGGGTCGTTTCCCTCCTTTCCCGAAAGCGTCTGGCCCGGCGTGGGCTACCGAACGCTTCGGAACGCGACGCTGACGTGCGTTGCCCCCACCGGTACGATTAGCTTGATTGCCGGCGTCTCCAGCGGGATCGAGCCGCTGTTCGCCCTAGCCGTCTGCCGCCGGTTCCTCGACGGCCGGCATTTTATGGAGATCCATCCAGCCGTCGAACGTGTAGTTCAGGCGCTCGGCGACCAGGCAGCGGCGGTGCGCGAGCACGTGTTGCAACACGGAACTCTGCGCAACTGCGCCCTCGTACCAGAAGAAATCCGACAGCGCTTTCCCACAGCCCTGGACATTGCGCCGGAGTGGCATGTGCGCATGCAGTCGCAATTCCAAGCGTACATCGATGCCGCCGTGTCGAAGACGATCAACTTGCCTGCAGACGCCACTGCCGAACAAGTCCGCAACATTTTTCTCCTGGCACGAGAGCACCGCCTCAAAGGGATCACCGTATACCGCTACGGAAGTCGCCCCGGGCAAGTGCTGTCTCTCGTCGACGACGCTGCTCTAGCGGAGTGCCGCGAATGCGCCGTATAATGAGAACGGTTTGAGATGAGCTCCGTGCGCGAAGCCATGTTTTGGCATCCCCTTCCGGAAGGGCGAGTGGAGTGTACCCTCTGTGCTTTGGACTGTAAGATTTCGCGCGGCCGCCGCGGGGCTTGTGGCGTGCGCGTCAACGTCGAGGGCAAGCTCTTTACCCTGGTGTATGGCCGTCTGGTTGCTCGTCACATCGACCCCATCGAGAAAAAGCCGCTCTTTCACTTTTTGCCCGGATCGCTGTCGTACTCGATTGCTACCGTGGGCTGTAACTTCCGCTGTTTGCATTGCCAAAATTTCGAAATCTCGCAGCAACCGAAGGAAAAGGGAATCGTCCTCCCCGACACGGAAAGCGGCCCCGCGGATGATCCTGAAGTTCTGTGCTTAAGCTTGCGCGAGGCTGGAGCGCGTATTCCGGGTGAAGATGTAAGCCCCGAGGAAGTGGTCAGCGCGGCACTACGAAGCGGATGCACCAGCATCGCGTACACATACACGGAACCCACCATTTTCTACGAATTTGCCTTGGATGCCGCCCGCCTGGCACATCGTCGCGGTCTCCGCAATGTGTTCGTGACCAACGGCTATATTGGCCGGGAAGCACTGGAAACCATTGCCCCCTATCTCGATGCAGCGAACATCGACCTGAAGAGTTTTCGCGAAAGCGCCCACAAGCAAATGGTGGGGGCTCGCCTTTCGCCCGTGCTCGATAACATTCGTCGTTACAAAGCACTCGGTGTGTGGGTGGAAGTGACCACCTTGGTCATTCCTGGGCACAACGACAGCGATGAGGAATTGCGGGACATTGCGAGCTTTTTAGTCGACGTCGATCCGAACATCCCGTGGCACGTAACTCAGTTCTATCCGACATATCGCTTGCTCGACCGCCCGCGCACTCCGGTAGCCACGCTGCGTCGGGCCCGCGAGATCGGCTTCGATGTTGGCTTGCGCTACGTCTACGAAGGCAACGTCCCCGGGGAAGGGGGAGAAAATACATACTGCCACCAATGCCGCGCCCTCCTGATCGGGCGATATGGCTTTACCTTGCTGGCCAACCGCATAGCGGAGGGACGGTGCCCTGACTGTGGAACGGCGATTCCAGGCGTATGGCAGCCGACTCACTAGCTCCCGTTCGTGTCGGTTGTTCTGGTTGGCAGTACAGTGGTTGGCGCGGCCTTTTTTATCCCGACCGTCTCCCCACCGCACAGTGGTTCGCCTTCTATGCGCAGACCTTTGACACGGTGGAAATCAACAACACTTTCTACCGCATGCCAACCCCGGAAGTTGCTCAGCACTGGCGGGAGATGGCCCCACCTGGTTTTCTCTTTGCCGTCAAGGCCAACCGCTTTTTCACCCATCGGCGAAAACTCCGCGATGTCAGTCGCACGCTGGAGCAGTTTTTCCATACCCTAAGGTGCCTAGGCGAACACCTTGGGCCGATTTTGTACCAGTTGCCGCCGCGCTGGAAATGCGACACGGAGCGACTTTCCGCGTTCTTGTCCGAGCTTCCGAAGAGCCATATGCACGCGTTCGAGTTTCGCCATCCGAGTTGGTTCGTTCCCAAAGTGCGGCAGCTCCTTGCCGAAGCCGGAGCCGTGTTTGTCGTTCACGATTTCCCTGGCCTCCGTGTACCTCGTGTGAGCATTGGTCCGGCGGTGTACGTGCGTTTTCACGGTCCCGAGCTCGGTTATGCGGGCCGCTACAGCCGGCCCCGCCTTCGCCGCTGGGCCCGGTGGTTGCGCAGCCAAGCCCGTGCTGGCAAGCCTTGCTTTGTTTACTTCAACAACGACGTCGATGCCGCGGCCGTGAACGATGCCCTGTATCTCCGGCAACTGGTACAAAGGCCCAGAGTTGCACAGGATGCTGGCAAAGGGTAAGCAAAGCCGCGTCCGGCGCTTGGAGAGGTGGCCGAGAGGTCGAAGGCGCACGCCTGCTAAGCGTGTGTAGGGCTAAAACTCTACCGAGGGTTCGAATCCCTCCCTCTCCGTTCGCCAGGCCGCTTGCGTGCCCTAGGGGCGGCTCGCCTAGAGGTGACTAGGCAGAACGCTCCAGTGGGGGATCGTCTGGGTTTGCTCCATCTGCGGTGCATCACGGGGGAAGTTTCGAAGTCTGTCGATTGCCAACGTTGGGCACCTTTGCGCGAGGCAGGCGTGGGTTTCCCTGGAGAAGAAGAAAACAGGAAAAAGATGTTTTGCGGCCTTTTGGGTGCTGCAGCATCGGTTGAGACCTTCGATCTCTGGGGAGACCAGCCGGCTGCAAAAGCACGACCCCATCCGCTCAGGCGCTGCGCTACGGAACAACCGAGCCGGCAGGATGGTCGGTCGTGCTCTTCCGCGCACCGACGGCCGATGTTCCTGCCACCGCCCGAGAGGAGAAAGCGAGCGGGGCCAAGCCGAAGTTCGGATGCACCACGGGCTCTGCGGGAACATCCTCTCGGTTGCTGTTAAGAAAATACTGCTCGAGCAAGTTCGGTCTCCCTACCCACCGATCCACCTGCCGCCGCTTCCATCCCGCGAGCGCGCTCACCCATCGCATCCCGCGAGCGAAGCGCCGCGCATGGCGGCGCAGCAAGGTTCCTCTCTCAAGCAGCAAGACTAGCCAGCGAGGAAAACCATACGCCGCCATGGTGTAGAGCACGTCCCAATACAGGTCGTCGGGCGCGCGTATGGGCAAGAGCGCTCCACCCCAGAGGCGGTAACCCTTTTCCGCCCGATCCTCCACATCGTCGCGGGTGATGTAACCGTCGCGCAAGGCACGCTCGGTCAGATCGACTCCCGGAAAGTAGGTCAGCGAGAAAAAGTTCGCGTAAAAGGGCTTGGGCAGGCGCAACAGCAAGTCGATGGTGGAGCGCCGATCCTCGTCGGTTTCGTACGGGTTATCCAGGATAAAATCGAGGTTGCGTACGACGCCGTGGCGGGCGAAGATCCGACATGCATTGAGGATGGTTTCGTCCGAAGTTGCTCGCTCGTAGCAATCCCGCCGGATCCGCTCCGACCCTGACTGGACCCCGATGGTCGTGCACCACAACCCAGCTTCCCGCATGAGACGAACCTTGCGGTCGTCGACCATCCCGGGGAAGGAAAAGATCACGAAGGGAAGCCCGATTTCTCTTCGGTACCGAGCACAAAACTCCTCGAGCCAGGGGCGCGGGGGAGCGAAGATATCGTCGCTGGATGCGATGGCGCGCAGTCGTGGGCGTAAGGCTTTGACCATGCGCAGCTCGGCCATTACGTGCTCCACACTGCGGCGACGGATGTACGTGCCAAGCCCCTCCGTGGCCGGCCGCGTAAAGTTGTGAATACAAAACGTGCATTGAAACGGGCAGCCGCGCACGGTCATGACGTCGTAGCTCACCGCCGCTTGGTCCCAGCGAGCCACGTCCCGCCACCGTCCGTGCCCGAGGTAGTATTTGTTGTTTGGGGACAGATCGGGGAGCGGAAGAACATCGAGGTCAGCCATGAGCTTCCGTGGTGGATTTCGCCAAATCTTTTCCCCACAGCGCACCCAGCAGCCAGCTAAGTTCGTAAAGTCCTGCCCCAGCCCCAATCGATCAGTGAGTTCCGCAAGAACGTACTCGCCCTCGCCACGACACACGATGTCGGCATGCTGCAAGCACTCTTCACTGCAAGCCTGCGCGTGAATTCCACCCCAAATCACCACCGGATTCACGGCGGCTTTGACCCGTCGGGTGATCCGCGCTGCTAACCGGTAGTACGTGGACCATACGCTCACAGCGAGCAGGTCGGGCCGCAAGCGGGTGATCAAGTCGACCACCATGTCCTCCTCTGCGGCAGTGGGCGGCACGTAGGTGAAGTAATGCTTGAAAAAGATCGAGTGCACGTCGTGCCCCCGCTGTTTCAACAGCGGGTGAAAAATCCGCAGCGCATGCGATTCGTAGTTGTAGAACGCGAGCAATACGATCCGCAGCGGCCGCCCGGGGGTGCGCGCACTCAGGTCGACCAAGGCGCTCTCTGCGCTCGCCATCTCGAGGCGAGGCTGCCACAAGCCCAGTCGTCTTGCAAGGAAACTTCCTCGCTTTTCGCAGAGCGAGCTGGGACCGGTGCGGTCAGAACTCAGCAGAGCATCGCAGCCCGTTCGCGGGGTTCCATTCCTGCGCGCACCTCTCGGTGCAAAGCGATGACCCTTCCGAGGGTTCGGTACAAGGTTTCCGCCTGAACGGGTTTGGCCAAGTAGGCGTCCGCACCAGCCTCGAGGCAACGCCGGCGTTCATCGGTCCACGCGTGCGCCGTCAACACCACGATCGGCAGCCGTTTTCCTTGCCTAACATAGGTCCTGCCGGTTGCCTCCGCCGACCGCAGCCGTTGAGTCAGTTCCACACCTCCTAACTTTGGCATTTCGAGGTCGACCAGCAGCACATCGAAGCGTTCGACCGCCGTTTCCAACAATCCCAGCGCCTCCTCGCCATCGTTCGCCACCTCGACCTCGTGCCCTCCCTTTTCCAACGTGCGGCGAATGAGTAACTGGTTCACCGGGTGATCCTCGACAACGAGAACGCGCCACCCCGCCTCGGTGCCACGTGCATTCTCGTGCGCGGTCGCAGATGGACTCTCCAGGATTGCTTCTCTTTCGCGATCCGCGACCCGCGCAGGCAACAGGGCGTGAAAGACACTGCCGCGCCCCAGCTCGCTTTCCGCCCAAACGCGCCCACCCATGGCCTCTGCGAGGTGGCGCGCGATGGCTAGTCCGAGACCTGCACCTCCCGATCGACGGCCTTCTTGGGTTTGCGAAAACTCTGAAAAAATCAACTCCAGTTCCGATGGAGCCATTCCACGGCCGGTGTCGTAAACGGCAAGGTGTAACTGCGGCTCCTCGCATCCCACTTTTTCTTTCCACAACAGTTCCACACGGACACAGCCTCTGTCGGTGAACTTGATGGCATTAGACAGAAAATTCACCAAGATTTGGCGCAGAGCCGTGGGGTCGACTTCGATCGTCCGTGGCACCTCGGGGGCAACGTGCAGCTCGAAGCGGAGCTGTTTTTCGTGCACTTGCGGATGAAAGCTCCGACAGACTTCCTCGACCAGGGCTTGGGAACTGACCCGTTCGGGACGGAGTTCCACAGCACCGGTTTCGATGCGTGAGAGGTCGAGCAAATCGTTCAATAAAGCGAGCAAGGTTTGCCCGCACGCCGCCGCGGTTTCCACGTAACAGCGCTGCTCTTGGGTGAGCTCCGTCCACTGTAATAGCTCCAACGTCCCGAGCACTCCGTTCAGAGGAGTGCGAATCTCGTGGCTCATGCGGGCAAGGAACATCGTCTTGGCTTCCGTGGCCTTCTCCGCCACACTCTTTGCGACTCGCAGCTCCTTCTCAAGTCGCTTTCGTTCGGTAATGTCTTCAATCAACGACACGAAATGGACCGGAAGTCCAAACGAATCTCGCACCAAACCCACCAAAAGTCTGGCAGTCACGAGTTGGCCATCGCGGCACAGGTAGCGTTTTTCTAGGATGTAGCTGTCGCGCTTTCCCTCTAGGCACTCCGCAAACAATGCGAGATCCTGCCCGAGATCCTCCGGGTACGTAATCGATTGGAAATCTCGCCGAAGCAACTCCTCCTTGGAGTATCCCAGCATCGCGCACAGTGCGGCGTTCACCCGCAGAAATTGACCACTGGGGGACACCAGGGCGATACCGATCGGTGCGCGCTCGAACGTGCTGCGAAACCGCGCTTCGCTCTGTTGCAACTGCTCCACGATGCTCACTCTGTCGGTGATATCCCGCGCAACGATTTGAAAGCCCTCGACCTGATCTCCGCTAGGTTGAAGCCGCGCCGTTTGGCTGATCCACTTTTGTCGCCCGTTCCCGTCAACGATGGGAATTTCTCGGAAGGTCGTCGGCAAACCCAGGCGGTATTGTTCCTGGTAAAATCGACGAACTTCGTCTCTGGCATGTAAGGCAACGAAGTCGAAAAACGGCCGGCTCAAGAGCTCTCCTGCCGTTACTCCAAACAGCGCTTCAGCAGCCGCATTGGCAAACAGAATGCGCCCGTTCAGGTCGATCCGACAAATGGCTTCGGCTGCATGTTCCACCACCTCGCGGTAAAGCGCACTGAGCTGCTGCTGCTGGAGCGACTGGACGATGGCCTCCCGATGCACGCGCTCAACTTCACGGGCAATCCACAAAGAGAGGAGGAACGCCCCGAAAGCGGCATAACCCCAGGGACTTAGGATCCCCAAAACAACCCCGACCGAACTCTGTAGCGACAACAAAAACACCCCCACCGTGAGCAGCGCCCATATCGAGTGGAGGCGCAAACCCCACGGCAATACCACCGGGACCACGAACAAAAGGCCGACCAACTGTATCGCGCCGGTAGCCGGGTCTCGGTAGTACCAGGTAGCGAGGCCTATCATCCCCACAATAATGATCCCCATTAGGCACGCCACCGCACACGCATGTCGACGCACCGCGGCAAGCCGCATGAGCATCGCCTCCACGAGCAACGCCGTGGCCTGAGCTGCACCGACTGCGAGAGCAAACCAGCCTTCCAACCACGGTCGCTGAATCGCTCCGATCGCACCGATCAAAAAGAAAAGAGCGGCTGCAACCGGTGCTGCAAGGCGGACGCGCTCGGCAACGAGGTCACCCAAGCGTTGCCGTACCTCCATCCGTTTGTCGGTAAACAAATGGCGGTCAAGGAACTCGGATAGTTGCAAGCACACGTACACGGGCGCTTTGCAAGGGGCGTACCGTTTGCGTTTTATTCGTCCGTTAGGGTTCCTAAACAGTCTTTCGCGCTTCGCGATGGCATTTACCGCGCCGCTTTCGCGAGCCGCCGTAGTCGCCCCGACACCAAGCTTGAACGCGGTGCACACCGAGCGAGCCAGCCGAGGCCGCAGCTCAAGTGGGTAGAAGCCGTTGAAGAGGTCGTTGCATCGGAGCCGCTCGAGATTCCGAAACCCAAGAAACCAAAGCCACCGTAATTCGGTACTTTTCAGTGACTGGCATCGGCAACTAACTTGCTTAGTATCGCATACAGGTCAGTCCAACGTGGGCACGACATGAGCATGGTCAAGGTATCGGGTTCGTCTCGAGGAGGATAGCGGTGAGCAACGGGAATCTAGAGAATTCTGGTGCCGTGGGAGGAATGCGCGAGGAACTTTGGCGGTTGGCGCGAGCGTTCTTCTCGGGGCTCGCGCTGGTGCTGTTGTCGGCTCAGCGCGGCCAGGCCCAAGACCCCGAGTTGGAAAAGCTGGATTTACCCGAATTGCCCCCGCCGCAGCCGAACGAGGACGTGCTGCTCCGCATGATGCGGGAGCTGCAGCGAGCGCTCCAGAAGCCGGTAGAGCAGCGCCGCTGGGTGATGGTTATCGATCTGCGCAAGTGCGTGGGCTGCCATGCCTGCACCATTGCCTGCATCGCGGAGAACAAGCTGCCGCCCGGTGTGGTTTATCGCCCGGTCATTACAGAAGAACTCGGCGAGTTCCCCAACGTTTCCATGCGCTTCATCCCCAGGCCGTGTATGCAGTGCGACGACCCCCCATGCGTGCCCGTCTGCCCGGTGAAAGCAACCTGGGTGCGTCCCGATGGTGTCATCGAGATGGACTACAATGCCTGCATCGGGTGTCGTTATTGCATCACCGCGTGCCCGTACAACGCCCGTACGGCGGACTTTGGGCTGTACCATAGTGATCACACCCCTCAACGTGCTGCCTACGACGAAGCTCCCAGCTTCGAGTACGGCCGGCGCTGGAAGCGCGAGGGTGGAAACTCTCCAATCGGCAACGCCCGCAAGTGCCACTTCTGCGTACACCGACTCGAGGTAGGCGAGCTTCCCGCATGCACCACCAGTTGCATCGGGCGAGCAACGTTCTTTGGCGATGCCAATGACCCTGAAAGCCTTGTAGCCGAGCTCATCAGTAAGCCAAACGTCATGCGACTGAAAGAGGAACTCGGCACGAAACCTAAGGTGTACTACCTCGTTTAAGGGTTCCGCCCATGGCTAGGCCAAGTCCCAGAAACTCTCTTGGTACGATGCGCACGACACTTCTTGGAGCTCTCTGGCTGATCGCGTTCGTCGTGGGAGCATGGGGGGTGGCACTCCGGTTGTTGCACGGTCATGAGTTAGCCAACTACGGAAGCTACGTCGTGTGGGGACTGTGGGTGGCAGCTTACAATTATTTCAGCGGGCTGTCGGCCGGGGCGTTCTTGCTTTCTGCACTCATCTACGTCTTTGGCTCCAAAGAACTGGAGCAAATCGGCAAACTGGCGCTACTGGTGGCCGTGATCACGCTGATCATGGCGCTACTGTTAATCTGGCTCGATCTGGGGCACATGGAACGGTTCTACTACGTCTTCACCCGCCCCAACTTCAGATCGCTGATGGCCTGGATGGTGTGGCTCTACACGGCGTACTTTGTGCTGCTTCTCGCGGAGCTGTACTTTGCGCTGCGGGCGGACTTGGCCCGCTGGAGTGCGCGCGATGGCTGGCGCCGCGTCGTTGCTCGTCTCTTGCTCTTTGGGCGCCGCTCGTTGTCGCAAAGCGCTGTGCAGTTCGATCGTACCGCGTTGCGGGTGTTAGGCAGTCTGGGAGTGCCGCTGGCGATTGCGTTTCCCGGCGGCGTGGGCGCGCTCTTTGGAACGGTCTTAGCGCGCCCGTACTGGCATACTCCCCTCTATCCGATCCTGTTCTTGACGGGGGCGCTCGTTTCCGGCGGCGCGCTCATGACCGCGGCCGTCGCGTTCTTCTGGCCCAAAAACGATCCGAAATACACTGCTATCGTACAACGCCTAAGTATGATCGTCTTCTTGATTCTGCTCTTCGATCTGATCCTGGAGTGGGCGGAGTTCTCTATCCCCATGTGGTACGGAGTTGGGCCGGAGTTCGAACTCTTGCAGAAAGTCCTTTTCGGTCCATTTTGGTGGGTCTTCTGGATTCTACATGTGCTGCTGGGCACGCTCGTTCCCATCGCGATCTTCCTGACGCAGCGCAACAAACCCCTCTGGCTCGGGGTCGCTGGCGGCTTGATTGCGGTAACGTTCATGGCCGTTCGGCTGAATATCGTCGTGCCGGGATTGATCGAACCGCAATTGCGCGGGCTGGAAAAAGCGTATCATCATGAGAAACTGGTCTTCGAGTACGTGCCGAGTTTGTTCGAATGGCAAGCAGTGCTCTTCATATGCGCGTTGGGGTTTGCACTGTTCTATCTCGGCAAAACGCTTCTGCCGGTGATGAGCGTGGGCGGAGCCGAGGAGGGAAGGCGATGAAGGCACTTTCGCGTCGCGACTTTTTAAAGACATCGGCACTCGTTGGCTGCGGCGGTGCGCTTGCTTCGCACTTGCCTAAGGTTTTCGAAACGCTGGCGCGTGCCGAGCAAGGACAACTCACACCGCAAGAGATTTACGCTCTCGCCCAGCCAGAGAACCAGCTTTACTCTGTCTGCCTGCAGTGCAATACCGGCTGTGGCATCAAGGTCAAGATCCTCGATGGCATTGCCGTCAAGATCGACGGCAATCCCTTGAGCCCGTGGACCATGCACCCGCACCTACCGTACCAAACCTCGATGTTTTCCATTGCCAATGTAGAAGGTGCACTCTGCCCCAAGGGCCAATCCGGGCTGCAAACTGTGTACGACCCCTACCGCCTTCGCAAAGTTTTAAAGCGCAAGCCCGGCACCAAGCGTGGCGAGAATCAGTGGGTTACTGTCCCCTTCGAGCAAGCGGTTATGGAAATCGTCGAAGGCGGAAATCTCTTTGGCGAGGGCCACGTAGCGGGGCTCAAAGAGCTTTGGGCGTTGCGCGACCCGTCGATTGCTCAAGCAATGGCCGAAGACGTCAAGGCGATTTGGACACAGAAGACCAATGAAGAGAAGCGCGCTGCCGTCACCAGGTTCCAAGAGAAATACCAAACGTACCTCGATGCACTCATCGACCCCGATCACCCCGATCTCGGGCCGAAAAACAACCAGGTGGTGTTTCTCTGGGGGCGGGCGAAAGGAGGGCGCGAGCATCTAATCCGCCGATTCGTTGAAGATTCTTTTGGCTCGGTGAACACCCATGGGCACACGACTGTGTGCCAAGGATCGCTTTACTTTACCGGCAAGGCCATGAGCGAGCAGTACAAAGATGGGCAATGGAGCGGGGGGAAGAAGTTCTACTGGCAAGCCGATACGGAACATTCGAGGTTCTTGATCTTCGTTGGGGCGTCGCCGTTTGAAGCCAATTATGGCCCACCAGTACGCACCCCGCACATCACAGAGAACATCGTCGAGAACGGGCTTAAGATCGCGGTCGTCGACCCCCGCCTGAGCAAGACAGCAGCTAAAGCGTGGAAATGGTTGCCCGCCAAACCCGGCAGCGAGGCTGCGTTGGCCTTAGCCATGATCCGCTGGATCATCGAGAACCGACGCTACGACACGAAATATCTCCGCAACGCCAACCGAGCCGCAGCCACAGCCGATGGGGAGCCGACTTGGTGCAACGCCACCTGGTTGGTGAAGCTGGAGAACGGCCAGCCGACGACGTTCTTACGGGCTTCCGAGGCTGGCTTGAGCGAGCAGGACCGCTTCGTCGTCATCGACGGTGGTGCACCTAGAGACTTCGACCCTTACGATCTGGAAGCCCCCGTCGAGGGGGAACTCTTTCCTACTGTCGACAGTGTCAATGGCATACCGGTCAAGACAGCCATCCAAGTCCTGTACGATTCCGCTCGCAGTCACACCCTCGAAGAGTGGGCCCAAATCTGCGGCGTCAAAACGAGGGATATCATCGATCTTGCCCATCAATTTACGTCGCATGGGAAACGGGCCGCTGCCGACATCCATCGCGGCGTCAGCCAACACACCAACGGCTTCTACAACGTGTTGGCCTGGTACGCGCTCAATCTCCTGATCGGCAATTTCGACTGGGCCGGAGGGCTGATCAAGAAGACGGAGTACGATGCGATTGGGGACGGGGATGGCAAGCCCTTCCCGCTGAAGAAGCTGCATCCCAAGAAGACCACCGCCTTCGGGATTTCGATCATCCGTCACGGGGTTCACTACGAACAAACGACCCTCTTTGGGGACTACCCCGCGAAGCGTCCGTGGTTCCCGCTGTCGAGCGACGTTTATCAAGAAGTTATCCCATCGGCGGGAGATGCTTACCCGTACCCCATCAAAGCACTGTTCCTTTACATGGGAACGCCCGTCTACAGCCTTCCCGCCGGCCAGACGAACATAGAAGTCCTGGCGGATCCCAAGAAGATTCCGCTGATTGTCGCCAGCGACATCATCGTTGGCGAGACCTCCATGTACGCCGACTATATTTTCCCCGATTTAACGTACCTGGAGCGCTGGGAGTTTCACGGCAGCCACCCCAACATCGCACCTAAAGTTCAGCCGGTGCGCCAGCCCGTGATCGCGCCGGTACCCGAGACCGTCAGGGTCTTTGGCAAGGAAGTTCCACTCTCGCTCGAAGCATTGCTGCTAGGGATTGCCGAGAAACTCGGACTTCCCGGCTTTGGCCCCGCAGGGTTGGGCGATGCGGGAGATTTTACGCGCCCTGAAGACTTTTATCTCAAGATGGTCGCGAACGTCGCCTACGGCGACCGTGCCGACGGTTCCGATGCCGTGCCTGAAGCCGATGACCGCGAAATGGAGCTCTTTTTGAAGTCGAGACGACATCTGCCCGCCAGCGTCTTCGATGCCGACACATGGCAACGGGCCGCCACTGCAAAGTTCTGGCGCCGCGTCGTTTATGTGCTCAACCGCGGCGGGCGCTTCCAAGACCATAAGGAATGTTACAGAGCCGATGGCACCGTGGCTAATCGCTACGGCACCCTCGTCAACCTCTACCAAGAGAAAACCTACAAAACGAAAAACAGCATGACCGGCGCCCACTTCGCGGGGTACCCAGTGTACTTGCCGGCGCCCACGGACGTCCTGGGTCGGCCTCTCGAAGACAGCGAGTTCGATCTCCATCTGGTCACGTATCGAGTGATCCACCAGACCAAATCGCGGACGATCTCCAACTATTGGCTGCTAGGGATCGAGCCGGAGAATGGCATTCTGATCAATAAGCGCGATGCAGATCGTCTGGGGCTGCGCGATGGCGACACGGTCCGGGTTCTGAGCGCGAGCAATCCCGAGGGTTTCTGGGACCTTGGTAACGGCCATCGCATCCCCTTGTTGGGCAGGATCAAAGTCGTGCAGGGCTTACGACCGGGGGTAATCGCGTTCAGCTTAGGGTATGGCCACTGGGCTTACGGGGCCAGCGATGTCGTCATCGATGGTCAGGTCGTTCCAAAGGACAGGCGGCGCGCCAAGGGGATCCACGCCAACGCCGCCATGCGGGTGGATCCTGTCTTGCGAAACACGTGCCTGCAAGACGTGACCGGAGGAAGCGTTAGCTTCTACGACTCGACGGTAAGACTCGTCAAAGCCTGACTTTCCGTCCGTTCCCCCCGCCCGTAGCCTACCGGAGCCGCAATTGACTCTCGAAGGTTTTCCTCTGCGCACGACTATCCCTACCCGAAAAGTTGCCGCGTCTTCTTCTGACTGGGCCTTCGTGGCCAGTACGCCTTCCCTGCTGCTTCTCGACCACGGTCGCCCATACGTCGCAGTTGCACCTCCCACCGTTGACTCCCCGGAGGACAAAACGCCAGGCCGAGACAGGCTCGAGAACACTTGAGCCGACGCACACAAGCACTACCACCACCGCGACAACCCACGTGAGCGCCGCAACACAGGGGCAAGTATTGCCACCCACCCGCGAAACCGGCGACCATCGATTCCATGCCGATCTCCTCGCGCCTGGGGCACCGGAGGCAGACTCTTTCATCTCTCCTCACATTGGGGGCACAGGGGGAGACGCAGCTCGCTTCCCGATGGGACTGGTGACGAAGTCGGTGGGGAGCGCAAAGTCCCTCGCCCCCGGGCATCTGGATATCCAGCACGTGAGCATCGATCGTCAGGCGGTCGTGCAGCCACCGCAGCCCGGCCATTGCTCCTGGAAAGAGGGGGACAGCCCAGTTAGAGGCGCAAGCGGCAGCGGCGGAAGAAGCCCTGCCTGTCCGAGGAATTTCCTGCCGATACCATGGTGCACGGGCTTCGGGTGAGCTGAAGGCTATCGCGGTGCGACTGGTACAGCAAGTGCCGAATCTGCTCAGTCCGTGCCGCGGGTGCACCTGTGGTCCAATGTCCCGAAGGTAGCTTGTCGAAACCATGCCAAGGTGAAGTGCAAAGGCCAACAAACAGTCGAGAACGGGCTCCCTTTTCTCAAGGAAGCCTTTCGGCCCATGGTAAGAATGCCGCAGCGCGGGCCGGACGCGCCGCTTCTTCGAGAACTGCAAACCAACGATATCGCGGCTGTGACTGCCCCGGCATCACGGCCTCGCAACGATGCTCGCGACGCATGGTGAGGGAACCCTCTGGTCCTGTGGCCGGAAGAACGAAGGGGCGCTGCGAGTGGCGGCGGTCAAACGCCACGGTTGACCTCATCGAGCGCCGCTCCTTTCGTTTACGCAACCAATGAGTGGCCACACTTGGCTGGCGTTTGCTCGTATCAACCGTTCACCGCAACACACGCGCTGCAGACGCAACGAGCATCAAATGGTGCAGCCGCCAACACTAGCGGCCAGTTGTGCCCATGCGCCGGCCGCCACTAGCCAGTTCTCCCGCGGGCGGCAAACCCTCCTCGGTTATTTCCGACGCTTGCAGCTCATTCTTCTGCCCTCTATTTATCCCGGCGCATCGCGCCTCCACACTTGCTCGGGGCAAGCCCGCAAGAATCGGCCCTCACCCATCTAGTTGGAGCAAACGTTGGTCATCACCGAACTGCAAGAACTACCACCAGAAGGCCAAAGCGAACCAACCTCCGCAAGCCCTTGCCGCGCGAGCACGCAGACGTCATCTTCTGTCGCCGGCGATGACGGCCAGGAATTTGCGCTGCCGGCCTTGCACCTCGCGGGAGACTTCCCCACCGCCGACCGACTTCGAGGCCCCAGGATCGATGGAGCCACAACACGCGCGAGGGCAAAGCCATGCTGCGTGCCAAAGTCCAGCTCGAGTCTGTCACTTCAAGCACAACCCACTCTACGAAATCGCACCGAAGCTGGCCTCGGCGTAGGGCAACGGTCACTCGCGGCAATCGCAGCTGGATTCATGCTCTCGCTGCGTTATGAGAAGTCCTCGTAAGCGGCCACTGCGAGGCCGCAAGCCATAAGAAGCAAAGGAGGTTATTGGCGAGTATGTTACTGCGGTTGACTTCCCTGGTCCTACTCGTGGCAACAGCGGCACACGGCGAATCTCCAGCACAACTCCGACAACGAGCTTCGTCCCTTTTTGGACCATTGCCCCAGGCTGCAGAGAGCAAAGAAAACCCGCTCACGGAAAACAAAATACGCCTGGGGCGGATGCTTTATTACGACAGTCGTTTGTCCGTGAACAACACCATCTCCTGCAATAATTGTCACCAACTCGAGCGCTTTGGCGTAGACAACGAGAAAACCTCTCCGGGGCACGACGGCCGTCGTGGCGAGCGCAATTCTCCGACGACATACAACGCCGCATTTCATGTTGCCCAGTTTTGGGACGGTCGAGCCCGCGATGTCGAAGAACAAGCCAAAGGGCCGATTCTCAATCCCATCGAGATGGGGATGCCATCCGAGGAAGCCGTGGTGGCCAAACTGGAGAACATTCCGGGCTACTTGCCTTTGTTTCGCGCAGCGTTCCCCGAGCAAGACAAACCTATCACTTATGACAACCTTGCCCGCGCCATTGGTGCCTTCGAGCGCAAGCTTGTCACCCCGTCCCGATTCGACGACTTCTTGGCGGGAAATGACGAGGCGCTCAGCGCAAAAGAGCGCGCTGGCCTAGGCAAATTCATCGATTTGGGCTGCGTTACCTGCCACAACGGTCCCCTCCTCGGGGGCACCATGTTCCAAAAGCTTGGGCTGGTGAAACCCTACCCCACAAAGGACCCCGGCCGTGCTCAGGTTACGGGTAACGAGGTCGATCGCGGGTTCTTCAAAGTGCCTTCGCTTCGCAACGTGGCCAAAACCGCACCTTACCTCCATGATGGTAGCGTCGCCACGTTACCGGAGATGGTAAAGATCATGGGCGAGTACCAACTGGGCCGCACTTTGTCAGCCCAAGACATCGAGGAAATCGTCGCTTTCCTCGAGGCGCTCACCGGCCGGATTGACCAGAATTACATCGCGAAGCCCGAGTTGCCACGGTAGTTCTGCCACGGGGGTGCTACCAACGTTGGCCCTGCTGCTGCAGGCGGTTGCCTAGAGAGGGAGATCACCACCGCCACGGGAGTTCCTTTCCCGTGGGCAAAGCTCTGTTTGCCGCGCCGGGAGCGCGGCTAAGTGGCTCGGGGCTCGCCACCGGTCGCTAAGCTGTCAGCTCGTGGCTGCGACACTGGCGACGCGTTGTGCCTTCGCGGTCCCCTGACAGGACTCCTGTCGAACTAAACTCAGATGGGGGCTAGTCCCAGCACTGAAGGACGTCTGCGCCAGGCGTAGGTGCTGACCGCGCGGACTGCAATCGACCCGTGCGGGCGGCGCACGACGTGGGTGAAGTCCGCGCTGATCGGCGCACCCCCTTCGTCCGCAGACAATCTGCCCCAGGTCTCCACCTCGAGCTGTTCGCCGAGCTGAGCATCTTCGAGGTACTCGATATCCATCGCCACCGGACGCAAGGCCCCACCGAAGGCTAACATCCTCTCCAGGGGCCAATTATGCCTGTGGCACCACTCGAAAGCGGCCTCCTCGAGGAAGTCGGCATAAACGGCATTGTTCACGTGCTCCAAATGGTCGAGGTGCACAACCCGCACATCGACGTAGCTTCGATGCACGGCGCTCTGCGGTGGCGCGAACAAGGCAGGGCTGCGGTCCAAGCTTGGCACTGGCTCCCGGCCGTAGAGCGCCACCGCAAGTTGCGGCGGAACCTGCGCCGGCCGGCGGCGCTCCAAGTCGAAGTACACCCAGTCTGACGCTCCTTCGGCGACCTTCGTGTGGTTACGCCACACGCTGTACTCCCGCAAAGAGCGGGCGCGCCGCACGTCGACCACGCGGGTCTCCACACGCAAGCAGTCCAGCCCGCCAATCGCAGCAGCGCGCCACAGCCGCGTTCGACGGATAATCCACATGCGGCGGGCGGCGGCATACTCTCGTGGCCCAAAACCGCACGCTTGCGATGCTTCTACCGCCGCTTGCTCGAATAACCCGAGCAAATCCGCAAGCTTTTGCTCCCCAAGAAAATCGACCCTGGCATGAGACACTCGTTGCTCGAACACGTAACGCATCGCCGAGGTTGTCATGGCCCGCGCGAGACTCGTTTGCAATCGTGGCTTCTGCCTAAGCACCGTTGCCAGGACAGCCAAGTGCGAGTAGTTTAATGGCTATGGCTGTGCCCGCGGTCAAAGGTTCCGAGTTGCGCAAAAAATGTGTGCAGGTGGGCCCAGCAACTTGGGAGATCCCACCAGATGCCAAGCCCGGCATGCGGGTTCCGGCACGCATCTATGCCACCCCCGAGTTGTTGGCCCAAATGGACGACGGTGTGTTCGAGCAAGTCACGAATGTGGCTATGCTTCCAGGCATCGTAGAGCGCGCGTTTTGCATGCCTGACGGGCATTGGGGATATGGCTTTCCCATTGGCGGCATGGCAGCCATGGACCCTGACCACGGCGTGATCTCCCCCGGAGGAATTGGTTTCGATATCAACTGTGGCATGCGCTTGGTGCGCACGAATCTCGTATACGATGAGATTCGCGAACACATCCGCACCTTGGTGGATGCGCTTTACCGGAAAGTCCCTGCCGGTGTCGGTGCCCACGGCTTGTTGAAGCTCACGGACGAAGAATTTGCCGAAGTCGCCGTGCAAGGAGCGCGCTGGTGCGTGGCCCACGGTTACGGCTGGCCGGAGGACCTGGAGCGCACAGAAGAAGGCGGTGCGATCCCAGGGGCCGATCCCTCCAAGGTGAGTCGCCGCGCCTTGGAACGTGGCCGCACCCAGGTCGGCACCCTCGGCTCGGGCAATCATTATCTCGAAATTCAAATCGTCAAACCGGAGCACGTGTTCGACCCAGCCGCAGCGGAGGTCATGGGTATCAACCGACCGTACCAAGTCGTCATTATGTTTCACTGCGGTAGCCGCGGGTTTGGCCATCAGATTGCCAGCGATTACGTGCAGCAGTTTGCCCCGCTGATGGAGAAAAAGTGGGGGATCGTCTTGCCCGACCGTGACCTTGCTTGTGCCCCGTTCCGCTCACCCGAAGGGCAGGCGTATTTTGCGGCGATGAAATGCGGCATCAACATGTCGTTCGCGAACCGCCAAGTGATTCTCCATCGCGTGCGGGAAGTCTTTTCCGAAGTCTTCCATCGCGACGCGCGTGAGCTCGGGCTCGAAATGGTTTACGACGTTTGCCACAACACCGCGAAACTGGAGGAGCACGAAATTGCGGGGCAGCGGCGCAAACTGCTCGTGCACCGCAAAGGGGCAACCCGAGCCTTTGCCCCAGGCATGCCCGACGTTCCCGCGGCCTACCGCGAGATTGGGCAACCTGTGATCATTGGTGGCAGCATGGAAACTGGATCTTACTTGCTGCGTGGGGTGCCAACGGGGAAGGAGTCGTTTTTCACCACCGCGCACGGCAGTGGCCGTACGATGAGTCGGCATGCGGCGAAGAAACAGTTTCGCGGCAAAGAACTGGAGCAACAGCTTGCCGCACGGGGAATTTATGTGCGGAGTGTTTCCTACGGTGGCCTGGCCGAGGAAGCAGGAGCCGCATACAAAAACATCGACGCTGTCGTGGCTGCCACTACCGAGGCTGGCTTAAGCTTGCCGGTCGTGCGCTTCACCCCTGTGGGTAACGTCAAGGGCTAAGAGGCGGACGTGCCGTTTCGCTGGCTCGAGGATGCGCCTCTCTCCGACGCCGGTTTCGAGGCGTGGGGTCCTACCCTCGAAGAATGCTTCCGGAGTGCGGGGGATGCGCTGCTCGCCCTGATGGTGGCCAACCCCGAGGCCGTCCAACCTCGGGAGGAGCGCTCGTTCACCGTAGAACATTCGGAGCTTGAACTCTTGCTCGTTCGTTTCCTGGAAGAAATTCTGTACTACAAAGACGCGGAGCAGCTCCTCCTGCGGGTCAAGCAATGTTCTCTTTCCCTTGACGTGCACCCACTAAGGGCCACGGCGCAGCTTTGCGGGGAAAAAATCGATCGCCACCGCCATTGGCTCAGTGCGGACGTCAAGGCTGTGACGTTACACCGTTTGTCCGTCCGCAAGGAAGAGGAGCAGTGGCGAGCCACGGTCGTGGTCGACATTTAATCCTCCGGGGACAGCAGTGCGCCAGCTCGCCGACTTTTTGACAGAACGTGCTTGGACCCTAGCATTCCTGGTTGCGCTCTTCGTGCTCCTGTATCCTTACGGCCGAGCGTTTGTGCTCAATGTGGAGGTGACCCCAGCTCGCCGAGGCTACGAAGTGGCCTTGCGTTCCGGGTGCTTCACTTGCCACGGGCCGGACGGCATTGGCGGGGTGAAAAACCCCGGGAGCGAAGACGAAGAGGTCCCGGGGTTCGCTGGGGGCGTGCCGATGATGTGGGCCAAAGACGACGCCGAATTGCGGGAGTACATTCTCGACGGCGCTCCAGCCCGCAAACGACAAGATCCCGAATATCAGCAGAAAATCCGCCAATGGCTGCTGGTGATGCCAGCCTACCGCGATTTTCTCAGCGACCGCGAAGTTGACGATCTGGTCGCTTACATCCGCGCCCGCTCGGATTTGATCGTGCCCTCCGATCCGCAGGCCGCCCAAGGACATGAACTTGCCGTACAACTCGGATGTTTTCACTGTCACGGCCCTATGGGTAGTGGTGGGCCGCCGAACCCTGGGTCTTTCAAAGGCTACATCCCGGGCTGGTGGGGACACGACTTCCGCGACCTGGTGCGCAGCGATGACGAACTTCGGCAGTGGATTCGAGAGGGCAATATCGATCGCTTGCGCAACCACCCGGTCGCTCGCTGGTTCATCGATCGCCAACGCGTTTACATGCCAGCGTACAAGGACTTTCTCACCGAAGAGCAGATCGATGCACTGGTGGCGTACGTTCGCTGGGTCAATCGCGGCCCATGGAAACAAGAACTCGACCGGGCGCAACGCTGACAACCGTCATACGTGATTGCGCAACATCAATTCCTTGGGGTGCGGCTCGAGGTAAGTCTGGCCCAGCAAGTACGACACCCGATACTTGCGGGCAAAGTACCCTAGCAAAGTTATGGGGACCACGAGCGGGATCCAACCTCGGCGGTAGTCTTCGATCACACGCCGGAGTTCGGCGCGCGACTCGGCATCAGCGCATTGCCGCAGATAACCAGCCATGTGAAGCAACACGTTGGCATTTCGCTGCGGGGTCGCTAGCGCTTGTAACGCTTGCATGAAACCATCTGCGTAATGGCGCCGCAGTTCATCGCGGGAGTGTCGTTTGGCGTTCGCCACCAGTTGACCGAGCTCGCGATAGCGAGCTGGGGAGTGGGCAAGCAACTGGAGTTTGTGGGCCGTGTGGAAAGCGACGAGATCCTTAATGGTCCACCGCCCGGCGAACAGTTGCATCAACCGCTGGTACGCAAACACGCGTTCGACAAAATTGTCGCGCAGCTTCGGGTCGTGCAGCCGACCTTCCTCCTCCACCGGCAACTGCGGGTGGGCTGCTCGCAAGGCAGCAGTGAACAAGCCAACTCCCGTGCGCCGAGGAGCGCCTTTGTCGTGGTAAATGCGCACTCTTTCCATGCCACAGCTCGGCGAGTCTTTCTTGACCACGAAGCCACTGAGATTTTCGCTCTCCAACGCCTTCACCCGCTTCTGTGCCCACCGCTGCATCGCCACGGTGAGATCTGCGCCTGTGGCGGGAACGCGCAATCGGACCTCGGAGTCATGTGTTTCTAAACGAAGCGTTGGCCGGGGCACGCCCAAGCCCAGCTCGACTTCCGGGCAGACAGGCACCCACGTCACCCACTGCCCGAAGGTTTCCGTTAAAAACAGATCCCGCTTGTGTCCGCCGTCGTAGCGAACCGGGCGGCCAAGTAAGCACGCAGAGATACCAATCCGCGGCCGCTCAGCAGTGAGCCAGGCGGGCTTGTTAAGCTGTTGCGCCGCTTCCGGATCAAAAACCGACCTCGGTAAAACCAATGACTTCCACCGTGGTTACAAAGCGCCCGTCGCTACGCTGCGGCAAGGGCGGGACGATTTTGTACACCAAGGAATAGCTCCCACCTGCCGGAATTTCTTCCGGCAACGTGTACGTATCGGTCCGCCCGGGATTGTCCAACCCAGGGTTCCGTTCGTTTTTCCAAAGCCAGGAGTGTCGGATCAGCAACCGAACGTCCGCTAGCCGGCGTGGTGCGTGGTTGACCAAGGTGGCCCGCACCGTGTCGCCCTCCACGCGCACGTCGCGCACGGACACAATCGCGGCAATTTCTTGGGGGTTCGTTACCCGGCCTTTCTGCGCCTGAGTAGCGGCTGCCAGGATACCCATCGTTACCACGACCATCCCGGACCTCACCAGCAGTTGACCTACGCGTCCCATTGAACCTCCTTACCGAACGTCGAGAGTATTTACGTAGCTAGCGGAAGAAAAGTCAAAAGCGACTGGAACTCCAAAGCACCTGCTTCCGGACAACAGCCATGGGAAACTGGTGGCACAGGCAGCTTGCCTGTGCTCTTCAACAGCCAAAGCACCTGCTTCCGGAAAAGAGCCATGGGAAACCCCCAGTGCTCGATGCCTCCTTCCCAAACCTCTTCTTTCCAAAGGTAGGGTCTTACTCCCTCGCTTACCAACGCGAGGCAGGCAAACTAGTGCCCCCCACAAGCTTGCTTGTGGCCAAAGAGCCCTTTTCCTAGTAGCTTCCCCACCATGAGTTACTGGCTTCGGGCTTGGGGCCCTCCCGGACGCGCGACGCAACGGCCCTCCTACGCTGAAATTGTACCCGAACTGCTCGTCGGCGAGTACTTGCTCCCGGGAGACGTGCCTTGGCTGGCCGAGGAACTGCGTGTTCGCGCCGTGCTTAGCTTGCAGGACGACAGCGACCTTGCGGCCAAGGACCTTTGCGCCCGGAGCCTGCAGCGAGCATTCGAGGCCCATGGGATTTCCTTTCAACGGATCCCGGTCGTCGATGGCTCTCAGGAGCAGTTGCTCGAGGCTCTCAACCCGGCTGTCTCCTGGATCCACGAACAGGCTGCACTTGGCCGTCGCATATACCTGCACTGCAACGCTGGGATAAACCGCTCTCCCACTGTGGCTATTGCGTACCTACACGTCAGTCGCCAAATCCCCCTCGAGGCGGCGCGCCAGTGGGTGCAGCAACGGCGCACCTGCGTGCCCTACTTCACCGTACTGGAGCTTTGGGAACGCTCGCGCTCTGGCTGAGCCGGTTTGCTTGGCGCCGACCCCTCTTGAAACACGTACCATCGCTCGGGGGCAACACGCACGAAAATGCGATCTCCCTTCTTGAACCGCCACATCCCCGCCAAGCGAGCCACCCAGCGGGTGGATTCTGCATGACAAAGGTGGACATACAACAAGGTTTCGTGACCCAGCTGCTCGACGTGATCCAACTCCGCCGGCTGCCAGCCTTCCCCGCCTTGGGCGTCGCACTCAATCGCCTCGGGCCGTACACCGGCCAGTATCCCTTCTTGGCCCGTCGTCAGCACCGGGCGGGGCACACGGGCGAGGGCGATAGCAAAGCGTACTTCTCCTGTTGTGACAAAAAGCTGGCCATTTTGCGAGGAAAGAGTAGCGGGGAATAAATTCATCGGTGGATTGCCGATGAAGCCAGCGACAAAGGCATTGGCAGGTTCGTCGTACAAGACGCGCGGCGGAGCCACTTGTTGCAAACGGCCGCGGTCGAGAACGGCCACGCGGTGCCCCAGGGTCATCGCCTCGGTTTGATCATGGGTGACGTAAATCATCGTTGTCCGCGTGCGCTCTTGAATGGCCGCAATTTCCGCACGGACACTGACGCGCAGTTTGGCATCGAGGTTCGAGAGGGGCTCGTCGAGCAACGACACCGTCGGCTCGCGCACCAAAGCTCGGCCCATGGCCACGCGCTGTCGTTGACCACCGGAAAGCTCCCCTGGGTAACGACGCAGAAGCGAATCGATCTCGAGCATCTTGGCCACGCTCTCGATGCGGGCGCGTTGCTCAGCGCGCGACAGGCGCCGCATGCGCAACGGGAAAGCCAAGTTTTCCTCGACGGTCAAAAACGGATACAGAGCATAGTCCTGGAACACCATGGCCACATTGCGCCGTTGGGGCGGCAAGTCGTTGACCCGCGTAGAGCCAATCCACACTTCGCCACTGGTGGTTTCTTCCAAACCAGCCACCACACGCAACAGCGTGGACTTCCCACAACCAGACGGACCTACAACGACAAGCAGTTCCCCGTCGCCGACTTCGAGGTCAATGTCGGCCAGGGCAACCCCAGTCCCAGGAAACACCTTGGAGACGCGCTTCAACGTAACACTGGCCATGCCTCCAACCCAGCCGCACCTCTACGCGGGCACCGTGCGCGCAGCAAGTAGGGGGCACCTCTTCAGCTCCGTCAGAGCGACCCCGAGCCCATGGGCAACAGCGCCTTGCACCGCGGGCGGCCGGACTTTGTCCGTGAGTGCCAGCGGTTCAGGCTGCTTGACTTTCTGCCGGTGTAAGTTTCTGCAGCCGCTCCACGGCTTCGAGGTACTCCTGAACGAGGTCGTACATGACCTCTTTGACGCTACGTACCGAATTCAGCCGCCCCACGATCTGACCTACTGGATTGAACATCACGTCCTTCGCCTTTTCCGCATAACGATGCCCACGGGCCACTGCATCGGCAGTCACCATGAACTGCAAGGGCATCCCTAGAGGCTTAGGCGCATCCGGGCGTTCCCAAGCATCGGTCCAAGCATTCCGTAACATCCGGCAGGGCTTGCCGGTAAAGGATCGCGAGCGTACTGTGTCGCGGCTTGTCGCTTGCAAGTAACTTTCCATTTGCGCTGGCGGAACATCGGCCTCGCGCACGACCAGCCACAAAGAACCGGTCCATACTCCCTGTGCCCCCATGGCAAGCGCAGCAGCGATCTGCCGACCAGTGCCAATGCCCCCGGCCGCCAAGACCGGCAATGGAGCCACGGCATCGATCACCTCGGGCCACAAGACGATGCTACCGATTTCTCCCGTGTGGCCGCCACCTTCAGTTCCTTGAGCGACAATAATGTCTACGCCCGCCTCTTTGTGCGATAGCGCATGCCGGGCCGAACCACACAGAGCCGCCACGTAGCGCCCCGCCGAGTGAATTTCCTCGATGACGTCCTTTGGCGGAGTGCCCAGGGCATTCGCAATCAAACGAACTTTTTTGTGTTGCAGCGCCACCTCGACTTGCGGTGTAGCCGTCGCCGCCGTCCAGCCTAACAACTGCCCCACTGGGCGCTCACCCGGGGGGAGCTTCGGAACCCCATGTTCTTCCAAAATCTTCTCGGCAAAAGCAATGTGCTCCCGAGGAATCATGGCACGAAGTTGCTCTTCCAGTTTGACCGGATCGAGCTCTCCCATGCCCTCGTACTTACCCGGGATCACGATGTCGACTCCGTAAGGGTGATCGCCTACGTGCTGGTCGATCCACTGCAATTCTACCTCGAGCTGCTCCGGGGTAAACCCGACAGCGCCGAGTACGCCAAAGCCCCCAGCCTTGCTTACCTCGACAACCACGTCTCGGCAGTGGCTGAACGCAAAGATCGGCAGTTCGATCCCAAGCTGGTCGCAGATCGGCGTATGCATAGCCCGCACTCCTTCCTAAGTGAACGAACGTTCACTTACTGGCCAGGCGTCTTCAGGTCAAGAGACGCAAAAAGATTTTCCTCGGCAACCAACGCTATTGCGGGCTGCATCCAAGGGTCGCTTTCAAAGTACTTGCGCACCCCACCTGGCAGCAGGTGATTGGCGATGGCGACGAGGATCATGCTTTGGTCCAAGTTCAAGTAGCCTCGCGCGACGACGCCAGTTTGCGGATCGACTGCATCGAAGAAACCGAAGTCCGCGTAAACCGGATACCGGCGGGCCAGTTCCTGCAAATTGGCAACCGCCTCCGTCGGCGTCACCAACAGTGCAAGCGCGGCTGCATGTGGGCTCACCGCTCCGCTCGGGTACCCCCGGGCTCCCAAGGGAGGCACACCGAACTCACGATATTCGATTTCGTGTGGGTTCATACTAGGAGACTGGCCCCAAACGTCCTGCGCCAAAACTTCGCGCGCGTACCGTCGCTGCACAACAGCGTGGGCAACGGCATTCGCACCCCAGCCGTGCGGGGCATGACGCAACTCGTCCAACACCAGGAGTGGCATGAGCGCCTCGAACATACTGCCGCCCCACGAGGGAACGTAATACACTCCGCGCCAGTGGTAGTAACCGCGGTAGACGGTAAAACCGTTTTGCTCCTGCACCGAAGCGGACTGTGGTTGTTGGCGCTGCCAACGGCAGCCCGGTGGATACGTGCGCACCATGCCGTACCAGTGCGCTCGCGGCACGTCCCCCTTTCCGATTGCAAGCAAACTGCCCACCCGCGCTTCGGTGAATAACATGCCGTAGTGGAAGGGCGAGAACACCCCGGGTTCGACGTAGTAACCGTGGCGCATTTGGCCACGGGCCGGGTCATAAAACAAGCCATAGTGTTCTCTCTCCAAGAAGTGCGCCACCACCGGAGCCGTCTCCGGCAATGCGTTGCGCACCACGACCAGCCCAGCGGTGAGCCAGGACGAGTCCACGAAGGAGATTAGATGACTGGTGCGTTCCAGCGAGGTGGTATCGTAGTAGTTAAAAAAGAAGCCACGGTACTGCTCGAGTCGCCCCAAGGTGTGCAAAACTGCACGGACCAGAGCTAAAGCGCTGTCGTGCGTTTCCAAGCCGAGGTCACGAGCAGCAACGACGGCAAGGAGAAACAGTCCCAAGTTCGAGCTGCTCGTGTAATCGCCAATTTTGGCCTGTGCGGGCGAGAACGTCGCGCCGAGCCAGCGAACGTGGTCGATCGGCAAGCCGTGCTCCCGATCTCGCAGCGAGCGCAACCCCTTCCAGGTATCGCGGGCAACCTGTCGCAAAAACGCCTGAGGATCTTCGGGCAGGTCTGGCATGGCAGCCGGCGGGCGCTCGGGCCAGCCCTCTAGGCGGGCCCGCAAAGCTTCCCGTAACGCCTCGGGATTTGGAAATTGCTTCTCCCACGCCTCCTTTCGCGGGGCGCGCACCGACTCACGCACCCCAGAACCCATGAAATCGGTGTGCAACTCTCCCAAGGGACACTCATCGAGCGAGGAGCGAGCGCTCTGGTGGGACGGGCTTCCCGGGGCAAGGGGTGCGAACCCGGCACGAAATGCCGCCAAGGCGAGCACCACTGCGGCGGCAAGTAGGAGACTTCTCCGCACGTACCGTTGTGCTTGCCCCATCCGCTTTCGAGCCACCACCCTCAGCCGCCTCGCCGTGGTCAACCAATCGTCTCCGCCTTGGTAGCAACACCGCCTCCGTGCGCAAGCATTCTGGACAACCGACGTAGCCGCGCGCCGCCGTGCTATGGTAGCTTGCCATCATGAATGCCATCGGAATTGTCGCCAAGCGTGGCCAGCCCCTTGCTGTACAAGTGGCGCAGACCTTGAGCGACTGGCTGCAAGACCGCCAGCAAACCGTCATTGTCGAGGCAGCGCTCGCTGGTGAGATCCGCGGTGTAGCCAGCGTGGCACGTGAAATCTTGCCCCAGAAGGTCGACTTGATCGTGGTTCTCGGGGGTGACGGCTCGATCCTGAGCGTTGCTCGGCTTCTCCAAGAACGGGAAGTTCCGATCCTCGGGGTCAACCTGGGTGGTCTGGGCTTTTTAACGGCAACCACGGTCGACGAACTCTTTTCCTTCATGGAAGCAATCCTCCGCGGAAAAATGGTGGTCGACCGCCGCATGATGCTGGCCGTGCGCTGGTTTCGCAAACAGCACATTCAGGCCGAGCGGCTTGCCTTGAATGACGCCGTGATCAACAAAGGCGTGCTAGCGCGGATGATCGACTTACGCACCTTGGTCGACGATCAAGAGTTGTGCGTGTACAAGGCAGACGGCCTTATTGTCACTACGCCTACTGGTTCAACTGCCTATTCTCTTTCAGCAGGAGGCCCTATCGTGCACCCGGCAGTCGAGGTGCTTGTTCTCAGCCCCATTTGCCCCCACACCCTCACCAATCGACCCATTGTGTTACCGGACACTGCGGTGGTGACGGTTGCCGTGGAAACCCCGGGGGAAGACGTGGTGCTGACCATCGACGGGCAAGAAGCGTTTCCCCTGCTGCCCGGGGATAAGGTGGAAATTCGTAAGGCCCCCGTGCGCGCACCTCTCGTGCAATCTCCCCAGCGGAGCTACTTTGACGTCCTACGGAGCAAACTCCGTTGGGGTGAACGTTAAGCCCGGTGTCGGATTTCGGACTTCCATGCTGCGGTCCTTCAGCATTCGGCAATTGGCGGTCGTGGACGAACTTGACCTGGAGCTCGCTCCAGGCCTCAACGTGCTCACGGGCGAAACCGGTGCTGGCAAAAGCATTGTGACCCGCGCTTTGGCCGCGCTTTGCGGAGCCAAAGCCACACCAGAGCTGATTCGCACCGACGCCGATGAGGCTTGGATCGAAGGCTTGTTCGAGGATTTGCCTCGCTCGCTCTTGGAATCCCATGGCGTGCCACCTTCTGGGGAAGTGATTGTGCGCCGGGTAATTTACCGCAGTGGGCGCAGTCGCACGTGGGTGAACGGGGTTTCTCTATCTGCCGCGCAACTGCAGGAATTCGGGCAAGAGCTGGTACGCATTTACGGCCAACACGAGCAAACATCGTTGTTGCGCAACGAGACCCATCTGGAGATTCTCGACACCTTCGGCGAGCTGCAGCCGCTGCGCGAGAAAATGGCGAGTGCTTATGCAGCGTGGCGGGAAGCCGCTCAACAAGCAGCGCGCGCACAAGCGGCGCTGGCGGCTCGCAGCGAGCGGCTCGAACTCCTCGAATTCCAAGTCAGCGAGCTTCGCCAAGCGGCAGTTACGGTAGGAGAGGAAGCGCGTCTACGGGCCGAACGGGAAAAACTCCGCCACATCGAAAGGTTGCAGCGCCTGTGTGGCGAAACTGAAGCTGCCCTGGACTCCGGAGAGCAGCCAGTTTTGGAGATCATTGGCCGGATCGTCCACGCTCTGGAGGAAGCAAGCCGCATCGACCCGGTAGCGGCGGAGTGGTCAACCCTCGCATCGCAAGCAAATACCCTCCTGCGCGAGATTGCCTTTCAGTTACGCCGCTATCTGCACCGGCTGGAGTTCGACCCGGAACGCTACGCGCAAGTCGAGGACCGGCTGGCTCTCCTTTCCCGTCTCAAACGCAAGTACAACTGCGAGGCCGATGACTTGGCAGCCACCCTGGAACAACTGGAGACAGAGGTCACCCATTTGCAGCGAAGTGAGCTCGAAGTAGAACGATGCACCCAAGAGGCTCTGCGCAAGGCCGAGCAAGCCTGGCAACTCGCTGTGGAACTCTCGCAAGCACGAAAAAAAGCGGCCCGGCATTTGGAAACGAAGATCGGCAGAGAGTTGCAGGCACTCGGAATGCAAAAGGCATCGTTTCAGGTGCGGTTTCTCGTGCAGGCTGCTGCCGCTGCACGTCCCACCCCGGAGAGTGTGGCTTCGGGCTTACCCGGGATCGGCCCCCAGGGAGCTGATGAGGTAGAGTTTTACTTTTCGGCGAACCCAGGCGAGGCCACGCGCCCCTTGGCGCGCGTGGCTTCCGGAGGCGAGCTTTCGCGACTCATGCTAGCCCTCAAAGTGCTAGGCGGCACACCGCACAACGCTGCCCTGTGGATTTTCGACGAGGTCGATGCCGGAATCGGTGGAACCACGGCTACAGCCGTAGGCAAGCGACTACACGACTTGGCTCGGCAGCAACAAGTTTTGTGCATCACTCACCTACCCCAAATCGCTGTCTTTGCCGACCACCACGTGGCGATCGACAAGTCCGTGCGCGGGGGGAGAACCTTTACCACCGCTCATAGCGTCACCGGGGAGGAGCGCATCCGCGAGCTTGCGCGCATGCTTGGCAGTACCCTTGCGGAGTCAGAAAACTACGTTCGCCAAATGCTCGCGAGCGTGAAGCCCTCCTGACCGCTTTTTCCCAGGTACACGGTCCTGGCGTTGGCAACGCAGAAACCACTCACCGGAATCTCGAGAAAGCTAGAATCGTTTTCGCTTGCAAGCGGTACGCTGCAATGCTCGGTGCCCCCAACCGCTGCGTAGCGCCCAACGACTGCCGGTGCCGGAACATCTTCGAACCTCAT
Organism: Candidatus Binatia bacterium; assembly: GCA_937925685.1. GTDB lineage: Bacteria > Desulfobacterota > Binatia > HRBIN30 > HRBIN30 > HRBIN30. Next base: position 80,770 of record CALAMI010000011.1, on the reverse strand, counting down.
GGCGATACCGCACCGTAAGCGACCACCGCACTGGGCAGAGCCCCCACCCTCGCTTGCCGAGGAGCCAACCAGAGATTCTGCCATGCAAGCGCCGAACGGACGCTCCGTCTCTTGCACAAGCGAGGAACGCCCCTGCACCCACGCCCAGGCTCTTCTTCGACAGCGTGGATTCGCAGACTTCCCAAGGACTGCTTGCAGCCGGCGCCCATCCGTGCTCGAGGCCAGTCGACGTGCCAAAGAAGCCCAGCTGTTCTTCGGCCGTAATGCTTGACAACTTCGCGCGCAACAGAATAGCATCCGCCACAAAATTTATCGGCCGTACGACCCGAGAGGCGCTGTGCTCTTCGGGCCGGCATTGGCCAGGCGTTCAAGGAGGGGTAGCGATGGGTGATGCAGTTCGGCGGTGGGTCGGGATCGGGGTGATCGTGGCGGTCGCTGGCGTCAGCCTTCAAGCCGGCGCCGTGGAACTCAGCGGCAAAGAGAGGTCGTTCCGCAGCTTCATCGTAGACCCCGTAACGGTGGACAAAGGACGTTTCCGTTTCGAAGTCCAAGGGATCAGGGTTCAAGACCTCGAGGGAGCACGAATCAACTTGATCGGCTTTCGCATTCCAAAACCACCGCAAATTTCGCGAGAGCAAATCGGCACCAATGGCGGCGTGCTGCAGTTGCTGGGCTCTTACGGTCTCTCCAACAACGCCGAGATCGGGTTTTTACTGCCCGGCTACATCGAAAGTCGCACGGTAGCTGGTGAAAAAGAGACCAAAGAGGACATGGGCGATGTGCAACTCTACGGAAAATTCACTCAGCCTTTAGGCGAGTTCGTCCGCTGGACCGCGGGCTTACAACTGTCCGTCCCCTCAGGCTCGAAGTCCAAAGAGTTCGGCACCGACGAAATGGGCTTCAACCCCTTCATCGGTGGGCGGCTGACTTGGAAGCGGATCGGGCTGGGTGGTCAGGTAGGATATGCCATGTTCACCGGCGACGTGCCCGACGTCTTCAACAACAGTTGGACCCTGTTCATCAAAGGAAACGACTTTTACACCCTGCGGGGCGAAACAGTCATTCGCGTTTTTCACCAAGGCGGGTTCCGCAACGTGGATCTCACGGTTTGGCCCGGTGTCGACCTGCACTTTTCCGACCGCCTTCTTGTCCGCCCCACAGGAATGGTGGGCCGGCTGGCATCCCCCGAGTGGGGTATCGGTCTTGGCCTTGCTTACCTCTTGTAAGCGGAGTGCGCCCGAAGCGCGTCCTGCCACTTGCCGCCCGCCCATGGAAGCTTGCAGAAAGCCGTGGGAGAGGCCTCAGTCTCCTCCTCCCTGCGCAGCGCCACGAGCGTGGCATGGGAGGAATGACCCGGTCACACGCTCTCTAGAGCTTTGCTATTCCATTCGAAGTCCCCTGGGGAGCGATCGCTAGCCATCAGGCGCACCGGGCCGCCGAAGCGGCTCCGGGTACCTCACCGCAGTGAGGCAAAGACCATGGGCAGGCGCCGTGGGTCCAGCGAAATTTCGCTTCCCTGCAGCCAAGACGCGGCTGATATCGTCTGCTGAGCGTTTCCCAAGCCCGACCTCTAGGAAAGTGCCCATCAAATTGCGCACCATGTGTCGCAAAAAACCATTGGCCTCGATGCGGTAAATCAACATCTTGTCCTGCTGGCGCAGGCTGCTTTCCATCACGTACCGCACCGGGTGCGCTGCCTCGCATCCGGCAGCGCGAAATGCGGAAAAATCGTGCTGCCCACATACCCTGGCCGCAGCCTCCTCCATTGCCCGGACGTCGAGAGGACGTGCCACGTGCCACGCGTAGCGGCGCCAAAACGGGTTGGGCACACGGTCGTTCCATATACGGTACGTGTAAGTGCGACTTAACGCCCAGCGACGGGGGTGGAAGTCGTCCGGCACGATATCGGCGTTGACAACAACGATATCGGCAGGAGTCGTAGCATTGAGGGCCCGCGCAAGCGTCTGCGGTGACCAAGCGCGCTCCAGTGCAAAACTCGCCACTTGGCCCCAGGCATGCACCCCTGCATCGGTTCGCCCTGCAGCCAACACCCGTACCCTCTGTCCGGTTAGAGCTGCCAGGGCACGTTCAAGCTCCCCCTGCACCGTTCGCCCCCGCGCCTGCACTTGCCAGCCGGCGTAATCGGTGCCCTCGTACTGCACGACGAGCCGATATCGCATGCGCGTTGTCTACAGATGATCGCGCACAAGAAGCTCGGCAATTTGCACAGCGTTCGTAGCCGAACCTTTGCGCGTGTTGTCCAGTGCCACCCACAGGTCCACAGCCGGCACCCGGGGATCCAGGCTGAGACATGCCACGTGAGTGGCATCGCTCCCCACCACAGTGGCCGGTGTGGGGACGAGCAAGGCTGGCTCGGTAGCTCGCTGAGACGACTCGACCAACAATAGACCCGGGGCAGAACGAAGATGCTCCGCCAACGCGACCGAATCTACGCTGGCTTGCAACACGACATCCACGGTGATCGCGAGACCAAAAAACACCGGAACAAGCACTCGGTTCAGCTGAATGGGCAAATCGGGGGCATCCAAAACCGAGCGCAAATGGCGTACCGCCTGGTTCTCGGCAGCCAACCCCGGCGCGGAACATGTGAGCCCGCCTGCGATTGGACAAACGTTGAACGCCACTCGTTGGGGGAACAGGTCCGAGGGCTCCGGTTCTGCTGCCCTTAACAGCGTACGAACTTCCTCCTCCAGAACTTCGACACCAGCCCGGCCCAGTAGCGATGCAGGCTCGAGTGCGGTGGCCACCACACGTGTTAGCGGGGCCAGTTGCCTCAGGGCATGCAACACCACAGCCAAACCCACAGCGATGGGGTGGGGGCTTGCCACCCAGCGGCTCTCTTTCGCTTTCGCAAGGGCGGGGGCATTGACTTCCGGCACCACCAAGGACCCGGTTTCGGCCTCGCCCGGAGCCACACTGGTATCGATGACCCATGCCCCTGCAGCCACTGCCCGCTTTCCCCAGGGTTGGGCAACTTCCGGGGGACAGGCGAGAAACACGAGGTCGTTCCCGCTGAGGTCCGCCTCCGAGTCAAGCTCCTCGATTCCAGCGTCTGTTCCCTCGATTTGCTGACCCAACGAGGCCCGGGTGGCAAAGAGCCGCAGGCGACCTAGCGGGAACCCCCGTTCTACCATCACGGCAACGATCTCTCGGCCGACAGTGCCGGTAGCGCCGATGACGGCCACGTCGTAAGCGGTTTTTCTCATGCTTCAGGCCTCATGGCCTCCAAAGCGCGCACCACCGCACTGCCCATGGCCTCGCAGCCCACCACCGCGCAGCCCGGGCGCGCGATGTCGCTGGTCCGTAATCCTTGCGCGAGCACGCCAGCCACCGCGCTTTCGATGGCATGGGCGGCGTTCTCTTGACCCAAGGAGTGACGCAACAACATTGCCGCCGACAGAATTGCCGCCAGGGGATTGGCTTTGTCTTGCCCGGCGATATCCGGCGCGCTGCCATGAATGGGTTCATACAGGCCGCGCGGCAACCCCATTCGATTCTTTTCCTCACCCAAGGAAGCCGAGGGCAAGAGTCCCATCGATCCCGCCAACACCGAGGCCTCGTCAGTGAGAATGTCACCAAAGAGGTTCTCGGTGGCAATGACGTCAAAATCGCGTGGCCGCCGCAAGAGGTGCATGGCCATCGCATCCACCAGAACGTCCTCGTAAGCGACGTCGGGAAATTCTTGGCGGATTTCGTGGGCGACCTCGCGCCACAACCGCGATGACGACAGTACGTTGGCCTTGTCGACCGAGGTTAGCCGGCGGCGGCGCTGCCGTGCCAAGCGGAAAGCGGTGCGCATCAAGCGGGCGATTTCGTGCTCATTATAAATCATGGTATCGAGCGCTTCTCGCCCATTTCTACCCAGGCGCCGCTCACTTGGTTGTCCAAAGTAAATCCCGCCGGTGAGTTCGCGAACAACCACCAAATCCACTCCTTGCAGGAGTTCTGGCTTCAAGGGGGCAGCGTCGAGAAGTTCGGGATACGGCCGCACCGGGCGAATGTTGGCAAACAGCCCCAGCTCCTTGCGCAAACCCAGCAGGGCCTGCTCTGGCCGAACAGAAGCCCGCGGGTCGTCCCATTTCGGGCCACCGACAGCGCCCAGAAGAACGGCGTCGCTTCGCTTTGCAGCCTTTAGAGCCGCACCGGGCAAAGGATTCCCTTGCTCGTCGATCGCTGCTCCGCCAACCGTGGCGGTCTCGAACTCCAGTGCAAACCCGAACAACTCCCCACAGCGCTCGAGCACCCGTTGCGCTTGGGCGGTGACTTCCGGACCGATCCCGTCCCCGGGCAACACCAGTACACGCACTCATTGCCTCCACAATACCGCCGCGCCCTCACGGCTCCTCGCCAGAAATCTGGCGATAGCGTGTGCGACGGTTCTGTAGTTTGTTAAGCGCGTTCACATAGGCAAGGGCACTGGCGTGTACAATGTCGGTATGGGCTCCCTGGCCGGTTGCAGTCACACCATCGAGACTAATCAAGCAGGAAACCTCTCCCATTGCGTCGGTGCCGCCGGTAATGGCCTTTACCGCATAACGTTCCAAGCGAGGTTGCACGCCCACCAGCTCCGCAATCGCCTTGAAGCACGCATCCACCATACCGTCGCCCTCGGCTGCAGCTTGTTTTACCGTGCCATCGACCCGCATGCGCACTTGAGCCGTAGGAACGCCGTGCGTGGCGGCCCGCACCTCCAGTTCTAGTAACTCCAAATAGTCCGGGCCGCGAACTGCTTCTTCTGTAACGATCGCCAAAAGGTCTTCATCGTACACGAACTTTTTACGATCCGCCAACTCCTTGAACTTGGCAAACGCCTTGTTCATGTCGACGTTGTACAAGTCGACGCCGAGCTCCTTGAGTCTCTCGGCAAACGCGTGGCGCCCGGAATGTTTGCCCAACACGAGTTTGTTACTCGGCAGCCCAATCGACTCTGGCCGCATGATCTCGTAGGTGAGCTTGTCTTTCAGCACACCATCCTGATGAATCCCTGCCTCGTGAGCGAACGCATTGTCCCCAACGATGGGTTTGTTGACCGGAACGACCAGCCCCGTAACTTGCGACAGTAAACGGCTTGCCGGGTAGATTTGCTCGGTGACAATGTTCGTGCGCAGTTTGAAAAAGTCGCTCCGCGTGTGGATTGCCATGACCACTTCTTCGAGCGATGTGTTGCCAGCGCGCTCGCCAATGCCGTTTACGGTACACTCTACCTGCCGTGCCCCGTTTCGTACCGCGGCAAGCGAGTTCGCCACTGCCATGCCAAGGTCGTTGTGGCAATGCGCACTCCACACAACGCGGTCGCTTTCCGGAGTGTTTGCGATCAGGTACCGGAACAGCGCCCCAAATTCCTCCGGCACGGCGTAGCCGGTCGTGTCCGGCACGTTCACCACGCTCGCACCGCAGCGGATGACTTCACCGAAAACTTGGACGAGGTAGTCAGGATCGGAACGGGAGGCATCTTCCGCGGAAAACTCCACGTAGTCTAAGTACTTGCGGCAATACTCCACCGCCCAGCAAGCAGCGTCAATCACTTCTTGCCGGCTCATCATGAGCTTGCGCTCCAGGTGCAAATCCGAGGTGGCGATGAACACATGAATCCCTGGGTGCTGCGCTTTTTCCACCGCTCGGATGGCTTGCACGATGTCGTTTTCCCGGGTGCGTGCCAAGCTGAGGACGACTGGACGAGTGACCGTAGCTGCCACTCGGGCAACGGCTTCGAAGTCACCCGGCGACGATGCGGCGAACCCCGCCTCGATGACATCCACTCCTAGCCGCTCCAGCTGCCGCGCCACCAGCACTTTTTCTTCTACGTTCATGCTGGCTCCGGGCGATTGTTCGCCATCGCGCAGGGTCGTATCGAAAATCCTGACGACGTCTGGATCGTGTTTCATCATCCTTCACTCCCTTCTTCTTGTTCCTGCTGCGTTCCTCAAAAAAACTGGAAAAGCCCACGCACCGAAAGCGCCGCCGGTGGGAGCTGCCCGCGGCACAAAGAAAAACGCCACGGGCAGCGTCTCCCGCCCGTGGCGTCTTCGGGTTTCGTGGTACCAGTCACGTCCCCGCAGACGCACCGGGCGGGCAACGAAGCAACAGCTCCGCAAGAAGACCCAAAACCGGCAAGCTGCGGAAAACGTTCTTGATCCTCATGGACGAACTAAGCAGCTAATCGACTGTGACCACCTTGTCAAGCGATTTGCGCCCTGAAGGATGCCGCGGTCAACTCCCAACCCCAGGAACAGCCCGGCATGAAAGAGGCACTCACTCCGGCACGGTTGCGCTTCAACCACTTCCGCGAAGCAAAACTGTTGTCTGCGACCGATGCCGTGAGCCCAGCTTCCCCTTTGGCGGCAACGGGCTCGGCTTGGGCCCTCTCTCCGCGGTACGAACAAGCGAGGGGCGTGCCAGGGTTGCACGTTTTCAGGGTGCTCTCGCACATCATCGGGCACGGTATCTCGACGAACCAGGAAACTCTTCCGCCCCGAGGCACCATCGCGGTGTGCGGCCGGGGCAGGTGGGCGACCTGCTTTTCCTCTTAACGCCCACCGCCACTGTGCCTGCACGCCTTTACATTCACCCTGCTGTGCGTGTACCGGGCCGACGAGCCACAACCCGAGTTCGAAAGTTCGCAACAAACAGACTCGCCGCAGCAAAACGACAGAGCTGGCCCGCTTGCACGCGGCGCGTTAGAAACGCACGCTATGGCTAACATTCGGGTTCCAGCGCAACTCTATTCGGGGCGACATGGTCACGAGTTTCCTGCCCTCGATCCCGAGGTCGCCCACGAAATTGCGGCTCGCTTCAACGAGGACACGCGCTTTTTCCCCGCCCTTCTAGGTATAAAGGTAGTAGAGCTGCGCTCCGGGTACGCCCGCCTCGCGGTGGAAAACCGCACCCAGCTCATGCAACCCGCTGGGGTCATGCATGGCGGTGCAAGCTTTGGCCTTGCGGACACGGCGGTAGCTGCCGCACTTGCAACGCTCTACGAAGCCGGCACTCTGCTGCTGACGATCGAAATGAAAATCAACTACCTCGAACCTATTCCCGCAGGGCTCGTCACTGCTGAAGCCTTTGTCCTGCGCGCGAGTAAACGCAGCGCCTATGCTGAAGTGGACGTGTGGGCTAACGGCCAGTTAGCCGCTCGCGCCACCACGACGTACATGATCCGTCCCTCTGGGCCCAGCACGTAGCCGCGACAAGCGCTGCTCGTGGAAGCGCTCCGAACTGCTTTTCTCCTGGCCTGCGAGGCCCCAGCTCGCACCCCCTTATAAAAGTACTCCAGTGGACTTCGCCTGTGCGCTGTGGCTAAACGACGGCAGTGAAGACTCGACCGAAAGGACGTCACATGGCGGCACGGGACTCAATTGCTTTCTTCCTGGGGGTGGTTTGCTCCTTGAACTTCCTTACCGCTTGCGGAGGCGGGAACAACGGCTCCCCAGCCGTCACTCCAGGTACCCCGACCCGCACGCCCACCCGCACCCTGAGACCAGGAGAACCCACCTTTACCCCGACGCCAACGTTAGCCCCTCCAGCGCCAACGGCCACTCCCACACCGGTGGAAGTCGTGCCGGGGACGCGGGGAATCGTCGATGCGGTCCGCCAGGCCCCGCCAGGAGCGATCGTGGCCGTGCCCGCTGGGGTGTACGCACCGTTTCGCCTGACCGCGACGGATGTCAACGGGCCGGTTCGCATTGTCGCCGATATCACCGGGCAACTTACTGGATTTCCTGCTGGAGAAGTGGTCGTCAACGCCAACCGTGGGGCAACGGCAGTCACCCTGGAAAGTGTGGCTGAGCTCACCCTCGAAGGCTTTACCCTGCGCAACTCCGCGCGCGCTGCCATTGAAGTGCGCGACAGTGAGAACGTCACCCTGGTCAATTTGGTTGTGCGGGAGAATGCGCGCGATGGGATCCGCCTTCTCCAAACCCGCCAGGCGCGCATTTGGAACAACCTGCTGTGGCGGAACACTGGTGCAGGTGTGGCGCTTCTCAATTCCTCCGGTGTGGCAGTGGTAAACAACACGTTTTACGGCAACGGCGGCAGCGGCCTAGTCGTGGGTTCGCCCGGCTTCCCCAGCAACGACGTCTCGGCACGCAACAATATCTTTGTTGCCAATACCCCCTTTGGCATTCTTGTCGACCCAGCCGCTGAAGGCTTCGACGGCGACTTCAACTTAAACCGAGATGGTTACGGCAACGTACCTAAAGGACCTAGCGATTTGAACGAGGATCCGTTCTGGTTCAACCCCAACAGTCCGGATGGGTTGCGCATTCCAGGCACGGACGATGATTGCCGCGGCGGAAGCGCCGTTTTGGATGCTGGCGACCCCGACACCGACCCAGAACTGGTGGCGATCCTCGCGGGACGAACGACTCAAGTGGACAATAAGCCGGATTGCACTGGGGTTGGATGCTGCCCACCGGGGTGTTTCCCGGGTACCGAGCTCGACTGTGCCCGGGTGGGTCGGGTAGACCTCGGATACCATTATCCAATCCGGTAATGGGGAGGGCCAGCAAAACAGGAGGTTGAAAAGCGGTTACCGAGCACACGCCCGCTTTGCAAACCGCTCCCCACACCGTTCGCAACCGACGCCCCCACGCCTGCCCGGGCACCGCCCACGGCAGGCGCGAACGCCAGTGCCCCCCACGCCTGAACCTCGAGCCGCGACGTTGCGTCACGTGAATCAAGCTCGAGCGAAACTCACCACCCTAAGACTGCCTCATTCCGAAAAGGGTATCGCGAACCGAACTCAACGCGCAGACAAGTCGTTCAATCCGCACTGCTCCCAGGGGGCAGCCCGACCTCCTCTTCTTCTTGGGTTAGGCCGGCCTTTTTCGCCTCCCGCCGTTGCAGGCGTTTGCGCATCTTTTCTTCTTGTTTGAGCTTGCGCGCCATTTCTTTCCTACGTTTTTGGTCTCGTTTGAACGTCCTTCCGCCTGCCATCCTGCGGTGCTCCTTTCCGTGTCCGCGATTCGCGATAACCGCCCTGAAGCGCCTTACCGCCTAGCTGCAGACTCCGAGCAGCATTAAAGCTACCACCATTTTTCCGCCCTGGCAAACATGCACCAGGAACGAAGGATAGCCCAATCCGCCGTACCGTTGCGAATCCAGTTTCGAACACGATGGGTGACCCCAAATGCCCCGACAAGCAAACGACGTACAACCAGCTCGAACGAGGGCAACCCTTTGTGCTTCTTGCTGTGCTTCTTGCTGTGCTTCTTGCGGCTTTTCTCCCAGGCAGTTACGAAGCACAGGGGCACCAACCGCCGAAACCAAGCCAGCCGACATCACGAGCTTTCTTCCCCGCAGCGATCTTTGCAGACATTCTCCAGGAACACCGCTATAAGCGGGCGCAAGTTCGATCTGGGGATGGCCCTATGACACGCGACGAAAAACTTCGCTTAGCTGTCAGCGTTGCTCGGGCGGCAGCACGTTCCGGCGAATACCGTAAGCTCGATAAGCTCATCGAGTTGGTTTTTCGCAAACTCGATGAACTTTCACCTTCGGTCGATGAAGACGAGGCGGAGCGTGGTTTCAAGCTCTAGCAAGCACCGATCTCGCGTGCGGTTCTTTGCGCTGGGGCTCACACTGAGTCTCGTTCTTGGTATCAGCTCCCGCGGTTTCGGCGAGGCGCCGTTGGTAGATCTGAGCGTCGTTCCGCTTTACGTGGGCCAAGAGGTCACGGTAGAAGCCCAAGTTCGTGGAGGGCGGCGCAACGGTAACGTTGTGCGTTTGCAACTCGAGCAAGCTCCCCGTCCCATCGAGGTCATCCTGGTGGAAGGTCTGTTAAGTCGGTTTCCCCAAAATCCAGAGCAACGCTTTGTCGGACAGAGGATTCGCGCCAGCGGCGCGGTTCGGGAATTTCGTGGGCGATGGGAAATCATCGTTCGCGATCCGCAGAACTTGGCGCTTGTGACCGCAACAGAAAGTGTGGTTACGGCCCCACGCCTACAGTCGACCGTCCAGGCCTCGCCAGGCGCGCCTTTGTTTGCGCTCAGCCAGGAGCGTTGGCAGCAACTCGAGGAGCGCCTTGACCATTTGGAGGCAGCGATTCGCGAACTGCGCACGGCCTTTGCGGCCAGCGAATCAACGGGCGTTCCTGCGGACGCGGAAAGCTGCAACGAGCGGTTGCGCAAGATCGAGTTTCGACTCCGACAACTGGAGCAAAAGCTCGAAGGGAGACAATAACCGTTGTCGACTGCGAATGTGGAACAGCGGCAGCTGCGCGCGGTTGTTTCCTTTGTGGCCAAAGTCGTCGTCACGGTTGCCGCGTTTTACTTGTTGTTGCAGCATCCCGTGCAGTCGAGCGAAGGCACCACGGTTTCTGCGTTGCAAGCGATTGTAAGTTATCTTCCCCGAATCGACGTGGCCACGTTTTGGCGCTTCGCCCTGCTCGCGTTCGTTGTACGCACCTCGGGGATGGCGTGTTCCATGCTACGCTGGAACTTATTGCTGCAAGGCCAAGGGCTTTACTTTCCTTTTTGGCATGTGGTGACCACGTTTTTGATCGGCCGTTTCCTCGGAACGTTTTTACCCTCGACCCTCGGTCTCGACGGTTACAAGCTCTACGACGCAGCACGTTTCACTGGCCGCACCGCCGAGGCGGCAGCGGCTACCGCCATTGAGAAAGGCCTTGGAATCGTCGGGATGTTTCTTTGCTTTGTGCTCACCTTTCCGCTTGGGAGCACCATCCTCGGAAGCCGCGCCACCTTCATTGGTTGGCTTGCCATTCCGCTAGCGACGTTCATCACGCTAGCCTTTTTCCTCGCCCTTCTGCATCCACGATGGTTGCTATGGTCCTTAGGGGTCTTCCCTGGCTTGCGAAAAAGCCGCGTCGGAACGTTTATCGAGCGCCTCCATGCGGCAGCGGCAGCATATCGCGGTCAGAAGCTGCGCCTCACGCTAGCTGCCGGGCTGAGTTTTTTCGTGCATTTCTTCACCGCTGTCACCTATTTCCTCACCGCCATCGCCGTCGGCGCCCACCACGCCGAATTTTGGGAAGTGATCTTCGCTTCGACCATTCAAATTTTCGCCACGGTGATGAGCCCGTTCACCATTGCCGGAGAGGGTGTACGGGAGATCGTTCAAGCGCTCTTGCTAGCGCATCGCATCGGACTCGAAAGTTCGATTTTGTCGGCCGCCCTGGGTTTCTGGGTGGCCGAGGCGCCTACACTCTCCGGAGGAATTTTTTACCTACTGCGCACGGCTTCGTATCGGCCTGCGGTGAAAATCGTGCCCGCAGCCACGACCGCCGAACCGCGCCCTGCTCGTGCAGGCTCCTCGGACTAAGATCGGCGATGGTGGCGCCGACGACGGAGGCACTCTTTACTTTACAAGAGACATGGCCTCGAGTAAGAGCAGGCGCGCGAGGATCCTCTATGCAGCTGACTTTGGACGAAGCGGATGTTCGGTTGCTGCTTTCGGTTTTGCAAGCACATGCGGTTACGCTCTCTCACGAGATCCACAAAGCGGCCACGCGCGAGTTTCGCCGGCAGCTCGAGCAGGAAGAGGAGCGCACCAAAGCGCTGATTCAGCGGCTGGAACAGTTCCAAGGAAAGGCAGCGTGAAGAGGGCCGGGCTCCGGCACAAGGCCGGGAACGCCCTGGAAGAGAATTTGGTGCCGCGCGCTCTTGACTCCCGAGGCGAAACGCGCCACCGCACCAACGCTCGCCTTCGAGCCGGCGCCGAGCCTGTGGCCGCGCCAGAGACCGTTGTCGAACCGGCACGGGAACGGGCACTTGCCTAATGGATCCGCTTACCGCTCGCGAAAAGCGATTATTGGTGGGCACAAGGTCGAGGCCGCAGCAGGAGCCCAGCCAGCAAAATGATCCGACCACGTTGAGTCTAAGAGCGAATCGCGGTAAACACATGCGCTCGTGTCCGATCCCATGTCGAGCGAACTGCAGAGCCTAGCGCGCTATCGAGAAGCCTTACGTAAGCTCTTTCGTGCCACAGAGCTGGCTGCGCGTAACGTCGGTCTCACCCCTCAACAGCATTCCCTGCTTCTTGGCGCTGCTGGCCTAGGTGGCACCGAAGGAGTGAGTATTTGGCGTTTGGCCGAGTTTCTTCAATTGCGGCACCACACCGTGGTTGAGTTAGTCGATCGGGCAGAGGCTCAGGGTTACGTGCTTCGGAAAGAAAATCCCGCAAACAAGCGCGAGGTCCTCGTCGTGGTTACTCCTGCAGGCATTCGCAAGCTCAAACAGTTGGCTACGCAGCACCGACGGGAGCTGCAGTTCATGCGTCGGCGGATGGACATCCTAGACATCGAGCGCCGGTCCACGCGTGGCCCACGACGGCTTTGAAGCAAACCGTTCGTGTCGTGGGCTCGGGAGCGCAACTGCACCAGGCCACCACCTCCGCGTTCTTTTGAGTGTGACGGTCTAGCTCGCACCCAGGGGACCCAATCGGGCAGAATGATCCGCGCTTCAATTCTTCTCAGCCCTCCCGGTGAGATACAAGGACTGGTAGCGCAAGTAATGGGTCCAGACGCGCTTCACATAGTCGCGCGTTTCCCGATACCCGATGTTCTCGACAAATTCGTCAACTGGCTGCGGGCCCCCGCGTTCCAACCAACGCCGAACCGCCTCTTCGCCGGCATTGTAGGCCGCCAGTGCAAGCACCGGATCAAAGGAGAAGCGCTGCAATAACTCCCGCAAATGAAGTGCTCCCAATGCGATGTTTTGCTCAGGGTCGAACAAATCGACGGAATTGGGGTCCAGTCCTGCTTCCCGCGCCAACCGCTGGGCTGTACTCGGCATGAGTTGCATCAACCCGCAGGCACCAGCCGACGAACACACTTCCGGGTCGAACAGGCTTTCCTGACGCATGATCGCCAACAGCAACAACGGGTCCAAGCCGTAAGTTCGCGCCGCCCGGTCGACGAACGGATAAAACGCAAGTGGGTACTCGAGCCATTGCCGTTCCGCCGCAGGGAAATCGCGCCAGGTTGCCACGGCTCGCAAGGCGTCAGCATAGGCGTCCGTACGCGACCAGGCCGCCATCAGGAACGTACGCCAGGCAGGGTCACCTGCCGGTGCGGCGGCGGACAACACCGCGAGTTCCCTGCGCGCAAGCGGGAGCACTCCAGTTGCGCAAAGGTGCTGCCAACGTTGAAGATGAAAGGAGTCCGCACTGGCGGGCGGCTCGGCCATGACCACTTCGTGCGGCGCCACGCCCAAGCCGGCCAGCCGAAAGGGCAGCATGCCTGTCCCCCGTAAGCGCTCTTCCGCCAAATGGGCGTAAAAACGGGGCTGGCCGCTGCCCAGGCGCGTGTACAGGGCGCGCGCCTGCCGTTGCTGGCCTTGGGCCTCGAGGGCACGCGCCAGCCAGTACTGTGCCCGTTCATCGTCCGCACCGAGTCGCTCAAAAGCGGCTACCGCCTCCGCAAATTGCTGCGTTCGGAAAGCTACCCAGCCCTGCCACCAATAGAGTTCCCTGCGCACGTCGGGGGTGAGGACCAACCGATCGGCTTCTCGCAACAACGTTCGAGCCCGCGACCATGCCCCCTCGTCGGCCGCAATTCGCACCCGCGCCAACAGCGCCTTTGCGGCTCCGTCGGAGGCCGGGTAGCGGCGTATGAGTTCGGCGAAAACCCGATCGGCTGCCACGTCGCGATTGCGGTTCCACAGCACCGATCCCATGCGATGCAATGCTGCCGGGGCCACCCGCGTATCCGGGTAACGATCCGCGACGGTCCACCAACCGGCCAGGGCGTCCTCCCACTGCCCCAAACCGTGAGCGATTTCGGCCAAGACCAGCAGCGCACGCGCACGCGCTTCGGCGTCGGTCGCTTCCATCAGCGGCTCAGCAAGCTCTCGGGCAAAAGCCCAGTCTCGATCGCGCACTGCGCGCTCTGCTTCTTGCACGCGCTGCAGACCCGTAGCTTGCAACGTCGGGTAAGCTGCAAGCAGTGCCCGCAAGAACTCCCGCGCCCGCGCTCGCACCGGCAGCGACCGGGCCTGCTCCCACACCTCCCGGTACACCCCTGCTGCCACTGCCACCCGTCCCGCCCGTTCCTCGCATCGACCTTGTACCAAGGTCGCTCGCTGCCTGAGCTCTGCAGGGGCTCCGCCGGCCAACACGCGCAATGCCCAACGACAGGCTTCATCCACCTGACCCGCTTGCTCTTGCCACTCTGCGATCCGCGTGGCCGCCTCGAGGGAAAACACGCTGGGGGGAAAGTCGCTCGCAACTCGAGATAAGGCTGCGAGCGCCTGGCGACGCCAACCGAGGCGCTCGGCAGCGAGCCCTGCATGAAACCAACTGTGATCGGCCAGCTCGGGGTACGCGTACGCCAACGTTCGAAACAAGCGATAGGCTTCGACGTCGCGCTTTTCCTTCCACGCTCGCCACGCAGCTTGGAACTGCTGCTGCTTCACCCTGGTGTTTTGCCAGCCCAGCCACACCACCCGCGGGTCGTAACGGCCGAGCGGCCCCGACGACCCACAACCCGCGCTGCTCCACAGCACCACGAAGGCCAACAACCCCGAGCGCAGCATCGCTCTCCTGGTTAGCAAATCGCTCCGCTTGCAGCGATCCATCGAGTTTGCGAACAAACCGACTGCCATGTCGCCCCGTGTCGTTTTGGCTTCTGCCTCGCCGCGCCGGCGCGAATTGTTGGCGTCGCTCGGCATACCGTTCGAGGTCGTCCCGGCAAATATCGTCGAATCCCCGCTGCCGAGGGAAGCGGCAGACACTTATGTACTGCGTCTGGCCTCTACGAAAGCCTTGGTGGTCGCGCAAAAAATCCCTGACGCCTGGGTTTTAGGCTTCGACACCGAAGTGGAACTCGATGGCCAGATTTTGGGCAAGCCGCTCACCGCGGCTCACGCCCTCTCCATGCTCCAAGGCCTATCGGCAAGAGAGCACCGCGTTTACACTGGAGTGTGCTTGGCCAGCAACGCACGGATTCTTGACGCCTTTGCGGTACAAAGCCGTGTCACTTTCAAGGCGCTGTCGCAAGATGTGATCCGCCGTTACGTCGCCAGTGGCGAGCCGCTAGACAAGGCGGGGGGTTACGGAGCTCAAGGGGAAGGTCGACGGCTCGTCGAGAGAATCGAAGGTTCCCTGAGCAACGTCATTGGCCTTCCGCTCGACGAGGTCACCGCTTTGTTACAGCGGCACGGCTTGCTGCGCCCATCTTCCTCGTCGGTACTTGGCGAATGACCGGGAACATCACGGAGCGAATCGCTTCGGTCCGCGACCGCATTGCTCAGGCCGCAGCACGCTCTGGTCGTTCCGCGCCGGACGTCCGCATCGTCGCCGTCGCCAAACAACAGCCTCCCGAGGCCGTGCAAGCAGTCATCGATGCCGGTATCGAAGATATCGGCGAAAACTACGTTCAAGAAGCTCGGACCAAAGCGGGCTTGGTGCGCGGCCCGGTGCGGTGGCACATGATCGGCCACCTGCAACGAAATAAGGTCAAAGCAGCTTTGCCGCTTTTTACCCTGATCCACAGTGTCGACAGTATCGACCTGCTCCACACCCTCGAGGCGCGGGCGCGTCAACTCGGCCGGGACCGAGTAGACATTCTGTTCGAAGTCAACTTGGCCGGAGAAGCTAGCAAAGCAGGCGTTGCCCCTGAAGATCTCGAAGGATTGTTCGCCGTGGCTCGAACCTGCCCTCGCTTGTGGGTGTGCGGACTCATGTGCATCCCTCCGGCGCCTCGGGAAGCGGAGGAGAATCGCCCGTACTTTCAAAAGCTCCGGGAGTTGCGCGATCAGTGGCGAGGTCGCGCCGGCCCGCAAGCCTCGCTACACGAATTGTCCATGGGGATGAGCGAAGACTTCGAAGTTGCCGTGGAAGAGGGAGCGACCTTGGTGCGAATCGGCCGGGCCATTTTCGGCGAGCGGCCCATCGCCTCACGAAGCTAAGGGAAACCACGGAGGCCAGTACTCGCAGGAAGTGGACGACCACGAAAGGAGGTGGACATCATGGCTCGAGCCCGCATGGCTGCTCAGACGAAAAGTCCGACCGGGGCGCGCAAAAAAGCCCTGCCAACCATCGGCTTCATTGGCGCCGGCAACATGGCCAGTGCTCTCATGCGCGGGCTTCTTGGCGCAGGCCTTGCGGAACCATCGGCTCTCGTCGCCAGCGACGTCGACAAAAGTAAGCTCGCTACCCTCAAGCGGCAATTGAAGGTCCAGGTCGCGACCTCCAATCAGGAAGTGGTGGAATCCGCTCCAGTGCTCATCCTTGCCGTGAAACCACAAGACCTCGACGTCGTCCTGCGAGAGTTGCACGGAAGTGTCGGACCCAAACACCTGGTCATCAGTATTGCCGCTGGCGTACCCACCGCCAAAATCGAGCATCTCCTTGGGGGGGAAGTACACGTCCTGCGCGCTATGCCGAATACTCCCGCGCTGATTGGCAAGGGCATGACCGTGATCGCCCGTGGCCGTTTCGCCACGCCAGCGGATGTCAAGCTTGGCGTGCAAATTTTCTCGGCAGTGGGCGACGCTTGCGACGTGCAAGACGAGCGGATGCTCGATGCAGTCACCGGACTCAGTGGCAGTGGCCCTGCTTATGTCTATTTGTTTGCCGAGGGCTTGATTGCCGGTGGGGTCGCCGCCGGTTTAACTGCCGCCTTGGCCGCACGACTCACCTTCCAAACGATTGCCGGGGCAGCAGCGATGCTTCAAGAAACGGGACAACCGCCAGAAGCCTTACGCGCACAGGTGGCCTCACCTGGCGGAACTACTGTGGCCGGGCTCAGCGAGTTGCATCGTCGCGGGTTCAAAGACGCGCTGGTATCTGCGGTTGTTGCTGCAACCCGGCGTTCACAGGAACTTGGGCGGAAGTAACCTCCTCGCATGTTCACCAGTCATCGCCCGTATGGCTACGGTTTCCGCGCACAGCGCTCCATGGTGCTTGCACGCCGGGGGTTGGTGTGCACGAGCCAAGCCCTCGCGACCAGCGTGGGGCTGCACGTGCTGCGCCAAGGTGGCAGCGCGATCGACGCGGCTATCGCTGCCAACCTCACGCTGTGCGTCGTCGAGCCTTACCACGTCGGGCTCGGCGGGGACTGCATGCTGCTCTACTGGGATGCAGCCGAGCAACAGCTCCATGCCCTCAACGGCAGCGGCCGCGCTCCAGCTTCGCTAACCCTCGATCGGCTCGCTGCCAGCGGTTGTTCCACCATGCCGCTCCTCGGCCCGCTCAGTGTCACGGTACCCGGCGTCGTCCAAGCGTGGGCAGACGCCCATGCCCGCTTCGGACGGCTACGTTGGCAAGAGCTTTTCGCAGCCGCACTCGACTACGCAGAAAACGGGTTCCCTGTGAGTGAGGTCATTGCCTGGGAGTGGCAAACCATCTTCAACGTCGGGATCGTGCAAGACGTGCACGCCCGCGCTTGGTTTTCCATCGATGGCCGAGCACCTCGCCTGGGTGAGGTCATGCGTCTGCCAGTTTTGGCGCGGACCCTCGGAGAACTTTCCCAAGGTGGTGCGGAGTGGTTTTACCGAGGACCGTTCGCCGACGCCGCGGCCCGTGCGGTCGGCGAACAAGGAGGGGCTTTGTCGGTCACCGACTTCGCCGAGCACAGCTCTTCCTGGGTCGAACCGATCGAGACAACTTACCGCGGGTACACGCTGGCCGAGCTGCCACCGAACACTCAGGGCATCACCGCCCTCTTAGCCCTCAACATCCTCGAGAACTTCGATTTGGCTCGTTACGGTCCCTCGGCCCCCGAGGTCCATCACTATCGCATCGAGGCAGTGAAGCTGGCGCTTGCCGACCGCAACCGGTTCGTAGCTGACCCCGACTTCGTTCCCGTGCCCTTGTCGGAACTGCTGTCGAAAGATTATGCACAGGGGCGCGCTGCGCTGCTGCAGCCGCGGCGAGCTTTGAGGCAGCCGACCGCTGGTAAGCTTTCACCGCTGGGCGACACGGTCTACCTCACGGTGGCCGATCAGCGAGGAAACATTGTGTCGATGATCAGCAGCCTTTACTTTCCCTTCGGCTCGGGAGTCGCCGTGCCGAACACAGGTGTGGTGTTGCAAAACCGCGGGGCTGGGTTCGTTCTCGACCCGGATCATCCTAACTGCGTGGCACCACGCAAGCGTCCCCTGCACACCATCATCCCCGCGATGTTGTTCCACGACGAGCAGCCGGTTCTTTCCTTCGGGGTCATGGGTGGCGACCATCAAGCACAAGCCCACGTGCAGGTGATTTCCCACATGATCGACTTTGGCGCCAACATCCAAGAGGCGCTCGATCTGTCGCGTTTTCACGTCTTAGAGCACAACCGTGTTGCATTCGAGGAAGAATTCGATCCCGCGTTGGTGCAAGCGTTGCGCGAGTTCGGCCATGCCGTCGCAGACCCTAACGAAGTGCGTATGCGCAGCGGCTTCGGCGGTGGGCAGGGGATCATGATCGACTGGAGCGCGGGAGTTTTTGGAGGAGGCTCGGACCGACGCAAAGACGGCGCTGCAATGGGCTACTGACCCTGCGGTAGCTTGATTTCTGCGAGCGCCTCCAGTCAAGTTGCCAACGGAGGAGTCTGCCATGTGGACCGATCGAGAGGCAAAAGAACAAATCATCCAAATCACCAACGAGCTGTTCGCCCATGGCTTGCTCACTGCAACCGGTGGCAACATTAGTGCCCGCGCCGCCGACGGTGAAACGATTTGGATTACGCCGAGCCAACTTTACAAAGGCGGACTGTGCGACGAGGATCTCGTACGTATCCGCCGCGATGGGTCGGTGGTCGAGGGCTCTCGCGTACCGTCGGTCGAGTGGCAAATGCACTGGGGCGCCTACGAGGCCCGGCCCGATACCACAGGAGCGGTGCATACCCACGCCCCCGTGGCTACCGCCTTCGGCATCACTAACCAGGTGTTTCCACCGATCAATACCGACGCAATTTTTCTGCGCGATACCCCGTTGGTCCCTTGGTTCATGCCTGGCTCGAAAGAGTTAGCGGACGCTGTGCATGAGGCCTTGAAGCAGAGTCGCGGCTGCATCCTGCAAAACCACGGACTGATGACCGTGGATCGAACCTTGAGGAAGGCAGCGACTCGGGCAATGATGATCGAGGAAACCGCCAAGATCGTCCTCTACGTGAAACAGTTCGGCGGCACGGTAACGTACATCCCGGATGAGTGGATCGAACGACTCGCTCCGTTGGCCGATTTCATTTGAGTGGAAACCAGCGTAAAAGCTGGCGCGCAGCGGCGGTCTTGCGCCCGACCGAACCCAGCGCTCTACGGCTGCCTGCACCAGGCAACCTCTGTCCCCGGCATTCGCCCTCAGCCCGGGGCTCCCCACGATCCTGATTTCGGAAGCAAAGCCTCAAGTGCGGCCGCGCTGCTTGCAGGAGGCGAGCAGGTGAAGCCTTGACACACGTAGGCAACCGCCGGCAGGGAGGCACTACACGTTTTTCCTTCCGCCAGTGGCAGCTTGGCTCTTTGATCTCCCGGCCGCAGCACCAGAAGGACACGCTGTGGCAGGTACCGTTGCCGTACGGCGCGCAGGAGTTCCGCACCCCCGCCTAAGGAAGACTCCACGACAACGACTTCGCACGCTCCAGCCAGGTAGAACGACGCCGCACTGAGGAGATGAGCAAACCCCGACGGCTGCACCCGCATGGTTGCAGCATAGGCATCCAACAACGCCTTTGCTCGTTGCTCGTACAGCGCTTTACCCGTGAAGTGAGCGAGGCGGAGAAGCGCTCTGCACGCCACCGAGTTGCCCGAAGGTACGGCGCCGTCGAAAGCCGGCTTACTCCGAACGATCAGCGGCTCGTGACGATCGCTCGTGAAGTAAAAGCCAGCATGTTCAGGATCCCAGAAATGTTCGAGCAGCTCGGTGGCCAAGGCCTCCGCCCGCTCGAGATAGGCAATTTCCTGCAAAGCCTCGAACGCATCGAGGTAGCCGCTCAGCAGAAAGGCAAAGTCGTCTAAATGCGCCAGATATTTCGCAACCCCGTTAGCGTAGGTGCTGCGCAACCCATCCTCCAGCCACAGCCGACGTTGCAAAAACTCCAATGTCTCGCGCACGACGGCAGCATAATTGGGGTCGTCAAAGACCTCGGCCGCAAGCGCAAAGGCCGACACGGCCATCCCGTTCCAAGCCGTGAGGATTTTGTCGTCCCGTGCCGGAGGCACGCGACGCTGCCGCACGTCGAGCAGTTGTTGACGAGCACGCTCCAAAGCTCGAGCAACTTCGCTGACCGGACGCTCGAACAGCTTCGCCAACTGCTCCACCTCCAGGGTGACATGGAGCACGTTGCGACCGTGCTCGAAGTTGCCTTCTTCCGTAATACCCCAGTAGCGACAGGCGAGAGCACCTAGCTCTTGCCCGAGCCGATCGACAACCTCCGCCTGGGTCCAGACGTAAAACTTACCCTCTTCCCCTTCGCTGTCGGCATCTTGCGATGAATAAAAACCCCCTTCGGGGGAACGAAGTTCGCGCAACAGGTAATCGAGCGTCTGCCGTGCAACGGCGGCAAACAGCGGCTCGCCAAAGGCTTGAAAGCCGTGCAAATAGAGTCGCACCAGTAAGGCATTGTCGTACAGCATTTTCTCGAAGTGAGGGACGAGCCACCGTTCGTCCACGGAGTATCGGTGGAAGCCACCCCCAAGCTGATCGTAAATGCCACCGTGGGCCATGCTCCGCAGGGTGTGCACCACCATCTCGCGGTAACGCGGCTCGCCAGAGAGAAAGTGGTACTGGAGGAAAAACTCGAAGATCGAGGAATTGGGAAACTTTGGCGCCGGCTGCAGTCCCCCGTAACGCCAGTCGTATGCTCCGCTCAGGAGCTCGGCTGCGTGAACCACGAGGTCGCGGTCCCACGAGCCAGCATCTTCCTCCGGGGTTTCCACCCGCTCGAGTGCCGCGACGAGTTGATCGGCCGTTTTCAGAATTTCGTCGCGCTTCTCGCGATAGGTTTGCGCCACCGCGAGAAGAACTCGCCGAAACGCTGGTAAGCCGTGGCGGTCCGACGGAGGGAAATACGTGCCGCCGTAAAACGGACGCCCGTCCGGGCACAAGAACACGGTCAGCGGCCAACCGCCGCGGCCCGTGAGCAGTTGGACGGCGGTCATGTACACATGATCGACGTCGGGTCTTTCTTCGCGGTCGACTTTGATGTTCACGAAAAGTTCGTTCATCAGGCGGGCGGTTTCTTCGTCCTCGAACGACTCACGCTCCATCACGTGGCACCAGTGGCAAGCAGAGTATCCAATGCTGAGGAAAATCGGCTTGTCCTCCCGCCGCGCACGCTCGAATGCCTCGGGACCCCACGGATACCAGTCGACCGGATTGTGAGCGTGTTGCCGCAAATAAGGGCTGGTCTCTTGTGCCAGTCGGTTCGTGTGCTTTGCCATCACCGATCCTTTCTCCAAGCGCGACCGCGTCTCTCACCCCTCACGTTCGCACCTCCGGCACAGAACGCAAGCGCCGCCTCGGCTCCCGAAGCTAAAGACCACTTCTCGAGATCGAAGTCACCCTCGCTGGGCTCAAGAGCCGTCGAGCACGAACCGCTTATTCGAACGCGCCCTCTGCCGCTTGCCCTGGCTGGATTCCGCTACAGGCGGTTACAACGCGCAGCGCGTTTTCTGCCCGGGACTGGCGGCGAAAAAACCGAATGGACTGCCGTCGCCCGCCACCATTGCACCTGCACCTCCCGGCTGGAATTGACCATGGCTTTGTGCGCAAAAAACCAACAACAAGGAGGAACTGTGGGGTTTCGTCCGTTACCGGCACTCGAACTTGGCACCGAGGCCTACTGGCGTGCGTGCCGCGCGGGTCGCTTGGAGTTCCGCTTTTGCCCGCGATGCCAATGGTTCGTTCACCCGCCGCGGCCCATTTGCCCTCACTGCCACTCGCGCGAGCTCACCGTCCAGGCTGTTTCCGGGAAGGGCCGGGTGTATTCTTTCACAGTCAACCACAAGCCGTGGTTCCCGGGACAGGAGGTGCCTTATGTCATCGCCCTCGTGGAACTTTGCGAACAGCCAGGGCTCAGGCTGATGACCAATATCGTCAATTGCCCACCCGAAGAGGTCCACATCGGTCTCCCGGTTCGGGTGCAATTCGAGGTCGTCAGTGACAACATCGCCCTACCCGTGTTTGTCCCCGACCCTGAGGCCGGGCTGCCCCCGGAGGTACGCGAGGCTCCCTCCCCGATGCAAGCCAGGTCAGCTACTCGGGCACCTTTCGTCAATACGCACGGCGAGCCTGTCGAGCGCCGTGCGGTGCTCTCTGGTGTTGGGCAATCGGCCATCGGTCGCCGTCTGTTTCGCGACGATTTGGATCTCACGTGCGAGGCCGCGGTAAAGGCGATTCGCGATGCCGGGCTCGCGGTGCAGGACGTCGACGGCATCGCCGCCTATCCCGGGCCGGTGTCGAACGTACCGGGCTTTGCTGGTCCCAGCATCTATGACGTCCAGGATGCGCTCGGCCTTGACGTACGGTGGCACTTGTCGGGTCTAGAGGGCCCCGGGCAAATCATGCCCTTGATCGCCGCGGCTTTGGCGGTGGCTGCTGGGTTAGCGCGTCATGTCTTGGTGTACCGTACGGTTACCGAGGCCACTGCGGCCGCGGACACCGGGCGCCGCGGCATTGGCGCCGGGTCCCGGGAGATCACTGGTTTCGCTGCGTTTTTCGTTCCATTTGGCGCCATGTCCGCAGCCAACTGGGTGGCGTTGTACGCCCGGCGCCACATGCACCAGTACGGTACGCAGCGAAAACATCTAGGCGAGATTGCCCTGACGGCACGGGAGCACGCCCGGCTCAACCCGGCAGCGGTTTACCGCGACCCTCTTACCTGGGAAGACTACTGGCAGGCTCGT
Source organism: Candidatus Binatia bacterium (assembly GCA_937925685.1). Lineage (GTDB taxonomy): Bacteria > Desulfobacterota > Binatia > HRBIN30 > HRBIN30 > HRBIN30. The sequence goes on along the minus strand of CALAMI010000011.1, from coordinate 57,965 downwards.
CTCGTCAGCGAACCCTTTTGCCTGTACGATTGCGACGTCCCTGTGGATGGTTCGACAGCGGTCATCGTGTCCGCTGCTGAGTCTGCCCGTGACCTCGCGAAACCGGCGGTGCATATCGAAGCCGTAGGCACGGCACTCGGCCGCCGACCGTTGTGGGACCAGTGGCCCGACCTCACCACCATGGCAGCGCACGACGCAGCCCACCACCTCTGGAGCCGAACTTCTCTCAAACCTGCGGATGTCGACACTGCGCAACTGTACGATGGGTTCAGCTTTATCACCTTGGCATGGCTCGAAGCGCTCGGGTTTTGCGGCCGAGGCGAAAGCGGGCCGTTTGTGGAGGACGGACACATACGCCTCGGTGGCTCGCTGCCCCTCAACACCTGGGGAGGGCAACTGTCGGGCGGCCGTCTGCATGGGTTCGGCTTCGTTGCCGAAGCCATGCACCAACTTCGCGGCGAATGCGGCGAGCGCCAAGTGCCGAACTGTGAGGTTGCCGTGGTCGCCGTCGGCGGCGGCCCCGTAGCTGGCTGCATGTTGCTTACCCGCGGCCGGTGAAAGGCCGCTGCGCGATGACCTAGATTGCCGCTTTCGGGTTCCCTACACAGTGGCATCACCAAGGAGAACGTTCCCATGAGTGATTTCGTTCGTGTAGCATCGGTTCACGAAATTCCCCCGCAACGGGGCAAGGCCTTCGAGGTCAAGGGCCGGGCGATTGCCGTATTTCACACCCGTGAGGGAAAATTTTACGCCATCGAGAATACCTGCAAACACAAAGGTGGCCCCTTAGCGGAAGGCGACCTAGACGAACACACGGTGTTCTGCCCTTGGCACGGCTGGGCTTACGACGTGACTACGGGCGAGTGCTTGGAAGACAGCGAATCGTCGGTGGAGCACTTCGAAGTCAAAGTGGAAGACGGCGAAATCTGGGTCCGCGTGTGAACGGCAAACCCTGCACCACTGGTACGGGAAATCGATGAACAGCGTTGGCACGCTCATCACCATGGGTATTCCTGGCCCGCAGCTCGACGCTGCCACGCGCGAGACGCTCGAGCAGATTCAACCAGGGTGCATCATCCTCTTCCGTCGCAATGTCGATCGAGGAATCGATGTGCTTCGGCGGCTCATCGACGAGTTGCACCAACTGCCCTGGGCACCTCTGGTGGCGATCGATCACGAAGGCGGGCGGGTCATGCGCCTGAGCGAGCCATTCACCCACTTCCCTCCTGCAGCGGTCATCGGGAAACACAGGGATGCAGCGCTCGCGCGCGACGTAGCTTTTGCCATGGGGCGAGAACTCGCCAGCGTGGGCCTCGACCTGGTGTATGCACCAGTGCTCGATACGCTCACCTGCGCAACCAACTCCGTCATTGGCGACCGTTCATTTGGCTCCGACCCCGAGCTAGTGGCGCAACTCGGCTCTGCACAAGTACGAGGGTTTCGCGCAGCAGGCATCCTCTGTTGCGGGAAACATTTCCCCGGCCATGGAGATACCGAGGTCGACTCGCACTTCGATCTACCGCAGGTCGAGGCCAGCTTCGAGGTATTGCAGGAGCGGGAACTCGTGCCGTTTGGCGCCGCTATCGAAGCCGCCGTACCCATGCTGATGACGGCCCATGTGGTGTACTCTGGCGCAGGGAGCCGCGTCCCCGCGGGTTTGGACCCTTTTTTCCTCCACACGGTTCTGCGAGAGCAACTGCGGTTCACCGGCGTCGTGCTCACCGACGACCTCGAGATGGGTGCGATCGACCGAATCGCATCCCCGGCAGAAGCGGCCGTGCAGGCCATTGCTGCAGGCGCCGACGGGGTCCTCGTGTGCGAAACGACCGCAGCTGCCTTGACGGTGTGGCGCGCCTTGGGCGATGCTGCCCGAAACCAGCCCGACTTTCAGGCACGAGTCACTGGGGCCCATCAGCGCTGGGAAACATTACGCCAACAGCACAGCACGCTCCTGCGGAGCACATGCGAGCTGCCCTGTCGGGAACACCAACGCCTCGCCGGATCGCTTCGTTGAGGGGTTAGCAAGGTCGCGCCTTTTGATAACGCACTGGCCTGGCACGGCGAAGCCGAGTGCTCCAGGCTTGCCTTCCAGGCGTGCCCATGCAAGCGCCCGTAAGAGGAGGAAAAACCATGCCCGGTCTCGATGGAAAATTTGCCTTGGTCACGGGCTCGTCGCGCGGAATCGGCCGAGGGATCGCTCTTGAACTTGCCAAGGCGGGAGCGAACGTTGCCGTGCATTACCGACGCGAGCTCGAGGCCGCGGAAGCAACGGCCAGGGAAATCGAAGCCCTCGGTAGGAAAACAGTGGTGGTCGGCGCCGATGTTTCCGAATGGGAGCAAGTACAACAAATGACGCAACGCGTTCTCGACCGTTTCGGCCGCATCGACATCGTGGTGGCGAATTCTGGCGTCGCCTCTCGCCCCGCACCGGTGTGGGAAATGGACGTGAACCACTGGCAGCGGGTCATCGCCGTGGACTTGCATGGCGCCTTTTACACCTGCCGCGCCACTGTGGGCCATCTCGTGCGGCAGGGCTCGGGTGTGGTCATCCTAGTTTCGTCGATCGGCGCCGACCTGTGCGCCCCCTTCGGAGCACCTTACTACGCGGCCAAAGCGGCGGTCAATGCGCTGGCGAAAACATTGGCCAAAGAGTGCGCTCCAGCGGGCATACGGGTTAACGTTATCGCACCCGGGCTCGTTCACACAGATATGGGCGAGCGCATGATACGTGCCCACGGCGATGCCCTGCTAGCCAGTATCCCGCTCGGGCGTGCTGGCAGGCCAGACGAGATCGGCAAGGCCGCGGTGTTTCTCGCTAGTGACGACGCTGCTTTCATCACAGGAAAGATCCTCCGTATCGATGGAGGAGCATGGATGTAACCGATGCCGGCTAGGCCCCTAGGGCACAGGGTGGCAGGGCGGAGCCTTGTCGGGTAACATGGCGGCAAATCCTCGAACGAGGAGACCACGTGATGCAGCGTGAATTCCGCATCCGCACCCATCGAAAGCACGAGCTAGTCGATATTACCAGCCAAATTGCCGAGATCGTGCGCGCGAGCGGCGTCGCGGAAGGCCTTTGCCATGTGTACGTAGCGCACGCCACGGCGGCTGTGGTCATCAACGAGAACGACGATCCGAACGTGTGCACGGATTTTCTCGAGTGCCTGGAGAAACTCGTTCCTCACGGCATTTGGCGGCACGACCGGGTGGACAACAATGCCGCTGCTCATATCAAGGCAGCCCTCTTGGGACCGAGTGAAACCATCCCCGTCCATGCTGGCAGATTACTCCTCGGCACTTGGCAAGCCGTGATGCTGGCGGAACTCGACGGGCCGCGAGAACGGCGCGTGATCGTAACCGTGCAGTGACCTTCGCATGCCTGGCTCGCAACCGCCGCGCCCTGCGCACTTTGCCGACCGACTCATCCCCCGCGTGCGTGCGCTGGGGCACCCCTTGTGCCTCGGGCTGGACCCCCATTTAGCCCTGGTCCCGCCTTTGTTTCGGCGCGGCAGCATGGAATCGGGCGACCCGTCCACGGCTTCGCAAGTGGTGAGCTTCCTGTCTGCGGTGCTGGAGCGTTACCAGGGCTACGTTGCTGTGGTAAAGGCACAGGTCGCCTTTTTCGAACAAATGGGCGCGGCTGGTTTTGCCGCTCTCGAGCAAGTGATTGCCCGTGCCCGCGCTCTCGATTTGCTCGTCGTGCTCGACGGCAAGCGCGGGGATATCGAATCCACGGCAGCGGCGTATGCACAGTGCCTCGCCCCGCGGTCTCCCCTTTACAGCGACGCCGTAACTGTTCACCCCTATCTAGGCCGTGACAGCCTCGAGCCCTTTGCCCAGGCGACAGAAAAGTTCGGCGGCGGGGTCTTCGTCTTGGTGAAAACGAGCAATCCTGGAGCTGGCGACCTGCAGGACCTCGCTTGCAACGGCCGGCGCGTGTTCGAACACGTTGCTGCCATGCTGGCCCCCTGGTGCGAACGGCTCCGGGGAACTTGCGGCTGGTCATCTTTGGGAGTCGTCGTCGGAGCACGTTACCCGGAGGACGCTATGCGCGTTCGCGAGCTGCTTCCCCACGCCCTCTTTCTAGTCCCCGGGCTTGGAGCTCAAGGGGCCGACGCGCCCTCTGCAGTGGCTGGCTTCGTGCCCGGGCCGAATGGCTTAGAAGGTGGCATCGTGAACTCCTCGCGAGCGCTACTGTTTCCGCCGGGCGGTGACACCGACGATGTCGCCGCCTGGGAGCGCGCCATCGACGAGACTCGCGACCGCACCATCGACACGCTTCGCGCCGCCGTTCGGGCCTAACGGTTGTCCTGCATTGCATCAGGTGAGGCCAACGATCTCGCCATCGCGCAAGTCTATTTGCGTCGCACGCGGCTCCTTAGGCAGGCCCGGCATGCGCAAGATGTCCCCGAGCAACACCACCAAGAATCCGGCCCCGGTCGCCGGTTGAATGGCCCGCACAGTGACGTCGAAATCCGTAGGCCGGCCCAGTCGCTTCGGATCGTCCGAAAGCGAGGTCGGCGTTTTTGCCAAGCACACCGGAAGCTTGTCGAACCCGTAGCGGACAATCAGCTGTAAATCGCGCTCGGCTTCCTTGCTGTACACCACGCCTCGTGCCCCGTACATGGACTCGGCCACTTTCAGGATCTTTGCCGGCACGGGCTCGTTCCACGCATACAAAGGGCGAAAGGGTTTGCTTCGCTTCTCTGCATGCGCCATCACCGTTTGCGCCAAGGTCACGCATCCCTCGCCACCGCGATCGAATGGTTGCGCTACCGCCACGGGCACGCCCAGGTAGCTGCACCGCCGGCGCACAACCTCGATTTCCTCTTCCGTGTCGGTGGTAAAGCGATTGATGGCAACGACCGGGGGCTCGCCAAAGCGGCGGATGTTTTCGACGTGCTTGTCGAGGTTCGGCAAACCTCTCGCGACGGCAGCCGGGTTGGGGCGTGCGACATCCCTTGCAGCAATGCCACCATGCAACTTGAGCGCCCGCACGGTGGCGACAAGAACGACCGCGGCCGTGTCGAATCCGGCGGTCACGCACTTAATGTCGAAAAATTTCTCGGCCCCCAAATCGAAGGCAAACCCTGCTTCGGTAACGACCCAATCTGCACGGTCTAACGCCAGTTGCGTGGCGATGATGCTGTTGCAGCCGTGAGCAATGTTGGCAAAGGGGCCTCCGTGCACCAACGTCGGTGTGCCTTCGGCCGTTTGCACTAGGTTGGGCAGCAGCGCATCGCGCAGCAAAGCCAGCATGGCACCGGTCGCCTTCAATTGCTCAGCAAACACCGGTTCTCCCGAATAGGTAAAGCCCACCAAGGTGCGGGCGAGCCGCTGACGCAAGTCCTCGGCGTGCCGTGCCAAACACAACATGGCCATCACCTCGGACGCCGCGGTAATGTCGAAACCGGCCTCGCGCGGCACGCCGTGTGCGGGTCCACCCAAACCCGTTACCACGAACCGCAGACTCCGGTCGTTCAAGTCCATCACCCGTTTCCAAGTGATGCGCCGCGGGTCGATGCCCAGCGAGTTTCCAAAGTACACATGGTTGTCCACCATGGCGGCGAGCAAGTTGTGCGCCGAGGTCACCGCATGAAAATCGCCGGTGAAGTGCAGATTGATGCGGTCTGCGGGCACCAATCGAGCCGCACCCCCGCCGGTACCCCCGCCCTTGATGCCAAAGCACGGGCCTAAGGATGGCTCGCGCAAGGCCAGACACACCGACTTGTCCAACAACCGCAGCGCGTCGGCCAAGCCAATGGCCACGGTGGTTTTGCCTTCGCCCGCTGCCGTGGGGGTGATCCCCGAAACCAAGAGCAACCGCGCTGACCCGGGGCGACACCGGCCTTGGCTCAGCGCGTGCGCTTCCACCTTGGCCATTTGCCGCCCGAACAGCAGCAAATCGTTTGGCGCCAAACCCAACTCTTCAGCCACCGCCTCGATCGGCCGCGGCTGCCGCTTGTCTTGTTCGCGCATACCCGCTTTCCTCTCCAACGTCATTCTCGCCGCGTGGCACCCCCCCTAGCTCGTCCACCTCCACTCACGGATCTCGGGCAAATCGTCTCCGTACTTGGTGATATACTCTCGGTGCTCGACCAATTTATCGCGAATGGCTTGTTTCACGTAGGCTTTTCGTGCTCCAAGAGCGGGAACGCGATCGATCACGTCCTCGACCAAGTGGAAGCGATCGAGATCGTTACGCACGCACATGTCGAACGGCGTGGTTGTCGATCCTTCTTCCTTGTAGCCACGCACGTGCAAATTGGGATGGTTCGTGCGGCGATACGCCAGACGGTGAATGAGCCAGGGATAACCATGGAAGGCAAAGATGATGGGCTTGTTCGTGGTAAACAAGACGTCGAACTGCGCGTCGGTAAGCCCGTGCGGGTGTTCCGTGCGCGGCTGCAGCGTCATCAAGTCCACGACGTTGATCACCCGCACCTTCAGTTCCGGGATGAGCCGGCGGAGCAGCCAAGCAGCAGCCACCGTCTCCAGGGTGGGAACGTCGCCGCAACAGGCGAGCACCACATCGGGTTCGCTCCCCTGGTCGTTGCTCGCCCAGGGCAGGATCCCGATGCCGGTCGAGCAGTGCTTGATGGCCGCGTCCATGTCGAACCATTGCGGTGCGGGCTGCTTTCCCGCCACGATCACGTTGATGCAATCGCGGCTCCGCAAACAGCGGTCAGTAATGCAAAGCAGGGTATTGGCATCGGGCGGGAGATAAACCTGAATCAGTTCGGCTTTCTTGTTGACCACGATGTCCAAGAAGCCTGGATCTTGGTGGGTGAAGCCATTGTGGTCTTGACGCCACACGTGCGAGGTGAGCAAGTAGTTGAGTGCCGCGATCGGCCTTCGCCACGGAATATGGCGTGCGACTTTGAGCCACTTTGCGTGCTGGTTGAACATCGAGTCGACGATGTGGATGAAGGCCTCGTAACAATTGAAAAAGCCATGGCGGCCAGTGAGCAAGTAACCTTCGAGCCAACCTTGGCACTGATGTTCGCTCAGCATTTCCATCACCCGTCCGTCAGGGCTCACCGCTTCGTCCTCGGGTGTCGTCTCCGCCACGAAGCAGCGAGTCGTGACCTCGAAGACATCGTTCCACCGGTTCGAGGTGGTTTCGTCAGGACTGAACACGCGGAAGTTGCGCGACTCGGCGTTCATCCGCAACACGTCGCGGATATATACCGCTTGCACTCGCGTGGCTTCCGCTAGGGAATTCCCCGGGGTGGGAACGTCGACAGCGTAGGCGCGGAAATCGGGCAAGCGCAAATCACGCAACAAAACGCCCCCGTTGGCGTGGGGGTTAGCACTCATACGACGCGAACCTTGGGGAGCAAGGGCGCGCAGCTCCGGCCGCAACCGCCCGCCGTCGTCGAACAGCTGTTCCGGGCGGTAGCTGCGAAGCCAAGCTTCCAGCATCCGCAGCTGCTCGGGATCCTCGCGCACGCGGGCTAGTGGCACCTGGTGAGAGCGAAAGGATCCCTCCACGGGTTTACCGTCGAGTTCTTTCGGACCAGTCCAGCCCTTGGGCGTCTGGAGCACGATCATCGGCCAAATGGGTCTAAAGCGCCGCCCGGCGTGTCGAGCGTCGTGCTGAATATCGCGAATGCGCGCGACGCACCAATCCAAGGCCGCGGCCATTTGCTCATGCATGGGCAAAGGATCGCTGCCGACGACGAACTTCGGTTCGTAGCCGTAACCGCGAAGCAACAGCTCTAGTTCTTCTCGGGGAATGCGTGCCAGGACGGTCGGGCCAGCAATCTTGAATCCATTGAGGTGCAAAATAGGCAGCACGGCACCGTCGCGCACCGGATTGAGAAACTTGTTCGAATGCCAACTCGTAGCCAACGGGCCGGTTTCTGCTTCGCCGTCGCCGACGACGCAAGCGACGATCAGGTCGGGGTTATCGAACGCGGCCCCAAAGGCGTGGGCGAGCGAGTATCCCAACTCGCCGCCTTCGTGAATGGATCCGGGAACTTCGGGGGCCACATGGCTGGGAACGCCGCCAGGGAAGGAGAACTGCTTGAACAGGCGGCGCAGGCCGTCTTCGTCCTCCGAAACATCGGGATAGAGCTCGCTGTACGTCCCTTCGAGATAGGCGTGGGCCACGATCGCCGGTCCGCCATGACCGGGCCCGATCACGTAGATCATGTCGAGATCGTGCTGAACGATGAGGCGGTTGAGATGGGTGTAAATAAAGGTGAGGCCGGGAGAGGTACCCCAATGGCCGAGCAATCGCTGCTTGATGTGATGGGGTTGCAATGGCTCGCGCAAGAGCGGGTTGTCGAGCAGGTAAATCTGGCCCACGGTCAAGTAATTCGCCGCTCGCCAGTAAGCGTCGATTTTTGCGCACAACTCGTGGCTCAACACCGTTGCCATTGGCTCGATCCTCCGACGGTTGATATACCTCGTGAAGCAAGGGCCGCAAAGCTGCGGAGTTGTGTTGGGGGCCTTGCCCGGGTAGATAAACGCTCCATGGGAGCTGCACAGCGCCGACGCACGGTAGCCAGTGTTCGCCTTCTCGTAGCCGAACTGCGAAACGTCGCCGAGCGCCTCGGCTATCGAGTGCGGGAGGAGAAGTTGTTGCGCGAAGTGGGCTACCAAGTGCGCGGCGGCGGTTGCGTGGTGCGGGGCACGAAAATGATTTTTCTCGATCGCGAAGCATCGCCCGAGGCGCATCTCGATGTCTTGGTGGATGTTTTGAGTAACGAGCCGCTAGAAGACCTCTATCTCTCGCCCACGGCACGCGAGCTATTCCGCCAGCGCAAGCTTCCTTTTCCCGGCACAAATCAGGCCGCGTGACACGGACGACCGATGGCCCGCCAAGCTGTGGCAAAAAGCGACTTGACCGCAGAGCGCTTCCGCATGTTCCAGGAGCACTTGCGGCGTTTGGGACTGAAGTGGACGTCGCAACGTGACGACGTTGCCAAGGTGTTCTTCGCGGCCAAGCGCCACATTAGCGTGGAGGAACTCTACCGCGAAGTCAAAAAGGTCAACCCTCGGATTGGCTATGCCACCGTGTACCGCACCATGAAGTTGCTCAAGGAATGCGGGTTGGCTTCCGAGAGCCACTTCTTAAATGGCGAAGCGCGCTACGAGAGCACCGAGGGGCACCACCACGACCACCTCATTTGCGTGCAATGCGGCAAGATCGTCGAGTTCGAGGAGCAACGGATCGAGCGGCTCCAAGCGCAAGTCGCCCGCAAGGCGGGCTTTTTGTTCACCGGTCATCGCATGGAGCTCTACGGCATCTGCGCTGCGTGCCAAAAGCTCGATCGCCGCGCCCCACGTTCGTAGGGGCGCACGGCAGTGGGCCCTTCGTTCCCACCGGCACCATCGTCCCCGCATGCTTCCGGCGGCGCGCGGCAGCACGGCTGCTGCACTCCAGAGGCCCGGCACCCACAAAAGCCATCAATCGTTGCTGTCTACAAAACGAGCGTTGTCGTTTCGCCTGGCCGGAGCGGTCATCGTGGCCTGCCAGCACTGCCCTAACGAGTTACGGAGTTCGGCGGCAACGTAGGGATCTTGGGGCAGTGGCAAAGCAGGGAGAGCGAGCTTCCGGCCGCCCGCCTGCAAGCTCAGCCGAGTTTGGCCGGAGCCGTTTATGGTAAGCCGCAGCGAACGTACTCCCAATTCGTTCGCCCAGCGGTTGCGGTAAACAAAGCCGTTGCGAACCGGCCTCCAGCAGACTGGACCGCCGCAAAGGCCCCCGGGGCGAAGGGGAATCTCGCTGACCAAACTCGGCACGCCACTGGCCGAGGAGAACAGGCAAAAAGCGTAATCGGTCGCAACTGTCGGGTCACCAAAGTCGGCCAAATTTGTGCCGACGTTGCCGCGCCAGGTCCACGCCAGCCGATCCCGCCGGTCGTCAGCAGAGTCGGCGATCTGCAATCCTGACGCTCCTGGACGAGACGGCTGCCGGCACGACGTCAGCGGCACTGCCATACCTACGCATTGTCCAGCCCCGTCGCACTGATCCCCAGTGCTACACAGTTTCGCATCGTCGCACGGGCTCCCCACAGGTTCGAACTGGCAAGTCGCGGAGCAACAATCCCCGTCCGTTTGGTTGCCGTCGTCGCACTGTTCCGCACCGCACACGACTCGATTGCCGCAAAGGGTCGAAGGCGTACAGTTGCGGTCGCACCCATCGCAGTCGACCGTGTTACCGTCGTCGCAAAGTTCGCCTGCATCCACGGTACCGTTACCGCAGGTCATTTCGTCGGCCCCGATGTCCACGGCCGCTCCGCTCACCCGTGGAGCACCATCGAGGTCGACGGCACCAGCGGGAACGGTCGTGGCCGGGTCTCCCCCATCGACGGCAGGCGAACCCGGTTCGAGGTGAAAATCGCCTTCGTCGGGTGCCCGCAAAAGGGGGTCGGCAAACAACGAGTGCGCGTCTTGCCCGCTTTGCGTCCGGTAAGCGGAAAAGCCCACGAGTTCCGCATCCTGCCAAACCCACCGACTCTGCCCCGGCCCAGCGGTGGCGAACCAGAGGTTGTAATCCAACACGTTGTTCACCGCCCCGGCAGTCGTTCTCAACAGCAAGTTTTGTCTTCCGGCGACGACGATGTTGTTGCGCACCACGTTGTTACTGGCCCACTGCATCCACAGCTCTCCGAACCCGCTCCACAACGTATCGTTCCTGTACAACGTGTTGTTCTCGAATCGGCAGTTCTCCACTCTGCCCACGGCGGCAGAGTAACCACCAAAAGCGAGACCGGCCTTCTCGTTGAACGCCAGGAGGTTGCTCCGCACGACAATGCCGCTGCTCACGATGCCTGGATTTTCCGCACCGACTTCGATCCCCAGGTCGCACTCTCGTACTTCGTTGTTCTCGACGACAATGTCGCGCCCGCCATCGATGTAGATTCCCGCCGCAAATCCTCCGCCGTAAGAGGAGCGTGCGCGCACGACGAGGTTGCCCCGGCAAACCCCGGAGCGAGCAACTTTCGTCACGTCGGGTTGGATGTCTCGCTCGCCGCCGATGAAGTCGATGCCGATGTTGTTCACGTCGTGGACGAAGTTCTTCGCCACGACGAAGTTCGTCACGTTCCCGTTCAAGACCAAAGCCTCGCTGGGCGCTGCGTCGCATGCAAAGATTTCGTTGTCCTCGATGAGCAACTCGGAAATCGGGGCAGACTCGGTGCCGTACACTGTAATCCCCATGGCGCTTTTGCCGCGCATGTTATGAATGCGGTTCTTGACGATTTCGATCTGCGAGCCACTGCCTGTCACGCGGATACCCGAGCCGTCGTTCACGCGCAGATTGTTACGGAGCTCCAGACCCTCCACCCGTACCCAGCTTTTCGACTCGATCGTCACCATGTTGGCGCCCGGTACGCCGGTGCCATCGAGCACGACGGTCTCCCCTGGCGCTGCCCGCAGGGTCAAAAGCGCTCCCGGGGCACCGCCGTTCGTGAACCGTACCTTCTCGTAGTAGACACCGTTTCGTACCAACACCGTGTCACCCGGCCCTGCAGCGTCCAAAGCTGCTTGGATCGTCGAAAAAGCCGTGGGAACCTCGAGAACAGCGGCAAGGGCGGAGCTAGCAAGAACACTGAACGCCAGCACCGCACCTAAACCCCTCCGGTGTCGCTGCCAAGTTCGCTGCAGACCAACCATGTGCCCGGTATTACTACGTGCGCGCACCTCGACCAAGGGATGAATGGAATCAGCGGGCGGAGAGCCGTGCAGCATCGTGCCCATCGCCACCCACGCCCCGCACCGTCGTAGGGGCGCATGGCAATGCGCCCACCGCTGCCACCTATCCTTGACGGGCGCGCACCTCTTCAGCGAAGCGGCGCAAATAAGGCACGAGCGCGCAGTATACCTCGCGCTTGAAGCCCACGACAATCTCCGGCAAGCGTTCCACTTCTTCCCAACGCCAACGGCCAAACTCCGGCTTGTGGCTGCCGCCAGCGGGGCAAAGGACATTGATTTCTCTCTCGTCGCCGTCGAAGAGAAACACGAACCACTTTTGTTTCTGCCCTCGGTAACGGCCACCCCATGCCTTTGATCTTAATTCCCCGGGTAAATCGTAGGTCAACCAGTCGGGCACTTCACCCAACAGCGACACCGAGCGAATCGATGTCTCTTCCCAAAGCTCCCGCCGCGCAGCCTCTTCGGGATCCTCGCCCACACCGAGACCTCCTTGCGGCATTTGCCACCACGTTCCGAAACCTTCTTCGGCGTCAGCGATACCCACGCGCTCGCCCACCCACACGCGGCCGTCTCGACGCAGCACTGCCGCACCGACGCACAGTCGGTATGGATGCTGCTTCGGTTCACCTGCTCTTTTGCCCATCGTATTCCAGGTAACAAATCCGCAGGGACCGTTCGACGGCCCGACCGCTTGCTGGATTGCTCCACACCGTGCGATAAACCCTGTCGCAAGGGCGGTCGGAACTGACTCTTCGCCCCAGCTGCCAGTGACATGTTAGTTGTAGGAGTTCAAACGCAAGCGTCGGCTGGCGGAAACGGCTTGGATCATCATTGGCGGTTACGAGAACTGGACAACGGCACTGAACCAACCCATTCCCCTGTAGGGCCCAAAGCCCAGCTACAAAGCTGATTTCAAGGCTCTCCGGGCAGGGAGTCTCGCTGGAATGTACGTCGCCAGCCCGGTGGGCGGGATCGTTGGCCTTGGCCTGATCCGGGAGAAGTACTTCGACCGAGACACTCCTCTTTGGCCAGAGGAAGTTGCCACCCAGAGGGCGATCTGGCCCCCCCGCCTCCGCTTGGAAATCCTCCGGATTCTGCCTCCTCGCACCTGGGGGACTGCTGCGGTTTCTATCCGGGATTTCAACCTCTCCACGCAGAAAGGGTTCCAACGGCTCACCGCGGAGCAGCATCGAATCCTGCTCGACCGCTTCTACAAAAAACTCGGTCTACCTCCCTCGGCACCTCTCGACTCTGGAGCGACCGCATCTCCAGCAGTGAGCGCAGAAGGGCGAGTAGAAACCTCGCTTTCATTGCATCGCGACTTGCAAGAAGTCCTGGCTGAGATGGGCCGTCTGCAGCACTACCACTCCCAGGTCGAGTTCCCGCTCGGGGAAGGCAGCGATGCTTTAGATGTTGTCTGGCAGCAAGAGATGAGCGGCGTGCCGACCATCGCTTTCGAAGGGGAACTTTCCGGCTCGATCGATCAGGCGCTCGCTCGCCTGCGGATTGCGCATGAACGCTGGGCAACGCGCCCATGCATCGTCGTTGGAGGCGATAACCCGCAAAAAATCCAAAACACTTTGGCGCAGCACAGCCACCAATTTGCACGGCTCGTTCGAGTTTGCGCCGAGGAGCAAGTGCGCAAAGTGCACACGTTGAAACGGGAACTACGCTCTTTGGAGGGAAGCCTCGGGATCTACCGAAGATCGAGGCACGAGTGCCGCTAGGAGACCACCCGGCTGCGAGGCTTTTCCGACCGCGCCGCGCTCGGAAGGCGCGCGCATTGTGCCGTCGTAGGGGCGCACGGCAGTGCGCCCTTTGTCACCATCGGCACCGTCGTCCCCGCACCGTCGCAGGGGCGCATGGCAATGCGCCCGTCGTCGCCACCGCCACCAACGTCGCCGCATGCTTTCGCGCGCATCGCGCCAGCACTGCGGTGGCCACCCCCCGGGGGCCTTTTCCAAAGGCATGTGCCATGCGCGCTGCCTAGCTGCCACACTCCCAAGCTGCCCCCATGGCGGACCTTGGGTGGCGCACGCCAGAGGCGCACCAATTCGGTGTTGGGATTTTCTTCTGTTTGCGGTAAAGAGGCGGCCACGAAGTGGCGAACGTTCCCGTGGATAACCTGGGGGCGTAAAGATGGCGATGGAGGGTGTATGGGTTCGGCGAAGGCACGGGTGAGGATCGAAGCACTGCGGCGTTTCGTGGCCACCGCACTGAGCGTTTGCTTCCCAGCTCTTTTATGGAGCTTCGGTGCGGTCGCCCAGCTCGGCGATACGCCGCCCGAGCTGGTGAGCGTGAACCGCGACGGACGGGCAGGGAATTTCGCCAGCGTTGCCCCGGCGATCAGCAACGACGGCCGCTTCGTTGCCTTCTTTTCCGATGCTTCGGACCTGGTGACAGGCGACACCAACGAAATGCGCGATGTGTTTCTGCGCGATCGCGCCCTAGGGCAAACGGAACGGATCAGCGTGAGCGACACTGGTGCCCAAGCCAACGGACCCAGCCACCGCGGCGGCGACAACCCTGCCATGAACGCCGACGGCTCGATCGTGGCCTTCGACTCGGAAGCAACGAACCTGGTACCCGGCGACACCAACCGCGTCACCGACGTGTTCGTTCGCTTGCGAGCTTCGGCACGCACCGAGCGAGCGAGCGTGAGCAGCTCGCAAACGCAAGGGAACGGCCCGAGCAGTTCCCCTAGCATCGATGCCACCGGGCGATTCGTTGCCTTCCAATCTCTCGCCAACAACCTCGTCGCCAACGATACGAACGGCGTCTCCGACATCTTCGTGCGCGACCGCGAGCAAGGTACGACCGAACGTGTTTGCGGCAACGTGCAAGGGAACGGTCCGTCGTCACAACCCGCGATCAGCGCCGATGCTCGCTTTGTCGCCTTCGTCTCGGCCGCCACGAACCTGGTCGCCGACGACTCCAATGGCGTCCTCGATGTTTTCGTGTGCGACCGTCACACTGGCACCATGGAACTGGTGAGTCGCAACTCCAACGGCGAGATCGGCAACGGCGATAGCATCCTGCCGAGTATTAGCGCCGACGGCCGCTTCGTGGCGTTCAAATCGATCGCAACGAACTTGGTCGCTAACGACCGCAACGGCCTGGTCGACGTCTTCGTTCACGACCGCCTGACCAAGCAAACGCAGCGGGTCAGCGTGAGCTTCCTCGAACGCGACAGCAACGGCACCTCCTTCGCCCCTGCCATCGATTGTTCCGGGCGCTTCGTCGCCTTCGGCAGCGAAGCCACCAACTTGGTTGCGGAGGATTTCAACCAAGTCGCGAGCTTGTTCGTGCGCGACTTGGTGTCCCAACGCACCTTCCTCGTCGATCGGAACGCCCTCGGAGACCAAGCCAACGCCGCAGTGCTCGATGTCGCTCCTGCACTCTCCTGCCAGCCGTTGTCGGTTGCCTACACAAGTTTGGCAACGAACCTTGCGCCCGGCGACCGGAACGAACACGCCGATGTGTACGTGCACGGTCATCTGCTGCCAA
Source organism: Candidatus Binatia bacterium (assembly GCA_937925685.1). Lineage (GTDB taxonomy): Bacteria > Desulfobacterota > Binatia > HRBIN30 > HRBIN30 > HRBIN30. The sequence continues at coordinate 42,791 of CALAMI010000011.1, read as the reverse complement.
CTTGTCGAACGAATGCAGACTGCGAGGACAATAACCTCTGTACGGAAGATCGGTGCGGCGAAGATGGGCTTTGTGTCTTCTCCCCCATCCGCTGCGAGCCACTCGATGCCTGCCACGAAGCTGGCAGCTGCGATCCGGCAACGGGCTTGTGCTCCAACCCAGCGAAACCCGAGGGAGCGCCGTGCGACGATGGCAACCTATGCACCGAGGGCGACCGTTGTGTTTCCGGAACGTGCCTAGGCCGAGCGGTCGAGTGCACGGGTGCCGACGGTTGCCACGACCCCGGCGAGTGCGATCCAGCCACAGGCCTCTGCCCCAATCCCCGGCCCGACGGCACCCCGTGTTCGGACGGCAACCTTTGCACCACGGGCGACCGTTGTCTCGCTGGTCGTTGCCAAGGTGAGCCCATCGATTGCTCCACGAGCGACGGCTGCCACGACCCCGGCGAGTGCGATCCGGCCACAGGCCTGTGCCCCAATCCACAGCCCAATGGCACCCCGTGCGACGATGGGAATTTGTGCACCCGCAATGACCAATGCCAGTCGAGCCTTTGCCGTGGCACGGCAATCGATTGCTCTCAGGCAGACGGCTGCCACGACCCCGGCGAGTGCGATCCGGCCACAGGCCTGTGCCCGAATCCCAGGCCGGACGGTACCCCCTGTTCCGATGCTAACCTCTGCACCTCGGGAGACCGTTGCGAGCAAAGCATCTGTATCGGCACACCAAAGGATTGCTCGACCACCGATGGCTGTCACGATATCGGGCTTTGCAATCCTGCCACCGGGCTTTGTCCCAACCCACGGCCCGACGGCACGCCTTGCTCCGACGCCAACTTGTGCACCGTGGACGACCGCTGCATCGAGAGCATGTGCGTAGGCACGCCCAAAGATTGCTCGACCACCGGCGGAGGCTGCCACGATGTTGGCACCTGCGACCCGCGGACCGGGCAGTGCCCCAATCAACGAGCCGACGGCACGCCTTGTTCTACGGGAGCGTTTTGCGTGGTCGACGAGGTTTGTATCAGCGGCTTTTGCGGGGGCGGACAAAGTCGCAACTGCGACAATGGCATTTTTTGCGACGGGATAGAAAGTTGCGATGAAGGGCGTCGGCAGTGCGTCGCCGCCGCATCCCCGTGTAGCAGTGGCGAAGTTTGTCTCGAGAGCGAGCGCGCCTGCGCCACGCCTACTGCACCGGTGCCCCCGACAGCGACCGCAACCCCCGAGGTACCGACCACCCCGACGACTCCGACAACTCTGGCAAGCCCTACACCCACGGCAACGTTGCTCGGGCCACTGGATCGCGATGCTTGCTCCTGCGACCTCGACCCGGCGGCACCACGGTCGCGTACGGCCGGACTCATCTGGCTTTCCGGGGCATTGGCCCTGTGGTGGCGTCGTCGCCAGCAAGCCAGGCTTCGAGGAGGAGAACGGAGATCACGGGCACGCTAAAAGAAACGCAAGACTCCTCGGCACATCAACACCCCTTGCCCAGGGTATGGGGACACCGAAAGCCCCACGTATGCCGTCCGCTTGCAGCCCCCACAGCGAGTTGCGAGCATCGAACTTGGTGTCGGACAAAGAACGTGCAGCGCGCTACATTGCTCTAAGGCTGCGGGCCGCCGGCCATACCGCGCTCCTCGCTGGAGGTTGCGTGCGCGACTTATTGCTGCAACGCGAGCCAAAAGACTTCGACGTCGCTACCGACGCTTCACCGGAGGTCGTGCAAAAGCTTTTCCGCCGCACCATCCCCGTGGGTGCACAGTTCGGTGTGGTGCTGGTCACGGACTTTGGCCCAGCCATCGAGGTGGCCACGTTTCGGGAAGAAGAGGCATATCTCGACGGGCGCCGTCCCTCGCGCGTGCGTTTGGCCACGCCAGAAGTCGATGCCCAGCGACGGGATTTCACGATCAATGGGATGTTCCTCGATCCAGAAACGAACCAGGTGATCGACTTTGTCGGCGGCCAGGAGGATTTAAAGTGCCGCTTAGTCCGCGCCATCGGCGACCCGGCAGCACGCATTGCCGAAGATCGCTTGCGAATGCTGCGAGCGGTGCGTTTCGCTGCCGTGCTGGGCTTCGACATCGAGGCCAGCACGTTCGAGGCCATTCGCGCGAATGCCTCGAGCATCACCACGATCGCCTGGGAACGGATTGGCGACGAGATCGTGCGCATGCTCACGGAAGGCGGGCAGGGGAGCGCACGCCGTGCCTTCGAACTTCTCGACACTAGCGGCCTATTGGTCCACGTGCTCCCCGAGCTAGCGGCCATGAAAGGCGTCGAGCAACCCCGACACCATCACCCCGAAGGAGACGTATGGACGCACACCTTGCTCGTGATCGGCCAGCTCGATCATGCCAGCGTGACCCTCGCCCTCGGAGCGTTGCTGCACGATGTGGCCAAGCCACTGACCCAAGCTCGGCATGATGGCAAGATCACATTTTACGGCCACTGCGAACAGGGGGCGGAAATGGCTGTGGCGATTTGCCAGCGTCTGCGACGCAGCCGAGAAACTTGGGAACGCGTCGCTTTTCTCGTGCGCGAGCATTTGCGTCACATTCATGCCCGAGAAATGCGGCCAAGCACCCTCAAGCGGTTTTTGGCGCAAGAGGGGATCGACGAGCTGCTCGAGCTTGTGCGGATGGACATTCTTGCCTCCAACGGCAATCTCGACGCGTGGGAATTTTGCCGTGCCAAGCTCGAGGAGTTCCGCAAACAAGGGCAGCTTCCTCCACCGTTGATCCGCGGGCGCGACTTGCTTGCGGCTGGCTACCGCCCCGGACCCCAAATCGGCAAGATCCTTCGCGCTGTACGCGATTTGCAACTCGACGGCCAACTGCACACGCGCGACGAGGCTTTCGCCTGGGTTCGCGAACACTACCCCCGCGAGGACTCCTAGATCACCTCGCGGTTTTTCAGTTCAGCCACCTCCTCCCAGGTATAACCCAGCAACTCGACGAGAATCTGCTCCGTGTGTTGGCCAAACTCGGGCGCCGGCAAGCGGACGCTGCCAGGCGTGGCGCTTAACTGCACTGGCAACCCGACAACCTTCGTGGCCCCGAAGCGAGGATGTTCGAAGGGAACGACGTAGTCGTTGGCCACCACCTGTGGATCGTCGGGTAGATCGTCCACGGAATTCACCACGGTAAAGATAAAATCGCCGCCTTTGCGAAGGATTTCCACCCACTCCGCTCGTGGCCGGCTGGCAAAAATATCGTCGAGGATTTCCACGGCCTCGGCGGCGTGCGCTGCTCGCGCGCGCAAATCCACAAAGCGAGGGTCTTGAGCCAGCTCGGGATGGCCGAGGACACGTACGAAGTCGGCCCAATAGCGATCGGGTTGCAACATCCCCAGACAAATCCACAAACCATCCTTGCAACGATAGTGATTCCACAGAGGATTCGCCGCGTACTTTCGTGGCATCCGTGGAATGGCGAAACCCATCATCACCCGTGACGACACCGACAATCCCTGCAGCCAAATCATGCTGCCTAGGTGGGAGGCATCGACCTTCTGCCCCACTCCGAAGCGCTCCCGCGCGAGCAGAGCAACCAACACTCCGTAAGCCAGCATGATGGCACCCATTTGGTCGGCAATCCCGCCAGCGACTTGCAGCGGCGGCATGTCTGGCTCGCCCACTGCGTACATAAAGCCCGAGCGAGCTAGACCCATTTGATCGAACGAAGGGTCTTCTGCCTCGGGCCCTCGGGGGCCATAACCGGTGGCGCTGGCGTAAATCAAGCGCGGATTGCGCCGCGCCAAATCCTCGTACCCTAGACCCAAGCGCTCTGCCACGCCAAGGCGGAAGTTTTGAACGAAAACGTCCGACTTCTCCACCAGCCGATGCACAATCTCCCGCCCCTCGGGCCTTTTCAGATCGATGGCCATGCCTAGCTTGTTGCGATTGGTCGCCTCGAAGTAAAAATTGGGCCGGTCGCTCAAATCGATTCCGCTCATTTTCAAAACCCCCCGGCCAGGATCGCCGCTTTCTCGTTGCTCGATTTTGATGACCTCGGCGCCTAGGTCGGCCAACATCACGGAGGCCATTGGACCTTGTTGCCAAATCGTCCAGTCGATGACGCGAATCCCTTCCAGGGGCGTTGGCATGGCCATGAACTCCTTTTCTATCGCTTCTCTGTCCACAAGTTTTGTCGCCGTCCTCTTGCACGATCCTGCTTGATCGGTGGGCGGCTACTAACAGCCAAAGCGCGCGAACGAAACACCGATCCGTTCGGCACCAGAGGAACGCTGCTCGCCCGTTTGGTCGTTGGGTCCACAGTCCTCAGACTGGCCTCTGTTGCCACTGCCCGGCCGGCAACCTTCCTCGGAATCTCGGGCCTACCAACCGCGGCCGACAACATGACTGCTGGAACCGGGTAAGTAAAATGTCCTCGGGCATCCCCACTGGCTCTTGGCGGAGGCGCTGCCACGATCAGGCGCCGGCCAGCGAACGTGCCCACTCTGGTTTCCCGATATCGCTGGTCACCACCGCGGCCAACTTGGCACGTGCTGCTTTCAGGTTGCAAACCGTCATCCCAAATAGCGACGATAAAGCGTCGCAACGCGACTCCGGTGCATCGGCGAGAACCATGAAAGAGTGATCGGCATCGAGTCCGAAAGTTTGCACATACCTCGAGTACTTGCTCACGTGCTGTTGATAATTCCCGGTTTTGGCCTCGATCCAGTACACCCGTGGTCCGATGGCGGCCAGAAGATCCAGTTCGAAATCACTGCCGTTGGGCAAAACTACTTGGGGATTCATCAGGTACTCAAAGGGAAAGCGCTGCCCCGTGAGCGCCGTCAACTGTGTGTCAATGGCTTTGAGTTGCTGCAGCATAAAGCGCTCGAGCCACTGACCGCTCAAGAACCGCTGCGCTTTTGGAAGCATGGTTGTTTTTGCTCGAAGCACGTATTTCGGTGCCCTCGAGTATTGATAGTCCTCCAAGAAAGCCATTTGGTGAAGAAAGGTGCAGAGCTGGCACACGGAACTGATTTCTAAGGGCGGTCGTCCTTTAAGGCTCATGCTGATGGGCAGGCCAAGCTGCATGGCACGCTTGAGGCGGATGAGCAAATCGGCCACCAAGTCGTAACGCTCGCCAATGTAAAGAGCTAAGCGGTCGATGATCTCGTCCGCCGGCTCCTCGGTAGGAATGGTTTTGATCTGGATCCCTCTGGCGCGAAGGAACGCCTCCAACATCGACGGAGCTTCCACCTTTTGCACGGAAGAACCAGGGCCTGGTTCTTCCCCTTGAGCCTCGGCCACCACCGCTTTGCGCTCGGTGGCAGCACCGTTGTCAGTGTTCTCGCCGCCCACGAGGCGGACGAGCTCCTCGAGCGCAACGGCGATACGCTCGAGAAAGGCTTCGAGTTTCTCCGCATTCATCGTTCTCCTCCTCTTCTTTCCCAATCGGGAAGCGAGTGGCTTGCCGTGTTGCTCCTAACCTTGTTCCATCTGTTCGCAGCTTCGGTCCGCAAGGCTGGATTGCGACGCGGTCGGAAGTTCTTTCCGGCTAGGGCCCGAGGTCGACGCAAGGGTCGCTACACCCGGCAAAGAACGGCATGACAAGCCGCCCCAAGGAACACGGGGAAGCAGTGCGTGCGGTAGCCGTGGGTCCAGCAAGGCTGGTGCCCACGCTCCCGCCGGGCAATCACCCAGGCGCGCAGCCACCAGGCCCGAGGCTCTCTTCTGTCTTCACGCAAGCACACCTGGGAAGGTTGCCTCGCCAACTCTGGCCCGAACAGCAGTGTCGGCTCGAACTCCCGGAAGCGTTTCACAGCACCCCTACCGACATTGCGGTGGCTACACCGGGCCCGGCGCGATTGTCAAGCAGGCGCCCGGTTGGTGCAAACGCTGGGGCGATAAAAGATCGAGGCACGGCAGCCGATTGCGACAAAGCAGCTTTGCCGCGACCGGAGACCGTCGGGCGTCGACCCCCGCGGAGGTTTTGCCTGCACAACCTCTGCCACGCTTGCTCGAAGCGTGGGCGGGGTTCGCTTCTACGGGCTAGTCCCCTGGTTGACGAACAGCGCACTGTTACTGCGGCGGCGAAGGAAGGTGGTTCACGGAGTCCGTTCGACCGTCGACGGGCGCGCTGCTCTTACCGGGAGGCTATCGCCTGTGCGGCCTTACAAGCGCCCCGCTAGGAACCAGTGGCCAAGAAGAAAGCTACTGTGCGCGAGCTGACCGCAGCGCACCTCGGTATCCGCAAAGCGCTAGACCGTTCTCGGTGTGGTCCACGACTCCAGGGTTGCACCGCAATGCGGAGCGATTCGTTTCACGCGACAGTGGCGAACGCACGGCCACCCCCGGGTAAGTGGCTTTGCCCACTACCACAAGTAGTGGATCGGGCGAATCCACTCGCGGGTCAACGGGTCGGACAAGGTGAAGCCAAACAGGATGGCTAGAAACAAGATTCCCACCACGAGGGAAAGTTTGACCAAGTAATCGCTGTAGCGCACGTGCATAAAGTAAAGGATCACCAACGTCGCCTTCGTGCAGGCAATCCCCAACGCCACGACGTTATTGAAGAAGCCGAGGTCGACGTAAGCAACGGCCACGGTAATCGCCGTCAACACCATCAGCGCGAGAAAGATCAAAAAGTACACGCGCGTGGGAACCACGTGTGACGCCATGCGTCCGTTTCCTCCTCAATGATGGGCAAACAAGTAGAGCAAAGGGAACAAGAAAATCCAAACGATGTCGACAAAGTGCCAATACAACCCGAACATCTCCACCGGAGTGTTGTACTCCGCACTGTACTTGCCCTGGAGGGAAAACAACAAAAGCACGATCAAACCTATGGCCCCGACGACCATGTGAAGGGCGTGCATACCGGTCATGGCGAAATACAAAGAGAAGAAAATCAACTGTTGCCGCGCATCGGGAGCATCTACCCGCCACTGCAGCCCGGGCACCAAGCCTTCGTGCCATTTGTGGCTGTACTCCACGACCTTGACGCCAAGAAAGGTGCTCCCCAGCGCCAGGGTGAGGAACAGGAACAAAACGAGCTGGGCACGGTGACCGGTTTGCGCTGCGTGCACCGCTAACGCCATCGTCAGGCTCGAGGCAATGAGCACAGCCGTGTTGAACGCCCCTAGGGTGACATCCAGATGATGGCTGGCATGGGCGAAGGCTTCAGGGTAGGTAGAGCGGTAAATGGCGTAAGCCAAGAACAGCCCGCCAAAAAACATGATTTCCTGGATGAGAAAGGCCCACATACCGAGCACGGCGGCACTGTATTGCTGCTCGGCATCGTCGAATTGGTGATGAACGTGAGCGTGGCTGTAAGCCACGGACCCTGTGCTAGCCAACAGGCACCTCCTCCAAGTCGTAAGCGTAAGCGGGTCGAGTGACCACCGGCGTTTTTTCGAAGTTCTCTGTCGGTGGCGGAGAGGGTGTCTCCCACTCCAGGCCGGTGGCTCCCCAGGGATTCGGCGATGCTTGCTCCCCGTAGCGCATCGACCAGGCCAGGTAGACGAAGGGTAGCAAGTAGCCCACACCCAAAATAGACGAGCCCGCGGTGGAGAGCACATTCAGCACTTGGAACTCATCGGGGTACACGTGGTACCGTCGCGGCATCCCTAGGTAGCCCAAGATGAACTGCGGGAAGAACGTAAGGTTAAAGCCCAGGAACACGATAGCAGCGGAAATCCGCGCCCAAATTTCCGGATACAGTCGACCGGTGATTTTCGGCCACCAAAAGTGGAGGCCCCCGAGATAAGCCATGATCGTTCCGCCGACCATGACGTAGTGGAAGTGAGCTACCACAAAGTACGTATCGGTTACGTGCACGTCCACGCCGAGCGTGGCCAGGAACAGCCCCGTCAGGCCGCCAATGGTGAAGAGACCAATGAAGCCGAGCGCGTACAGCATAGGAGCGGAGTACGAAACCGAACCGCGGTACAACGTCGCGGTCCAGTTAAACACCTTGACGGCCGAGGGGATGGCTACGCCAAAGCTGATGAAAGAAAAGATCATGGCCGCGTACACCGACATACCGGTCACGAACATGTGGTGCGCCCAAACCAAAAAGCCCAGGACGGCAATGGCCACGGACGAAAGGGCCACAAAGCTGTAGCCGAAAATGCTCTTGCGCGAGAAACACGTTACCAGCTCGCTGATCACGCCCATCGCGGGCAGGATCATGATGTACACGGCCGGATGGGAGTAAAACCAGAACAAATGCTGGAACAGAAGCGGGTCGCCCCCGTAGTTCGGATCGAAGATGCCGAAGTGGAAGGCCCGCTCGAGTGCCACCATGACCAGGGTGATGGCAAGAACCGGGGTGCCGAGCACTTGAATCAGGCTTGTGGCGTAGTGCGCCCAGACGAACAGCGGTAAGCGAAACCAAGTCAACCCCGGTGCCCGCATGCGATGAATGGTCACGATGAAGTTGAGGCCCGTCAAAATGCCGGAGAAGCCGTTAATGAAAATGCCAATCGCCGTGGGCACCACATTGGTGTTGGAAGCACTGGTACTGAACGGGGTATAAAAGGTCCAACCGGTATCCACCCCGCCTGTGACCATTGCGTAAAGAGTAAACAGCGCTCCGACGACGTAGAGATACCAGCTCAACAGGTTAATCCGCGGGAAGGCGAGGTCACGGGCACCGATCATCATGGGAATCAGGAAGTTTCCCAAGGTCGCTGGAATGGCGGGCAGCAAGAAGAAAAACACCATGATGATGCCGTGCATGGAGAACATCTTGTTGTAGGTGTCGGCGGCCAGCAAATCGCCTCGCGGCGTCAGCAGCTCGAGGCGCACGGCAGCGGCAAAGAGCCCGCCGATGGCAAACATGATCGTGACCGAGATCAGGTACAGAATTGCGATGCGCTTGTGGTCGCGGGTGACGAGCCACGAGAGCAAACCATATTCTGCGTTCAGGTAGTTGGTCCGAACTTCTCCGCTGTCCATTGTCTTAACCACCTAACGGCACGATCTCCGCACTTCACGGCGTTTCCGTGCCTGCTTTGCCTGACTTGATATAAGCGATGAGCTGCATGAGTTGCTCTTCGTTCACCAATCCTTTGAATGTCGGCATGATCGGCTGGTACCCGGCTACGATTTTCGCCTGCGGGTTCAAGATCGATTCGCGAATGTAGTCTTCGTCGGCCACCACCGTGCTGCCATCTTGCAGCGAAACTGTGTGGCCAAATAAGTTTGCCAGCGTTGGACCCAGGGCACCGGCTTGCGCCCGATGGCAACTGACACAGCCAAGCTTTTGGAACAACTCTGCCCCAGCGGTGACCATGGCGGCTTGTTGGTCCTCCGGTTTGGTCGCGGGCACCGCCGCCACTGCTGTGGTTGCTGCTGCGCTAAGCCAAGCCTGGTACTCCGCGGGCTCCATGACCACGATACGGCCAATCATCTTCGCGTGCTCCGTGCCGCAATATTCGGCGCAGAACAGGTGATAGGTACCGGTCTTCGACGCCTCGAACCACGCCGTAGTGTAACGGCCGGGAATGGCGTCTTGTTTGATCCGAAAAGCGGGGACGTAGAAGCTATGGATGACGTCTTCCGAGGTCATCGTCAGTTTGATCGGCTGCCCTACAGGGACGTGAAGCTCGTTAATTTCACGCTTGCCCTCGAGATGCTGCAGTTTCCACATCCACTGTTTGCCGACGACGAACACTTCCATGGCATTGGGCGGCGGAACGGCCAGTGCCAGGTAAACCTTCGCGCCCCAGAAAAACATGACCATCGCCAGGCCGAAGGGAATGATGGTCCACGCCAATTCGAGGGCGAGCGAGCCATGGATCGCTGGTGGTCGTTCGTCTTCGCTGCGGCGGCGGTATTTCACGGCAAACACCACCACCAGGGTCGCAATAAGCACGGCGAAAAATCCGCTCACCGCTACCAAAAACAAATACAAGGCATCGACCTCGCCGGCGATGGTCGATGCACGTTCGGGAAACAGAGCAAAGTTCGAAGCCATGCTTGGTCGCTACTCCATGTCGAAAATCAAGGCGCGGCCCCGTTACGGGCCCATGAATCGTGACTGGCCACAGCCGGCCGGCGCTCGCGCCGCAACATGACGACAATGAAGGTCACTAGGGCGGCGAGCGTCACGACTCCTCCAATGCGCACGGAGGTCAAGGCGATGGCGCTGTATCGACCCGTGGCAGGATCGTAGTGGAAGCAGTAGAGAAGAACCTTGTCTACGGGTGAGCCAATTTTGCCGTCGGCTGCTTCGATCAAGCCAAAGCGCAAATCGCGGGGCGAAAACTCCACCCCGTAAAAATACCGGGCAATTCTGCCCCCAGGTGTCAGCACCACCAACCCCGTTGCATGGGCATACTGCTGGTACTTCTCGTCCCACGCGTACCGAAAACCTACGGCTTCCGTGAGCTGGCGAATGGAGCTCTCGTCGCCGGTAAGGAAGTGCCACCCGCTTTCTGCACCGGTGCGACGATATTCCTTCAAGTACACGGCCTTTTTCGCTGCCGCCAACTCCGACGACTCGCGCGGGTTGAAGGACACGTTGATCGCCACAAATTCCTTGCCCACGTCGAAGCGCAACGCCCGCAAGGCACTTACGAGCCCGTTCAACACCAAAGTGCACAACATCGGGCACTCGTAATAGGACAAGGTGAGGATCACAGGCTTGCTCTGGAAGTAGTCGCCCAAGCGAACCGCTCGACCCGTTTCGTCGCGAAACATCAAGTCCAAGGGCACCTGGGTTCCCAACCGCTGCTCAAAATCCACTCGCTCCAGGAGCGGAACGGACTGCGTGCCCTCTCCGGTCGACGATGGCAGACGCACCGCAGAAGCGGTGTTGGCCGCCAAAACCGCCAGAAGCACCGCCAACGCGCATGTTTTCATCGCTGGCGCTCCTCCGGTCGCGCCGGCAAACCTTTTTCTGCCAAGATCTCCATGGCGCGATCGATGGGGATCCGGGCAATGCCGTTAGCCTTGTCGACCCAGCCGTAGTGCTGCAGTTGACTCTCTTCCCAGGCGCGCAATTCCATCAAATCCTTGATTGGTGCCGGCTGAAGCCGGGGCGCTGGCGGTTCCTTCGGCACCGCAGCCGCAAGCGGGTTGGGCGGCGGGGCACTGCGCTGCACCTGCTGCTCCAACGCGGCTGTCAGCAAGTACAGCAGGACAAAGATCCCCACGGTGATCAGCACGCCGATCACGATCGTGGCGACGATGGGCCGACTCGGCAAATCGCGAGTTTCGTGAGCCACAGGGGCTTGGCCAGCGTGACCGGTGCTAGGGTGACTCATGCGTGACCTCCCGCTGCCGGCAGCGACGGGTCGTTCCACACAACCAGCGCACGGCCGCGCAAGCCCCCGGTAAACGCCCACAGCCAGACACCACCCACCCCCAGCCAAGCCGTCACGTCAAGCCAATGGACCCGCGCCTGGTAGGGAGAGAAGGCTGGTGTGATCAGCCAGTACACCTCGAGAACCCGGACACACAGGATAAAAAGGGCGACGCTGGCGACCAGCCGAGCGTTCCGTTTGATGTCGCGCGACAGCAAAATCACGAACGGCAAGGCAAAGTGAAAGAGAATCAACAACAAGCCCAAGTACTGCCAGCCGCCACTCATCCGCTTCAAGTACCACGGCGTCTCTTCCGGCAAATTACCCGACCAGATGATCAGCAACTGCGATAGGGAGAGGTACGCCCACAGCATGACGAACGCGAACATGAGCTTCCCGAGGTCGTGAAACTGCATCGGCTGCACGACGCTGCTCAGGGGTCCGTTGTTGGCGAGCAGAGCCGTCACCTGAATCATGAACGCCATCGCACTGAGCAGGCAGCCACCGAGGATCAACACGCCGTAGAGAGTGGAATACCAATGCGGCTCGAGCGACATGGCCCAATCGATTGCAGCGAAGGTCAGCGTCAGGACAACGGCTACCAGTCCCCCGCGACTCAAATTCTCTAGCCAGCCGATGGCGCGGGGCTCGCCATTTTCCTGGGCTTCCGACCAACGCGACAAGAATATCGCCAGCAAAGTCCAGACAGCAAAGTACAACGCCGCCCGGAAAATGAAAAACGGGACGTTCAAGTAAGTGCTCTTGTGCTGCAAGAGCGGGTCGTGGGCCAACCTGCTGGTGTCGGCCCACTCGTAAAGGGCATGGACGCCGAGCACCACGGGCAGGAAGAGTACGGCAAGCAGCGGAATGGTGCGCACCGCAGATTCGAGGCTGCGACGAATCACCGAGCCCCAGGCGCCACCGGTCACGTGATAAATCATCAGCAGCGCCAACGACCCCATGGCAATGCCAAACCAAAACAAGAACCCGAACAAGTACGACTGGAAAAACTGCGTCGTGTCGATGAGCGCACCCGCCAGCGACACGGCAACTCCGATGGCTCCTGCCCCCAAGGCGAGCGGGCGCACGCGAAACAAAGGGTGATCGGCGGACAACACGAAGCGACTACGATCGTCCATGGCGCTACTCATGAGAACTCCCCGTCGGCGACTGGGTCGTTGCCGCTGCTTGGTCGAGTTTCGGCCGCTCTTGCGGCGAAAGTTCCGCCACCGGTACGTGTTGGCTCAGTTGCAAAGCACGAATGTACGCCACAATCGCCCATCGGTCTCGCACCGGAATTTGCGCGGCATAGTCAGGCATGACGCCAAAGCCGTTACCGATGACGTGGAAAAAGTACCCTGGGGGTTGTTGCCGCAAGCGGTCTTGGTGAAACGAAGGCGGCTGCTTGTATCCCCGCTGCACAATCATCCCCTGGCCCGTACCCACGCGATCGTGGCACGGAGAGCAGAAAATGTTGTACCGCTCCTGGCCGCGCTCAAGCACCGCACGGGTCACAGGGAAGGGAAACTCCGGGCTGAAATTCTCACCGATCTTGCCGGTGTATAGCAAAGCGTCGTCGTTCAAATGTCCGCGCGCCACGGTACCCGGCACTAACGGCCGAACCGACCGGCCGTCGGCGAAAAACGCACTGGGCCGAAAGCCTTTGAACTTGGGCTGATCGTGCATGTCCTGCCGGCAACCAGCTCCGAACAGGAGGGTTGCCAACGATCCCACGAAAGAAAGCCACCAGCTTCGCTTGGCCGTCATCAATCTGGAACCTCGGCAACAGAAACAGGAGATAGCGACTCCAACACGCGACGCGTCCCCTCGCGGTCGAACAGCGGGTCCGTAGCCTCCACACAAAGGAAAAAGCGGTCGCGCGACGCTAGAGCAAAACGAGGCACGTTGAACACCGGATGGTACGGCGCCGGCAGGCCATTGAGGGCTAGCATGCCCAACACCGCGGTCAGTGCGGCAAAAAGCACGGTGCATTCGAAGGTAATGGGCACGAACGCGGGGATACTGAAAAGCGGCCGACCTCCGACGTTGATCGGATAGTCGATGGCGGAGGTCCAGTACTGCAGCCCTATACCGAAGAGACACCCTGCGAGGCCGCCGCAAAACACGAGAAAAGACACCATATTGCGGTGCACGCCCAATTCTTCCCACACCTCTTCCACGGGAAACGGGGTGAAAGCATCGAGGCGACGATAACCCATTTGGCGCAGCTTGCGAATGGCGCTAACCAAATGGTTCACGTCGGCAAACTCCGCCATCAGGCCATACAAGGGAACCCGCGCCGTCATGCGTGCTTCTCCTTCACTTTGGCTTCCGGAAGGAGCGTGCGCATCTCGAAAATCGAAATCATCGGCAGCAAGCGGATGAAGAGGAAGAGGAGGGTCAAGAACAAGCCAATCGTGCCGATGAACGTACCGTAATCGTAAATCGTTCCTGCATACATGCCCCACGAGGAGGGCAAGAAATCGCGGTGCAAACTCACCACGATAATCACATAACGCTCGAGCCACATGCCCACGTTGATCGACATGGCAACCGCGAACAGCAGGGGAATGTTCGTGCGCACGCGCTGGAACCACAACAGTTGCGGAATCACCACATTGGTCACGATCAGTGCGGCATACAGGGTGCTGTACGGACCGGTGAGGCGGTTCTTCACCATAAAGCTCTCGAACGGGTTTCCACTGTACCACGCCATGAAGATTTCCATCAGGTAGCCGTACGCGACCACGAGACCGGTAGCCAGCATCACCCGCGCCATGTAGTTGATGTGGCGCATGGTGATGAAGTCTTCGAGCCCGTAGTAGCGGCGCAGCGGAATGGTGAGCGTGAGCACCATGGCAAACCCCGCGTAAATAGCACCGGCGACAAAGTAGGGAGGGAAAATGGTCGCATGCCAGCCCGGAATGATGCCCACGGCAAAATCGAACGACACCACACTGTGGACCGACACCACCAGGGGGGTCGACAAGCCGGCAAGCAACAGGTACGCGGTTTCGTAACGATTCCAATGGCGCGCCGAGCCTCGCCAACCCATGGCAAGGATGCCGTAAATGATTCGACCCACCCTGCTCGTGGAGCGGTCGCGAAGCGTGGCCAAATCCGGAATGAGTCCAACGAACCAAAACAAGGCGGACACGGTGGCGTACGTGCTCACGGCAAATACGTCCCACATCAGTGGGCTGCGAAAGTTCGGCCACATACCCATGGCGTTCGGGTAGGGTAGGAGCCAGTAAAACAGCCAAGGGCGGCCCAGGTGCAAAATGGGATACAGACCCGCGCAGGCGACGGCGAACAAGGTCATGGCCTCGGCGAAGCGGTTGATCGAGGTTCGCCAAGTCTGGCGAAACAGCAGCAAAATCGCCGAGATCAGGGTTCCGGCGTGCCCAATTCCGATCCACCAAACGAAGTTGATGATGTCGAATCCCCAACCGACGGGAATGTTGATCCCCCAAATGCCGATGCCACGGACGAACAACACGGCCACGCACTGCAAAAAGATGGTCAGCAACACGAAAGAAATGCCGAAACCCAGCATCCAGCCCTTGCGGGTTTCGGAGAGAACGACGGCCGCAATCTTGTCGGTTACGGTTTCGAAGGTGTGGCCCGGGCCAATGATCGGACCGAGATCCCGTGCAGGTGCGCTCATGCGTGATCCTTCCCTGTAACGAGTTCAGGATTCGGGTTACGAACGGCAGCCAGGTAGGTGGTACGCGGACGGGTATTCAACTCTTCGAGCAGCTGGTAGGTGCGTGGCAGTTTCCGAAGCTTCGCCACGCGGCTTTCCGGATCGTTCATATCGCCGAACACAATGGCTTCGGTGGGACAAACCTGCTGGCAAGCCGTGAGAATTTCACCATCGCGGATTTTCCGCCCCTCTCGCTTGGCTTGAATCCGCACTGCGTTGATGCGTTGCACGCAGTAAGTGCATTTCTCCATTACACCGCGACTGCGCACGCTAACGTCGGGATTGCGCAACAGCTTGAGGCTTTCCGTGTACCAATCCTGGTACAGATAGAAGTTGAAGCGCCGCACTTTGTATGGGCAGTTGTTCGCGCAGTACTTCGTGCCGACGCAGCGGTTGTACACCATGTCGTTGAGCCCCTCGGCGCTGTGGACGGTTGCATTCACCGGGCAGACGAGCTCACAGGGCGCATTTTCGCATTGCTGACAGGGAATCGGTTGGTGCACGAACTCGGGACCATCCAGGTTCCCTTCGTAGTACCGGTCCACCCGAATCCAATGCATTTCGCGCCCGCGGGCAACTTGATCTTTGCCAACAACGGCAATGTTGTTTTCGGCCACACACGCGATGGTACACGCCCCACATCCAATGCAAGCCGCCAAGTCGATGGACATGGCCCAAGCGTGGCCAGTGTACGGGAACCCAGGATACATCGAGGGCAGTTCCCCGTGTCCTCCACCGCCATGGCCGTGGGGCGCCAAGGACGGGTTGTGGCGGTACTCTTCCAGCGTGCCTTTACGGAGGATATCTCGCCCTTCGAGACTAAAGTGGTCTTGGGTGCAGGCCAAACGGTAACGGTCGCCCGTTTTCCGCAACTCCCCACCAGGCATGCCCCAGTGCCCGCGCGACGAGGACAACTTAAACGCGTCGACACCGATGCCACCCCCAACACGACCTGCCTTCGGCCGTCCATAGCCCCAGTGCAACAAAACCGTGTCCGGCGCTTGCCCGGGCTGGATCCACACGGGGGCCTTGACGCGGCGATCTTCCGCAACCACTTCGACGACATCGCCATTGCGCAACCCGAGACGCGCCGCCGTTGCCGGGGCCAAATACGCTACGTTATCCCACGTCAGTTTGGTCAGTGGCTTGGGGAGCTCCTGCAGCCAGCCGTTGTTCGCATAACGGCCGTCGTACACCGTGGGATCCGGTCGCAATATGATTTCTAGACCGGGCGGCGAAGCCACCAATGGCCGCAGACCTTGGAAAAAGTCCTGCCGAAGCGAAACTGTTCGAACCTCCGCAGCGCTTCCAGGCACGACCCCGTCGTGCAGAGCGCGCCGCCATCGGCTTTCGAAATCAGCGTCGCCCCAAGCGCTTTTCCAATACTGCCGAACCATCTCGTACCCAGTAAGGGTCGGCTTGCTGCTGAAGGCCGCCAATACCTCGAGCGCGCTCTTGCCATCGTAAAGCGGCGCGATCAGCGGCTGGATCAACGTCACCGTTCCGTCGTGTGCTCGCACGTCTCCCCACGATTCGAGCACATGCGCTTCGGGGAGGTGCCAGTGGCACAGCTGCGAGGTTTCATCCTCGTACAACCCAAGACGAATCCGCAACGGTACCTTTTGTAACCGCTCGGCAAAACGTAAATCCGCTGGCGCCGTATACACCGGGTTGCCGCCGAGGACGAGCAAAACCTCGACTTTCCCGGCGTCCATATCGGCCACCAGGGCTTGCAGTGATTCCCCTTGAGGTTCAGGATGTTGCCCCACGGGATCGATGAAGGACACCGTTTTGCCAATGTTCGCCAGCGAGCTGTTCACCGCGCAAACGAGGGCGTGCACACTGGGTGGCAACGCTTCCCCGGCTACCACCAAACTGCGGCCTCGGCTACGGGCCAAATCCTTCGCCACTGCCGCAACGAAGGCACGGTGGGGCTCCATGCTCGCTGGAGTTTGCACCGGCAAGCCGAGCGCTGCCGCCAGCGCGCGAACAAAAGCTTCACACTCGGTCGGCCGCAAGATCAGCCGGTGATCTGCCACCGAGCCAGTGATGCTCGGCGCTGCTTCCACCACGTACAGCCGATTCATCCGGCTGCCGTTCCCCTCCTCCACGTGCCGACGCCATGAGAACTCACGGGCGTAGCGGACTCCACCCGGGTGGGGCCCCAGCAAGTCGGCCTCGATGCACAGGACCACATCTGCCGCCTCGAGGCGATAGACGGGATCCACCACCTCACCAAAGGCCGCCTTAGCACCGGCATGCCAGTGATCGCGGTTGACCGGCTCGTAATGATGCCAACGTGCTTCGGGCCACTCTGCAAGCAAACGGCGAATCTCCGCTGCAAGAGTCGGCGAGGTCACCGTCTCCGTCAAAATCCGAAACCCCGCACCCTTCTTCGTACCCAGTCGCTCGAACTCACGCTGCGCCGTATCGACAAATGCCGTCCAAGGACGAATCACCCCACCGAACCGAACTGCCTGAGAGCGGTCGGGGTCGTACAACGTCAGGATGTCCGCTTGCGCAAAAATGTCTGTCGCACCCAGGCTCGATGGATGCTCCGGGTTACCCTCTACTTTGGTCGGCCGGCCCATGTGGCTTTCCACCAAGACCCCCCGACCAAACCCGCTCAAGGGCAGCGCCGTGGCAAAGTACAAGGGCTGGCCCGGAACGAATTCCTCCGGTGATTTTGCGTAAGGATAAATCTTTTCCACCGGCTGCTTCGTACAGGCACTCAAACCCGCGAGCCCGAGCGAGGCACCCATGAGCTGCAAAAACTGCCGCCGCCCCAAAGCGTTCAGCACCGAGGCTTGCTGCGGGAACTCCGCTTCCAAGAACGCTCGAAAACCTTCACTGTCGGCCAGTTCTTCCAAACTACGCCAGTATTTGCGCCCTGTGGCCGCCCCCAGTTTTGCCCGCAACGCTTCCCAGTCGTAAGGCGATGGGTCAGGCGCGAGCACGCCCTCGGCGAGTGACGAATGGTCTCGGTTCTGCTCCCTCATTGTCGATCACCGGTGACAGATCGAACAGTTGGTCAGTTGCTCTTTGTGAACGTCGTACTCCTCCACCAAACGCACGCCCAAAGCTTCTTGCGCTCGGCGAGGCAGCTTGTAAGCCATGTTGAAGACTTCTGCCTTGGGCCGCACGAACGCCTCCGGGTGACGGTGGCAGTTCAAGCACCACTCCATTTGGAGCGAGTTCTCCTGCCAGGTCAGGTTCATTTGGTCGACCCGACCGTGACAGCTTGCGCAGCCAATTCCCTTGGCCACGTGAATACTGTGGTCGAAGTAAACGAAATCCGGTAGATCGTGCACCTTGATCCAAGGAATCGACTGGTCCGTGCGGAAACTGGCGCGCACCGGCTCCAGAGTCGGGCTATCTGCCCAAATCTGAGAATGGCAATTCATGCAAGTTTTCGTGGGGGGAATTCCCGCTGCACTCGACACCTCCACGGTCGTGTGGCAGTAGCGGCAGTCGATCCCCAGCTCGTTTGCGTGGTGCTTGTGGCTGAACGGTACGGGCTGCTCGATGGCTACGTGAGCACCGGTCACGTACCCGGAGCGGTTGAGTAACATGCCCCCGTAGCCCAACACTCCTAGACCAAACACAGCACCAAAAATCGTCGCGCGTGCTAGCGCGTTTGCACTCCGGTGGAAGATCTGTGACATGCGGCGAAACCGCCTTTTAGTCAGAAGCCCGGTCGTCGCGCAATAAGAGGAACTTGGAATTCCTCTAAACGCACTGAAAGCATTAATAATAGAACGCAGGTTCCGAAGTTCTACGAGCTGGGCGGGCAAGCTCGCCTAGAGCGGTCGGCTGGCGCGGTTTCCTCTGGGGCCGAGGGGTTGACTGGATGTCGGTAGCGACAGGTTGACGGCCACGTTCGCCGCTACGGTCGGGCGCGCTACCGATCGGTGGCATTCCCACCCTGGGAACTCGCCGGATCGGCGGTTTTCGTAGCGGGCGAGTTGCGACACAAATTCGCTCTCGTTTCCTTTCTCCACGCTGTTGCAGCGAGAGCCCCTCACGCCAGCCGGGCAACTCGTTTTCGGGGCGCAAGATTGTTCGTCACCCGCAGGTGGCCCCGAGGCAAGCCAAGGAAAGGCGCGCGCTCGCGCTGCTGCGAGTACAGGGCAGTGTCACGAAGTTACCATCGTGCCCCGCCACCGCGGGTGCGAACAAAAGAGGGCCGCGGTGGTGCTGCACATGACCGGCCACCAGCAGGCGCGTCCTATGTTTCGCGACGGACCGCCTCCGAGAGCAATTTCTGCTTTACTTGCGGGCTAGGCCGTTCTAAAGGCCAATCGTGCAGTTAGGAGCTGGGGCTCCATGGGCGTTGGCATGGGCGGCAGGGCAGAGATCCACGAGGGGCACGCAAGCATCGCAAGAGCTTGTACCGCTGCGTTCGTGCTCCTCGTGGCTTGTGCTGGGTGTTCCGGGGGAGACAATGGCAATTCCTCACCGCTGGTGGGTCGACTTGCGGTGCAAGCATCGTGGGAGCAACGTGACGGGAGTTTCAGCTCCCGGCTGCCAGCGGCCGCCGTGAGCGTGCGCGTGGTGCTCACCGATGCGGCGGGAAATTCGTGTTGCCTCGCTGTTCGTCCCAGCGAGGTGCCACTGGATCCCAGTAGCGGATCGAGGATTCTCGTACTCGATGGCTTGGTGGAGGGCGAGGCGACGGTTCGCCTCACCACTTTTGCCACCCCAGACGCGCCGGCTCCTGCTGATGTGGCAAGCAACTTGGTTTGTCGCACTGACCCAGCGGGGGTTGGGCGGCCCTGTCGCACGCAGTTCCCGGCCGTTCCCACCTACGATAGCACCCCAACGACCGTGTCCATCGTACCGGGTATGCGAAACGGCTCCGGGTCGATTCCCATGCTTGCCCAACCTTTTGTCTTGCCGTTGGCCCCTCTTCCAGCAACGGAAGCGGTCGCCCCGGTTCCCGTACAACTCCTCGTCGCCAGTGCCGTGCATCCCATCGAACTGACAAGCTTGCGCACTGACGTTTCGATCCAGGATCAAACCACACCTCTCTCTATTCGCTGGACAGCATGCGACGATGTTTCTTCGGATACCGAGCCTTGCAGCGCCGACCACCGACTGGGAGTTCGTGGCTACAAGGGCAGCGGTACTTGGCCCGCGAACGTCGCCGCGACGGCCACCTTCCGCGTTCAGGGCCAAACAGCGGGGCCACGCCCTCGGTCGGTCGATCTTGCCTTCACGTTCCGTGTGACCCTCGGCACACCTAGCGCGACCTCTTCCCCCACTGCCACACATACTCCGACGGCAACGTCGACCTCGACGCCGACATCCACACCCACGCCCACACCCACCGCCACCTTTACTGCCACGCCATCCTTCACGGCCACCTCGACGCCGACAGCGACTCACACTCCGACGCCAGCACCGAGTTCTACTGCGACTCACACCTTCACCTTCACCGCGACGGCAACGCCCACGGACACCCCCACCTCCACCTCCACCCCATCGCTAACCCCGACTTCGACACCAACCTCCACAGCCACCTACACCGCAACCCCGTCTGCCTCACCCACCGAAACTCCAACTTCCACTCCAACACGAACCCTCACCCCAAGTCCCACCGCGACCCTGACGTTCACCGCCACTTCGACGCCAACCCCGACCCCGACGCCCACGGCAACCGCTACCTCGACTCCGACACCAACTCCCGAGCCTCGCACCCTGGCT
This sequence comes from Candidatus Binatia bacterium, assembly GCA_937925685.1. Lineage (GTDB taxonomy): Bacteria > Desulfobacterota > Binatia > HRBIN30 > HRBIN30 > HRBIN30. The sequence continues at coordinate 22,118 of CALAMI010000011.1, read as the reverse complement.
TACGTAGCCAACTTCAACGACGCATCCTTGGCGGTGATCGACACCGCGAGCAACCGGCTCGTGGGCAGCATTCCGGCAGGAGACTATCCCTCAGCCCTGGCACTGAGCGCCGACGCGCGTTGGGCCTACGTCACCAATTACTTCGCAAACGAGCTGTCCGTGATCGATCTCGATACGGGTCGACGAGTCGCCTCGGTAACCGTAGGCGCACGACCCGTGGACGTAAAAACTTCTCCCGACGACCAATGGATCGCAGTGGTGAATCAACTGGGCGCCACGGTGACGCTGGTGAGGCGAAATCCCTTGAACGTAGTGGCGACCGTCGTTGTGGAATCGATGCCCACTAGCGTGGCCTTCGATTTGCGTTCCGAACGAGCTTTCGTGGCCGAACAGCTCAACAACCGAATACGGATCATCGCCGTTCCCGATGGCGCTACCCTAGGATTCGTTCCCGCTGGCTCGCGCCCACAGGACGTTGCCGTTTCCCCGGACGGATCGCGGCTATACGTTGCCAACGGCGGGGAGGACTCTTTGAGCATTGTCGAACTCGAGGAAGCACAGTTGCTCGCGCGTCTGCGCGTGGGCAGGTCGCCCCAATCCGTGGCCGTCACGGCAGATGGGTCGCTGGCCTACGTCGTCAACCGCGGTTCCAACGACGTTGCGGTGATCGACACCGCCGCACTGACCTTGAGGGCGCGCATCCAAGTCGGTTCCGAACCGACAGCTGTCGCCATCCGACCTGACGGCACATTCGTTTACGTTACCAACTCTTTCACGAACAGCGTCAGCGTGATCGACGTGCCACGTGACCTTCTAGCCACTGCGATCTTTGGCGTCGGGGTGACACCCGTCGATATTGCCATTGGGGTGAGACGGTGAACGAGCTCCGGGGCAAGCTCATCATCGCGCTAGTAGCAGTGCTCTTGCCCTTGGCCTCTGCAAGCGAGGGGAGCGAGCGCTCCAAGCGGTTGTACACCAAGGGACTCGTGGAGTTCCACGCCGGCCGTCTTGAAGAAGCGCTTCGACTGTTCGACGAAGCCGTGCGTGCCGACCCCCGAGATGCTTTCGCCCGTTACTATCGAGCTGTCACACGCAACCGTGCCGGAGATCGGCAAGGAGCCATCGACGACCTGCGCAAAGCCTTGGAGCTCAACCCGAAACTCTTCGATGCGGCGTTGGACCTGGGTGTCGTCTTGGTCGAAGAAGGACACTACGGCGAGGCGTTGACACCTTTGGGAACAGCCCGCAACGCTTCGGAACTCGAAGCCCAGGCTCTTCTGTATCTCGGAATTGCACTGCTCCGCCTCGACCGTGCCAGCGAGGCGCGATCCTACTTTTGGGCGGCTCTCGAGAAAGATCCCGCATTGGAAGCTGTCGCACGCTACCACCTCGGCGTGCTGGACTACCAGCAAGGACGCTGGCGAAGGGCGAAGCAGGAATTCCTTCGCGTAAAAGAACTCAAGCCCGGTAGCCCGGTTGCCGAGCAAGCCGAGCAGTTCCTTGCCCGCTTGCGGCGGATGGAGCGGGAGCGTTGGTCAGCGTTCGGCAGCTTCGGATTCCAGTACGACAGCAACGTCATTCTCGCTCCTGCGAGCGATTTCGGCGCCAGCTTTGCCAAAAGCGACGTCGGTGTTACCCAGCAAGCTGACGGACGCGCCACTTTGCAACTTGGCGGTTCCTACGGGATTGCACGCACGCGCACGGCGCAATTAGCCGCTGGCTACGAGTTTTATCAAAGCCTTCATCTCGAACTCCGGCAATTCGACCTACAAGATCATCGGGCTCAGATCTCCTTTTCCGACCGCCGTGCTTGGGGCGAATGGGGCGCGATCGGCCGGTACGATTATTACCTGCTCGACACCGATGATTTTCTACGGGAAGGCAGCCTGCTACCGTTTGCACGGGTCGACGAGGGGACCCTCGGTTGGACGGAAATATCCTTCCAACTCAGGCGGCGGGATTTTTTGAAGCCCGAATTCCATATTCGAGATGCCACCAACTATATTCCCGGTGTCGTCCAAGCGTTTTTCCTCGAGGGCAATCGAGGGCGATACCTTACCTTTTCCTACTTCTTCGAGGTCGAAGACACGGCTCCGGGGCGTGCCTCGCGGGCTTTTGCTTACACGGGCAACCAAATTGGAGCCGGGATGAGGTGGGGTTTTCCGTGGGCGGTGGAAACACAACTGGACTACGCGTTTCGCCACAAGGAGTACGAACCCGAGCCTAGTGAGAATCGCAAAGACCGAGAGCACCGAATCATTTTGCTTGCGCGCCGTAAGCTGACCGAGCATATTGTGTTTACCGTCGGTTACTTCGGCCAGTGGAACTTCACCAACTCCGTTCAGCTCATTGGTTTGCGTCAAGAAAAGCTTTTCGAATACGAGCGACACATCGGGTCGATCACGATCGAAGCGAGGTACTGAAGAGATGGACAAACGACAGCTTCGGGCAGCCGCGTGGGCTCTCGCGTGTTGGTGCGTAAGCAGCTGGGCAAGCGCGACGGAAGTGGGAACCGTTGCAGCAGCTCAGGGAGAGGCACGGATCGAGCGCGACGGGCAAGTGCTCGCGGCCGAGATCGGGAGCCCGGTTGCCGAGGGAGATGTCTTGGTCACCGGAGCCGAAGGGAAGTTGCGGGTCGTATTCCAAGACGACAGCGTGCTCATTTTAGCCGAGAACTCGCGTGTCACGGTGGACGAGAACGTGTTCGACGTTCATGCCGGGCAAGCCCGCTCGCTCTTTGGCTTGTTGCGGGGCAAAGTGAACGCTGCCGTCAGCGAGTACTACCGGCGCCGAGGTAATGCGTACGAGATCCGTACGCAAACCGCCGTCGCAGGCGTGCGCGGCACCGAGTTCGCCGTGCGGTTCGATCCGGCTACCCAGCTTACCGAGGTCATTGGCATCGAAGGAACTGTGGAAGTTCACAGTTTGCGCGATCCGCAGTCACCCGCGGTGCTCGTGACAGCGCGAGAAGTGACACTGGTGGAAGAAAGCGGTTTACCCACGCGGCCACGCCGCATCGATGAGCATTTCCTGCGGGACCGGCTCGAGGGTTTCGATTTCATTAGCCGTGGGCGACCCGAAGGTATCGTGCAACTGGCGGCGATAGCCTCAGGCGCCGCTGTGACACGCTTTGCGACAGAGCCGGTGGTTACCGCCGGCGTGCCCCCGGGAACCGAGCCCTCCAAGGTGGCGAATCTGGGCACGGAAGGGGACGCCACCGGGAAGCTTGGCCAGCCCCCTGCCGGTATTCGTTTGACTGGCCAGCTCGGCCTGAATCTCGGCCAGGAGTAAACGCAGCCCCTCGGACGCCGAGGCGACCACAGATTCGGCCACCCCCCTTGGGAGTCGCTATTTTCCACCGTTGGGTCCCCCCATTGGGAAAGGGGAAAGGGGAAAGGGGAAAGGGGAAAGGGCAAGGTGTGATCTACAAAAACGCGCGTCGCCCCGGAAACCACCGGCACACTGCCGTGCGCTCATGGGCCCTCACCCGGCCCTTCAGGCCACCCGCTCCCTGGCGGAGGAGAGAGGGCAAGCGCCGAAAGAAAAGGTGACTGGCTTTAAAGGGGGAAGGGGCCTAGGCTGTCGGCACGCCGCACGGCCGACGCCGGTGCCCTGGTTACGTCGAGCCGCCTAAAGCGGGTAAAGGCTGCCCGCGCATGTCGCCAAGCAGGGCCACGGCCATCGCGCTCGAGTCGAACAAGCGCTGGGCCAAGTCGATAATTTCGTCGTTCGTGGTCGCCTCGATGCGAGCGACAAGCTCGCTCGCTGGTACGTTGCGGCCAAAGAAAAGCTCGTTTTTCGCAATGCGGCTCATCCGATTATCGCTGGTTTCCATCCCCAACAGCAGATTGCCCTTCAGCTGATTCTTCACCCGCTGCAGCTCCTCCGCCTTCAACCCTTCCCGTTTGAGCCGTTCGAGTTCCGCGAGGATAATGTCCACCACCTCCGCAACCCATTCTGGGCTCGTACCCACGTAAATTCCCAAGTACCCGGCATCGCTGTAAGAAGAGAGGAACGAGTACACCGAGTACGCGCGCCCGCGACGTTCACGGATCTCTTGGAACAAGCGCGAACTCATGCCACCTCCCAGCGCGGTGTTGAGCAAGTATCCAGCGTAACGCTCCTGAGCCATTTGGGAGATGCCTGGAGTCCCTAAGCAGAGGTGTACCTGTTCCAGCGATTTTTCCACGTAGTGGACGCCGCAAGCGGGTCGGGGGGGCACCCCATCGACGTGGACGGAGCGGCCGCCCAGGTGGCCGAAGTCACGCTCCACCCACTCGAGGATTTCCTCGTGCCTCACATTGCCTGCTGCGGCCACCACGATCCGATCCGGTTGGTAGCGAGCGTCCACGAACTCGCGGAAATCCTGTTGGCGAAAACGACTGACGGTTTCCACTGTTCCGCAAACAGGAAAGCTGAGAGGGTGGTTCGGCCAATAGCGGAGCGCAAACAAGTCGTGCACGTAATCGTCGGGGGTGTCTTCCACCTGCAAGATTTCTTGGAGAACAACGGACCGTTCGCGTTCGATCTCCTCCGGAGCGAACAGCGAGTGCAAGAAAATGTCGCTCAACAAATCCTGCACCAAGGCCAGGTGCTCCCGCAACACTTTGGCGTAATAACAAGTGTGCTCCTTGCCGGTGAAGGCGTTCAACACCGCCCCGACGGCGTCGGCCTCCTCGGCAATTTGCGCCGCCGTGCGCCTCTCCGTACCCTTGAAAAACAGATGTTCCAGAAAATGGGAGATTCCGGCCTGATCCGGTCGCTCGTGGCGGGATCCGTTTTCTACCCACAAGCCAATCGCCACCGATGGCAGGCTCGGCAGAGTCTCCGTGACCACGCGAATCCCGTTACTCAATTGCGAGCGCCGTACCATTGGTTCGTCCTGGCGATCCATAGGCTTCCCCCCGCGTTCAGGGACCATCCCCGGCACCGGATTTAGCCTTGGGGTTCGGCTGACCTTGCCTCGCTTCCTCGCCCGATTTGATCGCCTCGCGACGACTCAAACGAATTTTCCCCGATTTATCGATCTCCAAAACTTTCACCAGGATTTCTTCGCCCTCTTTGAGGACGTCAGACACTTTGGCAACGCGTCCAGGACCGATCTGCGAGATGTGCAACAGGCCGTCTACCCCCGGCAAGATTTCCACGAAGGCACCAAAATCGACGATACGCCGCACGATCCCTTTGTAAACGCGACCGACTTCCGGCTCCGCCGTGATTCCTTGAATGATTTCGATGGCGCGGTTCATGGCCTTGAGGTCGCTCGAGGCAATGATCACCGTACCGTCGTCTTCCACGTCGATTTTCACGCCAGTTTCCTCGATGATCCCGCGGATGACCTTTCCTCCCGGACCGATAACTTCGCGAATTTTCTCCGGCTTGATTTTCAGCGTGACGATTCGCGGGGCGTGCTGCGAAACCTCCGGCCGTGGTAAGGCAATCGCTTGCTTCATTTGTTCGAGGATTTGCAGCCGGCCGCGCTGCGCTTGATACAGCGCAGCCTGCATCACCTCTCGCGTCACCCGGCCCACCTTAATGTCCATTTGCAGTGCGGTAATGCCCCGTGCCGTGCCCGCTACCTTGAAATCCATGTCCCCCAGATGATCCTCGTCGCCAAGGATATCGGACAAAATCCGCACCTCCTCACCTTCGACGATCAAGCCCATGGCAATTCCGGCAACAGGTGCAGAAATGGGCACACCAGCGTCCATCAGCGCCAAGGTGGCACCGCACACGGTCGCCATCGACGACGAGCCGTTAGACTCCAGAATCTCCGAAACCACCCGAATGGTATACGGGAAGCTGTCTTCTGGCGGCAACACGGCTTGAATGGCTCGCTCTGCCAACGCCCCATGGCCAATTTCCCGCCGGCCCGGGCTGCGCAAGAACCGCACCTCGCCGACGCTGAAAGGGGGGAAGTTGTAGTGGAGCATGAACTTCTTGAATTGCTCGCCGATGAGGGCATCGATTTTTTGCTCGTCCGACGACGTACCCAGAGTTGTCGTCACCAAGGCTTGGGTCTCCCCCCGGGTAAACAACGCCGAACCGTGGGCCCGGGGAAGCAAGCCCACTTCGCAGGTGATGGGGCGGATATCTTCCAGCCCGCGGCCGTCCACCCGGCGGCCTTCCTTGACAATGGCCGCACGCATCACCCGCGATTTGACTTCTTCGCTGAACACCTTGAGCTCACTTACGCGGTCGGGAAAGCGAGCCGCCAAAGCTGCAATGGCCTGCTCTTCCGCTCGCCGCACGGCTTCGGCCCGCTCCTGCTTCGTCGGCGTTTGGAATGCCACCTTCATGCGCGGAATCGCTTCTTGTTCGAACAACGCAAACAGCTCGCGGTCCACCTGCGGTTCCACCACCGGGCGTTTCGGCTTACCCAAGGCACGGCGCAGCTCGTCCTGCAGATCGAGCAAGGTTTGAATTTCCCTTTGCGCCAAAAACAATGCTTCTAAAATGACCTCCTCGGGCAACTCCTTCGCGCCACCTTCCACCATGACGATGCCGTCTCGGCTAGCGGCTACCACCAGGTTCAAGTCGCTCCGGTCGAGATCGCTTACCGTTGGGTTGACCACGAAGGCAGCGTCTACGCGACCCAAGCGCACGCAACCAATGGGTCCGAGGAAGGGCACGTCAGACACTTGCAGCGCGGCGGAAGCCCCGGTAACAGCGAGAATGTCGGGATCGTTTTCTTTATCGTGAGATAAAACCGTCGCGATCAGCTGTGTTTCCGAGCGGAACCCATCGGGGAACAAGGGACGAATGGGCCGGTCGATCAACCGCGACGTCAACGTTTCCTTTTCTGTGGGCCTGCCCTCGCGCTTGAAAAAGCCCCCAGGAATCTTCCCGGCAGCGAACGTCCGCTCCTGGTAGTCGCACGTCAAGGGGAAGAAATCCACCCCTTCGCGGGTTTTCTTCTCGGCGACTACGGTGACGAGCACCATCGACTCGCCGTAGCCGATCACCACCGCACCGTCGGCTTGCTTGGCCATGCGCCCGCTTTCCATCCACAGCGGGCGTCCGTGAAACACGGTTTCTACTTTCTTGTACATACTCAACCTCCCGGGCCTCGTTGCCCCTTCAGCGGGAGGGAAAGACCGGCGGTAAGCACCTTGCGAAGGCGCACGCCGCCATGGCTCACTTTCGGAGTCCCAGCCGCTCGATCAAGCTCTTGTATCGATCGAAATCCTCACGCTTTAAGTACTCGAGCAAGCGTCGGCGCTGACCGACGAGCATCAACAAGCCACGCCGCGAGTGATGATCCTTTTTGTGGGTCTGCAGGTGTTGCGTGAGAGATTCGATTCGAGACGTAAGCAAAGCTACCTGGACTTCCGGAGAGCCGGTATCCTTTGGGTGACGCTGGTACGATCCGATAAGCTCCTTCACCTTTTCGGGAGCCAGTCCCATCTTTCCTCCAACTTCAAATTCAGCCGCGTTGGTTAACATCGGGCATTGTAAGCCGCAAGGGTTGCGAGACTTGCGGCACTTTGCCCATCCGGCGCCAACCTTCTCGTCATCGGCGCTCCCGAGGTCGTTCTTTCCGGAAACGAAGCGTACCCCGAACATCCCCAGCCTTGGCCTTTCGCCCTACGTTCGGCCCCCAGGTGGCAGTTGCCGAATAGGATAGAAGCCAACCGCAAAACCTGTGCAGCGCATCGTGGGGCCGGTGGCTTCACGGCGAAGCTAGAAGCGCGAAATCCCGATCGAGCTACCTCCCGGCCACAGGCCGCGATTTCCCCTGCCTTATGCCCGCCGCCGATTCGAGCTATGTGTTTTTGCCAACTTGCGATAGAAGATCGCACGATGCACGTGGTTCACGTTAGCCCTTGGCGCCTCCCTGTGACCGGTTACGGCGGGTCGCAGCGAGTGCTGACCTGGTTGGTCAGCGCGCAAGTAGAGCTCGGCATGCGTGTAACTGTGTTTGCCCCTTCAGGCACAAAGCTACCAGGGGCAGAGGTCGTCGAGGTTGCCGAGAAACCAACCTCGCAGCGCTTTTTGCGCAGCATCGCCGAGCCACTGCCAGTCGATGCCCAAGTGCTGCACTTCCAGCAGTTTCCCCGCCTCTCCGCTTTCTCGCTGCCGTGGGTCGTCACCGTTCATGGCAATTCACCAGGCGAGCTTTTACCCCATCCCCGGAAGATTTTTTTGAGCCGCGACCATTCCCGCCGCGGAGGATCGCGTTTTTTCGTGTACAACGGGCTCGACCCAGCCGAGTATCTTTACCGGGAGCGCAAAGACGACTACTTCCTTTTCCTCTCCAAGGTGAGCCGTAAGAGCAAAGGAATCGATATCGCCCTGCGTCTCGCACATGAGCTTGGCTTTCGCCTCGTGGTGGCGGGCGGTACCCGTTGGGACTTGTGGAAAACGGGCGGCTGGTGGACCAGTTGGCGATGCCGGGCGGAGTTCGTGGGAGAGGTCAGTGGGCGCACCAAGGCAGAGCTCCTCGCCAACGCCCGCGCCTTGCTGTTCCCCATTCGCTGGCCCGAGCCCTTCGGGCTTGCCGTCATCGAAGCTTTAGCGAGCGGCACACCCGTAATCACCGCTCCCCTCGGCGCCATGCCGGAAATCGTTACCCCGGAGGTGGGATTTTTATGCTCGTCTCTGGCTGAATTCCAGCAAGCCATTGCCCACGTGGACAAAATTTCCCCGCGCGCCTGCCGGCAACGGGTTCTCGAGCACTTCACCCACCGCCACATGGCGCTCGGTTACCTGAAACAGTATCGACGGGTGCTTGCGGGGGAAAATATTGCGTCACCAAGCGCTCCTCTTCGATCAGCGACTTAGAACGGGAAGCGATGAAACTGCAATCGGTCGTTAGCCCGAACCCTGCCGAGCACGGGTCCGCACCCCCCGTTGCGGTCGTCGTCGCTACGTACAACCGCGCCCCTGAATTGGCGTCATTGCTCGATAGTCTGGCTACAGCGCTCGAAGCCGCTTCCCATGCTTCCGTGTGGCTCGTGGACAATGGCTCGAGCGACGCCACACCGGATCTTCTTCAACGATGGTGTAGCAGCCGGCCCTATGCCCACTGGCTCCGTGTCAGCGAGCGAGGTAAGTCACGGGCATTGAACGCTGCCCTTGAACAAATCGAGAGCGAGCTCGTTTTGTTTACCGACGACGATGTCGTCGTCGACCCTCATTGGGTTCGTGCCACACAGAAGTTCTTCGCGGCGTATCCCGAGGCCGCCGCTACGGCTGGCAGGATCCTACCGCTGTGGGAGGGCAGCGCTGGACCGGACAACAGCGATCTCCCTCGGGGCCTTTGGTCGTTGGTTTTACCGGTGTACGACCTCGGGCCGGATCCGTGCGAGGTTTCGGATTTTTACGGTGCCAACGTTGCCGTCCGTCTTCAAGCGCTACTTGCTGTTGGAACCTTCGACGTGCGGCTGGGTCCGGGAGCTATGGGGTTGTGTGAAGATCTCGAGCTTGCTCGGCGGCTGCGCCATCGTGGTTACGGAATCTGGTACAACCCCGCCGCGGTCGTCTATCACCGGATGCCGAAAAATCGGCTTGAACGAGCGTATCTGCTCCGCCGAGCGTCGATTCTCGGTCGTTCCTTGCAAGTCGCCGGCATGGGGCGTTCGTTTGCGCGCGACTGTGCGGCCTTGGCCGAGGCGAGCCTCAAGTGGTTGGCGGGGATCTTCAGCAGAAACGCCGTGCAACAAGCTCGCGCGGAGTATCGCATTGCTCGGCACTGGGGCTCCTTGCAGGCAAGGTTCGCTGAACGGAAAAACTCTACCATCCGTCCAGGCCATGGGTAAACCGGAACTGACCGTGATCATCGCAACGCGCAACCGCGCCTGTTCCCTCGAGCGCACGCTGGAGTGCCTGGACCAAGCGGAGAAGAACACCTTACAGGCCGTGGAAACCATTGTTGTCGACAACGGCTCCACGGATCACACGCCCATACTCCTCGCTCGCTGGCAACAGCGGAGGCCGGCGCTCCGCAAAGTGCTGCGTGTCGACGAAGCCGGCAAGGCTCGCGCGTTGAATGCCGCCTGGCCCGCAGCCCGTGCCAGCTTACTCGCATTCACGGACGACGATGTGTTGATCCCTGCTCCGTGGCTCGGTGCGGCGCTGGAGTTTGCCGAACGCTTTCGCGGCTACGCTGCGGCCACAGGACCGGTGCGGCTACCACCCGAGCACCGCTCCGGGCCAACTGCCTCCCTGGTGGAACTGTACCGCACCATTCCGCTGTTCGATCTGGGTTCAAAACCCTTGCCGACGAAACACCTGTACGGCTGCAACATGGTCATCCGCAGATCCGCCCTGGCGGCAATGAGCGGCTTCGATCCGCGTTTAGGGCCAGGAGCTAGTGGGTTGCACGAGGACGGTGACTTGGCCAGGCGGTTGCGCGCTGCTGGCTTCGACATCGTGTATTGGCCGGCGCTGGAGATGTTCCACATCGTCGAGTCCGAACGCCTGACGTGGGATTACTTTTGTCGTCTTCACCTTGCCGACGCCCGCAGCCGTTGGATTCGCGACGGCAATCTGGGCCTTGCCTACGCTACCCGACATTGGCTCGGTGCCGCCGCCGTGTGGGCGATGTGGACCATACTGGGAAACCGCAACCGCCGCATGCGTGCACGGGGGCGCCTGTTGTCACACACGGAATACTTGCGACTGTGCTGGGCGGCTCGGCGCGCCTGAGGATAGAGCGTTGCTTGTCTCCCCCGGGAAGCAGCCGAGAGCCAACCTAGTCGGGCAACTCTACATAGTTCCGGTTCTCGCCTAGCCGAAAACCCAAGATGCGGTTTTCCAGGAACGTCAACAGCCGGATGCGCAAGGTATCGTGGCGCATTTTGATCTTTCCCGGGCGGACCTCCCAATCCTTTGCGGCAATGCGCTCGCGCATCACCGCGGGGTGGGTTCCGGTGAAGCGCACGCGCCCGTGCAGTTGCCCATAGTCGAAGGGCTGCTCGAGGTCCGGAAAACTTTTGTCTGCTTCTTCGCGGCCGCGATGCAAGGTAAGAAAGGAGTGGGTTTTACGGGTCATCCGCCGAGGCGGGCGCACCCACCCGTAGTGAAAAATGCGGCCACCCGAGTGTTTGACCTTGAGTTTCTCGCCATTGCGCCGAAAACCTTGTGCACTTTTCCACGATCGTACTCCAACGCCGGTGCGCACGATGCGGACCTCGCGCCGGTACCAGCCATGCGCGATCATGTAATGATCGTAGTCGCCGAAAAAGTGAAGGTAGTCGAACAACAGTCCTTCGACACGCCGATCGTCGAGGTAACGCTCCATGGCGTTAACGATCACGGGCAAGTCGTCTTCGTGAACGACTTCGTCTGCCTGCAAGTAAAAGGCCCAGTCACCCGTGCAGGCGTCCAACGCAATGTTGGTTTGGTGAGCGTTCGTGCGTCCGTGCACGAACAACTCGGGATCCCACACGGTCTCGATAATTTTGACCCGCGGGTCGCCGATGCTACGCAGCAATTCTGTGGTTCCGTCGGTAGAGTCGCCGGCAGCTACGATGAACTCGTCGCAGATGGGCAGAATGGATCGGATGGATTCAACGACCGGGTAATACAGATCCACTGCGTTTCGTACGAAGGTAAAGCCGCTGACCCGCATAGGTTCGAACGATCGGCACTTTAGGCGCATGAGTCAATCCCTCGCAAACGACGCTAAGGTTCTTCTCGTTCGCACCGATCACCTGGGCGACATGTTGCTGACCTTGCCGATGGCGCAAGCGATCCGGCAAGCGCGTCCCCACTCGCATGTGGCTGTGTTAGCGTCGCCGGCCAACTGCGAGGCTGCTCGGCACCACCCGTGTGTGCACGAGGTGCTGATCGACATCGAGGCGAAGCACTCGGGGTTCCGCGCGTTGCGACCACTCGTCCGCACCCTTGCAGGCCGCTTCGACGCCGCGGTTCTCGTTCATCCCACGCCACGACTAGCGACAGCCTTGTGGTTGGCGCGGATTCCTATCCGCGTCGGCAGCGCGTACCGAGCTTACTCGTTCTTGCTCAACCGCCGGCTTCGCCAACACCGTCGAGGTGGCGATGTGCACGAGGCCATGCTGAACCTCGAGTTCCTCACCGCCTTGGGCATCTCTCCGCCAAGCACTGTGCCCGCCCTCGATTGGAAGTTCCGCGACTCGGAGGTGCAAGCTGTGGATGCGTTGCTGCGCGCTCACGGTTTGGGAGACCAGCGGCTCGCCGTGATCCATCCTGGCAGCGCTGGTTCCGCGCTCAACTGGGACGCTACACTTTACGGGGCTCTGGGGCGAAAGCTAGCGCATTCTGGTTGGCGGGTTGCCGTAACCGGTACGGCTGGAGAACGAGAGTTAGTTGCGCGCGTGTGTTCCCTGATTGGCGACCACGCGGCGAATTTCTGTGGCCGTCTCAGCTTGGGAGAGCTTGCCGCGGTTTTGCATCGCGCCCATTTATTCGTCGGCGGCTCCACCGGACCCACCCACTTAGCCGCCCTTCTCGGCACGCCTACGGTGGCGTTGTATTCGCCGCTTCGCTCTCAGCGGCCCGAACGCTGGCGGCCCCTTGGTCCGCGCGTGGTTACCCTGGTGCCCCCTGTGGGTCGACTGTGCCCTCGTTGCATCCGCGAGCGCTGCCCTTACTATCTGTGCATGAGCCGCGCTTTGCCCGTGGACCGCGTGTGGCAAGCCGTAGAGGAGGTCACGAGCAGATGAGCGCGACAAAGTGGCCTCCTCCCCCGGAACAGCAACGGCGGGCGCACTGCCGTGCGCCCCTACGGCGGTTTCGGCACACGGGTATGGCAGGAACACGGGCGCACTGCGGGCGGCCCCACAATGGCGGCGCCGCCATGTCCCTGTGTGGCGCCCCTTTCCCACTCGCAGAGGGGCTAGGCATGGGGGCCCTGCGCCATGCCCAGGCACCCGCCGAAATCTCCAACCGGAGTTTGCTGGAGAGGAGGGCGCCTGACCCCAACGGGCGTCACTCGCACCTTCTGCCGCACCGGGTATTCCGCAGATAAGCAAAAAAAGCAACGCAGCCTTTTAAGAGGCTAGACTAGTGGCCGCTCGAGCGTGCAACGAGTAGAAATTGCGAGCCCCTATATCCTGAGGCGATCTGTCTCCCTTTTCTTGGCGAACCCTGTGAATCTCCATTCTCAGACTGCGGGCTTTGGCACACTTGCATTCGCTGCACCTTCACCGCTCGCCAAAGCCCCGAACGGGATTTCGGGCTGGTCCATATCGGTGCCAAACGGAAAGGCGTTGGGTGATTCGAGCCGGGCCGCCTTTTAACCGCTCATTATACGCACAGCCTCATAGACCTCTGGAAAGACACAGCTGTGTGTGTGCCACATTCCACCCCTGCAAAGAAACGTTCACTCCGAAGTTCTCGCTCCGCGGCCATATGTAATTTCTACTTGACCAAGCCCCCAAAATTAACCTTAGTTGACTGCGAACATGCTGAAGGAGAAGGTTTGGGGGAAGCGTGACGCGAACGGAGCAACCCATCCTCTCGTCGATCACTGTATCGACGTGGCCGTTGTCTTCCGCAAGCTTTTGGAAAGCAAAAACTTGGCACGCCTGCCCGCTACCCTCGATGAAGGGCAGAAAGACCGGCTGGCGGTCATCGCCTACCTTCATGATCTGGGAAAATGTAATGCGGGATTCCAGGCCAAGGCCGACCCAAAAGCGAAGGGCACTGCCGGGCACGTGCTAGAGGCACTCGCCCTGTTTTACGAACCGAAACTCAAAGAAGCCTACCCGCCAACGTGGTCGCAATTGCTGCAAGACATCGTTAGCTGGTTCGGCGGTGACGGTGAAGTGGCCATGCAGATGTTGCTAGCCGCCATCTCCCATCATGGCCGACCTGTGTCGATGAACGATTACCTTAGCTCAGGCGTTGGGCGAGGCGCTAAGCACCTTTGGGGCGAGCGGCATGGGTACAACCCCATGTCTGCATTAGCCATATTGGCAGAAACCGCGCGGACCGTATTCCCAGATGCCTTTGCAGTGGTCACACCGGTCATTGCCGCTCCGCCCGCCCTGCAGCAGCGTTTTGCCGGCCTCGTCATGCTCGCCGACTGGATAGCTTCCGACACCCAGTTTTTCCCTTATCGCGCCTCACCGAGCGAGGACCGAGTTGCATTGGCGCGTGCCGCTGCAGAGAGAGCGCTGAGCGCAATCGGGTTGCATCCCTCCGGACAACGTAGCACGCGCCCTTTCCGCGACACTTTCGGATTTGCACCATCGCCGCTGCAGGAAACATTGGCCAGTGCTTTGGCCGTCGATGACACAAGCCGCCTACTGCTCATCGAGTCCGACACCGGTTCCGGCAAAACCGAAGCGGCCCTAGCCTGGTTCTTCCGACTGTACGCTGAGGGCAAAGTGGATGGACTTTACTTCGGGTTACCTACACGGGTGGCGGCTCGGGAACTTTACGAGCGGGTCCGTACAGCTATCGATCGGGCTTTTGAACCGGCGCATCGCCCTGGCCCGGTACTTCTTGCCGCACCCGGCTACGTGCGCATCGATGGCAACCCTGTCTTGCCGGACCCTACCGCTACCCTGTGGGACGATTCCGAACGCGATCGCAGGCGTGAGCGCCTATGGTCCGCCGAGCGTCCAAAGCGTTTTCTGGCCGCTCCGATTGCAGTGGGCACCATCGATCAAGCACTGCTGTCGGTGTTGCAGGTCAAGCATAGCTTACTGCGTTCCGTTTGCCTCGATCGCCATTTGCTCGTCGTGGACGAGGTGCACGCCTCCGACCCCTACATGCACCAGGTGCTGCAGGCCCTGCTCCAGGGGCACGTGGCCCGAGGCGGCTGGGCTTTGCTACTTTCGGCGACCCTGGGAGAGGTAGCGGCCGCCGCGTTCTTCGTCCGCGAGCCACTGCCGCTCGGACAAGCCATCGAGCGCCCCTATCCCTTGATCAGCTCGAGAGGAGGCGGCTGCCCTTTGCCAGCGGCGCGACGACGGGAAATCGAGGTTGAGGTATCTCCAACACTAACCGATGACCAAGCCCTCATTCCGCAACTCGTCGCTGCCCTTGAAAAGGGCGCACGCATTTTAGTCATCGCGAATACCGTCAACCGTGCCAACAACCTCTTGCGCCAGGTTGAATCGGTTCTGAAGGAGCGGCATCCCCAGCTGTTGCGCGCGCTTTTTGACCTGGATGGTGTGCGCTGCCCGCATCACGGGCGTTTTGCGCGCGAGGATCGTGAAAGGCTGGACGCACAGGTCACTCGCCTTATGGGTCCACGCTCGGTGGCGGCTCCTCTTCTCTTGATCGGCACGCAGACTCTGGAACAAAGCCTGGATATCGATGCCGACTGGCTGGTAACGGATCTTGCCCCAATGGATGTGCTCGTTCAGCGCCTTGGCCGTCTACATCGCCACGCGCGCGACTCGCGCCCGCTGGATTTTGAAAAACCCCGGGCACTGGTGCGTGTGCCAGACCGCGACCTAGCAGAATATCTCTGCAAACAAGGTATCCTGCGTGGTCCGGCTGGGTTAGGGAACGTTTACGCTGATGGCCGCGTCCTCGTTTGCACGATCAGAGAACTGCGCAAGCGAGGCGTCTTAAGGTTACCGGATGATGCGCGGGCGTTGATCGAGCTGACCACTCACCCACAAGCTTTCTCTAGCCTAGGCAAAGTCTGGGATAATCATGGCCGGAACATCCTTGCTAGGGAGCTGAGCGAATTGCGTACCGCCCTGTCCTCGGTCCTGACAAACCAACCCTTTGGGGAATTACACTACCTCGATAAAGGGGAAACAGTAGCAACACGCCTGAGCGAACCCACCCTCGACATTCCGCTGACGGTACCCTCACGGTCGGCTTTCGGCACAATGATCGAGCGCGTCCCCATCCCGGCCCGCTGGCTGACGGAAGCGAGATTTCCCGAGACAGTTGACCCAGTCGTGCACGCCTGCGGCTTCCATTTCACGGTGTCCCAACAAACTTTTTCCTACAGCCGTTTCGGTTTAGAAAGGGAAAAACGACATGCATAACTTATTGAGCGACCCGCTGATCGGGGTGCGCACCGGTGGGGGGGAGTCCTATCTAAGCTTACCCGAGCTTCTTGCTGCCTTGAGCGCCGGTCGAGTCGAAGGCTACACCCGGTTGCGCGCCCACCAGTGTGACCCTTGGCATGTGTTTTTGGTACAGCTAGCGGCCAGCATTCAGGCTCGCTTCCCGTCGAAAGCGCTCCCAACAGAACCAACGTATTGGCGCGATGGCCTGCTCGACCTGGCTGACGGAGCGGAGACTGCCTGGCATCTCCTGGTTGAAGACGTGACCCTTCCTGCGTTTTTGCAACATCCATGGACAAGCTGGGAGGTCGAAGCCACGGATTTTGGCGCGAAAATGACCAAGGGCATGCCTGTTTATCGGCCCAAGGCAACGACCCCCGACGAGCTCGATGTTCTTGTCACGGCCAAGAACCACGACGTCAAAGCCTCACGCATTGGATCATCTGAGCCTGACGCGTGGGTTTATGCGTTGCTAACGTTGCAAACCACCAGTGGCTTCCTCGGCCAGGGCAACTACGGGATCGTACGTATGAATGGCGGCTTTGCCAGCCGCCCCATCGTCGCCTGGGCGAGTAGCCTGCATCCTTCGCAGCGATTCGCCGCCGAAGTGAACGCCTTACAGAAACTGCGCTCGGAGACATGCCGCAAATTCAACTACGTGCAAAAAGGCGTGGTTCTCACTTGGCTCACTCGCTGGAATCGAGAAACGTACCAGTATTTCCTGGATCAACTGGAGCCTTGGTTTATCGAAGCTGCCCGGGCGGTTCGTCTACGGGCCTTGGCAAACGGGTCGATCATCGCTTTGGGCGCTACGAGCAAAACGCGCCAGATCGGCCCAGAAACGATCAAAAACGGCGACGTCGGGGATCCGTGGACCCCAATCAACGTAGCGGACAAGAAAAAAAAAGGCCGCTCGGCTATGACGTTGTCCGCCGAAGGATTCTCCCCCCAGCGATTAGCGGATTTGCTGTTCGAAAATGGTTTCGAACTGACCCCCCTGCAACACCCGCAACCTGGCAACGATAGCGGCTGGTTCGTTGCCAGTTGTCTAGTTCGTGGCCAAGGGACAACCGAGGGCTTCCACCGCATTGAACTGCCCATTCCCTCCAGGGTGTGTATGGCATGGTCCAACAACTCATTCCGTCAAAGCTTAGGCAAATTGGCGCAAACCTTGTTGAACGACGCCAAAGACGTGCAGAAGGCTCTCATTGCGGCTCTCACGATTTTCGCTGAAGGGGGGCCAGATCTCGCAGATTTCACCCGCGACGCCGTCAACAAGTGGCTGGGAAAAACATCGAAGGACTTCAGTCGGCGGTGGGAGGCCATTTACTTTCCAACGCTCTGGCGTGGTGCAGATGAAGACCACGAAGTCGTCACCCAAGTTTGGAGACAACGGCTGGTCGATACTGCCCAGGCGCTCCTCGATGAAGCCGCTGCACGGTTGCCGTTGATTTCCAATCGCCTCTGGCGCGCACGGATTAAAGCCAACGATATTTGGCGGGGAGTGTTGCGCAAAAATTACTTGCCCATGCCCTCTTCAGCCCCAATTGCTGATGAGGGTGCCGTTGAGGAGATCGCTCCATGAGCCCCAACCCCGAAAAGTTCACGGCCAGGGACCCCTCGAGCCTGCGCAGGATCGTCGCCACCCTGACTGGCGTGGTCGCTGCACCCCACTACCCCGCAAGGGATCGCGCGGCGCTCAAGCGTTGGGCCCCTGGACAAGCACTGCCGCTCGCCTTCTATCGCCTCTGGCTGCGCCATCTCGGTCAGGACTTGCCGTATGACCATCAGTGTGACGCATGGATGACGCTAGCGTGGGGCGTCGCCACCATGGGCAGCTCCGCCCACCGGCCGGAGCGGCCCTTCGGCCGAGCCCTGGCGGAAGCCGGTTTTGCTGAGGGCCGCCTGGAGCGCCTACTCGCCGCGCCAGATGAACTGCGCAACGAGCTTTTCATGAGCGCGGTGCGGTTCCTAGCAGCAAAGGATGAGGGGTTCGATTGGACTGAGGCCGCCGAATTTTTGCTCAGCCGCGATGCCAACAAGCGCCAAGCCATCCACCGGCGCATTGCTGAAGCGTACTACCGCCACCTGGGCAAAGAAGAATAAACAAGGAGGAGGTTCCATGTTCGTGCAAGTTCATACTCTCACCTCGTACCCGGCGACCCTGTTAAATCGCGACGACGCTGGTTTGGCCAAACGCATCCGCTTCGGCAATGCCCTCCGCCTGCGCGTGTCGTCGCAGTGTCTCAAGCGCCATTGGCGCGACGATCTCACCGCACGGCTGCCAGATCTGCCAGACGGCGAGCGCACCCGCTCCTTCTTCACTCGCAGGGTTTTGCCGCAAGTCGTGGCTGCTGGTGTACCCGAAGATGTGGCCAAAAACCTGGTCGCGAGATTAGCCAAAGCCTTAGTTGCTGGGGGCGTCAAAGAAGGTGGCGACCTCGCCCAACCCATCCTATTTGGGCTGCGCGAGGCCGAATACTTCACGGAAATGCTGTTGCAGGCCAGCAAGGAAAACAGTCCGGAGACTGCTCTAGAGCAACGGCTGAATTCTAAAGAGGAGAAAGACAACTTAAAGGCAATGAGCAAATCGGCTGCGGGTCTCACCGCTGCCTTGTTTGGACGTATGGTCACTTCCGACGTGCTCGCCCGCGTAGATGCGCCCGTACATGTGGCACATGCCTTCACCGTGCACGAGGCCGGCACCGAGATGGACTACTTCACCGTCGTCGATGATCTGAACCGGGACGACGAAACGGGGGCGGCTCACGCCAACCAAACCGAATTGGGAGCTGGCCTTTATTACGCCTATGTTGTCGTGGATGTGCCACTTCTGGTCTCCAACCTGACCGGCGTTGAGCCGCGGCACTGGAAAAACCAGGATTCCACTACGCCGCGGCGGGTGCTGCGAGCGCTGATCGAGAGCATCGTGCGGCAAAGCCCTGGCGCAAAGAAAGGGAGCACCGCGCCCTATGCCTGGGCAGACCTGTTGCTGATCGAGACCGGGCAAACGCAGCCGCGTTCGCTCGCCAACGCTTTTTTGGAGGCGGTCCGTCCTCGAGGAGACGTTCGAGTCGAAGCAGCGGAGCGCATGCTGGGCTATATGACAAAGCTCGACGAGATGTATGGCGCAGGTACTCTCCGGCAACTTGCCACCGTGCTGCCCGTAAAGACTGCGCTACGCAACGTCCCTTTAGACCGAGCTATAAGCGACGGCATCGATGCCATATGGAGCTAAATAAGATGGAATGCCTCGTGCTGCGGTTCGACGCACCCCTGATGAGCTTTGGCGCGGTGGTCGTCGATGAGAGAAACCCCACCTGGCGTTTCCCTGGTAAATCCATGCTCGTAGGGCTGCTGGGAAACGCCTTGGGCTGGGACCACAGCGACACCGAGCGGCTGCGAAGCCTGCAGGCGCGTCTGCGCTTTGCTGTCCGTTGGGATGCGGAGCCAGAGCTGATGACCGATTATCAAACAGTCGACCTGGGTCAGGACTTTATGGTCGACACTGGCTGGACCACTCGCGGGCGGCGGGAGGATCGCAAAGGCGGCAGCGCAGCCACGCGTACACACCAGCGCTGGCGCGAGTACTGGGCGAACGGAGTGGCAACGGTCGCCATCGCGCTTCAAGGTGAAGGCAGACCTACTCTGGCCGATCTCGAGCGCGCCCTGCAGGCGCCCGCGCGTCCGCTCTTTATTGGTCGGAAGCCTTGTTTACCGGCAGCTCCCCTACTGATCGGCCGACGCGAGGCCTCTGGCGTCAAGGCGGCGCTCGTTGCAGAACCTTTGGCCATGGTTGCACCGCGGCGCCGCCCTCCCCAGATTCCAGGATTGTGGCCGCTCGATGAAGGGGAGGGGACACAAACCGAGGAGCGCTTCGACCACCGTGAATGGCGTCACAACATCCATCTCGGCTCCGAGCGCTACGCAGTAGGGATCCTGAAGGTGGCGGGATGAACTCCCTGCATTTGGTGCGCATCCCCATTCACCCACCCAGCCTGCTGCGGTTTGCCCGTGATGTCGGTATCACCCAGGAAGACGAGACGCTGGGATATACGTTGCACGCTTGTTTTGCTGCGCTTTTTGGCCGAGCGGCCCCCAAACCGTTTCGTTACCTAGAGGGGCGAGCGGAGGTGTTGGGTTATGCGAGGGATCCGGCACAACGGCTCGTCGAACAGGCTCAGGCCTTTTCGGCACCTGCTGCCCGGAAAGCTCTCAACGATCTCGATGGGATGGTGAGTAAACCCATGCCAACAAGTTGGCGCAGCGGCCAGCGCTTGCATGTGGAAGTTCTCGCCTGCCCTGTCTCACGCAAGGGTGGCCAGGAGAAAGACGTCTATTTGCGCGCACTAGACCGCTTAGGAGATGCCGCCCCGTCGCGTGCCGAAGTGTATCGATCCTGGTTTGTCAATCAGTGTAAGCTTGCAGTACGGATCGAGCGCGTGGAGTTGCTCGGCATGGTCGCTCGAAGCCCCCTGCTACGCCGTGCCGGCAAAGGCGCTAATCGCCTGCGGATCGTCGAGCGGCCACAGGCGTTGTTCGCCGCAGAGGTCGAAGTCGCCGACGCCGACCGCTTCGGGGCACTGCTGGCCCGAGGCATCGGTCGACATCGCGCTTTTGGCTTTGGCATGGTGTTGGTAGGTCCGCCGCGATGAGCAAAGATCCAGGTTTACTACCCGGTCGCTTAGGTCTAGCGGGCTCGCGCATTCCTCACGCTGACCGCCACGGCTTACTGTGGCTCGAGTACGGTAGGCTTTCCGTAGAAGACGGTACCCTGCGTTTCGTAGCCGCCCAAAGCGATCTATTGGATGCCGGGGAGTATGCTATCCCGTACCAAGCTGTCTCCATGGTGCTGCTGGGTCCCGGAACCAGCGTGACCCATGACGTATTGCGACTGTGCGCCCGCCACGGTGTCCTGATTGCTGCCGTGGGAGAGGGCGGTGTCAAAAGCTACACCGCTCCGCCAATGGGTCAGGGGCGCTCTGACGTTGCCCGCGCCCACGCCGAGAGGTGGGCGGATCCGAAGCGGCGACTGGACACCGCCAGGCACCTGTATGCCTGGCGGTTCGGTCGCGTGGTACCGCACCGCGATATCGAAACATTACGTGGTATCGAAGGAGCGCGCATCAAGGAGAGCTACAAGTTGGTGGCAGCGCGTTTTGGCATCCGCTGGGAGGGGCGGCGGTACGACCGCGATAACCCCACTGCAGCCGATTTACCCAACCAAGCGATCAATCACGCGGCCACGTTTGTCGAGGCGGCGGCTGACATTGCCGTGGCAGCGGTGGGTGCGTTACCGCCACTTGGCTTCATTCATGAAAATTCAAGCAACGCCTTCACACTGGACATCGCGGACCTTTACCGGGTCGACTTAACCTTGCCTCTGGCTTTTAGCGTTGTACGGGCATACCTCGACCGCAAGACGGACAACCTAGAACGCGAGCTTAGACGGCGGGCAGCGAGGCTGTTCCGACAGGAACAACTCATCCCCAAGATGATCCAGCGGATCAAGGAACTGTTCGATGTCGATGACCGTGATGGTGGCGCGTAACGTGTCGGGGCGTGTGCGTGGTTTCCTCGCCTCGACAATGCTGGAAGTGGCTCCTGGTGTCTATTGTGCCCCGCGTATCTCGCCTGCCGTGCGACAACGAGTATGGGATGTGTTAGAGAAATGGTTCCCTAACGAGCAGGATGACGCTTCCATCGTTATGATCTGGCAGGAGCGCGATGTACCTGGCGGACAAGCCGTGCTGACCCTGGGAACCCCGCCAATCGATTTCGTAGAGGTGGATGGACTCATCCTCGCTCGTCGAACTCCCAGCTAGCTAGAGAGTAACCTGGTCTTTGAAAAACGGTTTATGCCGATGTTTTGAATGCTTAGAAGCAAGAGTCTCCCCCGCGCACGCGGGGATCGACCCAGGGATATATCACCAGCACTATGGCGGCCGAGGTCTCCCCCGCGCACGCGGGGATCGACCTATAGCGGCTGATTATGAAGTGGACGTGACGCTGTCTCCCCCGCGCACGCGGGGATCGACCCCCGTTGCACCATTGCATCACAATCAATCAGCAGTCTCCCCCGCGCACGCGGGGATCGACCTATTATTCGGCAAGGCAGGGGCTGGATTCATCGGTCTCCCCCGCGCACGCGGG
>CALAMI010000010.1 GCA_937925685.1 Candidatus Binatia bacterium | reverse complement strand
CGCTGGAGATGAAGGCGCTGGTGGTACAGACGCCCAAGGACAAGGCCAAACGGCGGGTGGTCATCCGCACCACTGCCTTCGACGGATCCCTGCCACGACCGAAGCGCAAGACCAGCATGCTACGGCTTACCTGCTACCCGTGAGCGCTAGGAATGGAGGCACCAGGTGGCCCGTAACTGATGTGGCTCGGCGGGCCACCGCGCTGGCAGTGGCATGGGCGGACGAAGCGCTTCGAAGCGCCACCGTGCCTAGTGCGCGGCCCAAACGGGTAGGCTCGTTAGCGGATTTCCCACCCAGCGGTAGGGGAAGACGAGTTTGCCACCGTGATTGCCGAAGTCGCATGCTGTGGGGACTTTGGCGCAAATCAAATTGGCAATTTCGGTGGCAGGGGTCAGATGGATCGTCGCGTCAACTTTTGGGCCCCCGTCAGCCAAAGCAAGCGTGCCGTGGGCGTCGATTTGGTACCGCGGGCCGCTGAGGGAGACGTTTTCGAAGTGGATCGTTCCTCCCGTGGCGTGGACTGTTGCCTCTAAGCGATGGACTTGCGTCTCAGCGGGCAAAAGTTCCGCGGTGAAGGCGTGCCGTAGCGTTTGAAGTAAATCACGGAAATGCTGTTCGCTAATCTGGAGATTCGCCCTTTCGAGGAAACCATAGAGGAGATTGACTCCGCTCCAGTGAAGCCGGCGCCCAGTTATTTTGCCGTGGGCGTCCCAGCGCGAAAAGTCACCAAGCGAATCGAGGGACGGGGAAGAAGCGGAAATGTTTCCACTGCTTTCACCCTCGAGCACGCCCTGCAAATCGTCCCAGAGGTGGCCTGCAACTGGGCCAATGCGAAGGTTTTGCCATTGTACTGTAACATGGCCCGGTAGGTCCGGGTGGCGTGGGAAGGTTGCAGAGATCGTAACGGGAGCACCATTGAGCGAGAGACCCATGGTGGAGACGGAAATGCTGGCTGGTGTGTAAAGGAATTCGACATTGCGTGCTTGCGCAAAAAGGTGACGCGCGACTCGGAGATGGCCTGAGGCAACGATTCGCGTCGACTCAGGCTGAGGCTGTATCAGTAAATCGAGCTGAGCCGGCAAATGCTCTCCCAGGACCCCTCTAAAGACTATCTGTCTGGAGCCGCGTGCATCTTGCTTGAAGCTGAGCTCGAACTCGCGGGCCAAGAGTTGCGTGGGCTTAGCGTGATCGGTAGTTTGAAGGAAGACCGCACCATCGTAAATCTCCGCGCTGGAGATGGGGCTACCGACGAGAAAGCGGTCAGCATGCGCGACGAGCGCAGCGAGAAGTGGGAGAGGTGACCCGGTAGATTGGCTCAATCTGTCCGTACTGAGGAAGAGCCTTACATGGTGCAACTTCAGGCGGAGCCCGAGAGATTGCCGGAATGCAATCTGCCTTACGTCGAGTTCAGCCTCACCCTGTTCCATATCGGCCTCGACCCGCGCTTCACCCGCACCGACGGTGAACAAGGTGCGGCTCCGCCCGAAGCGTACACCAGGCCACAGCCAGCGGCTGGGGGAACAGTGTGGTTCAGCGAGATTCTCCTGGGGTGCAAGGGCGGAGAGCCTGCGGCACATCGCTTGGGCGGCGAGTTGGTTCACCACTAACCACCCTGCACTCGGAAGCAGCAGCAAGCTGACCCACAGAAATTGCCGAGTACCCTTGCGCATAAGTTTGGGTTGGGGTTGATGTTGTTGTAGTTAGCCTTGCAACGCAAGCTTTTCGATAAGGGGCTCGGCGTGACAAACCCGGGAGGAGAAGTCATGTACGAGAATATTCGGGTAGAAAGAACCGAAGGAATCGTGACCATTCTCTTAAATCGCCCTGAGACGCGGAACTCTATGACCCCTGCCATGGGTGAGGAGCTCGCCCGCGCAGTCTCAGGGTTGCAGTCGGACTCGACCGTACGCGTGGTCATCCTTCGTGGCGAAGGAAAGGCATTCAGCTCTGGGGGCGACTTGGGAATGCTGGCGCGCGACGCGGGCTTGATCGCTGGCGGGGAAGGGCCAACGATGGCAGGCGCACCGCGTGAGTTTTACGAGAGATTTCTTTCCATAGCCCGCCTGAAAGTCCCCACAATTGCGGCGCTCAACGGTCACGCCATCGGTGCGGGGGCGTGCTTGGCGCTGGCGTGCGACCTGAGAATAGCCTCGCGTGTGGCGAAAATAGGCTTCACCTTTACTCGCTTGGGCATTCACCCGGGAATGGGCGCCACGTACTTCTTGCCGCGATTATTGGGCACGGCACGCGCGTGTGATTTGCTGTTCACGGGGCGAATCGTGGATGCAGAGGAGGCATTGCGGCTCGGTCTCGTGGACCGGCTTGCATCTGCCGAGGAGTTCGATGCCGAAGTGATGCGGTGGGCAAGGGAGATTGCGGGTGCTGGCCCGCTGGCAGTGCGTTTAACGAAGCGGGCCATTTACCGGGGGGTGCGTCACTCCCTCGAGGAAATGCTGGACTTCGAGTCGCTGCAACAAAGTTGGACTTTCACCACAGACGATGCTCGCGAAGGCTTGCAAGCGATGCTGGAGAAGCGAGAACCTCACTTTCGGGGCCGCTAACGGGATACGGAGGCGGAGGACATGTCTGGGCGAGATCACAAGAAACGGCAAAAAGCGTTGGTCACTGGGGCCTCATCCGGGATTGGAGCTGCTTTTGCAAGCCGGTTGGCACGCCAAGGATATGATTTGATTCTGGTGGCCAGGGACGAGGCGCGCTTGCAAGCGCATGCCGAGGAGTTTCGCCGCGACCACAAGATCGAGGTTCAGGTGCTCCCCGCTGACTTAACAAAGCCCAGTGAATGCGCTCGAGTAGAGAAAGTGGCTGCTGCTGGGATCGACTTGCTAGTAAACAATGCTGGCTTTGGCACGTTTGGCTCATTCTGGAGGTTGGCACTCGAGCGTGAAGAGGAACAAATCCGCCTCAATGTGGTGGCGTTGGTGCGGCTAACGCATGTCGCCCTTGGGCCCATGGTCGAGCGCAATCAGGGAGCGATCATCAACGTCTCGTCATTAGCGTCATTTCAACCCATGCCGTACAATGCCACGTACGGTGCCACAAAAGCCTACGTAACAAGCTTTACGGAGGCACTGGCAGAGGAGCTGCGGGGTACAGGGGTAAAGGTACAGGCTTTGTGCCCGGGGTTTACGCGAACGGAATTTCAGCAACGTGCGGGCTTGCGGATATCCAATCTTCCAGCTTTTCTCTGGATGACCGCAGACGAGGTTGTCGACGCCTCCCTGGCCGCGTTGCGCCGCGGTCAAGTGGTTGTGGTCCCGGGGGCACCTTATAAGGCCTTGGCTTTCCTCAGCGGGTTGACGCCGCGGGGGCCCTTGCGGCGGCTTGCAGGCCTGATCGGGCGCTCGCAATTTGCTCGGTGATATAGCGGACTAACCGGGCACGGCTTTCCTGTAGCAGCTGAGCCCTTCACGCCAACGCGATCCAAGTGCCCTGCGGTGGGGTAGCCGTAGCTTCCGGCTCCACCCAACCGCAAGGTAACAAGCTGGGGCAAGACCGTTCACGGCCTCGCGCCAGCGACATTTAGGTGCCCGACCCCCCTCGCACATTGGGGGCAGGGGTGGGAGGGGTGCGAACGCCTGAGCGCTCGCGTGGTCGGGCAGCTCGTCTACGCCGGGGATCGACAATGGCACAGAGACCCGGGACGGCTCCGGCGCGTAATTCGTTTTTTTGGTAAACTCCGGACTCGTTAATGTCATGGCGATGATCGCTTGGCGGCAACGTGAGGAGGTCGCAGCCCAAGATAGGTGCGAAATACACGGGCGAGTTCTTGGTGGATTACCTTGTCGAAGAACCCGTGCTGTTGATCCGAGACAACGAGAAAATGGTTGAGCGTTCCCAGTAGCACCCGCAGGGCAAAGCGAGCACCTACCACCGGATCTGGATGATCGAAATGGCTGCGCCGCTCCAGCAGAAGGGTCGCCATTTTGTCCGCTATAAATTCGAACAAGTCGCGGTTCCGAGCGTTCGCTTCTGGATCGGTAACGGCGCGTACCAGGAAAGCACGAAAGAGCCCAGGGCGCTGCGAATAGACCTGGATCAAAAAATCCGCTAGCGCCTGGAACATAACCGGTGTCGGTATGCCACGCCAGCGTTCCGAATTTAACACGCTGGCTGCTGTCGCTTTTGCCTCGTCACAGAAGCGCTCGTGCAAAGCGTGAAGGAGGGCGAGCTTGGTTGGGAATCGTCGGTAAAAGCCTCCCACGGAGGTTCTTGCGTGTCGGCAAATCTCCAGCACGGAGGCGTCGTCAAAACCCCTGCGCGACACTAGCTTTTCGGCCGCCTCCAAGATGCGCTCGAGCTGCTCGCGCGTCCGCTCTTGCCGTGGTGGGCGGACCCACCGCAGAAAACGCTCTGGATGATGGCTTCGTAAAGGTAAGCTGGGTGACATGATGGCCCGACCGAACTGCGGCTTCCGCTTTTACTCGCTTCGACAGCGGAATGCAAGAGCGAACCATCGAAGCGAACGGCCATTCGGTCACCGATTAAGCTATGAAAAACCAGTCTCGGGCTTCCTGCCAGTTGAGGTGGAACAGGTACTTGCGAATTGCTGCTCGAGCAGCGAGGTTGGCAACGCTTACGAGCAACGGTGCTGGGGGAAGACGCGGGATTGCGTCCGGCGGTACGACCGGGGCACCCTTGATAACCGTGCCAAGTCGCCGGGGGTGTACATCGACGATGGCACACGGGTGCTTGCCTTCTTGCTGTAAAGCACGGCAGAGTCGACGCCCGGTTGAACCGTAACCCCAAAGCACGTACCGATGGTGCTGTCGAAGCGGCCCTCGTGCTAGGTAGTGTGCCTTGCAACGGGCGAACTGTTCATAACTGTAGCGTGACTCGGTCAGGCTCGACTTTCCACTGTGGATACGCCAAAAGTGAAGTCGCTCCGGTAAATTGGCAAGTTGCTCCCCCGATTCCACGATCCGGAGCACTAGGTCGTAATCCTCAGGCCACTCGGTGTCACGGTAGGGGTGTCGATCCAAGGTCGACCGGCGCCAGACAACGGTTGGATGCAAAATCGGGCACTCGATAAAGCGCTCCCGAGCGACGCTTTCTGCTGAATCCAGGTGGTCCAACCAGGTCACGTAGCGCTGAAACCCACTACGCAACTGCATCCGCGGAAATGGTCGAACGCGACAGCCCAGGCCGGCCAGCCGCGAGTTGGCCAGAAGAACAGCAGCCTGACGCTGTAGCCGTTGTGGATGCATAGCATCGTCGGCATCCATGCGAGCGATGAGGCTGCCGCGGCATTGGGCGAGACCGCACTGCAGCGCAGGCACAATTCCTCTGCCAGGAGAACGAAACACGCGGATGCGTCGATCCTCGTTGGCGAAGAGTTGCAAAATTTGCCAACTGTTGTCTACGGAGTGATCGTCGACGCAGATGCACTCCCAGGTAACTCCTTGCTGCTTTTGCACGCTGCGCAGAGCAGCACGGAGCGTGCGCTCGGCGTTTCGAACGGGTAACAGCACGGAAATGACAGGAGGTTGGTTTTGAGGCATACGTACCGCCGGGTGAGCTAAAGGTGTTAGATGACGGGATGGCAGTTCAGCCAAGGAGGCGGGTACTTTTTGCTAGGCGGTCAATGCTCAGAAGGCAAGTTCCTACCCCGTTTCCCTCCTATGCAAGGGAGCGGTATGCTCCTTGGCCAGTACATTAGCGGTCGGGCAGGGGCATGGATCGGTTGACGGCGTGCCCCGAGGCACGCACGATCGGACGATCGTCGATACGGGTTTTCCCCATCGCTTATGGGTGTTGGCGTTTTGCAGGTACGTCGGTTGCTGCTGCCCGGCAGAAAATCGAGGCGGCACTGGAGGTGGGTATTGAGTTGTTCGATCATGCCGACGTTTATGGTGGTGGTGCTGCAGAGCAGTTGTTCGGCCAGGTATTGCGCGAAGCTCCGCAACTGCGATCTCGAATGGTGATTGCCACCAAGTGCGGGGTTGTGCCGGGGGTTCCCTACAATTCGACGCGAGCTCACATCTTGCAGTCGGCCGAACAGTCGCTCAAGCGGTTAGGCTGTGAGGTCATCGACTTGTTTTTTGTGCATCGGCCTGACCTGCTGACCCACCCGGAAGAGACGGCCCGCGCTCTCGAAGAGTTGCGGCGAGCGGGGAAAATCCGCGAGGCCGGGGTTTCGAATTACTCTCCAGGTCAGTGTGCCGCTCTGCAGAGCTTTCTTCCCTTTCCGCTGGTCGCGCATGAGCGGGAGTGGAATTGCCTGTGGCCTATGGTGTTGACCGACGGCACAATAGAGCAGTGCTACACATCGCGCATGAGCCTGATTGCTTGGAGTCCCCTTGCCGGAGGCAAGTTGCTATGGCCCCTGGCACGTGCGGCACAGGACAAGAACGCCGCGGTGTTAGTGCCGGTCATCGAGAAACTCGATGCAGTCGCCCACCGCCATGCCGTTGATCGGGCCGCTGTTGCACTGGCGTTCCTTTTGGCCCACCCCGTGCGAGCCATTCCTATCATTGGCACACAACGCACGGAGCGTATTCGGTGCGTACGGCAGGCATTTGAAGTGGAATTGGAGCGGGCCGAGTGGTACGCCCTGTTCCAGGCTGGCGCAGGCAAGAAGCTTCCGTGACGTGGACTTAGCGGTTTTTAGGCGGGAGCTAAGCGGGCGAGTCGTTGCAGGGTGGCAAACACCAGCGCAGGCGTGATGCGGCGCAAGCAGTCGTAGTGACCAAAGCGGCAGGCTCGCCGCAAACACGGGCTACACGGAGGGGGATCGTAAAGCACTTGGCAGCGATTTCCGCGAGGAGCGGTACGCACGGGGTTGGTCGATCCGAACAAGGCGACGGTGGGCACCCCTAGAAACGCTGCAAGATGGGTTGCCCCGGAGTCGTTGCCGACAAAGCCTAGGCTCGAAGCGAGGAGAGATACGAGCTCCGTCAATGTGGTTTCTCCAGCAAACACGTAGGAGGCGGGGCGGAGGGGGGCAGCAATCTCCTCGCAAAGTGGGCGTTCGGGTTTCGTTCCGACGAGTACCACCCGGAGCCCGTTCGCTGTCAGCTGTCGAGCGAGGGCCCGCCAATACTCGATTGGCCACTGCTTGGCGGGGCCATAGGCAGCGCCGGGGGCGAGGGTGATGTAAGGGAAGGATACGAAAAACTTCTCTCCAATCGTGGGGACAGAGATTGGCGGGGGCGAGGGTGGGGGAGGGCAGCCAAAGCTCTCCGCCGCCAATTGCAAGTAGCTATCGGTGAGGTGACAGTCAGGACGTTTCAGATCCACCTGCAGCGCGTGTGTGAGCAACAAGGAGCGGCCCTGAGCCGCAACACCGATCCGAACGGGAATGCGCGCGAGGTATAGCCACAGTGCGGACTCGAAGCTCCGCGGCAGAAGCAGTCCGATGGCCCAACGTTGCCCCTGCAGGTGGCGGATGAGTTTCCAGCGGGAGGCAAAGGCCTGGTGTCCTGCGCTGAGTCGGTACGAGACCACTGTATCCACCCAGGGAGCGGCGGAGAAAAGGCTCGCAAGCTCCTCTCTCACCAAAACCCCGAGATGCAGTTGTGGAAAATGCAGGCGAATAGACCAAAGGGCAGGTAGGCTCATGACCGCGTCGCCGAGCCAGTTCGGAGCTTTCACCAGCAGCCGCGCTGGCGCGCCGCAGGAGAGAAGTTCCGAGCCTGGCTTGAGTTTAGAGAGCATGGTCCTTTGGCACGACGTTGATCGGCTGGCCACTGAGAAAAGCGCGAATATTGGCTGCTGTCGTCTCCATGAGCCGGCGCCGTGCGGCGAGACTGGCCCAGGCTATGTGGGGTGTAATGATGCAATTGGGGGCGGTGAGCAGCGGGTTTTCGGGTCGTACGGGTTCCTCGCTAACGACGTCTACGGCGGCACCGGCTAAACGTCCCTGGTGCAGCGCATTTGCCAGGGCTGCCTCGTCGATCAGCTTACCGCGAGCAGTGTTGATTAAAAAGGCGCTTGGTTTCATCGTTGCGAGCAACTCCGCATTGACGAATCGTTCGTTGCTTTCAGTCAAGGGACAGTGCAGGCTGACCACATCGGCTCTGCGGAACAGCTCGTGCAAGGTTGTCCACTCTACCCATAGTGGGAGGCCGGTTGGCTGGTGCGGTCCCGTAGCTAGAAGTCGCATCCCGAAGGCACGTGCGATCTCAGCTACTCGCCGGCCAATGCGGCCAAAACCGACGACACCGAAGATCCAGCCATCGAGCTCTATAGGTGCTTGGAGCCAGAAACTAAAGTCGGCGCATACTGCCCAGAGTCCCGCGTGCACTGCGTTGTCGTGGAGACCCACGCGATGGCAAAGTTCCAACAGCAGTGCGAAGACGTGTTGGGCCACCGTGTAAGTGCTGTATTCAGGAACATTACTAATGATCACGCCTCGTGCACGTGCCGCCCGAACGTCCACGATGTCATACCCCGTAGCTAAGATTCCAATGAACCGCAGGTCGGTTAACTCGGAAAGCGTCGAGGAGGAGAGGGGGGTTTTGTTGGTGAGAACAATTTCCGCCCCGCGTGCGCGTTCCACGATGAGCTCCGGCGGGGTGCGGTCATAAACGATGAGCTCGCCTAGCTTTGCAACGGGATCCCAGGGGTTGTCGCCTGGATTGAGGGTGTAGCCATCTAAAACGACGATGCGCATAGCATCCAAGCTAGAAAACCGGGTCTTGTGACGTGTCGATGCGCGCACGCGGTCAGGGTTAGCGGAGGCGTAGATACCACTGTGAAGGACTGGTTCGGGAGGTTACCCTGGAGCGGTCGAGGGAGTCGGGAGTTCTTAGAGAAAGCGCAACTGAGCCAGTAAGCCATGGTGGTCAGAGACTGTCTCACCCGCAGCCGTGCTGTCAACCAGCTCGACGGTCGTTTCCCGCACGGCTCTTGCCTTCGAGCGGAGGAGCAGCACGTAGTCGATCCATTCGTTGACACTGTCAAGCGTCGTGCTGTTTGCGATCCCAGAGTCTCTCAGTGGTGCTGTGAGGTCGATCCAATCGTTCCTGTGTGCAAGGAAAATTTCCTCTGCCGGTAGGGTATTGAAATCGCCAGCAGCACACACTGCGGTAGCCAGTGAGGACCGTGCGATAGCGCATCGAGTCAGTTGCCTCCATTGTGCAGCTCGCACGTGGTCATACGTTCGGTTCCTGTACTGCGCCTGAAGATGCGAGTGCAAAATAGTAACCGTGTGAGTTGCCCAGCTCAGAATGAGAGTTTGGATGCCCTTCTTTGCAAGGCCGTCGCCCTCCCAAAGGCGCCACCATGGGCCGGAGGCGCGGAAAGGCTGGAATGATTGCTCTTGCACCGTCCAACTGCTGCAGCGGCGCGAAAAAGCGACCAAGCCCCCTCGGGGACGCCAACGATGACGCCCCGAAGGGGCAACAGCGACAAACCCAGGATGTAATGTTTGCCGTAAGGTCCACCAGTGCCAAGGTAGCCACACCTCGGAAAACAGGAGCAAGTCTGGCTCCGGGAGCATTCTTTGCAGGAGCACGGCGATTGCCTTGCAGCGTTGCCGCCATCGCGAAGAGAGCGGCAGCCCGTGCACATTCCAGCTGAGAAAGGTCAGCGCCGGCGTTTCGCTCACGCTTGCCCGAGTGCCTGAGCAAGGTCGGCAATCAGATCGTCCGCATCTTCGATGCCAACCGAGTAGCGGATCAAGTTGTCCCGAATGCCAATTTGCAGTCGTTCCTCCGTTGTCAGCTCATAGAAGCTCATGAGAGCCGGTTGCTCGATGAGGCTTTCCACTCCTCCGAGCGACGGGGCGATGCGGGGAATTCTGCAGGCATCGACAACGCGGGATGCAGCAGCAAGGTCGCCGCGTATCTCGAAGGAGACCACCCCGCCAAAGCCTTTCATTTGCCGCTTTGCCACTTCGTGTTCGGGGTGCGTTGGCAACCCAGGGTAATGGACACGGTCCACTTTAGGGTGCCGGGCAAGGAACTCCGCAATCTGGCTGGCATTCGCGTTTTGCCGCTCGACCCGGAGGGCGAGTGTCTTCAGTCCGCGAATCAACAAATAAGCAGCGAAAGGGTCTACCACGGCCCCCGTGATCCCTTGAAGGTCGCGGATTCCGGCAATGAGCTCACTGGAGCCACAGACCACGCCGGCGAGTAAATCGTTGTGGCCGCCGAGATACTTCGTTGCCGAGTGAATGACGAGGTCGATGCCAAACTCGATGGGACGTTGATTGATCGGGGTTGCAAACGTGGAGTCGATGATGGTCTTGACGCGATGGCGCCGTCCAATGGCAGCTACCTTCTCCAGATCTAAGATGCGGTTGTAGGGGTTTGTCGGAGATTCACTGAAGATTAAACGGGTCGTCTGCCGCACGGCTTCCTCCATGCGCTCGTAGTCACCAGCTGGCACGGTAGACACCTCCACCCCGTACCGGCGAAGGACTTGGTGTAAAAATTGCCGCGTCCGGCGATAGGCGTCGTCGGTGACGACCACGTGGGCCCCTTTGGCCAACATAGCGAACAGGGTCGTGGTGATCGCCGCCATGCCACTGGAGAACAGCAGTGCATCCTCAGCACCTTCCAAAGCGGCCAGCTTTCTTTCCGCTACCCGCTGCGTGGGGTTGCCGTAACGGCCGTACTCTTCCCGTTGAATACGACCTTCGAAGTGATCGGCGATTTCTGCGGAGTTAGCGAAGGTATAGGTGGCCGTTTGAACGATTGGTTCCGTAATGGCATGAGCAAGTTTGCTGCGGTTTTCCCCAGCGTGCACTGCGCGCGTGCTCGTGCCAGTACCAGTAGGTTGTGGCTCTTGCATTCAGGCCTCCATGAGGCGGACCTTGTCGGCAAAGCGCCGGATTGCGTCGATCACTTTGCGAACGTCCGGGGGTAACTCCAACGGATGATTCGCGTATTTGGGCTGCACATCCGGAATTTGGCCCAGATGATAGGCTGTTTTTTGCTCGGAAAATTTGAGCCCATGAGCCGTAGAGATCACTACCACGCGTTGGTTCGAGCGAATAATTTTGCGCTCTACCAGCTTGCGGAAGACGGCCAGGGCAACACCGGTATGGGGGCAGTTGAACATCCCCGTTCGGTCGGCCAGCGCCGCCTCGTCGGCGAGTTCCGCCTCAGTGGCTTGTTCTACCACCCCATCGAACTGTTGGAGAACTTTGACGGCCCGCTTGTAACTCACCGGATTACCGATTTGGATCGCGCTTGCTAGCGTCTTCTTCGCTTGGACGGGTTTGAACGTGCGAAAGTTTGTCAAATAAGAGAGGTACAAAGGGTTTGCATTCGCTGCTTGGGCGACGGCGATTCGCGGAAGTTTTTGGATGAGACCCAGCTCTTTCATCATGAGAAAGCCCTTGCCCAGTGCGCTGACGTTGCCGAGGTTGCCGCCGGGAATAACCACCCAGTCGGGCACTTCCCAATCGAACTGCTGTACGAGTTCGATGGCAACGGTTTTCTGGCCTTCCAGGCGCAAACTATTCATGGAATTAGCGAGGTACACGGTTTTCTCTTTGGTGATCTCTTGAACGAGAGCCATGCAGCCGTCGAAATCGGTGTCGAGGCTGACGACGAGAGCACCGTTGGCAATGGGCTGAACTAACTGTGCCGGGGAGACTTTGTTGCGCGGAAGCAGCACTACCGCGGGAATCCCGGCTGCGGCGCAGTAGTTGGCAAGCGCAGCAGAAGTATCGCCCGTAGATGCGCAAGCAATTGCAGCGATATTCTGGCCCTCGGCAATCATCTGCTTCACCACGGAAACGAGGACCGTCATGCCAAGGTCTTTGAACGAGCCGGTATGCGAGTTGCCGCATTGCTTTACCCATAAATCCTCTACTCCAAGCATTTTTCCGTAGCGCTCGGCCCAGAGCAGATTGGTTCCACCTTCGTAAGTGGACACGATGTTCTCGTTGGCGATGAAAGGGACCACCCACTCCTTCTTGCCCCAAACACCTGAGCCGTATGGGAAGTCGTTGCGACGATACCGCTCATCGAAGAGTTTCATCCAGGCCGCTGCCGAACGCCGCCCCAAGGCTTCCATGTCGTGTTGGACATCGAGGAGGTCCCCGCACGATGGGCAACGGTAAATAATCTCGAACAGGCTAAACCGTTGTGGGCAACCATTGATGCACTCGAACCAAGCGCTGTATTCGCTCATGTCCAGGCTCGCTCCCTTGGCCTTTTGTCGTCTCCCCCGTGAGGCCGACTCCTCCACTGCGGCGACGTTATTAAAGCTGTTGCGAAAAGGTCCATCTGTGTCAACGCGAGGTTCCTCATACCAGAGGCTTGGGAGTCAATTCGAGCTCCGGGTGGGAGCAGCTCGAAGAAAGCGGTCTGACAGCTGCGGGCAACTGGTTGGTCGACCCCCGTGAAAGGGAACCCGAAGTGTAGCAGGACGCCGGCTGGCTTGCTGTTGATTTCGGGTGCAACACCAACGAAAAATGGAGTTTGCTTCAATCGCTCTCTGTGGAGTGTTCAGTTTCATTTGACTTTTGGCGACCAGCACCGTACGTAGTCGATCTTAGTGCGCCGCGGAATCCTCGGTTGACTAAAGTGCACGCAGAGGCAATGAAGGCGCGAGCGAGGGAAACGAGTGTTGACGATACTGAGATTGGCGCTGCTTGTGGGAGTGGGGTTGAGTTGGCCAATGGTCAGCTCGGGACAGGTCACCAGTGTGTTCGCTTGCACGGGTGGCCCGCGGGATGGAACTCCCTGCGAGTCTGACACGGATTGCTTCGTGTCGTGTCCAAGTTCGTTCGGGGCTTGTGTCGTGGTTCAAGGGGTTTGCAATGGTGGTCAGTTCGATGGGTTCCCCTGTGACTGCCCAGGTGGAACGTGCGTGGGCACAGGGACGGAGGGGACTTGCCAAGGGGGGGCATTCGCAGGAGATCCGTGCCGCACCACGCCCGGCGACGGAACCTGTGGCAGCGCTAGTGCTTGTGTGGGGACGCAAAAGGTCTGCACTGCTGGGGACTTCCGCGGCTTCGGCTGTCTGCGCGCGGCGCATTGCCCTGGAGGTACCTGTGGGTCTACGGGACGTTTCTGCGACGGTGGCGACTTTGCCGACTTTTCTTGCGTAGTGTCAGCGGATTGCAATTTGCCGACTCCCGGGACAACTCCTGGGGTGTGCCGCACCCCCGATTTCGGATGTGCTGAACTGACTCCCACGCGGACGGGCACGCGGGCTTTCACGCCAACCCGCACGCCGACGCGGTTTTTGACTCCTACGGCTACCTCGACATCCTTACGACCCACTCCAACACCAACCGTGCGCACGCCAGGATCACCTGCGGTGACCACTCGCACTCCTACACGAACGGCAATCAGCCCAGGGGCGAGTCCGACTTCGCCATCGCCGGTTAGTTCTGTCACGCCCGGGCCCAACATTGCCGTGGTGGCGGTAGCGGCCCCCAAAGGTGCTGACCGAATTCTCGTGCAAAACCCAGAAACCGTGCCCCTGACGGGCAAAATTACCCGTATTGGAGAATTACGGACGTGTACGAGCTTTATTCGTCGTGCGGGCAGCGCGGAGCTTGCCATTAACCCAGCGTTGCCCGTCGATGTGGCAGCCGGCATGCCCCTCACGATTGGCCCTTGTGGAGTACAGCGGGAGTTTGTTCAAGAGAGCTGCGCAATTGTGGTCTGGCCGGCCGGTGGCGGAGCGAGGCTCCTTGTTTTGGGTTTTATTTTCCTCCGGGGTCTCGGGAGGGTGCGCCGTTGGAATACACGGTATCGGTCAGGTAAGCGCAGGTAGCACGGCGCTGACTCATCGGGGCTTCTCTGAGATAGGGATGGGGAGAGAAGGGGAGACTGTACGACCTCTTTTTCTCTTCAGGTTGGGGGGAGACGAATGGCCGCCCCAGCCTCTTGGAAGTAGCGGTTGGGCGCCCCTTACACGAGCCATCCACGGGCGAATTAACGGGGCTGTGCTTGCGACTGGGGAGCAGAAGAGACCGATGCTGGTGTCGAGAGCTCCGGAATTTGGCCGCCCAGAGCGCGTTCCAGCTCGATTAGGGCAAGGTTGAGTTTTTCAACGGTGTCGAGATAGTCCTTCTGAACGTCGAGGGCGTCGAGTTGTTGTGCGAGCCACTCGGCGCGCGTTGTTTCGTCCCGTTGAACCAGGCGGTGTTGTAGCGTCGAGTTTTCTGCTGAAAGCGGCAGAATTTGGTTGCGAAACAGTTGCAATTCCCGGGCTGCTGTTAGGTAGGATCGGTAGGCTTGGCGAACCTCGCGCTCGATTCCCTGTTCTAGGTCTCGAAGCTGGAGTACAATGCGCTCGCGCTGAGCGATGCCTTCCTGGATATCAGCGTCTTTCGTTTGAAACAGAGGTAATGCAACACCGATGTCTCCGCCACCAAAATCACTGCTGTCAAAGCGGGAGTAAGAGGCCGAGAAAGTTAGGTTGGGGATCCGTTCCCGCCGGTGAACCTCGAGTTGCGCTTCGGCGGCAGCAAGGGCTTGTCGGAAGGCTTGAACGTCGGCACGCTGTGCTTTGGCCTGTTCGACAAGTACGGAAGGTGCCGGCAGCAGGCGAATTTCCTCGGCGACCGTGCCGGTGAGTTCCAATTGCGTTTCGAAGTCCAGTTGCAGCAGCCGCCGAAGGTTGTCAACTTCGGCATCCCGTTCCTCTTCGGTCGACCACAGGTCGCGCTCGAATCGGGCGGCTTGCAGAGCAGCGTTGTTCTGTTCAATTTTCTCCGTCAGCGTTGCCCGATCCACGGTTATGATCTTGAGGAGTTGTTGCGCCTCCTCGAGCTGCCGACGAACGATTTCCACGCGCCGTTGCTTGGTAAGGACTTTTGTAAAAGCGCTTTTGACGTCGGCCACCAGGGAGAGGCGCTTTTGCGCCAGATTCCAACTTTCTTGTTGTAGATTGTGTTCCGCTGCGCGCATCCGCAAGCTGCGCTGGCCGGCAATTTCCACCTCTTGAGACAAGAAAACGAAAACGTTTGGGCGGCCACCCGTTTCTGCGCGACGAGATGCGCCCAAGCTTAGGTAAGGATTGCTCGGGAAGCGAGTAGAGGAGCGTTGGAGCGAGGCTTCAGCGATGGCGACCTGTTGCGCGTCGGCGAGCAGGTCGGAATTTGCCTGCAGGGCCCTCTCCACGGCTGCCTCCAGTGTCAAGCGCAAGGGCTGCGCGGCAACTTCGGACGAGGTGGTCGCCAACGTAACGACAACGCCAAGAAGGCAGGCGATGGTGCGAACGATGAGCATGGGAGTTTCCTTGTGCGCGCTACCTACCCAACGTGCCAGTCGAGGGAAAGGCGGGAAGAATAACGGCAACAAAAAAGCGCGCGGCGTTGCCGCCGCGCGCTCGATATGACCAAAGGAAAACCGCTCGGATGATTTTTACTTGTGGGGTTTGTGCGGCTTATGTGGCTTGTGGGGACGCAGTACTGTTGGCGGGCGCACTGGCTTTTCCGGGCGTTCTGGCTGGACATGAGGTTTGTGGGGCTTATGCGGTTTGTGGGGCTTGTGCTGAGCCAGCGCGGGAAGTGCCAGAAAAGCCACGGCTGCTGCGGTTGTAACCATACCGCTGATACTCGCTAACCACCGTCGTTTGCCAATTCGCATCACTCCCTCCCCTTTTTCTCTATGGCCGTACTTGAAAGCTTTGTCCTGCAACGTGGTGAAGCTGTTACCTGATTTCTTGCAGCTTTGTCAAGAACAATGCACCGCGGACAGCATTTTTTTCCCGACCCCTTTACCCCTTGATTGGGTGAGCAGTCGAGCCGCCAGCAGAGTTTTGGAGGGTGGTTCCCGGCTCAGGTCCGGCAACTGGACCGAAGTCCGCATCGTCGACCCAAACAAGGTGGGCCCCGCAGTGCAGGCACAGCGCGTCGAGGTAGAGCACACCACGTACGCTGCCAAGTGGAAATCTCTGCCGATGAGGGACGCCATCGACGCCTTGGCAACGGTGAGTAACGACACGGCCAGGGCCCTTGACCCGGTCACGTCTCGGAGACCCTAGAGGTGTGTAGGTGATAATGGTGGGCACTGCCTAGCATCTCCCTCGCAAGCGTTGAACGACCGCGCGGGTCGCGGGCGATTGATTCAAGGTATAGAAGTGGATTCCGGGAACGCCTCGTTCCAGAAGCTCTTGGCACTGCGTAATCGCGTATCGAATGCCGAGATCACGAATCGCCGCATCGTCACCGCGTAACGCATCGAGTTCCTTACGCAGCGGCTCCGGAATGGTGGCGCCACATAACTGGGTGAAGCGTTCGATTTGGTTGACGTTGGTAATTGGCATGATGCCGGGGATGATCGGAACGTCGATGCCGATCGCGCGTGCCCTCTCAAGAAACCGGAAAAACAGCCGGTTGTCGAAGAACAATTGAGTGATCAGGAAATTTACGCCCGCAGTTACCTTTTCTCGCAAGTAGAACAAGTCGGCCTCGAGGCTCGGAGATTCAATGTGTCCTTCGGGGTATGCCGCTCCCCCAAGACAAAAGCGAAAGCCTTCCTGTCGTATGAAGCGAATGAGCTCCGATGCGTGAGCGAATCCGTTTCGCGGCACCGGGAAGGTGGGCTGGTCACGTGGTGGATCGCCACGGAGCGCGAGGACGTTTTCGATGCCGAGTGCGGCAATCCGTTGCAGGATGAGTCGGATCTCGTCGCGATCGGCACCGACACAGGTGAGGTGGGCCATCGCTTCGATTCCCATTTCGTGCTTGATCCGCGCCACCCAGTCGAGCGTTTTTTCGCGCGTGCTACCTCCGGCACCGTAGGTAACCGAGACAAACGCTGGTTTCAGTGGTCGTAAGGCTTCGATCGTTCGAAACAAGGCCTCTTCGCCCTGTGGGGTTTTCGGTGGGAAGAACTCGAAGGAGAAAAAGGGCGCGGTTTCTTTTAGCAGCTGGCAAATTCGCATTCTTGCGCAAACCTAATCGAAAGGGCCACTGCGTAGCAACGCGGCTGCGGTAGACCTCCGCTTCCCTGGCAGAGATCACGGTGTTCCCATGAAGTTCGAGGGGGAAGATTGATCGTTGAAGGTAGGTACGGGAGACGATATTGAGTGTAGAGACTGAAATGTGGCGCGGGCCAAGAATGCGGTGCCCGGGTTCGACTCGGCTCCGAGTCGAACATCACGCGGAGGTAGGGCGCTCATCATTTGCGTGCTCCAAGTGGCGAGGGTTAAGCGTGGGAATTGATTGTTGCGGGGAAAGGCATCGGAAAGGGGAACCAGGGTGGTCGGAATTGGCTAACGCAGAAGCTCGACCCCGAAGGGTGACGCGGTCCGGCTAGCTTACAAAGCGAGTGGGGGCCAGAACGGAGTTTTGTACGGGCTTGGTCAGCGCTACGCTTAGGTGCGGTCAGAGCTTTTTCCGCAGTTTGTTGTTCAGTCAGTAGGAGGAACGAGATTTTTCATGGCCAAAGTTATGCTGATTAACGTCACCCACGCGGAGGAAAGCCGTGTGGCGATTGTGGCAGACGGGACACTGGTGTCGTTCGAAATCGAATCGTGCAACCGGGAGCATCTGAAAGGCAACATTTACAAAGGAATCGTGCAGCGGGTACAGCCCGGCTTGGAAGCGGCATTTGTGGACATTGGTGCGGAGCGAAATGCTTTCTTGCCTTTGGACGAGGTTTGTTTCCGCCATTTACCGCAACCCGTGCGCCCGGCGACGAACGGGGAAAAGCGCCGACCGCGGATCCAAGACCTGTTGAAGCCGGGGGACGAGATTTTGGTGCAGATCATCAAAGAACAGTTTGGAAGTAAACCTCCCACGCTTTCTACCTTTTACTCGCTGCCTGGCCGATTTCTCGTGCTGCTGCCAGGATCAGACGATGCAGGAATTTCTCGTCGGATCGAGGGAGCCGATCGGGTGCGGGTGCGCGAGCTGATCGAAAAACTCCACCCCCCTCAAGGTTTCGGGATCATCGTTCGCACAGTGGTCAGCTTTGATCCGGGGCTGTCGGACCTCCAGCGAGATCTGACGTACTTGCTCCGTCTTTGGGAAAGCATCCAGCAAGCGGCAGCGCAGAAGCGTGCTCCGGCGCTGGTTTACCGGGAGCATGATCTCGTACTGCGGAACATACGCGACTATTTCACCCCTGACATCGATGAGATTTACGTGGACAATGAAGAAGTCTTCGAACGGGCTCGGCAGTTTTTGCGCGACGTGATGCCGGAGAAGGAAGGGGCGTTACGCTTGTACCAGGGCGACAAGCCCATTTTTTCTTTCTTCGACATCGAGGCGCAAATCGAGTCGATTTTTAAGCGGCGGGTGCCGCTAAGGTCTGGCGGCTACATCGTGATCGACGGGACAGAGGCACTGACGGCGATCGACGTCAACTCCGGGCGATCCATCCGAGGGGCAAACCAAGAGGAAACCGCGTTCCAAACAAACCTGGAGGCGGCGGTGGAAATTGCTCGGCAACTGCGACTACGCGACCTCGGGGGCCTCATCGTCATCGACTTTATCGATATGCGTAATCCCCAACACATTACCGAGGTCGAGAAGGCCTTACGCACTGCGATGTTTGAAGACAAAGCGCGGCACGAGGTTGGGCGCATTTCTCACTTTGGGCTCTTGGAGGTCTCACGGCAACGCCTGCGGCCAGCCGCAACCGCCACGACTTACGTGAGTTGTCCCATGTGCGACGGCTATGGCTTGGTGCGAACCACGGAGTCTGCCGCGCTGGTGGCCCTTCGCAAGGTGCATAATCGAGTGGCGCAAGGAGACGTCGGTTCGGCTCGCGTCGCCTTACCCCCTGAGGTCGCGATGTATTTGCTGAATCAGAAGCGGGAGGATTTGGCGCAGCTCGAGCGCCGTTACAGCACGAAGATCGTGGTAGTTCCGAAGAGCGACCTTATGCCTCACCAATGCGAGATCGAGGTGAAGCCTCGTCGCGAACTCCCTTCGGCAGAGACGTCGCCCATGCTGCGCGCGGGAGGAGTTGCGGTTGAGTCCGGCCATCAGCGAGTCGAAGGGGCGGTGCTGAGCAATGAGGTAAAGTTTGCGGCGATCGAAATGCCGCCCCCTGCTGCACCGGGGGATGGAGGAGGTGCGAACGGACAGGCCGTGGCAGAGGGCACCGGTGCCGCCGATCCGGGCAAACAGGCAAAGAGAAGACGGCGGCGGGGACGCAAGCGTGGAAAGGGGCGTCTTGCTGCAGCTGCGCTTCAGGAAGCGTTGAGCGCGCTTGCGGCGCAGGTCTCTGGAACGAGCATCGACGCGGGTGAGCACGATGAGCGGCCAGGGGCCTTGCGGCTGGGCGAATCGCCTGCCGATCAGCTGGAGGCGAGCGCGGGAAAAGAAGCATTCGAGGCCTTGGATCTAGCCTCCAACGAGGGAGTGGCCGCTTCGGTTGGCGTTGTGATGGAAGAGCCCGAGTTGGAGGGATCGGGCCCTGCGAAAATCGAGGTTGGCCAAACCCAGACCGCAGAGATCGAGCCTGATACGGGCAGACCTCATTCTGTTTCTCCAACGGAACCGAGCCCCGAAGCTCATGATGTGCTTAACGAGGGAGTGATCGGTAATACCGCGCCGGAGTCGGTAGAGCACGAAGGCAGAGGTGGAGAGCTGAAAACCCGATCGCCTCGGCGAACGCGAAAAACGGCTTCTAGCGGCTCCCGTCGAGGGCGTGCGGAGCAAGCGGAGGGCAGCGAAAAGCGAAGCCGCCTTTCTAGGAAGGCGTCGAAAACTCCGGGTCGAGGATCGAGGGTGAATCGAAGCGGAGAAGCGACCCGGCAAAAGGGAAGGGCCGCTTCCACGAAGGGCTCCGGCGGGGCGGATAAGAGGTCAACAGGCAGCCGCAAGCGGAAGCAAAGGGCAGAGGAGACTCTCGCAGGGGAACCGCCGACGCAGGGGTAGACAGTAGGGTATCTGAGCTCGGACGGGCCAAAGTACACGGTTCAACGAGCACCCCGTTGGTGCGGAACGAAGCTCCGGGTGACGTCTCCTCGATGAGCAAGACGTCACCCGAGCCTCGACGTTCTAAAAAGTGGGGCCGTTGTTGTGGCAGAGGAAACCGTCGCGTGGCTTCTGCTGACAGACGATTTGTTCATCAACGCCGTCATCGCCCACGCTGAAGCACATCTGGTAAACAACGCTGAAATAGCCGGGGGGAAAATTGGGGTTGTTGAATTGCAGCTGGAACGTATACCCGGGACCGATCTCCTTCGGTGCAAGTCGCACCCAGCCTTCGGGCGTTTCCGCAATCCAGCCATTTCCATCGCGGCGGAACTCTAGCCGAGGCATTTGAACGACAACGACGCCATCCTGGTCCGTGAGCGAAAACGAGCCCAGTTCGGAATCGGGGAAAATGCCATTCGATCGTCTGTCGAGTCGCATTTCGCTCGGCTTCGTGGTGATCACGGGAGCCGCCGAGGGGTACTTGTAGTACAGTTGCCCAAGTCTGTTACCCGTGCGACAGGCGGGTGGGCGAGGACAGGTAACTGGGATCCCGGGGCAGCCCTGGGCGCCAAGAACCGCGGTTGCCGTTGCGCTGGGCGTTGCTGTCGGCATGGGTGTGGCTTGGCCTGTGGGCAGTGCAAAGGTGGGTGTCGCTGTCGGGGGAACGACGATCGTTTGCCGCGGGCCAGGTGGTCGCGTGGGCCGCGGCACCCTGGTTGGACGTGGCTTGGGCGTCGGTCGGGGCGG
This sequence comes from Candidatus Binatia bacterium, assembly GCA_937925685.1. Classification (GTDB taxonomy): domain Bacteria; phylum Desulfobacterota; class Binatia; order HRBIN30; family HRBIN30; genus HRBIN30. The sequence continues at coordinate 374,896 of CALAMI010000010.1, read as the reverse complement.
CCGCTGCACTTTGCTTTGGGCTTCTACGGGCTGTGCGCTGGCAAGGATGGCAGCCACTGGCGTGAACCCTCCGAGCAAGACCAACGCAGCCATGCCGGATCGCACCATCTTCAGCGTATGCATGTAGACCTCCTTATCAGGGTGCTCTTCCTCGACACGTGGCCGCCCGCTTACCCCGGCTGAGAAGACATTGCAAGATCTAAAATGGAAGGCGGCGTCAAGCTCCAGATATGGCGCAAGAAGCGTGCTTGGCATGATTTTTTGGTACCCTGGCGACCGCACGGCTGGCGGTTGCTCGTGACGCTTTTGGCTCGACGTTTTCCAACCTCTGATGCCTTTTTTCGAGACTTGCATGAGTTGCGGCTCGCTGAGTCGTCTCTGGGCGATACTTCCGCAAGCTCCCGTTTGGCGCGCATGGCCGGCCAGGCGAAGCCGTTGGGCGGTCGGCGGCTAAGGGGAGGCGGATTCCAGGAATTTTCGGTTTGCGGCCGGGGAGTGATTGATTTAATGGTGACGGCATTTCTTGGCCGAAGGGCCGGGAAGGAGCGGCGATTAGGATGGAGCGTGACTTCCCGCGGGTGAAACGACTGCCACCTTACGTGTTCAACATCATTGGTGACCTCAAGCTGCAGGCGCGTCGAGCAGGCGAGGATATCATTGACTTTGGCATGGGAAATCCAGATGGTGCCACACCGCCGCACATCGTCGCGAAACTGGTCGAGGCCGCTGCCAAGCCAGTGAACCACCGCTACAGCGTATCGCGTGGAATATTCAAGCTGCGGCAGGCCATTACCGACTGGTATCGTCGCCGCTTCGGTGTGGAGTTGGATCCTGACACGGAGGCGATTGTCACGATCGGCTCCAAAGAGGGTCTGGGGCATTTGGCTCTGGCTGTTCTTGGTCCCGGAGACGTAGTGCTATGCCCGAGTCCCACATACCCCATCCACCAATATTCCGTGATCATTGCCGGCGGAGACGTCCGCCCGGTGCCATTGCTTCCAGGACAAGACTTTCTCAGCCAGTTGCTCGAAGCCACGCGTTCGTGCCGACCGCGCCCGAAAATGATTGTCCTTAACTTTCCCCACAATCCCACCACTCAAGTGGTGGAACTCAAGTTCTTCGAGAAGGTGGTGGCCTTGGCGCGTGAGCACGAGATCATGATCGTCCATGACTTGGCGTACGCTGATCTTTGTTTCGATGGCTACCGCGCACCTAGTATCCTGCAAGTGCCAGGGGCAAAGGACTTGGCCGTTGAGTTCTTCACCCTGTCGAAGAGCTACAACATGCCGGGATGGCGCGTGGGCTTTGCCGTTGGGAACGCAGCAATGGTCCATGCCCTGGCGCGCATCAAGAGTTATTTGGATTATGGGATGTTCCAGCCCATTCAAATTGCCGCCATCCACGCGTTGAACGGGCCGCAAGAGTGGGTGGAGGAAATTCGATCACGCTATGAGACAAGACGCAACGTTTTGGTGGAGGGCCTACAACGCTTGGGTTGGGCTGTGGAGAAGCCCCAAGCTACCATGTTCGTGTGGGCCCCGATTCCCGCGCCATTTGCTCACTTGGGATCCCTAGAATTTGCGAAGTTTTTGCTGCGTGAGGCGAAAGTTGCCGTCTCGCCCGGGGTCGGCTTTGGAGAACATGGTGACGGCTTTGTGCGTTTTGCGCTGATCGAAAATGAGCACCGCATTCGACAAGCCCTGCGTGGAATTCGGCGGGCGTTTGAGCGTAGGGGGCAAAGTCGGCTACAGGGGGTTTCCTGAGCACGAGCTAGGCGTGGGCGGTTGAATCCTGCGAGCGGCAGAGGGTGTGGGGAAGATGAAGCGCGTTCTCGGTGTTGGCGTCATTGGGTTTGGAACAATTGGTACCGGGGTGATTCGACTTCTGCAGGCGCAAGAACGTAAGCTTCATGATCGGCTCGGTGCGTGGTTGCGGCTGGTTCGCGTTGCCGACCTCGACTTGGAACGTGACCGGGGTGTGGAGCTGCCGCACGGCATGATGACGCGCGATGCAACCGAGCTTATTGACGCTGCGGATGTGGACATCGTCGTCGAGCTGATCGGTGGCTACGAGCCAGCGCGGTCCTTCGTTCTCGACGCTTTGCGGCGTGGCAAATGCGTGGTTACCGCCAACAAGGCCTTGCTAGCCGTCCATGGAAGCGAGATCTTCCAAGCCGCCGAACGGGCTGGCGTCCCCCTAGGATTCGAGGCGAGCGTCGGTGGAGGAATTCCGATCATCCGCACGTTAAGAGATGGGCTCGTCGGTGATCGGGTGCGGGCGATTTATGGAATTGTGAACGGGACTTCGAACTACATTCTTACCGAAATGAGCCGAAATCGTGCGTCGTTCGAGGAGGTTCTGTCGCGAGCTCAGGCGCAGGGCCTTGCCGAGGCCGATCCGACGTACGATGTCGACGGCATCGATGCGGCTCACAAGCTGTGTTTGTTGATTCAGCTTGCCTTCGGTCGACGCGTTCCCTTCCGCGCCATCCCGGTGGAAGGAATTCGACACGTCACCGCTGTGGACATGCAGTATGCCGCCGAGCTGGGTTACGCAATTAAATTGCTTGCAATTGCCAAGCTTCTTGGCACACACATAGAGGCGAGAGTGGCACCCACGATGATTCGGCGAGAGCATGTTTTGGCGGATGTGAACGGTGCGTACAATGGAATCGTGGTGCAAGGCGAGGCTCTTGGACAAACATTTTACTATGGGCTAGGTGCGGGAATGATGCCGACGGCCACAGCGGTGCTGGCAGATATCGTGGATGCAGCCCGGTTTTTGCTGGGCGAGGCGAGCAGAACGCCTTATCCGCTTGGGTACCGCTGGTCGCAACAGCGGGAAGCGAAACTGGTGGCGCCGGAGTCCGTGGAGTCCGAGTTTTACCTGCGCCTCTCCTTGGCCGACCGTCCCGGCGTGTTGGCTCAGGTTGCCGGCATTTTGGGTCGCGAGAAGGTGTCCATCGCAGCAGTGGTCCAACAAGGACAACAACAAAACGGCTGGGTGCCGGTGGTGATGCGTACCCACCGGGCTCGGTTCGGGCAAGTGCAGCGCGCCTTACAGCGGATCGTGCGGACGCGAATGGTCCGTGGCGCGCCAGTGACTTTGCCGATCGAAGAAGAACTCGGGAAGGAAAGCGTGTGAGCCTCGCAAAAGGGCCTCCACAGGATAGCCCGTGGCGAAGGGTCTCTGCGGGGTTGGGTGACACGGGTCCGTCTTGGGGCACCGTGCTTGGCGCGAAAGGTGCACGCCCATCGGTTTCCGCTAGGCAGCTCCTCGCTGCGGTCATCGCAGTGGCAGCGATGGTGGCGACGAGTTGGGAAGCGCAAGCAATTCCCGCTTGCTCCGCCACCGACATCATTGGGCAAGAACCGAATTGCGGACCAAGCGGCAATTGCATCATTACGAAAACGTACGAAGTACCTACGGCAGCTCCTTGTACGTTCGACTTCTCTGGCCGAAACGTCACCTTGGGCTCTGGCAGTAAGTTTGTCGTGGCCTCGGGTGAACTGACCATTTTGGCAGCAAACTTCACTATGGTCCCTGGTACGTCCATTGACGCTAAGGGAACGGGGAATTCGGGGCGAGGGGTCAACGGCGGAACCGTGCGAATTCGTGCTTCCGGCTCTGTGGATCTGCAAGGTGTGTCCAACAACCGTTCACGCATCGATGCTTCAGGAAATAATGCCGCCGGGGTGATCCACATCGAAGCTGCGGGCGATGTGAGCCTCAACGGAGTGTTGACAGCGAGTAATCTGAAGGCGGAGGCAGACGGAGGAAAGATCACGGTAACCGCTGGGAGGAACCTGTCCTCGAACAGCATTCCGTTGACGGAGATTCTGGCTGCCGGTGGCAGCTCAGGTGCCCGGGGAGGGGGAGAAATCACATTGGAGGCTAGGGGCAACATCGCCTTAGCTTCGAACACCGTGATCGAGGTTCGTGGAAGCAACGGCGGTACGCTCGATGTAGTTGCGGGCGGCGAAATCGCTCTCGGGAGCATCAACGCCAATGGTGCAGGGAGCGATGCAGGCAGCGGCGGAACGATTAGCGTTTTGGCCGGGCGACGAATCGCTTTTGCTGGCGTCGTTACTGCAGTGGGGGCAGGAAGCCAGACCGTTGGAGGCGAAGGCGGTTCGCTCTCGGTGGAGACGTTATTGGGTGACGTGGTGTTTGACGCCAATGTTCGTCTCGAGGGCGGGGAACCGGACGGAGATGGAGGGGACATTGACGTCTCCGCCAACGGTGACATCACGATTTCTGCGGGCAAGACTGTATCGGCGCGGGGAAACGGCAGCGCTGCGACTGGAGGTACGATTGCGTTTTCAGCAACGCGCGACGTCATCACGTCGTCGCAGGTGGCTGTGGCGATCGATGCAAGCGGCGGCTTGGAGGGGGGTGGCCTTCAGGTCGTCGCCGGACGCCACATTGTGCTGAATGCGCCGATCGATGTCAGCGGGCGAGGCAGAGCTTCCACTGGTGGCGACGTGGAAATGCTCGCGGGCGACGGAGGGATCGGAAATCTCACCGTTGCCAATACACTGAGCGTCACCGGAGGCCCATGTGGTCCGGAGGGCTGCGGCGAAGGAGGAACGACTGATTTGGAAGCGTGCGAGCTCGTGGTTGCCGCAAACGGCCGGGTCAACTCCAACGGGCCGGAAGCAGGGGGAGCGCACCGGCTTACGGCGCGCAAGAGACTTCAGGTGAGCGGCGTCGTGACTGCGGTAAAAACCACGGCTGCTGGGGTGGACGGCAGCGTCAGCTTGTTTTACCCGAATTCAACGCCGCCAACCTTGGCGACAAACTCGGTGCGACCGACCCCGATACTGAATCCCCTCCCCCTCTGTACAAGGCTGGATCCGAGCGAAGATTGTTTGTTCCCTTGCCCTACTTGCGGCGATCGCAGGGTAGAATTCCCCGAAGAGTGCGACGATGGCAACGCTTTGAATTGCGATGGCTGTAGCTTCGCCTGCCGGCAGGAAAGCTGCCCGCCGCCGGAGTTTTGTCCCGGGAACGTGGCATGCGATGCGCAAATTGGCTGTGCCGTTTGCCCGGACGCACCGACGCCCACTCCTACAAGCACGCCAACGCCCGCACCGCCAGCTACTCCAACTCCGACGCCAACGATAACAGCAACCTTTACGTTCACACTGACCCCGAGCCCGACATTTTCCGCGTCCGCTACGCCCACCCTTACGGCTACTGCAACCCCCACGCTCACCGCAACGTTTACCTCAAGCGCGACATGGACCCCCACTCCGACCCCCAGCATGACGCCAACGCCGTCTCCAAGTTCGTCGGCAACACCGACGGCAAGTTTCACCACCACCCCAACCGGTACGGCCACTGCTACGGCCACTACGACTGCGACTGCCACGGTAACGGCCACGGCCACTGCCACCGCTGCCGCTACTGCCACTGCAACCATGACAGCCAGTAGCACCCCGTCAATCACGCCAACCCAAACCAACACCAATACGGCAACGCCGAGCCCAACCCCTTCACCGGTGCCCACGGTGAGTCCCACGGCAACTGCGGCGTCGAGCACGTGCGTGGGCGACTGCGGATCGGACGGTGAGGTTACCATTGATGAGTTGGTGCAAATGGTCAACATCGCTTTAGGTGTGGTCGGTGTTGACCAGTGCTTGGCTGGGGATGCGAATGGCGATGGTGAGATCAGCATCGACGAGATCGTCCGAGCGGTCGGCGTTGCTTTGGGCCTGCAGCCATGCGAGCCGTGAGCGGTAGCCGCTGGACCGTCGCTCTCACCTTGGATAAGGAGAGCCCACAGGGAGTGAAGGGATGGATCGGAATCTGGCCCTCGAAGCAGTCCGCGTCACTGAAGCGGCAGCGCTGGCTGCAGCGCGGCTGATGGGGCGTGGTGACGTAGTCGGTGCCGACCGTGCTGCGGCGGAGGCAATGCGGAAGGCCATTCGCTCCATTGCTATCCGTGGCCGGGTGGCGTTGGGCGAAGGCGATCCGGATGTGGCAGATGTCCTCTATGTAGGTGAAGTGGTGGGGAGTGGGGAGGGACCAGAAATCGATGTCGCCCTTGATGCCTTGGAAGGGGCGTCGATTTGCGCCACCGGCGGGTACAACGCGCTTTCGATCATTGCCTTTGCGGAACGGGATGGGTTCTTGCGTTGCCCAGAAACGCATATGGAGAAAATCGTTGTCGGTCCAGAAGGACGAGATGTCGTCGATCTCGACCGCTCGCCGACAGAGAATCTAAAGGCGTTGGCAGAAGCTAAAGGCGTGTACGTTGCTGACCTCACCGTGGCCATTCTCGACCGACCGCGCCATGCGGCACTGATTGCCGAGGTGCGCAAGGCTGGGGCGCGCATCAAGTTGCTGCCCGACGGCGATGTCGCGGCCGGGATTGCAACGGTGCGTCCCGAGGCAGGCATTGACATGCTTCTGGGCGTCGGCGGTGCCACCCAGGGAATCTTGACGGCAGCGGCCATTCGCTGCGCCGGTGGAGGGATGCAGGCTCGGTTGCGCCCGCGAAATGACGAAGAATTGCGCCGCTGCCATGCCCTTGGCATTGAAGATGCAAACCACAAGTATACTGCAGACGAAATGGCGAGCGGCAGTGTGATGTTTGCCGCCACTGGGGTCACCAACGGAGATTTGTTGCGCGGCGTTCGTTTTTTCCGCGGCGGTGCAACAACGAATTCTTTGGTGATGCGCTCGCGCACGCATACAGTTCGTTATATTGAAGCGATCCATCGCTTTGACTTTAAGCCGGAGTACTGAGCCGATGGGCGGAGACGCACTGGTTCGCTGCGATATGGAGGACCATGTGGCCCACGTGGTCATTCAACGCCCACAGGCACTCAATGCTCTGAATTTGCAAGTGCTGACCGAGCTCGAGCAGGTGTTCGGGGAATTACAGGACCGAGCGCCTCGCTGTGTGGTTGTTCGTGGCACGGGAGAGCGAGCGTTCGTTGCCGGCGCAGATATTGGAGAAATGGAGAAGATGACGCCGACGGAGGCTCGGTCCTTCTCCCGGCGCGGTCAAATTCTCTTTCACAATATCGAAGAGTTCCCTGCGCCGGTGATCGCTGCCATCCATGGCTATGCGTTAGGTGGAGGGTTGGAACTTGCCCTCGCGTGTGACCTCATTGTGGCCAGTGACGATGCCCAGCTTGGGCAGCCGGAAATCAACTTGGGGATCATCCCGGGCTTTGGTGGGACCCAGCGGCTCCTGCGCCGCGTGGGTCCGGGAATGGCGCGCTACTTGGTATTTTCGGGAAGTCGCATCTCGGCCGAGGCGGCGCTGCGCATAGGGTTAGTGGACCGCGTTGTGCCGGCTGGAGACTTATTGAGTGTGGTGGATACCTTGGCGCGAGAACTTGCGGGTAAGCCGGCCTTTGCCTTGCAGCAAGCGAAGGCAGTCTTGCGCGCGGCCGAACATATGGATTTGCGAAGCGGCTGCGAGCGCGAGGCGGATGCGTTTGCGCTCACGTTTGCCCATCCCGACTCTCGGGAGGGGCTGCGAGCCTTCCTGGAAAAGCGGCAGGCAAAATTCGCTTGAAAGGCGGTGCAATTGGTGAGTTGGGCAGTTTGTTTTGCAACGCCGCTTGAGGTTGAAGCTCATTTGGTCAAAGGTTTCTTGGAACATCAGGGTATCCCCTGCGTGCTGACGAGCCATCGTTTTGCCCTGCAGCCTCTGACTTTTTGCGCGTTGGGGGAGGTGCAACTGTTGGTGCCCGAGGAGTGGTTGGGGACTGCGAGGGGAATGATTGCCCGCCGCAGTGGAGCTAGGGCAGCGAGGAGGATGGGTCATCGTGCCTAGGTCGAAGCGGGAATGGCTTGAGCAGTGTTACCCGAAAGACAAGGATCGTATTGGCCGGTTTACCACGATTTCCGACAGTGTCGTGGATCCCTTGTATACACCAGAGGATGTGGGCGACTTTTCTTACGAACGCGACCTAGGCTACCCGGGCGAGTACCCGTTCACCCGTGGCGTCTACCCGAGTATGTATCGTGGCAAGTTATGGACGATGCGTCAGTTCGCGGGATATGGAACGCCTGAGGATACCAATGAGCGCTTTCGCTTCTTGCTGGAGCAGGGGCAGACGGGACTTTCCACCGCGTTCGACATGCCCACGCTAATGGGTTACGATGCCGACCATCCACGAGCCCGAGGCGAGGTTGGTCGAGAGGGTGTAGCGGTATCCAGCATCGCGGATATGGAGGCTTTGTTTGCCGGAATTCCTCTAGACCGCGTCACGACATCGATGACGGTCAACTGCACTGCGAGCATCCTGCTAGCGATGTATTTTGCCGTTGCCGAGAGACGGGGAATTCCACTGTCGAAACTCGGTGGGACGATCCAGAACGATATGCTCAAGGAGTTCATCGCACAAAAGGAGTGGATTTGCCCACCAGAGCCCTCGGTTCGAATCATCGTGGACATGATCGAGTTTTGCACCCGCGAGGCACCTCGGTGGCATCCGATTTCGATATCGGGGTATCACATTCGCGAAGCGGGCTCGACGGCTGCGCAGGAACTCGCGTTCACCCTTGCGGACGGCATTGGCTATGTTCAGGCAGCCGTCGACCGTGGGCTCGATGTCGATGCATTCGCTCCGCGACTTTCCTTCTTTTTCAACGTGCACAACGATTTCTTCGAAGAAATTGCCAAGTTTCGTGCTGCTCGCCGCATGTGGGCGAAGATCATGCGGGAGCGCTTTGGCGCCCGTAAGCCAGAGTCGTGGCGGTTGCGAACACACGCCCAGACCGCAGGCTGCAGCCTTACGGCACAACAGCCCCTCAACAACGTGGTTAGGGTAGCTATTCAAGCACTTGCCGCCGTTCTGGGCGGTACGCAGTCGCTACATACCAATTCCATGGACGAGACTCTGGCCTTGCCGAGCGAGCAGGCAGTGCTGGTGGCACTGCGAACGCAGCAGATCATTGCTGAGGAGACCGGAGTTGCCAATTTTATCGACCCTCTCGGCGGAAGTTACGCTGTCGAAGCACTCACCAACCAGATCGAAGCGGAAGCGTGGGCCTACATCCGCCGCATCGATGAGCTTGGGGGTATCGTCCGCGCCATAGAACTGGGGTTTCCGCAAAAGGAAATTTCCGAGGCAGCGTACCGCTACCAACGACAGCTAGAAAGCGGAGAGAAGGTGATGGTCGGGGTCAATAAGTATCAGGTGCAAGAGGAGCCGCCGATCGAGATCTTGCGCGTTCCGCCGGAAGTGGAGCGTAAGCAAGTGGAACGCGTACGGCAGCGTAAGCAAACCCGCGATGCAGCCGTGGTCGCCCGCGCTCTGGAAAAAATACGCCGCGCAGCGCGGGAGGGATCGAACCTAATGCCCCCCATCATCGAAGCCGTAAAGCGAGAAGTGACCGTCGGGGAAATTTCCGATGTTTTTCGCGAAGTGTTTGGCATTTACCGGGACCCCGCGTACATTTAGCAGTGGCGCTGCCGGTACGGACTCGTAGCTGGCCTAGCCGGCCAACAGGGCGCGGACTGGTGATGGCAGAACGACCGTTGCGAATTTTGATTGCGAAGCCGGGTCTCGACGGCCACGATCGGGGTGCAAAGATTATTGCCCGCATGCTCCGGGATGCGGGTTACGAGGTGATTTATACCGGCTTGCACCAGACGCCAGAGATGATCGTAGAGACGGCGATCCAAGAAGACGTGGATGCGATCGGTCTGAGCATCCTGTCGGGGGCCCATATGACGCTGTTCCCCGACGTCTTGGAGCGGTTGCGCGAGCGCGGGGCGAGTGACATTCCGGTGTTTGGCGGAGGGATTATCCCCCCTGAGGACGTCACTGCGCTGAAACAACTCGGGGTGAGAGAAATCTTCACGCCGGGAGCCTCGGCACAAGAGATCATCGGCTGGATCCGCGAGCACATTCGCCCGCGCGGTGATTGAGGCTGCGGTCAGAGGACCCTAACGGTGGAACAGTGGCCTATTGTCATCGTGGGGGCTGGGCCGGCGGGCGCGGCGACCGCGCTATTTTTGCTCCGTCGACTGCCAGCGCTGGCGGGGCAGATCGTTATCCTTGAGAAGGCGATCCACCCGCGGTTCAAGGTGTGTGCGGGTGGGCTTATTGGGCAGACGCGAGATTGTCTAGAGGAATTAGGCATTCCACTCGAGATTCCCTACGTGGAGGTGTCTCGAGCTGTGGCTCTCACACCGACTGGGGAGGTAGTGCACGATGAGGGTAGAGCCTTTTGCACGGTGGTCCGTAGGGACTGTTTCGATGCTTTGTTGGTCAGTCACTGTACCTTCCGCGGCGCGATCTTGCGCCAAGGCGAGAAAGTGACGGATGTTGTCGAACATCCCGACTTCGTCGAGGTTAGGACGGAACGGGCGAGCTACCGTGCCAGCATCGTGGTCGGAGCTGATGGCTCGGGTAGCGTCGTGCGAAGGCGAATTTTTGGCTCAGAGAAAGCAACGGTCGGCCGAGCAACGATGGTGGACATCCCAGCAGATGCTTCAGGCAGAGGATTCCCCGAAGAGCCATCGTGTAAGTTCGATTTTCGGCCCGTCGCTCGACGGCTGCGCGGCTACATGTGGATGTTTCCGTGTTACATCGACGGAATACCGCACTGGAACGTCGGGGTATATTCGAGTCGAGCTAACGGACAAGGGCGCCGAATCGGGGAGTTTGTAAAGCCAGCGCTGTTTCACCTCGGTGACTATTCCATTCGCCCTCACGCCCATCCCATCCGGCTCTTTGACTCGCGCGCAAGGTTGGCCAGCCGGCGGGTGCTATTGGTGGGCGATGCCGCGGGGGTCGACCCGCTGATGGGCGAAGGCATCTCCTACGCGATGCAATACGGGAGACTGGCTGCAGAGTGCATCGCGAAAGCGTGGCAGCGGGGAGACCGACTTGTGGCAGATTACGAAGCAATGGTGCACCAAAGTTGGGTTGGTCGAAAATTACGGCGCCTGGGGTGGCTCGAGCGTATGTTGTACGGCCCCACCTTCTGGGTGTGGTTTCAGTTGGCAACATGGAGCACACAAGCCCGGCGACTGGGGTTGCGCTGGTATAGCGGGGAGGGCGGCTGGGACCGCTTGACCTTTCCTCGGGCGCTGCTGCGACTGGCGCGCGAAGCTAGCTTCGCTGTCGGTCGGCAGGGACGATGGTCCCGCTAGGTAAGAAAAGAAGCAGAGGAAGGCATATGGCGGCGCATGCTTTGAAGTTTGGGCTGATCCTTCCGCTTGGTGATTTCGCGGTAGCAAAAGCAGTGACCCAACAGGCTGAGGAAAGTGGCTTTTACGCTGTGGCTGCGGAGGACCACTTCTTCATGACTGGACTCATGGGCCACGATCGATCGAGCCCGCGGCTCGAGTGTTTCACGGTGCTCAGTGCGTTGAGCACGTTAACGCGGCGTCTGGTATTGACCCAGTTAGTTGCGGCCAACTCCTTCCGTCACCCCGCCCTGACGGCGAAAATTGTGACTTCGTTACATCAAATTACCGGCGGACGTGTGGAGTTGGGGATGGGTGCAGGTTGGTTCCGCGAGGAGTATGAAGCTTTTGGCTTTCCGTACCTCCCACCGGCCGAGCGCGTAGCGCAACTCGCCGAAGCGTTACTCGTGATCAAAAAACTGTGGTTGGAAGATGAGGTAACGTTCGAGGGCAAGTACTATCGGTTGCAAAGGGCACCGCACAGCCCGAAGCCGGCGCCGAGACCGCGGATTATGCTTGGAGGTGGCGGAAAGCCATTGTTACGGCTTGCGGCGCGGGAAGCAGACGTGGTCAATATCATCCCGCCATTCGGTGGGGCGCTGGGCCGCATAGTAATCGGAAAAACTGTAAAATTTGATTTGAATGCATTTGCGGAACGCGTTGCGTTCCTCAAAGCAGCATGTGGGGAAGTGGGGCGCAACCCGGAGGACATCGAGCTTTCCGCGATGGTCTACGTGGTGATTGCGGAGAATGCGTCTCAGGCGCGATCGTTCGCGGAGGCGATGGCGCAGGCCCTGGGGGTAGACGACGTAGAGGCGGTCTACCGCTCGCCAAACACGTTGGTGGGCACTGCGCAACAAATCGTGGACGAGATCCACCGACGACAGGAGGAGATCGGGGTCACGTACTTTTTCTGCAACTTTGCCGCCTGGGAAATGTTCCCCCGTTTTTGTCGCGACGTGCTCCCTCGGCTGGTCCGCTGACAGCAGCTTCGCAACGTCGGCAATGCGGGGCCAAGACGGTCGAGAGGGCCACCCTGACGCCTGCCCTTGGGGCTCGGGCCCCATGGGCTTGTAGTGAGCTGGAGCGTGAAGGGGGACAGCTGCAAACGGTTGCGGAACAGGCTTGTGGTCGATAAGCACTTGCGTTTTTTTCAAGCCTTGGTTGGCCACCGAGTAAGGAACCCCGTTTTCTTAAGCTAGAGACAATACGATGTCGCCGATTTGGGACGCCACGGGACACCCATTGGAACTCGAGCCGCCGCCTGGCCGAATCGTCAGCCTTGTGCCGAGCTTGACCGAGCTGGTGGTTGCCTTGGGTGCGGGATCCAAACTGGTGGGAGTGACCCGATACTGCATTGAGGCTAGTGACGCTGTTGGCCGCTTGCCCAGGGTCGGCGGCACCAAGAACCCCGACCTGGAAAAGGTGCGGCAGCTGGAGCCGGAGTTAGTGTTGGCGAACATGGAAGAAAATCGACGGGAAGATGTGGAACAGTTGCGGGCGATGGGGCTACGAGTAATGGTTACTTACCCTCGTTCTGTGGCCGACGTTGTGGTCGTGGTTCGGGCAGTTGCGCGAATGGTACGAGCGTACGCCACGGGCCAGGAGCTGATCGCATCAATAGAACGGACCCTAGGAAGCCGCAGTGCTGAAAAGGTCAAGGTTTTCTGCCCTATCTGGAAAAACCCTTGGATGAGTTTCGGTAGCGATACGTACGCTCATGACGCACTGCGGCTTGCGGGGGGAAGCAATGTTTGCACGGGTGCGGGCAATCGTTACCCAACGATCGACCTTGACTTCGTCGCCGAGCAGAATCCCGAAGTGATTTTACTTCCCGACGAGCCTTATCGATTCGCGCCGCGAGATCTGCGCGATATGATGCCTCTTTCCGAGACGACAGCGATCCGGAGCGGTCGCGTTTATTTCGTAAACGGAAAGGCCCTGACGTGGTTCGGTGCCCGCACCGCAGGTGCAGTAAAGTATTTGCGCCGTTTTTTGCACACTGCGTGAATGGCGTCGCGTTACGTTTTAGAGAGCGTCAGGCCGTAGCCCTGGCCGGCCGAGCGGTGGTGCGATGTCTAGCTGTTGTCAGGGAAATGGATTGGCGCCACGCCTTGCTGTGACGGGTCCGTTGTTGTCACGGTGGCTAGAAATCAGCCGGCGCAGCGACATGGTCGGCGGGCGCAGAGAAGGGCAAAAGTGGCTTTACAACAGCTTGACATGTGTAACTTGTATATCGCAGAATATAGCATGTTGTTTTGGTTCGCGGCGTGCGTTGCGACGCTCCTTGCGGCAGCGGTGCAATCCCAGACCACGTGTACGGCGAACGATGTCGCCATGCGCGAACCCACGTGCACGCTCAGTGGGGTATGTGTGATTCGTGGCACGCACCTTGTGGGAGACCGGTGCGTGTTGGACTTTGGGTCGCGCCCGGTGGTGTTGGAGGGCACGGCACGGCTGGTGGTGGGCTGGCGCAGCGCGCAGGTGATCGCGGGGAGTCTCGTTCTTCGCAGTGGAACCATGATTGACGCACGGGGGCAAGGGTCGGAGCCGCCGACGAATCGCGGTGGGGCGATCCGCCTGCAAATTGGGGGCCCTGTGGTCGTGGAGGGCGGCTCTCCGCGGGCACGCATCGATGCTTCGGGCAATTTGTCAGGGGGGACTGTGGAGATCGTTTCCCGTGGTTCGGTCGAAGTTCAGGGGCGCGTCCTAGCGGGTCACCTTACCTCCAGTGGCGGGGGTGGGTTCATCCGGATCGAGAGTCGCGGCAGCATCCGCTTCTCCTCGTCTGCCGAGCTTTCGGCGACCGGTGGAGCGCAGTCTGCCAGCGGCGGGGGAACGATTGTTTTAGATGCGAGCGAGGACGTTTCGGTCGAGGGACAGATCTTGGTCAACGGTAGCGACGGTGGCCGTATCATCTTGGATGCAGGCGGGTGGTTGGCAGCTGCATGGCTGCGTGCCAATGGAACCGGTGCGGCCGGTGGTGGAGGCTCGATTGTGTTAAAAGGTTACAGGGGAGTTTACATCAGCGGTGGAATTCGTGCCCAGGGAAGTTCCCTGGCATATGCCGAAGGCGGCGACGGCGGAGAGGTCGAGATCGATGTGGCTTATGGTGGCTTGGTGATCGACGGGTCTATTCTCGCGGAAGGAGCTGAGCCTGATGGTGTGGGTGGAGACGTCACGGCCGACGTCGCCGGGTCGGTGAGGGTGTCGCGGGTCGTGTCGGCGCGCGCCCAAGGAGCTTATGGCAATGGCGGCAGCATAGGAATCTTTGCCGGTTGGGAGCTGGTAAGCGACGCATTGATCGATGCAAGTGGTGGATCCAATGGTGGAGACGTCGAACTCACGGGCAGTAAGGGCATTGTCATCAACGGGGGAATCGATAGCCGCGGGCGGTCGGCCGGGGGAAGCGGTGGTGAAGTGAAGCTGACGGTGGGGGAGGAAACAGACGGAAGAGTGGCCACGGCCAACCTTACCGTCACAGGGACGGTGGATGCATCTGGTGGCGGTTGTGAGGCGGGGGAGTGTGGCGTGGGCGGAGAAGTCAAGTTCGGTGCTTGTGCGGTGCACATTGGTTCGGTGGGCCGTGTGTTCGCCCGTGGTGGGGGAGGGGGTGGGGTAGTCAACATCGTTGGTCACGAGACGGTAAGGATCGATGGTACCGTCAATTGTCAGCGTTCGACGGCCGCGGGGGTCGATGGCTCTGTCACTGTCACGCATTTGAACGGGGTTCCTCCTCGCATTCGCGTTGGTGGTGTTTTACCCTTACCGATCTTGCGAGCTCTCCCAGCGTGCGAGGACGTAGATTCGGTGGAGTGTCTCGCTCCCTGCACCCAGTGCGGAGACGCCCAGCTACGCTACCCAGAGGAATGTGACGACGGGAATCAGCTAGGCTGCGATGGTTGTTCTCCCCGGTGCCGCATCGAATCGTGCAACCCGGCTGCCCACTGCGTACCATGTGTACCAGACTTAGGTTGCCCCCCGGAACCTAAAGATTCCTGTTCGCCGTTGAGCTCTCCGACCGCTACCATGAGCCCGACGCCAGAGGTGTCGCCGACGCCCACGCTCACGCCCGTAGGGACGGCCTGGTTACCATCGCCGACTCCAACAAGGACTCCCTCCACCACGCCGACGGCAACTTTCACGGCAACGCGAACGTTCACCCCCACCCCTACACGCTCGCGCACCCCGACGTGGACACCCTCGCCAACGGCCACTCCAACGGTCACACCAACGCCCCGAACACGTGTCGACATCATTCTGGACCCAATCCGCCCGGTGAACATTCGCCTCGAAGACCAAACTCCCGCGACTGTGAGAGCATCCACGCGTGTTCGGCAGGTAAAAACGGCGGACGAAGACGCTGTTCCCGTTGAGTTGGCTATTTTGGCATCGGATTGTTTGCAGGGCTCGGTAGCGGTGGCGGTGGATCTCGATCCTAGCCAGCCGGGGAATCAGGCGGGAACATCCGTTTCGATTGGCAAAGCGCTGCACGCGACTGTCGAAGTCGTTGTTGACCCACTGCCTCTTGCGAACACAGCCACGGGCTTGTCTCCTTACCGGTGTCGTGTTTTGTTGGCGGCGACTGCGCAAACGACAGGCAACCAGGACCCCACGCCTTGGAATAATAGCACGGTGATGGAGGTGAACGTAACGAACGCCGCAGAGCCCTGGGTCGAGCAGAGCCATCAGTCGGTGGCTCTCTCCGTTCCGCCGAGACGGCTGCGCCTAAGAGGCGGTCAGGACATCATAACGCGACACGTGCGTGTTGGTGTGGCCAATGCGGATCGGCTTGATGTCGCGGGTCACGCCATCACCCTCGTAGTTGCGGACGGCGACTGTCCCACTGGGACCGCAGGCTTGCCCTGGTTCCACCGGCCAGGCGTTTTGCCCGTCAATAAGGTTATTGTTCCCAACCGCCGCCGCCGTTTTGCCAAGTTACCCATCGTCATTCGTCGACAGGACATTGGTGCAGCTTCTTCCCGCAGCCCCTTCAGATGCACCTTGGTTTTGGAGGCGCTAGGACCCTCGGGTGATCGCAATCCCACGGACAACATTGCCAGCCTGACCCTGGACATTTACGCCGACTGAGCCGGAGATTTGCAGGCGCAGCGGGGGTTGGAGGCCCTTTGCTGGTGCTTTAGGTGCGCCGCTTCGGCAGCTGTGCTTCAGCGTCAGCTGAAGCCGTGACCTCGTTGCGATGGTTCACGCATTCCAAGGCGAATCGCACATAGCCTTTACCATTGCGTTCATACTTGTCCGTGACCTTTCCTTTAATCCAAGTCACGTCTCCCATGAAGTTGAAGCGGTGATAGCGGGCATCGATCTTAGTGATGAAAGCGTTGTCACCAATCCAATTCGTGACTCCCTGAATGAGCCAGGAACATCGCTCCGGGCCGAGATCGTACGCCCCGGGTAGTCCAAGTAGCCGCTGAGTGAAGGCATTGTCCCAATGTACCCGTTGTGGGGGCTCAGGCACGCCCTGCTCGTTAGGGATCATCAGAGCAGGGTGCTTCTCATACAATTGCGCCGCAACCTTGTTACCCACAAGGTAAATGCCAAAGTAAGATTCAAAGGCGATTTCGGCAGTGGGCGTAAGTGGACCCTTGATCAGGGTATGCGTCGGCTCTCCAATTTGCACGTCTTCCCAATAACGTTCAGCCGTTCGTTGCTCGCTCCGGTACTCCTCCATAAAGCGTTCGATATCTAGCGGTGTCCACTTCGCTAACTGAATGTTCCCGTATTTTCTTCGCTCCGCCGTTTTGTCACGTTCCACTCGAATCCAAGTATCTTGCCGCAAGCCGATGTAGGTGCCGCTTTGGTCGTAGTACTTCGCCTCGTATGTTTGATAAACAGCCCGCCCGCCGCCGAACGTGCTTTCCCGTTCGCGAACATCTTTCAAGTAGGCGTCGGCGCGAATGCGGTCGCCCAACATTGGGGGACGCTGCCATTCATAGTAGGAGCCCGTCCAGATCGAGTGGACTCCTGGGAGCCCCTCGGGCAAGCCACTGTGGCCAACCGCCCGTAATGTATCCATGGTCTGGACAATGATCGGTGGAGCGAGGAGAGTACCCCAGCGGGTCTGGCGCGCGTACTCCTCGTCCAGGTACAAAGGGCTAAGGTCACCAATGGCCAAAGCCAAGTGATAGATTGCATCACGAGTGACCTCGGTTCGCCAAGGGCGGCGGCCAGGAAAGCCCTGACCAATGCGCGCTCGAATTCGCGCCAGTCCCTCCTCGGTAATCCGTCCATACGTGGATTCGCTCATAGCCTTCCCCTGTGCGTCGGCGGCAAAAGATCAGCGTTCACGTCCCTTCTTCGAGCTTATCCTTTGCGGGCCCAGCAGTCGGTAAACTGCTTTTTCTAGCACCTGCCGCTGCAACTCTAATTGACGGGGAGCTAGCGGCTGGTGACGTGGTGCCAAAGCGCGCACAGCATTTAAGTTGGTGAAATAGGAGAAAACCATCCCAAACAAGGCCATCGCTAAATGGGGCAACTCCTCTCGATCCCACCCAGCCGTTTCAGCGGCCGCACCCAGCACCCGGACCCCTTCTTGGTACATCGGGCCGAGCCACTTGGCGAGCGTGGCTGCTCCTCCGCTGCTTTCGTCAAGTAGTGCGCGCTGCAGCAGTTGCGCGAGGTGCGGATGCTGCGCGAGGTGGCGAAGAAGTCGATCCAAGGTTTCCTCCGGACGCAGCTGGCCCCCTTTCCACGATTCCCGAATCAAATCCAAAATCGGGCGCAGCCCACGCTCTAACACAGCATCGTAGAGCGCTTGTTTGCTGGCAAAGTGGTTGTACAAACTCGGGGCCGTTAAGCCGAGTTCCCGCGCAAGATCGCGCACGGCCACTGCATCCACGCCATGAGTAGCAAAGAGCCGCTCGGCAGCGTCGAGGATAAGTTCGCGCGTGGGCTGCGAAGCCTCGACGACCGATTTTGCACCACGAACTTTACTGGCCATTTTTGTCACCATGGCACTCCGTATAAAACTAACGTTCGTTCGTCAACATCCCTTGACCCAGCGTGGTGCGCGTCTCTCCGCAAAAGCCGCGAAGCCCTCGTGTACCTCTTCGGAGGCAAGTGACTCGGCGAACATTGCATAATCGATTGGTGGCAGATGGCGGTTTATGTCGCGTTTGAGCAAAGTTCGCGCCCTGGGGGCGGTTTGGTGAACTTCATGCAGCAAGCGCTCGACCGCCTCGTCGAACGCTTCTGCTGGTGCCGTGCGGCTGATGAGTCCGATGGCGTGTGCTTCGCTAGCAGTGATCTCGCGGGCGGTGAACAGTAGTTCCTTGGCGCGCGCAACTCCGATGCGGCTCGCCAAGCGAGCCCCCAGAAAGCAATCGGCGACGCCACGGAGAAGCTCGGGAGCACGGAAGCGGGCTTGATCCGAGGCAATGCTGAGGTCGCTGAACAACACGAGGTTTAAGCCGCCACCATGGCAAAGGCCATTGACCGCTGTAACAACCATTTTCGGGCAACGCTCGAACTCGGCAAAAGGTAATAGATCGAAACGGTCCGTCTCCCGATCGGCCCGCACGGTGCCCTCGTGACGCTCCGCCATCTCCCCCCCGACGCAGAAAACCCCTTCGGTGCCGGTGATCAGTAGGATGGATATTTCTCGCGATTTCTCCGCCAGGACCGCAGCCCGCTTAAGCCCATGATACATTTCCACCGTGAGTGCGTTACGACGTGCGGGACGAGCGATGGTGACGCGCAACACACCGTCGCACACGGATGCACGTAAGTACTGACTCCCTAAGTCCAGCGGCTGACGCATCATAACGCTGCCTCCGTTTCCCAAGCCTCTACCTGTTGTTTCGGCAAAGTACCAGAGCCAGGATGGGCACTAGAGGGGGGCGGTGAGGTTGTGCGTCGAAGGCGGAATGTACCCCGGGGAAGAGAGCGGGCTCCGCTGCACCACGGGGACACCGTGGGCGTTCTGTGCCTTACAAGCTATTGCCATACTGGCCGTTTCCGGATATGAACGATCGTTAGTTCGGAAGCTGGTTTTGGCCGGACTGGCCAAAGCGAGGAGGCAAGAGCATGAAGCGGGAATATCGGCTGATTTCGGCAGACTCCCATATCCTCGAGCCGCCGCACATCTGGACGGACTACATGCCGAAGAAATTTCACGAAAAGGCCCCGAAAGTCGTGCCCGATGGAGATGGCGGCGAGGCGTGGCAATTTGCACCGGACATCCCACCAGCGCCGATCGGCATATACGCGTCGGCCGGCCGAAAGCACGAAGACATTCGCTGGACCGGAGTGAAATTTTCCGAGGCAAATCAAGGGAACTTCCATGCCGTGCCTCGGATTCAAGAGCAGGACATTGATGGAATCGACGCTGAGGTGCTTTACGGCTCGGCGCGTATGATGAGCCACTTTTTCTCCGACCCCGACCCAGAATTTCAAATGGCAGGGGTGCAAGCGTACAACAATTGGCTCGCAGAAGAGTTCGTTAAGGTAGCACCGGACCGATTTATCGGCCTTGCCTGCATGCCAGCACTCGGCGTGGAACATTGCATCCGGGAAATGGAACGTTGTCTCAAGCTTGGGATGAGAGGCGTATGGCTGAACACCATGCCAAGCGTTGGCCCAACGATTCGACCCGAGGACGATCTGTTTTGGGACGCATGCCAGGCGCTGGGCGTCCCGGTCCACTTCCACGTTAGAGTCATGCGGCAAGTGCAAAGGCCAAAGCCCAAAGGGGTTCGGGGGGATGACCTGACCGGGCTTGCCACCGTGGGCGCCGCTAGCATGATAGTCGACATGCCCGAGATTATCAGTTCGGGGGTTCACGATCGATTTCCTGACCTGATTTGGGTCGCGGTAGAGACGGGCGCCGGTTGGGTGCCCTACATCTTGGAGCAGATGGACGACCGCTGGTGGCGGAATCGCTCGTGGTTGCCGGTGAAACTCAAACACCCGCCTTCAGTTTACTTTCGTAGAAACTGGCGAATCGCCTTCATGATCGACCACTACGCCGTGCGAAACCGCTATGATATTGGCGTCGACAACATGATGTGGTCGACAGATTATCCTCACCATGGGTGCGATTGGCCAGAGACACGGCGGGTCGTGGAAGAAATGTTTCGAGGCGTACCGGAGGAGGAAAGGCGCAAAATGTGCGCCCTCAACGCGGTAAAGCTTTATGGCTTAGCCTGAAATTATGTTGGGCTTGCGACTGGCTCTCCCGTGCGAGTAGAAAGTCACGCCAAGCGGAGGGCGTGCGCACCCACGATTGTTGCCAGCGCCGGCGGGCCAGCAACAAGTCGAATTCATAGCCGACCGTAATCCTGATCGCATCGAACGCGGTAGGGTTAGCGGAATCAAACAGCACAGTGGCAATGCGCGCGCTTTCACGCTCGAAGTCCTCTAGCTTATGGTGGAAGAATACCCGTACCTCTAAGTACTTCGTGTGTTCGCGGCCTCCGGCTGAGTTGCGGAAATAAAAGCTTCCCATGAATATGTCCGCGCGCTGAACCCCCTCGAGAGCGAGAAGAGGCGAGCGGAATGCTACGATATCGTTCCATCGGGAGCCCCCCCACCACCACCATTGAGCACCTGCTACGGCTCCACACAGGGTGAGCCAGACCAGTGCGGCGGCGCGACGCCAGACATATTGGGGGGAAGGCTTTAGCGGATCCAGGATGTTCTCCTCTTGCAGGACGACGACGGTTCCCATCAGCCGGTCGTGAATCGCCTGGCCGCCGCGTCCGCTGAAGATATAGCTGGCAACGAGAATGGCCCCGTAGCCCACACTTGCCAGGGCGAGCGACACATGGAGTGCCAGGGCAGACAGGCGATCCACGGGAAACGCAAAAATCCCCTGGGTCATGAAGGGAATCAGAACAAGTGCCGCGCGGGCAATGCTTCGTTCCAGCGTGAGGGCTTCTCCCTTCAGGGTGACCGCACGCAAGCCGCAGATTCTCTTCCCGAACGTCCTCCCATTCGTAAACGTACTGTTTTGCCCCCCGATGTAAGCAAGGAAGAAAAGGGCACCAATGAACCTGCCACCGCGGCCTAGGGCGATAAATTCCTCCTCGTAGAAAGCGGCGAGTAGCTCCGTGACGAACCAGAGTAGGGCGAGATCAATGAGGGCAGCCGCCAGGCGCCGGATCGTTGGGGCAAAGGGTTGAGCCACCACCATTGCGGGAACATGCTGGGTGGCAGGACTTACTTGCGGAGTGAGAGCCATCGCTGGATGCTGGTTGTCACAATCGTAGGATCAGCGCAATGAAGCAGGGTGGCAACGGTGCTTGTCCGCTGGCGCAGGCGCCGGAGTAGGTGCCGATGGCCCACGGGGCAGAGGCTGGCGAGAGCTGCAACTTTCTTGGAAGCGTCCACGGGGCGAGCCTTTGAGAGAACCCGCAAGAGACCTGGTTCTCTCTCGTCTCGCACGGGATGAAGAGGCGGCGAACCGCTTCCGAGCACAGGGCGTACGCAGCAACAACGTTGCTATAGGCGACAGGCATGGGTTTTCCGTTGGCGGCGCATCTCATCGTGAGTTAGCTGGCGACGTCGGGTAGTTTCCCCTGTCGAGCGCCTAGATCGAAGCCACGTCCAAGGCTGCCGATGGCACGACGCGGACAGCACGCGTATTGCGATTTCTAGAACGTGGAGGAGAGAAGGCGGTGCAAGCGTTATCCTGTGAATGTCAGGGCGGGTCAGGTGGCCACTAAGCTTGCTGATTCTTGGTCCTAGGCCTGCGGTCGGAAGATCTTCGTCAATCACCGCACCGGTGGGCTGCCCGCTGCTCCTCAGAGTTTTGGTGGTTGGGCTCGATCTCACTCGGGTTTGGTTTCTGAACGGGGCCCATGAGGTTTTACCCGTTGCACGGCGAGGAGAACCTTAGGTATGGAAAGGTCGTGCCGTTCTTTTCGCACCGCCATGCGCGATTGTACTACGAGGTTCATGGTCCCCCTCTTGGCGAGGCGCCGGTCCTCGTATGGGCTCACGGGGCCGGGGGCAACCACTTGTCCTGGTGGCAACAAATCCCCCACTTCGTGCGTCGCTACACATGTGTCACGTTCGATCACCGTGGCTTCGGCTTGTCTGCCGAGGGCGACGACAGCCCAGGCGGAGCGGCTTTCGTTAGCGATCTACAGACGCTCCTCGACCACCTCGGCATCGAAGCGGCGGTGTTGATCGGACAGTCGATGGGCGGTTGGACAAGCTTGGGATTCGCGGTGCAACACCCCACAAGGGTGCAAGCGCTCGTGCTCGCGGACACCCACGGAGGGCTCACCTCAGAGGCTGTCTCGCATGCATGGGCAACGGCGTTCCAACGACTCCGCGCAGACACCTACACCTACCACCCAGCAGCCGGTGCACGGATGACACGGGAGCAACCGGCAAAATATTTCCTCTATATGCAGATTGCGGGGCTCAATTCTGAACACTCGCTGGATGAGTTGGCCGAGTTGCTTGCTACGGCAGGCAGTCCCACCCCAGAGGAGGTTGGTCGCGTGTCGTGTCCCGTGCTGTTCATCTGGGGTGAAGAAGACGAGGTGATTCCCGTCGAGGTGGGCCAGGTTGCCGCGACGTACTTCCGCAATGCAACGCTGGTTACCATTCCACAAGCTGGTCACTCAGCTTATTTCGAGCGGCCAGAAAAGTTTAATGAGTCGGTGGAAGATTTTTTGAACCACCTGTGCCTGTGACGCTTGCGCGCAGGCGGTTTCCCATCTGGGCCGATCCGAGGGGGACTCGGGACTTCTGGCCGCCGCCGGGGTCCGGCAAGATGGCCGCAGGCGACCATTCACTTAGCC
Organism: Candidatus Binatia bacterium; assembly: GCA_937925685.1. Lineage (GTDB taxonomy): Bacteria > Desulfobacterota > Binatia > HRBIN30 > HRBIN30 > HRBIN30. Next base: position 351,958 of record CALAMI010000010.1, on the reverse strand, counting down.
GCGAGTTGAGCGGCGGGAACATCCACGACCCGTGTTGCCTTATAAGCAAAGCGCGGGACTACTCCGCGAGGGACAAAGGACCACGTGGTATCAATGCCATGGCAAGCGCGGAAGCGCTCGGAAAGCCTTTCGGCAAGCGTGACGGTGTCCAGAGATGACGGGCATTCTACTTGGATGTGCAGTGACTGCAGTGGAGGGCTTGGTCGCAAGATCTGGTACTCCGCCGAGGGCGTAGAGATCTCGGGAAACTCGTACAGAACGAGCGCGACATCGATCGGGAGCAAGGCTTTGCCCTCTACTTTTACGATATCCCGAGCACGCCCTTCGTAAAACAGTCGTCGATGTGTCTCCCCGCACGGGCAGGGGCGTTCGTTCCAGCGGACAATGTCTTCGAGGTCGTAGCGAAACAAAAAGTTGTCTTTCTCTAATACCGTGACCACCAGGTTACCGCGTTCATTGTGGCCGCAGAGCCGCCCGGTTTCAGAGTTTACTACCTCGACGATCGCCAAGTCCTCCGCCACGTGCGCCCCATCGCGTTCCTCACATGCGCTACCGAGTAGAGGGAGGGCCTCGAGACCGCTGCTGACCATGGCGTACTGTTCTCGGGGGTGATCGCCGGGTAGCGTTAAATTCAGGTCTCGGGCTGGATCTAGCCCGTACGCCTCAGCCACCTCGACGAAGCGCGTCGCTACGTTACCGAATAAGCGGTAGGTGTCCGGGCGTAAGCGGCGCCAAACTTCGAGAACGTCGCGAATTTCTTCTTCCGAGCCAGGTGGGCCGCTAGGTACATTGAGGATCCCCAATCCTTCGATTCCGTGGCTAAAATGCCAGCCACCAGCGTTGATCCCAAAGGGATGCGCATTTGCCAAACACATTCCTGGGCGGATACCCCAGCGCCATCTGGCGCGAAAAGAGGCACGGTAGTCCACTTCTAGGTCTTTCGGCGTCCATAAGATAAACGTTGGTCGACCACTGGTGCCTGTGGATGCACCCAAACGGACCGCGCGCTCAGGGGGTGCGCCGCGGTAATCGCCAAACGGCGGATGCTCGGCTTCACTGTCGCGAAGCTCTCCTTTGGTGGTGGCGGGGAGCAGTGAAAGATCGCTGAGCGAGCGTAAGTCGCCGCGTGTTACCCCGGCTCTTTCCAACTTTCTCTTGAAGAATGGGATGGGCGTATCCCAGATCCGTTGCCACTGCCGCAGTAAGCGTTGCCACTGGAGTTGGGTCAATTGCTCACGTGGGAGGGTTTGAATCTTCGGTTCGTAGAAAGGAGAATGCCGTCGGTGTGACCGCTCGGTGTCAGAGGCAATCATGTCCGCACTTCTAAAATCTTCATTCCCGTTGGGCAGAGACACTCTTGCCGGGACGGAGGTCGCGGATCGTCGTGACGTACGGGGGAAGACCCGCTTCCTCAGGAATTTCCCCCTCATGCACAAACTCGATCTCCATCTTTAGCAGCACGGCGGATTGGACCGCAGTGGCGATGGCGGCTGCCAGGCGGGCCGAGGCTGCTTCGGGCGAGGCGGTTCCGAGGCGTAATCGCACCCGCTCATAGCGTTCGCCCGGAGCCTGGTCGATAACGATTTCGAACCGCCGCACCTCGGGGAACTGCCGCAGCGCTTCATGGACTTGTTGGGGATGGACGAGCACGCCTTTGATCTTGCGAATTGCTCCCACTTGCCCCACGAATCGGACTCGTGGAGCAGGATGCCCACAAGGGCAGGCCCCGGGAAGAATTTCGAAAGCGTCGCCGGGAGCGTAGCGGATCAGCGGAAGCGCCCGCCGCCCGAGTTGAGTTGCCACGAGCTCGCCGACCTGGCCAGGTTCGGCTGGCTGGTGCGCGGCGGGGTCCAAAAACTCGCAGAACAAATCCCGGGCATGCAAGTGCATTCCTTCATGCACGCGGCACTCTCCGGCAAGTGGCCCAATCTGTGCCTCCCCGCAGTGGTCGAATAACTCGATCCCAAGGGCGCTTTCCAGCTCGTGCCGCAACTGGGGCGTGAGCTTCTCCGCGGTAGAAAAGCCAACGCGATAGAATAAGTCGCGTCGCGGATCCAAATTCATGGAGCGGGCAGTGTCGAGGAGATGAGCAAGAAAACTCGGAGTGCCGGCGTACACCGTCGCTTGCCAGGCACGAGCAAGCTCGACTTGCAATCGGCTCGAGCCGGTGCCGCCGTTGATGACCAGGCAGCCTGCAGCTTCAAAGGCACGGTGAAGGCGTAACCCTCCGGGCATGATGTGGTACGACAACGTCACGTGGACCACCTCGCCGGGCCTAATCCCCATGGTGTGAATGGCTTGGCGGAGCGTCTCTATGCCCTGATTTTCCTCGGGCAGGCGCGGCAGAAAAATCGGTCCCGGCGATGTATGTAGGCTACCAAAACGGTCTCTGGGAACGGTGAGAAATTCGCCAAACGGGGGATGGAGCCGTTGGTTTGCGACTAGTTCTCCCTTGCGAAGAATGGGTACCCTCTGGCGAAATGCCTCATAATCACGAATATCGTCTACGTGCACGTCGGCTGATGCAAACGTGCGTTGATAATACGGGCTATGTTCCGCCGCCCAGCGTAGGGTGGCAAGCAACCGGCTGAACTCCGCTGGGCTGTCGGGCCATACCATGAGCCTCGAGTTAACAAATGTTCGCCGATCGGGTCAAGCAGACCCTGATCAGACTGCGCTTGTCTTAATTTCGCTAGACTCCAGAAGCCGCGGATTTGCGACCGCTAGTTTCTCTTGCGTTGTCAGCTCGAGGTGACGCCATAATTCTTCGCTGGACTGGAGAGTTTCGATTGGTGCCAGGCGTATCCATTCACAAAGCTCTTCGGTCCACTGCCGTATTTCTTGCGCGACCACCTCGGGCGTGGCAGGGGGCGTGTCATGCTGTTTGGAAAGAAGTGCAGCGAGGCGGTACCACTCTTGTGCGGCTTGTGCAGGGCGTAATTGCAGCTCCCGCCGAACGATGGCAAGGAGGTTCGCGGCAACCCTCGTGTGAAACTGCAGCCGACCGTTCAAGATCGGAACGATCTCCCGTTCGAGAAAAGTTTGGACGGCAATTAGCAGTTCGTTGACCGTTGGACGATCTTGCATGTAGTTAGTGCCTTCTGGATGCCGCTGTCTGCTAGCGCCGGAAGAGGACTTCGCAATTGCCGATGCGGCGATTAGCCACAATGGCACAAGCAAGTTGGCGGCGCATCACAGGACTTCCCGAGGCGGCTCCCTCGGAGCGGACCTCTCCAATGCCGGGGACCAAAACCGTCGTACTGGTGAGTTGGGCCGGTCCATCTGGCCCGTCGTAAGAGCGTTGCACTTCCAGGCGGATGGCCGTGGCATAGGTTCCCGCAAGCCACTGGCCTGGAGGTTCGTGCCTAGCCCGGGTCTTTTGCGTCACCAACAGGCGGCCAGCGGCTTGGTTCGTCCCCAGCTGACGGAGGTCGGCGCTACTCGTAACCGTGGTTTCGCCAGGGTACAACGGAACCGATACGTACGGAATGGGTGGATCGTACGACAAGCGCAGCCCCCGGGTGAAATCTTCCTCCAGAAGAATCCAAAGCGTAGAGCCATCGTCGCGGAGAATGACCCGTCCAGTGGCCATGCCGTCCTCGGCTAAGCTCACCTCGTATTCGTTGGCTTCGGGAAGTTTCGTTATATGTTCGACCTGAAGGCCGGTGGCCCGAAAGCCCTCGGGGCCTGGCCTTTCGACCACAAAGACAAAGTGATCCCGATGGTTATGGGGTACGAGTTCCGCGAGGGAGCGCGCAAACAACGGTTTTGTTTGCACGGGCCCACAACCCGCTGAAAGTACGACCACGACAGCAGCGGTGAGGGAGGAGAAAATCCCACTTCTCAAGAGCTCGCTCCTTTCATTCCACACAAAAGTTCCAGCTCCACCTCCGCGGTTCGCCGACCCAAACTCGCTCGCTCTACGTCAGCAACGTCCCCGTCAAGGTAACCGCGAAGTTGGATAATGGTAATGACTCCCCACTTTAAGTTCCCAAGCACCTCCCAGTAGTGGGCACGTTGCCGATCAATCTTCCAGCCACTGGCCTCTTCGTAAGCCGAATAGAATTCTTCCCGCCCCGCCAGCCCTGCCACGGGCAAATGGTCACGACCAAACCGCCAAGAACGGATACATAACCATCCCACATCCTCGAGGGGATCGCCGACATGGGCAAGTTCCCAGTCAAGAACCGCACGCAAGCCCTCAGGACCACAGATGACGTTGCCCAGCCGGAAGTCGCCGTGCACCAGGGTTCGACGCTCTTCCCACATGGCATGGTGGCGCAGGAAACGGAAGGCAAGTTCAAAAACGGGATGGGGGTCGGGGCTGAGACCGCGGTAAAGTTGTTCGAGACGATCGAGTTCGAAGAGCGAAGCTGGTTGATTTCCCGGCGGCGCCGGTAAGTTCGCGAGCGCTGATGCGCGCCAGTCAATGCGATGAATGGCCGCCAAAGCCTGTGCGAGCTGCTTCGGTAGTACCTGGCGAGCCTGCCGGTAAATGTCGTCGCGAAGTAACCGGCGAGGGATGGTTTCCCCGGTTATGTGTTCCATGATCAAGAAAGGTGCGCCCAGGTAGCGGGGGTCTGATTCGCACCAGTGAACACGTGGTACCGGTACGCCAGCGTCGTACGCGACACGAAGCAGCTCAAACTCCTGCCAGCGCTGGCCAGGCAAGTGCACGTTCGGTGGGTCGCGTCTGAGGATGAGCGATTGACGCTTTTCTTCTCCATCCGTAACAAGTTTTACGTCCAACCTCCAGGTTTCCCTGGATGCACCGCCAGGGAGCTGCTCCAGGCGCAAAATCTCTACCCGTGTTGCCCCCGTCTTCTCCGCGATGTAGGCCCCGAGCTGGGTTGCTAACTGACTTCGTTCCACGACAGCGACACTGCTTAGTGTGGCAATCTCGCTCGGCAAACCTCGTAAACAATGACAGACAAAGTGGCCGAGCCAAAACCATCAATCGATCGCGATAACCTTGGCACCACTGCTTGGTCGAAACGCGAAGCGATAGTCAGCAAAGTTTCGTTCGCCTGGCAACTGCCTCGCATAGAAGAGTTGGTCGATCCTTTCAAAAAACTCCGGCAGTTTGTTCGTGGGCACGAGTTGGACGGTAGACCCACCGAAGCCAGCCCCGGTGAGACGCGAACCCACGGCGCCGCACGTGATCGCTGCATCGACTAGGGTTTCGAGTTCGGGACAGCTGACTTCGTAGTCGTCCCGACAACTCCCGTGCGACGCCCGCATGGCACGGTGCAGGCTGTCTACTTGCCCGAGACGGAGAGCTGCTTCGGCGCTCTCTACACGATCGGCTTCCGAGAATACGTGGCGGGCACGCCGTAGGAGCTGCAGCGGAGTGTCAAGCGGCGGGGCGTATTTTCGGGACCGAGGCATCAAAGACTCCACGTTTGCGTTCAGCAGCCTTGCGATTTCGTCGATAGGCATGGGGCGATCCGGGAGGTGATACGTTAGCAGGTCGAGGAATGATGCCCGGGGCTGTGAGGGAAAATGACGCTCAAGATCCGCTAGACGATCGATCGACAAGGCTTGTTCGTGGTCACCGAGAAGAAAAGCGACAGCGCGTGCCGCCACGCTGCATTCCCACACCCGTAGGTTGTAGGCTGTGCGGGCAGCACCGGCTTTTTCCGCTCTGACCAGGCTATGGCAAACGGCGATATGGTAGTCGGAAGGGAAAGGCACCGATCGAACCCGAAGAGGAAAGAAATCGATGCGTAAAGCTGCTTGTTCCTCCGCCAGGAGGCAACAGGCTTGATCCATCCCACCGCTCAGGGTTCCCACAAATTGCTCGGCGCTGGCAAATTCTTCTGCAAGGGCAAAGCGCGAAAGGTCGGAGATCCCAGCTGATAGCAAGAGCGCTAGGCCAGTACCCACAACGAGGGCAGAAGACGAGGAAAGGCCTGCACCAACTGGAACCGTGCCGTCCACGAGGATGTCGGCTCCTTTGGGGGCACTGACGCGGGCGCACAGTAACTGTGCGGCTGCTTTGACATAGTTTCCCCAGTCGCCGCTCGGGCCTGGCTGCAGGCGTCCTTCGAGGACGAACGTGCAAGGAGCTAACCCCGGGGCAGACGTACGAGCTTGCACGATGGAATCAGCTCGCGAGCCAACTGCGACGGCCACGTGACGGTCGATTGCAGCTGGGAGTACAGGATAACCGTTATAGTCCGTATGCTCGCCGATCAAGTTGATTCGTCCGGGAGCCAAAACGACGAACTGCGGAGGCTGGCAAAATTGCATGCGAAACTGTTTTACCAGAGTAGCCACTCGCTCGCGTTCGCGATCCAAAAGGCTGCGCCACGATATAGGGTTCAGATCAGGGTACATGAAGATGGATCGTCAAAGTGCTGTTCTGCCCAGGCAAGGGCTTCTGGCGTGCCTACGTCGCTCCAAAATCCTACTACTGGCAGCGCGTAAACCAGGTGCCCGTCGGCAACCATGGCGTTCAGCGCAGAGGTGAGTTCTCGCTCGCCACGTGGGGACGTCGGGGTTCGTTCCGCGTACGCAAAAACGCTTGGAGAGTAAATTCCCACCCCTGCGTTGTTCCAATGCGTCGTTGAGGTCCCTGGCGGGGGCTTCTCGACGATTTGCTGCACTCTTCCTGTTGCATCGAAGTACACTGCGGCTCCGGCCGCCGGGTCGTCGGTTTGATTCACGGCAATCCACGCGGCAGCCGGCATTGCCGCAAACGCTTCCCGGAGTGCCGGGTAGTTTTTCGTGGACATAAGCACGTCACCCCACGAGAGCAGAAATGGTTCGGAAACAAAACCCCGCACGGAAAGCACCGCGTCTGCCGTGCCGCGGGGCTCGTTTTGCCATACGTAAGCCAACTCCATTCCGATTCTGCCGCCAGAGCCCAGAGTGGCAACAATTTGTTCACCCAAATAACCCACCACAATGACAGCTTTCTCGATACCAGCAGCACGGATGCCTAGGAGAATGTGCTCGATGACAGGCCTGGAGCGAACGGGCAGAAGTGGTTTGGGGCAGTTCTTCGTGAGTGGTCCTAAACGCCTTCCCTTGCCAGCAGCTAAGATAACGGCAGTCACCGTCAGCAGCTTAGGGTCTGTTTCCGGTGAGACAACCCATTTGCACGCCCCTCGCTGAAGGAGAAACACCAGCTCGAGGTGCTCGAGCTAGCTCAACCGTGCGGACCAGGGCGCCGCGGAGGGCGTGGTGGCCGAGTTGGCCTAGCAGGTCGCGGTGCTCGTGTCGGGCGCGGATTGATCACCGGAGGCGGCGTCGCTGTGGGAGTGGGTCGAATACCAGTTGGAGTCGAAGTCGGCGCCGGGGGCTCAGGGCAGCTCGGGTCTCGAGGTACCGGGAAATTTCCGGTGCGCGGGGGAACCGTCACCGGGACGAAGCCAGCGTTGGAAGCGTAATCTTCACGTTCCTCGAGCAAGAGGTCATAGGGATCGGCGACGTTAACGAGGTAATATTGGCCGGGCGGCACACCGCCGTCGGTGCGGCAAACGTCTAACTCGATTAATTGCTCGGGGTAGAAGTCGTCGTAGACATCAGCCCAGCCCCGCGAAATACCCTGAATCCCTTCCTGCACTCCGCAATTAGCGAATACCTGACGGGTTCCATCGAACAAGCCGCGAAGGGGCTCGATGTCAGAAAGGCAAAAGGAAATCTTGCTCGCTCGCGCTACGATGGGTCCGTTGTAAGGATCGTCTTTGCGAAGCAGGTATTCAGCAAAGTCATTGACGTGGAAATGATTGTGGCTCTTGTGAAACTCGAAGCTACCGGCGTCTTTGCTGCAAGTCGTTCCGTCGCTCCGTTGTACGATTTGCGTGGCCTTGGTTACTGGGCCGAACGGGGTATTGATGGTTTTCCCTTCAACGATCAGTGGGCCCTTCCCAAAATTGCCAATTCTGGTCGTGAAGTAAAGTCGCCGTGCACCCTGGCGTTCTACCACTCGAGCACGCGTTGGGGGCAGTGCTTGCAGATCCGGTTTCAACAGACGAGGGTCATTGGGGTCACAAGGCTCTGCGTGAATCCGCTGAAACGCTACCATCCACAAAGCCGCAACAACGAAAATGCTCACCACTTTTCGTGCGTGTTTCACGCCTCTCGTCCCTCCCCAGTTTTTGCTCTTAGAGCACTACGGCTTGGCCATATCGCAAGTGGCGACTTCTTGGCAAGGGGGATTTTACGCTCCCGTTTAGGAACGGACTCCACTGACTACGATGGGAGAGGTCCAGGAACGAGTCGAGCCCCGACACCAGTCGACGGCTTGATTCAGTCGACGCTTCGCGAGGAATCGGTTGCGCCGCGCGGGGCGTGGAAACTTTGGAGAATGCGCACGCGGGTGGCTAGCCGCTCCGTGGGAGAAGGACTCGCGGTCCAGTGATCGATCCAGTGGTCGTCTATGCCGTGTCGCGCGCAAAAGTCTTTAGCGAGGGCACGTAGGTCGGAGGAGTGCGGTGCGAAGGTGAGAGCGTCTAGATACGCATTGGCGGCACCAGCAAGGTCTCCGGCTTGCTCTCGTGCCAAGGCTAGATGGCTCCATGCCAAATCGTCTTCGCGGGCGGACGCGAGCGCCCGTTCGAGGAGAGCAATGGCTTTGTCAGGTCGACCGGCGAGGCGTTCGGCAATTCCAGCGTTTGTGACAAGGGCCGGAACGTAGTAATTTTTTACGTTGAAGGGATTGGCAAACGCAATCCACGATGCAAAAGCGATACTTGCTAGAACCGTCGGTAGATGTGGACGTAAGTTCCGAGCCCAGCGTTCCCCTGTGAGCAAGGCAGGAAGATGAGCCGCCGCGAACAAGAGAAACGGTGCGAGAGGTAAGCGAAAACGGCCGTTGGTGAAAAACATGGTACACGTAAGAAGGGTACTGAGCGCGACAATCCCCAGAAGGCCAAAGGTGCGCGACCACGGGTACCGCCGCAAGCTGACGGCAAGACCCCCCGAACCAAGACAAAGCAAAGCTCCAAAAGAAAGTGGGAAGAAAGGGAGCCGGAAGAGCCAGCTGTGACCTTGCTGCCAAGTCACATCCCCGGTATTCGGGAGTTCGCGATCAACTAGGGTCCAGCGGAACTTTTTCCAGGTCAGCCGCAACGCTTCCCATGGGTATTCTCTCCAAAACCCGATAGCCTGACTCAAGAACCACCGGTCAAGTTTCACCACGTCGTTCGCCAAGGCTGTGCGGGCGCGCTCGACTGCAGCCTGTAGGGGTGCTGGCGGAAATGGGTTGACACCGTCGGCATAAGGGTTGTTGCCCAGCCAGAGGTTAAGACCGAGACCACTCGTGTATGGTACGATCCGGCGCGCCGCGATGCTGACCGCGACGGTGGCCACCAGCCACCCGACAACAACGACAGTGCCGAGTTGCCTGGCAGTGGAGCCGTTCCCGCGGAAAAAGAGCCAAGCGACGTAGAGGCTTAAGGGAAGTAAAAGCTCGGCACGAAATAAGGTTGCTAACAGCCACAGGACGCTGGCCGCAAGCCAGCGTTGTTCGGAACAGGCGTTTACGGCAGTAGCGAGCAGCAGGAGCGAGATGGAGGCGGGCAGGATTTCCCCGGTGAAAAAGATAAACGGCCCATAGACGGCAGCTAGCAAACCTGTGAACCACACCGAGGCGAGGGGCAGGCCGCTGCGGGCGACCAGGTTAGCCAGAAGCACGCAGTGGACTGCATCGAGAACCGCTTGGATCGGCCGAACCACTTCTGGACTTGCGTTGCCAGCGAACCAGTACGCTGCAGCTAGGAAATACGCGTATGCTGGCGGCTGATCGAAGGGTGGAGGTGGGGCGTTCCCATCAAGAATTGCCTGCGCCCAAAGATGGTAGCGGAGCGCATTTGTCTGCAGCACCCGAGCGCTTGGGCTGGTGTGGATCGAGTCGATGTACACGAGGCGCAGGCATAAAGCAGCCGCGAAGACCGCAGTCAGGGCGACAGCGTGAGCAAGCGATTTTCGGAAAGAGGCCGATGGCTTCCGGCGCTTCGCCATGGCCGACGGCTTGTAGGCGTCGCACGTCCATGACACAACTGCCCAAGGTCGCCCTCGCATCAGTTGGCCCGGGGGACCAAGGGGAAACACCGGAAAAGCGCAAACTCTCCGGGCGGTCCAGGGCGGCAAAGTCAAGAGAGTTCTCAACTTCGTGGCCGCTGAAGGCGTTAGCTTAGGGCGACGTCCCCACACCCGCGCCCGTCCCAATCTAACTCTGGAAAAAGGTAGACGATCTGCGGCTGGAGAGGAACGCTAGAGCACGCAACCGAGCTTTGGAGCGTGTTCGGCCTTTTGGGTGACAAGGCTAACGGAGCTTTGTTAATGCACCAACCATGGCACGTGTGTTGGTGGCCGGGGCCGGCGCAATTGGTTCGGTTTTCGGAGGGCTTTTGGCCCGATCCGGTCACGCCGTCACGTTGTGGGGTCGAGCAAACCACATGAAGGCGATCAAGCTTAAAGGACTGCTGATCCAGGGCATCTGGGGCGACCACTATTGCCACTCACTCGAGGTGGCGAGTTCGCCTGCGGATTGTGGCAAAGGCTTTGATGCAGTTCTGGTAACCGTGAAAAGTTACGATACCGCCACAATCGCGGGCATTGTCGCCGAGAAAGTTCACGACCGTGGCTGCATGATTTCCCTGCAAAATGGCCTTGGAAATCTTGAAATTCTCGCAAAGTATCATGAGCCTACGAGACTCTTGGGTGGTCGCGTGATCTTTGGTGCACGTGTGCTCGAGCCGGGGATTGTGGAGGTAACCGTGTGCGCGGAGCCGGTGCGGGTCGGCGGCTATGTGGCAACCGCCGCCGCAGCAAAGCTTGCAGCTCACCGATGGGCGTCGATGTTCGCTGAAGCTGGGATTCCGGCGGAAGTGTGTGACTCCATCGAAGCAGAGCTGTGGGGCAAGGTTTTCTACAATGCGGCACTCAATCCTCTTGGAGCCTTGTTGCGGTGCCCCTATGGATCCTTGGCTAAAAATGCGGATACGCGTGCCATTATGGACCGTGTGATCGACGAAGCGTTCGCGGTTGCTCTTGCCGAGGGCGTTCCGTTGCGTTGGCAGCACGTAGAGGAGTACCTGGAGGAGTTTTACTCATCGCTCGTCCCACGCACGGCTGCCCATCGTTCCTCGATGCTGCAAGATTTGGAACAGGGCAAGCGCACCGAAGTGGATGCGATCAATGGGGAGGTATGGAGACGTGGGGAGCAGCATGGACTATGCACGCCGTTCAACGCGTTGCTCACTCGCTTGATTCGCGCAGCAACGTCGCGCTGGTGAACACTGGCAGAGGAGTTTCGAGGCCGATGCTCAAACTACCCATTGGGGCTTGGCAACAGATTGTCGCACATGCTGAGGCTCTTTACCCAGAGGAATGCTGTGGCGTTGTCGTCGCGCGTTCCGGGCAGCACGAGGTTGTTCAGATTACCAACGTACAAAACATGTTGCACGCCCGCGATCCGGTAGCCTTCCCACGAACGGCGCAGACGGCGTACACGATGTCTTACGAGGAGGTGGCCCCGCTCTTGGAGGAGGCGTATCGCGGGGAAGTCGAACTCGTGGCGTTTTACCATTCGCATCCAGAACACGAGGCGTACTTTTCTGCTGAAGATCGTGCCGCTGCAGAGGGCTGGCTGGACGACCCCAACTATGCCCGCGCGACGCAGGTTGTGGTGTCGGTGCGGAGCAGGAAAGTGGTAGACGCCAAAGCGTTCGCGTGGAACGCCGAACGTCGCGAGTTTGAACCCGTTCCATTCTTAGTCGACGAGAGCTAAAGGGACCCGCCCGGGGGAGCTCGACAGAGGCCAATACGGGTTATTCGACAGCGCAGGGGCAGGCGCAGCCAGGCCGAAGGAAACTGCAGCGGCTTCTTGACAAACAAACGTTCGTTGGGAATCAAGCAAGGCGATGGATTTTGCGTTCTCGCATGAGGAGCTTGCCTTTGCCGCCGAAGCGCGCCGTTGGCTGGAGAAGACCCTGCCGAAGTCGTGGCGGAAAAATCATTTGTGGACTCGAGCGGATGACCCCCTCTGGGTGCAGATTGCCCGAGACTGGCAGCGGTTGCTCTACGAGGGTGGGTGGGCAGCGATTAGTTGGCCGCGAGAGCTGGGCGGGCGAGGGGCGACGGTCGTCGAACGCTGGCTATTTGAGGAGGAGCTCGATCGCGCTGGGGCACCGCGGCCGATCGCCAGCAGCGGCGCGGTGGACCTCATAGGGACAGCGATTTTACGGTACGGAACCGAGGGACAAAAGCAACGCTTTCTCAAACCCTTGCTCTCGGGAAAGGAGCTTTGGTGCCAGGGTTTTTCAGAGCCGGACGCTGGCTCCGACCTTGCTTCCCTGCGCACACGAGCAGAGCGGGACGGCGAAGCGTTCATCGTCAACGGCCAGAAAGTGTGGACGAGTCATGCCGACATTGCGGACTGGTGCTTCTTGTTGTGCCGAACCGAATTGGACCAGCCCCGCCATCGCGGGCTTAGTCTTCTCCTCGTGGACATGCGTGCTCCAGGAGTCTCCGTGCGGCCCTTGCGACAAATGACTGGCGAGTCGGAATTTTGCGAGGTGTTCTTCTCCGACGTCCGTGTTGCGGCGGATCTCCTCGTGGGGACGCCAGGTCGCGGATGGGAGATTGCAATGGGTATTCTAGCCCACGAGCGCGGGCCAGTGTGGACGTTCACCTTCCAAAGGAAGATTCGCCGAAGCCTAGCTCACGCGCTTGACGTGGCTGGAAAAAGGGCTCTCTGCAAAGAGCGGATCACGCGGCAACAGCTTGCCCAATCTTGGATCGAGGTCAAACTGTTGGAACTGATGGGGTATCGCAGTCTGACGAAACTCAAGAAAACCGGGCAGCCCGGGCCCGAGAGCTCGATAGAGAAGGTTTTGGGAAGTGAGACGGATCAGCGACTCCAAGAAACGACGGTTAGGCTCCTAGGCCCCTTGGCGCTAGGTGCTGTAGCGGGTTGGGAAGGCACCTGGCAGCGGATCGCGCACGACTACCTCTACGCGCGCAGTGAGACCATCATGGGGGGGACATCCGAAATTCAACGGAACCTAATTGCCCAGCGGATTCTTGGTTTGCCACGGTCTTAAAAGAACAATCAGTGGAGGCTCGAACAGTGTCAGAATATGGCTTTTGGCAATTCGCCCAGCGACGACCAGAGCGATTGGTGTTAGTGGAGCCGAATGGAAGGAGCTGGACTGCCGGCGAGCTCCTGGCTCGAGCGAATCGGCTGGTTCATGGGCTGCGGAAAGAGGGCATGGAGAGAGGTGATTGCTTGGCTGTGGTGCTGCCCAACAGCGCTGACATGATCGCCACATACCTGGCCGCCGGGCAAGCTGGCTGGTATCTCGTCCCCATTAACACTCACCTGACGGGTCCAGAGATCGCCTACATCTTGCAAGACTGTGAGGCAAAGGTGTTCCTTGCTGCAGAGCGCTTCGCTGCTGCTTGCTCCGATGCGGCCAGGGGAGCCGGCTTGCAAAAGCGACAGTGCTTTGCTCGGGGTTCCATTCCCGGTTTCCGCGCGCTTGCAGAACTTGAAGACGGTCAGCCCGATTCGCTTCCCGCTGATCGAGTGGCCGGACAAGTGATGAACTACACGAGCGGCACCACAGGCAAGCCCAAAGGGGTAAGAAGACCGCTGTCACCGTATGACCCGGATACGGTTTTTTCCATGTATGCCTGGTTTCTGGCAATGTTTGGTATCGAGGCAGAAAATGACAATGTGCATCTTACGGGGTCGCCTTTATACCATACCGCGGTGCTCCTATTCGCTGGCGCTTCGTTGCACTTTGGGCACGCGGTGGTGTTAATGGACAAGTGGACCCCTGAGGGTTGCTTGGATCTAGTGCAACGTTATCGCACCACGACGACGCACATGGTCCCGACGCAGTTTCACCGCCTGTTAGCGTTACCTGAGAAAGTGAAGCAGCTGTACGATGTTTCATCGTGGCGGCACGTCATCCATGCAGCAGCTCCGTGCCCAGTCGAGGTTAAGCGCCGAATGTTGGAATGGTGGGGGCCAGTCATTTACGAGTATTACGCCGCGAGCGAGGGAGGCGGCACGATCGTGACCCCGGAGGAGTGGCTGCGCTACCCAGGCACCGTTGGTCGCCCATGGCCAGGGGCGGAGATCCGCATCCTCGATGATCAAGGGCAAGACTGTCCCCCCGGTGTTCCGGGCACCGTGTACATGAAGCTCGGACAGGCGGACTTCGAGTATCATAAAGACAGAGCGAAAACGGAGGCCAATCGCCGTCATGGCTTCTTTACGGTTGGCGATGTTGGATATGTCAACGAAGAGGGTTACCTGTTTCTCTGTGATCGTAAAATCGACATGATTATTTCTGGCGGAGCGAACATTTACCCCGCGGAAGTCGAGTCGGTGTTGCTGACCCACGCCAAGGTTGCCGATGCCGCAGTGTTTGGTATCCCCAATGAGGATTGGGGCGAAGAGGTCAAGGCGGTAATTGAACCGGCGCCGGATGTCACCCCAGGACCAGAACTTGCAGAGGAACTTTTGGGGTTTTGCCGCGAACGACTGGCGCGTTACAAATGCCCGAGGACGATTGATTTCATCGACCAAATGCCCCGCGACCCGAACGGAAAGCTTTATAAGCGCAAACTGCGCGACCCCTATTGGGCGGGTAAGGAACGGCAGATTTGAAGAGCCGAGCGGATTTCCTTTGATCTAGCTGCGGCGAGGAAGCCGCAGGAAACACTCAAAGCTTGGCTGATAGTGTTGGTTCCTGAAGGATAATGGGAAAAAAACGTCACAATAGGGAATCTTCCCTAGATGCGTCTTGGCGACCCCACCACGCGTCTGCGGGAATCGTAGACCGCAGCCACGACATCCAGGGCGCCTAAACTCATCACATTGCCGCCACGATACAACTGGCCGTTAATAGGTATCGTGTAATTGTCCCCGCCCGGTGCCGCTAACGCATACAGGCCTTGCAGTTGCACCTCAATCATCTGCTCCAAAGCATCTACCTGCTCGATGCGATCGGAGAGATCCTGTGTTTTGCTGCTCACCATGGCGACCTCCGTCGCTCCTTCACCAGGCGCGGCCGCGCAACCATGAATCCGTTGCATTCCTGGGCCTTATGTCAATCGATCGCATCGTTGCCGCATTGCGGACGCGACTCTGTCATTAGCACCTTGATGCCGCGGGCAGCGAGGCCCCGGCGCGAAGTTACGATCACGCACTGGTTTCCTTTGTCCTTCTGCAACAGCGAGAGAGCAGGCTGAAAACATTAGCCTACCGCTAGCAGACTTTACCGTAAAAGCACGCGGTGTCAGCAGGATCTGTGCGCTTGGTGCCAAACGATTTGCTGTTAGCTCTGGGAACTCCAGGCTGCCCTGCGGCTCGAGCTCTGTTGCGCACGCAACCCAGGAGCCAACCCCAGCCGCTGGTCCGCGGTTTTGAGGGAGTAGGATCGCGCGGACCTTGGCTTGCCCAACATACTCTCGAGAACGCGCCCTGGCCGATTCGAACGGCCGACCCCAAGATTCGTAGTCTTGTGCTCTATCCAGCTGAGCTAAGGGCGCATGGAACGAGGTGAATGCGGGCGCCTTGGTAACACCGACATAACGTACCTGCAAGCCAACCGAGTGACCACTGCAACTCCAAGGGTTAGTCGCAACGCTTTGGTTTCAGCGCGCTGCCGGATCCGCGGCTCCGCTGTTCCAGAGCTTGGGCAGGACGTGACGGAAATATTCCGCACCAGACCACACGCCGACGCCGAGTGCCAGCCAAAAGAAATACATTCCCACGGCGAAAAAATCGATGCCAAGGAAGGGATAATGTAAGAGCAATCCGTGGAGGGCGAACATCTGCAGACCCATCTTGTATTTTCCAAGCCTCTCCGCCTCGACGATGACTCCATGCGCCAGGGCTACTGCACGTAAGCCGGTGACCGCGATCTCTCGGGAAATCACGATGGCAACTGCCCACCCCGGAACCTGAGGCTGGCGCTCCATGGCCACTAGCATGACCAGGACCGCAGCGACCATGAGCTTATCGGCTAGAGGATCGAGCAACTTTCCGAGCGTGGTGGAGAGACCGTAGCGGCGAGCAAGGTAACCATCCAAGAAGTCAGAGACCGAGGCGAGGAAAAACGTCACTGTCGCTGCCACAGCGGCTCGTGGCCCAGGGTCGGTAAGAAAAGCGACCACGACGGGGATGAGCAAAATCCGCAGAAGAGTAAAAAAATTAGGCCAGTTGGCCAGTTCTTTCCAAAACGGACCCACACGCGCGGTCAGTTGCGCTGAGCGTATCGGTCGCGGAGGTACCGATCACGGAAGCTCAACACCCGGGCAACATACTCCCAAGTTTCGGGATACGGCGGAATGCCACCGTGCCGATCCACTGCTGCTTCACCCGCATTGTAAGCCGCTAGAGCCAAGCGGAGATTGCCGTTAAAGCGGTCAAGTAAATACCGTAAGTGCCGCACTCCTCCGTCGATGTTTTCATGGGGATCGAAGACACGCAGGACGCCATGGCGTCGCGCTGTTGCCGGCATGAGTTGCATGAGCCCCAAAGCTCCTTTCGGCGACACGGCGTCGGGAACAAAATCGGACTCCGCTCGGATCACTGCTTTGACCAACGCTACGTCTACCTGATGCCGTTCTGCTGCATCACGAACGATCATCTCATAAGCCTTATATCGGTTTGGGTCAGCATATCTGCGGCCCCAGCTGGTCCACCGCACCGCTCGCCAAGAATGTGCTTCCGACCGGTAAAACCGATACCGCGGCTCCGCCGGAGCGTTGGAAAAATGCAGCACGCCGCGCGAGTCGCGGTAGGCATAAATATCGGCTGCCGCCTGAGTCACCAACAGCGCGGACGCACCGAGCAGGAAGCCGAACCACCTCAAACCCGAACCCTGCATGGAGAGCAAACTACTTGGAGCTTCGCAGCTGGTCAACTAAAATCTGCAGTTAGCTTGATCCGCTTCTGCCAAGGCAATTACACCCTGCCCGGTGGCCGCTTTAAACGGACGCCAGCCCCGCGAGCCTTTCGGTAGCGCTCCCTGACGAAGAACTGTTCTGCTGACGCAGCCGCTGGCCGATCAAGCCTCTTCAGGACGAGGGTTGCGCCTTTGCAGGGGGAAGTTGAGCCTTTTCGGTGCGACGGCAATGCCGCCTGAAAAAACCGTGTTTGCCACATGGCTCAACAGCAGCCCAAGTTCTCTTGAGGAATTTGAACCTACTGGGGCGAAGAACAAGCGCGGACAGCCAACCGCAAACGGGGTGAGCAACGAATCCGGCTCCTGTCCGAACCGAACGCCGAGGAAGTGACTCGAAACGCGCACAGAAGAAAGTGCCGTGGATGGAGAAGCATGTTCAGATTTTAGACCGGGGCAACACTCACCGCGGCTTGCCGAAGGGCTTCTGAAGGAGAGATACAAAAGCATGAGGGAGATGTCCTCAAAGCTACGTAGCGCCTCGGTTAGGTTCCTGACGTAGGCCGCGACCCGTAGTCGTGGACACCAGGCCGGGACCGAGCGGGAGGCCGGGCAGTGAAGGCGAACCTATCCGTGCGGTTTTCTCGGGTGTGTTGAGAGGCACGAAGAGTTCGAACTCTCCTACTGAATGCGGCGCACTGCCAAGAAGTTGTGCCCGGGGCGGCTGACAAGGCGCAGGCCAAGGCGTTACGCTTGCCATCCAACGGGAACTCTAAACCACAGCCCTCGACTCGCTTGGCCTCTGCGAGAGGGGAATAACTCATTTTGCGACACCCTCGCCAGGAAAAATGTTTGCTTACCGGCTTGGGCTTGTAAGGCCGACTAGGTTGCAAAGCGGCTAAGGCCGTAAGCGGTTTTGCTTCACTCATTGACCATGGTGATGACGATCCCCTAAAAGAGGGCGCCGAGTTGTTGCCCCATGAGTGTGCCAAGGCGGTACATCTGTATCCACGGTCACTTCTACCAGCCTCCGCGTGAAAATCCGTGGCTGCAAACCATTGAGACCCAAGAGTCCGCTTCCCCCTATCACGATTGGAACGAGCGGGTGACTGCAGAGTGTTACGAGCCAAACGCTTCGGCTCGCGTGCTTGACGCGTATGGAAGAATCGTTTCCCTGCGAAACAATTACAGCGCGATTAGTTTCAACTTCGGTCCGACACTGCTTGCTTGGCTGCAGCAGGCGCACCCCGATCTCTACGCGGAGGTGTTGCGGGCCGATGCAGAAGGGAAAGATCGCTACGGCTGCGGCAACGCGATTGCTCAGGTCTATGGGCACGCGATCTTGCCTTTAGCTGCAGCTCGGGACCAAGTGACGCAAGTGCGTTGGGGGATTGAGGACTTTCGCTTTCGCTATGGCCGGGCTCCGGAGGGTATGTGGTTGCCGGAGACTGCCGTGGATGAACGTTCACTCGCTGTCTTGGCTGACGAGGGAATTCGTTTCACCATCTTGGCGCCCCATCAGGCCAAGCGCGTCTGCTATGGTTCGGGAGCGTGGCAAGACACCCACGGAGAAGGGATCGACCCATCGCGACCGTACCTCTGCGATCTTGGCGCCGGGCGATCGATCATCCTTTTTTTTTACGACGGCCCGTTGTCACGGGGGATTGCCTTCGAAGGCTGGTTGCGAGATGGTCGCGCATTAGCCGCAAAGCTGATTGCACGCGCTGCGACTGTGCAAGACAACGGGCTGATTCATGTTGCCAGCGACGGCGAAACTTATGGTCATCATCATCGCTTTGGCGAAATGGCTCTTGCGGCAGCCTTGGACGCGTTGGAACACGACGGGCGGGTGACCCTAACGAACTATGGCGCTTACTTGCGCCATGTTGAGGTCCGCGATCGCGTAGAAATCCGCGCGTGGACCTCGTGGAGTTGCGCGCACGGGATTGAGCGATGGCGATCGGGGTGTCCTTGCCACGCTGGTCATCCCTCGTGGCAACACGAGTGGAGGGGGCCATTGCGAGAGTCGCTGGACTGGCTGAAGGCCGAACTCGACAAGCTGTTCGAACAGGAAGCAGGTCGGTATTTGGTTGACCCATGGGAGGCACGCAACGGGTACATACGGGTACTGCTGGAGGATACCCAGGAACGCCGTGAAACCTTTTTAGAGCAACAATCACGACGTGTATTGCAACCTGCCGAGCGCGTTCAGGTGTGGAAACTCCTCGAAATGGAACGCTACGCGCTGCTGATGTTCACCAGTTGTGGCTGGTTTTTCGACGATCCAAGTGGTTTGGAGGCCACCCAAGTTCTCGCTTACGCGGCGCGGGCCATGCAACTGGCTTCCGACTTCGGCCGGGCTTTGGTTGAGCCCTTCCTGCAACGACTCCGCCCAATGCGAAGCAACCTCCCCCAGTATCGCGACGGCGTCGATGTGTTCGAGCGCTTGGTGCGGCCCCGGATGAGTGACCATCGGCGGGTCGTGGCTCACTATGCCATGAACGCATTGTTCGATCCCCCTCCCAACGTACAGAAAATGTATGCCTACCGCTTTGCTTCCCAGGAGCGGGTGTTCGATATTGCGGGCACCCCAGCGTTTACCGCGGGAAGAGTTCAGGTCTATGAGCAGACCACAGCGGAGAGTTGCCTGCTAGACTACGCTGCGGTGCACCTTGGTGGTCATGATTTTTTTTGCGTTGTGGACCGGGCCGATCCAGGCCGTGACGCTGCTTGGTTACAGCGCTTGCTAGAAACGTTTCGCACCCAGCCAATCGCATGGTTACTGCGAGAGCTCGAGGCAAAGTTTGCGGACGGTCACTTCACCCTATCCGACATGTTTCCCGCTGAGCGAAAGCGGATTCTCGATCGAGTCACTGGCGACGTTCTCGATCGAGCCAGTCGCGTTTATCACCGCATCGTGAACGATAACCGAAGACTCATTGAGTTTCTGGTTCACAACGAACTGGAAGTACCGGAGGAACTGCGCATCGCCATGCGCTTCGTGGTGCGGCAAAATTGGGACAGACGAGTGCGGGAGTTTGCTGCCGGGTCGGCCGAGCTGGATGAAGTCGTGGCCGTGGCCGATGATGCGCGCCGTTGGGGAGTAGAGCTCGATCGAGAGACCGCCGCCCAAGTGCTCGGAAGAGCCTTAGCGGACGCTGTTGCCTGCATTTGGAGTGGCGAGGGCGACCGTTGTTACCGGCGGGCTTCTGCAATATTAGAGGCGGGACAGCGCCTCAGGGTTACGGTGGAGACAAGGTGGGCGCAAAATTTGTTCTTCAAACTGGCGCAAGAAAAGAAGACGGCAGGGGCTGGGGTCTCAGTGGCGGCGCTGCGACGTCTAGGGGAGGTTTTAGGTTTTTCCGCGACTATATGGGAGCGGAGAAGCGGAGGTTAGCTTGACGCCGGCACGCGCCTGGGGCATCAAAGGCTGCTCCTGACCAGCGAATGTGCGAAGGCTGAAGCGGTGACGAGAGTTTTCGTGAGAGGTGACAACAATGGGAGCCGACGTGGAGATTGAATCGCTCTTGCGCGAACAGCGGCTGTTTCACCCACCAGCGGAGTTCAGTGCCCGGGCAAACCTCAGTCGTGCAGAGTACGAGGTCCGCGCTCGACAGGCCCAGCAAGACCCCGAGGGGTTCTGGTCCAGCGTGGCGGGCGAGCTTGAATGGTTTGCCCGCTGGGAGAAGGTTCTTGAGTGGAAAGCCCCATTCGCCAAGTGGTTCGTTGGTGGTAAAACAAACGTGACATACAATTGCTTGGACCGTCACCTCAAAACGTGGCGGCGCAACAAAGCCGCAATCATTTGGGAAGGCGAGCCTGGGGAGAGTCGAGTGCTCACCTACCACGACCTCTTCCGTGAGGTTTGCCGTTTTGCCAACGTCTTGAAGTCCTTGGGTGTGGGGCGGGGAGACCGTGTGGGCATTTATTTGCCCATGGTGCCTGAGGCAGCAATCGCGATGTTGGCCTGTGCGCGCATCGGTGCTGTGCACAGCGTGGTGTTTGGCGGCTTCAGTGCCGATGCGTTACGGAGCCGGCTGGTGGACGCGCAAGCGAAGGTTTTGGTCACTGCCGATGGTGGATATCGACGCGGCGGGATCGTGCCGCTCAAGGCAAACGCTGACGAGGCTTTGCGCGATGCTCCTTCAGTGGAAAACGTCATTGTTCTTCGCCGCACTGGAGAAACCGTGGCCATGAAGGGAGGCCGGGACCGTTGGTGGCAAGAACTCGTGGAGAAAGTACCCGACGAGTGCCCGGCGGAACCGTTGGACGCCGAACAGCCGCTGTTTATCCTTTATACGAGCGGGACGACGGGTAAGCCGAAGGGCGTGGTGCATACGACGGGTGGCTACCTCGTGCACACCTATATCACCGCAAAGTGGGTGTTCGACCTCAAGGACGAAGACACTTACTGGTGCACCGCAGATGTGGGCTGGGTGACCGGGCACAGTTACGTAGTGTATGGTATTTTAACCAACGGCGCGACCACCGTAATGTACGAGGGTGCTCCCAACTACCCTGAACCCGACCGGTTCTGGCGCATCATCGATAGGTACGGGGTGACAATTCTCTACACTGCGCCCACAGCCATTCGCAGTTTTATGAAATGGGGTCGTGAATGGCCGCGCAAGCATCGCTTGTCGAGCCTGAGGTTGCTCGGCACGGTGGGGGAGCCGATCAACCCCGAGGCGTGGATTTGGTACCATGAGGAAATTGGTAGGGGACGCTGCCCGATCGTGGACACGTGGTGGCAGACAGAAACTGGTGGGATTCTCATCACTCCTTTGCCTGGAATCACAGCAACAAAGCCTGGATCGGCCACGCTTCCCTTTCCGGGGATCGTGGCCGACGTGGTTACCCGGGAAGGTGCCCCTGTTCAAGCAGGCCAAGGTGGATATCTTGTGATCCGCCAACCCTGGCCGGGCATGTTGCGAACCATTCATGGCGATCCAGATCGTTATGTGCAGCAGTACTGGAGCCAAATCCCAGGGGTGTACTTTACCGGAGACGGCGCCCGCCGTGACGCCGACGGCTATTTTTGGATTATGGGACGAATCGATGACGTGGTGAACGTTGCTGGTCATCGCTTGGGTACCATGGAGATCGAAAGCGCTTTGGTCAGCCACCCTGCGGTCGCCGAAGCTGCCGTGGTTGGGCGCTCAGACCCCATCAAAGGGCAGGCAATTGTAGCCTTTGTGACATTAGATCCGGGTTACAAGCCCACAGAAGAACTGCGACTCGAGCTTCGCGAACACGTGATGAAGGAAATCGGTAGTTTTGCTCGTCCGGAAGAGATTCGGTTCGCGGATGCACTGCCGAAAACACGCTCGGGCAAGATCATGCGCCGCTTGCTGCGGGAAATTGCTGCGGGCAGTGAATCCTTAGGCGATACGACGACGCTGGAAGATTTCAGTGTCTTGGAGCGTCTGAGGGAGGAAGAAGAATGAGAGCCGCGTCTCAGACGTCCGGTTGTCTTATCTCTGGGGGACGCTCTCAGGTGTGACAGTGGCTCTTCGCGTGCACAATACGCTCTCAGGAAGAATGGAGGTGTTCGTTCCGCTTCGCCCACCGAAAGTCGGCATGTACGTATGCGGCGTGACCGTGTACGACCGTTCCCATGTCGGACATGCGCGAGCGCTGGTGACTTTTGACGTGGTCTTCAGGTATCTGCAATGGTGTGGCTACGACGTGAACTTTGTCCGTAATTTCACCGATGTTGACGACAAAATCATCGCCCGGGCGCAACAGGCCGGGATCTCCACTGCAGAGCTGGTGGCCACCAATTTGGCAGCCTTTGAAGAGGATGTTCGTGCTTTGGGTTGCTTGCGGCCGACCCGGGAACCCCGTGCCACGGAGCACATTCCCGAGATGATCGCACTGATTGAAAAACTCATCGAGCGTGGGCTGGCTTACGTAACCGATGGTGACGTCTACTTTTGCGTGGAAAAGTTTCCTGGGTACGGTAAACTTTCCAAACGGCGACTGGAAGACATGATTGCCGGCGCGCGCGTCGACGTGGATGAGCGAAAGCGGCATCCAATGGATTTTGCGCTCTGGAAGGCCAGTAAGCCTGGTGAGCCGAAATGGCCGAGTCCTTGGGGCGAGGGGCGCCCAGGTTGGCACATCGAATGTTCTGCCATGGCGACAAAGTATCTGGGGCAACCGTTCGATATCCACGGCGGTGGCGCAGATCTCGTTTTTCCTCATCACGAAAACGAAATCGCACAGTCCGAAGGAGCACACGGGTGCGAATTCGCCCGCTATTGGCTGCATAACGGGCTAGTAACGATTGGGACGGAGAAAATGTCGAAATCTCTCGGCAACTTCATGACAGTTGCCGAGGCGGTGGCTCGAGTCGGAGGGGAAGCGCTCCGGCTCTTCGTTCTGGGAACGCATTATCGCAGTCCCTTGGACTTCGCACCCGAGCGCCTCGACGACGCAGCACGAGCGCTTGGCCGACTTTACGACACGCTCGCTCGGGCCGACGCGGCGGGTGCGTTGGCAAACGCCACGCCCGATTCTGGGCGCATGGAAGAATTTCGCGCGGCCATGGACGATGACTTCAACACCGCTCGCGCCCTGGCGGTGCTGTTCGATACCATCCGCGAGCTTAACCGAGTCATGGACGAGAAACGCACCGCGAATCTAAGCGCGCTACGTTCGACGGTACGCGAGCTAAGCGCTGTGTTGGGAGTCGGGAGCAACGACCCGAGCACAGTCCTAGAGGAGGAGAGGGAACGACACTTGCGCTCTCGAGGGGTGACCCGAGAATATGTCGTGGCAAAGCTAGGGGAAAGGGCCGAGGCGCGCCGTCGAAAAGACTTTGCGACTGCAGACAGTATCCGCGACGAGCTTCGCAATCTAGGGATCGTCGTCGAAGATACCGCTGAAGGCACAGTCTGGAAAGTGGCGCGCTAACGCGTCGCTACCTACCCGGGGAACAGCGGCCACATGCCAGTCGCTACCGTGAATTACCTCGCCGGAAAGCTGGCAGGAGAGAGGCGGGGCGCTGCTTCCTTTTGGTAACTGCAGTCCATGCAAGCGGGAGGAGGCGTCGCCGAAGCGTTTCGCTGCTTCGATTTGTCTCACGAAGTACGCACTTCTCCAAAAGGAGAACAGGCTCTCAGGTTGAGCCTGCGAATCTCGGATCATTGGCTTGCCCGCTGCCGGCAGATAGAAATTTCCCCGCGACTGAAGAAGAGATCGGCGGAGGGAGAACGAATCCGAGGTTTTCAGATGCCTCGACGCGCCCTGGGCGCCGGCAAGCAAGTTGGACGATCGGGTCGAGGGGGAGCGAGTACGCTGCCGTAGCCGTGGATGACACCTTAGCTCTGCTTTGGAGCTTCCCGCATGGAAGTATTAGGGTTGGAGAAGGGGCAAGAGCCGCTTACAGTATCCGCTCCGTACAGCGAGAGAGCAGAGCGCGCCCGGAGAGATTCGAACTCCCGACCTACTGGTTCGAAGCCAGCCGCTCTAGTCCAACTGAGCTACGGGCGCGCACGCAGACTTAAAAGACCAAGTCGCACCCTTGTGCAAGGTCGTCGGCCACAGGAAACGGCCGTTGCCGATGTTGCACAGATTCGGCGTACTTCCTATTGTCCCCGTAACATCAGCGTGCGCGAGGTCAGGAGGGCGTCATGGGATTCCGCATTGCAATCAATGGTTTTGGCCGAATTGGCCGGTTGGTCTATCGAATGGCTGCGGCACGAGGGCTCGACATCGTTGCAGTCAACGATCTGGTTCCGGCGGACAATCTTGCCTACTTACTGCAATACGACACAACTCATGGACGGTTTCGCCTCGATGGGCAGCTAGCAGAGGTCCAGGTAACGGAGGATGGCTTTACCGTTAATGGAAAAAAGACTCGAGCGTTGTCGGTTAAAGATCCGGGGGCACTGCCGTGGAAAGAACTCGGGGTGGACTACGTACTTGAGTCTACGGGGCTGTTTACCGACTACGAATCGGCAGGGAAGCATCTCGCTGCCGGCGCCAAACGAGTGATCATTTCGGCGCCAACGAAAAGTAGCTTCGAACAAGTGCCGACATTTTGCCTTGGAGTGAACGCCGACCGCTACGACCCTGCCAAGCATCGAGTCATCAGCAACGCCAGTTGCACCACGAACTGCCTCGCACCCTTGGCCAAGGTGATTCACGATCACTGCGGCATCGAGGAGGGACTAATGACCACGGTTCACGCCGTGACGGCGACGCAGCCAACCCAGGACGGCCCCAGTAAGAAAGATTGGCGTGGTGGTCGGAACGCGTACCAAAACATCATTCCCGCAAGTACCGGGGCGGCAAAGGCGGTCACCCTATGCATTCCGGAGCTCAAGGGAAAGCTAACGGGGATGGCTTTTCGTGTGCCAACCGCTGACGTGTCAGTGGTTGATCTTACGTTCCGCAGCATAAGGCCAACAAGTCTTGCAGCCATTAACGCAGCCGTCAAAGCAGCGGCCGAAGGCTCACTTAAAGGAATCCTCGCGTACACGGAGGACGAGGTGGTTTCCAGTGACTTTATCGGGGACTGCCACAGCAGCGTCTACGATGCGAAAGCCGGAATCGAGCTCAATGAGCGCTTTTTCAAGGTCGTCAGTTGGTACGATAACGAGGCTGGCTATGCAGCGCGCTGCGTGGATTTCCTTGTATTGTTGGCTGAAAAAGATGGAATGCTCGCTTAACGTTGACCTGCCAGTTGGCTTGCAACAGCTTCTGTAGCGCGCGCCACGACCTCGGGATCAGCGAGATAGTAATGCTGTAGTGGCTGAAGACTATCGTCAAGCTCGTAGATCAGAGGGATACCGGTGGGGATGTTGAGCTTTACGATGTCTTGTTCGGAAATGCGGTCCAGATACATCACCAGAGCTCGAAGGCTATTCCCATGAGCAACGATGATCACGCGTTCACCAGCTTTTAGCGCAGGTGAAATGTGCTGGTGCCAATAAGGCAGGAATCTTTGCACCGTGTCCTTAAGGGATTCCGTTGCAGGTAGTTCCTCTGGGGAAAGCTTTCGGTAGCGTGGGTCAAAGCGTGGATGCCGCGGGTCGTCGAGCGCCAGCGGAGGCGGGGGAACGTCGTAGCTGCGGCGCCAGATCTGGGTTTGTTCCATGCCGTGTTTTGCTGCGGTTTCTGCCTTGTTGAGACCTTGCAGGGCTCCATAATGCCGCTCGTTCAAGCGCCAACTGTTCTGGACGGGAATCCACATGAGGTCCATTTGCTCCAAAACGATCCACAGCGTCTTGATGGCGCGCTTGAGCACCGAGGTAAAGGCTAGATCAAAAGTAAAGCCGCGTTCTTGTAGCACTTCGGCAGCGGCTTTGGCTTCGAGCTCGCCGCGCTCGCTCAGGCCGACGTCAGTCCAGCCAGTGAAGCGGTTCTCTTGATTCCAAACGCTCTCCCCGTGACGAAGCAACACAAGCTGTTTCATGATCGAGTTTCCGCTCTTTGTGCTACCAAAGGAAAAAACGTCGAGCCAGAGAGAAAAAGGGCATGCGGTCGTTCCGTAGCTGGACAACCAGTCCCCCGTGAGCGAAGAAAAGAGGAACGGCGTGCGGAAAGCCCCATTGTCGGTTCGGGGAAAGAGCGCAGGAGGTGATCATGCAGGCGCAAAGCAAAACGCCAGGGGAACCTCTTCCCGCCAATGAGCTGGTTGACGTAGGGCGCTTAGTCAGCGCCTATTACGCTGACGCCCCGGATCCGTCTGAACCATCGCAACGCGTTAGTTTTGGTACCTCCGGGCACCGCGGTAGTTCGCTGCGGTGCAGTTTCAATGACGCTCACATCGCTGCGATTGCCCAAGCGGTTTGCGATTACCGCAGGGCGCACGGCATCGACGGGCCACTGTTCCTCGGACGCGATACGCATGCCCTTTCGTTGCCAGCATATATCACGACGCTGGAGGTTCTTGCGGCCAACGACGTCGACGTCATCGTCGACGCGGACGACGGCTATACGCCAACGCCGGTGATTTCCCACGCCATTGTGCGGCACAATGCTTCTGGTCAGAGCCGACGTGCTGATGGTGTCGTGATTACGCCGTCCCACAATCCCCCAGAAGACGGCGGTTTCAAGTACAACCAGGCTCACGGGGGTCCAGCCGATACGGAAGCAACCCGGTGGATCGAGGGTCGCGCCAATAGCTTGCTGCGGTCGCCACAAGACATTCGCCGTGTGCCTTGGAGTCGGGCGAAGAATGCCGCAACGGTCCACCGCCATGGCTACTCAAAAGAATACGTGACTAGCTTGGAAGAAGTTGTCGATCTCCTAGTGGTCGCTCAGCGACAACTGGTCCTTGGTGTTGATCCGCTAGGCGGCGCCTCAGTGAATTATTGGCCGCGTATTGCTGAAGCTTACCGGCTCAACTTGGCGGTGGTGAACGACCAGGTTGACCCGACGTTTCGCTTCATGCCTGCGGACTGGGATGGTCGCATTCGGATGGATTGTTCATCGCCGTATGCCATGCGCAAGCTTGTTGATTTGCGCAACCGCTTTGACATCGCCTTCGGGAACGACACCGACGCAGACCGGCATGGGGTGGTGACTCGGCAAGGCGGGCTTTTGAATCCGAACCACTACTTGAGCGTAGCGGTTTGGTACCTGTTGCAGCACCGGCAGCGGTGGCCAAAGGAGGGCCAGGTCGGCAAAACTGTAGTGACGACTCATCTCATCGATCGGATTGCTGCGGTTCTCGGACGGCGGATTTTCGAAACCCCAGTAGGCTTTAAGTGGTTCGTCCAAGGTTTGTGTGCGGGATCGATCCTGTTTGCGGGAGAAGAAAGTGCGGGTGCCACCTTGCTGACGCGCGCCGGCCGAGTGTGGACGACGGATAAAGACGGCATTGCCCTCGCGTTGCTTGCGGCGGAGATTTTTGCGGTAACGGGCGTCGACCCCGGAGAACTGTATCGCCGGCTTACGGGAGAGCATGGCGCACCAGCGTACGCTCGAACCGACGCGCCGGCCACTCGAGAGGAGAAACAAGCTCTATCTCGACTACGGGCGGCGGACGTAAAACTTACAGATCTTGCTGGCTCGCCGGTTGTCGCTGTGCTGGACCAGGCGCCAGGGAACGGCGCCCCTATAGGGGGCATCAAAGTTGTGGCGCAAGATGCTTGGTTTGCGGCACGTCCGTCTGGCACGGAAGACGTCTACAAGCTTTATGCGGAGAGTTTTCTTGGGCAGGAGCACCTACGCGAGGTGCAGGCGGTGGCGCGAGCGTTTCTCCAGCAAGCACTTTCCTCTTTGCCAGTTGCGCCGTGAGGTAATTCTGTGATTTTGGCTGCTGACGTTGGCGGCACCCGAACGAGAGTTGGCTGGTTCCACCCTGAGCGGCTGCGGCATCTCCTCGAAGTGCGAGAGTACCTCACGACTGAGATCGAAGCGCTGGGAGAATTGCTGAGCGAATCTATAAAACGCATGGGCTGCCAGCCTTCGACCGTTGGGATAGCCGTTGCTGGTCCGGTGGTGGGGGGCAGCAGCATGACGGTGAATCTTCCGTGGATCGTCGATGCAGAGGAGCTCAGGAAAATTCTGGGGATTCCACGGGTGGCTGTGTTGAACGACCTGGAAGCCGCAGCACATGGTATCGGCGTGTTGGATGAGACCGACTGGGTTACCCTGCAGCCCGGTGTTCCAGGGGCGAAGGGCAATCAAGCTGTGCTCGCCGCTGGCACCGGCCTAGGCGAAGCCGGGCTATACTGGGATGGCTCGAAGCATCATCCGTTTTCGACGGAAGGAGGGCATACGACTTTTGCTCCATCGAACGACACCGAGGTTGCGCTACTCGTCTGGCTGCAACAACAATTTGGCCATGTGAGTTGGGAGCGAGTGTTGTCGGGGCCAGGATTGGTCAATATTTATCGCTTTCTGCGGCGCGATGAAAGAGAACTGCCCCAGGCACCCAGCGACTACGGCGCGAGCGATGACGCAGCCTTGTCGCCTGAAGCGATTTCTTCAGCGGCGCTGCGGGGTGACCCAGTTTGCCAAGCCGCGCTGCGAATCTTTTGTCGCCTCTACGGAGCCGAAGCCAGTAACCTGTCCCTCAAAATGATGGCGACCGGTGGTGTGTTCGTCGCCGGCAGCATCGCGGTAAAAAATCTGGCTTTTTTGCAGCAAGGGGACTTTATTCGGGCGTTCCGAGCCAAGGGGCGCATGCGGCCTTTGCTGGAGGCTATCCCCGTCCGTGTGGTTCTTGTCGAGCAGCTCGTCTTACTAGGCGCTGCGCGTTACGCGTCGCTCGTTGCGTAAAATCAGTTCCCAAGCATCATGGCACCAGACCCGCACGGCGCATCGCTAAGTACGTGGTGTACCCACCCGACAAATTAGCTACGCGGAATCCTTGTTGGCCAAGGAAACGAGCAGCGAAGTATGCCCGCTGGCCCACTCCGCAATAGACAAAGATTTGTCGTTCCCGAGGCAGCGTGGCATAGCGGGTACGCAGTTGGGAAAGCGGAATTGAGTTCGCGCGGGGGATGTGTCCGGCGGCAAACTCATCCGCTTCTCGGACATCGAGGAGGAACACGCTTTTGTCGTCGAGGTTGTTCCAGTCCGCCAGTTCTACGTCTCCACGGAGAACGTTCTGAGCAATCATGCCGGCCAAGTTCACAGGGTCCTTAGCGGCTCCATACTGTGGGGCGTAACAAAGCTCAGCCTCCGCCAAGTCTTCCACCGTCGCTCCGAACTGAATGGCGGTTGCAATTACGTCGATTCGTTTATCGACCCCCTCCTGGCCCACGGCTTGAGCGCCGAGCACCTTTCCATCGGTAAGTGAAAACAAGAGCTTCAAGTGAATTGGCTTTGCGCCTGGGAAGTAGCTGGCGTGGTGTCCGGGATGTAGGTAGATAGCGGCAAAGCTGGTATTGCCGGTGCGGCGAAGCCCCTTTTCGGTGGCTCCGGTACATGCCACGGTAAGCCCAAAAATACCAACCACTGCTGTGCCCTGAACTCCGCGGAACTTGCTCGGCCGCCCGGCAATGGAGTCGGCAGCAACCCGACCTTGGCGGTTCGCTGGTCCGGCTAGGGGAAGGATCGTTTCTTGCCCGGTCACTAGATTCTGCACCTCGACGGCATCGCCCACCGCCCAAATGTGGGGATCGCTGGTGCGCATCTGCGAATCTACAATGATGCCACCCTTAGGGCCGATGGTGAGCCCGGCTTGACGAGCCAAGTGGACTTCAGGCCTGACCCCTAACGCTAAGATCACCAAGCCGGCGGAGTGACGATGTCCTTTCTCCGTCACCACAAAAAATGTTGATCCTTCGCTCTCGATATGATCGAGCCCGTCACCGACATGTACCTCGACCCCGCGTGCTTGGAGGTGTTCCACGACCCATGAGCACATCTCAGGGTCGAGCGGTGGGAGGATTTGGTGCAGCTTTTCAAGGAGTGAGACCCGAAGGCCGCGCTCGGTAAGGTTCTCGACCATCTCCAGGCCAATAAAGCCTCCACCAACGACGACCGCCCGCTGCGGATTGTTTTGTTCGATCCAAGAGCGGATTGCTCGCGAATCGGGAATACTGCGAACCGAAAAGACCCCGGGGAGCTCAACCCCTGGACAGTCGGGACGAATCGGTGATGCGCCTGGAGCCAACACCAGGGCGTCGTAGCGTTCCACGCGCTCGACCCCAGTTTGTAGGTCACAAACCGTTATAGTGCGCTCCTCGCGATTGATCGAGCGCACTTCCGTCATGGTTTGTACGTCAATGTTGAATCGTTGCTGAAACAGTTCCCGAGAAGCGACCAGGAGCTGCCTTTCGTCGGCGATCACATTGCCCACGTAATACGGAAGACCACAATTGGCGAAGGAGACGTATGGGCCGCGGTCGAACACGACGATCTCACAAGTCTCGTCCAGTCGCCGCAGGCGGGCGGCACAGGAAGCACCGCCTGCCACTCCCCCCACGATCAGCACCCGCTTCATCGCTTACTCCGCCTTCTACTAGCGCCAACCAATGGGCTCGTAGCCTCTGTCTAGCAGACAGCGTTCCACGAAGTTGGCGAACACCGGATCGGCGCCGCGTGACTCGAAGGGGTGTAAAATACTGGCCAGGAAGCCGCCGGTGGCCCCAGTGGCAGCACCGACTGCAGCTGCGCGGCCGGCATTGCCTCCGCTCACTGCGCCGCCCACGGCGCCCACTGCCGCACCCGCAGCCGCGCCTGTCGCCGTACTACGCGCAACTTGCCGGGCCTTAGCTTCCGCGGGCCGACCGGTTCGCACGAAGGCTCGTGCCCGAGTCATGCATTCCTCAATATCACGTTGGGCCTGGTGGTCACCCACACGGAGGTAGTGGTCATTCGGGTAAAGCACTGGGTGGGCAGTCGCGCACGAGGCACCCAGCAGAGCTAACACGACCAACGTTAGAAGGTGGTTGAGAGGTAGCGAGGCGAGCGACTTATTATCCTTTGTGCTTTGCGCCAACCACCGGGGCAAAGCCCAAAGGAAAAGTCGTGGGGCCGGGTCCGATGCCGCTGCCCGTAACTTCCTGGAGTACACGTTCCACTTGCTCCCTTAAGGTTCCTCTTCGGGTACCGAAGTAAGAACGGCTAGCCAAGGCCAGCTCCCTGCCTACGATATCGGCCATGACTAGCTCTGAGAGGAACTGGCAAATCGATGCTTGAAGCTTGCGCCGCCGCAGGGCTTGGCGGGCTTGCCGTTGCTGTGCCGAAATACCGGGCTCGTATGGATCCGGCATCTGTGAAGCAAGATGTTGACGTAAAATCCGCCGCAAGCGCAGTTCCCAAGCAGGGGGCAACTCCACGACAAATTCCCCTGACTTTCTCCCCGGCTTCACCCGGACTCCGCATTGGCTCGCCATGGTCCCGGCTAACGCGTAGCAAGTGGAGAGCGCTTTGTCTACGCGTTAATGGGCCGGCTGACCTAAGGCGTACGTGGAACAAAGGGTGCAAAGCACTCGCTCCGAAGCGACCGTACGGTTGGCCGTCGGTGACCCGACAAAAATTGTCATTCCCGTCAGATTTGACACCTTCTCGAAGCTAGCCTCCCCTAGGAGGAGGGCCGAAACGCGCCCTTACAACGCGAAAAATTCTGCTTGCTTGATGTGAATGGTCGCGGTACGAGGATTGCTGGCACATAAGCGCGTGCGTATGCGTTGCGAGGCTTCCGAAAGAGGGTTTACATTGATCGAGCTACTGACCGTCATTGCGATCGTGGGTGTGTTGGCGGCGATCGCTATTCCCCAGTTTGTACTGTATCGGCAACACGCCTTCGATGGCTTAGCGCAAGGAGACTTACGCAACGCCGTAACTGCTGAGGAAGCCTACTTTTCCGCCAATGGATCGTACATCAGTTGTACTTCGGCAGCTGATTGTCAGTCGAAGTTGCACGGTTACACGAAGTCAGATTCGGGAGTGCAGTTAGCTATCGATGCTACAACCACGTCGTTCGTTGGAACAGCGCGCCACGTTCAGGGTGCGGGAGGAGTCTGGAAATTTGAGAGCGAGGGTGGACGATTCATCTACGAGGAGTGAGTCTCGTCGCCCCAAGGGTGGGCTGCGGTTTCAACGGTTAAACGAACCAGTGCCGCGCACGCGGTTCTTACGGTGTCTAGGTAGGTTTTTGGAGCTGAGCGACCACTTGGGCCGATGTGGTTACCGTTGCAAGTAGTGGCAAGATATTTTCCACGGAGAAGCGGTGCCATTCGTCGGGGTAGCTGGCGCAGCAGTCTTCGAGAACAACGACCTCAAAGCCGCGGTTCACCGATCCCCGCACCAAGCCCTCCACGGCAAAGTTTGTCGATACTCCGGCAACGAGCAACACAGATTTGCCTAAAAGGCGGAGAAGTGGGTACAGCTGCGTCCCGTAGGAACCATCGATACCTACGCAGCGCTCGAGCACAAAGTCGGCGGGCGATGGAGCAAGGGCTTCGTGCACCAGGGCACCCCAGGTTCCCTCTAGGAGCAACGGCCGGCGACCGGCAAGGCGGTGAAGCGGGGTTGCTGGTTTCGGCATGTTTGCTTTGTTGACCACGTTGATGAACATCACTGGAATGTTGGCCTCGCGACAAGCGTTGAGAACTTCACGTAAGCGCAGGACCACGCCTCGACGAGAGACTGCTTCGGCCAGCACACCACTGATGCCCCTGGTTCCGATGTTCGACTCGTGCACGATGTCGTTCTGCATTTCTACAATGCAAAGGGCACAGCGTGCCCGATCGAGCTGCCAGCCGTTGCCCGTCGTGTCGTGGGTCATCGAAACACCCCAGCCTCAGCTAGGTTTTGGTACTCTTGTGCACTCATGCTGAGGAGTTCTCGACACACGTACTCGGTATGTTCTCCTAGGCGGGGGGCAGGGCGGAAGTCCGTTTCAGAGAAGTGCGAAAAACGCAAGGCATTAGTTTCGCATAAATGACGCCCAATAACAGGGTGCTCCACTTCGCGAAAATGCTGCCGCCAGTTCAGCTGCGGGTCTACGAGGAGTTCCGCAAAATTCCACACGACTGCAGCGTCGATACCCGCGTGAACCAACCGATCAGCAAGCTCGCGCGCTCGAAAATTCACCGTCCAGCTTTCAATGTGACGTTCCAGCTCGTCCACGTGGGCAAGACGTCCGGCCATGGTGTCGAAGCGAGGGTCCTTTGCCCAACGTGGATCGCCCATAACGGCTCGTAACGTATGCCAGTCGTGATCATCATGGACGGCGAGCGCGATCCATCGATCGTCGTCAGTGCTTTCCGGCGCGCAGCGGAATACGCCGTGGGGAGCTGCAACCCGAGAGCGATTTCCACAGCGTTCCAGCACCTGCCCTCGAGCGGTAAAATTCAAAATGTTTTCGCTTAAGCACACAATGCCGGCTTCCACCTGCGACAGGTCGATGTACTGTCCTTGGCCGGTACGCTGCCGATGAAGTAACGCCGACGCAATCAACAGCGCCACAAATCGCGGCGAGAGCGAGTCCGTAATGGTTCCATAAGGACCAAGGGGTTCCCGGTCGGGCCATCCGGTGAGATGATTAAAGCCGGCTAGCGCCGATCCTTGACCGCCAAATCCAGGGTAATGCCGGTCGGGACCTGTCTGACCGTTCAGACAGGTGCTGACCATGATAAGGCTTGGCTTGCGCGCAGCGAGGGTGGTGTACTCCAACCCCCATTTTGCCAGTGTCCCTGGGGCGAAATTCTCAGCGAGGACATCGCACCAATCTACCAGCCGCGCGGCGACCTCTCCCGCTCGTGGGTGCGACATGTCGAGTGCGATCCCCAGTTTATTCACGTTGACCATGGCAAACATGTGGCTGCCGTCCAACCCTGCTGGATCGCCAGGAACGTGACGTAGCAGGCGAATGAAATCGGGCCTCACCCGGGATTCCACCCGAACCACGGTGGCCCCGTGGTCGGCGAAATAGCGGGTAGCTAGCGGACCGGCCGCGCCTCCACCAAACTCGAGAATCCGCAAGTTGGCGAACAGTGGTTGCGCCATAAGCCCCTAGGTTTCGTGAAGCGGTGCGGACAGAGACGAGAGGAACAGGTCGTTGTGTTCCCCGATGCGCGGAGCCGGACGACGAACACACGCTGGGCCAAGGCTGGTCTGCGCAAAGTACCCTGGGTAGCGTAGGACCAGCTGCCGCCCCGGGTCTTCGACATCGAGGAAAAACCCTCGCGCCGCGAGTTGTCTCGAAGCGACGATCTCTCGAGCACTAAAAGCCGGTGCGAGAAGTAGGTTTCTCTCGCAGGCAACCCGGAAAAGTTCTTCCATGGTCTTGGTTTGGAAGAAAGCCGCAAGGGCGTCTTGAATGGCATCTACCTCGTGTTGCGAGATGGTGTTGTGATTGTAATTTTGCCAGTCACGCTCCAAGGCTGGGGCGGCCATACCGCACTCGCGAATATAAGCGACAAGCGCCTGAATTCCAGGATTACGAGCTGGTCCCCCACGTAACGCAAAGGAAATCCAGCCGTCCTTACAGGGCCAAAGCTCGCGAAAGAATGCCTTAGCGCCACGAAAACCACCGCCGACGCGCTTTCCCGTAAAACCGGTGAACGGATATTGCAGCGGCGCGGTCATGTTTGGCATGGTCAGGCACTCTTGTTGAGACACATCAACTGTTTCGGCTAAGCCCGTTTGCAGCCGTCCCCACAGGGCAAAAACTGTGGCAGTGGCGAGCTCGATGCCGCCATGGAAGTGAGTCACGGGAAGGCTGCACCGGACAGGCGCACGATCGGGGTTACCCGTTGGGTATAAGTTTCCACCTAGCGCCAGCACCGTAAGGTCCGAGCCGCGACGGTGAGCATACGGCCCAGTGGTGCCAAAAGGACTGAGACGACAGACGATAATTCGGGGATTTGCCTTGCGTAATTCGGCATCGTCAATGCCGTGAGCCAGCGGTCCAAGACGTGCACCGTTACCTGCCGTCTCCAAAACAGCGTCAGCGGTGCCAACTAACCGGAGGAACGTACTTCGATCCTTGCCGTCGGCCAGGTCTAAAGTCACGCTAAACTTGCTGGTGTTGAGTGCAAGCCACGGCACGGAAAGTTCCGGATCGGGGGAGTCGCCAATAAATGGGGGTTGGTAACGGCCAGGATCCCCTTGAGGTGGCTCTACCTTGATGACCTCCGCACCCAGTTCCGCCAAAAGCTTTCCCGCAAGGTAGCCGCATTCTTCCGTACAGTCGAGGATGCGAAAACCAGCTAAATTCATGCTACCGGCAGCGTGCACGTCTTGCCACATACCAAGGTAGACTATTTTCAAGCAAGCTCAGGGCAATAGTGAGATCTCGGACAGCGTAGTAAGATACCAACCATGGTAGCAGCAGGAAATCTTGGTGACCTTTTGCGAGAAGCGGCAACGGCCAGCCCTGAGGTGATCGCGTTCCGGTACGGGAGCGAGACGGTGACCTACGCCGACTGGTCGGTCTGGGCTGACAGTCTAGCGGCCTTTTATTGGTCTCAGGGGCTCAGACCTGGCGATGTCGTGGCGTTACTCTTGCCCTCAACCCCGTTTTACCTTGCTGCCTATCTGGGTGCGGCACGACTCGGGCTGGTCACGGCTGGGATCAATCTCCGCTATCGTCGTCGCGAAATCTTATCGATTCTCGCTCGTAGTCAAGCGCGCATCCTCCTGGCGGTACGGCACGGCCATCAAGGGATGGACTTCCAAGCTTTGGTGGAAAAGGAGCGAGCTGCTATTCCAGCACTCCGTCGCTGCTTTTGGCTCGAGGAGGGAGACTTTAGTGATTCTCGGCGGCTAATTGAACAGCTTTGCCAAGGAGTAAATCCTGCTCCCCCAGTGCAAGTGGATGGCAGTGCACCAGCAGCGATCGTGTTCACGAGCGGGACCACAGGTGCTCCCAAGGGCGCTTGTTATCTCCATCGCAGTGTACTGGCCTTGGCCGAAATTGAAAATCGCCGCTATGCGGCCGGCTTACCGGTAGTGCGCAAACATTTGGCGGCCGGGGTGTCGTTCGCTCACTTGGGAACGATGGCTCGCATTGCGGTGCAAATCACCCAAAGGAGCATGTCGATTATTCACGACCGCTTCGACCCGACGCTCGTGCTAGCTACCATTGATGCGGAGAAGCTTTCCCACCTGGGCGCGTTCCCAACGCAGATGATCGCGTTACTCGATCATCCGGGCCGGCAGAAATACGATCTCAGCTCCTTACAAAGCGTGTTATTGGGCGGTGCGCCAGTTTCCCCGGAACTCGTCCAGAGGGTGCAACAAGAATTAGGAGCAACGGTCAGTGTGCGATATTCGTCTACGGAAATTGGCATCGCAACGGCCTCCCTACCGAGCGACCCGCCAGAAACGCTTTACACCACGGTGGGAAAACCTACTCCTGGCGTGCAGCTGCGGATCGTGAATGAAAACAACATTCCGTTGCCGGTGGGCGAAGTAGGGGAGGTGGTGGTGCGCTCCCCAGCAACGATGGTGGGTTACTGGAACGATCCGGAGGCGACTGCCCGGACAATCGACCGCGAAGGTTGGGTGCACACGGGCGACCTCGGGTTTTTGGATGCAGCCGGTTACCTGCATCTCCGGGGACGCCTCAGTGAAATGTACATCCGCGGTGGTTTCAACGTGTACCCTATGGAAGTGGAAAACCTCTTGCTTCAGCATCCTAAGGTCGCGCGCGTGGCCGTGGTAGGTATTCCTGATCCACGTCTAGGCGAAATTGGTTGGGCATTTATCGTACCTAGGCGGCACGACGATGCGCCCACGCTCGAGGAGCTGCGTGAGTTTGTTGGGAAGGAGTTGGCAAGTTTTAAGCGCCCTGATGGTGTAACCATCGTTGACGAGATACCTCAGACCCCAATGTTCAAAGCCGACAAAAGAGCACTGAGAGAAGTTTGGGAGCGGGGGCGGTCTACGCGCAGCTGAGGCGGCTTTTTTTAGCGTACGCCAGGCCAAGGGCCTCGAGATTGCTCCTGCGCAGTACGGGATGGCTGCCGCGTACGCAGCCAGCGCCGTTGAAGAGGACGCTAGCGTGCTCGTCGCAGGCGGGTGATCGTGCTACGGCGTTCCTCCCGGGATGGGAAGTTTGCCCCAATGGGGCGCTCGGTGCCGCGACTGCCGCCACCGACCGCTATTGATCGGGTTGCCGGAGTCGTCATGTCTCGTTGCCTTCGATCCCTCGTAAATTCAGCTAGC
The DNA here is from genome assembly GCA_937925685.1 of Candidatus Binatia bacterium. Classification (GTDB taxonomy): domain Bacteria; phylum Desulfobacterota; class Binatia; order HRBIN30; family HRBIN30; genus HRBIN30. The sequence continues at coordinate 314,495 of CALAMI010000010.1, read as the reverse complement.
GCTTTGAACGGACTGCTTTATGGGAGATCCCGGTTGCTTCGTTGATCCTGGGGGCGCATATCGCGAGCATGGTGTCGAGGGGCCCCGAGGCGCCTAGCAGTCGAAACTTCCCTCCGGGCCGATCTCGCTGCCTGCGCGGTGCAGGAAGGATTGTTTGTAGGTTGTGGCTGGCTTGTTGCCGCAAAGGTTGAGGCGATGCCTCCCTGAACTACGCCCAGTGAAGCGCCAGACGGTGGTTCTCGTCGCCTTCAGTGCCTTGCTCTTATTCCTGGTGCAGCCACGCCCTTCGTGGCCGCAGGCACGCTTTAGATCGAATGTGTGCTTGCAAGCTACAGCGGGAACGCCAAGGGTACGAAGAAGAGGTTGGTGGTCCCAAGGGGATTCGAACCCCTGTTACCGACGTGAGAGGCCGGCGTCCTAACCGCTAGACGATGGGACCCATTGTTTGCAACCACACGGCCAGGCGGCAGGCCACCGCCCGGCCGCTGGCTGCGGAGCTGAGGAGGTAGGACTCGAACCTACAATCGCCTGATCCAGAGTCAGGTGGCTTGCCAATTAGCCGACTCCTCAACAATGTCCGCGAACCTTCAATTAAGCGGAGACTCACGGTGAGTCAAGTTGTTCCCGTCGCCTCCAAAGCGACAAGTTGCCTAGCCAGAGTCAAAGCACTGTCGAAGCGACGTAGCGTCCGTGCTTGCCCGAGAACATCGAGGACCTCGAAGATTCCTGGGCTCACTGTCCCCCCCGTTACCGCGATTCTTACAGGCTGGGCAATCTTGCCGAGGCCAAGATGGAATTCGCTCATCACGCGCTCAAAGGCGCGCTGGATAGCTTCGGGGCACCAGGGGTCGACGGTTGCAAAAAGTTCACGCAGTCGCTCGAGGGCAGGTAGAATTTCTCGCTTGAAGTGCTTGTGGACTAAGTCTGGGGGGATCTCGACGGTATCGATCAAGTAAAAGCGGCCCAGTTCGACCAGCTCGACGAGTGTCTTGGCTCGTTCTTGCAACGTAGCGACCATTTTGGCGAGCCACGAGTCGTCTCCGGGCAAATCGTAGCCCCGAGCCGCAATAAAGGGCTTCACGGCACGCGCCAGTTCGGGTGGCGGCGTGGTCTTCATGTAATGGAAGTTCACCCATTCCAGCTTTTCCGCGTTGTAAATTCCAGCGGATTTTCCGACGTGGTCAAGGGAGAACTTCTCGATCAGCTCCTCGCGGGTAAAAATCTCCTGATCGCCGTGCGACCATCCCAAGCGTGCCAGATAGTTAACCAGGGCGTCGGGAAGATATCCCATCTCTCTATATGCCAACACAGAAGTCGCACCGTGGCGCTTGCTCAGGCGGGTACGGTCGGGTCCCAAGATTTGCGGGAGGTGAGCGAACGCGGGGAGAGGGTAGTCCAGAGCACGGTACATCAAGATTTGCTTTGGCGTGTTCGTGAGGTGGTCATCGCCACGGATCACGTGGGTGATGCGCATCATCGCATCATCGACGACAACGCAAAGATTGTAGGTGGGGCTGCCGTCGGAGCGCACAATGATCAAATCATCCAGCTCGCAATTTTCGAACGCCACGTGTCCTTTGACCAAATCCTCCACAACAGTGACCCCATCGACAGGTGTTTTGAAGCGTACGGCGTAAGGTCGACCGCCAGGCTGTTCGTTCCGTTGCCGGCAAGTCCGGTCATACATTGGCTTGCGGCCCGCCCTCAGTGCTTGCTCTCGCTTGGCCTCGAGTTCCTCTTGTGTGCAGTAGCAGCGATAGGCATGCCCGGATGCAAGCAGACGCTCTGCGTGCTCGAGGTAAAAAGCAACCCTCTGGCTTTGGTAATACGGTCCCTCGTCCCAGTCGAGTTTGAGCCAAACCATGGCGTCCAGAATTGCCTGGATCGATTCGGCCGTCGAGCGCTCGCGATCGGTGTCTTCAATGCGAAGAACGAACTGCCCGTTGTGGTGCCGCGCAAATAAGTAGTTAAAAAGAGCCGTACGCGCCCCCCCCAGATGAAGGTAACCGGTCGGACTGGGCGCAAACCGGGTGCGAACTTCACTCATAAGAACGGCCCGCGCCTAACAGCGAATTACGGGGGTGTCAACGCAACCTTGGCAGCCCTCGCAAGAGCCGGCTGAGCGAGCGCTCAAGAGAAACTACGGAAGCAATAAAACGCCAACGCCAGAGATGCAGCCTTAGTCCACACCCTCAACCTTTACACCATGCTCGCGCAACCCTTGGGCAAGAAGGAGGCGGTACTCCGCGAAGGCTGGTTCCTGGGAAAGCCACCACTCGTCATCGACGCGCTTGGCAATGCCAACCGCGCTGAGCCCTTTTAGGCGTGGCGCATAAATGCGGAAGGTGCCCGGTTCGCTTTTGTTGGCAAGGACAGCGGCAGGAAGGCTAGGGCCATCGAAAATCAACCACACTGGAGTTGCAAGATCCTCAGCCCGAGGGCTTGCCACAACGTAGGGAAACGGTGCAAGCCAAGGCGGTTCCGTTTCCACGGGGACAGCGAGGCCTTCACGAGCCACGTGAGCGATGCGCTCGGCCACCCGGGAGGGGGCCGGGAAGGCGAACCCGCCTGGCTCGAGCCGCTGCTTGTGAAGATCGAACGGGATCAGGAGGCGTGGCGGACGCGTCGCCGGCGCGACGTCGCTCAGCAAATGAGGCAGCATACGCTCGACTTCGCCGAATTCTGCTGCGCACCACGCCGCGACGGCGGAGGCATAACACGCTGTCGCGCAAACCTCGTCAACCCGCTGGCGAATTTGCTCCTGCAGACTTTGCAACACTTGAGCGAAACGGGCTATCTCAAAATCGGTTGCGCCGTGCCGCTGGGCATGTCGTAGGCGCCGACCAAGCTCGTGGGTTAGCGGAGTCAGTTCGCGATCGATCCAGTCCTGAAGGGGGGCAAGCATGCGGGCGTCGTCGAGTGCCCGACTCAGGTCTGCGTGCGCCTGCTGCAAGCCCAACAGGGTCTCAATATCCATGACCTTCAGTATGTGAGTATGTAGGGTAATGCGGCGGCGTCGCAAGGGGACGGTATCGCGGACAGGCCGATTCCTTTGCGCGGGTGTGGAGCTTTGCTAGCTGGTGTTCGCATGGATCTCCCCTGGATTCGAACTGTCGTACGTACCACTCGGCCCTACGTTCCGGGTGAGCAACCGCAAGAACTTGGTTTCATCAAGCTTAATACAAATGAGAATCCTTACCCCCCATCGCCACGAGTGCTCGAGGCCATTCGTAATGGCGCCAACGAGGATTTGCGCCTTTACCCTGATCCCATGGCGTACGAGGTGAGAGAAGCCGCAGCCCGACGATACCGGCTGCGTCCCGACCAAGTGTTGGTGGGCAATGGCTCTGACGAGCTGTTGTCGCTGATTGTGCGTGCTTGTGTCGATCCTGAGGATGTCGTTGCCTATGCTTATCCGACCTACAGCCTGTACGATACCCTGGTAGCGTTCCAGAGAGGGAGAGCGCAGCAAATTCCGTATCCAAAGAGCTTTGTCTTACCTGCGGCTGCACTGAAAAAGGTCCGTCCCAAGCTGATCTTCATTTGTCACCCGAATTCGCCCTCGGGCACACCTGTCGACATCGATTGCATCCGCGACTTGGTCGCGAACTTACCGGAAACGCTGGTAGTCGTTGACGAAGCCTATGTAGATTTTGCCCGGGAGAGCTCGCTCCCGTTGGTCGACGCGTTTACGAACATCATTGTTCTGCGCACACTCTCCAAATCCTTTTCGCTAGCAGGGTTAAGGGTTGGGCTCGCGTTTGCCGCGCCGGAAACGATAGGCGAGTTAGCGAAAGTGAAAGACTCATATAACGTCGATCGACTGAGCATCGTTGGCGCTTGCGCCGCCTTGGATGATTATGAGTGGATGCAGCGAAATGTGCAGCGGATTTGTGCCACGCGGACCCGCTTGGTGGAGGAACTTGGCAAGCTTGGCTTCGAAGTGCCCCCGAGCGAGGCCAACTTTGTTTTGGCCCGGCGGCCGGGCGAGCGCCTAGAAGGGCTTTACCGAGCACTCAAACAGCAGCGCATCCTTGTGCGCTACTTCGACACCCCAGAGCTTCATGATGCCCTGCGCATCACCGTCGGGACGGACGAAGAGATCGACCTGTTGCTTCGTGCCGTAGAAAAGGCAGGAAGTTAGTCGAGCGCCTCGTCCCCCAAGAGCTCGTCAGCTTCTTCTTCGCTGTCCAAGCTCTCTTCCGGCGTGGGAGTGAGGCCGCCCGGCGTGGGAGTAGGCTGCTCAATAAAGTCATGGGCGGACTTGTTCAAACGGGTGACCAAATAGTCTCGCACTTTGAAAACCGTTGCGGCTTTAGATCCCATGGCAAAGTATTCTTTCGACCCTTGTTCGGTCGTCACGGAACCCACGCGGATGAGGCCAATTTCCTGCTGTTCCGCGCCGACCAAACGGACAGAGAGCATCGGCTTGTCCAGTCCGAATGCAGCGAGATCGCCGGGTTCGTCGGCTGCTATCTCGTAGCCCCGCAAGTCATGGATGTCTTGCAGCCACTGTCGGATCGTGCTGGTTGCGGGCTTACCTTCGGTGCCCTCGACAGCCCACTGGTCCTTGTCCTTAGCCACAAGCCGAAAGCTTGTCCCATCCCCCCGGCTGACTTCGACGACGCGAACTTGGTCGGTGTCGTACGCAAGAACGAGCTTGTCGCGAAAGTCGGTGAGATTCTTGTTCAAATCCCGCCATACCCAGTCGCTAACGCTGTAAATCGTAGGAAGGCCACTGGTCTGCACGTAAATCTCGTTTTTCTTCTCCGGGTTCTCAGCCCCGAGGAGGACGTGCTTTTCGGCCTGATCCTTTCCTAAGAAAAGAACGACCCGCAGCCTTGGCTGATCGAGCCCGTAGGGTGATAGATTTGTCGGCTGGTCATCCGGGAAGTCTGTGGCTCGCATCGAGCGCAAGGTGGAGAGAAATGACCGCACCGTCGGACCATCTGCGGGGTAGTGACCTGGTTGCTCAATGACCCACTGGCCATCTTTGCGGCTGAGGCTAATCGTACCGTCGCTTCTCACCAAGGAGAAACGCTGGACCTCGTCATCGGTAAAGTTGAGGATTGCCTTATCGCGGACGTCTTTCACCTGCTTATCCAGCCCCGCTCGGAAAGCCGACGTGGTCAGACGCACTTTTTTGTCGTCGGATCGCTGAATGTAAGCCGAAAACCCGACGGGGGTGTTTTTGCCTACCGCTACGGCCGGGAGCTCCCGATCCTTGAGCTTGACGTGAAGGGTGACAAAAGGTGGGTCAAGGCCAAACTGTTTGAGGTCGCCGCCGTTTTCGAGCTCTCGCTTTACCTCGCACTCCGCGATGGTGTTCAGCAGGTTTTTTACAGTGATTTCATCTGCTGGGGCCTCCAAGGGCTCGACCAAACGCCACACATCTCCGGTTTTACGGAGCAAGATGTTGCGGTCGGCAAAGTGAAGGCGAACCTCTTGGACTTCGTCCGGCTTGATCGCGAAGAGCTTCTTCGCCTCGGCCTCTTTCTTCTGCCGGGGAAATTCCAACCAATACAGGTAAGCGCCCAATCCGGCTAGAACGAGTAAAAGCACGAAAGTGGTACGAAAGCGCATAATACCCTGCCTCGCGCATTCTGCTTGTGCCTATTCGCGACGCCACCACACGGCAAGCCCGACGATTAACAGGAATTGTGGAATAAGCAGTACGGTCAGATAGAAAGTCATCAGGCTCTGCTCGGGGGTGAATTGAATCCGAGAGGCCCGGATAGCCCGAGGACGAATGGAGACCAGGTCGCTTTCACCGACCAGCCAGCCGACGGCATTCATTAAGAGATCACGGTTATAAAAGGTACCATCGAGCTCGCGATTGGACGCAAACTCGATGCTGCCGAACACCACAATGCGGGTCACCCCTTCCTGGTCGCGCCCCATCTGCTTGAGATTGGCATCAACCGCTGCAGCAACAGGCACAGGACCCTTTAGGTCTGCGTTGCCATCGAGGGACGCCTCACCGCGTTGGAAGATGCCTTCCAAGTCCGTCTCGGCCCAACTTGACGGGCTTGTTTTCACCAGTTCCACTACTGTCAGTCCAGTTCTACCCGTCGCGTCGGATTTCACGGAACGGGTCATGGGAAAAATCGTGCGCTGTTTGAAGTCACGGGTAATCTCGTGAAATCCATACGTGTTGGCCAGGGGAGTTAGGCCAAGAGCAGGTCCCTGGAAGAGGCGAACAACTTGGTCTACGACAACGTCGTTCCCGAGTTTGATTCCCCACTTCGCTAGCAATGGGCTGAATTCCGTACCGGTCCGTGGAGGAAGGAGCGCGAGAAGCCGGCCTCCATGGTCCAAATAGGCTTCGATAGCTTGCATCTCGTGCTCCAGAAAGGGGCGCTGTGGTCCTGCGACCACGACGATCGAGCAATCCTCCGGAACCTTTGCCTCGGAGGCCAACAAAACCTTCTTGACCTCGTAATTTTCGTTCGTCAAAGCAGCACGGAAATTCGCCAGGCCTTTCGGGCTTTGCAGATCGTCAAGGTCAGGTTCCCCATGGCCCTCGATGACGCACACGACTTTGCGCGTTTTTCGCGTTACCTTGATGATTGCGTTGGTGATGTTTTCTTCATTGGGTTGGGTAACGGAAGTACTTTCGTTGCCATACTCCACGCGGACGGTATTGTAACTGCGGATCTGATATTTCTCCGCTAACTCGGGTTGCTTGTCGGGATCGATGAGCTCGTAAGAAACTTTCGATGAGTGGCGTGCGTAGTTGCTCAGCAAGTCCCTGAGTTCCGGGTTAACTCCCCCCTCTACGAAAGCAAACATTTTAAGTTCGTTTTCGAGGTTCCTGACCACGTTAATCGATTGTTCCGACAGGCTGTAGACTTTTTGCTCTGTGAGATCGAAACGCTTGCTGTGGCGCGCCCCCAAATAGTTCACCACGATGAGCACGCCGAGGAAGGCCAGCGAACCGACGAGGACGTTTGCTCCGTACTTGGTTGAGCGCTCGCTGACGACGTTGCGGAGCTGTTCCAACCCTGCGCTCAGGTACGCAACTAGACAAAATACCCCGACGACGCCGTTCGCAGCGATGTAGACTACATCGATCGTCGTTCGACCGCCCGTGAACGCTGCCGCGATCACGGTAAACAAAAGGAAAACGAGCCCTAACAGGCCGAGCAGCGACTGGTTTCGGCGCACGGTTTACCTCCAGCGGACGGATTCTACCGAACGATGTGTTAGGTACAGTGCGAGCGTGATCACGCTGCCAAAGTAAATAAGATCCTTGGTTTCGATCACCCCTTTGACCATTTCCGAAAAGTGTTCGGTCAACGAGAGGTAACGAAGGACTGCCGCGAGAGTTGGCCCTGCGGTTTCTGCCGGCCAAGAAATCACGTACAAGAGAAGTAGCACGATCAAGCAACTTACCGCGGCCACGATCTGGTTATCGGTGAACGATGACGTCAGCAACCCCACGGTGGCGAACGCCACGGCGAGCAGAAACAACCCTAAATAGCCTGAAGCGATTATCCCTGGCTCGGGATTGCCGTAAACTAGAAGAATAGCTGGGTAGACAGCTGTTAAGGCGAGCATAACGACCAGAAATGCCACCACCCCCAGGAACTTCCCCATCACGATCTCCGCTATGGACAGGGGCGAGGTTAAAAGCAGCTCGTAAGTGCCCGCACGCTTCTCCTCGGCAAAGCTGCGCATGGTGATCACTGGTACCAGGATAATGAGAACCACCGACAGGTTTCCGAGAAGAGGGGCAACAACCAGCTCGTTTAAGTTCAGCCGCATTTGTACTTCGGGGTTCCGGAAGCTCATGTAAATCTGCACGAGGAAGTTGAAGCGATTCAGTAAGTTGAAAAAGAACCACCCACCGAGCAGCATGAAGCCAGTCAGCACGACGTAAGCGATCGGCGACACGAACGCCGACCGTAACTCCTTGCCGGCAATTGTTAACGCGTTCTTCATGCCGTACCCTCTGCCACGCCAGACGGAACCGCCGAGTCTTGGCTAATGTAGCGCAAGAACACCTGCTCCAAACTGGTGTCGCGGGTTAAATTCGCGAGCATGTCCTCGACGACAATCCGTCCTTGGTTGATGATCACCACCTTGTCACAAAGTTGGGAGACCTCGGGCAGGATGTGGGTGGACAAGATCACCGTGCGGTCGGCTGCAAGCTCCTTGATGAGTGTCCGAATGTCGATGATTTGCCGCGGGTCCAGACCAATGGTGGGCTCGTCCAAAACCAACACTGAAGGGCTGTGGATCATCGCTTGGGCGAGGCCAACGCGTTGTCGATAACCCTTCGAGAGGTGTCCGATGACTCGGTGCGGGACATCTTCTAAACCACAGGATCGCAATACCCGGTCGACCGCATCTGTCAGGTCCGCTTTGGCGATGCCGCGGATCCGGCCGACAAAGCGGAGGTAAGTGACCACTGTCATGTCGCCATACAGAGGTGGAGACTCGGGTAAATAGCCGATGCGGCGACGACACTCATAAGAGTCGTTGAAAATATCGTAACCAGCAATCTTTACGGTACCTGACGTGGCCGGCATGAACCCGGTAATGATCCGCATCGTGGTGGTTTTGCCAGCACCATTCGGCCCGAGAAATCCCAAAATCTGGCCCTTCTCAGCGGTGAAGGAGATGTTGGAAATCGCCGTGAGCTCACCGTAGCGCTTGGTCAGGTTTCGTACTTCAATCATCAGCGTTGCCCCGTTGACGAAAATCTAGCTGAAGAATTCAAGCGCACTGTCGTTTCAATGCGGCGCCTCCGATTAGCCACCCGCAGAGCAGTTGTCAACGAAAGCCGGACTCCCGTTGCCCAGCATGAGCTGCGAGGGGCTGGTCGTTGGATAGCCAAGAAGTAACCCCGCCCACTGTGGCTCGGAAAAAAACCACGGACGGCCTGGTCATGGTTGTTGCGGAACGGTTCGCCCTGCGTGCTTTCGTGCTGTAAGATCGTAAGGGGCAACTGTTTTGCCCCTTACGTTGGCGTGGTGTCGAAGCTGGCCGAGGACCGTTCTTCGCCGAACCGCTACGTTGCGGCGAGGGCTTCCTTTGCGGAAATGGTTACACGACTAAACGCTAATTGCCTAAACGTTGATTGCCTGCCAGCGGCCGCTACGGAAACGCCAGGTCTTCAGGGCAGCGCGGGTGATGTAATCGCCGACCAGCGAAAGCCAGAGCCACTGCAATTCCAGGTGGAATACCTGAGCCACCAGGTAGGCACACCCCAGCCGGCACCCGTAGAAGCCGAGAAAAACCGCAACGAGAGGGAAACGGGTGTCCCCCGCGCCACGCAAGGCGCCGCCAAGGGTAAAGTCGATCGCCATAAACGGTTGGGAGAGGCCGAGAGCCCAGATGAACAGGACGGTGTCTTGGATAACCGCGCCGTCGTCGACGAACGCCGAGGCAATGGGACGAGCCAAGGCGATAATCGCCACTCCACAGGCCGTCATCAGGTAGACGGCTAGCCGGTTGGACTCCCAGCCCGAACGGCGTGCCAAGTGCACTTGCTTCGCACCGAGATTTTGGCCCACGAGGGCAGCAGCCGCTGCCGCAAAACCGTAACCTGGAAGAAAGGAAAGGGCGAGAATCCTGACCCCGATGAAATAGGCCGCAACGGCACTCGTACCATAACGGGCAGCGAACACGAGGTAAACAAAAAAGCCTACCTGCATGAGTACCTGTTCCGTGGCCGTTGGGTAACCAATGTGAAGCACGCGGCGGATGAGGCTCAGATCAACGTGAAAGTGGTTCGGCTCGAGCCGTAATGTGAGCCGCCCACGGAGCAACAACACCAGACCCAAAACCATACCTACGCTAAACGCAATGACGGTGGCCAGCGCAGAACCCCTCACACCCAAAGCTGGGAACCCGAAGGCGCCGAAGATCAAGACGTAGTTGCCGACGACGTTGATGGCATTCACCACTGCCCCGATCCAAAGGGGCGTGCGCGTGTCTCCAGCAGCCCGCAGCGCAGACCCGATGACAAACAAGGCCGAGGATTGCGGGATGGAGAGCATGACGAGCCGGGTGAACCAGGCACCAAGTTCGCGGACCTGCGGCTCAACTCCAAACCAGCCGACGATCGTGCCGGCAAACACCACCACCGGCACGATGCACACACAGGAGAGGACGAAGGCTGCCACGAGGGACTGGGCAACCACGCGTTCTGCAAAATCACGCTGGCCAGCTCCGATCGAGCGTGCCACCAGCGCTAGGGTGCCGGTTCCCACTGCAGTCATGGCAACGCTGACACTGTTGAGGATCTGCGCCCCAACACCGACGGCAGCTACCGCGTTAGCCCCAAGGCGGCCGACCATCAAAGTGTCGACCAGGCCGACCAACGATTCGAGGAGCAAGGTGAGGATGACTGGCCAGGCAAGCTGCCAGATCGTTTGTACTAATTCTTGGCGGCTGATGGTAGCCTTGCGGCTGCCCACCGCAGGAACGGAGAGAGATGAAGCAGAGTCGCCATCCATGGCAGACCGCCCACGTCAGCGAAGAAAGGACTCCGAGTCAAGGTCGGGGGCTGGTGTTTGCCAGGGCCCATGGTCTGCACCTTCCTCGTGCCACATACACGAACGCACTTTCGGTGCCTCGAGCAGTTCGCACACGTGCTGGCACACGCTCGTACAGCACGCCCTCGCACTCGTAACGATCGAGCGCCGCCAACGAAGCGGCACTTACATTGCGCAAGAGGAATCCGCGTACGCGCCGTCCCTTAGCTGGGACGACAAACGGATAGGAGTTGCGCGACTGCCGGCGTTGGTAGTCCAGCAGCCACGCTACCTCGGTGACGAAAGAGCGGCCGGTGAGTTTCTTGACAAGTGCCGGATCCCGCAGGGTTCCGTAAACAAATAAGTTCCTCGGCTCGCTCATGCGTAGCCCATGAAGCGAAGGAAATCTTCCAGTCGCTGAAACCGGAGGTACAAATTGGTGCGTTTTTCTTGGCCGATTGTAGAACTTTGTCGGCTCGCATAGTTGTGTCCCGGATACAGCTCGGTATCGTCGGGTAAGCGAGCAAGCTTGTTCACCAAACTGTCGTACATTTGAGCCGGGTCGCTTCCCGGTAAATCCACGCGACCGCAACTGCCGATGAACAGCGTGTCACCGGAAATCAAGCGGTTCTCCACGAGAAAGCATTGCGAGCCGGGGGTGTGACCGGGGGTGTGCAGAAAGCGGATTTCCAGGCTGCCTAGTTGCAAGATATCGCCCCCCTCGGTGGCGACAATGTCGCTTCGAGAAAGCCCGGCGATGCGCTGTGCGTAGCTAACCTCCGTCTTATGAAGATACACCTTCAAGGGTAGATTTCGTTCCAGTAACTCTGCCGCACCAGCAATGTGATGGCCAAACAGGTTGCCGCCGAGGTGGTCGGGGTGAAAGTGGGTCACCAGTGTCGCCACGGGCGTGAGCTCCTCCGTCTCCAACAAATTTACGACGGCATCGATATCCCAGGCTGGGTCGATCAGCACCACCTTGCGGCTCTGTGGGTCGCCTACCACGTAAACAAAGTTTTCCATCGGTCCAAGTTGAAGCTGCTTTAGGTACACGGAGGATTGTGCCACAGTCACTCTCCCTGCTTTTTTTCTTTTTTGGAGCCTCGGTGGTAGCTCTGTAGCCCGCGTTCCCAGAGGAATTCTGGCTCGCCTGTCTGCTTCGCGACCCAACGGGCCAAGACAAATAACAAGTCGCTCAGGCGATTGAGGTATCGCAAGGGCCACGGCCCAATATTTTCCTCTCGACTCAAGCGCAACACCAAGCGTTCAGCGCGGCGACAGACCGTACGCGCTTGGTGCAAAAACGCGCTGACGGGTCCTCCCCCCGGCAAGATAAAAGAGCGCAGCGGCTCTAAATCTCCTTGAAGCTTGTCCAGCAGCTTCTCCAAGGCTGCAACTTCGCCTTCCCCGACCCTGAACATGTGCTCGTGGTGCGCTTCTGGAGGCGTGGCTAATTCACCACCTAAATCAAACAGCTCGTTTTGTAAGTGCCGTAAAATCGCATCCACTTGCTCACGGACGAACTTTGGCTTTGTTTGCCCGTTGAATGTCCGAGCAATCCCCAGCACTGCGTTGAGCTCGTCTACAGTCCCATAGGCTTCGATACGAGCTGTATCTTTGGCAACGCGTTTGCCGCCGACGAGCCCTGTTTCCCCTTGATCGCCCGTGCGCGTGTAAACGCGGGTAATTCGAATCGGCATGGTTACACCGTCCTCTCTGCGTAGCCCAAACTAGCTTCGTGGCTCGCCGCATCAACGCTCGGCCGCCATTGGCGAGGGTGTAGATGGGGGTACGCGGACCACCAAAGCGAGAGATCCCTCGCGGGCTCGATTGCGAAATGCATGATTGGTACCACGCTCGATGATCACCACATCGCCGGCTTGGACGCGGTGGGTTTCGCCACCCAAAAGCATGAGGCCTGTGCCGCGGAGCAGCACCACGATGAGGTCGTGATCCGGGTGTTGGTGAGGTTCTTCCGCTCCGCGCACGAGCAGCAAATCGACCGTAGCCCCGGGCAGCTTGCAAAGCTCGCGTGCCTCAAGTGGCTTACCGGCGCTCAGCTCCGCTGCCTTATCTCCCAAGGCTACCACCGCGCTGCGATCTGTTTGTCGGCCGATGAGCAGCTGGGAGTCGCTGGGCCTAGCGGCTCGGTGTGCAGCGCACCCCCCAAAACCCCAAAGCACCAGAGCTACGGGCACAATGGCGGCGTGCCTCGCCAACCCGTACCTGTGGGCAACCATGGGTTGAATCTTTACCACCGTCCGCGGCAGAAGACGAGGATGCGTGCGTAGAATCCCGCAGGCCACCTGAGAACTTGGTAGGGCGGCTTTTGCAAACCGACCGTGGACAAAACGTGCTGTCGCGTGGCGTAAGAGAAGATGAGGACCCTTGAGAAAAAGGGAATTGGTACGCCGCTGATCAGCGATGCTGCGGGTGGGTCTCGCGGGTTAAACGACTGTGAGGTGGCACCGACTCGACGATCCACAAGTTGCCCCCGATGACCGAACCCTCACCGATGACCGTGTCGCCACCGAGTATCGTGGCACCGGAATAAATCGTGACGTTATCTTCAATGGTCGGATGCCGCTTGCGGTTACGTAACAACACTCCGTCAGCGTCGCGCGGCACGCTCAACGCCCCCAGAGTAACCCCTTGATAGATTTTTACGTTATTGCCAATGACACAAGTTTCGCCAATGACAACACCAGTGCCGTGGTCAATAAAAAAGCTTTTGCCGATGGTAGCACCTGGATGAATGTCAATGCCGGTTTCGCTATGCGCGTACTCGGACAAGATCCGGGGAATCATGGGCACTTGTTCGAGGTAGAGCTCGTGGGCAATACGATGGGTCGTGATTGCTTGGATGGCGGGATAGCTGAAGACCACCTCTTCAACGCTCTTGGCAGCGGGATCGCCGGCAAATGCCGCGAGCACATCCAGGTTCAATAAGTCTCGCAGCTCAGGTAATTTCCGGAACAGCCGCAGTACCACCTCCTCCGCCCAACTCGGGTCGCGCGGTACCGTCTCGCGCGAACACATACGCTCCCATGTTTGGGCCCGGCTAATTTGCTCGACCAGAAGCTCGAACGCCGGGTGTAAATGCTCGCTGATCGCGTAGCGCAAATTGCCACGGGTGAGGGGGCGTAGGGTATAAAAACCCATGAAAATCGCGTGCTTTAGGTGATGAAGGGCATCGATCACCGCCCGGCGATTCGGAAGAGCAGCACTTTCTAGACTGTCGATTTCGTGACTGCCGTCGTAACTTGCGGTGACCGCATCAACAATCTCTTCAAGTTCCGCATACCGTGTGGGTTGTGGGCTCATATGGGCAAAAAACTACCTAAAAGGGCGCGATTTCGTTTGCAACTTAAGCCCCGGAGAAATCTTCGCGGGCCAAGGAGGTCGGGCATGCTCTCGATGCAAGGGCAGCAACTAATGCCTTGGAGACTAAAATGCATCCTTGAGTGCTCTCACTTTGGCAAAGATTTTCACCGGGTCATGGCCTACGTTTGGATCCAGTCGCCGCAGGTTTGCTTGGAGTTCCGCGCTGTGCCATCGCAAAAAGGGGTTCGTTGCTTTTTCCTCGCCAATCGTGCTGGGTACCGTCGGCAAACCTCGCGCCCTCAAGGCCAGCACCCGATCGTACTTTTCCCGTAAGGCTCTGTTGTGGGGCTCGAGCTGCAATGCAAACTCAAGGTTCCTTTGGCTGTACTCATGCCCACAGTACACTTTGGTATCGTCGGGCAAAGAGGCAAGCTTCTGCAAGGAAAACATCATGGTCTTGGCGTCTCCTTCGAACAACCGCCCACAGCCAGCGACGAACAGGGTGTCACCGGTAAACACCACGCCCGCACCTGGAAAGTAATACGCCACGTGGCCTGTGGTGTGCGCTGGGATGAAGATCACTCGGGCGAGGAGGGAACCGATGCGAATCTCGTCGCCTTCCTGAACCTCACGTGTAGCGCCCGGGATTCGGTTGCGTTGGCCGTGGTAAGCAACCACCTCGACCTTGAGCACCTGGAGGAAATCCTCGTGGCCACCGACATGGTCGTAGTGATGGTGCGTGGGGAGCAAAGCGACCACCTCGACCCGACGTCGGTCGATTTCCGCAAGCACCGGGGCAGCTTCTGCACAGTCGATCACTGCGGCCTTTTGCGTTTGCGGATCCACCACCAAATAGGCGTAATTGTCCCGCAGTTGGGGAATCGGTACGACCTCGATCACGATGCCTCCTCCGCACTTGTGTCTCCGCCGGTGTCCGACATGAGTTTGCGGACCTCGGCTTCAAGGCGTCGCAGGCGCTGCAGCGCTTCCGGAAGCCGCTGCAGCGCGGCGAAATCTCGCCGCCAGCGGCGTATGTCAACTGCCGGGGTTCCTCCATACACGGCTCCGGCTGGAACGTCGTTATGAACCCCGGACTGGGCAGCGACTTGCGCTCCATCTCCAATGGTTAAGTGCCCCGCGCTACCGACTTGCCCGCCCAAACGCACGTACCGGCCCACCCTCGTGCTTCCCGAGAGCCCTGACTGCGCCGCAATCGCAGTTCCCTCGCCAATGAAACAACCGTGGGCCACCATGACGAGATTGTCTAGCTTCACTCCCCGGTCGATGCGCGTGGCACCGATGGCTGCACGGTCGATCGTTGTGTTCGCTCCGACCTCCACGTCGTCTCCGATGATGACCGTACCCGCTTGGGTAATGCGCCGTGCTGGACCGTCAGAAGACAGGACAAAGCCAAAACCGTCGCCACCGATGACGCAACCCGGCTGCAAAATTACCCGATTGCCAATCACCACCCGCTCGCGCACGACAGCATGGCTGTGCGCAAGAAAGTCGTCGCCTATCTGAGCTTCAGGATAGATCACCACATGTGCTTCCAAGTGCGCTCGGGCGCCAAGGACGACACCGGCCCCAATCACGCAGTACGGGCCAATACTGGCATTGGGTCCGATTTTGGCCGTAGCGTGAATTACGGCGGTCGGGTGTACGCCCTGCCAGCGTGGAACCGGGGTAAAAAACAAATCAATGGCGCGAGCGAAGGCCGCATAAGGGTCGGCCGCTCGCAACGATGGTAACGGGACCTCCGGCTCGTTCGCCCCGAGAATGACCGCCGAGGCTTTCGTGGTAGCCAAATACCGACGATATTTGGGGTTGGCAAGAAAGGTCAAGTCACCCGCCTGAGCCTCTTGAATGGGCATGATCCGCCGAATCTCGACATCCGCGGGCCCGCGCAGCTCGCAACCTAAATGTCGAGCGATGTCCTCGAGCTTCATAAAGTGTTCCTCACTGGTAACGAACCACATTAGCCCCAACGGGAGCAGCGGCAACTGGAAATGGTCGGGTGCAAGATCAGCCTGTGCCAAAGACCCAGGATCACGTTGCCCGGCCAAAAGCACTGTGTTAACGGATTTCCTTTCATGAACATCGAGCCCGACTTTTCCAAGCGGGGAGGCTTGGTCGTTGCTGTAGCCCAGGACGTCGAAACTGGGGAAGTGCTGATGGTTGCTTACATGAACCGCGAGGCATGGGAGCGAACCTTAGCTACGGGGCTGGCGTGCTACTGGAGCACCTCGCGAAACCAATTGTGGACGAAGGGTGAAAGCTCGGGCCATGTTCAAGAGGTGCAGGAAATCCGCATTGACTGTGACAACGACGCGGTGCTGTTGAAAGTCCGTCAGCGTGGCGGGGCAGCGTGCCACGAAGGCTACCCGAGCTGTTTCTACCGCCAACGTGTAGGCGACGAATGGAGAACGGTGCAACAAAGGGTCTTTGATCCCCGGAAGGTGTATCGCCCGGCAGGTCAGGAATAGTCGTGGAGCAGGACCCATGAAGGAAGAGGTCAAAGGTTGCCTGAAGCTAGGCATTCCCAAAGGAAGTTTGCAGGACGCCACCGTGGAGCTGTTCCGCCGTGCCGGCTGGAAAATCACAGTTTCTGAGCGCAGTTACTTCCCCAGCATTGACGATGCTACGATTCGCTGTTCACTCGTGCGTGCTCAGGAAATGGCTCGATATGTGCAGGACGGTACTTTAGACGCCGGAATCACCGGCATCGATTGGATTCGAGAGAACGGTGCACAAGTGCGTGTCGTGTGTAACCTAATTTATTCCAAATCGAGCTTTCGGCCGACGCGTTGGGTGTTGGTCGTGCCCGAGGACTCGCCAGTCCAAAAACCCGACGACCTCCGTGGCAAGAGGATCGCGACGGAGTTGGTCAACTTCACACGCCAATTCTTTGCGGAGAGGAACATCCCCGTAGAGGTAGAATTTTCTTGGGGTGCGACCGAGGCAAAAGCTGCGGACGGGCTAGTCGATGCAATCGTTGAGGTCACAGAAACGGGAAGTACGCTTCGGGCAAATCGCTTGCGCATCGTTTGCGAGCTTTTTCAGTCCAACCCACAACTGATTGCCAATGAGGTCGCGTGGAGCGACTCGTGGAAGCGATGGAAGATCGAGCAACTCGCCCTGTTATTGCAAGGTGCCCTTGAGGCAGAGGGGAAAGTGGGCATTAAGATGAACGTCCCGAAGGAGCGCTTACAACATGTGGTGGACTTGATTCCCAGTCTCACCGCTCCGACGGTGTCGCCGCTCTATCCAAGTGGAAAACTCGCAGGTCGGGAATGGTTTGCCGTCGAAAGTGTGATTGCCGAGGCTGAGGTTCGCGAACTCATTCCCCGGCTGATCGCTGAAGGGGCCACCGGAATTATCGAGTATCCTTTGAATAAGATCGTTGGCTGAGGTTCCCGGGTATGAATCGCCGAGATTGGTCGCCCTGGTGGCTGAGCGTGCTGGTAGCAAGCTGGTTTTGTTCGGTTGCGTTGGTCGCTTGCCAATCGGACACCGAAGCACGTGCGAGAGAAGCCGCTGAAAAGATCAAGGAATCCATCCCAGATATCCACACGCGGGCATTGTCTCAACCGGTTACGGAAGCAGAGGTGCGCGAAGCACAAGCAGCCTTGCGAGAGGTGAAGGAGTACCTGGGTGAGGTCAACGGCAAGCTCGACACGATCACGGTGAACGCGATTCAAGCTTTCCAACGGTCGCGCGGACTTCGCGATAACGGAATTTTGAACGAGCGCACGAAGCGGGAATTGCGCAAGGTGCTGGCTGGCGCACGGGCGGACATAGGTCGAGCCGAAGAAACGGGGCGTTGATACCCGTTTCGCGAGTGAAGGGCATGGTCCCTGCCTACCGAAAACGCCGGCGAAGCGAACCCGAGTGGCTTTGCTAAGAGGGTGCTGTGCCTTTTTCCCGTGTCACAACTTTACCCCAGCGAAGCCCGTGGCCGAAGCAACCGGGGAGGGTTTCAGCGTGCGCGGTTGCCCAGGTTGTTTAGGGCGTCAAAGATGCTGAAGCCTTCGCACTCTGCATCACGGCCTAGCCGTGTTCGCTACGGAGTGGTCGCTCTAGCCCTTTCGGTCATGGCTGTTGCGTACCTGGACCGGGTTTGTATCGCCGTGGCAGCGCCACGGTTGCGCAACGATATCCGTCTTACCGACACACAACTCGGTTACGTCTTTAGCGCATTCACGTTGGCTTACGCGCTCTTTGAAATCCCCGGAGGATGGCTGGCCGATCGCTTCGGTGCACGGTTGATGCTTGCGCGCATCGTCATCTGGTGGTCGGCGATGACGATGCTGACCGGTGCAGCCACGGGGTTTTGGTCGCTTATCCTCGTACGGTTTCTGTTTGGGGTGGGGGAAGCTGGATTATTGCCAACGTTAGCGCGCGCCTTTCACCAATGGCTGCCACCACTGGAAGCTGGCCGAGCCTTTGGCCTAACGGTCATGGCCGGCGCCGTGGCGGGGGCACTGAGTCAGCCCTTAGTGGCGGCGTTGTTGGAAGTGATGAGCTGGAGGTGGTCGTTCGTCATCTTTGGCGTCGTTGGCGTCGTATGGGTGATCTTCTGGCTGTCTTTCTTTCATGAACATCCAAGCACTCACCCTCGCATCAATGCTGCCGAGCTCAGGCTCATTGGCAACTCGCAGGACCGCTCCGTCGATCACCGCCTGGCATGGTTGGTTTTCACTGACCGCAGGGTGGTCGCCTTGTGCCTGATGTATTTTCTGGTCATTTATGGCTGGTACTTTTTCCTCACTTGGCTCCCGACGTACCTCATCCACGAACGGGGATTTCAATTGCTGGAGGCTGGCTATCTGGCCGCCCTGCCTCTCCTGGCCATTGCGGGAGGTGTGGCCAGCGGCGGTTGGATCAGCGATCTTGCTTCCCGTCGGTGGGGAGAGCGTTTTGGCCGACCACTGCCAGCGTTCCTCGGTCTGCCTGTGGCAGCGGTGTGCACGGCAGGTGGGGTTTGGACGGAAAACCCTTGGCTTTCCACCGTGTTGCTGAGCGTCGCCGGCGGCTGCGCTGCTGCCTGTGTTGCCCCAGCGTGGGCGGTTTGCGCTGCTGTCGGTGGGCGTCACGCTGGCAGTGTGACCGGGGCGATGAACATGTGCGGCAACCTCGGTGGAGCCTTGAACTCCGTAGCCGTAGGGTGGAGCCGCGACGCATTCGGATCGTGGGCACCACCGCTACTATCCATGGCCGTAGCTTACCTACTGGCTGCCGTTTTGTGGGTCGTTGCTCGCGCCCCGGAGGCCGGGGAAAGCCGTTAACTTAGAAGGGATTGCATGGAAAAAGGGACGGTTCCAACGCCGAAACCTTGCCCTCCTCACGGTTGGTCTTCGCTGCGCTGCAGCAGTTCGTACCCGCTTGCCCGGCCACGTTGCACGAGGAGCAGCACGGAGTCTCCCGCGCGAGCGAGTTCACGTTCGCAGGCGGCAGCCGAGGTCACCGGGGTGCGGTCCACCTGCCGGATGACATCACCGGGTTGCAAGTCGCTACGATCCGCAGGGCTGCCAGGAAGAATTTCACGGATCAAGGCGCCTCGAATATTTCGAGGGATGCGGAAGCGAGCTGCCAGCTGAGGCGTGAGGTCGGTGACTACGAGACCCCAGGCGCGGGCGGCGGAACGCCCCGTGCTGCCAAGCGCTGCCTCCTCAGGTGATTCCCCGATGGTAACGGTAAGGTGACGTTGCTTCCCATCACGCAACAAGACGACAGCGGCAGACCGTCCGACCGGGAGCTCGGCGATGCGTGCGGAAAGTTGCCGACTTTCTTCAATCAGCGCTCCGTTGAACTCGACGATGACATCGCCACGGCGAATTCCCGCGCGATCGGCAGGGCTTTGAGGCTCTACCTCCACGACCAAGGCCCCGCGGGGGCGATCGAGCCCAAAGGATTCCACCATGTCCGGTGTTACGTCCTGAATGGAAACCCCAAGCCATCCTCGGATCACCCGGCCGTGTTCCCGGAGCTCGTCGATGACTTTCTTGGCCAAGTTAATTGGAATGGCGAATCCAATTCCGATGCTGCCACCGCTACGGCTAAAAATAGCTGAATTGATACCCACGACCTCGCCACGTAAGTTCAGCAAGGGACCACCGGAGTTCCCTGGATTGATCGAGGCATCGGTTTGAATGAAGTCGTCGTAAGGTCCTGCGCCGATCACCCGGTCCTTTGCACTGACAATGCCAGCGGTAACGGTTGACGCTAAACCGAACGGATTACCAACAGCCACTACCCAGTCACCAACCTCTAAGGCATCAGAATCTCCAAGCTTGGCGGTGGGAAGAGGAGTCTTCGGGCGGATCTTGAGTAGTGCGATGTCCGTTTTCTGGTCGACGCCGACAACCCGGGCCTCGTATTCCTCGCGGGTCGCTAGCCTGACGCGAATTTGCTGCGCGAGGGCAACCACGTGCGCGTTGGTGACGATGAAACCATCGCTAGAAATGATAAAGCCAGATCCAAGGCTTTGCTGGCGTTGCGCGCGATAAGGCAGACCGGGTCCAAAGAATTGCCGGAAAAAATCCTCCACCGGATCCCCTGTGGAACCCGGTACCCGAATTACCCGGGTCGAGAAAATGTTCACGACGACCGGTCGCGCTGCCTTTGCAACTGCGGCAAAGCTTTCTGGAACCGAGCTCAGTGCCTGCCCGGGCGGAGCCGCCGCGAGCATGAGGCACATAAAGATCCAAAGAGTCCAGTGTGAAAGTGCAACGACGAAGCCCATGCCACGGTGAGTCGCTTGGCTAGCAGCCAGTGCCTGCGTATTCTAGCGCCGCTAGAGAATCAAACAGCAGGAAGAACTTAATCAGAAGGAAGATGTTCAAAGGCCTTGGGACTCTCGGTGGGAGGCTGGTGTCTTGGAGATGGCTCCTTGTCGTTTTCGTATGTTTGCTGGCTTTGGCCTCGGTTCTCATGGCCCCTGCAGGGATCGCAAATTGGCTGCGTCGGCCGCTCATGGAAACGTTGACCGAGTTGACTGGCCACCCGTGCGACAGTGCCATCTTCGCTGTCCATCTGCCGGGCAAGCTGGCGGTGCGTGATTTGCGCTGTGGCGAGCTGCTAGCGATTGATGATCTCACGGCACGCATTGCCTGGTGGTCCTCGCTAAAACAGGCTCGCCTGGTCGTCACCGTTCGAGCCACCGGCTTAGTCGCTGACCTGGTACGCAAGCAACAGCAAGAGGAGCACCACGGTTCTCGAACAGCGCCAGTGGAAGAATGGACACTACCTCTTCCACGGCTTGCGCTCGTAATCGATGGGACCCAGTGGCGCATAACGTTGCCGTACACGAAGGAGAACGCTGTATTGGCAGTCGCCAGTGTGCACATTGGTGCTCACCTTCACGGGGGAGGCTCGGGAAACGTTCGCTGGTGGCTAGCGGGCGTTGATCTCTCCTGGACACGCGGCCAGCACGCCGTCCTCTTCGAGCAGACCCGTGTGGCGGGGAGATGGTCTTCGTCTGAGGGGTTGTTTCTCGATCGCGGTCAGCTTCGAGGCCCCCTGGCGTCGGTCCGGCTTACCGCCGTGAAAGACACAGAGATCCGCCTAGTGTCGCGGATGGAGGCCAGGACCTTGGCTGCGTTTTCCGACTACATTCCCGCCATCGAGGGGAGTCTCCTCTTGGTAGGACGACTCCGCGGAACGGTTGCTAATCCGGACGTGGACTTGCTTGTGCGCCTTTCCGAAGGTTCGTGGGCAACGATTCGGGAGGCAAATTTGCGCGCGCGCTTCGTTCGCACCGGCCCCGAACTTTCTTTTCGCACGGCTCGCCTCCGCCACGCTGCGCTCTGGATGGCTGGAAATGTACAGTTGAGATTGGATCATCGACCTACACTGTCGGCTGCGGCCACGAGCGTCGTTTTATCGCCTGCGAGAGCATTGGAACTGGTCGGAGTCGAAGGAGTACCAGAGATTGTTGGACGAACCTTTGCGACCGGTAAAATTGCCGGAGCACTCGATCTCCTAAACCTCCAGTGGACAGTGTCCGGCCAGAGCGACCTCCGTTTGGTTGGGAGCAGCGACGCTCCTGTGGTCCCAATGCGGTGGCGTGCCAAGGGAACGATGCGCTCCGATCGCGCGGAGTTTCAGGCGCAGGCAGCCTGGCTAAGTGGAGTGCGTCTCGAGGCCCAAGGTCACTGGACCGAGGAAGGACACAGTGGCACCGGACATGTAGAGGCCAGCGACCTGGCAGTGATTGCTTCGGCATTGGATCCACGTGCGCGTGCCGTTGGGCTCAGAGGCTCCGCAACCGTTACTTGGCGCTGGGACACTACCTCCGGGGCGACCAAGCTGGAGCTATCCATCGGCGCCCATGAAATAAAGTTGCGGCACAGCTCGTTGCGAAATCTAGTCTGCAACGCCACAGCAACGAACACTCGGCAGTGGAGAATCGACTCCTGCCTGGCGACAGCGCAAAACGGGGGCACGTTGCGAATTTCCGGTGCCTGGGATTTGCAGGACCAAGTTCACAGGAACCTTCGGCTCGAGGCGAAAAAGTTTCCAGCGGAGTTTCTGGTCGGTGTGACAACTGGGCTCTCGGGCCGAACTGTCCCTTTATCCGACGGAACGCTTGACGGGCGGTTGACGTACGAAGGCGGCGTCAGCGGTCCAGAGGTGAGCTGGACGGCGGCTTTGCGCCAATTTCGGGTGTACCACGAAGCGGTAGAACGCCTGAGTTGGGCTTTTCACCTGCGACAAGGTGAGTGGCAGCTTTGGTCAAAACTTTCGCGTCGGGAGAGTACGGAAAGGCTTTGGTTCAGTGCTCGCGGGGAGGGGAGCCGCGTCCGGGAAGCTTGGCTTTCTGGAGACCCCATCAGCTTGAGCGGGATTGGCGGCGCGCGCCGCCAGCAGGTTGACGGCCACATCATCCTCCAAGGAAAATGGCAGGGCCCAATCGGGGCCCCCACTGGTAGCCTGCGGGCTTCCTTGAAAGCCGTGAAGTGGGGTGACCTCTCCATCGGTGATGGTGTGTTTACAGTGGATTTCCACCCGCAGGAGTGGAGCGTCCAAGGCCAAGCGTTCGCGGGCCGTTTGGAAGTCGCGGGAAGGGTGGCCGTACCCGAACGCTACCGTTTTTCTCTTACGGCAAGAAGCACTGGGCTGGATTTAGTTTCGCCACGTAATCGCCTTCGAGTTCGTCTAAGTGGTACCGCTGCGGCCAGTGGTCGCTTGGCCGAAGGGGACCTCGGCGAAGCGGAGCTGCTGGTCACGGAGCTCATCTTATCGAGAGACCCCTACCATGTGCAGTTAGCGAGCCCGTTACGAGTTCGTTTCAAGAGCGATACCCTCCAAATCCACCCCTTCGAGCTCGAAAGCGGGAAGTCGAGACTTCGTGTTCAGGGCACTCTCCATCGCAGCGGAGAATTCGCACTGGAGCTGCGCGGGGCGTCGGACTTGGTTTTGCTCGAGTTGATAGGGCCCCCGATTTTGGCAGCGAATGGCCCGATCACCGTTGATGTTCAAATTACGCGCTCGGCAAATGCCCAGTGGCAATCACAAGGCGTGCTTTTCCTGCGCCAGGGGTTCCTGGAAATCGAAGGGATTCCGCCTGTGTCCGCTCTGCACGGATTTGCCCGTTTGGATGGTGAAACTCTCAGAGACCTTACGGTAGAAGGGGAAGTGGGTGGCGGCAAATTTCTAATCGCTGGAAGTGCTAGTATTACTCAGGGTGCGGCTTTTTCGTGGAGCTTACGAGAGGTTGCTGGCGCGTGGAGCGACGACTTCGAGGCCACGTTGCGTGGCACGGGTGCGGTGCACGGGCCTTGGGAGCAACTCACAGTTGCGGGTGATGTCCAAGTCATCAGTGGCTTCTACGAGCGCAACCTGGCGCTGCCGGATTTGCTTCGTTGGATGCGCGAGCGTTTGTTTGCCCCTCCTGCGGTTCAAAAAGTCGTGCGCACGCCCATCGCGCTAGATGTCAAGTTTCATTCCCCGGGCAACGTGTTCATTGATAACAACGTTGCCAAGGTAGAGTTGTGGCTCGACCTTTGGGTGGGTGGCACTTTGGGCCGTCCGCTGGTGGGAGGACGCATTGGGGTCGTCGGAGGGGAGGTGACGGTCCAGGGACGAACGTTCACGGTGACCGGAGGAACCGTCGAGTTCCGCGATCCGGCCAGTCGAAACCCGTGGTTGAATTTGCTTGCGGAAACCCGCGTAAACTCGCCGCAGGGTGAGTATCAGATTCAGGTTCAGGTGACAGGACAAGCCGACCGACCACGGGTACAGTTTCTGGCTGACGATCCGTCGCTTTCCGTGGATGATATCCTGAGTCTGCTTGCCACCGGGCGGACGCGAGCCATGGCA
Source organism: Candidatus Binatia bacterium (assembly GCA_937925685.1). Lineage (GTDB taxonomy): Bacteria > Desulfobacterota > Binatia > HRBIN30 > HRBIN30 > HRBIN30. The sequence continues at coordinate 290,364 of CALAMI010000010.1, read as the reverse complement.
GCTCAGACTGCAGGCTTCGCACCCGCGGGGGCGGCGTTGGCGCTGCTCCCGAAGGGGGAGGCGGAGCGACAACTACAACAGTGGCTCGGTGTGGATCGGTTTGAAGTTGCTGCTACGCAGGCTCGTGATACAGGGGCCGTAGAACCACGGGTTACGATTGGCAAAGAGCTGGCCGAGCGGCTTTATGCCTCGGCATCTACCAGCGTTGGCGTGCAAAGCCGCCAGACGGTGCAGGTGGAATACCGCTGGTCGCGACGAGTCTCCCTTCTAGGTACCTGGGAGAGCGCCACCGCAGACGCCGCTGGTGCGTTCGGCGGCGACATAAAGTTTCGCGTCGAGTTCCTGCGCTCTCCATTCTCTTTACTGTGTCGTTGACCGTCGACGAGAGTGGAACATGGGCGTGGTCCAATCCGCTAGGCGGAACTATAGAGGGGGCTGGCTGTTACCCCCTGTCATATTTTGTCTGATTGGATGCTTCCCGGGGCCGAGTGCTGGAGATGACCACGAACAGCCTGGACCGATCGCTAGTTTGGAGGTTCACGGGGAAGCAACTTGGCAGCGAGGTGAAGTGGCTGCAGCGTTAGCGGCTATTTTAGCGCGCGGCTGGGGTGCTGGCACCGAGGATCAAGTCCGCAGCGCTATCCTCGCTCTCGGCCGATACCGGGACGCAAGCATAGTTGCAAGCCCCTCAGACAAAGGAGTGAAGCTTGTTGTTAAACTGTTGCCAAAGTTTCGCGTAACTAATGTAAAGTTTCGAGGCTACCGATCACTTCCACTCCGAGAACTCGAACGAGCCGCGCGAGTAGCGGTGGGCACCCTACTTGACGATCAGCTTCTAACTGGGGCCCAACAACGACTCGTCGCTCTCTATCGCGACCAGGGTTTCCCGGACGCGGAGGTAAGGCTCGATGTGATCGAGGGGCACGAAGACGAGGCGGTGCTGCTCGTATCCATAGTCGAGGGGGAGCCCCAAGTGGTTCGTCGAATCGAGTGGGTCGGGCTGGAAGTGGACGATCCCAGTTCCTTCCTGCGTGCGCTGCCGGTGCGCGTAGGCCAGCGGTGGACCACCGCCCGTGCAAAGGAAACACAAAAAGCTTCGCTCCGGTACCTGCGCCAGATGGGATACTTCGAAGCCCGGGTTGACCCGAAGTTTGAAGGAACTAGAGCGCTTTCTGGGCTCCTGCGCCTTTACATTCGTCCTGGCCCCTTTTGCGAACTGGTATTCGAGGGTAACAAGCGCATCACGCAGAAAGAAATCTTGAAGGCTGCGCGGCTGTGGGAACGCTCGCTGATTACTGACGGGACGTGGCGACAGCTACGCCGCGTCGTCGAACAAATTTACCAAGAAAAAGGTCATTACCTCGTCACGATTGGGCTCCAGGTCGAGCGACCTCATGCGGCGAAAAAGATCATTCGCATCAGCGTGAACGAAGGACCAGTGCTGCGGGTTCGCAGGGTGGACTTCGAGGGCAGGAAGCGTATTGCCGCACAACGGCTTCGAGAGGTCATGCTGACCGGGCCGCCATCGTGGATCCCCTGGCGGGACGGCCACCTCGTCGCCTCGCGTCTAGAGGACGATCTGAAACGGCTTTGGTTCCGCTACCGTGAGTTCGGCTTCGTGGACGCCGAAATTACCGACTATCGGGTCAACGCCGACGCAGAAAAAGGCACAATCGATGTGACCATAGTTGTCCAGGAAGGGACCCCCGTAATCACACAACGAATCGAGTTCACTGGCTTTCCGGAAACACTGTCCCAGCCGCCGCTGCGCGAGGTTAGAATCCGCCGTCCGCTCGACCCGATGGCTGTCGAGCGCGAGGCGGAGCGAGTCGCCCAATACTTGCGCGCCGCTGGCTTTGCCGATGCCGCCGTGGAGGGCCGCTGGGAGGTCGTCGAGGAAGGGGATTTACAGCGGCTGGCGGTGGTGAACTTCGCGGTCCTGTTGGGGCCCCGGCATCGCGTGGGGCGCATTCTTGTTGCGGGCAATGTACAAACTGCGTCTTCGACCATACGCCAGGAGGCACGATTGCGTCCCGGTGCCCTGCTGACAGCGGAAACCTTGGCAACGGCTCAAAACCGGCTGTACCAGTTGGGCTTGTTTCGTAGCGTAGAAGTTGACTCGCTTCCGGCCCCCGCTGTCGCATCGGATCTGGAGGAAGTCACACGGGACGTGGTCCTGCGCGTTCAAGAACGCGCTCCCATATCGTTGACCTTTGGCGGCGGTTACAACACGCGCGACGGGTTTCGGGCATTCGGAGAACTTGCACACCTCAATGTTGCGCACCGAGCGCAACGTTTGGCACTGCGAGGAGACTTGGCGCTCGATCCCGCGCAAGCATTGGAGCCCAATGAATACCTGCTGGACGCAGGCTTTCGCGATCCGCAGTTTTGGGGAACGAGTTGGGCCTTAAGAGTGAACGCGATCGGTCAACGAGCAACGCGCTCTGTGGACCAATTCAGCATCGAGCGGCTCGCCCTAGTGCCAGCCGTCGAACGGCGCTGGCGCCGGGCCCTGCTCACTGGGGTTGAGTTCCAAATCGAGCAAGCGCGGCTATTCGATTTGCGCCCAGATGCGCGCGCGTTCAATCCGGAAGACGAGGGTCGACTGATGACAGGCAGTTTGGGCCCGTTTGTCGTCTACGAAGGTCGCGACGATCCCTTCCTCCCGCGCAGAGGTGTGTTCGATTCCATTCGGCTGCGCTTTGCTCCAGCGTTTCTTGGTTCGGATGAACCTTTGACAAAATTGCAGTGGCATCACAGCCAATACATACCCGTGGGCGAGTCTTTCACCTGGGTATACGCGGTTCGCGGTGGATGGGCGCGAACCTTTCGTGGCGGCGTCGTACCCATTCGAGAGCGGTTTTTTTTGGGCGGGCGCTCTACAGTTCGAGGATTTTCAGAAAACAGCATCGGACCCCTTGGCGCCCCGGTGGTCGATCCTCTGGGCAGTCGGATCTTTCCTGGGGGCAATCCCTTAGGGGGAGACCTCTCGTTGAACGTGAACACCGAGCTGCGCTTTCCACTTCTTTTGGGGGCGACAGGGGCGGTATTCGTTGATGGTGGCGGCGTGTACTTACAAAAGCGCTCGGTTTCGCTCTCTGAATTTCGTCGTTCTGCCGGGTTAGGACTGCTCTACGAAACCCCGGTTGGCCCACTTGCTTTACATTACGGTGTGAAGCTCGACCGCCGGCCGGGAGAAGCGTTCGGCGCCATACACTTTACCATTGGCACTTTGTTCTAAGGGGGGCGCCAGTTTACCGTCCACCTCCGGCTTAGGGCCCCAGGCGAACACCCGCGAATGGTTTTTCCTGCACTGCGTGGGCAGGAATGACATTTGTGGGGCAGACTCCGTCACGGTTTGCAAATGGCAAGTGCCGCACTGCAACAAGGAGCCACTAAGGCGAGTCTGCTTCCATGTGCACGCTGTAGCCACGGTCCCCCGGCCGGAACTCAAGGTGCGGGTTCTGACCGTTTCCGGATCGGACCTTCGATGCGGATCTTGCGCAACCGCCGTCCGTCGAGGACCACCACAGTCATCTTGAAGGGACCCTCCACAATCGCTTCTCCCCCCTTTGGAAACCGCTTCAGGCGCGCAAGCACCAAACCGGCGACGGTGCGGTAATCTTGGGTGCTGCGGAAAGGCAGATCATAGCGCTCCGTGAGTTCATCGAGAGGCAACGAGCCGTGCACGAGCAAGGAGCCATCGGCCATTTCCTGAATCGGCTGCTCTTCGTCGGTATCGAACTCATCACGGATTTCGCCAACGATTTCCTCGAGGAGATCTTCGATCGTCACCAAGCCCACCACGGTTCCGAACTCGTTCACCACGATCGCCATGTGAACTCGGCGTGCCTGCAATTCCCGCAAGAGATCGCTGATTTGCATCGAGTCTGGGACGAAGAGAGGGGTGTGAGCCAGTTCTCGCAATGACAGAGGCGCGGCCTTTTCCAATTCCCGAAGGATGTCCTTCAGATGCACAACTCCGATGATGTGGTCCAGGTCACCCTGATACACAGGCATTCGTGAAAAACCCGTTTCTACAAGCTTGCTGAGCGCTTCCTTCAAGGGTGTGGTATCACCGAGGGCGTGAATCTCGGAGCGGGGGATCATAACCTCGCGCACCGATGTGTCGGCAAACTCGAAAACGCTGTGAATGAGTTGCCGCTCGGCTTCGTCGAAAATGCCATGCCGGGCTCCCTCTTGGACGATGTGTTTCACCTCCTCTTCCGTGATGAACACCTCGGACGAGCGAGCGGAGACGCGAAATACCTTGAGGAAGGTATCCGTGGATATTGTGAGGATCCGTACCAGCGGGCTCGACAAAGCCGCTAGCACGCGAATGAGATGCACGGTTATAAAGGCAACGCGTTCCGGGTTACGCAAGGCGACCGACTTTGGCAAGAGTTCGCCGAGCACCAGAGATAGGTACGAAATCACCATCACCATTAAAACGACCGCGGCAGTAGGCGCCCAAGCTGCGAGACCAGCGGGAACGACCGCCTCAAGCAGGGTGGCGACGCGCGTTGCCGCGTAAGCACCCCCGAGCACAGAGGCCATCGAGCCGACGATGGTTACCCCGACTTGCACGGTCGCGAGGAACTGGCTCGGGTGCCGTTTAAGCTCGAGAAGCGGAGCAGCCCCAGGGTGTCCTTCCTTCAGGCGTTGCAAGAGGCGGCTTTCTCGTACCGTAATAATTGCAATTTCAGCAGCCGCGAATACCCCATTGGCTAAAATCAGCAAGACGATGGCTACTAGGGGTAAGAGCAAATCATATCCTTCTTCTATTGTCATCGCGTTCGTTGCTTCCCCTCCTTTCGAGCCGGTCTCAGGGGCTTGCACACTGAATCGGCGACTCAATCCACGCGATTAAGCCGAGGAACCTGCCCAGCATAAACGTAACGCTGGAAAAAGCGCGTAAGCGGCGCTCCCGCCACTGCTTCGGCTGCGCTCTTGAACGCCGCGGAGTCCACTCGCCCATCGTGTTGACTGAGGCGACGGACTGCATCGTCTAGGCGCGCCTTCCCTGCGGTCAAACGTTGGATCCGTTGGTCGAGAGCGTACAGTACAAGTGGTGCAGTGTTGTTTGTTGCCGCGTTGTCACGCTGAGTGCGCAGGTCGACGTTCCATAATCCGTAGCGTTCGAAAGACCGCAGACCTTTTAAAAAGCGTCGCTGGGTGAGAAGGCCAGCTCGTCGTTGAAGTTCTAACGAGTAAAACTCAGCGAGTCCCTCCACAAACCAGTCTGCATCGCCTGCCGGTTTGAAGGGCTGCAAAACGTGAAAAAGTTCGTGTAGGAAAGGCGAGGTTTGGTCTGGGTCGCGCACGCCACGCCTGGCATGTAAAAAGAAGGAGCCCTCGCCACTAATGCCGCCGTGCCACATAGGGTCGGGCGCGCGGACGATGAGAATACGGTCCGTTTTCGACCCCAGCAAGCGGGTCAGGAGCGGGAAGGTAGCTTCTAGGAACGCAAAGATGGTCTCGCTTTCAGCGGCAACGCCGCCCACCTGGGCCAGCTCGAGTCGTACGCCGGCGATTTCTCGCGCCTCGGTGTGCAGATGCCCGCATACGAACCACCCCCGCGGCGTAAGAAAAGATCGAGGTCCGCGTAACTCGAAAGTATTTTGCGCGCGGCCTGGATAAGCCGTGGCACACTTCCATCCGCGCGGAACTTGGAAGGCCAGGTAAGCGCGCGCGGTGAGCTTTCGCGAGGATTCCACGGTGTCATAGGGAGACCGATAACGGACGGCAACCAAGGGAAACAATTGGCGCCCGCGCGAGACCATCCAATCCGGAGCTAAGTAACTATCGAAACGTTGCTGAGAAGCCCCGCGCGTGGCATTCACTACGATCCGGTACGAAAGCCGGGCGTACGGCCGTTGGGGTCGCCAAATGTAGCGTTCACCCTGCTCCTCGAGTGTCCCGCTTGCTTCGATGTGGAGTGGCTTGTGGTTTCGAAAGCGCAGCGAAATGTCTTGAATCTCATCGATCCCGGCGAGATCCCAACGAACCAGTACAGCAGGTTGGGCCGCATCCTCTACGGACACAACATAGCGAACGGTAAAATTCTCTGCCTGCGCCACACCGGTCAAAAGGACAAACCAGGAGGTGAAGGTCAGGAAAAAAGCCGAAGGCACAGGCTTGAACGGAAGAGACATGCTCTCGGTTATGGCAGCGGGTTACTGAGTGTCCGTTGCCGGCTCAGGGCCCTCTCGCTGTTCCACCGCGGCGATGAGTTTATCCAAGAATGCAACCTCCTCCGGTCGGTCCCATTCGAGGGGGCCGACAACATGACGCACAACTTTGCCGGTGGGATCGATGATAAACGTCTCGGGGAACCCTGTCACGCCATAGCGCTCGGGAAGCTCGCCCGCGGGGTCGAGAGCGATCTCGAAACTGAGGCCGTAATTTTCGACAAAGCTCCGCACCGTTTCGACTGAGGTGTCCTCACTGATGGCTAGCATTGCGAAGGGGCGCCGTGCGAACCGTTGGTAGACCCGCTCCATCGACGGCATTTCCTCTCTACACGGAGGGCACCACGTGGCCCAAAAGTTGAGGAAAAGGATGCGTCCGCGATAATCCTCGAGCCGAACCGTGCCCCCATCGAGTGTTGGCACGCGGAAAGCTGGGGCCATAAACCGAGCGCGCTCTCGCTGTTGGGTTTGTAAAAGAAGAAAAGAACCGAGCGCGAGCGTACCCCCCACCAAAAGGGGCAGAATCGTCCGCTTCATGATCGGGAGCTGGTTTTGAGACGAACGGCTTCCATTCTGGGCAACAACAGCGCAGCACAACCAAAGGCGACCAGCGCCAAGCTAATCCATTGTGCTTGTGTCAAGCCCATCCACCACGGAGGGTTAATTCGCAAGAATTCAATGAGAAAACGAGCTGTACCTGCCAAGAGGAAATACCACCATAGCAGGGAACCCGGCATACGCACTTTTGTTCGGCGAGCCCAGAGCAAAAGGAAAATTGCCGTGTACGCCGCGGCCTCGTAAAGCGGGGTTGGGTGCACGACCACACCAGGGGGATGTGGCCAACCCACGATTGCCTGTGGGTAAGCCATCCCCCAAGGCAAGTTGGTTACCTTTCCCCAATCCCCGTCGCCGGCAAGCTGGCACCCGATCCGACCAATGGCGTGCCCCAGCGCTAAGGCAGGCGCAGCCGCATCTACGACTCGCAGCCACGGAATGCCTGCGCGACGCACAGCTACGTAGGTGGTGAGTAACCCCCCAAAAAGGCCGCCATACCAAACAAAGCCAGAGCCGCTTAAAATTGTCGACAGTGGATGCTGCAAAAATTCGGACGGGTCTTCCAAAATCAAAAACAGCCGGGCACCCGCCAAGCCGCCTGCGGCTGCCCAGACCAGCAGGGTAGACCCGAGGCGGGGATCGAAGCCACTACGTTCAAGCTCGCGACTGGTCAGAAAACCCGCCACGAGAAAGGCAATCGCCATCATGAGCCCGAAGGAGTAGATGGTGATCGGCCCTATTTGCGCGATAATTGGGTACATTGTCGGCGGTTGTTTAGCGTGAATGTGGCGGGGACTCTAGCGAGTCATGGTACGTCTTTACCGGTCGTATTGACACCCCCCCTCCTTGCCTTTAGACGATGTCGACGGGCGCTGGGCTTATGCGGATGATTCTTCCCCCGTTGCGTGAACGTCGGGTGATTCAGCGACACCTGGAGACCTTTTTCCGAACGCACAAGGAGGCTGAATTCCGCAGCGCAGTGCGTTTGCTCACTCGCTTTTATCACTTGCGTATGCCCCGAATAGAATGGTTTGAATACCTCGATTGGGGAAAAGTAGTGGGAAAAACTTACGAAGATGGCAAGATTCACCTCGTCCACCCGGAGAACTGGAAGAATGGTCGGAAGTACAATTCCGAACGTCAATGGATCGCAGCGGTGTATCACGAGCTGGGACATTACGTTTTGTGGGCCGACGCGGAACGAAAAGCCGACTTGTTTGCCGCTCGTATGATGCGAGGCGTGGCCAACGGGAAAGAAAGCAAGTCGCGCTTGCAGCGTCGGGCCGAGAGAACTAGCGGGTAATGGGCATGTCCGAAGTCAAAACCGAAGATGCCATTGTTGCGCGTAAATGGTGGGTGGATACGACGCGCGCCGAAAACATCCGGGGACGGCGCCCGGGTGGCCCCGCGGGAATGCGCTTTTATGAAGTGGCCCAGGGCTTCGAGCAAGAGAAAGCTCGTGAGCGTCTTACGGACAATAACCTAAAGGTCCTTCTAGAGGCCGCACCGGATCTTGGAGAGTGGAAAATCGTTCATTTTACACAGAAGCACTTCCCACGCCGCGAATTGGAGCGAGTCAAGAACATGGTCGCGCTACCGGCATATGCACGCGGTGTGATTGTCGACTGCGGGCGTAATCTCCGCTTGCTGGTTACGGGTGAACGGATCGGGGACAGGGTACTCGAACTGACTTTGGGGGAGAGCCCCGCTTTTGATGCGTGGATTGGGGACGAGTGGGTAGCAGAGAAGGAGTTCCACGGTGCGAATCGTGCGCTTAGGGAGTTTCGTCGCCTAATCCGCGAATATCTCGCGCCGGAGTGTGTCGCAGCGTACGAGGCGACACGACCCAAAGTCTGACTCAAGAAAATCGCCTTCTCGTCGTGGAACTGCAGAGGCCGAGGCCAAATTTTCAACGACGACCGGGCCACGGAACGCTCGGGATGGGCAATTAGGGAAAGCTTGGTTTTCTGCGAGACGGCAGCTCTGGAAATCGACCTTGGCAGCTACCCGGGGGCAAGATGCCATGGTGAGAAAGCGTGACTTCACCGTGACCAACGGGGGGATCCCTGGTCAGTCGAAACGAGAGCACGGAAACACCGCCCAGGCCAAACGGCATGGTTCTATTCCACGTCGTCGCCAAGCCTTTCCGAGGCGCCTCGTCAACGAATTCCCAGGGCGCTATCACCTGCAGCTTGTCCGTGAAGTACTGCTCTTAGCTCTAGCTCTCGTTGGTGCAGGGTTTCCTGGTCATCGGCCGTGATGGTTACGTGGCCGAGCTTGCGCCGAGGCTTTGGCGCTTTTCCGTATAGATGCACGTGGGCGCCGGGGATCCGTAACAGTCGCTCGAGATCTGGAAGAACACTCGTGATGTTGAACATCACGCTCATTCCTCGCAACCCGGTACTACCCAAGGGCCAGTTCAATATCGCCCGAAGGTGGTTTTCGAACTGGCTCGTTTCGGCACCTTCGATCGTCCAGTGCCCAGAATTGTGGACTCGTGGAGCCATCTCGTTTGCAAGCAAGACACCATGCTCGACGAAAAACTCGATGGCCAGTACACCAACGTAGTCTAGGGCAAGGAGCAGCGCTAGCGCATACCGACGAGCTTGTTCCTCGAGTTCCGGTGAAACACACGTAGCGGGAACTCGGGAAGTGAGCAAAATGCCGTCCCCGTGGACGTTTTCTACCAGGGGATAAAAACTTGTCGCCCCGGACGGGTTCCGAACCGCGAGCATGGACACCTCAGCGTCAAAGGGGACGAACCGTTCGAGCAAAAGCGGCTGCCCCTCTAAGGCACGCCACGCGGAGTCCAGGCCTCTTTCGTCCTGGATCGTGGCCTGTCCCTTGCCATCGTAGCCCATACGTCGTGTTTTGAGCACCGCCGGCAAACCGATCCTGTCAACTGCTTCTTCCAACTCGGAGCGGCTATTCACTGGTGCATACGCGGGCACAGGGATACCCAAACTTTGAAAACACCGCTTCTCCTCCCAACGATCCTGACCGATGGCGAGAGCCCTGAGGGGAGGAGACACCGGAACTGCAGACGAAATGTGCTCTAAGGCGTGAAGTGGTATGTTCTCGAATTCGAAGGTCGCTACACGAAGACCTGCGGCAAACCGTTGCAGAGCGGCCTCGTCGCTAAACGATGCACACACCCGCTCCGCTAGAGGCTCAGCCGGGGATTCTGGCGCGGGGTCGAAGAAGCGGAATTGCAAGCCCAACGGATAGCCGGCCAGCGCCAACATGCGCCCGAGCTGGCCGGCACCGAAAACACCGATCAGGGGCACATCTCGAACCATGGTCTCTTCCCTTATGCAGTTTTGCGGGGATCGGGATGGCGTAAAACTGCGTTGGTTTGCTCCTCACGGTGTTTTTGCAGCGCGGGGCGAAACTCGGCATGACGATTTGCAACGATCGCAGCCGCTAGTAGTGCGGCATTGATCGCACCGGCTTTTCCGATGGCCAATGTGCCCACCGGTACCCCCGCCGGCATTTGGACGATGGAAAGGAGAGAATCAAGCCCATGGAGGGCATGGGACTCGACCGGAACGCCAAGCACCGGCAGCAACGTTTTGGCGGCGGTCATTCCCGGTAGGTGTGCGGCACCGCCCGCTCCAGCAATGATCACCTCCAAACCTCGCGCCTCAGCCGATGCCGCGTACTCGAACAACAAGTCCGGAGTACGATGTGCCGAGACGACACGGACCTCGTACGGGATTCCCAACTGCTCGAGAGTGTCAGCGGCGTGCGAAAGGGTTTCCCAGTCCGAGCGCGATCCCATGATGATCCCGACGAGCGGTAGCATGGAACCTTCTCCTTTCCGACTCAGGTCTTCAAACCACGTTCCCCCACTTTTCGAACCAACCGTCTCACCGGTCAACACGCGCTAGCGCCGCCAATTCATCGTGGACCAAGCGGGTCACGACGCCCACAGCGTCGGCAAGAGGAACCTCTTGCCCTGTCTGACTTCGCCGCGGCTTCACCTCGACGACCCCGCGCGCCAGCCCTTTTCCACCAATGGTGACGCGGAACGGTATCCCGAGAAGATCGGCGTCCTTGAACTTGACCCCGGCACGCTCTTCACGATCGTCCAGTAAGACCTCGACCCCACGCGCTTCCAGTCCATCATGCAATGCGACAGCCACCTGGCGCTGTTGCTCGTCATTCCAAGCGACTGGCAAGATATGCACGTGGGCCGGAGCTACCGATATGGGCCAAATGATGCCGTCGTCATCATGATGCTGTTCGATTGCGGCGGCTGCGGTGCGGGTAATGCCAATCCCATAGCAGCCCATTTCCATCGGTTTCTCCTCACCTTTGTCGTCCAAGAAGGTTGCTTTCATCGGCACGCTGTACTTGGTTCCGAGGTAGAAAATGTTACCTACTTCGATTCCGCGGAAACTCCGAAACCGACCTTGATGGCAGCGCGGACAGGGATCGCCAGCGTGAGCTAAACGAAGGTCGGCAAATCGGATCGACGCCAGGTCTCGTTCGACATTGACGTGGACGAGGTGATAGTCGGTTTCGTTCGCTCCAGTGACAGCGTCGCGCATCGGACGCACCCACCAGTCCGCCCAAGTTTCTAATGCAAGACCAAGCGGCCCGGCAAAACCCACCTCGGCTCCCGTCAGGCGTTCCACGGCAACGGCGTCAGCGAGTTGTACCCACTCAACACCGAGCAAGGTTCGGATCTTCGCCTCGCTCGCTTCGTGGTCTCCCCGGACTAAGATCGCTACATAGTCGCCCCTACTCGTTTGGTAGACCAGCGTTTTAATGAACTGTTCGGGCGGAGTTGCCAGAAAAGCGGCCACTTCTTCGACGGAACGCTTGCCGGGCGTTCGGACCTTGTGCGGTGTGCCCGCCGATGAGGAGCTAGGTGTGAAAGGAGGTGGTGCGATTTCCGCTTTTTCGACGTTGGCTGCGTAGTCACAAACATCACAGCTCACGATCGCGTCTTCTCCGCACTCGGCTAATACGTGAAACTCGTGGGCCATCGTGCCACCAATGGCTCCGGTGTCTGACTCGACTTGTCGCGTCTCCAGCCCACAACGACGAAAGATTCGTTGGTACGTTGCCGCCATGTTTTCGTACTCGCGGCGACAGTCGTTTTGATCGACGTGGAACGAATAGGCATCTTTCATGATGAACTCACGGCCTCGCATCAGGCCGAATCGCGGGCGTAATTCGTCGCGGAATTTGACCTGGATCTGGTACAAGTTCAGCGGTAGGTCTCGGTAAGACCGGACTTCGTGACGAACGATGTCCGTGACCACTTCCTCGTGGGTAGGCCCAAAGCAAAAGTCACGATCATAACGATCCTTGATACGCAAGAGCTCCTTTCCATATTGATCCCATCGGCCGCTTTCTCGCCACAACTCGGCTGGGCAAATGGCCGGCATGAGAATCTCCTGGGCGCCGGCGCGGTTCATCTCCTCACGTACGATCGCCTCGATCTTGCGAACCACTCGCAGCCCAAAAGGGAGAAAATTATAGATGCCCCGCGCCAGCTGACGAATGAGACCAGCGCGCACCATCAAGCGGTGGCTTACGACTTCAGCATCGGCTGGGTCTTGCTTCAGCGTGGGGACGAACGTTTTTCGATAGTGCACAACGCGCCTCGCTTAGCGCGCGGCGGACGAAAAAGAAACTGCGTTACGGCACGGGGAGAGAGGAGAGCTGCAATCTTCGGAAAAATGACACCGGCAGGGCTAATCCCGACTCATGACCGGCCGCTCTCCGGCTTAGCGATCGACGGCCAAGCCATAGAATTGCCCTGCAGAATGTGTTGGTGTAGGTAAGTGTTTCTGGGTGTGCCGATGGGAGTGCGTGTACTGGCGGTGATTCCGGCGCGGTTTGGATCGTCTCGTCTCCCTGGAAAGCCCTTGGCGCTGATCGGCGGGAAACCCATGATCCAACGTGTGTATGAACGCGTGCGTCGGGTCGCAGAAATCGATTCGGTAGTCGTCGGAACCGATGACGACCGCATTGCACACCAAGTGCGCGCTTTCGGGGGCGCAGTCGTGCTGACGAGTGTCAACCACCGCTGCGGTACGGATCGGGTGGCCGAAGTGGCACGGCGGTACGATGCCGAGATTGTGCTCAACGTGCAGGGCGATATGCCGTTTGTCGAACCCCAGGCAATCCGTGATGTGCTTTCGCTGCTCAGGAAAAAAGCGAGCCTGCCAATGGCCACTGCTAAGGTGCCGATCGAGGAGCGAGCCAGTTGGGAAAACCCCCATGTCGTAAAAGTCGTGACCGACAGCGCGGGGAACGCCCTTTACTTTTCCCGTAGGCCAATCCCATTTTGGCGAGACAGCCCGCCCTCGCGCATTTGGGGATTCAGACACCTGGGTCTTTATGCTTTTCGGCGCTCCTTTTTGCTTTTGTTTTCGCAACTTGACCCAACGCCACTGGAGCACGCGGAGGGCCTCGAACAACTGCGCGCGCTCGAGCATGGCTACCAGATTGGTGTTGTAGAAACGGTTGACGGAGTGGGTATTGAAGTGAACAGTCCCGAGGATCTGCGCTCCGCCGAGGAGTTTCTGGAGCGCGGTGCGCGCGGGTCGGTGCCGGTGGTTTGATCGGGAAAGAAACGCTACTCGATAGGCGTTGGCATGGCCAAGACGACGCAACGGACGAAGTTCATTTTTGTTACCGGCGGAGTCGTGTCGTCTTTGGGTAAAGGACTTGCCGCGGCATCGATCGGCGCGCTGCTAGAGTCGCGCGGACTGCGGGTGACTATTTGTAAGATGGACCCCTACATCAATGTCGATCCCGGCACCATGAGCCCGTTCCAGCACGGGGAGGTGTACGTGACCGAAGACGGGGCTGAGACCGACCTGGACCTTGGGCATTACGAGCGCTTCCTGACGGTGAGGATGGGCCACAAGAACAATTTCACCACCGGTCAAGTATACGAACAAGTGATACAAAACGAACGGAAGGGCGAATACTTAGGTGGTACCGTACAAGTCATTCCTCACATTACGGATGAGATCAAGCGGCGCATCTTAGCTGCTGCTGAGGGCTACGACGTGCTCATTGGCGAGGTGGGTGGAACCGTGGGTGACATCGAGAGCTTGCCGTTCCTAGAGGCGATTCGGCAGTTTCGCTGGGACCGTGGGCGGGAAAACGTGCTTTACATTCACCTGACGCTCGTACCTTACCTCGCCACCGCCGGGGAAGTGAAAACCAAGCCGACGCAGCACAGCGTGAAAGAACTGACCGGGCTTGGAATCCAGCCGGATATTCTCCTTTGCCGGAGCGATCGAGACCTTGACCCGAAAATCAAGCTCAAGATTGCTCACTTTTGCAACGTTGACGAAAACTGTGTCATCACTGCTCGGGATGTAGAAACGATTTACGAGGTGCCCCTCTTGTTGCACCGCGAAGGTCTCGACGAACGCATTGTCGAAAAGCTTAACATGTGGACGGGCGAGCCAAACCTCTCCAAATGGACGAAGGTCGTGCAAGCGATCAAGCATCCCAAAGACACGGTCCGGATTGCCATGGTTGGCAAGTACGTTGATTTAGCCGATGCCTACAAGAGTTTGCATGAAGCCCTAATTCACGGCGGAATCGCCAACGATTGCCGCGTGGAGATCGATTACGTGGACTCCGAACGGGTGGAAGAGCACGGCCTACCGCCCGAGGTTTTGCACGCGGATGGTGTATTAGTACCCATGGGATTCGGCCCGCGCGGTACCGAGGGCAAAATCGCCACGGTGCGCTATGCGCGCGAAGAACGGGTGCCATTCCTTGGAATTTGCTTCGGGATGCAAATGGCCGTGATCGAATTTGCGCGCCACGTTTGTGGGCTTGAAGGCGCAAATTCCACGGAAATCGACGAGCACACGCCGCATCCAGTGATTCACATGATGAGCGAGCAGCGGAGGGTTACTTACAAGGGGGGGACGATGCGCCTGGGTGCTTACGAGTGCATCGTGAAAGAGAATTCCCTGGCATACCGCCTTTACGGCAAGCGACGGATCAGTGAGCGGCACCGTCATCGCTACGAGGTCAACAATGAGTACCGTGACATTTTGCAAAGGCACGGTATGGTTTTCAGTGGCTTGTCACCAGACGAACAACTGGTGGAAATGATCGAGCTTGAACAGCATCCTTTTTTCCTTGCCAGCCAGTTTCATCCCGAGTTCAAGTCGCGGCCATCCGACCCACATCCACTCTTCAAGGGGTTTGTGCGCGCGGTGTTGCACCACAAGGCGGAACGTCTGCGCACGCCTTTGCTCGCGGCGGTGACGAGATAACGATAGCATGTCAGCGATTATCCGGATCGGAGATCTACGCATCGGCGGCGGTGCGCCGTTAGTGTTTATCGGCGGTCCTTGCGTGATCGAAAGTCGCGATAGTGCTTTGAGGCACGCACAAGCAATCCGGGATTTCGCCCACCGTGCAGGAGTTCCAGCCGTCTTCAAGTCCTCGTTCGATAAGGCCAACCGCACCTCTCTGCATTCCTATCGCGGCCCCGGGATTGAACGAGGGCTGGAAATTCTGGCCGCGGTCAAACGTGAGGTTGGCATTCCCGTCCTTACCGATGTTCACGAGATTGGCCAGGCCCGGCTTGCCGCCGAAGTGGTGGACGTGATTCAGACACCTGCATTTCTGGTGAGGCAAACAGATTTTCTTCTCGATGTAGCGCGCGCGGGTAAGCCGGTGAACATCAAGAAGGGCCAATTTCTTGCTCCTTGGGACATGGCCCCTGTCGTGGACAAGATCCGCAGCGTCGGCAACGATCAGATTTTGGTGACGGAGCGGGGAACTTCATTTGGCTATAACAACCTGGTGGTGGATTTCCGCTCGCTGGTGGTTCTGCGCGAGCTGCCCGCGGCTGTAGTATTCGATGCTGGTCACAGTGTTCAGTTGCCGGGAGGTCTTGGTCATGCTTCCGGGGGACAACGTGCCTTCATTCGTCCGCTCGCACGAGCCGCGGCTGCAGTTGGGATTGATGCGCTGTTTCTCGAGGTTCACGAAAATCCCGAACGAGCTCTCAGTGACGGCCCTAATTCGTTCCCGCTCGACGAAGTGGGCGATTTGCTTGTAGAGCTGAGGGAAATCGATGCTCGAACCAAAGAAATCCGAAACATGGCCAAGCCGTAGCGCGCAGCTGGCGGTGGAGCGAGGCCGCAAAGTATTACACATCGAAGCAGAAGCAGTGCGTGCTCTGGCCGAGCGGCTGGACCACCACTTTGCGCAGGCGCTCGATCTGCTGGCAGCATGTCGGGGCAAGATCGTGGTAACAGGAATGGGCAAGTCTGGTATCGTGTGCCGTAAGATCGCGGCTACGTTGAGCAGCACGGGCTCGCCAGCCGTGTTCTTACACGCTGCGGAGGCCGCCCATGGTGACGCGGGCGTCTTCGTTCGAGGCGACACGGTCATTGCCCTCTCCCATAGTGGCGAGACGGAGGAGGTCGTACGGTTGCTGCCCATCATCAAGAGGCTTCGCTTGCCGCTGGTGGCGATGACCGGCAACCTCGATTCCAGCCTCGCTCGTGCAGCAGACGTGGCGCTTGATGTAAGTGTTGCAGAGGAAGCTTGCCCCCTGGGTCTCGCCCCTACTGCAAGCACGACCGCGGCGTTGGCCTTAGGGGATGCGTTAGCAGTGGCGCTGTTAGAGCGGCGCGGATTTGGCGCCGAGGACTTTGCCGTACTGCACCCCGCTGGGGCACTGGGACGTCGCTTTCTGCGGGTGAGCGATCTCATGCACACCGGGGATGCGGTACCCAAGGTGGCCCCCGAGGCTTTGTTTCGCGATGTGCTGACCGAGATTACGCAAAAGCGCCTGGGAATTACAGCCGTGGTCGATGGGCACGACAGACTCGTTGGCGTCATTACCGATGGGGACCTGCGTCGGGCGTTGGAGCGCATGGAAAACGTGCGCGAAGCGCGGGCGGAGCATATCATGACGACGCACCCCAAGGTGATCTCGCAAGATGCGCTTGCTGCTCACGCGGTGGGAGAAATGGAACGCCATGCCATTACCGCGCTTTTTATCGTCGAAACCACTTCGGGGCGTCTGACGGGAGTGATCCACCTTCACGACTTGCTGAAGGCCGGCATCGTCTAGAGCTTCGCCCGAGCAATTCGCCAATGGATCGCCTCAAGCACTACACCTTACGCTGGCCCAGGTTGCGGAAACGCTGGAAATCGATCAAAGGGAACACTGTAGCCGCCCTTGTCCGGGCGGCACTGTGGCTTCTTGACCGCTTAAGCCTCGTCACCGCCCTGAAGGTCGGCGAGAAGCTCGGAATGGCAGCATACTATCTTTTCCGTCGAACTAGGGTGTTGGCTTTGCGACACTTGGAGTGGACCTTCGGAGATCGGCTGCCCGCGCGAGCGCGCCAACGAATCGCTCAAGCCGCCTTTGCTAATTTTGGACGAGCGTTTTGTGAACTCGCTAAAATCGACGCCATTCGGGCTCGGCATCACGAGTTGTTCCAGATCGAGGGTGGAGAGCATTTAGAAGAGGTGCTCGGTGCGGGGCGCGGCTGCATTGCCGTGACCGGTCACATCGGCAACTGGGAGCTTTTGGCATCCTACTTTGCGTGGCAGGGGGTGAGGGTCTCGGCAATTGCCCGGCGCCTGTACGTACCGCAATTGAATCGCATGATTGTCGACTGGCGACAACGACAAGGTGTGGAAACCATCCTCCGAGAAAGTTCCAATTCGGCGCGGGCGATCCTACGCGTGCTCAAAAGCAACGGCATTTTAGCCATGTTGATCGATCAGGATACCCATGTTCCTTCGATCTCGGTGCCTTTCTTCGGGCGGCTAGCACGAACTCCTGTGGCAGCGGCCACTCTAGCAGTTCGACGAAACCTGCCCACGGTACCAGTGTTCATCCAGCGCAACGGCGAACTGGGTTGGCGAATCCGTGTGCAAGCACCGTTGTATCCCAACCTTGAGCTGCCCCCCGCGCAGCGGGTGCGGGAACTGACAGTTGCCCTCAACCGCGCCCTGGAGGAGCAAATCCGCTCGAACCCAGCGGAATGGGTGTGGTGGCACCGTCGATGGCGCCGAGCGCCGATGGCAAACCTTGACCCCGACGCCGCGTTCCCATATGAAGCGTCGGCCTAGTGCGGTAGCATGCTCGGCGGTTGCTGGTGGAAGAAGGAGGTAGGAGGTAGGAGGTAGGAGGTAGGAGGCAGGAGGCAGAGGCAATGGATCACGTGGACGAACGCCAAGTCTTAGTCATGAGCTATTACCGCGATGCAGAGCTGCGCGGAGCGAACCTGCTGTTCCGACTCCTGTCTCATCTCGACGATCCTGAATCGCAAACCAAACTCTCCCTTCACTTGGCCGACGAAACCCGCCACGCATGGCTGTGGACGAAGCGGATTAAGGATCTTGGTGGCGATCCTGTTAAGGTGGATGATGGTTACCAGCGACGCATTGGCTCAAGGGCAGTGCCGCGAAGCTTAATCGAAATCTTGGCACTGACCGTTATTGTGGAAGAGCGCGCCTTGCAACGATACGAAGAGCACGCCCAACGCTCTGATGTCGATCCAGAAACTCGTGCCATTTTGCACGAGATGACGAAAGACGAGAAGTGGCATATCGCATGGGTACGCAAGAAACTCGAAGAACTGGCGCGCGAAACCGGCGCATCGGAGCAAATGCGCGCTGCACTGGAGCGCTACGAAGCGATCGACCGCCTAGCCTACGAAGAACTTCTCGCCAAAGAGCGAGCGCTCTGTGGGAACACGAACTCTGCTTAGGTAAAGCAAGGGTGCGGGCCCGTGCGGCACGAGCTGCCGGTTGCTGGGTTGGTGAAAAATCAAATTGAGTATTGGATATTTCGCGCCGCCTTTTCTCTCTTGGCAGCACTGCCCCGCTCCTGGGCGATTGCTGTGGGAGCTACTCTCGGTAGCCTCGTCTACTGGCTCGCCTACCCGCTGCGCAAGATCGCACTGGTGCAGTTAGCGTGGGCGTTTCCCGATCGCCCCAAGAAAGAGCATCGTCGCATCCTGCGCGCAGCCGCACGTAACCTCGGCCGCGTCGCTGCTGAGATTAGCCATTTTGCGGATCTTACGCCCGAAACTGTCCAAAATTATGTGCGGATTGCCAATCCGGAGCTTTGGCGCAATGCCTTACAGCGCGACCGAGGCAAGGGATTGATCGTGCTCACGGCGCATTTTGGCAATTGGGAGCTGTTGGCCTACGC
This sequence comes from Candidatus Binatia bacterium, assembly GCA_937925685.1. Taxonomy (GTDB): domain Bacteria; phylum Desulfobacterota; class Binatia; order HRBIN30; family HRBIN30; genus HRBIN30. The sequence continues at coordinate 271,437 of CALAMI010000010.1, read as the reverse complement.
TCACGGCCTTCTCGGTGTTCCTGTTACGTTAATTCACCGGCCGATGAGAAACCCGTGGGTGAATGATTGGCTCGTGCAATGGCGTGCCCGCGCGGGTACGCGCTCTATCGAAAAGAAAGCTGCGGCAAGAGAGGTTCTCCGGGTCCTGAGGACAGGAGGGATAGTGGCGATCCCTGCGGATCAGAACCAACGCCACAGCTTTGGTGTCTTTGTGCACTTCTTCGGAATCTCCGCGTGTACCACCACTGGTCCAGTCCGTCTCGCCCAACACACGGGCGCCAAGATTGTGCCCGTATTCCTTCGCCGGGTCGGCGAAAGCGATCAACACGTGGTCGAGGTTTTACCCGCTGTGGAGTTGGCACAATCCGGTGATCCGGACCGCGACCTTGTGGAGAACACGCAACGATGCAGCGAGGTTATTGAAAACATGATCCGGAAATACCCAGAGCAGTGGATTTGGTTTCATCGCAGATGGAAAACCAGACCACCGAAAGAGTCGCACGCAGGCTTTAGTTCCGAGTATCCGGGGCACGCTTCTTCGGTGGCTGCCTCCTGAAGCCAGCGCAGCTCGGGATGACAGGGCCTTGTGGCCAAGAGTGAGTGCGGGCGGCGGGCTGGTTCTTTACCAGCCCGATGGACGAGTTGTTGGATGCCGCCCCCGAGCACCCGGCCCGATCGGGCACTCGAGTTTGATTACGCAATTGCCTTTGGAGTACCCGGGCAAAAGCGCAAAGGCTAAAAAGTGACGCTCCGTGAGTCCGGAACCTTTGGCGTAGAAGGCAGACGCAACTGCATGCCCCGCAAACCCGCAGAGGCCTCAAGACACGGTGCTGAGCAGCCAGCCTCACGCGACCTCTGCATAACGCGAACGCTGAGAGCCGTCGGCGGGCAAGAGCCATTTAAGTTAGCATAGGTGAACCCACAGAATGGGTGAACTCCAAGGTTCGTGCGCCTAAGCCTCGAGAAACGGATACTTAGTCGGGCGCTGTCCGGCAAGGATCGCTGAGGCAGATTCATGAGGGGCCCACCACCCCGAGAATCTCGGAACCAGAGTGGGAAACTTATGGCCGACAGCAGGCTAGTCAGTTTTCCTGAACGCACGAAAGGAAAATGGGTGGAGGAGAGGGGCTCACGGCCTCGTACCAACTGACGGCAACTGGTCGCTGCCTTCACTGCCCGACCAAATTAATCCTAACGGCAAGGTTTCATCAAGAATGCGTGCTCGCTCGGAACTGCTGATCTGGCATGGTTCACGAACTAAGCGCGCTGCAGTCGACTCCGTCGCGCGGCTCTCCAGCCACTGGGCCACTCGTTCTCGAACTTCGCCGGGGAGGTCGCGTTCGCGATCGCCGGTGCACCGGGCCAGCTGAACAAGAGTAAAAGCGATTGCCGCCGTGCCTGGCCCATGCACGGCGAGCAAGGCAATGACCCAGTGGGCCACCTTGTCCGCTGGAACAACGCTATTGAGTGGGCCGTACATGGGTGTTCTGGCACCAAGACGCCCAAGCGCCCAGATCTCGGCTGCCGTTGCTTTGCTGCGCAAAATGCGCTGCAACAGTGTGTCGCCAAGCTCCCCTTTTTGGTCTGCTGTTAGTAACTCGCACGCTGCCAGCACTTCCCAATATAAGCGCGTTTCTTGCGGTGCGACTTTGGGGAGCTTGTCCCTTTTTCTTTGTAGGCGTGGAAGCAAATAGGGAGCGAGTTCTTGGAACAACTGCTGTTGCTGGGCTCGCTGCAATCCCCCGGCGATGCGTTTCCACAGGTTCCAGCACTCCGTTCGCACTTGGATAGCCTTGGCGAAGCGCAGCCCCTCGGAACGTAAACGCCACAATTGATCCAGGCGTAAAGGGTCCCCATGGGCTCCGAAACCGGGACGGAGGAACAATCCTGCAAGATTGTACCACCGTGCTTCGTGCTCGGGAGACTGCTTGCGTGCTTCCCGGCCGTCCCACAACACAGCCCAGCTCTGTCTCAGAAAAGGTAGGGGCCATGCGTCTTTCGCGCACCCTAAAACGTCCTCGAGTTGGCGCACCACAGTAACCGGATCGCCCTGACTTGGTCCTTTGGATGGGAATACCGCTCGGAGGAGGGAAGTCGCAGCCAAGAGCTGGTCTTGACTCAACGTGAGTCCCGCACCGGCGTTGGGATCATTGGAGTCCGGCAAATTGGCATCGCGCAGATCGAACTGGAGACGCCAGCGGTGAGGGGTGTTACGAGAGACGCACCACAGCTCTAGCGTGCCGATCTCAGTCAAGCGTACGGCCAAATGTACGGGCAACTCTCGCGCCTCAATCTTCTTTCCGAAGCGCAGCACAGTTCGAATGGGAGGCAGAGCTGATATCTCAGGGCGGTGGAGCTCCACGATCGAGCCGACGGCATCGCCTTGACGAACGGAAGAGGCAAACAGTGGAAAAGTAACAGCGCGATTGGTCACCAGCACCAGCGAGGTGTCTGACAGCTGCCGTTCTTCACCTTCTTCCATGCCCCGTTGAACGACGCACAAAGCGCGCACGGTTTGCTCGTCCGAGCCCGCCCGGCCCCCCCCTAGTCCGACGTAGTAGGCGCGTGCCGCACCACCACCGATACGCAGTGCACGTCCGCGCCGCGCCAGCCCGTAGTATGCTGCGCCACGGGCAACAGCTAGGTCGAGGTCAACGCTGTCGAGGACCCGCACATCCTGTCCTGACCAGTATTCGAGCAGCTCGGTAATGCGCTGCCGAAGCACACTCGGTTTAAGGGCGCCACCATTGAAGAGAATTGTGTCAGGCCACGCACCCCCTGGATCGGTGCCAAGATGACGGCGAAGGAAGGCAGCCAGGTGGCGCGACACAGCGGGATCAGCGGCGAAAGGCAAGCCCCACTCGCTAAGCGCTGCCCCACTGTTCTCATGGGGCGTAGCATCGGCAGCAACTCGGGGAAAGAAGCCCTCGAGGAGAATCCGCAGGACGTTGTCACGGCTCAACGTAGCGGACAAAGCGCCTGCGATCACCCCGCGACCGCGGCCCGGCAAAGCCACAGAGTAGGCCTGGGGCGGGTCGTCCGCCAGCAGGGCTTCTTTCGCTGCGCGGCACTGGTGAATAAGCGCGAAGAACCGTTGCGTGTCCAAACGTTCCCCCCAGAGCTGCTCCACCGCGCGCGCAAGGGCGATGTCCATATTGTCACCGCCGAGTAAAATGTGATCCCCAACGGCAATGCGATCGAGCACTAGGCGGTCATTCTCCAACCGCACCGCTACTAGGGTGAAGTCGGTGGTACCACCGCCGACGTCGACCACTAAGAGTCGGTGCGATGCGGACAGGAGGCGGTCGCATTCGTGACCGTGAGCTTCGAGCCAGGCGTACAAGGCTGCCTGGGGTTCCTCCAATAACACTACGTGTTCTAGCTGCGCTCGCTGTGCAGCTTGCCACGTGAGCTCACGAGCGACCTCGTCAAAGGACGCAGGTACCGTAAGAACCACCTGCTGCTCCTCCAGTGGGTTCTCGGGAAACTGACGATTCCAAACTTCGCGCACGTGTTTGAGGTACTGGGCAGAAACTTCCACAGGGGAGACTTTGGGGACTTCAGCCGTAGCCCCCCAGGGCAAAATTGGGGCGTCACGATCGACTCCACCGTGACATAGCCACGACTTCGCCGAGGACACCAAGCGGCCTGGAACTCGTGCCCCTTGGACGCGTGCAAATTCCCCTACGGCAAAGCGTCGATCTGGATCCCAGGGCACCGCCAGGGCGGAGCGGGGCAATTCAGGTCCGCCACCAATGTAATAAAACGAGGGGAGGGTGGACCTCTCGGCCAACTCTCCTTCGCTAACCAGTTGTAACAGCGGCAAGACGCGAACTCGCGGCGTTGGCGCTTCAGCCGCCACATAGGCGACTGCCGTGTTCGTCGTCCCAAGGTCGATGCCCACGATGTAATGCCGTCCCCGATGGCTCATGACGACGTCGTGTTGCGATTCTGCGTGGGAATGCGCAGATCGAACTCCAGCTTCCAGTGTGAGCCACTCTGCTGATGTACGAAACACAGCTCCAAGGTGCCCAACTCGTTGACCTTAGCGCGCAGGTGGACGGGTACGCGCTGCCCCGTTCCCTCCCAGGTGTTAAGACACGTTCGCAGCGGCGGAAGTTCTTGGAACTCAGGTCCAACCTCTTCGATCAGTGCTCCTGCCGGGTCTGTTCGTATAGTGCTCTGAAAAAAGCGAAACTCGACTTCTCGCCCTACCTGCAGAGCAAACTCGTGCCCTGGAAGTTCCACTTCGCTACCTTCCTCCAGCCCGCGCGGTACAATACAAAACGCCTTTAAAGGGGGCGCTACCCCGGGCACTGCCGGCATCGCCGCCACGATACCGAGGTAGTACGCGCGCGCAACGCCCCCGCGAATGCGTAGTCCGCCTCGAGCGCGCACGAAACCGTAATAGGCTGCCCCCCGTGCCACCGCATGGGAGAAGTCGGAATTCGGTAGGGGCCGCGGCCGATCGGTGCACCGCGACCAGCTCCGCAGCACGCTGAGCAAACGCTGGCGCAGGACCTCTGCACGGAGTGCTCCCCCGTGGAACAGAACCAAGGACGGCAACGCTAAGGGATCTCCTTCGGTCGTTCGCGCACGCCAGAGGAACCCTGCGAGATGGCGCGTAATCGCGGGGTCTGCCGCGTACGGTAACCCCGATTCTGTCAAGCTAATGGGAATAGTTTCTGCGGGTCCGGCCTCTCGCTCGCAGAACGGGAAGAACCCTTCTGTCAGCAGCTCCTCGACTAGCTTACGGTCGACTTCGGTGCGGAGCGTTGCCGCAATGAGTCGCCGGCCCCTCCCTAAAATGGATAGCGGAACGGCGGATCGACGGGTGTCCGACAACAAGCTTTCCTTCGCGTCACGGCACGCCAGCACTAACGAGCGGAACTGCCATGCATCCAAGCGGTGTCCCTCCTTTTCAAGGCGGTTACGCACGGCGTAAGCCAGTGCCAGGTCCATATTGTCGCCGCCCAGCAAGATGTGATCCCCCACGGCGAGACGTTCCAAGGCAAGGCGCCCACGGTCGTCCTCGCGCACTTCAATCAACGTGAAGTCTGTCGTGCCACCGCCGACGTCGCAGACAAGAATCACGTCGCCCGGAGCCAAATGGTCGCTCCATGAGTTGGCCTGGCTTGCTAACCAGGAATAAAACGCAGCTTGTGGCTCCTCGATTAAGGTCACCCGGTCGAGACCCGCTAACGCTGCTGCGCGTACCGTTAGCTCGCGAGCTACCGGGTCGAACGACGCTGGCACGCCAAGGACGACGTCTTGCTCGGCCAGCGGTGCACTAGGGAACCGCTGCTCCCAGGCTTGCCGCAGGTGTCCAAGATATTTTGCCGCAACTGCAACTGGGGACAACTTTTCCTCTGTGGCCTCGGCGCCCCAAGGCAAGATTGGGCTTTCTCGCTCGACCGAGTCTACGCACAACCAGGACTTTGCTGATGAGACGACTCGGTGGGGCACCTCGACGGCTCGACGCCGCGCGAACTCCCCTACGGTCGTTGTGGGAGCGTTTTCCCAAGGCATGGAAAACGCCGGTGACGAACGTTCCTCGGCATTGAGGAAATAGAGGAACGAGGGGAGCAGACTGCGTTCCTCGCAAGCTCCGGGAGCTGTGAGCTGCGAAATTGGTAGGACTTCGATCGTCGGGCTTTCGGCATCTAGAGGCGTGTAGGCCAGTGCCGAATTTGTTGTGCCAAGGTCGATGCCGACGACGTAACGCTGCGGTTTACTCACGGCTCGTCGGGGATAGCTCAGGAATTTCTACCTCTGCTGGCGCTAAAATCTGCTGCCTAACCCCAACTGCGGTTTTTGGCAACTCGAGGCGGCGCACACGCCAGCCCGGATGCTGAAGAGTTCCCCGGTAGGGTGCCGGGCCCCGCACATCTCCGACGAGCCGGATCTCCTCCGGGTCAAAGGAAGCCGGCACGGAAACTTCTTGTCCTTCCTCTCCCGGTAGAATCCGCTCGAGGTCCAGGCGTCCCTCCAAGGCCCTACGGCAGCCCGCGTGAATGCCACGCGCAGCAGCGCCGATTTGCGCATCCGAATAAGCATTCAAGTCTTCGGCGAGAAAATCCAAGAAGCGTCCCTCCCGCTGAAGGAGTGCCAAAAGTTGCAGCGCCGCTCCGTCACTATCGTCTACTGAAGTGCTAGTAGCAGCCAGCTGGCCGCTTTGCGGTCGCTCCTCGTGCGCGGTGTCGGTTTTCGGGGTCGGGCCATCACCCGCTAGTGCTCTTCGCAGGAGAAGAACGTTTAGCACCGCCACAATCAGCGGGGCCGCCACGAAGTACACGACGCATGGTGCACAAACCCGGTAAAGCTCGACCGCTAGCGGCACGGTGATCGAGCCCTTGACGGTAATCAACAGCACCAAGACGTTAGCGATGGAAAACACCACCCCCGCAAACAAGAGAAGCGTAGGTAATATCATACGTTCGTGAGACTGCCTCGGCATTGGTTGCAAATCCTCAGGGTGACGGAGTTGAGAAAAGCCCGTATAGCGACGTCGTGGTTGCCGGGGTAGGGCCACTGTTAGCACCTCAAGCCTTCGCCGTCAGCTCCGACAAAACGCTCCAACGCGTTGATACCACCCCGATCTGGATTGCCCTTGCGGTGTAACCCTTCGATGGGGGTACGGACTGACGTCACCCACGCAATGAGCCTTCAGTCGTCTCCAGTTAGCTTTGCTGGCGCACGCAACGCTTTGTCGGCCCGTGCGCGTTTTTCGGCTACGGCCTTCGCTCGTGCCCGATGCGAGCGCTTGCGCTTTTGCTTGCGAATCTTGGCTAGGCGTTGTCCTACGACACTGGCCGTACCTCGAATTTGGCGTTCGAGCTGGTCACACAACAACTGTCGTGCTCGGTAACGGTTGAGTCCCTGGGAACGCTCCTGCTCGCAGCGCACACGGAGTCCACTCGGCCGGTGGAGCAGCTGCACAGCCGTGGAGGCCTTATTGACGTGTTGTCCACCCTTGCCCCGGGCGCGAACAAAGGACTCTTCTAGATCATGCTCATTGATGCCGAGGCGCGCCATGCGCTGGCGTAACGCTTCCGCCTTCTGTGGCGTCACCGGGAAAATTGGGTTCATGGGGACCACTACGGCCACTGCAGAGCAGCTATGCTATAGATCGACCTTTCGTCATGTTGGCTGAGGGGGCTCATCTTTTCCGGGCTGCGCCTGTGGTCTGAGAAACGGGCTCAGAAGCTCCACCGGCAGTGGAAAGATCGTTGTGGAATTGTTCTCCGCAGCCATCTCTGTCAGCGTTTGAAGATACCGCAGTTGAAGGGCAACCGGGTGAGCCGCGATCATCTGCGATGCCTCCGCCAGTCGTTGTGCGGCTTGGTATTCGCCCTCGGCATTGATGACCTTCGCGCGCCGTTCGCGCTCAGCTTCAGCTTGCCGCGCCATGGCTCGTTGCATCTCTTGAGGGAGATCGATGTGCTTAACCTCCACGGTGATGACCTTGATTCCCCACGGATCGGTCTGTGCATCCAGAATGCCCTGTAACTTGGCATTGATCTTTTCCCGCTCGGCGAGCAACTCGTCGAGTTCAGCTTGCCCACAGACGCTGCGTAACGTCGTCTGCGCAAGCTGGGAAGTCGCAAACAGGTAGTCCACAACCTCGACCACCGCACGGCTCGGATCGATCACGCGGAAGTATAACACGGCGCTCACTTTGACCGAGACGTTGTCTCGAGTGATGACGTCCTGCGGTGGAACGTCCATGGTGACCGTGCGAAGGTCCACCCGGAGCATTCGTTCGATGACGGGGATCACATAAATGATCCCAGGCCCCCGCGACCCGACCAGCCGCCCCAGGCGAAAGATCACTCCGCGCTCGAACTCCTTGAGAACCTTGATGCCGCTGACCAGGAGCACGGCGCCGATAAGAACAATGGTCAACAACGATCCAAACATATAGCCTCCATATCGTGACAGTTTACCCCTTTGTACGGCGAACACGCAAACGTAGCCCTTGAACGTCCACCACCTCCACCGTTGTGCCTGGAGGCAAGGCCTCATCAGCAATGGCGTTCCAGTACTCGCCGTGAACAAAGACGCGCCCCACTGTGCCAGGCTCGATCGCCTCGCGGACTTCTCCGATTTCTCCGATTAATCCTTCTCGTCCCAAAGCCGCCCGCCGTCGCTGTGTGCGCATCACTAAGAACCCGACCACAAAGGTAAACGCCGCCAGCGTGGCAGCGGCAGCGTAAACGATCGAGGGATCCAACGTCAGATCGGATTCCGCGGTGTCAAACAGAAGGAGGGATCCAAGCACGAAGGCAACGATTCCCCCGATTCCGAGGGTACCAAAGCTGGGCAAAAACAACTCGGCCACGAGCAAAGCCATCCCCAAGATGATGAGCGCGAGACCGCTGTAATTAATGGGCAGTACTTGCAACGCAGCGAAACCCAAGAGCAAGCAGATGGCACCAGCCACACCGGGGAAAAACAACCCCGGGTGCGTGAACTCCACATAAAGTCCCAGAATGCCAGCCATCATCAGAAGGTAGGCCACGTTAGGGTTTGCCAGCACGTTGAGGATCTTTTGCTTTAGGCGCATCTCCCGCTCGACAAATGTCACCTGGGGTAAGTCAAGCCGGAGGGGATGCTGCTGCACACGGACCTCGCGCCCGTGAATTTGCCGGATCAAGTCGTCGCGGTTCATGGCAACGATGTCGATGACTTTTAAAGACAGGGCTTCCTGCTCGGTGATCGAAACGCTCTCGCGTACAGCTTTCTCTGCCCATTCCACGTTTCGGCCTCGCTCTTGCGCGATCGATTTGCTCAGCGAAACGACGAAATTTTCCACCTTCTTGCGCATGTCCCCCTGAATGTCTTCCCCGCCGCCACCCACAGGGTGCGCCGCCCCGATGTTGGTGCCGGGTGCCATAGCGGCGATGTTGGCGGCCATGGTCACGAACACTCCCGCAGAAATGGCGCCTGCCCCGCTAGGTGACACGTAGACAATCGTGGGCAACGGAGCACCTAACAGATCTTTCACGATGTCCTTCGTTGATTCCAGCAGACCACCAGGTGTATCGAGTTCGATCAGTAGGGCAGCCGCCCCTGCCTGGTGGGCTGATTGGATCGATTCCCGAATGAAATCGGCTACTGCCGGGTTGATTCCGCCATCGACCCGAATGACGTGAACCACGGCCGGGAGTGTTTGACGTTGCTCCTGAGCGAGCACGGGTTGCGTTGACAGAGGAGAGGGACGGGGAGAAACAGCCGCCCGTGCGTCCCATCCGATGGCGGAGGCCCACAGCAGCGCAACGCACGACCACCGCGAGAGGTGCGGGCCCAAGTACCGGCGGCAAGATTTCACGTGGTAGACTCCAATTTGCGGATCACTTGCTTGATGTCTTCCCAAACCAACCTCTTGGCCGCAGGGTTCCGCAGGAGATACGCGGGGTGCAAGGTCGGCATCAGCGGGATACCTCGATAGCAGTGCCATTGGCCGCGCAAGCGGGAAATGGGGCTATTGGTTCTCAGCAGTGCTTGCGCTGCAACTTTACCTAAAGCGACAATAACTTTCGGCGCCACGAGATCGATTTGCCGTTCCAAAAACGGCAAGCATTGTGCGATTTCGTCTGGTTCGGGATTGCGATTTTCCGGAGGGCGACATTTGACCACGTTGGCAATGTAAACGTCCTCCCGTTTCATTTTCATTCCTTTGGTGATGATTTCGGTGAGAAGCTGGCCTGCCCGACCAACGAACGGCTCGCCCTGAAGGTCCTCGTCTCGTCCTGGTCCCTCGCCGACGAACATGAGGTCCGCCTTCGGGTTGCCGACCCCGAAGACTACCTGCGTGCGAGAGTCGCACAACTTACACCTTCGGCAATCTCCTAGAACTTGGCGTACTGCAGATAGGGTGCATGCATGGCGGAGCTCCGGTTCGGAGAATAGGGTTTGAGCCTGGAGGATGAACAAAGGTTGGGCCGACGGTTCCTGGGACGACTGCGGGAGAGAAAGGGGGGGGTGGAGTCGCTGAACTTGTGCTGCAGCTGCCCTTACCAGCAACAGTTCTCGCTCGCCCAGTTCCTGCCAGTACCGTACATGCTCTCGCAGCTGCTTTGCCAGCCGCCCCACCGCAGGTTGTGGCCGATCGGCGGCGAAGTTACCATCGTGCGGCATGCAAGTGGCCCTTTTGGCAGTTTTCCTCGTGGTATTACTCCCCAGCGCGTCGTGGGCCTGGGGCCCGATGACGCACCTGACGCACGGAGCAACCGTGCTGGCAGAAGTTACCATCCTCTCTACTGGCCTGCAACGGCTGCTGCGGAAACACCGATGGGAATTTCTCTACGGATGCATTGGTGCAGACATAACCCAAGCCAAGAAGTACACGCGCAGCGAGCAAGCGCATTGTCACTCTTGGCGAGTAGGCTGGAGCGTGTTGGCACATGCCCAAAATGACGGGCAACGTGCCTTTGCTTACGGCTACCTGACTCACCTTGCGGGTGATGTGTTCTCCCACAATCACTTCGTTCCCGTGCAATTAGTAATAAGCTATCGGTCGCGCACAATGGGACACGTGTACTGGGAGGCACGGTTTGACACTTTGCAGTCTCAAGAAGTACGCTCACTAGTGCACGAGCTGCGCACGCGTCAGTTCCCTGAGTGCGACGAGCTTGTCCAAACGGTGGTGAGCCGCACTTTATTTTCATTTGAAACCGACAAGCGCATTTTTAACTCCTTTATCGCAGTGCATGACTTGGATCAGTGGCACAGCATTTTGCGGCGCTTGACAGCACGTTCCCGCTATCGACTGCCCCACGAGCTTGCGGAACGTTACAACCGCGCGGCCTGGGTAGCCATTGCGGACATGCTGGAAAACGGCACCAATGCTGCCAACCAAAGTGCTGACCCCACCGGGTTGCTTGCTCTCAATGCCGCCAACGACATCCGCCGAATGCTTCGAAGATTGCATCGCAACGGTGGCTTGTCCCCGAAGATTGCACGGGTTCTGAAAAAGTTGGAGGAGCGGGGCGAACTGCAGGAGATTGACCGACTGCTTGCAAACAACGGTTGGACCCGGACCGGGTTGGAGCGGCTGCCTGTGCAGGGCAGCTAGGCTTTCTGCTCGCGCCGTTGTTGCAAGTATCGGCAGCGCACTTGCTGGAAAAAGCCACGAGTGGTGGCCTGGGCATAGTCGGCATATGTGTACGGGAGAGGACGAAACTCGCCCCGTTGGTATACCAAGGTAACTTCACCGTAGATCCCCTTGCCCAGGTAAATTCGATGAGGAGCGTCCTTGGTGCTCGCCAAGACGAGTTTCACCGCGGTAACGTAGCCCGGGTCTAGATTGACCCGCCGTCGACGGTCGACTGCTAGCGTGCGCTCGATCTCATTGGTAGCAAGCTTCCAGTGAATGAGATTGTCGGGAGGAGCTAGTTCGGCAAAACTCAGCCAGCACCGCCAGAGAGTCGTACCCATTTCCGGCGCATAATAATCCGACCAGTTCCAACGCTCGAGGCAAGAGCGGTCCTCGATAAGGTGAAACAACTCTGCGAGGGCGACTTCCACCCTGCAAAGGAGCTCAGGGTCGGCAACCAGGACGCCACAAATCGGTTTGACCAATTCAGGAGCGCGGGGAAGTGCCACGGCTGCTCAAGTTCCGGCCACGCGTTTGCGGAGTTCGATTACGCGGTCGAGAATGGCTTCGGCTAAATCAATTTTGCTCATCAGCGGCAGCGCCAGGTGACCGCCAAAGCGGTCGAGAAGAATAGCTGCGTTAAAATCGGCCTCCATCCCGGCCCCTGGTTGGCTCACGTCGTTGGCCACCACTAAGTCAAGACCTTTCTGCTGAAGCTTCCCCTGAGCTGACGCCTCCAGCTGCTCGGTCTCCGCGGCGAAACCTACCACAAATTGCTGTTCCTTATGCGGTGTAACGGCAGCCAAAATGTCGACGGTAGGCTCTAGAGCGAGCGACCACGCCGCTTTTTGCTTTTTGATCTTTCTGTTTTGCCTCGCCGCTGGTCGGTAATCAGCAACGGCAGCACACATGAGTAAAATCGTTGCCCGAGGAAACTCCTGTTTGACCGCCTCGAACATGTCCTCTGCGCTGACAACATCGCGCCGTTCCACCCCGTGCGGGGTGGCCAGAGTCACTGGTCCGGCAACGAGAATTACGTTGGCACCTCGTCGCCACGCGGCCGCCGCAAGCGCAAAACCCATCTTCCCGCTGGAACGATTGGTGAGAAAACGTACGGGGTCGAGGAACTCTCGGGTCGGCCCCGCTGTGACTAGGACTTTCTCCCCGGCGAGATCCTGCGGTGTAACGGCGCGTTCCACTTCCGCAAGTAGCACCGCCGGTTCAGCAAGGCGTCCCTTACCGTGCCACCCGCAAGCCAGCTCACCCTCGCCTGGAGGAATCACGCGGTAGCCAGCGCTCCTCAGGCGTTCGACGTTTCGCTGCACAAGCGGGTGCTCAAACATGTTAACATTCATCGACGGCGCGACGAGTAACGGAGCTCGGGTGGCAAGGGCGACGGTTGTGACGACATCATCCGCTTGTCCAGAGGACAGTTTGGCAAGCACGTCGGCCGTGGCCGGAGCGATGACGTAAGCGTTAGCCATGTCGGCTAACCGAATGTGGCCAATTTGGAGTTCATGGCTCAACGCAAAAAGGTCCGTTGCCACTGCGTGGCCCGTCAGGGATTGCATCGTTAGGGGCGTGATGAACTGCTGCGCAGCCTGCGACATCAGCACGAATACCTCGGCCCCTTCACGCACGAGCAACCGAGCAAGCTCGGCGCTCTTATAACAGGCAATGCCACCGGTCAGCCCGAGCAAGATGTTTTTATCCTGCAGAAACCGAGACATCCGACTTACTCACTTCCTCGAGCTGACGCAGACTCACGCCCTCGCGCATCAACGAGTAAAGCCCGGCCGCCAAAATGGCAACGAATTGGGTCACGTGGAGCACAAGAGAGAAGGCCAAGGCTTCGCTTGCGTCCACATGGAACAGGTCGAGAGCGAGCTTGCAGCCCAGTTGGAAGGAACCAACGTACCCTGGTGCAGAAGGCACCGACACGGCCAGAGCGACAATGGCTGTTACCACCAACCCGCACCGGAGCAGCGGTACGGCAAAGGCGAAGGCGATCAAACCCAACGTATTTACGGCCGCAATCACGCACCAAAGATATCCGGTCCAAACTACGATTTCGAGGAACGTCCTTGGCCGATCGACCACTTCCAAGGCCTTAAGAAAGCCGCGCAGGAAATGATCTAACAGTTCGCTGGCAAATCGTGGCAGGCGCACAGCGACCCGTTCCCACAGCTGGAGCACGCGCTTCTCTTGCCAACGGGTCACGGCCACTGTGACGCTCAGGCCCAGACCCATGGCCATGAGAACGTAGCCCAAGGAGCGAACTTGCTCCGAAACAGGCACTAGGACTGTCGCTAGTCCGAAGAGAAAAATAACGGTCAATAAATCGAAGACCCGCTCGAGCACGATTGTGGCGAGCACACCTCCAAGGGGCAAACGCGCCCTTTGGGCTAAAAGAACCGGGCGTACGATCTCCCCGGCGCGGAGCGGTAGGACCATGTTGGCAAGAAAGCCGATATTGGTGGTGTGCACTAACGGGGCTTGAGAGACCTGAGCCAAGGGCCGAAGCAGCACTCGCCAACGCTGGGCACGGATGTAAAGGGTCCACACAGTGGCCACCATCACGGCGATCAGCCATCCAGCTTCGATCCGTAAAGTGGTAGAGTAGGCACGACTCCATTCGACACCACGCAAAGCAAAAGCGAGCAGCGCGATCGAGACGAGGACAGTAAGCAAAATCCGGAGCTGGCGGTTCATTCTGGATTCGAAGAGGGCGGGACTGGCGGGCACTTCCTATGCGGGTCCCGACTCTTCGCGAGCCGGGAGTGACCGTGGCCCCACCACAACACGGCTGCCACAAGCAAGGCGACGCCAATCGCGACGAGCACCCAGCCCGCGCCAACAAGGGTCCGATCCAGGACAAAGCCCCCGCCGAGCATGAACAAAAACGTTCCTAACACCTGGAGTCGGCGGCGCGCCTCGGCATTCAGTTCAAAACTCACGAGCACCTCCCAGTACTCTCCACACGTGCACGGCCCGCTGGATTGCGGTGAAGTTCACCAGAACCGCGAGAATCACCAAGACGACCACCAACAAAGCGGTTGGCGAAACAGCCGTTACCGGGGCAAGCATACGGCTGAGCAAGACGCTGAACATACAGCCAAAGCCGAGAATCACGTAGCGCTCCGGGCGCTGTAGCAACCCAACCTTGCAAGTCTGTCCCAACCCCTCGGCGCGTGCCCGAGCGTAGCTGACCAATAGGCTGCCGATCATGGCCAGCAACGCAATCCACAGCACCCAAGAGTCACGAAAGTAAACTGCCAAACCAACGTAACCAAGGCTGTCCGCATACCGGTCGATCACCGAATCTAAAAACGCACCACGCAAACTGGCTCCGTTCGTCCGCCGTGCCAATCGTCCGTCAATAATGTCCAGGGTGCCTGTAACCAGGAGAAGCCAGCCTCCTGTAAACAGCATCCCCTGGGCAATGGCAATGGCAACGACAAAGCTCAAAGCCAACTGCCCGAAAGACAGATGAATCGGTTGCATGCGCAGGGAGGCGCAAAGCTCGACGACGACATCGATGTACGAGAGGTACCATGAGCGGACTCGAGCGCCTAGAAGGGGGGACTGGCCCGCCTGACTCACGAGGCTTTGTGATTCACCGAATCGCCCCAAACTCCAAACGGCCGTGCCGAGGATGAACGCGCCTATTGTCCAAGCCAATGCCACCTCTAACCAAGCCACCGACTCCCTCCGATCTGTTCTTCCCGGACACGTTATCGTTTACGGGCTCACTAGCCGCCAACCACAGTCACACGAACCTAGTTGACGATGGTGGGGGCTGGTGCATCCACAACATCTGTCGCGGCGAGGCATTCTAGAAGTTGCCGCGCTAAGTTCCGAAATGTCAACACCGCAGGGTGGTCGGGCGCATAGATGAGCAACGGCTGCCCAGAGTCGCTGGCAGCGCGCAACTGCGGATCAAGGGGAATGCGTGCAAGAACGGGAATGCCAAACCGTTTTTCCAGTCTCTGGCCGCCCTCTGAACCGAACAGCTCGTCGACCGTATGGCAGTAGGGACATTCATACACGGCCATGTTCTCCACGATGCCGAGGACCGGCGCCCGCACCCGCTGAAACATGGCGATACCTCGCTCGACGTCGGCTATCGCAACCCTTTGAGGAGTGGAGACCACAAGAGCTCCGGTAACCGGAATCAACTGCAGTAGACTCAACGGTGCGTCCCCGGTGCCCGGCGGAAGATCGACAACTAAGAAATCAAGGCCGTGCCATTCAACGTCGCGCAAAAACTGTCGCACCAGGCTCATGACGACTGGCCCGCGCCAAATTACGGGCGTCTCTTCCTCAACGAAAAATCCCACTGACATCAGCTGCAGGCCGAACTTTTCCACCGGCGCCAGCCGTTGCGCGGGTGTAACCGTTACCGGTCCACGGGTGCCGAAAAGGATTGGCAGGCTAGGTCCGTAAACGTCGGCATCGAGTAGACCTACCCGCAAGCCCTCGGCCTGCAGAGCAAGGGCTAGGTTCGCCGCAACAGTCGATTTGCCAACACCGCCTTTCGCACTCGCAACTGCAATTACGTGCCGCACTCCAGGCAGCAGCAGCTGACCATCTTGGTCTTTTGCCTGGTCGCCGCCTCCTATGCGCAGTTGAACCTGTTGGATTTCCGCAAACGCAGCTAAACCACGCCGGATGTCTTGTTCCAGCACGTGTCGAGCCTGCGGCGATACCGGTGGCAATACAACATCAACCTCGACTCGCGAGCCGTCCCAACCTATCCGCTGGACATAACCAGCTTGAACAATGTCGACGTCTGTTCCCAGCAAACGAATCTCACTGAGCCGTTCTCGGATATCGGCAACGCTCAACATGGGGCTCCCCTGTCAACCTGCGAGCAGTGGGCACAAGTACACAGTTCGCGCAAGTGGTCGTAGCGGTAAAGGGATTCTCCATGACCGTCGTTCCACCAGACGCCAAGAGCGTAATGGCCCACTTGCCGAATCGCCACGGCAAGTACCGTTGCGTCGCCAATTGTGGGTAGCTCCCTGCGTCCCCTTTGCTCGCGGCGACACGCGGCGCAGCGGCAGAGTGCGCGCAAATAGTTGGTCGGAAGCGAAGTTCGATGGCCGTCATGCCAGGTTATTTCAAGAACACGTGCGTCCGTGCAGCGAATCTCAATTGGCACTGACGGGTCACGGGAATAGAGTGAACTCACGGTTGCCAAAGCTACCCCTCCTCCGAGAAGATCGCAACTTCGATCGGTCTTCGCCTTGACTCGCTTTGGCCTTTCTCTTTAACTGGGAGCGTTGGAACAGAAAGGATGCAAGTGTGTGGCTGGCGCCGAACCGAAACCACTGCCACCAACAGTAGAAAAGGACTGGACTATTGCTCAAGCTCTGGACCTTGTGGAGCAGCGAATCCAGGCCCAACTGCGCTCGCGGGAGCCGCTTTTAACGGAGATTTCCACCTATTTAGTAGGATCCGGCGGGAAGCGCGTGCGCCCGGCAGTCACGTTGCTGGTGTACAGGGCTTGTGGAGGCCGAGCCCTTGATGCCATTGTCGATGTGGCAACCGCGTTGGAACTCATTCACTCAGCCACTTTGTTGCATGACGACATTATCGACAATGCCGACACGCGCCGTGGGCAACCGTCCGCACTGTATCGGTACGGGCTAGCACACACGCTCGTTACCGGAGACTTTGTGTTCAGTCGTGCCTTCGAGCTGTGCGCGCCCTTCGAGGAAAAGCTGATCCGCTGGGCGGCCGAGGCATGCATTTGCCTGACAGAGGGTGAAATCATGCAAGGCCGACTGCGGCACAATCCTGCTGTGACGATCAATGATTACCTCGAGATCGTACGCCGCAAAACCGCTAGCTTGTTTCAACAAGGGGCACGAGCAGCGGCGCATTTAGCTGGGGCGAGCGCCTCGACGGTGGAGGCAATGGCAGAGTGTGGCTTTCACGTTGGCGTTGTCTTTCAAATGATTGACGATATCCTCGACGTCGAGGGCGATCTAGAGCAGGTGGGCAAACCTATCGGCATTGACTTGCGCGAGGGAAATCCCTCGTTACCGATCGTGATTGCCTTAGAACGCGACGAAAAGGTCAGGAGGTTTTTCGAGAATCCGCAGCCCAGCGATGCCGAGGTTCTCGAGGCATTACAGCGGGTGCGAGCATGCGGTGCCGTGGCAGAGGCACACGCCTTGGCGGCGACGTTTGCGGCACACGCCAACCGCTGCCTCGACGCCTTACCTGCCAATGCCGAGGTTACGGCGCTGCATCAGCTCGTCCATCAGTTGCTTGGGCGTGGCTCCTGAAGTGAACAAGAGCTGCCCAGCAACTCGTCCACTTCTTTTGCCGGCCGCTTAGCGGGGCGGTTCCCAAACCCCGACTCCATCGGGAAAGTTGAGGTTCCGATCGAGGATTTCGGGTGGCAAGGGGGAACCATCAGAGGCAAAACGAATCCGGCGTGCAGTGCCTTGGTTACGCCCGGGACCGATATCCAGCCCCTCCTGCACCAGCCCCAAATCCGCGTAGTACACCGAACCAAAGGAGTCGACGGCGATCCCCAATGGGGTGCCGGTAGAGGGGAAGGGCAAGCGCTCTCCACTGACCGGCTGCAAGATTCGCCTCAGGAACCGCCCTTCGGCATCGTACTCGGCAATGACACCGTTCAACACGCTTGTCACGAGGAACGTTCCGCGTGGTGTGGCTGCGATCGCGTTTGGGGTACGGATATGGCTGTCGGCAGGGATGAACAGTCGCTTTCGCATCGCTGATGCTAGCGGAGCACCCGTACTGTCCCGCTCCCCACATCCCCCCGCAGCGTCGGCACTCGTAGGAAACGGCCCTTCGTACAGGTAGACTCCGGGCGCTCCCCGGGCGCTGGCGAGGAAGACACGGTCGTTTGCATCAACGAAGATTCCCCCAGCCGTGCCCACCGTAATGTCGATTTTGCAGTAGCGGACAGTGGGCGCGTCCAGCGGTGGAAACCAAACAATGAGCTGACCGTTTACTGGCCCATCGGCCTTGTTGCCGATATCGCTGGTCAGCAACCGCCCGTCACGAAGAAACCCGCAGCCGTAGTTGTCCGGGGTGTCCCGCGAAGGTTGATACGTAGGAACATAGCGCGTGATCTGTGTTGCCGAGAGCTCGCCCACCCGGCGGCCTCGTAACTGAAACAATCCCCAACCCGGAGGTGGATTGGGCTGATTGGTATCTTCACCAGCAATGAAGCGACCAGAACCATCAGGCAAGAAGCAAACCTGGCCATTAATATCGCGGCCGCTGGCCGGCGAATCCGCATGACTCGGTACCACCACCTGACTCTCGCCCCTGAGCGGCGCGTAAGCGCGCAAACGATTTCCCTCGGGAACAAAGACAATGACCTGGTCACGTTCCGACTTACCGGCGGCCGCTTCTTCGTCACCTCCACAGCCACTGGCCAAAAGCGGCAGGACCGCGACTAACCAACACCACCCAGTGCTGCGCCTCCTCATAAAGGTGCTCACAGCACATTTAACTAACGGCTGTCAATCGCTCCGTTGCTGGGCAGGTTTCCAGTTACGAGCCCGCGCGGGCCCTTGGTTGAGAGCAGCTTTCGTCCAGGGGAGACGATTCCTCTGCGATGCCTCCTTCCGGAACCATCTCGCCGTGGGCAAGAACCCGGAAGCGGTGACCACTCCACGACACCGTGTTCCCTAAGAAAGCGCTTGCCCACATGAGGCTAAGGAAGAGATCTTTGAAGGGAATCTGGCAAAGGTCGATTTTGCTCAGAGTGACCCCTAGAAAGCGCGAAGCAACCGAAGCGGCAACCGTTAAACGAAGGCCGATCACGCCTCCACTAATCAACCAGGCCAGCGGCTCGGTCCAGTGCAAGAGCACATTGAGAAGGGCCCACAGGGACCCATGGGTCAAAACCAGCGCAAAGTAACTGCCACCGCGAACGCTACGGTACGTACGCAACCAGCGCAGTTGATGTTCCACCAGGCGCCTCCAGGTCGGAACCGCTAAAAAGGTGTCCACAATAAGCGGTGAAATCTCAACCCTGAACCCCTGGCGACTTACAAGATTGCCGAGGAAGAAATCATCAGCCAAGTAGCGGGACAGGGCTAGGAATCCGCCAATTCGCTCGAGGACCTCGCGGCGTATCGCCATGGTGGCGCCAAAGGCATAACGCGTCTTCTCGACTAGGCGGGCCACAAAGACACTCGGGGTGAAATCCGTGTTAACGAACAGAGCCTCAATGGATGCTGGCCATCCACCTACCGGCCGAGCGCGATAAATGCACGTCACCACGCCGACTTCAGGGCGTCGAAGATCGGCAACAACCGCGCGCAAATAGTGCCGGGGCACCCGGATGTCACTGTCAGCAATCACCAGATAATCGTAACGTGCAGCGCGGTAGCCGTTCTGTAAATTGCTAACCTTGTAGTTGGGACCGTAAACCCTCGGGTCAACGACTACGTCTATGGCCACCTGTGGAAAGGCAACTTTAACCCGCCGAGCCACCGAAAGTGCCGGATCGGCTGGATCGGCAACGGCAAAGACGACCTGGAATTTCGGATAGTCTTGCCGACAAAAGCTGGCCAAGTTCTCAAACAGCGCTGGTTCGAGCCCCTTGAGAGGTTTGAGGATAGTGACACCGGGCAACTGGTTGTCGTCGATTTCAGTTGTCACATCGCGTTCCCGAAAGAACTTCAGGGCACCCAAGTAAGTCATTATGAAGTACCACGTCGACACAAGGAGACCTACAGCGATCAGGAACTCGAAAACCGTGGTCATGGGACCTGTCATGGGCGCTCCATCTTGACCGTTCGGTTAAGTGGTACCGCAAAAAAAAGCCGCTTCTTGCGGGGAAAAGTTGTCATGAATCCTCCCTACCCAAGCTCGACCGATTGGTCAACCGTGACACCGGTCGTCCTAAGCGCTGGGTTTCACCGGGCAGTGGCGCTTCCAGGGAAACCGCGGATGCGAAGCTTTTCGCAAGGGTATTTCCAAGCTTTTGCTCCATTCCGGCGTCATCCTCGAAGCCGTACCAGAATGAATCGGCCGAGTCTCTGCGAAGACGTTATGCATCGATCGGCGAGTCCCGCAGTTGGCGGAACCAACGCGTGTGCATTTAAGGGGTAGATCACGGAGCCGTCAACCACTCACTTTCGCGGCCGTTTCAAGGTCCTGCGCCCCTTTTTTTTGTGCCGGCTCTCTCTAAGAGGAGGGGCATGTTCTTCAAGGGCGCTAAAATAGAAGCGGCTCCCTTTACCGTGGCGAGCTGCATAGGACTGTCGTGGTTGTTGTATGTTCACCTTCTCGCTCGCTCGGTTGCCCATGCCGCCGGAGCGGGGCAAGCCTTGGTAACGGAAGCCACGAAAGTAACGGAATTCACTAACAGCAGCGGAAAGAACCTTCGCAACTGGCCAGTCGCCGTGACGATCCCGGTGCCACCTTCGCTAGGGTCCAGCACTGCCAGCCTTCAACTAAAGCATCCTGGGCGGCAGCAGCCATTGCCCACGAGCGTGCGCGCGCTGACACCTCGGAAAGAGAAGGTCCCGCAGTGGTACAGGGTATATGCCCAGATGGACTTAGAGCCCGGTAAGAAAATCGAGCTTGGAATCCACGGGGCGCCGCATGCGCTCTCCAACGCGGGAGCAGTGAACGGGCCGGTGTCGGTGAGGCACCGAGGAGAGCGCGTCGACGTTCAAAACGATGCGATTTTTTTTTCCATTCGGCAGCACTCGGAGTTTTGGGTCGATACGCTGGCTCGGCACGACAGTAGGGCCAGAGGAATACGGATCCGGGGGGAGGCAGAGGTGGACGGTGTTCAGGTGGTGGCCGGCCCAGTAGAGTCGATCGAGGTTCTCGACACCGGGCCTTTAAGGGCGCTGATCGAGATTCGGGGTCGTTATGGGAAGAGTCCGTTGCTTTACCGGCTACGGATCGAGTGCTTTGCCAAGCAACCTGTGCTCCGTGTGTTTCACACGTTCGAGATCCACGCCGATACCCCTGCAATTCGTCTCGGCCATGTGACCGTGGAACTTCAATTCCCGAGAATGCACGGGGCGCGGGCGCTCTATCGTCTCGACGGTGTAGCTCGGCCACTTGAAGGTCGACTGCCTTTGATGGTTGTGCAGAACGACAACGAGGCTTACACGATCGCGGCCGAGCGGCGTCAAGGACGTTTAACGGGCTGGTTCGACCTTCACGATGGCGGACTCGGGCTCACCTTGTGGGCCCGTTGGTTCTGGCAGCAGTACCCCCAGGCCGTAGAGATGCAGGCCCAGAAACTAAGATATCAACTGTACGGCGGCACCGACCGGCCTGCACTGGCTGGTACGGGAGCAGCAAAGACACATGAATTTGTTCTAGCCTTGCGCCACGCAGGGGCCCCCCCGGAGGTCGAGGAGTTGAGTCAGGTGCCTCTTGAAGGGCGCGTCGATCCACAATGGCTGGTAGCGACCGGAGCGCTGCCAGCGGCAAACGTCATTGGCACGAATGCGGGGGCTGCGTTTCTTCGCCGTGTGGCAGATGCTTGGGAGCGCGTTCAGAAGACGTACGACCGGGAGGAATGGGACGATCGTCAGGAAGCGCATTGTCGCGAGCCTGGTCAGCCTGATCCGGCCGAGCTACGGCGCCGCGGATTCTATGGAATGTGGAACTGGGGCGACTGGAACTACCCGGGGTATCATGACACCACGAAAGGGTGCGATGCGTGGGGGAATTTGGAGTACGACTTAACTCAAGTTTTGGCTCTGGCGTACTGGCTTACGGGAAATGCACGCTTCCATGAGCCGATGCTCGCAGCGGGCCGACATTTCATGGACGTAGACATCATCCACTACCAATCCGCTTATCCACAGTGGATTGGAATGAATCACCCGAAAAACCCCTTGCACTGGAGCTTTGAATTAGGGGGGGTCGATCTGGGACACACCTGGACGGAGGGTCTCCTATCGCTTTACTTGCTTTCGGGCGATGACGTCGCGCTCGCGGCCGCACGCGGAATCGGTGAGTATTTGCTACGCCGCGCGCGGTCCCCCCTCAACGGTAATCCGCGACAATTTGGCTGGCCACAAATTGCCTTGGTGGCACTCTACGAGGTTACGAACGACCACCGCTACCTCGACGGAGCAAGAGAGTACGCCCGGTGGGGCATGGAGCGCCATCGCCCCGACAAAGTTCACGATTGGAAACTGGGCATTTTGGCGGAGGGGCTTAGCTATACGCACCGACACACAGAGGAACCAACCATTCGAAAGTGGCTAAAAGAATACGCAGTTGCGGTGGCGGCTGTTTCCGCAAATACAGATGCGCGTTTGTGGCCTGCAGTGGCGTACATGGCATCGCTCGAAGGCGATCGCGAGCTCGCTCAGCGTGCGAAGGCTGTATCCGAGCGCCTGGATTTTGGGGGCTGGGCTAAGCCTTTTACGATTGCTGGCCGCGTTGGTTTTGCGATCCTGTCGAACCTCGGTCCGCTTGCGGACGGTCCGTCAGCAGCGAACCAAAAGTTGCCGTCTGGCTCTGGTAACCAACTGCCTCCAGACACTGAGTCTCCCCCATGAAGAACCTCTCTAAATTCAACGGCATGGTGCCTTGGCAAAGCCCCAGTGGCTTCTCCCCTGCTCCCCAAGGGCGGCAAGTGCGGCTTCCGTTGCCCGATAGTCCTTACTTACCAGGGTACTCTACTCGGGAGCATCGCCTCCGTGCGCTGGCGTTTATCGACACCTACCTGGCGCAGAACACCCCTAGACAGACCGCGCCTCGAAAGCGGCGGCTGCCACACCCAGCTTGGCGCTTGGGTGTGCACCTGTTCCGGTATGGGTTTTTCTGGGAGGCGCACGAAACTTGGGAGCGGCTTTGGCGTCAGTGCCCTGCTGGCGCGAAAGAGTACGAATTTTTGCGCGTGCTCCTACAGTATTCAGCGAGCGCTCTGCACTGCCGCTGCGGCCGATTCCCTGCAGCGCAACGAGTGGCGCACCGTGCTGCGGAGCGCCTCGAGGCCTTGAGGAAGACTGCGGGTAATCGCAACGTCATGGGAATTGACACCGCCAAGTTGGCACGGGCTCTTGAAAAGTACATTCAGGACTTAGCTCGCTGCGCCAGCATCGCCCCGGTGAATACGCCGCGCCTACCCCTAGTTCGGGCAAGGCGGTCATCTTAACGAACGCCGGGGACATCGCGAAATACGCAAGGTCCGTCGCAGAAGTTTTCCACGCGGCCGTCGGTACGCAAAAAGGCGTCGAGTTGACGCTGAGCCGCGTCCAGCCTTCGTACTGCTTCGTGAACTCCGTTTTCGAACTCCGGCGGCCGGTTGTCCAACGGCGGAGGGGTGCCTCCAACATCGTAAGGTACCCACGCCGAACCATCAAACGGTGCCGCTCTCTCAGGAATACCAAAAGCCGGGTATGCCGAGGGGGCCACTGCAGGGATGCCCAAACTTCGCACCTGGATTTCGGTGGCATAGTGAGAGACTTGCGAGTCGTTGATGCCAGTGTGAATCAAAACTTTTTTTGCCGGGGTATTCGGCAAGGGATCTTCGACGAGGTGAGAGGTGTAACCGTTCGGTTCCGCCCGGTCCCAAAGCTGTTGAATTAAACCATAGAGAACCGCCCGATCGATAACGTTCGGGTAGGTTTGTGCCAAAACGAAGAAGAACGGGTTGAAGTCTATGCTGCGCTGCAGCAAGAAGCTGTAGTTCGCGGCGCCCACCCCTAAAACGCCTCGGGTTAGGTTCGGCGCCAGTGCCATGAATGCGGCTCCCTCGATCGCGCCCTGGCTGTTCCCGTGATAGAAAAGCTCACGCCGATCAATAACGGGCACGTTGTTGAACTGAAACGCAGGATGCGAACTCAAGCCATCCTCGGCCAGCAACAATTGCCCCAGCAGAATTTGATTTACCAGGCTTTGCTGGAGGCGATCCACAAGCTGGTTGAACCGGCTAAGATCTCCAATGATACGAAATGTGTTATCGAGATCGGCGTTCGACATGCCAATCCAATCCGTCGCGGCTATGACGAACCCAAAGCGGCTGGCCAGCGTTTGCTGCGGGCCGGCAGTGATTTCACCCTCTCCGGTCCCGAACAAGCCGTGACCGTAAATCATCGGTCGTCCCGGGATAGGCTGCGACCCGGAAATAGCTGAACAAGGGATGATCACGGTAAATGGGGCTCGTGCCCAACCGTTTTGTCTAGGGACGCCGTGTTCGTCCAGATTGAACACTGCGGGTGGTCGGTCGCTGGTAAGAAAAAGAGGTACCCGGTACGTGCCCCGCACCCGCCGGCAAATCCGCTCGCTAAAGTTATCTTCGACAGAGTTGACTTCAAACTCCGGGGCTCCAGGGCCGTTCGCGGCAAGCGCTTGGTCCCGGGCTGCCAGTGCACGACCGGTGATCGACTCGGTACTCGCAACGACAAAGTCCCAGGCCAATTGCAGCTCGCTGCGCTCTACGCCCGCTCGTTCAAGGCGAGCAAAAATATCCTCGAAATGTTGCCGCCGTAACTCCACCGTTTGCACTGGCGTCTCTTCACGGTCACGCAGCACCCTAAAGGCTCGGCGTGGTTGGATTTCGTGCCCCCTCGAATCCACTAAGCGCCGGAGAGCGACGATGTAGCGATGCTTTTCCCTGAGCCGAATGCCAGGCCGCAAGATGAGGGAACGATTGGCATCAGTGGTGCCGTCGGCATCGAGTTCGGCGAAATGAATGATCCGCTCGCCACTGTCCGCATCGATGATGACGGTGGGGGAATCTGGTTCCAACGAGCGAGGATAATTGGTAATCGTGGGAGCCCGGGAAGCGGCTAAATCGACACCTTCGGGGAACAACACCAGCATCATGGCTCCTGGGCTAAAACCATCCAGCGTGTTCCATTCCTTTGGATCGATGTGCACACCCCGTGCATTGGCTGGCATCGCGGCACGAGCATAGTGGAGACGCAAACCAGTCGACGTGCTAGGGTCTGCTCGTAAGAAAAACGACGAGGGAAAAGGGTAGAGACAAACCTCTGGAACCAAGAAGTCGCAAATTGGCTCGCTGCGATCGAGCTCGCAGAGAGGCTCGCGTGCTTGGACCTCGGGATCCGAACACGTCCCGGGCTCGAAAGTGGGAGAGGGTGTGACCGACGCAGTGGCCGTGGCACTCACGCTTGGCGTGGACGAAGCGACGGGAGTGGGCGACAACGTTGGCGTGAACGGTGGTATCGTTGGGGTCACGCTTGCCATCGCGGTATGCGACGGCGCCCTCGTCGGTTGCGTTACACTCTGGGTCGGAGTGAGGGAGGCAGGCACCAGGGTAGAGGTGCTCGTCGCACGCGGCGAAGGGCTCGGAGGCGGCGGTGAGTGAGTTGGGCTAACGGTAGCAGTGGGAGTCGAGGGAGTGAGGGTTTGTTCGTTACTGCTGCAGGCAGCAATGACAAGAAGCCATGATCCGAACACCACCACGCTGAACTTCCTGAATGAATGGAACACTGTAAGGTTTCCTTTCCTTTGCGCGCGGCAAGCACTGGGGCGGTTGCAGTAGAGATGTCTTTAAGCAGTCCGTTTTTTCGCTACTGGCTTGGCGAAAAACTTGTTCAGGAAGTCTTTGGTTTCCTCCAAGCACTTGGCGCACAGCTCGCGCCGCAGGCGCCAGTTTGAGGCAGAGCCACTTTCACCGATTTCGACCGAAAACACCGTCAGATCGGCATGGTGCTCGACCTCCACCTCACAACGGTCACAGAAATATCGGATCATCACCTCCTCCTTTGGGGGAGCTTGCACCCCTTGCGCCACTGTCTCGCAGCACGTCAGTCCACTAGCAAAGCCCGAGGAATATCTACCACCTTGGCGCGCACGTACTCACCGAAACTTTTCGCTTGCGGATCCATTCGGGTCGAGGCAGCAACTCCATCGCCGAGAATTCCGCGCACCACAAAGTTCAGTGCTAACAGATTCGGCAATTCGTAACGCTCGACGTCAAGTGTGCGCGCTTCTGGAACCAGATCTCGGAAGCGGTCTATGGTCAAGTACTGGCGCAACCAAGCGTAAGCGTCGACCCGCTTCGTCCACAGCCCCACATTGGCGTTTCCTCCTTTGTCACCGGAACGTGCCCCCGCAACCAAACCGAGGGGCGCACGCACGACCTCCCCAGCTGGTGGAGGAGGCAAACTTGGTGACGGTACCTCCACTGTGAAAGGGCTCTTACAAAGGACCACCTCGATGTCCACGACCTCGTCGTCCAGAACCACACGATGCGGGACGAGCTCAGAAGGAACCAGGGTGGGCCAGAAAACGCCATAAGGACTTGCGTCCGTCGGTGGGTGCGTCACGAAAAATCCGGGGTAGTTCGCCAGAGCCATTTCAATTGCCTTGTTGGTGAATGCACGGCCCACCTTAAGGGGATCAGGGTCTTTTACTGCTACCGTTAGGTGGGCAAACGCCTCCTCATTGCGGTAGGGATTGGGGCGATCCCAGCGTAGCAAGTCTACATGGACTTCTGCAAAGCGTTCCTTGCCCCCAACGAGGTACCACAAGGTTTTTTCTACCAGCGCGGCCTTTTCCTCGATGTCGAGGCCGGTGAGCACAAACGTTACCGAGTTGCGAAATCCGCCCAAGTAGTTAATGCACACTTTGGTTGTCGGCGGCGGGGGTTCGCCACGCACGCCGCACACGAGCACGCGATCGACGGCCTGCTGATGCAGTTGGATCGTGTCAAAGCGCGCGGTGGCATCCGGATTGAGGTAACGTGGACCCTGAATTTCGTACAAAAGTTGCGCCGTCACCGTTCCAACAGAAACCATACCACCGGTTCCAGGATGCTTCGTAACGACAAACGATCCGTCTCCATGCATCTCGACGATGGGGAAGCCAATCTGCTCGATGTTAGGCACCTCACGAAAGAACGAATAGTTTCCCCCGGTGCATTGAGCACCACACTCGATGATATGCCCCGCCACGACTGCAGCGGCTAGGCGATCCCAATCGTCGCGCGCCCAGTCGAAATACCAGGCCGCGGGCCCCACCACCAAGGCAGCGTCCGTAACTCGAGGGCAAATGACTACATCGGCCCCGCGTCGTAACGCTTCGGTAATACCCCATCCCCCGAGATAGGCGTTGGCTGTGACCACCTGTGCCCTTAAATCGCGCAACGGGATGTCCTTGTCCAAGTGGCGGAGCTCGTGTCCCTGTGCTTGCAACTCGGCGAGCCGGGGCAACAAGTCGTCACCCTCGATGTGAGCCACGCGCACCTTCAGACCCAAGCGGGCTGCGAGCGCCCGAACTGCTGCTGCTAAACCACCCGGATTGAGGCCGCCAGCATTAGCGACGACCTTGATCCCCCTTTCTACGCAAGTGGCAAGTACCTCCTCCATTTGCCGTAAGAAGGTGCGCGCGTAGCCAGCGTGCGGGTCTTTCTGCAGATCTTTGTACAAAATCATCATCGTAAGTTCAGCAAGATAGTCTCCCGTCAGAACATCGATTGGCCCGCCGTTGACCATCTCCCGAGCAGCACTCAGTCGATCACCGTAAAAGCCGCTGCAATTCGCAATCCGGAGCACTTCCCTCGCCATGTCGACTCCTAAAACACGTTAGACCACTTCGGAGCAAGGGCGGCCGAATTGCGTCAGCGGATTCCGATAGCCCTTTGCCCTGCGACAACTTGCCTAGTTGTCCCACCCCGGCGTTTACGCCAACCACGAGCCGAAGGAAGGAGAGGCACCGTGTCGCGAACCCTTCTAGTGTTCGGGGTCCTTATGGTCTTCGCGTTGGCATGTGGCAGCGACGACGAGGAGCGGGTGCATCAGCCACAGCAGACGCCCACCATCGCCCGAACCCCCGTGCCAACACCCTCCCCGACGCCCACGCCTGCTGCAGAGACCCATTGGCATTTGCTGATCGGCTCTCATCATGCAGGAGGGGGCGAGATCACCGTTCATCAAGAATCGAACACAAACGTCGCTCTGCTCACTGAGCGGCAGTGCATTGGCGGGGCAGCGGAGGCCTGTGTCGGCGGAGTGATTTTATACACTGGCTCCTTTCCCGCGTTTGAAAGTGTAAACGAGGAGCACGCAGACGAGCACCTTCAACCCCTTCCCCCAGGCACTTCCGTGGAGATCGAGATCGTATCGCTCAGCCCCGGCGTTCGCCTACAGATCGAGGACAAAATTCTCAGCCAGGCTGGCGCGCGCGCCTTATTAGGAGTGGTGCCCTTCCACGCCCATGTGCAGTGGCAGCTCGTCCTCGCCCACGATGTCGACCCTGAGCATGGGCAATACGTTGTGACCTTGCGGTTTCTGGTCCCTGGCTCTGGTTACGAGCCTTCTGCACCCTACACGCTCCTGCTTCAAGTTGGAACCATGCACAACGGTCACCACGAAGCTGCAAGCTAGACGCGCGAAGGTGGAGGTAAATCTGGAACGAAGTGCTAAAAGTGCTGCGCCGTCGCTTTGACTGCGGATTGCGCTTGCGGGGAAGGTCTCGAGCTTTGCCGGTCAGCAAGGAGAACAAATGCAATGGTACCTGCAGCGTAAGTCTCTACCGTGGAGCCGCTTTTGGCTTTATGACCTATCTTTCCGTGCCAGAAACCAGTAGCCGGGAAACACAAGGACCAGAATACTGGCAAATGGTTCGCGTGCCCAGCAGAGGGCGAGGTACTAACCATAGCGGACGAGCCGGCACGATACGGATAGCGAGGTAGAAAAGAATTCGCGTGCAACGGAGGTGTACATGGAACCGTGGATGAGAACGTTGGTACTATTTCTTGCTGTGGCCGTATCGGGCCCAGGCGCGTATGTCGCTCAGGCCACGGATACGAGCGGGCGCTTTGACCGGTACGGCCAGTGTGCTGGGGACCGCAACGGTGACGGACAGGTGACCGTCGATGAACTCGTCGCCGGCGTCAACAACATCCTGGAGGGTTGTGGCCATGTGCCGGTAGCAATCCGCTTTGCTGGTCGGGTGGGTCAGGAACCGTTCCAGTGTGGCACCACGTATTCCGGCGTGGGCAGGAATGGGGGAGAGTTTGTCCCCTCCGACTTTCGCTTCTACGTGTCGAACGTTCGTCTCTTAACGAGCGACGACCGCGAGGTCGCCGTCCTGCTCGACCAAGATGGTGTGTGGCAACTCGAAGACGTCGCGTTGCTCGACTTCGAAAACAAAACCTCGCCGTGCGTGAACGGAACGGTGCAGACAAATGAAACCGTCCGTGGACGCGTAGCTCCGGGTGCGTACAACGGGATCCGCTTTGTCCTAGGGGTGCCATTTCGTCGCAACCATGGCGACGCGTCGGTCGCGCCTCCTCCGTTGAGCCTAACCAGCATGTTCTGGAGCTGGCAGGCTGGTTACAAGTTTCTCCGCGTCGACACTGCGCTAGACGCCTACCACATCCACCTTGGCTCCACTGGTTGTTACTTCGCCCAGCCTGGGGTGGTGGGAGGCTGTGCGCGACCCAATCGGGCTGAGGTCATCTTGAGGCCATTTTCCGTGGAGGATGACGTCATCGTTGCGGACCTAGCCGCACTGCTGGCGGACTCCGATCTGAACGAAAATAAGGAAGGCACGCCTCCTGGGTGTATGTCTGACCCTGGGGATGACGACTGCAATGTTTTACTGCGAAACTTGGGCGTAGACTTTGCTTCTGGCCAACCAGTTGCTGGTCTGCAAAAGTTTTTCCGTGTGGAGCCTCACCATTAAAACGGGGCGAGGAGGTCTATTTGCTCGGACGCATCCGAGGTTCGGCAATCTACATTGCGGCGTTGAGCCTTTTGCATTGCTTAGCCTGGGCCGCGGAAGACTTGCAAGCTCAACGTTCTTACGCGGTTGAGCTGCCGGTAGGTTTTCCCAAACCACGGATTCCCGCAGATAACCCCTTAAGCATCGAGAAAATTGCTTTGGGGCGTTTTCTCTTTTACGACGTCCGGCTATCAGGAAATCTCTCGCAGTCGTGTGCGTCTTGTCACCAGCAGGCCCGCGCCTTTACCGACGGTCGTCCCCGCGCGGTTGGCTCCACAGGAGAAATTCATCCACGCAGCGCGATGAGCCTAACGAACGTAGCCTACGCAACTGCCCTTGGTTGGGCCAATCCTTTATTAGACTCTTTGGAACGGCAGGCTTTGGTACCGATGTTTAACGAGCGCCCGGTTGAGTTGGGCCTCAGTGGCAAAGAAGAGGAACTCGTAGACCGGTTGCGGGCGGACCTGCGGTACCAGAGGATGTTTGCGGAGGCGTTTCGCGGTCAGAGTGACCCATTTACGCTGGGTAATATCGTGAAAGCTATTGCTAGCTTCGAGCGAACCCTGATTTCTGGGAACAGTGCTTATGACCGGTACGTCCAAGGGCTCGATGACAACGCGCTTTCGGAGGAAGCATTTTTCGGGGGCAGGTTGTTTTTCTCCGAAAGGCTGGAGTGCTTCCATTGCCACGGTGGTTTTAACTTCACCGCATCGGTGACGCACGAGGGCAATCCGTTCGACGAAACTTCCTTCCAAAACAACGGCCTGTACAACATCGATGGGCGCGGCGCTTATCCTCCAGACAACACCGGGTTGTTCGAAATCACCCGCATCCCTTCTGACATGGGACGTTTCAAGGCCCCAACTCTGCGAAACCTCAGCTACACCGCACCTTACATGCACGACGGAAGCATTGCGACGCTAGAAGAAGTGATTGACCACTACGCTGCCGGTGGTCGTAGGATTCATAGCGGGCCTTACGCTGGCGATGGTTCGAAAAACCCCTACAAGAGTAACTTTATTAGAGGGTTTGTCATCACCGAGGAAGAGAAGCAGCAAGTGCTAGCGTTTTTGCAGTCGCTGGACGATCCGGAGTTCGTTACGAACCCGCGTTTGAGTGATCCCTTCCAACTGTGGGGCTGTGTCAGTGATTGCAACTACGATTTCGTGGTAACGGTCGATGAGTTGGTCCGTGCAGTGAATATTGCCTTAGGGGAAAGTTCTCTGGCTGTCTGTTTGTCAGCCGACCCCAGCGGGGACGGTGATCCCACCATCGAGGAGATTCTACAAGGTATCCATGCGTTGCTTGCTGGTTGCTAGGCGGCACCCTTGACCCGCTTGCCAGGCGATCCCGGAAGGCAAACGAAATAGAGATCTGACTTTACGAGCTCACCGAAGCTGGGAAGAAAAACACAGGAGGGGTAGCGGATGGACTGCACCGGCAAATTCTTTTGTGCGTCTCGGTTGGTTGCTGCTGCCTTAGGAGTTATTGCCTGTCTTTGCTCGTGCCAGCGTGGAGAGCACCCGGCGTCGGCGGCGCCAGAGAAAGAAGATCCACCGGTGCTGGGAGTTCGAGTCAGCATGGAGCGACTGCATGCGTGGGGAGGTATACCTCCGGGGTGGAAGTTTACTCCGCCCCGAGGAGACCCGGAGGCCGGGCGCAAGGCCTTTGTCGAACTTGGTTGTTTCAAGTGCCACAGGGTCGCAGGGGAAAACTTTCCGGCGGTGGAGCAAAGCCTTGAACTTGTAGGCCCTGATCTCACGGGAATGGGGGATCATCACCCTCCGGGATATTTCGCCGAGGCCATCGTCAATCCAAACGCCGTCTTGGTTGATGGCCCTGGGTACCTTGACGATCACGGTGGCTCGCGCATGCCCATGTACCCTGACATGACATTGGAGCAATTGACTGACTTGGTGGCGTACTTGACAAGCCTGAAAGAGGGCGCGCCAACCGCCAGCGCGCAAAGTGGTGGGGCGAAGGAAACGACTCGTCACCAGCATCACCACGAACATGGGGTTGGTGGCTCTTTCGAGCCGGATCGGCTCAGCTATTTTGCACAGGTTTTCGAAGTGGAAGAGGAACAAATCGACGCCTTCTACCGCTGGTTCGACGCGAGGGGATTCGAGCAGATCCCTGGTTTGGCGCGAATTGACACTTATGCGAGTCGCGAGCGACACGAAGGACGGCAGCGAGTAGTCGTGCTGTTCGGGTTCGAGAACGACGGCGCACTCGAGGCCTTTCGGAAGAACAAAAATCTGTTTCCCCTGGGATCCTTCGTCCGTCCTGTCGAGCGCTTCCTCCTCGAGGGCCCTCCAGTGTATCGGGCAACGCAAATGAGCATTCCGTAGCGCAGCGGGGACGGCGAGAAAAAACGTAGCGGAGAAATGATTCCCTTGTGCCCTCGGTAGCCTTGCGGGAACCCCTGATTCGGTGGCAAAGCCAGTTCGGGACGGCTGAATCCAAATCCCCCTGCACTACGAGTGGAAGGAGACGCGAATTTATGGCGGGACGCCTAGAAGGAAAGGTGGCGGTCATCACTGGAGGCGCGAGCGGGATTGGTCGTGCCACGACCATGCTCTTCTTGTCGGAGGGCGCGCGAGTCGTCGTTGCAGACTACAACGCTGCGTCTGGAGAGGAGACGATCTCCCGAGCGGGCCAACAAGGTCACGTCGACCGCGTGGTGTTCCGTCGTATGGACGTGGCCGACGAGCAACAGGTGGAAGCGACGTTTCAAACGGCTCTTCATCGTTGGGGCCGCCTTGACTGCGTTTTCAATAATGCAGGCGTGGGCGGAGCCTTTGGGCCAATCACGGAGATCGCGGTAGAAGACTGGGATTATACCTTTGCCGTTCTGGTCCGCGGCGTGTTCCTTGGCATTAAGCATGGAGCCCGCATCATGAAAGCCCAGGGTCAAGGGGGCACCATTATCAATACGGCGTCCATTGCCGGTTTGAGTGGCGGCGACGGACCCCAAGCGTATTCGGCCGCTAAGGCAGCGGTTGTCAATCTGACGAAAAGTACGGCAATTGAACTGGCACCGTCCCGCATTCGTGTCAACGCAATTTGCCCGGGAGGCATTCTCACCCCTTTGCTTCATCGCGGTAACCCCGAGGCAGTGCGCAACTTTTTGGAGAAGTTTCAGCCCTGGCCAGAAGCGGGGCAACCAGAACACATTGCCACTGTGGCCTTGTTCCTTGCCTCGGATGAATCTCGTTTTATTACCGGAGCTACCATTGTTGTCGATGGTGGCGCTACCGCGTGTGGTGCGTTTGCCGCTGGTCGATTGCACTCGGTATCCCCTTTGCCGATGCAAGGACTTGCCGGGGTGGACCGTGGAACGACAGGCGAGTTAGCGGTCGTCCGCTCAGGAGCGAGTAGCGGGTAACTAAGTCCCAGGTCAGGCGTTGGAGTGTCGATGGACGAAGCAGCGGCGCAAGTCTGGTCCACCCTGACTACTGGTGTTTACATCTTGACGACGCGAGACGGTGGCATCGGGCATGGGATGTCCGCATCATGGGTCACACAGGTGTCCGGCGAGCCCCCCTTGCTCGCAGCTGCCGTTGGTCGCAACTGCTACTCTCACGGCCGAATCGTTGGACATGGTATGTTTGGCTTGAATGTTGTCGGCCAAAGTTCCCGGAGATTGCAAGATTATTTTCACTCAGCCGCTGCCCGGCGACCTGGCAACCTCGACCGAGTGGACTGGTTTTGGTCGCCAAGTGGCGTACCGTGGCTCTCTTCAGCTCTACTGTGTTTGGAGTGTCGTGTCCGCCAGCAAATTATCGTGGGTGACCGAAGCTTATTTTTAGCATCTGTATCGGCCTGGCGTTGGGGGACGCCTGACCTTGCGCTGACCACTCAGGAGCTTCCCTACGTATTCGTTGGTGAAGTTCGCCCCGCGAGGCGCTGGGCCCTCCGTACGGCAGGAGGACTACAGGAATGAAATCCGTTACCCGAATCCTCATCGTGGGCGCTTTGTTCCTGGCTGCATTTCCCAGCGGGCTGGCAGCCGGGCGCTTAGGTTTCGTAGGCAAGCTGGCCGATCCGGAGAACAACTATCACCTCCGGGGCGCGCATGGTGTTGCCGTCAGCCCAGACGGACGCAACGTGTACGTGGTTAGTTTCGATGACAATGCAATCGTCGTCCTCGGCCGCGACCTCGTGACCGGCTGGGTAACCTTCGCGGAAGCACATTTGGATCAGAGTGGCGTAGTGCGGGGGCTGTTCCGGCCCGTACGCGTCGTCGTTTCTCCAGACGGCACACACGTTTACGTTGGCGCGTTTTTCGGTGACGCCGTTGCTGTGTTTGCGCGCGACCCAGTCAGCGGCCAATTAGAATTCGTGGAAGCCCTATTTGGAGGTCCCCGTGGTCAATTTGGTCTTACCCAGGTCCATGGTTTGACCTTATCGCCCGACGGCCAAGAGCTCGTGGTCGCAAGCTACGGCGACAATGCCGTAACTGTTCTACAGCGGGATAGGCTTTCCGGAAAGCTAAACGTTTCACAAGTCGTGCGAGACAGCAGCGAGGGCGGTGAGGTGAGCGGACTGATCCGCCCCACTGCAGTGGCCGTCTCCCCCGACGGCTCCCATTTGTTTGTCACCAGTAGTGGATCAAGCTCCCTGGTTCACTTTCGGCGCGATAGGAGTTCCACAATGTTTTTTGCAGAAGAGATTTTCCTTGAAGGGGTCGGCAATGTATCCGGTCTTGACGGTGCGATTTCCGTGGCTGTTTCGCCGGATGGACTTGACGTGTACGCCCTAGGGATGAACGGGGTAGCCCATTTCCGTGACCGTGGCCAAGGGCGTTTCGGCTTCATCGATGCACTGGCTGGTCCGGAAGTGGTTGGTTACGGCGAGTCCTCAGCGCCGACGGAAATCGCCATCTCGCCTCAAGGATCGGCAGTTTTGCTAACCCGGGGCGGTGATGACGTGCTCGTGCTTCTCGAGCGTGACCGTCAGACGGGCTCGCTCACAGTGATCGACGCTTTACGCGACGACGAGGGTAGCGTAGACGGGCTAGCCGGGGCCGCGGCGCTGAGCCTGGATCCCACAGGACGGTGGATTTACGTGGCAGCCCAGTACGACGATGCGGTTTCCATCTTTCGCCGATGGCCGCGGTGTGTGGGCGATTGTAACGAAGATGGGGCAGTAAGCGTAGACGAACTTGTTGGTGCTGTTCGTGCCCTATTGGAGGAACAGCCGCCAATTTCGTGTTGGCAAGTGGATTACGATGGAGACGGGCGGGTTACGGTCGATGAGATTGTCCGGTCGGTTCGTGAGGCCCTAGGCCAATGTCCCGTAGCCTCGGTGTAGCTCGTGTTGGAAGACGTCGGTAGTGATCGTCGCATTGCTGCTAGATGTTTCATGAGCAACCCAGAACGATGACTAACGAGCAGCGCTTTGTTCATGGTCGTGATTCCTGCGCCAGAGCGCGCTCATCCGTAATTCGTAAGGAGACACCATGATTGTGGTGTTGTGGCTTCTTGCCCTCGCCAGTGTCTGGCTGACGTATAACGTTTGGTACCCCAGCTATCGTCCCGGACGGCGGGCGTTGATCAGTTTTTTCGCCGGGTGGCTCACCGGCGAACTGGCACTGCACCACATCGCGATACAGGTCCTGTTAGCCTCAGCCCTAGCTGCCAGCGGTGCCGCACATGGCGGGTTGGGAAAGCTCGCCTTGCTGACCCTCTTGTGCTCGTGGTGGGCCTTGTGGATGGCTTACTGGCGGGGGGATCGCGCCAAAGACGTGATCGAGCATGCGCTTCGCGAAGCGCTGGGCAGCGAATATCGCTCGCAGGTCCACCCCAATCTTAAGGAAAAGTGGCGGGCGTCCCTTGACTGGAAGGCAATTTTGCTCCCATTCCCGATCCGCCACCCCGAGGTACAAAGAGATCGAGACATCCGATTCCGTCGCGTTGCTGGCGTGAACCTGCGCCTCGATATTTACCGGCACCGGTCGCGCCCCCAAAATTGTCCTGTGCTGCTTCAAGTTCATGGTGGAGGCTGGGTCGTGGGCAGCAAGAACGAGCAGGGTTTGCCGTTGATGATCCATATGGCGCAACGGGGCTGGGTGTGTGTGAGTGCCGACTATCGTCTCTCGCCACACGCGACGTTTCCCGACCACCTCGTCGATCTAAAGGCAGCGCTGGCATGGATTCGGGAGCACGTTCATGACTATGGCGGAGATCCAAATTTCGTCGTTGTAACGGGTGGATCGGCCGGGGGTCATTTGGCGGCCTTACTCGCCCTCACGGCCAACGATGCCGCCTATCAGCCCGGCTTCGAACACATTGACACGACCGTACAGGGTGCCGTGCCAATGTACGGCGTATACGACTTCGTCGACCGTTTCCGCACCTTCCGAAACCGGGACATTCATGATCTGTTAGAAAGCAAGGTCATGAAAGCTTCGCTTGACGAGGCCCCGAGCGACTACGAAAAAGCCTCGCCGATTGCGCGGGTGCGACCAGATGCCCCACCATTTATGGTCGTTCACGGGGAGTTGGATACGTTGGTTCCAGTTGAACATGCCCGCCACTTTGTCGCCGCTTTACGCGCAGTTTCCAGACAGCCCGTCATTTATGCCGAAATTCCAGGAGCTCAACATGCTTTCGATCTGTTTCCATCCTTACGTTGCTTGCACGTGATTGACGGGATCGAGCGTTTCCTCAGCTTCATTTATTCGCGCTACCTGCAGAGGCAGGGGGACACCGCAACCAAGGTCTAGGATTTGGCGCTATGTTGCGCAGAGACAGCATTGCCCATAGGAAAACCACTTAGACGAGGGTATCCTGGTTAGACTCCGGCACCGTCAACGCGAGGTGAGATGGCACTTCTGACGTAAGCGAGGGACTTTAAACAATCAGAAAATCCGCAGGGTGGCTAAACTTTGCAAGTTAAGGGATGATACATCGCTAACGTGACTAAAGCTGGTTATGGACTGTAGCAGCGCAACTCCAAGCTTATCCGCAGAGGAGCAAAGGCGATTGCAGCAGTGGCTGGACCATCAGGGACTGCCCGGGTCCGGGCTCTCACTAGAGGTGGAGTTCATTTCCGGAGGTGCTTCTAACGAAGCGTGGCTATTGCGCCGCGGGGACGCGCTTCTGGTAATGCGCAAACCGCCGCGGCGGATTCCGCCTGGCCGGAATGAATCCATGATTCGGGAGTTTCGTGTCCTTTCCGCATTGCAGGGAACGGACGTACCGCATCCGCGAGTTTTCGGCCTGTGCACGGACCCTGAAGTTCTCGGAGCAAACTTTTACGTTATGGAGTACGTGGATGGATGGTCGTGCATGAATCGGACCGGTTGGCCTCCACCTTTCGACTCGGACTTGGAAGCTCGCCGCGGACTTGCTTGGGAACTCGTAGACGGAATAGCGCGCCTAGCGAGGGTAGACTGGAAGGCTGCGGGGCTTGCGGACTTCGGACGACCGGATGGCTTCCACGAGCGTCAAGTGGACCGCTGGCTCCACCTTCTCTCACAAGTTCAATTTCGACCAATTCCCGGTTTGGAAGAAGCCGCCAGTTGGTTACGGGGTTATCGGCCACGCCACTATGTTCCGGGAATTCTTCATGGCGACTACCAGTTTGCTAATGTGATGTTCGCACACGGGGCCCCAGCGCGACTCGTGGCCATCGTCGACTGGGAAATGGCAACCGTGGGAGACCCCCTTTTAGACCTCGGCTGGGTGCTAATGACATGGCCCGACCCAGACGAAGATCGTGCTCACTCGGGCTACGTTGATTACACAGGGATGCCAACACGGTCGGAACTCGCCGCGCGCTATGCATCGTTGAGCGGCCGACCCGTCGAAGAGATCGATTACTACATTATTCTCGGCCGGTTTAAAATGGCGATCGTCTTGGAGCAAGGATACGCTGCCTGGTCCCGCGGGACGGCGGACAATCCCAAGATGGCCTTATTCGGCGATATCGTGCTGACAATGGCCAGGAAGGCCGCAGAACTCGCCCGAACTACTCCGCTGGGGCGAAAACCTTGGTACTGACGCGGGGCAGGAGAGATTCACAGCCGTCCACGCTGGCGACGCGCCCCATCCCGATACACCTCAGGCGAAAAGGAAGCTACGCCGCAAGTAAATCAGCCCATCCAGGCTTCGCCGCGTGGCGTGTCGTTGTTGCATTGCTGAGGTGAGCACAACCACTCCGCGACAGTGACCGCCTTTGGCTCATAGCCCAAACCGATGATGGTGATCAGGTCGTGGGCCGTGAAGATGCCCACAATGCGCTCTCCCTCGTCCGTCACAGCCACAGCCTCGGTGCCGCATTCATACATTTTGCGAACCGCTTGAAAAACCGTCGCCTCCAGCGGAACCCGAGGCACCGGCCTCACCGACTGCCGTCTCGTTTCTGAACGCCAAGATCGCCGTTTCATGAGCTTTCGACAGGTGGCTACCCGCAAGATCAGTACCAGACCATGGGTCAGCCACTTGGCGCTTGTGCGGGCTGGTTCGCCTATCGGTTCTGCAGAAGAACCAAGAGAAATTGCTTCAGAACTCGGAAACAACCGGGGTGTGCTCTCGCCTGTCGCCTACGGCGCCGCGCCAGCGAGGCCGAGTTTTTCGAGTGCGAACCGTTTTGCCCAACGGTAGTCAGCTTTGCCGGATGGACTGCGTACCATCTCTTCTACAAACAGGATCTCACGGGGAAGCTTGTAACGCGCAAGGTGCCGAGCACAAAACTCTAGGAGCTCTTCCTTGCTGGGCTCTTCACCTTTGCGAGCCTGAACAATCGCGGTCACCTGCTCGCCAAAACGTTCGTGCGGCGTACCGACGACGACAGCATCGTACACGGCCGGATGATGTTTCAAAGCCTTCTCGACTTCCTCCGGGTAAATTTTTTCTCCGCCCGAGTTGATACTAACCGACCCTCTGCCCAGAACGATGATGGTCCCGTCAGCAGCAACCTTCGCGTGATCGCCCGGAATGGCATAACGCTTGCCGTTGATCACCGGGAAAGTTCGTGCCGTCTTTTCGGCGTCCTTGAAGTAGCCCAGGGGGACGTGGCCAGTTCGCGCAAGCCAACCAATTTCTTCGCTCCCAGGGGCAACAGGCCCGGTGAGGTCGTACTTTAAGACAAGGGTCTCTTCGTTCATCCTGAACGACCCCGATGTAATGCTCATCCCTCTTGTCACGATTTGCGAGCCCTGCCCACCAGTTTCCGAGGCACCAAACCCATCGATGATCATCAGGTGGGGAATATGTTCGAGCAAAGCCTCTTTCAGGGCCGGAGTGAGGATGGCCCCCCCCGAGAGAATCACGTTTAGACTGCTCAGATCGTAACGCCGCTTTTGTAGCTGGTCCACGAGCGGCCGTGCAAAAGCATCTCCCACAATGGTCAGGAACGTTACACGTTCGCGCTCCACTGTAGACCAAATATCATGTGGATCGAGGCGTTCTGGTTGATCCTGAATCACCACCGCGCCACCTTGATGCCAGCAGGTCAGGGCCATCCAATGCGCTGCGCCGTGCATGAAAGGCGGGGCCGGAAGAGCTCGTGCTGAGCTGGTTTGGGCATTTTGGACTAAGGCCGCAATGGACGGCACCTTTTCCGCCCCAGGAGGGTGTCCCCCTAACGCAGCGAAAAAGATGTCTTCCTGTCGCCATAGCACCCCCTTGGGCATGCCCGTAGTGCCGCCGGTGTACAGAATGTACAGGTCGTCAGCGCACCAGTGCAGATCGGGCTTTCGTGGCGAAGCTTGACGCAGCGCTTCTTCATAGTCGATCGCTCCAGGCAACAATGGATTGCCGGACTCATCCGCAACTTGCAGCAACAAGCGCAGGTGGCGTACCTCGGAACGAATTTTTTGTACTCGAGGGGCGAAGCGGGCATGGTAGATAAGCGCATGGCAATCGGCATCATTCAAAAGATAGATGAGCTCATCCTCTACGTAGCGGTAGTTGACGTTAAAAGGAGCAACCCTCGCCTTGTATGCTCCGAGCATTCCTTCGAGATATTCGTTGCCATTGTATAGGTACAAGCCTAGGTGATCCTGCCCTGATTCATAATTCTTCAGCTCGTGCCGCTCGCGGTGACAGCCGAGGCCGTGACTTTGCAAAATGTTCGCTAGCCGACGTGTTCGGTCAGTGAAATCTTTCCAGCGAAAACGGCAGTCCCGAAACACCAAGCACTCGCGGTCGGGGTAAGCTTCAGCCAATGCTTCGTTGATCGTCGCTAAGTTGAATTCCAGCTCGGTATGTTGTCCCATGGTCTCGCTTGCCTAGCATCTTCCACGCTCGCCGGCACGGGGGGCTGATGTTCCCCTGCGTAGCGGGGATCGCCCTTCGGGAGTAACGGATGCATTACTCACGGAAAACCGCGCATGGAGCCTGTTGGCAGCGAAGCTTAGCAGAGACTCACCCCTTTTAAGCTCTGCGGGGAATTGGAAATAGCCGGGCACGAACACGACCTAGACTGTCACGCTCTGTCGCTAAACCTGTCCCCGTTGGCCAAGCCCCACGCGTGGGCAGCGAATGCGAGCCGGCCACAACTGAGCCTGAATCAAGCGTCTCTCGAGTCCCCTCGAAGGCAGTGGCCGCTCGGAAAACTTGGCTTGGACAAATGTTCTTTCCGCGTTTCCATATGAGCCGAGTTCCATTGTCTTGCGTCCTTTGGCAGCTCCACCGCAAGTCCTTCGTGTTCCCAGGAATTGTTGCAATCTCGTCGCAACATCTCGACCTCACGCGTGCTCGGTGCAACCAGTGCTGCTTGCTTTGGCCCTGTGGGCTCTATTACCACGCTACGAGCGGGCGGGACCGGAAGCGCACCCCCAGCTGCTCAGCGCGAATTACTTACTGGGAGCCGCGCGAATTTCACCAAATGCCTCAAGAGGAACGAGCTCACATGGAGCCGAAAGTTAGGCCTGCAACGGGAAGCTGCCAGTGGGGAAAGGGGGGACCTGCAGCGAGGCCACACGAGCGCTTCACCCCAACTGGCTCACAGAACCATGGAGTGGAGCGGCCGAGGCCACGACCTTCCACAGGGGATAAGCCGAGGCAGGTTCACTCAGTGGTCAAGGCCCGTGTTCCCGACAAGCGAGGGCCGGGAATGACGCTATCGCGCTCAGGGAATCTTATCCGGAGCGGATCTCGCCCATAGTCCACCGGTCATCCTTCCACCCCTCTGGCCACTGAACTCCTTGATCCTTCCATCTTGAGAGTCCCTGGCTTGAAGCGCCAAACCAGGGTACCCGTAAGCATCCAGCACGTCGATCGCAAATCGGCGTCGTTGTCGGGTTTCGACAGCTCAGCAAACGTCTCGATTCGTTAGTGGCGTGGCATAGGGTGCATTCGCTGTGCGAGCTGCGGCGTAGCCAGCAGCCTGGGGCGTGACAAAAGTAACATCGGCAACAGCTTGCCCTACCTACCACCATTGGCCCCGACCGTGGAACCGTTTTCGCTTGGTCGTTTCTAGCAAGAGTATGACTGCCACATGGGAAGGCGAAAAGTCGGTGTGGAAGAGGGAAGTGGGAGCGGCAAACCTTTGCAGCAAGCTGAAGCACTCGGTCGAGCAGGTTGCATATCTTTTAAGCCGGACTGACCTGTTCGAACCGTTTACTCCCTTTACCTTGAGGCTCGTGGCGCAAAATTGCAAAGTCGTTGAGCTTCAGCCAGGAGAGACCTTGTTCGAGTATGGTAGTCCGGGTGGATCCTTGTACGTGGTCTTAGAGGGCCAGCTCGAAGTCGCCCGGGGGGATCGTGCCATTGCGATCGTCGGTCCAAGTGAGTACGTCGGCGAACTGTCCCTCGTTGATCCTGGCGTACGCAGTGCTTCGGTAAGGGCGATTCAGTCGACGCGGTTGATCGAAGTCCCGCAAAGCGTCTTCGAGCAGTACTTGCGGCGCGAGCCCGAATCTTTGGCCGCCATGATGCGCACGGTTGCGCGTCGCCTGCGCTCGATGCTTGACGATACGCAGCGAGCTTACGAGCAGTTGCACATGCAGGTTCACGACATGCTCAATCTGCTCAACGTTCTCAATGGCGCCAGTCTTGTCGCCGATGCTTTGCCCCAATCGGATCCAAGCCAACGTTATTTAAGCATGATCCTTCAGGCGCGGGATCGTTTGGAAGAGATGATGCGAAGTTCCCTTCGCAGAGTTCGAAGCCAGCCGTTAGGATACAGTCGCGTCCCAGAAGACCTCGTTGCCCTCGTGGAAGACACCTTACGAAACGACCTCGCTCTGCATCCGGACGTACGAAAAGTTCAGGTGGTCGTAGAGCGCACTGGTTCCCTGGCGGCTTGTCCGTGCAATGCCAGGGACCTACGTCGGGTTATCGCCAATCTTGTGATTAACGCGGCACAGGCTGCCGGGGCTGATGGATTGGTTAGGATTCGTCTCTGGCAGGAGAACGGCCGCGCTTACATTGAAGTGGCCGACACTGGTCCGGGTGTGCCCGTTCCCTTACTGCCGT
Source organism: Candidatus Binatia bacterium (assembly GCA_937925685.1). Taxonomy (GTDB): domain Bacteria; phylum Desulfobacterota; class Binatia; order HRBIN30; family HRBIN30; genus HRBIN30. The sequence goes on along the minus strand of CALAMI010000010.1, from coordinate 229,230 downwards.
ACATCTTTGAGCCACGGTTTAGCACCAAGCCCCAGGGTACTGGGCTTGGGCTCAGCTCGGCGCGCCTCATCGTAGAGGGACTCCACGGGGGGAAGCTTTCCTACCGTGGGTCCGCTGGACGAGGAGCGAAATTCATTGTCGAGCTGCCGATGAGTTAAAACCATCTTAGCAACGGGTGCATGAGTCACGCCGTTGCCCTTATGTGCAAGAGTGGGTAAGCGGGTATAGAGGAGGGGAAAGTGTATGCCCATTACCGTCGTCGCACAGGTCCGAGTGCAACCCGGCCAGGAGGAAGCCTTTCAAAAAGCTGCTGAGGAGCTCGTAGAGTTCGTCACCGATCACGAGCCGGAGACCTTGGTGTACGTGCTGCATCGCTCGACCAGTATGCCGGGTAAGTTCCTGTTTTACGAAGTCTATGCGGACGAAACGGCCTTGGCACGCCACGGGGCGAGCGAAGCAATACAGAAATTCTTCGGTAAAGTGCGGGCTTTGCTGAGCAGCGCGCCGGAGATTGAAACTTACCACGAAGTAGTCGGCAAGCGTTAAACAGCGGTTGCACGAATTCTGGTAGCTCGTCGAAGGGAAGAGCGAGGGTGTGAAAAGCATGGAAACAGCGAATCGCGAGAGCCCGTTTGCCGGGCTTCCGTTGGCCGGTACGAACTGGCTGCTCCCACCCATGGGGCTCGGTACTTGGGCATGGGGCGACTCATCCACGTGGGGGATGGGCAGTTATGATCGCTCGTACAACTTCGAAACGATCCGAGAAGCTTATGCGAAGTCGGTGGCTGCTGGAATCATCTTGCTCGACACCGCTGAAATGTACGGAAACGGTGAGAGCGAACGAATAATCGGGCGCCTACTAGAGGAAGACACGAGCAATCGCGATCGGGTACTCATTGCTACGAAGTTTATTCCATTTCCGTGGCGACTACCGTTGCGGACGAAGCTTCTGGACGCCTTGCGTGCCTCGCTCGATCGACTTCGACTTTCTTTTGTCCATTTGTACCAAATTCACGGACCTATCAGTCTCTGTTCCCACGAAAGCATGGCTGACGCGTTAGCGGAAGCCGTGAACTCTGGTTTATGCAAGGCTGTGGGGGTGTCCAACTATTCGGAGAGGGAAACCAGGGCGATTCATACGGCACTATCCCGGCGAGGGATTCAGTTGGCAACAAACCAGATCGAGTATTCTCTCCTGCGAAATGATCCCGAACGTAAAGGGCTATTGCGCGCCTGCGAAGAGTTGGGGGTTGTGGTCTTAGCTTACTCGCCACTCGGCCAGGGCCGATTGACCGGCAAGTATAGCGCCAAACATCCCCCGCCAGGCAAACGTAACTTTTCCGCTTATCCCATGGAGGAGATCGAACCTTTGGTCGCAGAACTCCGTTCCATCGGAGAGCGCCATGGCGGGAAAACTCCCGCTCAAGTGGCGCTGAACTGGCTCATGTGTAAAGGCACCATTCCGATCCCGGGCGCCAAAAATGGAGCCCAGGCAGAGCAAAATGCCGGGGCCCTCGGTTGGCGGCTCTCCAACGAGGAGGTCAGACATCTTGATCGCTTGGCCAAGCCGGGCCGGTACACTTTTTTCTTGCGTTTCTGGCAGCATGGGTAGACTCGTACAACTACGGGCGTAACTCGTAGTAAGCGTTTACCGGGTTCTGGAAGTCGTGCCGCAATAGTTGGGTGAATCCTGCCTCCGCTGCCATCTCCCGCAGCAGGGGCTCGGTGAGACCCAATGTGCCGAGCCCCTCGCCATCGGGTTCGGACAAGCTCGAGGAGAGGCATGCAAGTACAGAAATGCCGTACATCATGGCGGCTAACGGATTGTGGTGCAAATTCTCCTCGAATGTCGGCCGCGTGTTGATGTCGACAATGAAAAGCGTGCCATCGGCTTTTAGCGCACAGTATGCAGCCCGGAGCACAGCTCGCGGCCGCGTCATGTCGTGAATGCAATCGAACGCGGTAATCAGGTCGAAGCTGTGATCCGCTGGGAGTGATTCGGCGTTCGCATGGTGCAAACGGACGTTCCTAAGTCCAGACGCCGCCAAGTTCCTTTGGGCTCGGTCAAGCGCATGCATGGAAATTTCGTAGCCGTGAAACTCAGAACAGGGGAAAGCGCGAGCCATCTCGAGCAGAGCAACGCCCGCCCCGCAACCAAGATCAGCCACCTTGGCCCCCTTTTGGAGTTTGTTGACCACACCCTCTAGTGAGGGAAGCACCACCGGGACCAGAAAGTGGCGAAACCAAGGCCCCAGAAACCGCTCGATGCCTGCGGCGCCTTCAGGACCCAAAACATCATAGGGAAGCCCAAGCCCCTTACGAAAGCAGTCGGGTAGTTGACGAACCACAGCAAATTGTTCCGGCAGTGAGTGGAACGCGCCAGCCGCGAAAAGGGGAGATGCCTCGTCCGCCAAAATCCATGCCGCCTCGGCAGCGAGTACGAACTGATCGTCTCCCACATAATCCACCAGGCGTGCTGCTGCTTGCCCGTAGAGCCACTCTCTCACCCAGCGCTCGTGGAGTCCAGTGCAGGCAGCGAGCTCTGTCGGCGACAAAGGGCGGCCAGCCGCGTGCATGGCGCGATACAGTCCTAATCGATCACCAAGGTGGATCATGGCACTGGTTACAGCGCCGGTGAGATGGCCAAAAACAATGTAGAGCATTTGCCTCACTCGGTCAGAATCCATTCCCGTTTGTCCTCCGGTTCGGCTGCTTTTAGCCTCGCCCTGCACAGGCTTACCAGAGAACTCCGAACCGGAGAACTCCGAACCGGAAACAAGCACCAGCAAAGCGTTCCCAAGTCGGTTGACTCAGTTCATTGGTGACCCGTCGCACAACGGACGTTGGAGTGACGGAGGCAGCGCTCCCTAGCACGCCCTAACAGCACCAGCCCTCTATGAACGGGCCTGAACCCTTCCCGATTGCTTGCGGTTTTCGTGCTGATGATTCAGCTTTAGGGGCAATGGTGCGCGCCAGTGGAGACTTGATCTGAAGAAGTCACGAACAGCGCCGGCGCGCCCTGGTACCACTCGATCTTCCCGCGCACCCGCACCCGAAGACCAGTGGGGAACAATCGCTGCGGTTCGACCGGGAACAGGGCCCAAGTGTTTGCGGGAACAATGACGTTGAGGTGGCCCCGCCGCGACGGCGCAAAAGAAAAATAGATAGCTTTACCGTTATTCGCTCGGCTTTGGATGCACCCTTCCATGGAGACCGCGCAGCCGCTTAGAGATCGTGCCTTCATCGGGTCAACCGAAGCGTACAGCGGGGGACAAGAGGGGTTCTCAGTAGCTAAATTGCGCCTCCCTTCAGCCGTAGCAGCGACAGTTGGCAAATGCCTCTTCGGCTGCATGGTCCGGCCCCCGGGGGCAGACTCCAAAGCTACCAAAGCCCCATCCGTGCTCAGGAAGAGAATTAACGGATCGCTGATGACCCACGTAGCCCATTCCGACCAATACCGATCCCAGACGGGAGCTTCTACATGATAGATAAAAAACCCAGGAGGGAACGTTCGACCACATGCCTCGCTACACGTGTAGTCTGAATACCAATGATCTGGGGTGAAGCTCGCATGGGCATCTGCCACGGCGATGTGAGGCAGGTTCTCGGTAGTGATGGGGTTTTCCCCGCTCCCTCTTGAGGGAGTACGATCAAGAATCCGGTGCGCGATACCGACTGCCCAGTGGGCTCCAAATAACGCATCGCCAGCCGCCGAAAGGTTTGGTTGCTCATCCGTAGGGAGAAAAGTTCCTTGGACAAAGCGCACGTCTCCCGCTTGATAACCAGGAACGGTATCATCGTCGAGCACCATCTCGCCCAGGTGGGAGTCCGCTCGCCCGTCACAGAACACGCCGGTTGCGCAAGGCGAGCCCCGCATCACCACATACGCCACCTCGCCACCTCCCGGCAATGGTCGAATGACAGGCTGAGGTCCCATGGGCAGATAATCACCGTCCCCAAATCCACCATGGCCCACGTTAGGGCTAAAGGGGACACTACCGTCGTCAAGATCCAAAGCGAACAAGGCACGATATTCGGGCCTGGCCGAGAGATTGTTACGCATCGTCTCATTGTCCGGTGGCCAAGGACTCCACACCCACAGTGCTTGCCAATCCAAGCGGTACTTTACCAACACATACCCGTGCTGTTCCGCGATTACAGGCCAACCGAATCTCGCCTCAGCCAGGGTATCGTCGCTACCGCCTGGGTCACCGCCTTCCCGCGGAATTGGTTTAACCCGCCACCGCGCAGTGCCCGAGGCATTATCGATTGCATGGACGAACAAATCCTGGGTCACCACTACGGCAACGTTCCTAACAACGGAATAAGCTGGAGGTGTTTCCACTGTGCTTCCCGCGTCGTAAGACCAAAGAACGCTCAAGTCGTCTTTGCGCAGCGCAATCACGCGGCTGCCCCAAGAAAGGATGATGCGGTCTTCCAAAAGTGCCGGTGGTAACGGCACAGTGGTTCGCGTGCCCCCTAGCGACACGCGGGTCAATGGCCTGCCACTGTTAGCAGCAAGGCGGTAAACCCGTCCCGCACCGCTGAGGGCGTAAAGAACGCCGCTCCATTCGTCAAAAGCTGGAGTGGAAAAGGCACCTCCAGGTAACCGTCGACGCCACACCTTTTGGCCCGTGGCCTGATCCAACGCCCAAATGCCTCTTTGCCCTAAAGCAACGAATACTTTCCCCCCTCCAACCACCGGCTGTGTGTTCCGCGGCACGACCCGCTTCCCGCGCGAGACGGCACCCGTTGCGGTTGGCCCCTGGAACGACCACTTCCAACGCCAAGGCATGGAAGGGTAGGTGGGAGCGTAGCTGGTCCGTTGAGCGTCGCGAGCATGTTGGTGCCAGCCGTCGGCAAAGATCGTCCTCGGGGTGGAAAATGCGAGCAACAAAAGGCTACTCGCCCAAACGAGGACAGTCACCATTCTTCCTGCAAACCTGAAAGAACCGCCCCTAGCTCTTCGAAAGTAGCTCTGTTTCCCACTCAATAGATTTCGCGGTTTTACCAACACCACATAAATCATAGTGCGCATAAAACTGAGCTTAAGCAACGTGCTTTCTAACACGCAGCCTTGCCGAGTAGCTGCTGGCGGCTTTTTAGTGCTCGTTTTTCTCACGGCACCAACCGAAGCCGCTGTTAGCAGCAGGCTGCGTACCGGGGCGAGTTCGCAGGGCGTTAAGGCTTTTTGGGTGTCGGAAGAGGCTCCACCGATGCCGGTGTTGCAGCAGCAAAGTAACGCTTGGCTTCTGGCAGCCAACGGCGCATGTTACGGGCGCGACTGGCCGGATCGGGGTGCGTGGCCAATAACTCCGGTGGTCGGTCTTTGTCCTGCTCGGCAAACCTTTGCCATAGACCCAATGCTGCCTCGGGGTCGTAGCCCGCTTTGGCCATAAGAATCAAACCAATGTAATCCGCTTCCGCTTCTTGGCTGCGGCTAAACGGAAGCACGTAGCCGATCTGCGCACCGAGCCCGAGAGCTTGATAAATGAGGTTGCGAGTCGCCGGCGAGCTTCCCCCAAGAGCTGCCGCACCTAAGGTTAAGACCGCGTCCAACAACAAGCCCTGGCTCATCCGCTCTCCCGCATGCCGCGCCAAAGCATGACCCACCTCATGCCCAACAACCGCTGCGAGCCCAGCAGTATCTCGTGCGAGCGGGAATATGCCCGTGTAAACTGCCACTTTGCCACCTGGTAGAGCGAACGCGTTCGCCTCTTCCTTAACGATGACGTTAAACTCCCACTTGTAGCCCGGGTGGTTCGCTACTCTGGCAATGCGCTCGCCCACTGATCGAACTGGCGTCACTAGTTCTGGATCATGGGAGACCGGAAGCTTAGCCAACACTTGTCGATACGCATCGGCCCCCAATGCAATTTCGGTTGCTTCAGGGATCAAAATAAGTTGCGATCTTTTTGTGTACGGGGCAACCGTACACGCGACCAAAGCGCCAATGCACGGTGCAGCAATTGACCAGATCGGTCGCAAACGCAGCCGCCAATACGCACCATTTGACCCAGACATTGGACCTTACCGTAACGGGAATTTGCCAAACATCAACCAGATATAACTGCCGCCGCCCGTCTTGATCCGACAGCCTGCGGCATCTCTTGCGTCACTCCGAAAGCCAAGTGGACAAACAGAACGACGGGCGTGCGGACGACAGACCCACGCGCAGCTCCCATGGGAACTCAAAGGCTTTTCCTTCGAACACATCGCGACGCCCAACATAGGGGTTCGGTTGGCGTGCCTTCCCTTGGTGGGACACGATTGTCCTGCTGCAATGCTCACCCAGTAGTAATTGATAATACCCGTTGGGAAACACGCCGGCCACCGGAACAACGAACTGTCAATCAACCCTCACCAAAGGCAGGATGGAAACTCCGAGCTTTCGAGAATGAGAGTTGGTGCACTACAGCCAAACGATTGCCCGTAAAAGCCATCAAATAGCGCGCGAACGGGGCAGTAACGTTGACGCTTTTCCGCGTAGTGGTACACAGACTCGGGTCTTTCTGCCGGCGTGAATGGAACCGGCAAATGTACGCGTAAAGCTCGAGGAAGGAGCAAGGCATGAAGTTAGAAAAAACTGTGGCGCTAGTTACCGGAGGAGCTTCTGGACTCGGCGAAGCGACGGTTCGGGCTTTCGTTGCCAGGGGAGCACGAGCGGCGATTCTAGATCGGCCGAACTCAAAAGGGGCAGAATTAGCAAACGAACTCGGTAACGAACGGGCTATTTTCGTCCCCGCGGACGTAACCAGTGAGAAGGATGTAGCCAGTGCAATTCAACAAACGTTGGACAAATTCGGGGCCATTCATGTCAATGTGAACTGTGCCGGCGTCGGCACCGCAATGAAAACCACTGGCAAGTCCGGGCCGATGCCCCTCGAGATGTTCGAACTTTGTGTGCGCGTCAATCTCATTGGAACTTTTAACGTCATTCGGTTGGCAGCCACGGAGATGTTGAAAAATGCTCCCAACGATGAAGGCGAGCGTGGAGTGATTATTAACACCGCGTCGGTCGCTGCATTCGACGGTCAGATCGGTCAAGCGGCATACTCTGCGTCGAAAGGCGGCGTGGTGGGCATGACTCTGCCGATTGCCCGTGACCTAGCCCGCGATGGAATCCGTTGTGTCACGATCGCTCCGGGAACGTTCGATACACCCATGCTGGCGCTGTTACCCGAGCCACAACGCCAGGCGCTGGCGGCCAACATCCCTTTTCCTTCGCGCTTGGGAAAACCCACAGAGTTTGCCGCGTTGGCCTTACACATTGTTGAAAACCCCTACATCAATGGGGAGACTATCCGCTTGGACGGGGCGCTACGTATGCCGCCGAAGTAATAGGACGTCACCCTAGTGCAGCTCGGGCGCAATGGGGTTGACGCGGGTTTCCGGCCGCGCACGGTGGCTTCGATTTCGCTCAGACCGAGAGCTAACTAGCGGCAGCTGATGGTACTCCCGTTCCCGCTTACGGTGCAGGAAGGCGTGGATCCCCCGACAGAACCAAACGCGATCTGGCCGCACAAACCGATCGCTCCTTCCTTTGGCCCACCCAGCACAACAGTGAGTTTTACAGGTAGTCTAGCTGGATCTATCGCAAACGCACTCTTGGACCCCTTCAAGGAAACCCGGTAAAGACCCGGAGTTTGCCTAGAGCGATCTTCCACAGAAACCCGATGGATGCCGTGAGAGCGTGCGCCCTTTGGGTCTCGATAAGTCCAGCGGGTCCGCTGCGCGTTGACGAACCACCCGGGATAACCACCGGTGGCTCCCTCTCCACGAGGAACGACGCGATTGTAGAGCGAGTTCCCCAGAGCATCGTCAATCCGCACCTGCAACCCAGTCGCCATAGGGTCGATGGCCGATGACGAGCCGCTGAGTAGAACGTCGACCCGCAGGCGAAGTGTTTCGTCACCAATCGGAGGTTGGTTTTTGGTTATCGTAAGTTTCGGGGAGAGCAGATTGTAGAGGCTCGTACACACGATCGCGCTGTTTGGCAAGCTCAAGGGGTCCCCGGGATCGGTCCCAGCATCCCGCTCATCTCCATCGAACACGCCATCCTGATCTCGATCCAAAGCGATGCGGACACCCTCTCCCGGGGGCACACAAGTATACGTAACTTCCTGACCTGACGTCATCGCCAGCGAGCGCACGTCGTTATCGCTCCAAGGCGGCTCCTGCTTACGTTCGGGCTGGAAATATCCTGATGCAGTGCGATACCAGCCGCGGGGCTCAGAACCTACGGTGGCTTTCACAACGAGATCACATTCTCCCGCAGCAGCGCGGTTGAGCAAAAGCTCGATGCGCGGTGCAACAGTAGCACCGTTGGTTGCGTTCAACGTGATTTGCTGCCCCACGACCGGCGCCAAGTTGGAATCAAAAGCGAGAATGAAGTGCTCCACTTGTCGACGCTCTAAGTCGCTCGGAAAAGTAAAGACGGTAGCTGTGAAGAAGCGGAACAAGGTATCCACCGTCCCATCGTGCAAAAACCCAAAGCCACGAATCTGATCTCCCTGGTGTCCACTGGGTCCTCCAGGGACTTGTGGATGCGGCAACATCCCGAACATACCGATTTTTGCGTAAGCGTTGCGCAAATGGGGTATTTTGAAATGCTGAGTTTCGCCCTCGAAACTGGATAGCCCTTCGGTGCCGAAGAATCCCGCGGTCGGGTTGAGCGTATGGCAAAAGTTACATGTCAATGAACCAGCATCGACAGGCGCGCTGAAATAAAAGTTGCGGCCAGCTTCTTGCTCCGGAGTAAGCGAATTGTCCAGCCGGCGCACTGGGTTCGGCGGAGGGATCACTTGCAAGATGAAGTCGGTAAAACGCTGCATCTGCTCTTCGGTCAACCGCTGCTTTCGTCCAAGCAACCCCTCGAAGGCTACGTTGAATGCTTTAAAGGCGGCCGCTTCGTCTAGTGCGGCCCCGCCAGAGACATGTGCCCCAGTTCTGTCGCCCCGCCAATGCATCGGACCATGGTTTGCTAGCCCCCGCAGGGTCTGTGTGGTCATTGGGCCTTTCAGGGGGTGAAAACTGGCGTCACCAACGGGTCCTATGCGAAAAGGGTTGGGATTCGGCTGAACGACGTCGTCGGGATTCCCCAGGTCCCACGCCAACGAATCGACATCCGCAAAAACGTGACAGCTCGCACACGACGCTTCGCCATTACTCGACGTCAATCTCGCATCGTACAGAAACTTGCGTCCACTAATCACGGAAAACGGCTCGGGGTTGTGAAGCCACAACCGGCGAACCTCCCGCCGTTTCGCAAGATCGATCTCTGCGATTGCGTTGTCAAAACGAGTCAGCACGTAGAGGCGGTTTGCTGCTTCGTTGAGAGCCAGCCCGCTAGGCCCACCCCCAAAAACCTCAATGTGGTTTCGGGGAGAGGGGACGAAAGTGTCTGCCTCTAGCTCCGCAGTGGAAAAAATGCCGACCTTACTTGACCCAAAAGCGGCGAGATAAAGGGTCGAACCGTCCTGTGTGATTGCCATGTCCAAGGGGGTGGCCAGGCTTGCTCGCGCTACCCCCGCGGTGGACGGCACCGCGTTGTAGTTAATGTGTTTGTTCAGATGGCGCGGCAACACGTTACTGCCATCGAGCACGGTGATCCGCGCTTCGTGGAGATGACCACGTACGCTGGAGCCGCCGAAAATTCCTGGGCCCTCGAATCGGGTTTCATTTCGGGCTTCGGTGTTGCTGACATAGACGCGCCCGCTAGCTGGATTCACCACCATATTGAATAAAATCGTCCCCACCCCGGCATAACGGCCCTGCGACAACTCCTGCGGAGGATTGGCAAAGGCATCGATGGTGAAAACGTCGTAATCGGGCAAGTTGAACCGAACTGCGCCTGTCCAATCGCGCCCGAGGGTGTCGCGCCAACGGCCGGTTGTGCGGTCGAATTTCAAAATGAGACCGACTTCGGGCCCTTTCTTGTGTTCAAAGTTCTCGTTCGGCGGCGGAAGCCCTCCGGGCATCACGACTCCTGAGACCGTACACGGCCCTGCAGTCGCTCCGCCGTCACACACTAGGCGCTCGCCAATCGCCGTGGTTTGGTTCCCGGAGTGAAACACGGCAGCGTAGACCCGGCTACCATCTGCGGTGGCAGCCAGAGCTCGTGGCGTATCCCCAAAAAGTTGCACGATCGTGAGCGGGGTTCCACCCAAGTTGCCCCCCAAATTTTCAGCGTCGAACACCCAGACGTCCGCGCGGCCGATCCCTGGTGTCGTAAACTGCGGATCATATGGCACGTTCTGTCCGCGGTGGGCAGTGGTGATAAAGGCACGCGACCGATTCGGCCCTGCAAACACAATGTCTCGCGGTTCGTCACCAACGAGCAAAGTGCGGACGACGCGACCCGGCAACGGCGAGAGGTTGACCACGCTCACGCTATCTGACAGGTGGTTCACAACCCAGACCTCCTCGGCCGAGCGAGCCGCTACTGCCACAGGTTCGAGCCCGACCGCAACGGAAGTCAGGTGCTGGAGAGACCCATCTCCGAGGATGGAAAATACTTCTAATCGGTTGTCCGGGGTGTTGACTGCAAAAAGGCGGCTTCCATCAGGAGCCACAGCGAGGGGCCGTACAGGCCCGCTTTCGAAGGCCACAAAACCCGAAGTCGGGAGCGACGCTAAGAGCGTCGACAAACAAATCGCCAATTTCGCGATACCCGTAAACCGTTGTTGGGTGTCACGCCGGCGACGCTGTGCTGCGAGTCTCACGAGTTCTTTTCTCCCTCTTGGTGCTCGTATTTCAGCCCAGCAGAGAACACAAGGCAAGATGCGATGAAGCCCCGGCATTGTCGGCAGTCACTTAGCTTTGCAACGGACTGCCACCTTGCGGCAAGCGATGGGAAAAGGCTTCAAAACCGCCATTTAGCGTATCCGCAGAAGCATCGCACAGTTCGTCATGACGCTCACAGCCGGTTGGGCTCAACCGGCAATTTCGTGGGGACGCCTCGGGCACAACGCAATCCACTGCAAAACACGGCGCACGCAGCTTAAGTGCCGGCAGAACGGTCGCTGAGAGGTTTTATCTTGGGACCGGTCGATGAGCTTCCGCCACGGCGTTGCACATGGGTAACAGTCATCGCGGCGGCAAGATTCACGTTGCTCAGTTCCTTATTGGCTCCACAGGTTGAGTTTTCGTCCGTGTCTTCCAGTCGAGATGAACCGACAAAGCGATATAGTAGATCGGGAAGAACAGCGAGGACCATCCCAGAGCCTTGGACGGCTGAGGAAACTGGGCGAGCAGCACGAAGAGGAGGACTCCCCAAATCATCCCCAAGAGGATCGTTGTCCGTCGCGCCACCGGATTGCGGCTGGGATACAAATAACGAATCGGCACGAAGACGAGCACCGAAAATACCAGAAGGGTGCATACATTGAGCCATGTCGGTAGTCCTAAAACGTACAGGTAAAAGACGACCACGTTCCAATAAGAGGGGAAGCCCTTGAAAAAGTGATCTTCCGTTTTCGCGTCGATCTGACAGAAGCCGTAACCACTGGCAAGCAGCGGCGCCGCGCAAACCAGGCGACCCCACAGGGTAGGAGGCACCAGTTCCGCGTCGTAAGCTAAAACAACCGGCACGACGACGTAATTCAAGTAATCCACAATGTCGTCCAACCGAGAGCCGTCAAACGTGGGTAGCACCTGCTTGACGTGAAAGCGCCGCGCTAAACTGCCATCGGTGCTGTCGATCAACGTGGCTACAGCCATCCAAAGGAAGGCCAGGGCATACTGGTCGCGCGCAATTGCCTCGAGCCCCAGAAACCCGAGAACGGCGCCAAGGCCGGTGTAGAGATGAACTGACCAAGCAGCGAGGCGGGCCGAATTCATGTTGAGACGCCAAAGGCTAAAAGCGAACGGAGGCAAGCCTCCTGGCCCCGCCACCAAGCCCAATTCCCGAGGCCGGGCTCCTTAAGGGGCGAGAAACTCCACCTGCGCGCGGTAAGCGGCCGAGGCAGGCGGAGGTCAAGCGATCACGAAATTTTTGTAACGTTCGCGGCTTGCAAACCCTTCGGGCCTTGGGTGATTTCAAACTCAACGCGCTGCCCCTCTTGTAATGAGCGAAAGCCTTGGCCGTTGATGGCCGTGTAATGCACGAAGACGTCTTGGCCATCGTCCTTGGTGATAAACCCATAGCCCTTTTGCCCATTGAACCACTTTACGGTGCCTTGAACCATGGTACCTTCCCCTTGCAAGATTGAAAATTAACCCGTGTTGCGGGGAACGGCACCAAGCGTGGCCCTGGGCTGCTCGCTTCTTCGCGGGTTCCCGGACTGCAAGTTGCCTTCACCGCGAACCACGCGGCGAGCTGTAGCACGCTTCGCCATTGAAACGCAACACACAGTTCCCCCTAACGGGTGCCGTGGCAACCAACATTTAGGGGCGGCAAATATCCCCGAGCGTCGACAGCCTCCGCCGGGCACAGGGGTTTTCACTCCTGGAACTAGCCCCGCGGCCAAATCAAGTGCCCGACCTTCTACTCAATACAATTGCCAGGGGCAGGCTTGGATTTTTCTCGCTCTGTCCCACAGACCTTGTCGAGGGTGACGCGCCTCCGCATGGCGCTCGGGCGGCAACTGCGCGGGGTACGATACGATGGAACCTCCGGGCAGGCACCCGCGGTTGCGTCTGGGAGGGGCAGGAGAAAAAGCGTACGCTTTACGCCCTGCGGGTGCGATGGTAACAAGCAAAAGCATGTGGTCGAACCATGAAGCTTAGAGCGTTTCACGTTTTGTTCCTGCTCTCCGCGGTCCTGCTCGTGCTCTTGGCGGTTCAGTTGTGGAAGACGCTAGGACGGCGAGAGTTCGTACTGCCGGAGATTGCAGATCTGGCTCCGGGCATCACCCAGCGTGCCCGCGACTTTCATCGCGTGCAGATCAAGAATGGAATGAAGGTTTGGGAAGTGTCCGCGGCTGAAGTCGAGTACAATCAGAAACACAACGAAGCCTCTATCCGTAACGTAACCCTCACCTGGTATCTGAAGGACGGGCGATCCATCGGGATCCACAGCAATTTGGGTCGGATCCGCCTCGATGGTGCCGAGCTCCAAGCTGTAGAAGTCAGTGGAGGGGTAGAATTCGTTCTCGGGCCTTACGAACTGTCATTGCCTTCGGCAGCTTACGAGCGCCAGACGGAGAAAATTTCCTCGCCTGGGCCTGTGAACCTAAAGGGAGCAGGGCTCGAACTGACGGGGACCACGCTGGAGGTAGATTTGCCTTCGAGTCGCCTATTGTTAACCGGCGACGTGCGCATGGTGTTGCGACCAGATGAAGCGAAAACAAAGAGGTTTTCCGCCCCGCTGTAATTTCACGAGTTACCTTGTGCTCGCTGCATGCTCGTTGCTCTCGTGGATACCCGCTACGGTGCGGCCCGACGGTTCCGCTCCTCCTCAAGAGCCCCAGGCGGCTCATGCCGAGTGGCTGAGCACCCTTTCCTTCTCCAGCACAGGTGAGCCGGTTTTTCTCAAGGCAAACCGGCTCGAATTCCAGTACGAATCGCGGCTGTTGATTTACCAGGGAAATGTCGAAGTGCGACAGGGGGAATTCACCCTAGGTGCGGATGAAGTGCGCGTCGTTCTCTCCCCCGGGGATCAGATGGAGATTCAAGAGGTCCGTGCCCAGGGTAACGTGCGTCTGACTCAAGGAACACGTTGGGCAACCGCGAAGGAAGCGACGTTCGATCAATCCAAACGGGTCGCCATTTTGCGTGGCACGGCCGTATTGCACGATGGGCGTAACGAGGTGCGGGGGGAGACTGTTACTGTATACCTCGACGAACGACGCAGTGTCATTGACGGCGGAAAGGGACGCGTGCAAGCCGTCCTCTATCCAGGGACCGCCGGAACACGCGAAAGCCTTGGGAAAGGAAGCCGATGAACGACCACAACCGCGGACCGTTGAGATCCAATCGCACCTTGTGTGGAGTGGAACTTTGTAAAAGCTACCGCAGGCGCACGGTAGTTCGCGACGTCTCCTTAGAAGTTCGGGGAGGCGAGATTGTTGGTCTTCTGGGCCCGAACGGGGCGGGAAAGACAACAACGTTTCACATATTAGTTGGACTCGTGCGCCCGGATTCCGGGCGCGTTCTGTTCAACGGCAACGACATTGGTCAGCTGCCTCTCTATGCACGGGCACGCTTGGGGATCAGTTACTTACCGCAAGAAGCGTCGATCTTTCGTAAGCTCACCGTAGAGGAGAATCTCCTGGCAGTCTTAGAAACGCTGCCATTGAGCCGCGCCGAGCGTGAAGCCCGCGCACAGGCGCTTATGGTAGAGCTGGGCGTCCATCACGTGGCCAAGAACAAAGGGTTCGAACTTTCTGGCGGTGAACGCCGACGAGTGGAAATCGCACGGGCCTTGGTGACACAGCCACATTTCATGTTGCTCGATGAGCCTTTTGCAGGCATAGACCCTCTTGCTATTTTGGATGTGCAGCAAATGATCGGGCAACTGAAGCAGCGAGGTATTGGAGTGTTGATTACGGATCATAACGTGCGGGAAACTTTGGGCATCTGTGATCGCGCCTACATCCTCGCTGACGGAGTCGTCATTGAGGAGGGTCCGCCAGCTGCGATCGCAGTGAGTGAACGCGTACGCAGTGCGTATCTTGGCAACCAGTTTCAGCTTTAATTGCCATGGCACTGGAAACAAAGCTGTACCAGAAGCTCAGTCAGCAGTTGGTCATGACGCCGCAGCTGCGTCAGGCCATTAAGATTTTGCAGGTATCTCGGCAGGAACTCGAGGAAATCATCAGCCAGGAACTCGAAGAGAATCCGACCCTGGAAGAAGACGTTGAAGAAACCTCTCCACAAATCGAGCGGCAAAAACTAACTGACGAAGGGGGCTTAGGAACGTCGGCTACGGATACGCAGTGGTCTGAGCCAGCGGTGGTGCGGGAAACAACAGAGGAGGTGGGCGCTTCGGATCGGCTCACCGACATTGACTGGAGAGAATACCTACAAAACTATAGCAACGACTGGCAAGCCGCCGCTGCTGAGGAGCCATCCGATCGGGATGAGGAGGACGAGGAGCGCCGACCTTTAGAGAACATGCCCCTGAAGCGCATGTCGCTGATGGAACATTTGATTTGGCAGTTGCGCATGAACGGAATCCCAGCCGAGGAGGAGCCAATCGCTGCCGTACTACTTGGACACCTCGATAAAGATGGATACCTCACGATTGCGTTAGAGGACGTTGCCTTTCAATTGCGTCAGGACTTCGACTCTGTTTTACGCGTTTTGCACCGCATCCAAGAGCTAGACCCTCCGGGTGTAGGGGCAAGAGATCTCCGCGAGTGCTTGCTTATCCAGTTGCGTGCTGCGGGAGAGGAGAACTCCTTAGCCTACCGTATCGTTCGCGACTGCCTCGGTCTCTTAGAAGGTCGTCGCTATGACCGAATTGCCAAGGAGCTCGGCGTCTCGCCAAGCGAGGTGGCTGCGGCTGCCAAGCATATTGCGACGCTCGAGCCCAAACCAGGCCGCGACTTTGACGAAGGGGAGGTACGTTATGTTACGCCGGACGTGTTCGTTCATAAGATCGGAGATGACTTCGTTGTGACTTTAAATGACGATGGCTTGCCACGCCTGCGCGTGAGTAACTACTACCGCCAGGTTCTGAGCACGGCAGGGAACGGAGAGGCGAAAAGGTACGTGCAAGACAAACTGCGTTCGGCTGCTTGGCTCATTAAAAGCATTCAGCAGCGCCAACGTACCGTTTACCTGGTCACTCAGAGCATCGTGAAATTTCAACGCGCGTTTTTTGAGCACGGAATTTCGCACCTAAAGCCGCTCGTTCTTAAAGATGTTGCCATGGACGTAGGTATGCACGAATCTACCGTTAGCCGAGCCACCGCAAACAAGTACGTGCACACGCCTCAGGGAACGTTTGAACTGAAGTTTTTCTTCACCTCAAGCCTACAAACAGCAGATGGCGATGAAGTTTCCGCAGAAAGCGTCAAGGAGCGCATCCGCGCAATCATCGCCGAGGAAGATCCCTGTAATCCACTTAGCGACCAGCAGATTGCCAAGATGCTTGCACGAGAGAACGTCGGCATCGCCCGCCGCACGGTGGCAAAATACCGAGAAATGATGGGCATCCTGCCGTCGTCGAAACGGCGGCGCTCGCCGTAGGACCGGGAGGGAGGTAAGCTGTGAATATCACGGTAACATTCCGACATGTGGCCGCGTCGGATGGTTTGCGGAATTATGCAACCCACAAAGTCGAGCGCCTAAGGAAGTTTGTCCGGCATCTTCTCGATGCACACGTCATTCTCGCCGTCGAGAAACAACGCCACCGGGCGGAAATTATCGTTTCAGGGCGAGATGGAACTTTCAGCGCCACAGAGGAAACCAACGACCTCTACTCTGCACTTGATTTGGCACTCGATAAAATCGAGCGCCAACTGAAGAAGTCGGACGACAAGCGTAAAAGGCACAAAGGACAGCGGGCAACTGAATTTTCCGTCCCGAAAGTCACCGATTCTGCGGAGTCTTCGGGGTTTCGCATCACGATGCGAAGAGTAGAACTGAAACCCATGTCGCTGGAAGAAGCGCTGCTCCAGCTCGAGCAGTTGAATGAAGACTTGGTTCTCTTCCACAATGCGGCAACGGATTCTGTGGCGGTTTTGCATCGGCGCAAAGACGGAGAATTTGCCTTAATCCAGCCCGAGCGCGCCTAAGCATCCCTGTAAGCGACTGCCCATGCGCCTGACCGACATCCTGAACCCTGCTTTGGTAGTGCCGGAACTTCGCGGCGCAACCAAAGATGAGGTTCTCCGCGAACTGGCGGAAAAAATCGCACAGGTTCACCCGGAGATTCCGGTGGAACATTTGGTCGAGGTCCTATGGGAGCGAGAACAAGGAGGAACCACCGCCATCGGTGATGGCATCGCTATTCCGCATGGGCGGTTGCAAGGTATCCAACGAATCATCGCTGCTTTTGGTCGACACCGTGAGGGAGTAGATTTCCAGTCGATCGACGGAAAACCCACATATCTCATTTTCCTCCTTGTGCTTCCGGAGGAATTCGTAGGGTTGCACCTCAAGGCCCTTGCCCGGGTCTCGAGGCTGCTGAAGGATCCAAACGTCCGGCAACGATTACTGTCTGCCCGTGACGCTCTGGAACTTTACGAAATTATTCGCCAACAAGATGAACAGCTTTAAAGTGGTAGGCGCAAGAATTAACCGTAGGAGAACGTACACGGCAAACCCACGAATCGATGGAACATCCCACCCTGAGCAAACTGTTGGCCATCACCAATCGGCTGGGGTTGCATGCCCGAGCGGCAGCCATGCTCGTGCAGACCGTTTCTAAATTTCAAGCAGACATCAAGATCAGTAAAGATGGCCAAGTGGTCGATGGTCGCAGCATCCTTGGGTTGCTCATGCTCGCTGCAGCTCAGGGTAGTGTCATCGAAGTGATCGCCCAGGGTCCCGAGGCAGAACAGGCCTTGGCGGCGATCGAAGAACTGATCACTCGGCGCTTCGACGAAGAAGAATGAGCGGGGGGCTTTTGTCCCAAGCTTCTCGGGCGGCAAATATCCCTTGGGCAAGGGGCTTGTGCAAACAAAGATGTCGTCAGCCCGTACACCTCAAGGAGTCGGACAAGGGCAGGGCATCCCGCACCAAACGCCGGAATGGTCGACCGAGTCGCTGACGAAATTCGGGTGGTCAACACCCCAGACGCCTGTTGAACCAGAGGCGACCGCGCTCGGATGAGCTGGCTTATGATGCCGCAGAACGACGTTACGCTTGACCAACCCTCGTTCTCTATATTAAGGGCGTTGGGTGCGTGTTCATTTCGAGTATTCCAAGTCTTCCAAAGTAATGAGAGGGACTAAGCCATGGCATTGAAAAACTACCTTTTCACGTCGGAGTCCGTTTCCGAGGGCCATCCCGACAAGATGTGCGATCAAATTTCCGACGCCATTCTTGATGCGTTGTTGGCTCGTGATCCTTACAGCCGGGTTGCTTGCGAAACCTTGGCAAAGACGGGAATGGTGGTGGTCGCTGGCGAAATTACTACCAACGCCCAAGTTCCGTACGCGGAAATCGTTCGCCAGACAATTCGCGAAATCGGGTATACCTCGTCGGAAATGGGTTTCGACGCCAGTACCTGCGCGATTTTAACTGCGATTGACCGGCAATCTCCCGACATCGACCTCGGAGTCAGCGAACGAGAGGGCAAAGAGCAGGGCGCTGGCGACCAAGGTTTGATGTTCGGTTTTGCTTGTGACGAAACGCCTGAACTCATGCCCACACCGATCATGCTTGCTCACCAGTTGGTCGAATATCTCGCGACGCTGCGGAAGACGGGTCGTTACCCATTTCTCTATCCCGACGCTAAATCGCAGGTGACGGTGGAATATCGGGACGGCCGTCCCGCGCGCTTGGATGCCGTGGTTGTTTCGACGCAGCACAGTGAGAACGTAAGCCACGACACCTTACGGGAATTCGTAGCCGAAGAGGTCATTAAGAAAGTGCTACCCCCGCACCTGGTGGATGGGAAAACAAAAATTCACGTAAACCCCACGGGTCGCTTCGTCATTGGCGGGCCCATGGGCGACTGTGGTCTCACCGGAAGGAAAATCATCGTTGACACTTACGGCGGCTACGGGCGGCACGGGGGTGGAGCCTTTTCAGGGAAAGATCCAACAAAGGTCGATCGGAGTGCTGCCTACATGGCGCGGTATATCGCAAAGAATATCGTTGCCGCCGGCCTCGCCCGCAAGTGCGAGGTACAGTTGGCTTACGCCATCGGCATTGCCGACCCGATCTCTGTGCTCGTCGACACGTTTGGGACGGGAGAGGTCTCTGACGACCTCTTGGCAACGCTCGTTCGTGAATACTTTGAGCTTAAGCCCCGCCAGATCATTGAAGCGCTGCAATTAAGGCGACCCATTTACAAGCGCACTGCTGCTTACGGTCACTTTGGGCGGAAGCCTGAGGACGGTTACTTTACGTGGGAGCGCGACGATCGTGCAGAGGAACTGCGCCGGGCGGTAGGTGCGGCTCGTCGTTCGGCTCAGCCGCTCACTGCGCAGCCTGTTGCTTAGAAACCCACGGTCGACGGTGACGATACGATCGCCGATGGGAGCAGGAAAATGGGTGCTCCCCTAGGTGGTGGTGTGACCTCTCCAGTTTTGAACGAAAAATGGCCGGAGTAGAGAGGAGTTTCTATGCCAACAAAGCAATACGACGTTAAGGACCTGAAACTCGCACCTTTGGGAAAACGTCGCATGGAATGGGCGGACCAGCAAATGCCAGTGCTGCGTCGCATTCGCGATCGTTTTGCCAAAGAGAAGCCGCTGCGTGGGGTCACGCTATCGGCTTGTCTGCACGTGACCACAGAAACTGCAAACCTGATGCGCACCTTGAAGGCAGGGGGGGCTAACGTGGCTCTATGCGCCTCCAATCCGCTCTCCACGCAGGATGATGTTGCAGCGGCACTCGTGAAGTACGAGGAGGTTCCTGTCTATGCAATTCGGGGAGAGGACAATAAGACCTACTACAATCACTTGCGTGCCGTGCTGGAACGAAGGCCCGATATCACCATGGACGATGGCGCAGATTTGGTAACGCTGCTGCACACAGAGTTTAGTCCTCAAGCAGCTCAGGTGCGGGCCAGCATGGAGGAGACCACGACCGGAGTGATTCGCCTCCGAGCAATGGAGCGTGATGGTGCACTAAAAATTCCAGTCATCGCGGTTAACGATGCCGACACAAAGCACCTCTTCGATAATCGTTACGGTACCGGCCAGTCCACCGTTGACGGCATTCTCCGGGCGACAAACGTGTTGCTCGCTGGGCGTACCGTGGTCATCGCAGGCTATGGGTGGTGCGGCAAAGGCGTGGCCTCCCGCGCCCGAGGTATGGGGGCCCGAGTGATCATTACCGAGGTCGACCCCATTCGTGCTTTAGAGGCTGCCATGGATGGCTTCGCTGTCATGCCGATGAAGGAAGCGACAAAAATTGGCGACATTTTCATCACACTTACCGGCGACAAGCACGTGCTACGCGAAGAACACTTCCTGTCTCTGAAGGACGGGGCCATCCTCGCCAACTCAGGTCACTTTGATATCGAAATCGACCTAAAGGCTCTACGCAGGTTGTCTCAGCGTGTCCAAAAGGAAGTGCGCCCGAATGTCGATGGCTATTTGCTCCGGAATGGCCGGTGGGTGTACGTGATCGGTGAGGGGAGACTTGTGAACCTCGCGGCGGCGGAGGGTCACCCCGCCGCAGTCATGGATATGAGCTTCGCCACTCAAGCGCTTTGCGCTGAATGGGTAGCCCGAGTGAGCCGCAATGGCGGTCTCGAGGTACGTGTTCACCCGGTCCCGAAACACGTTGAAGAAGTCGTTGCGTCGCTGAAACTCGACAGCATGGGAATCAAAATCGATCGCCTGACCGCAGAACAAAAAGCATATCTCTCGTCGTGGAGCGAAGGCACGTAGAGGCCGGCTTCGCTCGCAGCCTCGAAAAGCCAGTGAACCGGCTAGCGGGCAGCGTACAGGGTAAGCGGGGTAGCCCTGTTTGGTATCGCGATCTTTTTCTCCCCGATTTGATTTGGCCTTGCGACCAAAAAACTGGGGTATCATAGTGTGGTCATGTGGTTCAGCCGTTGCTCTGCGGAGCCGATGTCGCTGCGGACACGCGGGAGATAGCCCTGGCGATGCGATCTAAGGGACGGCGCTAGTCATGAGCACACCTTTTTCCCTGGCTCGGGGCCCCCAGCGGGCTAAAGCCTTGTGCGATCCCAATACCGTGGAAGTAGTGTGGGCCAAAGAACAAAGCCCCTTGTTCTTGGGGACAGGACGCATCGATGGCCAGGAAGTTCTTTTGGTCCTTTTAGACGGGCAGGTTCGTGGTGGGACCCTCGGTGTCGAAGAGGCAGCGGCCACTACGGACTTTTTGCAAAAAGCCCTTTTGGCAAACGCAGATACAAGAGGTCCGACGCTTCTCCTAGGGCTGGACACAGGGGGGGTTCGGGTCGAGGAAGGACCTCGAGCTCTCGCCGCCACCTCCGCAGCCGGAGTGCTTTTGGCAGAGTGGTCTTTACGCGGCTCTGGCATCGTAGCAATTGTGTCCGGTCCACGAGGCTGTTTTGGTGCTCCATCAGTGATGGCTGCGCTCCCCGATCGTCTACTGATGGTCGAAGGCAGCCATTGGGGGTTGACCGGACCAAGGTTGTTCCCCGCGGTGCAGCAAGGCGTAAGCGAGGTTGAGGGACTCTCGGCCACCTCAGCTGTGGAGCGCTACCGACGGGGTACCGTCGATGCGTTGGTTGCGGACGATGCGGCCGCGGTGCGAGAGGCCGTCAGGCACTCGTACTCTGAACTCAGATCGTTGATCCGCCCAACGTTGCACGAACGAGTCGAGCAAGCGGCACGGTGGCTCGAGCAACAAGTTCAGTCTTGGCGCGCTGGTGGCGGAAAAGCCGGGGAACCTAAACGCCGTCGACGCGACTTGCTCTCCTATTCGTTCCGGCAGCAGTGGCAACCTAGGGAAGCCGTTTCTCAGGCGGGCCTCGTACAAGCAGCCTGGGGCGAGCTAGCAGGCAACCCAGCATTGGGAATCATCGTTGGACCCGCCGTGAGTGAACAAGAGGGCATTGGCATTGTCGAGGCTTCCGCCATTGTCCAGAAGCTTCTTCGCTGCTTTGCACTGCCGCGGGGTACGAGGGCAACGATTTTGAACTTTGTTTTTTGCCAAGGTCACATCGTCGATTTGGATCAAGAGCGTATCGGCCTTCCACGCGTACTCGGCGAGTGCCTGCGGGCTTACGTGGCGGCGAGCTTGTGCGGCCACACGATTATGAGCGTCCTCGGCGGAGGAACATACGGGGCTGCCTACTTGGCGCTTGCCGCACCGAGCCGACGAATCTTCGCAATCCGGGGCACCAAAGTTGCCCCAATGGCACCTGCAGTCCTCAAAGCGTTTCAAAGCCTCAAGGGCATGGGGCATCCGCCTTCACTCGAACAAGCTTTGGCAGAACGCATTCCCGAGGTTCGAATTGTAGATAGCATCGTCCGTCTACCGCGAGCCTTGAAAGAAGCTCTCACTGAGGATCGTGCAAGTGAGCAACACAAATTTGCTACGGACGCGGCCTGACCACCAACGGGTACATTCCCACGAGAACAGGAGGAAAATTTGTGCACGGGAAGGCATGGTTTTGGTCGAAACATTCGTCGGTCGCTGTAGCGCTCTTTTGGGCTGCTTTCTCTAGCTCCGTTTCTTCGGGGGAAACTCTCCCAAGCAGCGACCATCCTATCGTGAACGGTCTTGCCACCGGGGGCTATCCAACGGTGGGGGCACTTCTTTTCAGCCCCACTGCTTCCACACAAAACGCCATCGGCAAGTGTAGCGGAACACTCATCGGTTGCAAAAGCTTCCTCACCGCTGCGCATTGCGTGTGCGACACCGTTGGGACGAATTGCCAGCCAGGTCAAGGAGGAGCTCCAAACCCCAGTCGCTACTTCGTCTTCCTTCCTCACGTCGGTATGTTGGGGGTGCAAAGCATCGCCATCCGCACTGACTTCGATTTCCCAACCGGCGACGTCGCATTGCTGCAATTGGCCTCCCCGGCCGAGAATGTGCGCCCGTCACGAATCAACGACGCAATCAGTCCACCGGTGGGAACGAGCGGAATCATCGTTGGGTATGGGCTTACTGGGGGCGGTAAAAATGACTACGGTTTGAAGCGCTATGGTTCGGTCGTAACCGCCAACTGTACAAACGGTATTTCATCGGACACCTCAGTCTGTTGGGCCTTCCGCACGCCTTTAGGCCCCCCACCGACCAACTCGAACACCTGCAATGGTGACTCCGGAGGCCCCTTGTTCATTGATTTCGGCACTGGCCCGCTTCTGGCCGGGGTTACCTCCGGAGGCAGTAGTAACACATGCGCTCCGCCCGACGATAGTTACGATGCCAATGTTTATACTTACCGAAGTTGGATCGGAACCCATGGGGGCGCTGATTTGAACGCTACGACTTGTGGCACTGGGCCCCAAATCGGCGATCCTGAGGTGACCGTTCTCGAGTATACAGGTACCCTTAGCGGCGGAGATGCGGTCCTTTATGATTTTCAGGTTCCGCCACGGACCACTGAGTTACGCGTGACCTCCAACGCAACACGGGACTTTGACTTGTACGTCCTTGGTAGCGCGGGGGTGAGCCGCTCGAGCTACGACTGCAAGGACGAAGGTTCGAGCCCGATGGCGGTCTGCCGTTTTACGGCTCCGCACAGTGGCCCGTGGTCCGCGCTGGTCTACGCCTTTGGCGGCGCTGGTGCATATCAGGTAACGATCACGCTCATTGGAACCTCATGTGATGGCGTGGCAGACGGTACACCATGCGACGATGGCAACGACTGCACAGAAGCAGACCAGTGCCTGTCGGGAGCTTGCGTGGGGTCGCCTCGAGCCGATGGAACTGCTTGTTCGGACGGAAACCGTTGCACCAATCCGGATCAGTGCATCGGCGGGGCTTGTGTTGGTGGGGCCAATCCCCGGGCAGGCTGCAAACGCCCTACAACACCAGGTGCCAGCGTGCTGCGCATCGGACGCCCCTCGAACCGCCCACCTCGCTTGGTGTGGCACTGGACCCGAGGGCAAAACACGGATCCTACATTGTTCGGTGACCCCCGCGGCGCAACGGACTACGACCTTTGTATTTACGACACTCAGTTTGGCCAGCCGACGCTGTCCTGGCAAAGGAACATCGCCGCCGGCGGGTTCTGTTCCGGGAGGGCCTGTTGGGCGCGAACGCGCGCAGGTTTCCGCTACGCAAATGTTAGTGGCCTGCCCACAGGAGTTACACGTCTTCAACTTCGCAGCGGCGCCGACGGTCGAGCGAGCATCGTTCTGAAAGCCACCACATCGAACTTTTTGCCACCGTCCCTACCTATGAACCTGCCCGTAAAAGTGCAGCTTGTGAATGATTTCGCTTGCTGGGAAACAGATTTCTCCTCCGCAACTCGAAATACTTCCACGGAGTTGCGGGCACACTCAGACCCTTAAGCTGGGGCAGACGAAGTGCATTTCGAGCGCTTAGCTCCACGGTTTCAGAGTACCAGCGTCTGTGACATCGTACCCAGGAAGCTGACCAACAAGCTGCCGAAACTCGTCCGAGCGCAGGGCCTGGATCAACCATTGGCCACGGCGGCTACGGTAAAAGTCGCGGCGAAAAACTAAATCGTACTCCTCGCGCTCCAACGGCACAAAATCCAAACCGAGGGCTGCAGCAGCAGTGCGGAGGCCGATTCCGCAATCTGCCAAGCCACTTGCTACGCTCACGGCCACCGCCATGTGCGAGAATTCCTCGCGTTCGTATCCTTGAATCTTCGTCGGGTCCAAACCCTCATGACGTAACAACACGTCAAGCAACACCCGTGTACCTGCACCCGGCTGGCGGTTTACAAACCTCACGTCAGACCGAACGAGATCGCGTACACTTTGAATTCGTTTCGGGTTCCCGGGCGGAACGATTAAGCCTTGTTCCCGCCAGGCTAGCCGCACGACAACCACAGATTTCCGACCAGTTACACGTTCGACATCCAGCAAATTGTAAGTCCGGGTGTGCGGGTCAAGCAAATGGGTGCCTGCTACGTGAGTCTCCCCCCGCGCTAAAGCTGTAAGGCCGGCCAAGCTCCCCACGTTCGCACATGCGAGGCGCAACTCCGGGTGGGTGCGCCTCAGTGCGTCCTCCAGAAAACCGAGGGTCAGATCATGGCTGCCGACAACGAGAATTGTATTTTCGATCTCTGACCAATCCCTGAGGAGCTCTACCCGCACCTTCTCGCCAGCTTGTACCCCTTCGCTGTCTACGGGAACCCTCAGAAAGCCATCCGCTCGCACCAACGTGCTGATGGCACCTGCCCCACGTGGCAACGGCAGTGCAATAACCTTCCGCCCAACGACGCCTAAGGTTACCCGTACGAATTCTTCGATCCCTAGCTTCGACGGGATTTTTCTCGGAGAGGTGGCCGCAACCCGGGGAAGATCAGTGGCCGCCACTCCGAGATGCCGCAAAACCAGAGGTCTCAATACTTGCATAGCTACAATGGCAGCGGACACCGGATACCCCGGCAACCCGAGCACAGGTTTCGACGCGACGCGCGCGCAAATCGCAGGTTTTCCGGGCATGACGTCGATTCCGTGCACCAAAACCTCTCCAACGTCGCGAAGGGTTTCGACCGTGTGATCTCGTTCGCCAGCGGACGAACCCGCGATCAACGTGACGATGTCATGATGACGAACACTTTCTTCCAGTACCGCGCGCAGCGCTTTTCGGTCGTCGGCTACAGGCGGATAGCGATGGGGCTCAGCGCCCCACTGAACAAGGAAGGCGGAAACCATTCGAGAGTTAAACTCAATGATCGTGCCCGGCGTCAGCGGTTGTCCAGGCTCAATCAACTCTGTTCCCGTAGGGATGATCGCCACACTAGGTTTACGTGCAACCGGAACCTCAAGGTGTCCGGCGGCAAGCAAGGCACCAACGTCAACAGCGCGGATTCGATGCCCACGAGGCAGTAACGGCTCACTGGCAACTATGTCCTCTCCCACAAGGCGCACGTGCTGCCACGGGGTCGCGGGTTGGCGGATCTCGACCTCCCCCGCTCCGACTGACACCACCTGCTCGATCATAATCACAGCATCGGCCCAGGGTGGCAACGGCTGCCCGGTGTCCACAAAACAAAAGCGTCGCTCGTCTCCTTCAAGCTTGAACCGAAGCGGGCACGTTTCGCCAGCCCCAAACGTGTCCGCAGCCCTCACAGCGATCCCATCCATGGCTGCGGCATGGTAATGAGGTACAGAGATTTTCGCGAAGATTGGCTCGGCCAGGACGCGGCCTAGACTAGCCTCAACCGCCACGCATTCGACTCGGGGCACAATAGCAGCCTGGTTGACGAAAACGTCTAGAGTTTCACGGAGACTGCGCTTTTCCAAGAAGCGTACTCGCGACATAGAGACGATTGCAGCTCATCGCAAAGCGCGAAGGTTCTGCCAAGGGAGCGGGGCTTGAACTCAACAACCTACAAGGAGCCAGTTTACTGCCTCGACGATTTCGTCAACCGTGATCTGTCCGTTGCCGTCCCGGTCGCCAGCAAGGCAGTACATTGGGGGCAACGTTCCGAGGGCAATGTTGACCATGCGCACGACCTCGTCCACCGTCACTACCCCTGACCGATCGCAATCGCCCGTGCATCTTGACGATACCGTGGCTGAGGCGGTTGGGCGGGGTGACGGCGTAAGCGACGGCGTTGCGCTCAACGTTGCTTGAACCGCGGGGGAGGGGCCGATGCTCTGCGTAGCCGTGGGGGTAAAGAGCAAATCCGGTGGCTTGGTGGGGGTTCCAGTTGGCGAGGCGGTGGGAGACGGGGCCAAGGAGGACGTACACGGCATCGGCAGAGTTGGAGTCGGAGAAAGCTGCAATGGGGGCGCCGACGTTGGGGTGCAACTGGGCAACGGGGCATTGCCCCCTTCGGGGAGCTCGATCGGAATGGTAAAAAAGCGAGTGTGAGCCCGGCAAGTTGCGTCCTCGGCAGTGACGAAGAGGTAGGGTGTTGGCGCCGGGGTTGGGGCTGGCCCTATGCTGCGACTCCAGCAAAGACAACCGTCAACCGGGCCGCGCAGCAGTCCGGTTTGGTCAAGCTCGAGTCCGCAATAATCTGACCGACCCAAACGCCACGCCACTGGAGGGGTTGCGGCGACTACCTCGAATCGATGCGCGTACGGCGCACCAGCTAAGGCAGGGACAAGCGTCACATCGCCCAGAACCGAAAGAGGGGCGAGCGCTGGATAAAGAAATCGAACAGCGTCCTTATCGTCTTCGCGCAAACCCGCACAACGTCCATCAAAATGCGCTTGCACGTACATAGTTGCGTCGCGCAACCGACTGTTGGGCTCCGGCACCCGCTCGGATGAGTGACCTAGTCCGATGGCATGACCCAACTCATGGGTGGCGATCTCGGCAAGATTGCAGGAGTTCCAGTTCGGGCACTGTTCCCACTCGTCCGCAAAAGAGACAACCGCGCACCGAATGCGGGCAAATTCCTGCCCGCCAAGCAGTTTGGTTTCGCTCAGATTGGCCCGGTAGCTAGTTAGAGCCAGTATCCCCCTGCAATCAATTGGAGGAGGAATCATGTTGTCAGGGTCTTGAAACCTCACCTTGAACGACTGGCCAGTGGGATCGGGGCAGGCTGTCTCGAGGCTTTCCGCATACCCACCGTCCACCAACCGAAGGGAGGAGCCATCCACTGTATTCCAAGCCTCTAAGCCTTGAACCACCGCAGCAAGGGAGGCATCCGGACCTAGCACGCCGTCGCCTCTGGGGTCGATCGCAAAGGGAACCGTATTGCCCTGGTCGCACTCAAACAACCGGGCGGCCGGGCGGCCGAATTGAAACTGCGCGGCTTCACTTAGCACCAGCCACTCGCGCCGCAAATTTGGCACCCGCACCGCGGGCCGCGCATCGCTGGTCCGATGCCAAAAGTCATCCCACGTCCAAGTGCCGCCATCCGCCACCCCTCCTGAACCGTTTATGACAAGGGGCTGACCGACGAACAGACGAGTCCCCGAACTAGGCGCCAGCGAGAAAACTCCTAAGTCGAGTTGCAACGGCTGCCATCCACGACCTTCAACCTGCGCGAGAAGCAGTATGTAAAGCTGCCCCTTGGCAAAAGTTGGGACATTCGAAACCACCTCGACCCACCCGTCTGCCTCACCGCCAGGCATCTCAATCATTAACGGCTGCGGCACCGGCACTGGCAAAAGTTCCTCGAGCACCTCGAACGTCAGGCGTGTGTAGATCGAACCTGCATCTGTCTTCCCGCTGGTCTTTGCTTGGACCCGGGCAATGACGGCTGCCTCCGCAGCGTGCCACATCGATGCGAGTGGTACAGGGACGACGGACCGAGCAAGTCCCTCGGCGGGCAGCAGAAAAGTTATCCCACTCCAGACGAGGCCCACAAGAATAGCCACCCAGGGGATACCGATGCGATTATGTCGCCTTGACCCCCGGACCGCAGATGATTGCCGGTGCTTAGTCCTGCAGTGGGACGAGCCCCGCCGTGCAACTCGGTGGGGTGGTAGCATCATGACGGCGTTACCATTACACGTTGCAGTCATGAGGTCAAAAGGGCCATGGTATGCGGGCGAAATCGCTGGTGCACGGCACCGGACGGAGCGAGCAAACGGTCTTGAGTTTCATGTGGCTGAAATGGGAGCGGGCGACCATCTCGCTCTTTGTCTCCATGGCTTTCCTGAGTGTTGGTATTCTTGGCGTTACCAGCTGCCACTTCTAGCCAACCTTGGATTCCGCACTTGGGCACCTGATATGCGGGGATATGGGGGAAGCTCACGGCCACCAGAAGTAGAGGCTTACTCCATCGAGCAGCTGCTCGGAGACGTAGCTGCGTTGATCGATGCGAGTGGTTGCAAGCACACGGTGTTGATTGGCCACGACTGGGGCGCGCTTGTCGCCTGGTACTTTGCCATGCGGCGGCTGCGCCCCTTGGACGCACTGGTGATTTTCAATGTACCCCATCCTGCTGTCATGGAACGTGCGATCTGGGGCAAACAGCTTTTGCGTTCCTGGTACGTAATTTTGTTTCAGCTCCCATGGCTTCCGGAATGGGTACTTGCATCTGCCGATTACTGGCTGATTAAAGCGAGCTTTCTCAGAACGTGTCGGAATCCAGCCCGTTTCCCTGAAGAAGTGCTCAATGTGTATCGAGACTATGCTGCCATTCCCGGGGCGTTGACTGCGATGGTGAATTACTATCGTGCCTTGCTGCGAGGAGGGGCACAGCGGCAACGGGCGCTGGGCTATCCTACAATTGACGTGCCCACGTTGATGATCTGGGGCGAGGAGGATGACGCGCTCGGGAAAGAAACGACCTATGGTACTGAACGATTCGTGCAGGACCTACAATTACGCTACCTTGCAGGCGTGTCTCATTGGGTTCAGCAGGAGGACCCTGAGGAGGTCAACGCCATTCTGGAGTCCTGGCTCCGTCAGAAGGGTCTGCCCCGTATGGAAAAGGGAAGGGGTCAGGTGCCCTTTGATACTAGAGCAAGATGACCTCAACCTGTGCACCAGCCTCCAATCCCTCTACGTGAGCTGGCACCCGCACTAAGCCATCGGCGTGAATCAGGTTAAACACAGAAGCTGATTTTCCTGGCATCGGCACCGCGCGACGAACACCATTGATTTCTTCGATTCGGACTCTCACGTATTCCTCGCGGCCGGGAGCCGATGCCACAGGTTGCGCGAGCGCGGCAGTAACTCTCGATCGCGGGGTAAACGCAGTTAGGGGCTTTTCGCCGCCCAACACCCGTACGAAAGGCACTGCGAACAACGTCCCCACAACTAAGGCAGACATTGGGTGCCCGGGAATTCCAAGCACCGGTTTCCCGAGTGCGTAAGCTAGGATAGTGGGCTTGCCTGGTGCAATCGAAATCCCGTGAAACTCAACAGAAGACCGAGGAAAAGCACTAATCACTGCTAGGGCCATGTCCTTCGTTCCAACGGAGCTTCCACCCGAAAGCACTACCGCGTCATGCTTCTCCAGGGCCTGCCCGAGCATGTCGGAGAATACTCGCGCGTCGTCTGGAATCACTCCCAGGTCCGTGACCTCTGCCCCTGCATCCTTCAGCATTGGGACCAGGGCAAATTCGTTCACATTTCGCACCTGGCCTGGCTTTGGTGCAACGGTAGGCGGCACGATCTCGTCTCCGGTGGCAATGAGAGCCAAGCGAGGTCGGCGAATGACTCGAACACGCGTGACACCGATTCCCGTCAGACCACCGAGGTCAAAAGGTCGTAAGCGCCATCCCTTTTCGAAGAGCAACATTCCTCGCTCCACGTCCTCTCCGATCCGTTGCACGTTCTCCCAAGGAGCCACGGCGCGACGAACTTCGACCATTCCGCCGGAAAGTTCATCGGTGTACTCCACCATCACCACCGCGTCAGCGCCCGGCGGCATCATGCCCCCCGTGCTAATACGCATCGCCGTGCCTTGTTCCACGGAAGTGCGTACGGGCTTGCCCATTTCGATCGTACCTCGAATCCGGAGATAGATGGGCTGGCTTTCCGACGCCCCGAAGGTGTCAGCCGCACGAACCGCGTATCCGTCCATGACAGCACGATCGAAGTGGGGCAAGTTCACCCGAGCTCTTACGCTGGCGGCCAACACGCGCCCAACAGCCTCCTGCACTGGAATGAGCTCCGAATCGCCGACTGCCTTGACCGCCGCCAAAAGCTGCCGCGCCCGCTCAGTAGATACAACCCGGAAGAAACCTTTTTGCTGCGTTGTCGGAGTATCTCTGTTCGGCTTCACGGGGCGGAATTTGTTAGCAACCATCGTGGATCACGGCCAATGGGGCGAGGAGTTTTCCACCCTCAATTTTGTTGGCCGTCGAACAGCCGCCGGTGTTCCAGCACCGGCAGTTGCCGTCTGATCGTTGCTAAGTGCTGCAAGTCGATTTCAGCATACACTACCGCTTCGCGGTTGTTTGCCTGCGCCAGCAGCACACCCCACGGATCGACGATGCAAGAATGACCATAGTTTTCCACGCCCCCTTCACCACGTCCAATTTGGTTAGGAGCCACCATGTATACCTGGTTTTCGATAGCTCGCGCCCGTAGGAGAGGTTCCCAATGAGCGGCGCCCGTCACGAACGTAAAGGCCGAAGGCAGCAAGATGACCTCGGCTCCACGCGACGCTTGGATACGAAAGAGTTCAGGAAAGCGTAAATCGTAACAAATGGCGATTCCAAAACATGCCAGCTCAGTCCGGGCCACCACCACCTGACTGCCGGGCGCTCTCCGAGCCGACTCCCGTATATCCACATGGCCGGGAACTTGCACGTCAAAGAGGTGGATCTTCCGGTAACGAGCAATCTCTTCACCCGCTGGGCCCAGCAACACACTCGTGTTGTGCGGACGCGGTGGTTCCACCCGCTCCAAGATCGATCCGGCTAAAATGTACATGCGCAGCGCCCGCGCCAGCTTGGCCAACCGGGTGATCGTGGGTCCCGGAATCGGTTCCGCAGCATCCCATTCTTGGGCCGGATCCCCGCGCCACCAGAATATCTCGGGCAGTACGACCAGGCGAGCGCCGGCTCTGCCTGCTTCGCAGACGAACCCCTCGGCCTTGTCGAGGTTTTCGCGTTTATTGCTCGAGGCGTTCAGTTGAACCGCCGCAACCAGAAATCGACATCCTTGGCTCACTTTGGCTCAGCGTACCCACAGCCTTGTCGGTGTGCAACGGTGGCAGGAATTTCCAGCGCCACGCTTCACCTGAATTTCTCCTGCACTCACTTGCCACAGATGAATTGCGACTCTCTAAGCCGAAGCTCCATCAACTCAAGCTTAAGAGCCGGCACATCTCTGTGCCACGGTCAGCTTCTTCGCCGTGGGCTCGGTGACCTTCACGTATTCAGCAAGCCGAACGACTCCGGTCTCATCTTTCCTCGGTGGAAGACACGCATTCCGGATCGATCCCGTCCTACGTCATCGCAGGTGGCTTGTCGGTCTGAGTTGGCCCTGCGCGGGTGGGGGTGTGAACGTACGGCACGCCGGCCGTCTGCTTGCCCACCGTCCCTCGCGTGGAACACCAAGTCCCCCCATTTTTCCTTCTTGCCGAGGAAAGCTACGCTGTTGCATATCGAAGTTTCCCTATGGTAGCCGCTATTGACGCTTCGTCGCTACCAATCACCATGGCACGCCTGATCAAACGTTACGGGAACCGCAAACTCTACGACACAATGACGAGTCGTTACGTTACGCTCGAGGGCATTGCGCAACTTGTTCGCCAGGGTGAAGACGTGCGTATCGTCGACAAAGAAACGGGAGAAGACCTCACCGCGGTAACGTTTGCGCAGATTATCTTCGAAGAACAAAAAAAGCCGCGCCCTTTGGTGGCGATTCCTGTGTTACGGTGGCTCATTCAGCAAGGGGGTGAAGCTTTACAGGAGCTGCGGTCGAGCATGGAGCGGGGCCGGGAGGCACTGGAGGAGTTCGCTCAGCGCAGCATGGAGCATTTAAGCGCCGCTACAGATGCTCGTGCAGCGGCAGGGAAAAAACTGTTGGAGGAACTCTTGGAAGCCCCGCAACGGCGACTGGAGCTTTTGCAACAGAAAATCGACGCGCAAGTTCGCGCCTCGGTCGAGAGGCTTGCCGCTTACCCCGCCGTACGCCAAGAGCTTCGATGGGTGGAAGCAAATCTTCGGGCTGTGGAAAGAAAACTCGCCCGGCTTCGTGCTCAGCTCATTAAACCCCCGGTGTTCCGCGCGTCTGAGAAGAAACGGCAGGCTCGGGCCGTGCGCAAGCGCAAGGCTCCACCCAAACCCAGCTAATTCGGCGGCTTGCTTGCGCCCCTTTAGTCATTGCCATAAACAGGGCGTATGCGTCCAAAGGCAGCTCAGGTACAGGCGCTGGCACATGCAATTGTGCTCGGTTTGAGCAAGCGCGAGCTCATCAAGCCGAAAGTAGATCTAGTCACTATCCAGCAGCGTATCGCCGAGTTACTGTATCGGAACTTCGAGGAAGAAGCCGCTCTTGAGCGTGAGGCGGAGGAAATGGCAGAACAACACTTGCGGGGCCGTGAGAATCTTGACCGGCGCAAGGTGGTTCTGGGAATCAAGGAGCGACTGGCCCGCGAACGGGGCTTTGTTTTGTAACGAAGGAACGTATGGAGTTTTCCGAGGGTCGCAAGTCATTTTTGGCGCATCGCATTCTGGAAATCCTAGAACAGGAGGGCTTAGCCGAAGTACCGAACCACCGTCTTGCCTTAATGGAAATCAAACGCGTATTGGAGCAAGACCACAAAATCGATGAACAAATTGACGCCTCTGTGCGGCGGAAGATCGCTAGTTTGTCCCGTCGGGTCATTCCGGGCAGTCGCGAGTGGGACGTTCTTTACCGCCAGTATTACGAAGAGGAACTCCGGAAACGGAGGCGCTAATTTCGGGCTGCACGAGTGTCCCCGGGGGCTGGAAAGGAATGCACACTGTGAAGGTGGAACCTTTTCCAACCTCGCTTTCCACGCTGAGTTGGGCCCCAATTAGGTCAGAAAAAAGCCGGACCAAATAAAGCCCTAACCCTGCACCGCCACTTCCACTTTGGGTGTGAAATTGCCGGAACGGCTCGAACACGTGGGGTAGCGCCTCAGGAGGAATGCCATACCCGGTATCGGACACCCTGATCTCCACCCCTTGGCGAGCCTCCGCCGCCGCAATTTTCACCACGCCCCGTTCCGTGTACTTTAAGGCATTGGATAACAGGTTCTTCACGATCACCTTGACTTTAGCCGCGTCGGTGTAAACCGGGGGAAGTCCATCCGGAACCTCCCACTCTACCTGCAGTCCCTCTTTTGCCTGGATTTCAAGCGTTTCCGACCGAATCTGCGTGAGCAATGCTGAGGGGTGGATCAACTGCAGGTTCAGAGGGGTTCGGCCCGCCTGCACGCGGCTCACTTCCAAAGTCGACGTGACCAGCTCCAATAATTGCTTTGCCGCTTGCCCGATTCTTTCGATCACGTCCAGCTGGTTTCGACTCACTGGGCCGAATACGCCCTCGGTGAGCAAGTCATGGTATCCGAGGATGACGTTAATCGGGCTACGCAGTTCATGGGAAAGGGTAGCGACAAAAGCCGCCCGCATCCGATCCGACTCTTCCAGTCGAGCGATAAGTTCGCGGTGCGCCTGCTCGTCGCGATGCTTTTCGGTCACGTCCTGGCACATGAACAGCACTCCAGCAAAAGAGCCATCTGGATTACGCAACCCAACGGCACTCCATTCGCAGATGATCGTGCGACCATCCTTCGTCACGTTTTCCGAACGCATGGGGCCCAAAACCTGTTCCTTCCGCGCAAGTTCCTCAAGAGCTCGCGCGGAAACATCCCGCAAGTAGGCTGGCGTGATAACCTCCACCGCGCTTTTTCCTACCACCTCTTGTAGTTTGTACCCGAAGATCTGCTCGGCGGCTCGGTTCCAGTATGCGTACCGCATGTTGGCGTCGCTGATAATACAGCCGACGGGCATGCGATCGACAACGCGCTGCAAACGGGTTACTGCCGCTTCCCGCTCGAATGTTCGCTCCAGCAGTGTATGCCGAAGCCGTGCGGCCTGAAGCGTACCCAGTGCTGACAAAAACGCCGCAACGGCAGGTATAGCAACCAAGTACAGCTTTCTTGGTTCCTCGTGCACATGAGGTGCCAAGATTAAGGCGAGCCCGTACAACGATAGTGTGTACGCCACGGAAAGATACTGCCGCTGGGCACGCCAGGGAACGAACAGCGCGGTTGCCATCATCTTGACTGCCGTGAAACCTGCGACCCCACCTGGGGCCGTCTCCGGGCTGAGAAGCTGCAAAGTGAGCCCGCTGGTGAAGACGAAATCACCGATCCCAAACAACGTCTCTGCACGGTGACGCAAACTCGAAACCCGAACGCTTAACAGGACCAGGGTGGCAGCAAACACTTCGGCCAGGTAGGCTGGCCAAGCGGCCCACAATTGCGCGGGCCGGAACCAGAGCTGGGCGGCGACATACACCAATAGGATCACCAAAACTGCTCGCGCGATCGCTGGCAGCGCCGCTTCCATGGCTTCAGTTTGAGCTCTCGAATAAGGCTCGGCTCCACCTGACTGCTCCAGCCCCGAAACGAGCCCTTGCCCCAACGGCAACGTTTGCCCCGCTGCTGCTACGCTTGCACCTGTTGTCTGGTCCTGCATCGCCGAGCCAGCCCCCCTTCGCAGCAGCTTTGACCCACTTTTATGAATAACGTCTTGCGACAATCACACATAGCTCTTTTATGGTTTTTTATACCTGCAGGCCGCACGCCAACAAGTCCGGCGGGCCGCGAAAAGGCGACTCAACGTCTAGCGGGGGCGGCGAGGGTGTGCGTGAAAACCGTTGTGACTCGCGCCACCGCCGAACTGCCAGGCTGCCAGACAAGGGATTTGCCTTTGGCGACGAGGGTAACGCCAGACTTGCCTACGCGGACCGCTAGACCGTAAGCCTGAGCCTCCCGAGGAGGAAAAATCATGAGCCGTTGAACCTTGTTACGCGGCCGCTCAGGTTGTCACTTCGCTCAAGCATCGCCGAGCCAGTTGGCTTGCGAACTAAGTAAAGCTACCGATTGCACCCGCTCAATGAGTGCACGCTTAGCTTGGTCAGTGAAGCTTCTTTACGGGGTAGGGGAGATCACGGTCAGCGTCAAGAATGCTGCCCTGAGCCAATTCTTGTTGTTCTTTTACGTCGACGTGGTGCAGGTGGCTCCCTACCTCGTAGGTGCGGCAGTGTTTTTGGGCCGGTTCTGGGATGCCGTCACTGACCCCGTTGTCGGCTACATTTCTGACACCACGCGCTCTAGATGGGGGCGGCGCAAGCCCTTCGTTCTCGGAGCCACGGTTCCCATCGCGATAGGCTTTTATCTCCTCTTCGCGCCGCCTTCGTGGTCTGAGACGGGCATCCTGGCGTACCTCGTGTTCTCATACATCGGCCTGATGACGGTCTTTACCCTGTACGCAACGCCCTACCTAGCATGGAGCGCGGAACTGACCGATGATTATCATGAGCGTACGAGTGTAGTACAAATCCGCGCCTCGTTTGGAATCGTAGGCACCCTGGCGGGCGCGGCAGCACCAGTAGCAATAGCAGCGCATTTCGAAGACCAGCGCGTCGGCTTTGCTGTCGCCGCTGCCGTGCTCGGGCTACTCATGCTGGCAAGCGGCGTTGCCACTGGGTTAGGCGTTCGAGAGCAGCGCTCGGTCGCTCCGCCCCCACCTAGCTGGGACCATTTTCTCACCGGCTTACGGCACACGTTGAGTAATCGCGCATTTCAGCGGGTCTTTGCCGTGTTTTGTGCTATGACCTTGGCGGGATCGCTAGGCAACGCTGTACAGCTTTTTGTCATCAAATACTGGCTGGGGCTCTACAGCTTCTTTCCTTTCATTGCTTTGGCCTTCGGGCTTGCCTTTGTGACCTCCTTTCCGCTGTGGCGTCACCTCTCGCAAAAGGTAGGGAAGCATCAAGCGCTTCTTTACGGCCTCGCATTCGGATGCCTCGTCCCCTGGGGTTGGTTCCTGGTGCCCCCAGGGAATAAAGTGGCGATGCTCGTATTTGCGGCTGCAGGGGGAATCGCCATGGGGTCGATTACACTGGCGATGTCAAGTGCCATCGACATTATCGACATGGACGAATGGCAGACTGGAGAAAGGCGCGAAGGCGCCTATTTTGGCATTTGGACCCTTGGATTAAAGACCATGGGAGCTTTGGGCGCGTTGCTAGGCGGGGGAATACTCTCGTTGCTCGGAGGGCCGGCCGGCGCGGAAGGGCTGCAACCCGAACAAGCGTGGCGGCTCCTGTGGATTGTCGGTCCCCTACAGGTTGCTTCACACGCCTTTGGCTTTATGACAATGCGCCGTCTTCGTTGGAGCGCCCGAGACATAGCCGATCTGCAAAGGGCACTGGCCATCCGACGGCAAAAAACAGCCTCTCAGTCATCGCGGGGGAACTTTTCCCCCTCAAACCAACTCGCGATAGAAAAACGCCATCAGCACTCCTAGGAGGATGATCATCAATGGCCAAACGAGCCGTCCCACCCTGGCCGGCAAAAGCTCCCGAATCATCAGCCAACGCGTTGCCCCGGCGATGAGGCCGAGTGTACCGAAAACCGCGTGCTGGACATTAATCAGGTTCGTCAGCTCCTGCGTTGATCGCACCGAGGCGTGAGCGTGCCCAAGAAGAAGCAAGCTACCTAGCATCATGAGCAGAGGCAGGGCAGGGCCCAGCGGTCGGTGGAGGGGTTCCCGGTAGCGATCCCGCCACCCCAGCCAAGCAAACACGAACACCATCAGCGCCCCAACTTGATGCTCTAAAACTACGGGATCGCTCAGGGCTTCCCGCCACGTTACTTGTCGAAGTAAAAAGACCTCGGGATCGGCAAAAATCGAAATGAACAGCGCGAATGGAACCAACAGAACGGGCCACAACTTTGTGGCTAGCTCGCCGCCTCTTCCACGGGTGCTTTGCCAAAGCCAAAGACTTCCCATAAGGATGACGCCAATACCGGACCAGTTGTGCATGAACTCCGAGTACATCAGGTCAAAACGGTTTCGCTCCGAATCGCCGACAAATAAGTGAGGATCCACAAAGGAGGCCCGCGGAAACTTGGGCCGCAATAACGTGGCAACCTGTTCGCGGGTTAGACTGACGGCTCCATCCCTTCCTGGAGGCGACACCGAGCCGACAATTCCCGCTACAGCAATCGCGAGAAGCGCGGCAGTAACCTCGAGCTCCAAGCTACGCCGAAAACGTGTCGCTGCAGAGTGCCAAAGGACAGCCGAAAATTGTCGACTGGTTTGCTTCAGTGCGGGGACCGCAATCAAAAAGTTGATCGCCCCCGCTATTAGAATCGGAACCACCAGAATGAGTTTCAGAAGCAGACTGATCCCGTAGGCGGAAAACAGCAGATCCCAGGGGGAGTGCACGTACTGCACCGCGCTGACAACCCCGGTTGCCACCACGCTGGCTGAAGCTGTTAGGGCGAGAGGGGAAAAGCTCTGTAGTAGCCGAACCCACGCCAGACTCCGGTCGGGAGACCTGAGTTCCACCCAAAGGTGACGCTGTAACCACAGGTGCAAAACGCCCCCGATCCAGGCGGACAACGCACCAAGGTGTGTCAAATGCAAGGCCACGGCCGCAATCGTACCCGTGGGCTGCGCTGCCGCGTGACTGACCAAGGCTGCACAGGTGACCGAAAGCACATACAGGATGAAAGCGATAACCAGACCAGACACCGTGGAACTCAAAAGAGCCACACCCACGAAGAAAAGTGTGACGCAACGAGCAAGGCCGAGCTGACCCACCGTGGTCGTGCTCACAAAAGAGGTCACGACCGCCAACGAAACGCCCCCGAAAACGGTGCGCCCCTCCGCTTCGGCTACTTGTACGAATAAGTCGGCCACACCAGCGGCACTTGCCGCCCAACTCGCACGGCGCCCCCATCGGCGGGCTACGCTTTGAGATTCTGCGTTCTCACGATCCAGGCGAACGAGACGAGCAAGGATACAAAACCAGAAGCTACCACCGACAACGATCAACCCAACGAGTTGCAGTCCGTGAAGAAGAGAGTGTTCCACGACGCACGAAGTGACAGCCGCAACAGGAAGCGGTGGCTACGGCGTGCGAATTTCGAACGTGAGGCGGCCCGGGGCCGTGTGTCCATCGCGCGACAGCACACGGTATTCCACCACATACTTCCCCACACCGAGAACGGGGAGCTTGACCCGAAGCTCGGTTCGATCGGCAGGGTTCACCTCTACGGGGCCTACCACCAAGTTGTTGCGTTTCTTCTCCTCAAGCTGCGCCGCTTCGAACACCTCCACCGAGTGAAACCCTCGATCGAGAATTTCATTAAACCATAGGCGGATCATCTTGGGCGGGCTGGCCAACACCGCTTGGTTGGCTGGCTCGGAACGAACTAGTCGAGCATGCGCCCACGACGATGCCGGCAACACCAAGGTGACTCCCCAAGCCACCCAAATGCATACGAGCCGTACCGCAGACGATGCACCGAAAATCATTCGAACAAGCGCTCGTACCCGATAGGAAACTTCTTACAAAGGGAGATGACATCGTCGGCAATGGAACCAAGAAGCGACTCGTTGCCGACGTTCTCCAAGGCTCGGGCAATGAAGTCAGCAATGACTTCCATTTCCCTCTCCTTCATGCCACGCGTCGTCACCGCTGGCGTACCGATACGAATCCCGCTCGTTACAAAAGGCGATCGAGTCTCAAAGGGCACCGTGTTCTTGTTGACCGTGATGTGTGCGCGGTCCAACGTCTCCTGAGCCATCTTCCCGGTCAGATCGCTCGGACGGAGATCGATGAGCATGAGGTGATTGTCCGTGCCCCCAGAGACGGCACGGAAACCACGGGCTTGTAATGAAGCACACAACGCCTGAGCATTGCGTACCACCTGTTCTTGGTACGCTTTAAATTCAGGTCGCAAGGCTTCCTGGAAAGCCACCGCTTTTGCGGCGATCACGTGCATCAGGGGGCCACCCTGATTTCCGGGAAAAACCGACGAGGCAATGCTCTTCGCGTACTCCTCCCGGCACATAATCATCCCCCCCCGCGGCCCGCGTAAGGTTTTATGGGTCGTTGTGGTCACGAATTCACAGTAAGGAACTGGAGAGGGGTGAAGTCCGGCAGCAACCAGCCCTGCAAAGTGCGCGATGTCGGCCATGACAGTGGCACCAACCTCATCAGCAATGGCGCGAAACCTACCGAAGTCAATTTCACGCGGATACGCACTGTATCCAACCACGATCATTCGCGGTCGGTGCCGACGAGCCAGCTCGGCCACTTGCTCGTAATCGACGCGCTCATCCTCCCGGCGCACACCGTAAGGGACTACCCGAAAAAACCGCCCCGAAAAGTTTACCGGGCTCCCATGGGTCAAGTGCCCGCCGTGTGACAAGTCCATGGCCAAAATAGTGTCGCCAGGCTCGAGCTGAGAGAAGTAAACGGCCATGTTCGCTTGCGAGCCCGAGTGTGGCTGCACATTGACGTAGTCTGCTCCAAAAAGCTTTTTCGCGCGTTCGATTGCCAGTTGCTCTACGACGTCAACGTATTCGCAGCCCCCGTAGTACCGTCTGCCCGGGTACCCTTCTGCGTATTTGTTCGTCAGAATGGAACCCTGCGCTTCGAGAACGGCCCGGCTCACCACATTTTCTGAAGCAATTAGCTCTAAATTGTATTCTTGCCGTTGGGCTTCGAGCCGGAGAATACGGTAAATCTCGGGATCGGTGCGTGCTAACTCGCTCATCAGGCGCCTTGCTTATGGGATTCGATATAATCAATCACATCTTGGACCGTACGGATTTTTTCTGCCTCTTCGTCACTGATCTCCAGGTTATACTCTTCCTCGAGAGCCATGATCAGTTCCACGATATCGAGCGAGTCAGCACCAAGGTCCTCGATAAAAGAGGCTGAGGGAGTGACCTCCTCCGCACTTACCCCAAGCTGCTCGCAAATAATTTCTTTAACTTTCGCCTCGACCGATGATGCCATGCTGAAGACCCTCCTCTTTTCCGCCGCAACGCTTGACGTCCGCTGTGTTTGCCGGAGGCAGCAAGCCAAACTGCGGAGCTCATGTTTTCGATCCGTGCTTACATGTACAGTCCGCCATTCACGCCGATGACTTGTCCGGTGACGTAAGCCGCCGCTGGCTGTACTAGAAACACGACCACCTCTGCAACCTCTTCCGGTTTTCCCCAGCGCCCCATAGGGATCAGTTGCAGGTAAGCCTGCTTCAACACGTCCGGTAACTGCTCGAGCATATCCGTGGCAATGAATCCAGGAGCAACGACGTTTACCGTAATATTCCGCGTCGCAACCTCGCGTGCCAATGACCGCGTAAGACCTTCAATTCCTGCTTTGGCGGCCGCGTACGCGGTTTGTCCAACATTCCCCAGGTGGCTGGCAACCGAGCTGATGTTGACGATACGCCCGTAATGGGCCCGGAGCATCCAACGCAGGGCTGCTTTGGTACACAAAAAAGTACCAGTAAGGTTCACCCGTAAAACTCGCTCCCACTCATCCTCTCTGAGCCGCAGAAGAAGTTGATCCAACGTACCCCCTGCGTTGTTGACCAGAATGTCCAGCCGCCCGTGCCGGTTGAAGATGTCCCGAATAGCGTGGTTCACGGCTTGGGCGTCACTTACATCGAAACTGACTGCCTCGGCCTGACCACCTTGCCCCCGAATTGTGTCGACGACAACTTTGGCGGCCTCCTGACTTTGCCGGTAATTAACCACAACGACTGCACCCTCGCGCGCCAGGCGCTGAGCGATGGCCCGACCGATACCGCGCGAGCTACCCGTTACTACAGCTACCTGTCCGAGGAGTGTTTGCTTCACGCCTCCTCCTTCAAGCGCCACAGTTCATCCAAGTCCTCGGCGGGAGTGCAGGTCCAAGTAGGAACGCCACGCTTTGCCAAGCTTGTCAACACCCTCCCTGGACCAACCTCGATCATTCTGTTCGACGGGTATTTCTGGAGCTGTCTCAGGCATTGCTCCCATTGCACGGGGGCGGTGACTTGCTCCACGAGCAGCCGCTTCGCCTCAGCGACGTCTTCAGGGTACGGGAGAGCTGTGACATTGGAGATGACGGGAAAGTTGGGAGGCTGCACTGGGACTTCGATCAGCACCTCCTGCAACCGGCGGGCAGCCGGCGCCATCAAAGCACAATGAAATGGCGCGCTCACCTGCAACGGCACAACACGTTTGGCGCCAGCGGCTCGGGCGGCTTTGCCTACCCTTTCCACTCCCTCCCTCTGTCCCGCAATCACGATCTGGCCCGCACCATTGAAGTTTGCCGGGGACACAACGGCCCCATTTGCGTGCTCTTTGCAAAGCATCATAACTTGGGACGCATCGAGACCGAGGATGGCAGCCATCGCACCTTGTCCCGGTGGCACTGCTGCCTGCATGGCAACACCTCTTTCACGGACCAGCCGCAAGGCATCGGGGAAAGCCAGTGAGCCAGCCGCAACCAAAGCGCTCACTTCACCCAAGCTGTGGCCCGCCGCAGCCAGGGGAACCACACCGAACTCGCGCTGTAACACCCGAAGATAAGCAACACTAACCAAGAGGATCGCCGGCTGGGCATTTGCGGTTAGCACGAGCTGGTCCGCCGGGCCCTCGAAACAGAGTCGACTCAGTTGCCAGCCAAGCAAGTCGTCGGCTTGTGCAAACAGGTCGCGAACGTACAAAAACCGGTCGTAAATCGCCTTTCCCATACCAACGGCTTGCGAGCCTTGGCCGGGAAAGACCAGGATTGCCCGCATCAATCTGCGCCGATATCGAGGACTTTACGCCCACGGTATGAACCACAGTGGGCACAAACACGATGGGGAAGCTTCGGCTCCCCGCACTGCGGGCACAACCCAACTGTAGGGGGAACCAACGCATGATGGGAGCGCCGTTTGTTACGCTTCGATTTCGATGTTTTGCGTTTTGGTACGGCCATTCTACTCTCCTCGTCTGCGCAACTCCACTGAGACTCCACGTGTCTGGCCGTGGAACCGAGCGCCGCGCTGTTTAGCGATCCAGTTTGATTTCACGCAAGGCAGCCCACCGGGGGTCGCTTCGATTTGTCTCGCAACTGCACTGCTCGAAATTTTTGTTCACTCCACAGTACGGGCACAAACCCCGGCAGGACTCGCTGCATAGCGGGCGCGTTGGAAGGGCTAACAAAATATGCTCGCCCACAATCGGGCTCAGATCAATCTCATCACCCTGGTAGTACACAATGTCCAAGTCATCTTGGGTAAGCTCCATGTTTGGGGGCAACTGTTCCTGCGGCAGCAGGACGAGGGAAAAGTCGTTCACGACGTCGAACACGTAGCCTTCCAGGCAACGCGCACAGTATCCGATGGCTTTCCCCTCGATGTGGCCCTGCACGAAGATTTCCACGCCAACTCGATAGTAGTCGAGGCGAACACTTGCGTTCGTCGGCAACTCGTAGTCACGCACAGTGCTACTGCTCAACCGGGCGTTCAACGACGCAGTGGGTTCTTCGTAGAGGACTCGGCGAGTTTGTTCTTCAATGTCTCGAACGACAAGCTTCACGGTGCTAGCTCTAACAGGTAAATTTCGGCTCATTCTAGGTAGCCGAGCCTCTATGATGCTGCAAGCTTGGGCTCGGCAGCCGAGCTGACTCCGGCTTTGTTTTTCGGGCGGATCTTTTTTACAAGACAGCTCCA
This sequence comes from Candidatus Binatia bacterium, assembly GCA_937925685.1. GTDB lineage: Bacteria > Desulfobacterota > Binatia > HRBIN30 > HRBIN30 > HRBIN30. The sequence goes on along the minus strand of CALAMI010000010.1, from coordinate 186,443 downwards.
CGAGCGCAGAAAGTTTCTATGTCCCGAAAAGCGGGTGTTACTTCCGGAGCGACAGTGTGTGTCGATGGTCGCTGGCTGGGTAAGCGATTTGGCCATTTATGGGCGTTACGAGCCATTAATGTTTCCATTTCAGTCGGAGAAACGATAGCCCTCGTCGGACCGAATGGAGCTGGGAAGACGACGCTGCTCAGATTGCTGGCAACAATTTCCAGACCCACCGAAGGCGCCTTGAGACTCTTCGGGGAGCTTGTCGAAGAGGAGAACCACTCTATTCGCCGGCGTATCGGCTACGCAGGCCATACGAGCTTACTGTACCCACAGCTAACCGTGAAAGAAAACCTTGGCTTCTACGCTCGCCTGTACAGAATTGCCGCACCGGCAGAACGCGTGGAAGAATTAACCAACCGTTTGGGGCTTGTCGGCTGGGCACAGCGCCCGGTGCACAGCTTGTCCCGCGGTTTAGAGCAACGAGCTGCGTTGGCGCGGGCCCTTCTTCACGAGCCCGACCTTCTTCTGCTTGACGAGGCATTGACGGGTCTGGACACTGAGGCAATCGACCGCGTGTTGAGGCTTCTTGCAGAGCTTCGCCAAAAGGGACTGACTATCGTCTTTTCTACGCACGATTTTGCCCAGGCTCAAGCCTTAGGCCAGAGGGTGTTGTGTCTGAATGGGGGCCAAGTGATTTACGATGGGCCGATGGTTCGGCCGCTTGCGAAAGCCTATCGAACGTGGATCAAATCCGCACTTCCCTTTAAGGTGTGAAGTTGAATGTGGGAACTCGTGAAAAAAGACCTCCTCCTTGAGTGGCGCGCGAGAGAAATTTTGCCCGCCTTGCTCCTCATAGGGGTGCTGAGCTTACTCATCTTGAATTTCTCTTTCGACCCGGGTTTGCCTTTGCGCCGAGAAGCAGCACCGAGGGCATTCTGGGTGGCGCTGTTGTTCGCTGCAGTTTACGGTTTCGGACGCGCTTTCGTGGCAGAGCAGTACAATGATGCCTTGCAGGGCATTCTCCTAAGCCCAGTGAGTCGTGGGACGATCTACCTGGCTAAGATGGTGTCCACACTCATTCACCTGCTGGTCGCTGACGTCATGCTCATAGCGCTGTTCATTTTGTTTTTCGACGTCCCGCTCAGAATTCATTGCTGGTCGTGGCTCCTTTCCACGCTGCTAGCCTCTATCGGGCTGGCCGCATTAGGCACACTCTTTTCCGCTGTCGCCATGGGTACGCGCGCGAGAGAAGTCATGCTCCCTTTGCTTCTGATCCCCTTGGTCATCCCCCTCTTTTTGGGAGGAGTGCAAGTTACGGAGCGGTCACTAGCCGGACAACCCCTTGGACTCACCGCTACATGGCTGCACCTCATGGCGACATTTGACGTCGTTGCTGTGGTTGTCGGCTGGATCCTATTCGAATATGTAATCGATTACTGATGATTCCGCCTCGGAAACCTCGAGCGATCTGGGAACGATTTTTAGCCCTAGTCGCAGGCGCAACGATGGTCATGGCCATTGGGGCTATCTTTCTCTATGTGCCGACGGACCGAGTGCAGGGTGTGGTGCAGCGCATTTTTTACTTTCATGTGCCGCTGGCGATTGTGACGTTCGTGGCATTCGGAATCACCGCGGTCGGCAGCGCATTTTACCTCTGGCGCAACGACCCCAAGTGGGACCAAAGGGCCCACGCAAGTGCTGAGCTCGGGGTGCTATTTTGTACCCTCGTTCTGATCACTGGTCCGATCTGGGCAAAACCAATCTGGGGCACCTGGTGGACTTGGGATGCGCGGCTCACCACGACTTTGATTCTTTGGCTGATTTACGTCGCCTATCTCATGCTTCGCAACCTGACGAGTGACCCAGAGCAGGGGGCACGCTACGCTGCGATTTTAGGGATTGTTGGTGCGCTCGACATTCCTATCATCAATCGGTCCGTGTACTGGTGGCGGACAATTCACCCAGCAGTGCTGGTCACCCGTGAAGGGGGGACTGGTCTAACCGATCCGCGCATGCAACTCACGCTCCTCGTAGCCTTTGTTGCGCTCCTACTTCTCTTTTTTTGGTTACTGAAGTTACGCACCTCCCAGGTACAGCTGGAAGCACAGCTGGCCGAGACTGAAAGAGCGCTTTTGCAGATGTCATGAGGGAAAGCTGATGGAGCATCTCCACTTCTTGTTTGCCGCCTACACCGCTGTGTGGACCATGATTTTTCTCTACGTTTGGGTGACGGCCAAGCGGACCCGGCGACTCGAGGAACAGTTGCAACAGCTGCTGCAGTTGGTGCAGAAACACGACCTGAATCGGCGGCCGACAAAGCCCAGCGCATCCAGAGAGAGCGACGAAAAGGTGAAGACCACTTAGGATTCACGAAAGGCGATGCACTGTCCTATTTGCCGCAGGGTGGTCCCTCGAGAACAGAACAAATGGAAGCCTTTTTGTTCCGAGCGCTGCCAGCTTATAGATTTTGGTCAGTGGATCTCAGAAAGCTACCGAATACCCGGCCCAAACTGGGAGCAGGGCACCAGCAGTGAAGACCGGGTTATTCCGCCGACCAAGAAATCTCGTGGGTGAGCGTCCGTGGCCGTTCACTCGACTGCTCTCGTCGACTCAAAAGCTGAAATCGACCCGAGCGCTGAAATTGGCCCTTACGTTGTCATCGATGGGCCGGTTACCATTGGCGCGGGAACGCGGATCCAGGCGCACGCGGTCATTCAAGGTCCAACCAGGATCGGGGCCTACAACGTAATCCACACTGGTGCAGTGATCGGCGACGCCCCGCAAGACCGCGCCTACGGCGGACAGGAATCGTTCGTATGGATTGGAGACAATAATACGATCCGCGAGTACGTACAAATTCATCGTGGTTCACAGCCAGGGTCGGTCACCCGCATAGGTCACGGGAATTTTCTCATGACCTCATCCCACATAGCCCACAACTGCACGCTAGGTGATAACATCGTTCTCGCCAGCGGCGCGCTGCTCGGCGGCCACGTTGTTGTGGAGGATGGAGCGTTTATCTCTGGCAACTGCGTGGTCCACCAATACGTGCGCGTCGGGAAGCTGGCCCTCATGCGGGGGTTGTCGCGAACCTCGCGAGACGTGCCCCCGTTTTGTATCGTAGACGGAACTCATACCGTACGGGCGGTCAACCGCGTTGGCATGCGGCGAGCGGGGTATTCTTCTGCCCAAATCCAGGCCGTACACAAGGCATTTCGCAAGCTTTTTTTTCGGCCCGGAAACCTGGCTACCCGCATCAGCGAAGTGGAAAAGGAGTTGCTGACTCCGGAAGTGCGTTATCTTCTCGAATTCATCCGCACCTCTCGGCGGGGCGTTTGTCGAGGAGGTGGCGTTCGATTCCACGAAGAGGAGTGACTACCGCTTAACAGGTCCAGTTGCGCGAACTGAGCCGTCTTGAAATTTTCCTTGTGGCGCTGCGTCACTAAGTCTTAAAAGGATCAGCTCGTCTCACGTGACCCATGCAGCGGCGGCGTTCCTAAAGATTGAGAATCGAGAATCATCGCTGTGGGCCGTCTGCCTTTTCACTTGGAAAGGCAAGCGCGAGGGGACTCGAGGTGCAACCGTCGAGCACCTAGAGTGCAGCATTGCGAGCAACGGAACATTTCACTAAGCGGGTTTGGACATGAAGCGAAAAGCACGCCTTGGATTTGCCGCGGTCGTGCTAGTTGGCGCTGTGGCATACTTAATGTACACGGGGGTCCGGGAAACCGCAGTCTATTACATCACCGTGGAAGAGTTTGCGCAGCGGCGACATTCGCTCGTGGGGGAGGGAGTTCGCATCGCCGGGCGTGTTACCCCGGGATCAGTGCAACGCCGTATGAGTCCGAGGGGCGAGGAGGTTTGGTTCGAACTAGGGGACTTCCAGGATGATGGGCACGTTACGCCCGTGATCCGAGTATTTTACGTCGGCGTGGTCCCCGATATGTTTCGGGACGAGGGGGGCAGTGACGTCATTGTGGAGGGGCAATACGATGGCTCCATCTTACGAGCTCAGACGGTGCTTACGTCTTGCCCCTCGAAGTACGAGGCGATCGAACCTGGAAGCGACTCTCAGGGCACAAGGAAGTAAGGCGATGGGTAAGAGTTGTTGAGGAGAAAGAGAGGCGATCGCCGAGGCGCGTTGATAGAGCCTCAAGGCGAGCACACCATAGAAATTCTTCTCTGGAGAAACGTTTCTTGAATCGCTTGTCTGAAAAGAGCAGGAACGAGTCGAATGGATAGCGGCGCCGTTGCCATTGTAATCGCTTGGGTTTTAGGTGCTTACGCCCTCGTTGTTTCAATTTGGGGTGGTCTCAAGCAGCGGCAAGATCTTGTCCGTAGCGGAGAACATGCAGTGCTTGCCATGTGGGCGTTCACCACCGTGGCCACGGCCGACCTCCTTCGTGGCCTCGTGAGCCGTGACTTCAATTTGGAATACGTGGCCCAGTATTCCAGTAGCACGTTGCCCCTCCACTACACGGTGGCAGCCTTGTGGGGAGGGCAGGCGGGATCGCTGTTGTTTTGGCTAACCATTCTTTCCTCAATGGCCGCTGTAGTCATTCTTCAGAACCGGCATCAAAACCGTACCCTCATGCCCATGGTCACAGCGACGTTGATGGCAATCGCCGTATTTTTCGCTTCGCTGCTGGTGTTCGTCACCCCACCGTTTCAACGATTAGCATTCACCCCGGGGGACGGACGCGATCTCAATCCCTTGCTGCAAAATTACTGGATGACCATGCATCCGCCGTCCCTGTACCTTGGGTACGTCGGCTGCTCAATTCCATTCGCCTTTGCGGTTGCTGCACTGGTTACTGGCCGACTGGACGACGTCTGGATCCGCACGACGAGGCGGTGGACCTTATTTGCCTGGTTTTTCCTTAGTCTGGGCAACTTGTTTGGGGCACTTTGGGCCTACCGGGTTCTAGGTTGGGGGGGGTATTGGGCGTGGGATCCTGTTGAAAACGCTGCTCTCATGCCGTGGCTGACGTGCACTGCTTACCTGCACTCCGTAATGATCCAAGAGAAGAAGAACATGCTGAGGATCTGGAATATGGTGCTCGTGATCTTGACCTTCCTCCTGACCATCTTTGGCACTTTCCTCACGCGCAGCGGTGTGATCTCCTCGGTGCACTCATTTACTCAGTCGGGCCTAGGGCCTTTCTTCATCGCCTTCCTTGCTGTCGCGGCTACCTTATCCTTCGCCCTCCTCATGTGGCGGTTACCTGTACTGAAAAGCACCAACGAAATTGACTCGATGCTCTCCCGTGAAGCGGCTTTCCTGGTCAATAATCTCGTCTTCCTCGGTATGGCCTTTGCGGTGTTTTGGGGTACGCTGTTCCCTGTAATCTCAGAAGCTGTACGCGGCGTGAAAATCACCGTGGGCCCTCCCTTCTTCAACCGGGTGAACACGCCTTTAGGCTTGCTCCTGCTGTTTCTCATGGGGGTAGGGCCGTTGCTGGCGTGGCGACGCGCCTCGCTAGCTTCGCTGCGCCGCAATTTCTTTTGGCCCACAGTAGCTGGAGTAACGGTCGCGGTCGCCTGCACTGTGGGCGGAATACGTCATGGATACGCTTTGCTATCTTTTTCTTTGTGCGCGTTCGTCGTCGCCACGATTGTGCAAGAGTTCTGGCGGGGCGCCCGCGCACGCCAACTTCTGCTAGGAGAACGGTGGCCTGTTGCCGTGGCACGGCTAACGGCAAAGAATCGCCGCCGTTACGGCGGGTATGTGGTCCACCTCGGTGTGGTCATGATTTTCCTGGCCATCACAGGGACGTCTGCCTTTCGAGTGGAGGAACAGGTAACGGTTAAGCCCGGGGAGGCTTTCGAGGTCGGACATTACCGACTGTTGTTCGAAAAGGTCGACGCTTGGGAGACAGCTCACAGCGCACACATGGCGGCACACCTCGCCGTCTTCGAACACAACCAGCGTGTCGATACCCTTAAGCCGGAAAAGCGCTTCTACAAAAAACCCGAGCAGCCTGCCACTGAGGTAGCGATTCGCTCGCACCTAGGCAGCGATCTATACGTCGTTTTCGGAAGTTACGATAGTGCGAGCCAGACGGCAACCATCCTAGCGTATATCAACCCATTGGTCGGGTTTCTCGAGTGGGGCGGACTAACGCTTGTGTTTGGGACCCTCATCGCCGCATGGCCACAAAGATCGGCCCGCAAAGTGCCTGAGTGGGAGGCGAGTGCCGCTGCCAGTTCGGGTTCGCACTCCCTCTCTTAAGCTGCCAATGGCCGGCACTGTTCCCCACGGCATACGAGAGACCAGGCGTCTTTTTCTGGTGCTTGTTGTAGGGGCGCTACTGGGCTTGGCGCCCGCGTCGAGGGCTCAAACTCAACACGGGGTGACGTTCCAGGAACTGGAAGAATCCCTGACGTGCCAATGCGGTTGCGGGCTGACGGTTCACAGTTGCAATCACGTCGACTGTAGTTCCGCGCTGCCATTACGCAAGGAAATTCGCGAGCAAATGGCTCTGGGAAAAACCAAGAAGGAGATCCTAAGTTATTTTGAAGCCAAATACGGCGAAAAAATCCTCTCCTCACCGACTACCCGTGGTTTCAATTTACTCGCTTGGGTTGCGCCCTTCTTTGTCGTCGCCGTTGGGGGTGTTTTCCTCGTTTGGACATTGCGGCGCTGGACTCGAGCGGGGAACCCAATTCCAGTGAATTCTCGACCCGACCGGTCCGGCTGCCCCAATTTGGCAGAGGATGAGCGGTTGCAAAGAGAACTGGAACGGTTCGAGGATTAACCCTGCTATGGAGCTCTTCCTGATCGTTGCCTTTGCCGTCATCGCATGGATTTATGTGCTTAGACCATTTTGGTCTCCTGAGGCAGGTCGTGAATCTTGGGACCCGGCGCTTTCCGCGGATCGGCTAGCCGATCTTCAAAAGCGAAAAGACGAGGCGCTCGCGGCGATCAAAGAGGCTGAGTTTGACTGGAACATGAACAAGCTCACCCGTGAGGACTACGAAGCCATTCGGACCAAGTACGCGCAGATCGCACTTGCGACTATGGACGAGATCAAACGCCTAGACCAAGCTCAAATGGCAAAGCCGACGAGGTCAATATCACGCTACGACTGCCCACGGTGTGGCGCGGAGCAGTCGCTAACGGCTTCCTTCTGCTTCGCTTGTGGTCAGAAACTCCCCAGGCAGGGAGGGAGCAGGCCAGTGCTGCGGGGGGAACATACGTCTGCGGGTTGAAAGTCTGCTGGAGGAAACGCCACAATTTTTCGCCGCAGCACTTGCATCTCTAGTTGCCTTACACCAATTTGTGGGGCGCGATGAAACGGGAGTTAGGGCCGATTTCGCGCTTTCTCGAACACCATTTTCTTCACTTTAACGCGGCGGCCTTGATGGACGCTGCTCGGGCGTATGCCGACCTCATTGATCGTGGCGGCAAAATGCTGGTGGCTTTGGCCGGTGCCATGAGTACCGGAGAGCTTGGAAAAAGCCTGGCGGAGATGATCCGTCAGAAAAAGGTTCACATCATTTCCTGCACGGGTGCAAACTTAGAAGAAGACGTCATGAACCTTGTGGCCCACTCGCATTACAAGCGGGTGCCGAACTACCGTGATTTGACACCGGCGGACGAACAGGCGCTGTTAGAGCAGCAGTACAACCGAGTAACCGACACCTGCATCCCAGAGGAGCAAGCATTCCGACGGCTTCAGAATCATTTGTTTCGGGTTTGGAAAAAGGCACAGGATCAGGGCCAGCGCTATTTCCCCCACGAGTACTTTTACCAGCTCATTTTGTCTCGGGAGCTAGAGAAATACTACGAGATTGACCCACGAGATTCGTGGGTCGTTGCGGCCGCCGAGAACAACGTGCCGATCGTTGTACCCGGGTGGGAAGATTCCACCACGGGCAACATTTTTGCTGCGTACGTTCTCAAACGCGAGCTTCGGCAGGAAATCGTCCGCTCCGGAATAGAGTACATGACGTGGCTTGCAGAATGGTATTTGCGGAATGCGACTCCTCCAGGGGTTGGCTTCTTTCAAATTGGGGGGGGCATTGCGGGGGATTTTCCCATCTGCGTTGTGCCCATGCTGCATCAAGACTTGGGGCGGCGTGAGGCTCCGTTGTGGGCTTACTTCTGTCAGATTAGCGACTCGACCACGAGTTACGGCTCGTACTCGGGTGCGGTACCTAACGAGAAAATCACTTGGGGTAAGCTAGGCGTGAACACCCCTCGGTTCATCGTGGAGAGCGACGCCACCATTGTTGCTCCGCTTATTTTCGCGTGGGTGCTCGGCTGGTGAGCCCGGTTGGCTCGCCTAGCAGGCGTTGCTTTCCGTCGCACCACCCTCCATACCGAGCGGAGAAGGTTAGTTGTTTGCGCCTAAAACAGCCAGAGGGGAGAGGCGAAAGGCGCCTTTGAGCGTAGTGGAGACTTGGGAGAAGCGAGGGAAAAGGGTTATTTTGGTTTCGCTTGGCGTGGAATGCGAGTAACATCAGTTGAGCGGTGCCGTGCGAAGGTGGTGCGATGAGAGGGAAGAAGCCAGGCCGAATCCGTAGTTTTCCCAGCCGAGGAAAAATGGGAATGGTGTTGTCCGGGGGCGGAGCAAGAGGAGCCTTTCAGGTGGGGGTCTACGAGCGTCTCCTTAATGACAGCCGCTTCGCCTCGGGCCCGGTAGCAATTTCGGGCACCTCTGCCGGGGCCATCAATGCGGCATTGATAGCCGCTGGGCGAACACCCAAGGAAATGCTGGAATTTTGGCATTCAATCGGGGACGACCCACCCGCCACTGCTAGTGCGCGCTTCTTTGCTGATGCGGTGCAAACCCTTTTTTCGCTTCTGGTGCAGGAGGGTTTACGGCTTCTAGTGCCGGGACGCAGATGGCGCCACCTTCTTCAACGAGCCAAAGGCCACTTACCACCACGCCCGGGGGATTTTCTTGCATTTGTCGTGGAATACATCCTGGCTTTGCGTTTCGATCTCGTGAGCGAATTTCTCTCCGGCATTAAAGAACCCTTCCTCGCCGACACGGCTGCCTTGCGAAAACGCCTCGTCGACGCTCTCGGAGGAGAGACGGTACCCACTGATCGTGTCCACCTCGCAATCAATACTGTCGATGCTCACAGTGGACACGTAGTACGTTTTGTGACTCGGGCAACCCCGTTAACGCGCCCGCCTGATTATCACATCGTCGACGCCATTAGCGTAGACATGATCATGGCCAGTTGTGCCATTCCCTTACTGTTTCCACCGGTTCGCATAGGACCGCACCTGCTCTGGGACGGCGGCCTGTTGGTGAACACCCCCTTGGCCCCGGTGGTTGCACTCGGCGCCGAGGAAATCGTTCCGGTCTTGATTACCGAACCTGCTGAGCCCGGCGGCGAACCGCTTGCCCATTTCGGCCGGGCCGTTGAACGAACCGTCGATAGTCTTTTGGAAAACGCTTACAACGTGGACCGTAAGCTGCTCTTGGAACGAAACCGCCTGGCTAGCTTAGACCCAGGATCCTACAGGGCCGTTCTTCTATACGAGGCGGTGCGACCTGCTCGCGATGGCCTCTTTAACGCCGGATCGTATCTGTACTTCGACAGAAAAATCCTTGACGAAATGTACGCTGCAGGACTGCGGGCTGCTGAGAACTGGCTAGAGGCAGGCCCACGGGTAGACCATCTGGAAGAGCCATCCCTCTCGTGTGCAACTCGTCGAAGTCAAGCTTTCGTCACCGTAAGGAATTCAACAGTGCCGCAATGAAGCGTGACATTTTCACCAAAGAACACGAGCTTTTCCGCCAGCAATTTCGGCGATTCGCGGAACGCGAAATCGTTCCCAAGATCCCCGAGTGGAATCAACGCGGAATGACCGACCGAGAGACCTGGCGAAAAGCTGGGGCAGAAGGCTTCCTTGGAGCGAATCAACCAGTGGAATACGGCGGTGCCGGCGGAGATTTTCTATTTGACGCCATCATCATGGAGGAAATGGCTGACCTCCGGGCCCACGCCATGATGATCTCGCTTCACTGCGATATCTGCATGCCTTACCTCACCAGTTATGGGACGGAGGATCAAAAGCGACGATACTTGGTACCTGCGATGCGCGGAGAACTTATCCTAGGCATTGCAATGACAGAACCGGGCGCGGGCTCTGACCTCGCCTCGATCCAAACCCGCGCGGTAAGGCATCGCGACCACTACGTACTCAGTGGCAGCAAGACTTTTATCTCTAACGGCCAGATTGCGGACCTGTTCATTGTCGTGGCAAAAACCGACCCAGCCGCGCAGCCACCACACCGAGGGATCAGCTTGTTTCTCGTAGAGTCTTCATTTCCTGGTTTCCGTCGCGGACGGAAGTTGGAAAAGCTCGGGCTGCGGGGCCAAGATACCAGCGAGCTTTATTTCGACGACTGCATCGTGCCAGCTCGGAACTTACTCGGAGAAGAGGGAAAAGGCTTCCGCATGCTCATGGAAAAGCTCCAGCAGGAACGGCTTTGCATTGCAGTCGCTTCTCTGGCCTCCTGCCGACGGGCCCTCGAGGACACGATTGCCTACGTCAAACAACGGAGAGCCTTCGGACAGCCCATTGCCTCCTTCCAAAACACGCAGTTCAAAATCGCTGAGCTCGCCACCGAAGTCGAACTCGGGCAAGCGTTTATCGACCGCCTCTTGGTGGCGCACTGCCGCGGAGAAGAGATCGTCAAAGAGGTCAGTATGGCGAAGTGGTGGGTTACCGAGCTGCAAAAGCGCCTCACCAGCGAGTGTCTTCAACTGCACGGGGGGTACGGCTTTATGTTGGAATACCCTATCGCCATGGACTATGCCGACGCTGCCGTGCAAACTATTTACGCCGGCACTAACGAAATTATGAAAGTCATCATTGCCCGGCGACTCGGCCTAGCTTGATCCGTACGTCGCCACCCCACGGGCCTGCGAATGCTAGTCGCTCCCTCGCCCGAACAGAGGAAAGTAGAGAGCTACAATATAGTGGAGCCGAAGGGATTCGAACCCTCGACCTCTAGAGTGCGATTCTAGCGCTCTCCCAACTGAGCTACGGCCCCGTGCATTTCTTGCGAGCAGCGAGCAATACCCCAGGCGACAACGTCCTGCAAGTCCTGAGCTCTGATCGGTCTCTTCCCGTAGCAGGATGGTGGTGCAGTATGATACACGGCAACATGTGGTCAAGAGTGATTTTTTGGTAATTGGTAGTGGTCTAGCTGGACTGACCTTTGCACTGAAAGTTGCCCCCTACGGAAAGGTTGTCGTCGTTACCAAAGACCGATTGCCCGAAAGTGCCACTGAATACGCGCAGGGTGGAATCGCTTCGGTCTGGAGCCCGGAAGATTCCTTCGCGGACCACGCGCGGGACACGATCGAAGCCGGAGCTGGGCTTTGTCACGAGGACGTGGTGGATCTTGTCGTTCGTGAAGGCCCGTTGCGCGTGCAAGAACTTATCCGTCTGGGAACTCGTTTCGACATGAAAAACAACGCTAACGGCGAGTACGATCTCGGGCAGGAAGGTGGGCACAGCCGTCGCCGAATCTTGCACGCATCGGACGCCACCGGTCACGAGATCATGCGTGCACTTCTGGCGGCAGTACGCCAGCAAGGCAACATTACAATCTTCGAGCGCCATCTGGCGGTGGATCTTCTCATTGATGCAAAATTCCGCGCAGGTATCCAAAAGCCGCAATGCTGGGGAGCGTATGTGCTGGATACGACCAGTGGCACAGTAACGCGCTTCCAAGCGCGAGCGACCTTGCTGGCTACGGGCGGTTCGGGCAAGGTTTACTTGTATACCAGCAACCCCGACGTTGCGACCGGCGACGGTATCGCAATGGCATACCGCGCCGGCGTCCCCATCGCCAATATGGAGTTTTTCCAGTTCCACCCCACTTGTTTGTATCACCCGCACGCAAAGTCGTTCTTGATTTCTGAAACACTGCGGGGCGAAGGCGCTATTCTGCGTGCGCCAGACGGCACCGCGTTCATGAAACGGTATGACGCGAGGGCAGAGCTCGCCCCTCGCGATATTGTCGCCCGTGCCATCGACAATGAGATGAAAGTCCATGGCTATGAGTGCGTGTATCTCGATATCACCCACCGTGACGCTGGTTTTATCAAGGAACGGTTCCCACTCATTTACGAGCGCTGCCTTCGCTTCGGGATCGATATCACTCAACAGTGGATCCCTGTAGTTCCAGCAGCTCACTACTGCTGTGGTGGCGCCGTAACCGATAAAGATGGGGCCACCAATCTGCACCGCTTGTACGCGGCGGGGGAAACAGCAATGACGGGGCTCCATGGGGCAAATCGCCTCGCGTCGAACTCACTGCTGGAAGCGCTCGTCTTCGGTCACCGCGCAGCAGCAGCCGCAAGGATGCTTCTGGACGAGGACCATGAACCAATGCCAGAATTGCCGGAGTGGAATCCTGGTCAAGCGGTGGACAGCGATGAAATGGTCGTGGTCACCCAAAACTGGGATGAGATCCGCCGCATGATGTGGAACTACGTGGGGATCGTGCGCTCAAACCGTAGATTGGCACGCGCTTACAAACGGATCTGCCTGCTGCAAGAAGAAATCGATCAATACTATTGGGATTTCCTAATTACCGCCGATTTGATTGAGCTTCGCAACATCGCCTTAGTAGCCGAGCTGATCATTAGATCGGCGATCTCCCGCAAAGAAAGTCGCGGCCTACATTTCAACATCGACTACCCCAATCGCGACGACCTCCACTGGAAGCGGGATACAATCCTCATTCCGGGCGAACAACTGGAATTTGCTCTATGATGTCCAAAGCGGCAAACCCGCCGTTTTGGAGTCATCTTGTACTAATCTTACCTGCTAGCTCTCCCTAACTGTTATCTCCATGGTCGTTCCGTTTTTGCGGCCCATAAGAGGTTGATTCGATGAAACACCTGAGCATCTTAGGTTCAACGGGTTCGATTGGCGTAACGACGCTGGAGCTCGTCTCGCGATTCCCGGAACGGTTTCAGGTCGTCGCCTTAGCCGCTGGGACCCGCATCACTCAACTAGTCAGTCAAGCCCGTAAGTACAGACCTCGCCTGATCGCCGTGGGCTCAAAAGACGCGGCCGAAGATTTCCGCCGACAATATCCGGAATACAGAGGAGAAGTCCTCTATGGCCCGGAGGGGCTCAACCGCTGCGCCACGGTCGCGGAGGCCGACCTTGTGATTTCCGCCTTGGTTGGCGCAGTCGGCGTGATACCGACCTTGCACGCTCTCGAACTTGGCAAGGCCGTGGCTCTCGCGAACAAAGAGGTGCTCGTTGCCGCTGGCGCGCTCGTTACTGCGACGGCAATCAAAACTGGTGCCAAACTCTGGCCGCTTGACAGTGAGCACAATGCCATTTTCCAGTCCCTTCAGGGACACCGGCGGCAAGACGTGCGGCGGTTAATCCTGACCGCATCGGGAGGGCCCTTCTTGCGCACACCGCCAGAACAACTTGCTGACGTCCGCCCCCAGCAAGCCCTCCAGCACCCCACTTGGAAAATGGGTGCAAAAATTACAGTGGACTCAGCAACTTTAATGAACAAGGGGCTCGAGGTCATTGAAGCTCACTGGCTTTTTGGCCTGGAGCCGACCCGGATCGAGGTGGTCATCCACCCACAGAGTATTGTCCATTCGCTCGTAGAGTATGTGGATGGGTCTTTACTGGCACAACTGGGTATTCCGGAAATGTCCATTCCCATAGCCTACGTACTGGGCTACCCAGAGCGCCTGGATCTAGGCTATCTGCCACGGCTGGAACTTGCGCACACGGGGCGACTGGAGTTCGAAAAGCCAGACCTGGAGCGATTCCCATGCTTAAGGTTAGCGTATGAAGCCCTGGCGCGCGGCGGTACAGCTCCTGCTGTTCTCAACGCTGCCAACGAAACTGCGGTTGCCGCATTTCTCGACGGCCGCCTTCGCTTTACCGATATTCCCAGAGTCATTCGCTCCGTACTCGATGCACATGAGCCAAGTGAAGTCGAATCCCTGAGCACGGTGCTGAATGCCGATCGTTGGGCCAGAGAGAGCGCATCTTTGGCAATCGCGGCAAATTGGTGAGTGTTTGTGCTTTACTGGCTTTCCGCACGGTGGTAGGAGCGTGTTCGTGGCGCAAGGCGGGACCGGTAAACTTACACAAGAGCAGTTACAGGCTCTACGAGTACTTCTACTGCAGCGGCGCTCGGAAATTCTGGCAGAAGCGACGCGAACTGTGGGCGGGCTCAATGCCACCAAAGACAACACCCCCGACCCTACGGACCGTGCTTCGATTGAGGCCGATCACATTGCTCTTTTACGCGTCCGTGACCGCGAGCGGAAGCTTTTGACCAAGATCGATGAGGCGCTAGCCCGAATGGAGTCGGGCCATTACGGAGAATGCGAACTTTGTGGGGGGCCCATCGGGTTCGAAAGGCTTAAAGTGCGACCGGTAACCACCCTCTGCATTCACTGTAAATCGGAACAGGAGGTGCTCGAACGCCGCCCGGGCCACTCCTGATCTTCGGCCCCGCGGTAGCGCGAACTCCCAAAGTCATCGCTTCGAAACCCCCAGTTGGCGAACGGTAAGAAGAGGTCGACAACTTTAAAGCTGCGATCTTAGTTTGCCATGGTCGTTTTTTATGCTAGCAGCTGGCCTATCTTCTGAGCTTTCCAGAAGTGGAGAAGGGAGAGCGAAACATTGACGACCACCCCTCTCGACAAAGAGATTTTGCAAGAAATTGTGCGTGTCATCCGCTCGGAAGCAAAGGTTCCTCACACGGTGGCGGTAAGCGGTAAACGCTACGCGTTGACCTATCTTGAGGATCACCACCAGCGTTTAGTGGACGCCTTGGCAAGCCGAGATCCGAATATGCTGAGCATCCTGTTCGGTCAGTTGGCAAGTAAGGTCAAATATCAAGCGATTACCGCGGCTGAGACCACCGATGCTCAGGAGCCAGCAAGGACCAAGAAAGCCGCCACGGACAAGATCACCCGAACGAAAAAAAGGAAAGCTGGCAGCACAGGACGTGTTGCAATGCTCCCTAAAGCGCGCAAACCGTCGACAACTACCCCTAAAACCGCTCAGGTCAAAGTTGTGACCGTGGGAAAACTTCGCGCCCCGGCAAGGAAAACCCGACGCAAGAAGTAACGGACGCAACGCTGCCCAGGTTCAAAACGCAGGCCGAACCTTCGCCTTCTCTTGGGGTTTAAGGGCAGACCAGTGGTAAATCGGTCGCCAAGCAGGCCAACCAGCTTTAGCTTCCAGCGGTTACCGAACTAACCGGCAAATGACTCAGGTTACAGTCTGGTCACCCGAAGGAGAAGCCCGGCTATGTCTAGTAAAAGGATCCAACCTTGCAGGCTTGGCATGAGCAATCGTGTAGCCAGTGCAAACCTTTGCGAAGAACGGGAAAGAGGCTGAGTCAGCCCGTAACGATCATTCCTCTGGAACTCTGCACACGTCCCGCTCTGGGCTGCTAACTCGTCAGTTCTCGGCGGAAACACGGTCTACTGGGCTAAGTTTCTTTCCATCACCGAGTTCGCCCCTGCTCGCCGTGCCGCGAATAGACCCTTCAAGCGAGGGGACCGTGACAGTGAAGGTAGTTCCCTGGCCTTCCGCGCTTTCCATCTCGATACGCCCTTTGAGCTGGTCGATGAACCGACGCACAATGTACAGTCCTAAACCAACCCCGCGTGGACTCTGCCCAGAGCGGGCCACTTGATAAAACATTTCGAAAACTCGCTCCTTTTCAGAGTCCGGAATGCCCACCCCTGTGTCCTGCACAGTGAAACGAACTGTACCATCGCCATCCATCACCGCCTCCAAACGCACCTCTCCCCGATCGGTAAACTTAAACGCGTTGTTCACTAAGTTGCGCAACACAATTGCTAGCTTCCTCAGGTCGGTACGAATGACCCCCTCACCATGAACCTGCGTAATAAATTCCACCCCTTCGGCGCGAGGCAAGCGCTCCAACTGCTGGCGCAAGAAGTGGACGAATTCCCCAAGCACCGCTTCCGAAACGTCGAGCACCGCTGTTCCCGACTCGAGGCGGTTGACGTCCAAGGTGGCATCTATCAACTGAAGAAGTTCACGGCTCTCCTGGCGGATACGCTCTATGGGTTCCACGGCCTCCTCGGGAATAAGACCAAACACACCCTCTGCAATAAGGTCCGCGTAACCGATGACGATGTTTAGCGGGGTGCGCAGCTCGTGCGACATCGTGGCCACAAACTCAGACTTTAGGCGGTTCGCCCTTTCTAAGTCTGAAAACAGGCGGGCGTTCTCCAGGGCTACGCTCGCTTGCCTGGCAAAGCCCTGCAGGATTCGGTAATGCCGAACCGGGTACGGTTCATCCGTTCCCCCGCGCCCTATGGCAAGCAGCCCCACCACACGCCGATTACGCTCCATTGAGGCGACCAGCAGCGAACGCGTCCGAAAATAGCGCATCATTGCACGCCAACGCGCATCTGGTGGGCAGCGTCGGGAAACCTCCAAGACCCCTCCGGGCTCCTCCGCCAGCCCACGCAGTGTCGGATAGTCGGAGGTTCTGAAGTCCAATCCCGCACTCTCTTGCAAAAGATCAGCACGGATCGCAGAACCAGCGGCCAGCCGGAATGTGCCTGCTTCGGCGGTTTCCAAAAAAATCGCGCACCAATCGACCTGCAAGATCCTTCTCGTTTGATCTACGATGCGGTCCAACACCGTTCTAGGGTCGACCGCCGCCGCCAGCTCACGAGCCATCTGCAACAACGACCGGGTCACAACCATCGCCTCGTCGCGGGCGCGGGACTCTCGAAAAATTGCCCATCTCTGGACATCGAGGTGTCGTGCGACAGAGATCGAAGCCAGCGAAGCGGTCCCGACCACAACAAACAAGTGCACGCCTGAAACCGGTGTTCCGTGATGCCAAAGGAGAACTGCCAACCCCAACAAGGGAGGGCCGGCTGCCAATGCTTGGCAAAGGGCCGACCAGGGGAGAAGTACGGCGACGACGAGCAAAGCCACCGCAAGCTGCGCTCCCACAATCGATACATCAGCTTTCACCAGAGCAGCATAACCAAGCAGCGCTAACAACGTGGTGGCTACGACCACGGACGTTGCAAACGAGACCACTCGTCGGCGCAGCAAAAAACGGCGGCATCGAAAAAGAACGAACATGGGTACGTAGGTGGTAGCCAGCCACAACATGAGGAAGGGAAAGCGGCCCGGAAAGAACAAAAGCTCCAAGCCTAGAAAAAGCGCCGACAAGACGATCGCGACCGCCAAAGCAGCAGCGTGGCGGCGAACAATCAGGATTTCCAGTTCTCTGGAGTATGCCTGGCTCTGGCGTTCAGAAAGTTCCACACCTTCAAGGTAACACAGCGGCGGGCAGGAGTATCGCGAAAATCAGCGTTTCCATTCCCCTACCGGGGCCATCGAATTGAGGGACGCCGTAATATCTGGCGTGGTGGGCCTCCCTCAACCCACCGGGGGATGCAGCCCATTGGCTCGTTGCTCGCAAGTACTCGTTGCTCGCAAGTAGAAGAGGCAGTTTTTGAGGGGCGCAAGCCTACATAGGACAGGGCAGGGCTTTCCACCCCAAGATGATATTCAGCTGCGCACACTGCGCACCCTTCTGGCCTGGGCACAGAGACCGTGGCGTAACCTTTTTCCTGCCTGTCGTCGCTTCCCGCCTGTTACGGTGAATCGCCACGGGAACCACACGGTCATACGCGGAAATGAGCCAAATGCTGCACGACCGCGTCATTCTCATCGCATCACCAGCCATCAGTGGTCGTCGAGCAGGATGCAATCAATTGGATTGAGTTGCGCGCCCGAGCAGCCCTTCGGAGAAAACAGGGAACTGTTCCACTGATGGAGCACTCTTTGGTACGGAAATGTCTATTCTCCGCTAAGAGTGCGGTAAGCAGTTGGCCGTGCTAACCTCGAGCTAAGTTATTTACATTGACGGCTGTGCGTTCGAACGACGAATACGCTCAGCTGGAGAAATTGCTCACGCTCTCCCAGAGCGGGGAGTGAGTTAGCGTTCAGCCGCTAAATTAACTGCTTCGATACATGATCAAGCCATGCGACGGGTCGTAGGGTGAAACCGCGACCGTTACGCGATCGCCCGGGATAACCCGAATATGATATCGTCGCATGCGGCCCCCAATCTTGGCCAAAAACTTTTGTCCTTTGTCAGATTCCACAAGGAACTGGCCACCGGCCAGAACCTCTTTCACTGTTCCTTCAATTTGGATCAGATCTTCGCGACTCACTCAGCAAAACCTCCTTTTCGGGTAAGAATGGAATTTCTGTTGTTTAGTGCATATTCAAACTAGCAGAGTCCCCAAACCGCTGCCAAGCACCACATTGGCTTTGGTCGGCAGATCCTCGCCTCTGGTAGCCAAGGCGGCGATGGAGCTTACGATGCAACATCCCTCAGCCAAGGAGCAACCCTCGTTGCGAAATACGTCAGCACAAAATCCGCTCCGGCCCTTCGAATGGCAACGAGACTTTCCATAATCGCTCGCTTCTCATCAACAGCGCCCGCCTGGATGAGAGACTGGATCATGGCGTACTCTCCACTCACCTGATACGCCGCCACCGGGCACGCGAACGTTTCTTTCACACGCCACACGATGTCGAGGTAGAAACTGGCAGGCTTAACCATCACGATATCCGCACCTTCCTCCAGATCCAGTTCAACCTCGCGAAGTGCCTCATTCCCATTAGCAGGATCCATTTGATACGTGCGCCGATCCCCAAAGCTCGGCGTGGACTGTGCAGCTTCCCGGAAGGGTCCGTAGAATGCCGAAGCGAACTTGGCGGCGTAAGAGAGAATTGGGACGTGTTCGAACCCCTCTGCATCCAGTGCTTCCCGAATCGCAACCACTCGGCCGTCCATCATATCCGACGGAGCAACCACATCGGCCCCTGCCCGAGCGTGAGACACCGCCTCTTTCGCCAGCAATTCCAGGGTGGCATCATTGTCAACGTCGTCCCCAACCACCACCCCGCAATGGCCGTGGTTCGTGTATTCGCAAAGGCAGACATCCGTAATCACCGCCAGCGCAGGCACAGCCGACTTAATAGCGCGAGTGGCTTCCTGCACGACTCCATCCTCGCGCCAAGCGCTCGAACCCGTCGCGTCTTTGTACTGCGGGATTCCGAACAAGATGACAGCGGGAATTCCCAAATCAGCAATCCGACGACATTCCTCCACCGCCTGATCTACCGATAATTGGGACACGCCAGGCATCCTCTTCACTGGATTCACAACTCCGTGGCCTGGTACGATGAATAGAGGCATGACCAAGTCGTCGATCGTCAGCGTTGTCTCCCGTACCAACCGGCGGAGTGCCTCCGTTTTCCGCAACCGACGCATGCGAACTTCAGGGAATGCCACGAGAAACTCCTCCTTTTTTTTGCGTGGAGAAATGTTCTAGCACGGCTCGAACCAATGCTTCGGCCGTAAACTGTTTAGCCTCCACCTGAACATCAAAGCCGTAACCTCGAGCCGTACCGGCAGTCACCGGCCCAATGCAGGCTGCAGGCAACCTTTCCAGCGCCACCCCTTGCTGATCACGGATCAGCTGCACGAAATGGTGCACTGTGCTCGAGCTGGTAAAAATGACCAGGTCGATTTCTCCGCGGCTCAAGGCCTGGGCGACAAAGAACGAGTTAGGGGCTGCCGGAAGCACACTGCGGTACGCCTCGGCCTCTACAACCTGAGCACCCAACGAGCGCAAACGCTCGGGCAAAACCTGACGGGCCCCGGCTGCTCGCGGCAGCAGGATGCGCTTTCCTGCAACTCCCTGGGCCCCTAGGCTATCGGCCAAGCTTTCAGCGCGAAACTCTTGGGCTACGACATCCACAACGAGCCCAAAAGTCTGCGCTACTCTAGCAGTCTCCGATCCGATTGCCGCAATCCGTGCTCGGTGCCAGCGACGGACGTCTTGCTTTATGACGCACAGCCGTTCCATAAAAGCCCGCACACCATTGGCGCTCGTGAACACAACCCAGTCGAAGTCCTCGGGCTGCGCCAGGGCCGCGTCTAGATGGGCGTACGATTCAGGCGGGGCGATCGCGATGGTTGGAAATACAATAGCTTCCGCCCCCAGCTCGCCGAACGAAGCTGCCAAACGCTCAGCCTCTGGCCGGGGCCGGGTTATCACGAGGCTTCTGCCAAAGAGCGGCTTGCGTTCGAACCATGCCAGCCGTTCACGAAGCTGCACCACATCGCCCACCACAGCCACGACAGGGGGGGCAAGCCTGGCTTGCTCCACTAACTGCGCAATATTGGCAAGCGTTCCAACCACTGTGCGTTGGCGCGCGCGGGTTCCCCATTGAATCACCGCCACCGGCGTATCCGGGGAACGGCCAGCAAGAAGCAGCCGCTCGACGTTCATTCGGAGCTGTCGTTGTGTCATTAACAACACCAACGTCTGACCGTGGTGACCGAGGTGCTCCCAAGGAACGACCAGGTCGGGTTTGTCTGGGTACTCGTAACCGGTCGCAATCGCCACCGAGGAAGAAATCTCACGATGTGTCAGCGGAATTCCCGCGTACGCCGGTACCGCCAAAGCCGAGCTCACTCCCGGAACCACCTCGACGTCGATTCCAGCGCGGACGGCGGCCTCAAGTTCCTCTCCACCACGGCCGAAAAGGAATGGGTCACCACCTTTCAGACGAACCACGATCCTGCCCGCCTGAACCTGGGCGAGCAGGATGCGGAGAATTTCACTTTGACTCACTCGCGGGCCGCCACCATGCTTTCCCGTCATGATCAACTCCGCATCCGGTTTTGCCCAACTTAGTAGGGAAGGGTTCACCAGGTAGTCGTACACAATGACCTCAGCGCGCTCGATCCATCGCAAACCCGCGCACGTGATCAAACCTACGTCCCCTGGCCCCGCTCCCACGAGAACGAGCTTACCCTTCATAAACGACACCTTATCCTTACGCGCGCACGTCGCTCCTCAACAATCTTTCACCGCCACTTGAGAGCAGCTGCATCGCAAGCGCGCGCCCGACCTCTGCGGCACTGTCTACGGTCCCACGCACCAACCCGCGAACAACTTGGCGGCCTGAGGGCTCGGCAATTGCACCATGTACGACCAGCTCTTGACCGACAACTGTTGCGTAGGCCCCAAGCGAAGTGTGACACGACCCACCAACGGCGGTGAGGAACCCCCGCTCCGCTGCAAGCGTGCATCCGGCAACGGCGTCGTGAAGAAAACTTAAACGTCGAGCCCAAACGTCCGTCCTGGTCTCCACGACCAATGCTCCTTGCCCCACCGCTGGCACCATCAAGCTAGGATCCACGCGCACAAACCGCGCATCCCAGATGCCTAGTCGACGCAAACCGGCTGCAGCTAATATGACGCCGTCCAGCTCACCACGCACAACCTTGCCAAGCCGCGTGTCGACGTTCCCCCGACATGCCACGAGGCGAACATCCGGGCGCAGCCAGCTCAGCAAGGCGGCACGTCGTGGACTACTCGTTCCCAAGGCCACACCCGAGGGCAGTTCCGCGAGCGAGTAACCCGGATTCGTCACGAGAACGTCGCTCACGTCCTCCCGTGCAGGCACTGCGGCGAAGATCAGGCCTGGCCTAGTCTGAGCGGGCAAATCCTTTGCAGAGTGTACCGCGCAATCCGCCTCGCCGTTCAACAGCGCCTCCTGAATTTCCTTAACAAAGAGGCCTTTGCCACCAAGCGAGGCCAGGGATTGGTCGGCAAACCTATCGCCGGTGGTGCGAATGACGACGAATTCGGTCTCCCAGCTCGGACGCAATTCCCGAATTCTAGCGGCTACCAACTCGCTTTGAGCTAGCGCCAGCTTGCTGCCGCGAGTAGCGATGCGCACGCGGATCGTCATTCATCGTCCTCGCCTGGATCGAGCTGGAACAACCGCCTCGCCGCCGCCAAGTAGAGTTTCTCTTTCTTCCCTCCCTCGCGCTTGATTTGCGTGAGCGGTGAATGAAGAAATTTCGCTAGCAGCGCGCGGGAAAACCTCCTGATGTCCTCGAGCAGTGCGTTGTCAAGCTCTGGATGGCTCGCAAGGAACTGCTCAACCTCTCGCTGGCGGATCCGCTCGAGTCGCTCCCGCAATGCCACGATCGTTGGCGTGACCTCCAGGGAGCGCCACCAGCGCATGAAAGAGTCAACTTCTGCCTCCACGATCAACTCGGCACGGTCCGCCTCGCGCGCCCTTTGTTCTTTATTCTGCTGCGCCACCGCGGCAAGGTCATCAATGTCGAACAAGTAAACCTGATCGAGTTGGTTGATCTTCGGATCGAAGTTCCGCGGCACGCTCAGATCGATGAGAAACAGGGGCCGAAATTTTCGCTGTCGCAAAGCCTGCCGGACAACGTCTGCCGTGAGGACGAAATTTTCTGCCGCCGTGGCCCCAATCACTACGTCCGCCCACAACAGGGCCTGGGATAGTTCCTCCAAGGGCATAGGCGTGGCCTCGAACTGTTTTGCCACCGCCACCGCTCGCTCGAAATTGCGATTGATCACGAGCAATCCCCGAACCCCATGAGACAAAAGGTGCCGAGCTGCGAGTTCCCCAATCGTCCCAGCGCCAATGAGGAGCGCAGTTTTATCATCCAAGCGTTCGAAAACTTTTGACGCCAGCTCCACTGCGGCGGAACTCACCGAAACGGCCCGGTTGGCCACGCCCGTTTGCGTTCTCACCCGCTTGGCCACGCTGAAGGCTTTATGGAAGCATCGGTGCAAAACCACGCCGACGCTCCCCGTTGCCACGGCACGCCGGTAAAAGTCTTTCATTTGGCCTAAGATCTGCGGCTCACCGACCACAAGAGAGTCGAGACTTGCAGCAACGCGAAACAAATGACGAACGGCTTCGCGCCCCCGATACTCCAGCAAGTTGTCGCGCAGGATCTTTTCCGAGCACGCCTCGCTCGTTACCAGCTCACCGGTGACCACATTTACGGCTTCCTCAACCTCTCGCGCGACAAGAACGACCTCTACGCGATTGCAAGTCGACAGCACCGCGGCTTCTTCCACGCCACGGTAACGTGTTAGTCGCTGTAAAAAGGTCGGGACTTTGTCGGGGTGAATCGCCAGGCGCTCGCGCACTTCGACCGGAGACCAGTGGTGGTTGACTCCGACAATCAGGAGTTCCGAGTCCATGTTGTTTGGACCCCGTGGCGCCCTGGGAAGAACATGCTTACGCCGATGAATGACACGAGCAAGAACAAAAACGACCACACCACGAGCTGAGCAGCACGCTTTCCTCGCCAGCCAACGCTGCGGAGATGGAGCAAGCTAGCATAAAGTACCCACGCTCCCCCAGACCAAGTTTGAACAGGATCCCAGGACCACAACTCGCCCCACCTTTGCTTTGCCAACCACGAACCGCTCACGATCCCCACTGTGAAGAATACAAACCCCCAAACAACAAATCGGTGATTCCATTCATCCAGCGTTTGCAGAGACGGCAACCGCCGGAATATCCCGCTACGGGCCTTCCCTTTCAGTTGCCGCTCTTGAACCAAGTAAGCCAGACTCAAGCAAAACGACAACGCAAAGACCCCATAGCCGAGAAGCGTGGGACCTACATGGAAGGGCACCCAAAGGCCCGAGGGGGGAACCGTCTGCGGGGGTCCGCCCGCTTCGAAAAAGTATGCCGATACCGAGGCAATCGCAGCCAGCGGTGCCACCGCTGCACCAACTGCGCTCAGAGAAACCCGTAAACTCACCAAGAGGTAAACGGCAACAGCAAATAGGGCCATCGCCGAGAGTTGTTCAGGAAGCGGCGCAAGTGCCCGGTAGCCGAACGCCGCTAGGCGTAGGCCCCACGCTACGGCATGGGCAGATGCGCCCACGATCAAGGCTACGTCACCGAGGCGGCGGGACCATTGTTTTCCCCCAACCACATGAATAAGAAAGGTCGCGGTCGCCAATGAGTAGGCACCCACGGCGAGCAACAGCATTACCATGCTCATCGACCATGGTCTCCCACAGGCAGTGGTATTTCCTCCCCTTCGATCATTGCAACGTGCCGCTTCACCGCAGGCCAGTCCTCCGAACGGAGGGCAGAGAGAAAGTCATCGTCGAGCAATAGCTGAACTCGTCGGCGCCGCTCCTCCACAGCCAAGCGCTTCAACTTCCACCGGGTTCGCAAACTTCGCGCGATGGCGAGAGCCCTCCCGTACTCCGGGCCCAGCTGATTGCCAATGCGGTCGCGTAGCGCCGCAGCAAACCCCGGGCAGCTCCCCGAAGTACTAACAGCGAGGATCAACTCTTCCTGAGCCAGGATCGCCGGCATGACGAACGTACACAGGTCCGGGCGATCGACCACATTGATCAGAACCCCACGCTCCTGAGCTTCTAGCCAAACAGCCTGTTGAACCGCGGCTTCCGTCGTTGCCACGATGGCCAAAAAGGCGCCAGCCAAGTCTCCCGGACGGTACTCGCGCCGGATGTATCTAAGGCTTGGGCTCTCCAACAAAGAGGCCAAGGCGGGCACTACTGTGGGACTCACCACCACCAAGTCGGCGCCAGCCCTCGAAAGCGTCTCGCACTTCTGGAGAGCAACCGATCCACCCCCAATCACGACGCAAGGCCGGCCACGTAGGTCTAGAAGAACCGGGAGATAACGCATGATCTTGAGTCGTGCCAAGCTTTTCTTTCGCTGCCGTCAAGGCCCTTCTTCGTCTGCAGTCGCAAACGATGATCCACAACCGCAAGTACGTACCGCGTTCGGGTTAAGAAACTTGAACCCAGCGCCATGAAGCCCACTGACGTAATCGATGACGGTACCCTTCAGGTACGGAACCGCTTGCTCCTCCACAGCGATACGAACACCCTGGTGTTCAAAAACGACGTCCCCAGCCTTGGCCTCGTGCTCCACACTCAACGAGTACTGCAATCC
Organism: Candidatus Binatia bacterium; assembly: GCA_937925685.1. Classification (GTDB taxonomy): domain Bacteria; phylum Desulfobacterota; class Binatia; order HRBIN30; family HRBIN30; genus HRBIN30. Next base: position 161,614 of record CALAMI010000010.1, on the reverse strand, counting down.
CGAACAACCGCCGCCAATGACGCCAACACGCAATAGGCCGCCCTTAACATTGCTTCGTTCCAAGGCTTTTCGGGCCTGGTCGGCCGCTAATGGCGTAAGCTGGATAGGCTCCTCTGTTGGGAGCGGGTTGCCTCCTTTCCTATCCTGGCGTTCCATATGCTAGTAGTCACCTCCGTTTGTTGATGAAGTCAGGCCGCAGCTTTTCGTCTCGGAAACACAAAAGCAATCGAAGCTTCCGGCGTAACCGTCGTCACCAAAAGGCTATCGGTATGGTGTTACGCAGTCAATTGCCGCGGCAGTTCGTTTGCTTGAATCCGCAAAGCGGCTTCGTCTATAGACTAATTCGTCCGTCCCCAGCGTCATGAAGCTTTCGCCGCGACACCTTGTGTGGGTAAATTTTGCATTGCTGACGTTAGCCGCTTATCTAGCTGCATCTGCGGTAAGCGCCGCAATCGCGGCTCGTCTTGCAGTACCCCCGGAGGTGCGCTTGAAACCACCACCTCCGCCCATCCCGAAGCCAGCCAAGCGACCCCTTGGTGCATACGCAGCCATCAACGCGCGTGACATTTTTAATCCTCCCAAACCAGTTGAGGAAGTCAAAATAGAGGCCCCCCCGCCACCGACAAAGCTTAACCTGAAATTATGGGGGGTTTCGTTGCACAGCCGCGGCAAATCGTACTGCGTGATCGAAGACTTAGCGAGCCGCAAGCAGGAGGTATATAGAATTGGAGACCAAGTCCCCGGTTCTGCCACCGTGAAACAGATTAAATGGGACCATGTGGTTCTTGATCGCGGAGGGTTCGAGGAAATCCTTGAGATCGCGCAACCCAGTGGTGGGCCACTGCCGAGTAGTGTGCCAGGACCTGCAGGGCAGCGCGTCATCGTAAACGCCTCGTTTCCTTCCACGGCACCGGATCCCCTCGCCCCCACCGTGGCTCCGAACCCGCATATCCAGCAGGTTGCAGAAAATGAATACCACATTGACCGTGCTGAGGTGGATCGCCAGCTGGACAACATGAACCAGTTACTTACCCAAATGCGGGCCGTGCCGCACTTTGAAAACGGAAAATCCACAGGCTTTCGCTTGTTCGCCATTCGGCAAGGCAGCATTTTCGAGCAGCTAGGCTTGCGTAACGGGGATGTTATCCAAACTATCAATGGGCAGGACCTCAGCGACCCTGCAAAGGCGCTGGCGCTTTTCCAAGAACTCCGGAACACGAGCGAGATCAAAATTGCTGGTATCCGGAACAAACAACCGTTCGAGACCTTTTACCGAATCCGGTAAGCGGTCAGGGAAGAGGGGTGTATGCGGAGTTGGGGATCGATGGTTTCTTTAGCCAGCGGCATCACGGTGGCATCCATGCTGGCATTTTCAGCCGCCCTGGCACAAGAAGAGGACGTCCCGGTTGACGCAGAAGCGGCGGAGACCGAACCTGCGAAAATCACGATGAACTTCCAGGACGTCGACATCGCCGTGCTTGTCAAGTTCATCAGTGACATTACGGGAAAAAACTTCATCGTGGACGAAAAGGTCCGCGGCAAGGTGACCATCATCTCGCCAGGGAAGATATCGGTCGACGAGGCTTACCTGGTGTTCCAGTCTGTCTTGCAGGTCAAAGGGTTCACCACCGTCCCCGCCGGGTCGATCATCAAAATCTTGCCAACCAAAGACGCCAAGACTTCGACTATCGACACGGTTTTGCCTGAGACACGCCCGCTTCCGCGCGATGAGTACATCACCCGTCTCATCCGACTGCGGTATGTTGACGCCAACAACATGGTTGCCATCCTTCAGCCCCTTGCCTCTCCCGATGGCCTTCTGACTGCGTACACACCAACCAACACCCTCATTGTCATTGACACTGCTGCCCAAACCGACCGTTTGGCAAAGATTCTCTCTCAGCTTGACGTTGAAGGGCAACAGCAGGAAATTGAAGTTGTCCGCTTGAACTACGCCTTCGCTGGCGACATTGCCGCGCTGTTGCAACAACTCTTGGAAGAGCCTTCGGCGCCAGTTACCGGTGTGCCAGCAACCCAACCCGGGGCCGCGCCCGATGCCAGGCTACGGCGCGGGACGGCGCCTCGGCCCGGAGGAGCTGCCCCCGGGGCAGGGCAAACCATCACGGGTGGGGTCACGCCGGAACGAGCATTTAAAATTATCCCCGACGAGCGAACAAATTCGCTCATTCTTGTGGCTGGTCCCGCCGAGGCCAGACGTATCAAAGACCTAATTGCCCGGCTCGATGTACCGCTTCCTCTCGGCACCGGCAGAATCCACGTTTACTATCTTAAATACGCCAATGCCTTCGAGTTGATTCCGGTGCTGTCGTCGCTCGTTGGTACCGGCGGTGGTTTTGGAGGTTTTAGCCCCTTTGGGTTTGGAGGCATTGGAGGGTTAAGAGGAGGCTTCGGGATTGGAGGCTTACGGGGCGGCTTTGGTGGAGGCTTCGGGCGCTTCGGTGGGGGCTTCGGTTTAGGAGGGTTCGGCACTCCTGGGTTCGGGGGCTTTACGCCTGGGTTCGGCGGCTTTGGACTAGGCGGGGTGAGCCCAGGAATTGGTTTAGGTCTGGGCCAGACCGGGTTCGGAGCAGCCGGCTCCATAGCAGGACGCCGACCAGGATTAACCGGTACGGCCGGAGGACCTGCAGCCGGCCAACCAGGGCAACAAACGGAATTCGAAGGGCAGGTGCGCATTAGTGCAGACCCCGCGACGAACGCGCTCATCATCAATGCGTCACCTCAAGACTTTGAGACTCTGCGCGAGGTAATCGAGAAACTGGATGTGCGGCGGCGTCAAGTATACGTCGAGGCCATTATCGCCGAGGTATCTCTTGACCTCACCAGAGAGCTAGGGATTGAGTTACAAGGGGCAACGGAAATCCCCAACGGTGTGGGATTTGGTCGGACCAACCTGAGAGGCGACATCAATCAACTGCTGAACCCTACGAACTTATCTGGGTTAGTCCTGGCGGCAGCCAGCTCACAAACGGTCACCGTCAACGGTGTGACGATCCCTGCACAGCAGGCGCTTTTGCGCGCGTTGGAAAGTCGCTCCGACGCCAACATCTTGTCCGCCCCCACCGTACTCACTACAGATAACCAGCCGGCGGAGATCGTATCGGGCCAGAATGTCCCTTTTATCGCTAGCCGCGCTACCAGCGACGTCAATTTAAGCAACACATTCGCCACCATCGAGCGCAGAGACGTCGGGATTACTCTGCGGTTGACCCCGCAAATCTCGGAGGGAGGGCAGGTTCGACTGGACATTTTTCAAGAGGTCTCCGATGTCATTTCCAACGACCCGCAGCTTGGACCAACCACGACTATCCGCTCCGCGACAACCAGCGTCGTCACGCGTGACGGACAAACCGTGGTCATTGGCGGCATTATGTTCGAAGCGCGAGGGAAAAATGTCAGCAAGGTGCCGTTTCTCGGTGATATCCCTGTCCTCGGCAACGTGTTCCGTTTTGACTCGACACGCAACCGCAAGACGAACTTGCTGATTTTCTTGACCCCCCACATTATTCGGAACGAACGAGATCAGCGGAACGTAGCGGTGTCAGAGCGTGATCGCGTGCTACGCCGCCCTTACGAAGAAATGGGGCAGCGTCCTCCGCGATGGGAGCAGCTTTACGCGCCCTCGTGGGAAGTCCGTCCGTCCATCGAACCTGCACCGCAGGAGAGGGAGCCGGAGGAACGCGGCACAAGGTCCCGCATCGAGGTATACAAGCCAGGAGCAAGGAACGGGTCTTCCGCTGAGCCGCCGCCTTCCTCAACACTAGAAGAAGAACCCTTGAGCAGCTCACCTAGCCGTTCATCGGCGGTGGCACCGGCCACGACCACGAACCGTTACATCTTGTTGGCTCTGTTGGAGGAGAGTGGCTCTCCCGTGCGGAGCCTCGAGAGCAGCAACGGGCTTGTGGCTCTCGCCCTGCCGAGCGATCTTGCGCTTGCGCGACAGTTTCAAAAGGGAACGCTCTACCGCTTCGAGATGAGCAGTTACCGTGCTATTTATTTTTGCTTAGAAGTGTTCGAGAGTCCAACCGAGGCTTTTGCCTCTTATCCAGAAGGAATGCGCGTGAGCAACAATCCGCCGACGTTCTTGCATTGGCGGGAGGCCGTAGAGCCGGCTGTGCTTGACCAGAGCAATTGGAAATTGAGCTGAAGTTATGGCCGTAGCGGCGCGCTCCCTTGAATCGTTGCTTGTGCAGTACGGAAACCTCTCAGAGGAGGTATTGGAGAAGGCGCGGGAACGCCAGCGAGACGGCAAAGGGTTGGGTGACGTCCTTCAGGAAATGGGGGTCATTGATAGTGTCACCTGGGCTCGGGCGTTAGCCCAACACTATGGGTTACCCTTTCGCGACAAGCTGCCTCAAGAAGATGTGCTCGATCTCGTACAGCTCGTGCCGATCAATTTTGCCAAGCGGTACCTGGTATTACCCGTAGCCCGCGAGGGCAGGGCGGTGTTGGTTGCTACAGCCGAACCGGGCCAAATTTCCGCATTGGACGATCTGCGCGTTCTATTACGCCACCCGATCAAAGCGGTTGTTGCACCAGCGCCCGTTGTGCTCGATGCCATCAACCGCGCTTACGATCAGATTACCGCCGGCTCCGCTTCCGAACTGATGGATGATCTCGATACCGAGCGGTTGGACCTAGAACTCGCTGACTTGGAGGAACCACGGGACCTTCTGGATGCGGACGAAGAAGCACCAATTATCCGCCTCGTGAACCAGTTGATCTTCCAAGCGGCGAAGGACCGTGCCAGCGACATTCACATCGAGCCGTACGAACGGGATTTGCTGGTGCGCTTTCGCATCGATGGCGTGTTGTACGATATCCTGTCTCCACCGAAAAGATTCCAACCGATTATCATCTCGCGGATCAAGGTCATGGCCGGCTTGAACATCGCGGAGAAGCGGTTGCCGCAAGATGGGCGCATTCGCATCCGCCTAGCGGGCAAGGATATCGATATCCGCGTTTCCGTCGTCCCGACGGCCCATGGAGAGCGCGTGGTCATGCGCTTACTTGACCGGGCGAGTACACTGCTTCAGCTCGAAGAGCTGGGACTCACAGGTACCAAGCTCGAGACCGTCAATCGATTGATCCGGCAAAGCCATGGAATCATCCTGGTCACCGGTCCTACAGGTAGCGGGAAAACCACCACCCTTTACGCTTGCCTGGCCAAGATCAACACCACAGAGAAAAACATCATCACCATCGAGGATCCAATCGAGTATCAACTCCACGGCATCGGCCAAATCCAAGTCAACCCGAAGATCGATCTTACGTTTGCCAACGGACTCAGATCCATTCTTCGCCAAGACCCAGACGTGATCATGGTTGGTGAGATCCGTGATACCGAGACAGCAGAAATCGCCATTCAGGCTGCGCTCACGGGACACTTGGTGTTTTCCACCCTACACACCAACGACTCCTTCGGAGCAATGACGCGCTTGCTCGACATGGGCATCGAGCCCTTTCTCGTTTCCAGTTCGGTGATCGCCGTCATGGCGCAGCGTTTGGTCCGACGCGTGTGCCCCGAGTGCCGCATCGCTTACAGGCCAACACGCGAGGAAATCGAAGAGGTGGGTATCACCCCTCAACAGTTGGGCGGACGCGAAATCTATAAGCAAGGCCCGGGGTGTGCCCACTGCAAAGGCAAAGGCTATCGTGGGCGTACGGGTATTCATGAACTCTTGGTGGTAGACGACGAAATTCGTAGCCTCGTCATGAAGAACGCCGACGCCGCCTCCATCCGGCGCAGTGCTACAGCACACGGAATGAATACGCTTCGCGAAGATGGGGCCGAGAAGGTTTTGGCTGGCGTGACGACGATCGAAGAAGTTTTGCGGGTCACCCAGGACGACATCGTGTGAGACCGTGGGCAGCGTAACTGCCTGGTAATCGATAAACTTTGCGCAGTCGTTATGCCGGTATACGCTTACAGGGGATTCAACGCCGCTGGGCGAGTCATCAGTGGGATTGTAGACGCGGAAAATCCTAAAGGGGCGCGCCAGAAGTTACGCCGAGAAGGGGTGTTTCCGACAGAGCTCGTCGAGCAGGAGCGTCGCCCCACTCAAGCCGGGAAAGTCTCGGAAGGGTGGCAAATCTTGCGCTACTTCGAGCGTGTTTCTCCCGAGGAACTAGCGCTGTTGACCCGGCAACTGGCAACATTAGTGGGCGCAAAGATTCCACTTGTTGAAGCCCTATCCGCACTGATCGAGCAGACCGAAAGCGCGCGCACTAAGCGGATTCTCGCTCAAGTGCGGGAACTCGTGACAGAGGGGGCAGCTCTGGCCGATGCGATGAAAGCGCATCCTCGCGTCTTTAACGACCTCTACGTCAACATGGTCCGCGCAGGTGAGGCCAGTGGTGCTCTCGACGTCGTCTTGCTGCGCTTGGCTGATTACACGGAAAACTATGCTCAGCTACGGAACAAGGTGCGATCCGCCTTGACCTACCCCACGCTCATGGCGGTCACGGGGACCGCCATCCTTCTCTTCTTGCTGTCGTACGTTGTGCCGAAGATCACCAAGATTTTTGCCGAAAACCAGGCCACGCTGCCGCTCATGACGCGCATCCTTCTCGCCGTGAGTGGGTTTGCCCAGGATTACTGGTGGCTCGCTGTTGGAGCCCTGGGTGCAGTGGCTGTCTCGATCAACATGAGTCGGCGAACGCCGGCCGGCCGCCTCCGCTTCGACCGCTCCACATTGAAAATTCCGTACTTCGGCAATCTTATCCGCAAGGTCGCTCTGGCACGCTTTGCTCGAACTTTAGCCACGCTACTGAGTAGCGGGATCAATCTCCTTGTTGCATTGGAGATTGTGAAACACGTCGTTAACAATACAGTGCTCAGCCAAGCAATTGAGGAGGCTCGCAATAGCATCCGGGAAGGGCAGAGTATTGCCCCTCCCCTGAAAAAAAGCGGGTTGTTCCCTCCCATGTTGGTGCACATGATCGCAGTCGGCGAGAAAAGCGGTCAGCTTGAGAGCATGCTGACAAAGGCCGCGGATGCGTACGATAACGAAGTCTCCACTGCTGTTGCGGCAATTACCAGCATCTTGGAGCCGCTGATGATTTTGTTCGGCGGAGCCATCGTCCTGTTCATCGTTCTTGCCATCTTACTCCCCATTTTCGAGATGAACCAGCTTGTACGTTAGCCGCGCTTTGAGCCCGCATTTGGTCGTGTTATTTTCAAGCCACTCGCAATGAAAAAGAGTGTTCGCGGCGTCGGCACGAAGGAGGTTCTGGCGATGCGCTTTCTGAAGAACTCAGGCGGTTTCACGTTGATTGAGATCATGGTAGTGGTCTTTATCCTGGGCTTGTTGGTCACCCTCGTGGCCCCCAAGATCATCGGCCGGACCGATGAAGCAAGACGCACTAAGGCCGCAGCCGACATCAAGGCGATTGAGCAAGCATTGAATCTCTTCAAACTGGACAATGGTTTTTACCCCAGTACTCAAGACGGATTGCAGGCGTTGGTCCAACGCCCTGCAAATGCACGCAATTGGAATCCTGACGGTTACCTGTCTCAAATTCCAGTCGATCCTTGGGGGAATCCTTACGTGTACTTTTCTGACGGGACGTCCGTGATCATCAAATCCTACGGCGCTGACGGCCAGGAGGGCGGCGAGGGCAAAAACGCTGACATCGACAACCGTGGTTAAGTGCAGTAGTGGATCTGAACCTGCACTAGCCGTGCTCGCTAGCGGCAAAGCCTGGGGCTTTTACTCCTGGCTGCTTTCGCTGAAAGCACCTGACGCGGAAAATTGATTGGTCGCTTTTGCTCGCTTTAGGTCCTGGAATCAGCAGAAGCTAGCGGGGATAAACCGCATCTAAAATTCGGTGCACGACGCTTCTACGGCCCTGTGGCAAGTGCAACCATGTTGGTTGTCAGTTTCTGGACGAACCCTGACTTCACGCGCGCGAGATGCTCGCCAACTCCGGTTTCTCCACGAGAGAAACGTGGAAGTCGAACCATCGAGGGCAGAATTTTGCCTTCCCGCACGCGTCTGCTGAAGAGGCCATACGCCTCTAAAAGGGCTTGAGGCAAACTGAGTGATGTTACGTTCCTTCGACCTCTTCATCGGAAATGCCAGGGAAAGCGGCGAGCGGGTAAACTACCGAGATGTGCAACGATCCGGGTTTACTCTGCTGGAGGTCACCCTCGTGCTCCTGCTGTTATCGGTGGTACTTGTGGTTGCCTTGCCACGATTTCGCGACCGTGATCGTGCCGAACTCTTGGCGCACGCGCATCGCCTGGAGTTAACCTTTCGGTATCTTCGCAACCAAGCTATTCTCAGCGGTGTCGCCTACAGGCTTCACTTCGATCTAGACCAGCAGCGCTATTGGGCCGCTTTGGACGAGGCCGGTACAATGGACTTGGCCCAGTTTGTCTCCGAGGTCGGCACCCTCGCGCGAGGCGTTAGGCTCGGGGAAACCGTGTTGATCGCGGACGTCTCTCTACCCTTGCAAGGGATCAAAGTAGCCCAAGGGAGCATCTTTACCGTTTTTTATCCCGACGGGTCGATTGAACCCGTTGTGATCCACCTGGTCACTCATCGAGAGGCTCATACGATGTGGTTCGATCCGCGGGCCCAACGCCTCCGTGGCAAAAGCGGCTACTGGGAACCAAGCTATGGCACCTAGATTGATGGGCCAAGTGGTTCACCAAAAGGGCTTTACGTTACTGGAAGTCCTCATCGCCTTGGCAATTCTTGCCATTGCGTTTGTGACGCTTCTTGGCTGGCACGCCCGCAACCTTGCTACCCTCATCTACGACCAAAATTTGGCTCGCGCCGTACTCCTTGCACGCGAGCGAGCCAGCTTGGTGCACTATCAGGCCTTGCAACAAGGGGTCGATAGCGTGCGCAGCGAAACTGGTCCGATCGATGGCTATCCGGGGTTCTTTTATGATCAAGAAGTTCTCCCCACAGGACTGGATGGAATGCGTCAGGTGGTCCTTCGTGTCTTTTGGGACCAAAGAAATCTCAACGCGTGCGAAGTCACCTTTTTTGTTCGCGATGCGGCACAGTAAACCTAGTCACACTGGCTTCACCTTGCTGGAACTGCTGGTTGCGATCGCCCTTTTCGCGATCATGGCTACCACTATATACGGAGTTCTTTGGCGTACGTTGGACGGGAAGAACCGCGGTGAGGAGCGCGCAGAGCTGTTCGCTGCCGGGCGCGATGCGGTTATGCGCATGGCCGATGATCTCGAGCGCGCGTTGGCGCCCGGCGCCTCCAACCGCGGGGCAATTTGGTTCATTGGCGTTCCTGGCAATGACGCCGTCCCGACCGATCAAGTCGGATTTGTTCTTGATACTCGGCGTGAACGAAGCGTGGGTGCGCGCCGCGGGGGTAGAGCTTTTGTGTCGTACCTTTTGGAACCCATGCCCGACGTGCCCCGCGCCTACGCCCTTTTGCGACATGAGGAGATTTTGTTGGATCCGTTGAGCCAAGCCACCGCGGATACATCAACCGACAACCAAACCACGGCAAATTCCCTAATGAGCGACGTGTATTTGGTCGATCGGGTCGCGGGCCTCCGTTTGCGTTACCTGGATCCCACAACAGGTTCTTGGGTTAACTCTTGGGATACTACGACCCCTGCGCAACCGGGGCAGCCGCCTCCGGGGCTGCCACCTGTAGTGGAAATCCAACTTTTCTTACTCGACAATAATGGCGGCTACGTCGATTTCAGCACCCGTGTCGACCTTCTTCTGTATGTCCCGCCACCAACCCCAGGTCCCGGAGGTCCGTCCCTTGGTTAATGATAAGCAAGGCGAGCGAGGGGTGGCTTTAGTCATGGCTCTTCTAGTGGTGGCGCTGTTGACCATCACGGTTACGGAGTTTTTTTTCTCCGTCGAAATCGACGCTCGGATGGCCCGCAATTCTGTACATAGCCTGCAAGCAGCATTGCTCGCTCGCTCGGGAATTGCTCTCGGCGAGGCGCTGCTGATCCAGGATCAGGATCCACTCACAGATTCCTTCCTGGAAGAGTGGTGCCCCTTGCAAGCACGCGAAGGTCGGGCGTGCCAGATCGACGACGGCGGCGGCTTCATCACGCTTCCCCCTAACTCCCGCCTTCGAGTGGAAATCTGGGACGAGAGTGGCAAAATCAACGTTAATCTCACCCGCCCGCAGACCCAAGCGGAGTGGCGTGCCGGCCGTATGAACCCGAATCCAGAACAGTCACCCCAGCGTTACCAGTCTTGGTTGTTTGCCCTCGGCCGGCTTATCGACTCGCACCCCGACGCGATGACCGCGCTCGATGATTACTGGAACCAACTTTTCGAGTTTTATTTCGGTCCGCTTAGCCCGAGTACCACCGGTACCTCAACTCCAACAGATGGATCCCCGGGAGTCCAAACCCCGGGGCTAACGGGCACCCCGCCGCCGCTAACGACCTTGTACTTCGGTTCACTCGACGAGGTCACTGCTGTACCAGGCTTTCTTACCCCAGCTGAGCTGGGCCGCCTGAGACCTTTTGTCACCGCCTTTGGCTGGCCGTTTCCAAGTCAGGTGAATGCTAACACAGCTCCTCGAGAAGTCCTGTCAGCAGTCATCGGTGACGCCCAGGTGGTCGAAGAGATCATCCAACAACGCCAAACGCAAGTCTTGCAAGCCAGTAACGTGCTCACGCTTGTCAATGCCGCTTCCACCAACCAGGATCCGGCGTATCGCAGTGCCCGTATGATGCTCGGGGCGCGGAGCAATGTTTATTCCATCCGTGCCACTGCCATCGTCAACATCAACCCCATGACCGGGACGGGGGGCATCAGCCGTTCGGCTGAAATGGTTGTTCGACGGGACCCAAGGCAGGTGCAGCCAGGAATGTCCGGTGGTACAGTAACGCGATGGAAGCTCACCCGGTTGTACTGGCAAAAGGAGCCCGGGGCCGTTTTATTCAAGCCAGAGTTTGAGAGTCGCGATCAAAGTGAATTTTAGCGCAACAGAGACACACGAGAGTTCATGCCCCAACGCGTCCTTGCTTTAGAAGTTCAAGCCCATGAGGTACGTGCGGCCCTTGTGGAGGCGTCTTTTCGCGACTACAAGGTCGTAGACCTCTACGAGTTGCCCTTGTCGTCAGCCGACGACCTCGAAGAAGCACTGCGCAACTTTGTCCGGCAAATCAACTTCCAGCCCCACACCGTCGTCTCCTCGCTGCCAGGCGAGGTAATCACCCTTCGGACGTTCTTTCTTCCTTTCAAAGATCGTAAGCGCCTGGATCAGACTGTTCCTTACGAGCTCGAAACTCAGGTTCCCTTCGATCTCGAAGAAGTTGTTGTTTCTTATCAAGTGCTCCTGCGCGACAAAACGGGCAGCCACGTGCTCGCAGCTCTGGTCCCTCGTGCGGAGCTGCAACGGCACTTAAATGTGCTACAGGCCGCGGGTTTGGACCCCAAAATCGTCGACTTTGCTCCTCTCGCAGCTCTCAATGTACTCCAGCTCTTAGACCTGCCAATAGCAGAACGGACCGTTTTCATCGGCGGCGAGATCGATCGACTCACGGTGGCCTTGTATCGCGGCGGAACGCTGGTTGGCTTACGAACCATTACACCAGTAAACGCCTCGTACACTGCCGATGGTGCCGAGGGAGCGGAAGGCAATGGTCGCCCGGAAATCCTTGAAGAGGTCGTCGGCGACCTGATGGCGGAACTTCGGTGGACTCTTCTGGCACTCGATGGAGGGGGCCTGGAGGAGGGCACGCGCTGTGTGCTCGCAGGCGAAGGGATTTACTTCGATCGGCTTGCGCACCAGCTTCGTGAGCAGCTGGCTATGGAAGTGCTGCGCATCCAGGAATCGCCCCTTAAGGGACTACCCGCTACCCTTCGAGAAAAATTGACACCCTTTGCCGTACCCATTGGCTTAGCGCTCCGTGAGATCCAACCCGATCGATGTTACGGTCTCAATTTTCGAAGCGGCGAGTTTGCGTACCACCGAGGTCAAGAGGAACTCCGGCGGGCGCTGCTAGGGACGGCCACCCTGGCAATGTTTGTTTTGGGGCTGTTCGTTCTGCAGACGTACTTGAACTACCGCCACCTTGAGGCTCAGCTCGCGGCGGTTAACAGCCAAATCCGACATGTATTCCGACAAACCTTACCGGACGTGCAGCGAGTAATCGACGAGAGTCGCCAAATTCGAGAAGAGATTGCGGCTGCCGAAAAAAGATTGAAGCTGCTAGGGAGCGTGGCCCCGCCAAGTGGGGCCACGGCCATCGACGCGCTCCACGCGATCAGTACGGCCATTCCGGAATCACTCAAACTCGAGGTGGACGAGTATGTCATGGACACCGAGGAAATCAAAATTCGTGCACACACCGACTCCTTGGACACCCCGAATTCGATTCGCGAAGCTATCGCCAATGGGAAATATTTCGCTGACGTTCAAGTGAAAGACATAAAGACTGCGCCGGATGGCCGTGTGGACTTTCGTATCATTCTGACGCTGAACAAGGCCGGCTTACCTGGTGCGGGTCGCCCGAGCGGGAAAGGTTGATGTTCGATTTTGCGCCCCTTTTACGTTACTTCGATCGGTTAGCACCGCGCGAGCGGCTACTGCTTGTTGTCGCTGCTGTGTCTACGGTCCTAATTTTAGGGTACACATTCATCTGGGACCCGCTCCAGGTTAACATGGAGCAATTGTCCCGGCGCATCGCCCTCAAGGAAAAGGAGCTTGTCGAACTACAAAGGGAAAGGGAGTACTATTTGGAGTTGCTTCGGCAGCTCGAGGCCTACGGCGATATCTCCGAGGTTGATCCAAACTTCAATTTGTTGGGCTACCTCCAAGGAGTCGTGACCGCCGCTGTAAGCCGCGATAAAATTCTTTCGTTGAATCCGTCCACCCGGCCGAAGCCTGAAGCTCCCGAATTTTTAGAGGAAATGGTAGAAATCAAGCTAACTCAGGTAGCCCTCCCGCAGATCGTGGATCTCCTGCATCGAGTGGAAAAAGGGGACCATCCCCTCCACTTCTCCCGTGTGGCGATCAAAAAGCGCCCAAATGACCCATACAGCTTCGATGTCCAAGCCATCGTGGCGGTACTCAAGCCAGCGGAGAAATCTCCGGAAAAACCAAGCGACCGTCCGATCGCTGCTACTTCGGGTTAGAGTTGCAAACGATGCGAGTTTTCAACGGACGTCTTGGCGGGCTTTCTTTCCCCCCTCTGGCATTGCCAGAGTTTTTCACTCGCCGGTTATTTTGGCTTTACGCTGTTTATACTCTACTTGTTTTTCTGGTTGCCTTTCTTTTCACGTTTCCGCACGACTTACTTATCCGGAGGGCGCTGCATAACCTCGACCGCGGGCCTCTACCGCTACGAGTTCAGGGCGCTGGCCTCTCGCTCCGCAAAGGTTATGAGCTGGTGGGCCTTCGGCTTGGCGGATTGGACGAAGGACAGGTTCCGCTTCTTGAGCTCTCCCGCGTATGGGCGCGCCCACTGTGGTCGGAGTGGATTAAGGGTAATTTTTTCTCCGCAAGCATCGGCGGCGAATTGTATGGTGGGCACATGCAGGGTAGCCTTACCTACCGTGACACAGGAATAAACGGGGTTATCGCCTGGCGGAACCTGCAGTTGCTACGGTACCGCACCCTCCAAACGCAGTTGGAAGAAGGGCAAGTCGGAGGACAAATTGGGGGCAACCTCACGTTCGAATTGCGAGGTACGGCATTCCAGCAGGGACAGGCGAGTGGCGAATTGTTCCTGGAAGACCTGCGTTTGGAGCGAGCGAAAATTAATGGCTGGCCAGTGCCCGATCTGCATCTCAAGCAACTAAAGGCGAAGGTTCGCGTTACCCCCGGCAAAGTGGAGCTTACGGATATTGCGGCTACCGGTGACCTCATGATCCAAGGGTCCGGTTTTATCACCCTGCGTGAGCCGTACGGAGAAAGCTTGCTCAACCTCCGACTCACGGTGGCACCCGGGGCGCAAACCTCGGATACGGTTAAGGCCGTTTTAGCGCTGTTGCCGAAACCCAGCTCCGGCAAACCCGACGCTCCGGTGACTATAACCGGAACATTGTCGCGGCCCAAAATCCGCTAAGCAATGAACATTACCGCCTGAAGAAGCGACTCCGTAAAGTTCGCTTCCGGGCCACAATAAATCCAGTCAATGAGACAAGCAGTGCCCAAGCACTCCCACCCCAGTCGCTGACTGCAACCTGACATCCGTTCGGGTGGCTTGACGCAGCTGTCGCGATAGGGATCACTGAAGGGGTTGGTGACATGGCGGTTGTCGTTACCGTAGGCAACGGCGTTGGCCCTGGCGGCCGAGTCGCTGTAACGGCTGCTTCTTGAACTCGGGTATACGTGGACGTCGGCGTTGGGGTTTGGGCCCTCGACGCAGCCGGCGTCGGAGTGTGTGTTCTTGTGGGAACCACCGTAGGCAATTCGAGAGCGCCGTACGCTACGATTCGTGAGCGATTTCCCCTCTCATCCTCGGCTCTAGCAGCAAGATACACGCGGCCAGTTAGTGACGAAGGAAGCGTTGCGGAAACTGCTAGCCGCCGGCTCCGACCTGACTCGGTACCCGCCACGCTAGCGACCAACACACTCGCCCGCTCAAATGCTGCTGCCTCATCGAGCGGAGCCAACGCAAATCGAAGCTCAATTCGCGCTGGCTTACCGCAAAACTGGTCATCCCCCGGGGTCGCATCTCCTAAAAGCATGACCTGCCGTGTGTCAACAAGCTGGATGCGGCCAACAGGCGGGGCTGGCGGCCAAGCATCGGTATGATAATTGCCGCTACCCCACGGGTCGTGATGGTACTGCCTCCACGGCAGGTGACCGCAGCGGGAACCAGCCGTCGAAAATAAAAATAAGTACCCTTCGCGAGTTACTGCGGCAATTTCGAGAGTACCATCCCCGTCGATGTCTCCTGCCGCGGGCGATCCAATCGACCAACCACCGGTGAACTTCGGCCAGCCGCGTGGCCACCTTCCTAGAGGATCGACAGCGCGGAGGTCGTACACTCCACTTCCCCAGATGGCTTCTGCAACACCATCCCCGTTAATGTCCACGGCAATCGGCGCCACAAAGAACTGGAGATCGTTTACCAACTGCGGGAACGCCGGCGCAAGTTTTCCCTCTGCCGGCGAACCATCGGCCCGGGCGACCTCCCAAAGAGCTAGATGATTCTCAGCCGGAAACTGTTGCGCTGGTAAATTCGCGTCAAGCAGCTTGCCCAAGCCAGCAGCCGGTGCAAGCAAGTGATATCCGCGACCCGCACCGAACATCTCTGCGATCACGGGCGCGCCGAGCGCCGGGTAGCTGGGGCTGTCTAGCGCGCGGCTTTCTGCGCCAAAAACGTCCGCCAGTAATGTTCGCGGTATCGAGCCACGTTCGATCCCCAAGAAAGACTCTCCCGTCCATCGAAACACGTACGCTGGCCCCAATATCGAAAATCCAGCAACCTCCAAACGGCTATCCCCATCTAAGTCCGCAAGCGCCGGCGGGCCATTAGAGCCGGTTCCCACTACCGGAAGCAACTCCGTGGTCAGCATTGCCAGGCGTACGGGCCAGCCTTCTAAAAAAGCATCGGGATTCCACCCAAAAGACTGGGAATTCGCGCCTCTAGTAGCCCCGGATGAATGGACCGCATACAACCTCGTGTTACCGCTCTCTAAAGCGCCAGAGGCTTGCAGGAAGTTCACCACGACGTTGGTGATCACCGCATTGGGGCGCTCTCTATACGCCTCATTCACGCTGGCCACCACGTCAAGCGAACCGTCACCATCGATGTCGCCCAAAGACGGCGGCACAACAATTTTGCTGCCCATTCGTTGCCCACTTCCAGGGATTAGCCGGACACGATTGGTGATCGGATCCACCGAGGCCACTTTGTTCGGGTCCTTCAGCAAAACGGGCCAACCTGGGACTGGCCGCCCATCCAGGAACCACGCGTAAATGTGACGGTCCATGCAGCCAGCGATTATTTCGAGGGACCCATCAGCGGAGCCATCCAGATTACCGAGCACTGGCCCCCCCATAAACCCACGAGCGAGGCGGTTGTCTGAGTCGAGACGATGAACACGGTCCGGCACAAGTTGCATTTCCGGCAATCCCTCGCGTTCCGATCTCAACGGGAAAGAAAACTCCAACCGACTCCGTACGGGAAACCCAGGGCGTCTGCGCCCGCTTTTGTCCCACACGTAGACCTTGCCGTAAAGGTCTGCCGCAACCACTTCAGGGAACCCGTCTCGGTCAAGGTCACCCACCGCAGGCGTCCCAAGAATCGGTGCGTGGGGGTGTGGCAGTTCGCCACTACGGAATGCAGGAGAGTCGCTATGAACCTCCATGAGGTCGGTGTAAACGGGCCACCCGGTGGCTTCCTCCAAACCCGCCCCGGTCAGCACGTGCACGGATCCGTCCGCTGTAGCAATCACTAAATCGTCTACGCCGTCTCCAGTAATTTCTGCGAAAACAGGAGCGGCTGCGCCATCGCTGCCGAGCATCCTCGGGGTTCCCGGCCACACTTCTGGGTCATGATAAAGGAACCAGGCGCGCCGGTCTTCCCCGATGTTGCCTCGATCGTCGATGGCTCGTAATCGAACGGTAACGGTGAAGCGGTCGGGGTCGGGCCTGCCATCCTCCGTTACTGGCCCCCCAGAAGTACCGTAGGGCATGCGCGAAGCTAAGGCGCGCACATCGATCTGACCAAGCAGTCCAACCCGAGCTTGAACTTCGGTACCCGAGGCCACGAGGAGAAATTCCTCCTCCCGAGGCTGCACTCCCGGTGCGACGGCAAGCTGCCACTGAAACGACCCTGCTCGGTTTGCCGCCACACGCCCCCGGATATCTAAGGTGCCGTCGTCTGGCGAAACCATAGCAAACCACAACGGACTCGCGATCTCCGCCTCGGGCGGGATCCTGCCCTCGATAACCGCCTCGACAGCCCGTCGAGCGTTGATTCTTCCGTAGCCAAAGTATTGGTCGAACCCAGCAATGGATGGGAAACGTTGCGATCCAATGCCCTGGGGCAGCTGGAGAACGACCTGGTAACTTTGGGGCAAACCCACGCTGGGGCGGGCATCGAAATTCACGTCGTCTGCGCTTTGCGTTAATATTTGTTTTACTTCGTTAGTCGAAAGGGGATGGGCTGTAAGTTTGCCATCGTCCGCTCGATAGCGGGTCAAGCGCCCACGATCGATTTCGTTTCGCGCTGCAGAATACACAAGCCCAGCAACCCCGGCGGCCAAGCCTGTGGCCTCGCTCGAACAGGCTGTGGAAGGCACGGACAGCGCAATGTGTGGGCCAAAATTGGTGCACCCATTAAGGTACAGGTAGGAAGGCGGCGACATGGAGAGCCCGCCAAGAGATGCATACCGAGTAACCGAATTTACCACAACCGTGCGTTCATAAGCTGCGGGGTAGTTGTGATGAGCTGACTCCTCGTCGGCGGCCGAGGCGATGACCACGACCCCACGTCGATACGCATAGTCGATGGCAGCCTGGCCGAAACTAGAATGGTTCAACGTTCCCAGTGCCTCTTGAATCACCATGGCTCCGCTGTCCACCGCAAAGAGCACCCCCCGGGCAAAGGCGTTGACTTCCGCGACGAAGCTGTCGGCAACCCGTACCATCAACGCCATACAATTTGGACAGGTCCCGACCGCCCCACCGTTGTTTGCCTCTGCAGTCGAGTCATGAGCTTCGCCCGTCCCGTGTCCATAGTCGACCTCATCCAAAGGATCGTTATCGTCCTCAAAAAAATCCCAACCAGAGATGTCATCTACGTACCCGTTGCCGTCCCCGTCGTGGCCGTCGGAAAACAGAAAGATCAGATCCTCTGGATCGAGCAACCCGTTGTCATTCTCATCACGAACCCGGGAGTCCTGCGGCCAGCCCGCGCTGGACTCGTAATCGCGAATATTGAAGACGCCATCTCCGTTGCGGTCCCATGGGTCTAATTTGTTCGTGGACCCCTCCGGAATCGGCAGTTCACCTCGATTCAAGTAAAATTTGGCCACTAAGTCCGGCAGTGGACGCTGCCAGCGAATTCCAGAATCTAGAATGGCAATGACCACATCGGGCCGACCTGTCGTGACTTGCCAAGCGCGATCCACACTGCTGCCGGTGATTCCGAACAATTCCTGGGGATTTTGATCGATTTCCGGGTTACCGGTCGTGCCACTGCCCAGTTTCCACGCCAGGCTCTGCACGAAATCGTTTGGAACTACCGGTGGATCCGACGCGGGCAAAAACAGATACGAAGCGAAATCATCTGAGCGAATGCAGGTGCTCGGGTTCTCGCCTTCCCGGCAAGGTCGCGGATTCGAAGGGTAGGGAAATTCGCCCGCTGTCGGCGTAGCCGTCGCGAACACTGTTCCCACCCAAACCACCAGCCGCCATCGTCGTAGTCTCATCCGGTCCTCTCCCGACGCCACGGGATACCAGAGAGCTATCAGACAATCCAACATCGGCCGCCAAATTCCAGTCCAACATTCTTGCAAAGGAAGCATTTTTTCGCTTTCCCAAGCGCGCAATGGAAAAACTGGTTTCCACTGCACCTGCTGTCACCCTCGGCGAGGTGTTGTTCCTCGGTGTCGCGCTCGCGCTCATTCTTTTCATTCCGCTGGCTACTGCGTGGGCTAACGCGGGGGCGGCTCGAGCAGTAGGCCGATCCCGCGTTGAATTGGGATCCCCACTAACTGCACCTGAGCCTGTGGCGCAGGTCGACGAGCGGCCTGCGCTAGATGAGGCGTCAGAATTAAACTGGCCAGTCGGTCCTCCCCCTTCGTCGCTCGATCCCTGGCACCCTGAGGAAGAAGGCAACTGGCTAGAGCGGATAAGCGCGTTTTCTTCCGCTTCTGAAGCTACAGATCGGGCTGCATCTGGATACTTGCTTGATCAACCACGTCAGCAGCTAGTTCATCCTCCACCCTTAGGGGCGATCTCCGAATGGTCCGCTCCGGCTGGACGCTACGGCTCACTGCCTACAGTGTTCGTTTCCGCGTCGGAGAAAACTAACGCTCAGCTCGAGAGTTTACGTCAGGTGAGCTTGGCGACATGGCCGGGGCCAATGGCAGCGTGGTCTCCCGAAGTACGGGAGGCGTGGGAGCGGGGATTAGAATTGTACCGGTCGTGGAAGTCTGCAGTTTTGAATCTACCGTTGCGGCTTCCGCCCCAAAGCGAGAGCTACGCTCTAGCGAGAGTGGAAACCGACGGTAGCACATACCGCTTCCACTTTTTGGTGTTCGACCAGCTATGGCCCACCCATAGTGACGAAGCCTTGGCAGTCTGCATCGTTGATCTCGACCCCGGACGAGGTCCCTTGTCTTGGTGCGTCGTTCCCCCGCTGGTAATAACCTGATCTCTTTCAGGCGACGGCCGGGCGCGCTAAAAAGTGCTGTCGCTCTGGGAGTGTTTTGCCAGGAACCACGGCACGCTCATGGCGTACGGTGCTCGCCTTAGATCCAGGAACCTCGAGACTGAGGTTTTGGTCTTCCTTGGACTGTAGACGAAGGAATGGTCGAGCTAACTGGAGGTCGTTGTCTGCGCTTCCTGAAGCGTTGGAAACGGGTGGCAGGAATGATCGTGCTTGCCATTGTGCTGGCGTCATCGACCACGCTCGTCCACACATCCGATGCAATTGCAGGATCCGCTCCCGCCGCTGACCGGAGCTTAGCTCGTGTGTTGGAGAGGGGGGTTCTGCGTTGGGGCGGCGACCTCCAGGGCGGGGAACCCTACGTGTTCCGGGACCCGGGCCAGCCCGCTAGCCTAGTTGGGTTCGAGGTGGAAATAGTCGACGCGGTTGCGCGCAAATTAGGACTGCACGCTGAGTTCGTTCAAAATGATTGGTCCACTTTACTTTCCTCATTGGACCGTGGCGATTTCGACGTCGCCGTCAATGGTATCGAGATCACCGCCGCGCGCGCAGCGACGTATGCGTTCACACGACCCTACGCGAGCTTCCGTGAGAGCCTCATCGTGCGGCAGGAGGATCTGCAGAAGTGGCACAACCTTGAGCAGTTGCGGTCGCGCCGGGTCGGTACCCTGGCGAATTCGCTGGCTCAAGACATCCTACGTTTACAAACAAGCGCGAAGATTGTTCTGTATGAAGGCGTCGACGAGCCATTGACCGATCTCGAGGTCGGGCGTATCGACGCGGTGTTGATCGATGACGTTATCGCACAGCGCTATTTGCCTCGGCATAAAGGCTTAACAGAGGCGGCACATGTGGCAGCCGGAAGTTATGCGATGGTCGTGCGGGCGTCAGACCTGGCGCTCCGAGACGCACTTTCCTCAGCTTTGGATGAGCTCGATCAAGATGGGCAGCTGGATGCAATCCTGCAACGCTGGGGTATCACGTCCGCCGCAGGCACGAGCATATCAGCAAGCACGACGCCTTCGCTTCCTCAACTCTCACGCCAAACCGAACTGTTTTTCCGTGCTGCTGGCGTGACCTTAGTGTTGTCAGTGCTGGCGATGGGCCTCGCCATGGCTCTGGGATCTGTCCTAAGTCTGGCACGCCAGTATGGAGGAAAACTGCTGGCGGCACTGGCACAAATGTACGTGGAGTTGTTTCGGGGAACACCGATTTTGCTCCAACTTTATGTTCTTTACTACGGCCTGGCTCCGCTCATCGCGATGGACGCTTTTACGACGGCGGTCGTGGGTTTAGGCATGAACTACGCCGCGTACGAGGCAGAGCTCTACCGAGCTGGGTTGCAAGCTGTCCCGCGAGGGCAGGAAGAAGCCGCGCTCGCGCTGGGCATGTCCCGCTGGCTAACGTTGCGACGTATTGTGTTACCACAGGCACTGCGTGTGGCTCTTCCCGGTATGGCCAACGATTTCATCGCCCTTTTGAAAGATTCGTCGATTGTTTCGGTAATCACAGTCGTGGAACTCACCAAACAAATGACCATTACCGCAGTCGACCTTCGCAGCTGGTTACTTCCGGGTGTCCTATGCGCCGCGCTTTACCTGGCTATGAGCATTCCCCTTTCGCGGCTCGCCTTGCACTTGGAAAAACGGCTTGGAAAAGGTTGATGCATTCCTCAACGTTATTGCTCGCCCGTCACCTCGGCGTCGTGAGGAACGGCAAAACGCTGCTAGAGGACGTATCGTTCGCACTCGCCCGGGGCGAGATCATGGCCGTTGTCGGGCCATCTGGCAGTGGGAAAACCACTCTCTTGCGCACGATCAACTACCTCACACCGCTCACAGCCGGCCAGATTGACGTCGCCGGGATCAACCTACGACCCGGGCTTTGCGAGCGACGACATGCCCGGGTGCTGGCCCGCCTGCGGCGAACAGTGGGTATGGTGTTCCAGCATTACCACCTTTTTCCCCACTTCACCGTCATAGAGAACTTGGTAGAGGCTCCTGTCAGGGTCAAAGGTTTGGCAGCCCAGGAGGCGCGACAACAAGCTTGCAGTAGCCTTGAGCGCTTGGGAATCGGCCATCTGGCGCACCTTTACCCCCATCAGTTATCCGGCGGAGAACAGCAGCGCGTTGCCCTACTCCGGGCTTTGCTCATGGATCCCGAGCTCCTGCTGCTTGACGAGCCGACATCAGCCCTGGATGCAGCAAATTCTGCAGAAGTTGCCCATCTGCTCTGGGAATTTGCTGACCGGGGCAGAGCCGTACTCCTGGTCAGTCATCAGTCCCAACTTGTTGCGAAACTGGCTCACCGGATCGCAATTCTCGAACGAGGTAAACTTGTCGCCTTAGGGCCAACAAAAGACATTTACCCCTACGGCCCTGCGGGCGCGTACTTACAGCACCAAACCGTGTCCTCGTAGCCTGCGGGAGTTTCTCCTCGGGACACGGGCCCCCTCACAAGGCGGCCATCAAACCATTTTTGTCGTCCGGTATCTTACGTGGAGTGCATTTGGAGACCGAAACGCCAGGCCAACGATCTGATCTTCGAAAGAAGGATCTCGGACCAGGTCGGGTAATCGCTCCAACAAGACCTCCAGTGCTATGCGCGCCTCCAGCCGCCCGAGATGAGAACCCGCACAGTAGTGCCGGCCAAAACCGAAGGCAACATGGCCCTCGAAATCGCGATGGATGTCGAACCGATCCGGCTCCGGGTACCGTCGCTCATCGCGGTTGGCCGACCCTAACGCCACGCTTACTAGCATGTTGCGCGCGATCTTTGTTCCGCCTACCTCGGTGTCCACGGTGGTCTCCCGAGTCACATATTGAACAGGCGATTCCCACCGCAACGTTTCTTCGACTACCCGGTCGAGTAGCCGTCCATCCGCTCGCACGGCGTTCAAAACCTCCGGGTGCGTTAACAATGCAAACAAGGCACTACCGAGCAACCGGTAGGTGGTCTCGGCACCGGCTGGCACCAGAAGGCGGCAAAAGCTCAGTATCTCGTCATCCGTGAGTTGCTCGCCTTCGACTCGTGCAGTTGCCAACAAACTAATTAAGTCCTCCCCGGGGTTCTCACGGCGGCGGGCGAGTACCGGCTTCAGGTACTCGACTATCGCCTGCGCCGCAGCAAACGCCCGAGGTGGATCATCCGCGATGCTAATAAGGTCCAGCGCCCAGAAATGGAACTGCTTTGCGTCGTCTTCAGGCAACTGAAGAAATTGCTTGGTGAACACCCGGATGGGGAAGAGGAAGGTAAATTCTTCGACGAGCTCCGCGTGCCCCCGGTCCACGAAGCGATCCACGAGATCGTGGGCCGTGGCTCGGATCGCCGCCGGCAGGTCGCCGCTCGTCAAAGCCCGCGGCGTCAATGCGGGAGTAATCAACCTGCGATGACGAATGTGCTCGATTCCATCCATTTCCAAAATTGTGCGGCCGAACACCAACCCGATACCCCTTGCGTTCGCCCGCGACGAAAACCGCTCTGCGTCACGCAACACAGCCAGTGCATCTTCGTACCGAGTGACGAGGTAATGCTGACCAAAAATTCCATCGACCAACGCCACGGGCCATTCGTCCCGCAACCGCTTGTACACAGGGTAGGGGTTGGGAACGGGGCTCATCATCGTGCCTCCGAACAGTTCCACTGTAGTCGGCATTGGATCACAACCTCCCTCGTCCAAGCTTCGAAGCGGCCCCGTCACCTGAACACGTGCTGCGAGACTAAAGCACCTGCACATTTTCGGTGCCCGGGCCTCAATCAGGCGACTTAATCATACGATTGATTGAGAAGCAAGCAGGATCTCTCGCGAAAACTGGAACGTTGAGTCGTGCCACCGATGAGTTCGAGAGACTCGCACCCCCCAGGGGTGTTCACGCCTCGCGCTGCCTTGCATTCGTGCTCCCCTACAACGGATGTAGGCCCCGCAGCCATCGTGAAACCAGGCTAAAACAGGCCGCCGCGCTGTCCGCGGCCATAGGTTTACGACAAAGAAAGCCCAACGGCTGGCTTCACCAACGCTGCCCGCGCTTCAAGCCCGCCCCTTATCAGTTCATCGGGAACCACGATGCAAGCAAAACTCGGGCGTCGAGAGCGTCATTCTAGTCCAAGCGGAAGCGACGAGCATCGATGCGAAGTGCCTTCAGCAATCTCGCAAAATTCCCCCGCGACATCCCAAGCAGTCTCGCAGCTTCGGCGCAGTTTCCCTGGGTCTGCCGTAGTGTTGCTTCGATCCGTCTCACTTTCTCCATCCGTAAACGAGCATGCAGACTCAATCCGGTCGAGTTCTCTTCCGCAGCTAAATCGGCGAGGTCCTCCACCCGCAGGATGGGTTCCACGGCAAGCAACACGGCGCGCTCGATCACGTATTCGAGTTCACGCACATTGCCAGGCCAGTCGTAGGCTTCAAGTCGCTCGATCGCTGCCGGAGCAATTTCTTCAATACATTTGCCGTAGCGCTCGCGGCTTTTGCGCAAGAAATGCCAGGCGAGCAACTCGACATCGCCCCCGCGCTCACGGAGGGGAGGCAAATGGATTGGCAAGGCGGCTAAACGGTGGTATAGGTCTTTTCGAAAATCGCCGAGGCGAACTGCCTCGTGCAGGTCCCGATTGGTCGCCGCAATCACTCTCACGTCAACCTTTTTGGTTTTCGCCGAGCCGACTCTCTCGATCTCTCCCTCCTGCAAAACCCGTAAAAGCTTTGCCTGGATCGTATGCGGCAGGTCGCCCACTTCGTCCAGAAAGAGTACTCCTCCGTCCGCGCGCTCGAAGCGGCCAACACGCGCCTCCGTCGCCCCGGTGAACGCCCCTTTTTCGTGGCCGAACAGTTCACTCTCAGCGAGTTCCCTGGGGATAGCGGGACAGTTAACCGCCACCCACGGGCCACTTCTCCGGCTGCTTAAGGCATGAATCGCCCGTGCAAGCAGCTCCTTTCCCGTACCCGTCTCCCCCGTGATGAGCACGGGAGCGCAGCCAGCCGCCCACCTCTCTGCTAGCGCCAGGGCATGAAAGAATGCCGGACTTTCTCCCACGAGTTCTCGAAAGACCTGTGACTCTGTCGATAATCTTGGGAGAGGCACCTTTCCCCGCTCCCCAGGCGCAATGGGCCCGGCAATGCGAGCGCACATCGCTGCAGTTTGCGTCGCGTCGAAACGGCTGAGAGTGAAAAATGTAACCGCAAGGGGCGCACAGGCAGCAACCAGTGGCGCCACCATTCCCGCCTCACTGCAATGCCAGGCATCCTCAGCTGAAGCGCACAAAAGTCCGACCAATTCGCCAAACGCTATGAGGGGCAAGGCCCAAATACCGGACAAAAGGTTTCCATCGTATTCGTCTTCCACGAGCGCACTCAAAGGGAGCCACGGCAAATGACGCGAGTAACTGTGTCCAAAGCCGGGCGCACCAAATGTGCCTGGCGCACGGTTCAACAAGATCACGGCCGGTCGGCGTCTATTGCCGCTACCTCTGACATCGAGGCATCGGAAGGCCTTGCCGTCACGAAGGTAAAATACTACCCAACTGAACCCCAAGGGAGGCTGGCAGCACATCGCGGCAATCTTCTCGGCAATAAGAGCCACGTCGGGGCCTTCTCGCGCCTCCGAGCCCGGGGAGGACACCAACTCCATGAGTGGCCATACACTAACTTCTGGCTCAAGGCCGCGGCGCAGCACCTCTTCCACTGAGTCTGCCCATAAAGTGACCCACCTCTGGTGAGTGCTCCCCCGTGGTTCCTCAACCGCTCCTTCGTTGTAAGACCCGCTCCTTCTGTACATAACGCCCTCCTCACGTGCAAAAAACTGCCCCGGTCGTGTGCAAGTGCTTTGCCACACGCCAACTCAGCCTGTGGCGTGGTCCTGACAAGGGCGCAAAACGCAGGATAACGCGTCGGTCCAGAACCAGTAGAGCGTCGACTTACAGCTGCCCCCCGCAACCCATTGATCTTCCGTGCCTTTTCATCCAGCCCGCACCGAGACGGTTGCAGGTTCGAAGTAATCAAATTGATCGAGACTACTCACTTTGATTGAGGTTTGACGGCTCATAGCGGGCAAGACAGTGGTGATCACTGTGATTACACTGGTGTTTCCTTTATACTCGTTCATCCAAGGAGGCAGTCCTAGTCACCAGCTGCCGGACACCCGTTGCGGTTTCGCTTTCCCTTCGCTACGCGCGAGAATACGGTCGCCAAAGTGAAGCGAGAGCTAGCGTGGGAGTCACCAAGCGGCAGAAAGAAATTTACGACTTTATTTGCTCGTTCCTCGAGCGTTATGGCTATGCGCCCACAATTGGGGAAATTTGCGCACAATTCGGTTTGTCGTCCGTTGCCACGGTGCACAAACATCTGACCAACCTCGAGAGGCGTGGTTGGATTCGGCGTCGCTCGAATCTCAGTCGATCTATTGAGCCCATTCCACATGGAGCAAGGGCAGGGGCGATCGAGCTACCGTTATTAGGCTACGTAGCCGCTGGAGCCCCGATCGAAGCGTTGGAACAAGAAGGCACGTTCGCTGTTCCAGAATCCTTCGTTCGTCGGCCCAACTGCTTCGTCCTCCGTGTCCGCGGCGACTCAATGATTGACGACGGAATTCTGGACGGCGATTACATCATCGTAGAGGAGAGGGCTGTGGCGAATAACGGTGAAACCGTCGTTGCGCTGGTTCGGGGCGAAGCCACGGTGAAAAAGTTCCACGGGGAGCCCAATGGGCGTGTCCGCCTCGTACCCGCCCATCCCACTATGCCACCTATCGAAGCCAGCGCCGACGACGTGATGATACGGGGCATCGTGGTAGCCGTATTGCGGAAGTACGTGTGAAGCAGGCCAGCTCCGCGGAATTCTTGACCTGGCAACGGCCACAGACGCGAATTGGAGCCACGCCGGGACACGGCGATCTTGGTTTGTACATTCACATCCCTTACTGTGTAGCGAAGTGCCCGTACTGCGACTTCAACAGCGTAGCCGTTTCCTCATGGCCAGAAGAGGAATACGTGCTGGCACTAGAGCGGGAACTGCAGACCTACGCTGGGATGGGCTTGTTCGCCGATTGTTGGGTCAACACCATTTATTTCGGCGGGGGGACGCCATCGCTTTTTTCGCCGGTGGCGTTCGAGCGAATGCTGTCAACGATTGACCGGTGTTGGCGTGTAGCCCCTTCTGTCGAGATCACGCTAGAAGCAAACCCAGGAACAGTCGATCTCCTCAAGCTCAAGGCACTTCGCTCCACCGGCATCAACCGATTAAGTTTGGGCGTGCAATCATTCGATGAAGAGAATTTGCGAGCCCTTGGGAGAATTCATGGACCTCGTGAGGCGATCGAGGCGATCGCCAATGCACTTAGGGCAGGGTTTAAGAACGTGAATATCGACCTTATTTATGCGCTCCCCGGTCAAACCCTAGAGGCCTGGGAGCGCGACTTGCAAAGAGCCCTTAGTCTGAAACCCACCCACATTTCTGCTTACAACCTAACTTACGAGGAAGGCACGCCTTTTCATTCCTGGCGCAAGTTAGGTCGGCTGCAGCCTCTAGACGAAGACACCGAGCTGGCGATGTTCACCCTGACCGAGAAACTCTTAGAAGGGCAGGGTTATTGCCACT
This sequence comes from Candidatus Binatia bacterium, assembly GCA_937925685.1. GTDB lineage: Bacteria > Desulfobacterota > Binatia > HRBIN30 > HRBIN30 > HRBIN30. The sequence continues at coordinate 134,702 of CALAMI010000010.1, read as the reverse complement.
ACGAGATTTCAAACTACGCCCAGCCATCGTTTTTCTGCCGGCACAACTTAGGATACTGGAGTTCTGAACCCTACGTCGGAGTAGGGGCTGGAGCCCACGGGTACTCGCCTTGGGGAGGTAGCCAAGGTTGGGGATTTCGTTGGGCCAACGAGCGTTCTCCAAAGCGCTATTTGGTGCGAGTCCAGCAAAACGGGCACGCACGGGCGAGCGTTGAGCATTTAAGCTTCGAGCAGGCGGCGGGCGAATTCATTTTTTTGGCCCTTCGTCGTGCAGAGGGACTCGATGCAACACGGTTTTTCGCACGGTTTCAGAAAAAGGTGGAACAAGCCTTCCCGGTGATTGGCTCTCTTGTGGCCCAGTCGCTCCTAGAACCTACGGAGCACGGTTGGCGACTATCGCCACGCGGAATTTTCCTCGCAGACTCTGTGTTTGCCGAGTTTCTCTGAGCCGCGACGGCGCAACCTCCTTACCACAAATTGCGTCTCGCGTTGCGAACCGCCAGCAGGAACGTTGCCCCAGCGAAAACCAGTGTAACGAGGAAACTAATTGCAAAGGACGGTAGCCCGTCGATTCGCATAGGATCGTCCCAATAAAGGCTGCGGCGTACTGCAGTGAGTCCATACATCAAGGGATTGAGCACCATGAGGAGCCAAATAGGGAGCGGCGCGCTATTTAAGGGAAACACGGCGCCGGACAAAAACCAAAGCGGTAACAAGAGTATATTCATCACGGCGTGAAAACCTTGGGTGGAATCCATCTTCCACGCAATACTCAGCCCAAGGCCGCTCAACGCGATGGCGAGCACACTCAGAACCAGCACGGTCAAAACGAGGGCGCTCAACCCGACGCGAATTCCACCAATGGGCGCCAACGCAAGCATCAACGTGCCTTGGACGGTTGCAAGGGTGGCCGATCCCAGTACCTGGCCGAGCACAATCGCAGACCGAGCCATGGGCGCAACTAACACCCCCTGCAAGAAGCCAGACTTACGATCCTCCACAGTCGCGATCGTCGCGAAGATTGCTGTGAACAGCAGCACCAACACCACCGACCCCGGGTAAAAGTACTCAACGTACGACACACCCGTAAACCCCGCTGGGTGGAAAGATGCGTTAAGCCCACCGCCCAGCAAAAGCCAAAACACCAGGGGCTGCAGCAGCGCTCCGGTCAGGCGACTTCGCTGCCGTACGAAGCGAACCATCTCCCGCCACCACAATCCCCATACCGGAAGAATCCAATGCATCATTTTGGCCTCAGCGATCCCGCTCTCCTGCCCAAAAACGCTGGCCCGTGTGATGGACAAAAACGTCTTCCAAGGTGGGCCGCCCGTAAGAAATGAGCGAGATACCCGGCCCGAATCGGTTAACAAGCCGCGGAATCCACTCGTGCGCCCGCGCGCACTCGGCGCGCACTGTGCCGTCGACAACCTGAGTAGCTAAGCCGAACTCCCGCCTCAGTGCGTCGGCTAAATCAGCAGGGTGCTCACCCTGGATCACCAGCACGTCGCCACCGACTTCGCTTTTCAAAGACGTCGGAGATCCTAGAGCAACCAATTTGCCGCGATGCAAAATCGCCACACGGTCGGAACGGTCGGCCTCTTCGATGAAATGGGTCGTGAAGACAACCGTGGTCCCGTCGCGCTTCTGTAACTCGCGCAATAAGAGGAAAAACTCCCTGCGCGCGCCAGGGTCCAGCCCCGAGGAAGGTTCATCAAGGAGCAACAGCGGAGGCCGGGGAAGGAGACACTTGGCTAATTCCACGCGGCGCTGCAATCCGCCCGAGAGCCTCTCGGTGAGTTCGTTGCAACGTTCCTGCAAACCAAATCGCTCCAAGAGCTCGCGCGCTCTCTGGCGCACTGACAAGCCCCGCAAACCATACAGGTACGCATGCGCCAGAAGATTCTCCCACACCGTCAACTTTGAATCCAGGCTTGGCTGTTGGAATACGACCCCGAGATACGGGCGAACGCGCCACGGCTCAGTTAAAGGTACACCAAAAACCCTGCCAGCTCCTTTCGCCGGGAGGATCAACGTTGACAGAATCCGGAATAACGTGGTCTTTCCCCCACCATTCGGCCCCAAAAGGGCGAACATTTCGCCCCGCTGCACCTCAAACGACACATTATCCAGGGCCCGACGATCACCGTAGCGGTGGCTCAGCGATTCCACGGCAACCGCTACATTGCCTAAACCAATCTCGCAAAGCCTGGTTGACTTAACCACGTTGCTGCGCTGCCAAAGCATCTTTGGCGTTGTAGCGATTTCCTGAGTGCATGCCACGTTGTTCCTCGGGCAATTCCTGTGCTATGCGGCTCTTGGCCTTGGAGGGATGCGGATGGAGCAAACTTGGTTGGGGAGGGTACATCGACGCGCGGCGCTGCTGCTCTTCGTCAGTTCCGTGGGCGCCGCAACCTCGGGCGCTGAGGTTCTTCGGGAGCCCGTGCGCATCAGCGTCCCGGTACTGGGGGATGGTCTTGACGCCGACGTGCTTTTTGCCCGTCCCAACGCGGATGGGAGCTTCGTCCTTTTGTTGACGGCGGCAAGCAATCTCATTGACGGGGACCGCAATGGTAGGAGCGACGTGTTCGTGATCGACGTCGAAAGCCGCATCGCCGAACGTGTGAGCGTCTCTTTCCTCGGGCGAGATCCAAACGATGGTAGCTTCCCCGGCGTTCTGAGCGACGACGCTACGGTTGCCGTATTCGGTTCGGCTGCGAATAATTTGGTCACTGGGGACTTCAATCGTACCCCCGACCTATTTTTGTTCGACCGCACGTCCCGCCGGACAACCATTTTGACTCTGGCAAACGAGGGACTCGGTGGTGGCACCGTCCCTGACCTGCCACCGGCAATTTCTCCCGAAGCCCGATGGGTAGCGTTTGCCTCACAAGCCGACGACCTCGTGTCAAACGATCGCAATGAAGCGAGTGATGTATTTGTCCTTGATCGCGAGTCAGGCTCGGTGACGGCCATGACCCTCACCGGCCTTGGAGCGAACGAGGTTCGCACGGCAAACGGGCCCAGCGCCGGACCAGCGATTAGTACTGACGGCTGCGTGGTTGCCTTCTTCTCCGACGCCAGCAACCTGGTTGTGCAGGACCGCAACGAGGCGCGCGACGTCTTTGTGCGAGATCGGTGCAACGAGACCATCGAACGGGTAAGCGTCGCAAGCAACGGAGCGGAGGCCAACGGCCCGAGCCAGGTCGAGCTTGCAACACTTGCCTTGAGCGGCGATGGCAGATTTGTGGCGTTCTCATCACGCGCCACGAACTTAGACGGCAATACTGGTCGGCGATCCCAAATCTTTCTTCGCGACCGCATATTGGGCACCACCCGTCTAGTGAGTCGGAACCAACGGGGCGAGATCGCTAACGCTCCATCGGTTTCCCCAAGCCTCGATCGCGAAGGGCGCTTCTTGGTGTTTCAGTCAGCTGCGTCGAATCTATCGGAGGACGACGAATGGCCAGGCGAGGACGTGTTCGTAGTCGACTTGACTGATGGGGAGGTGCGTCTTGTCAGTAAGCCGGCCGCAGGTGGGCAAGTTGACGGCGACAGCTACGCGCCCAGCATTTCTGCCGATGGCAGCCGAATCGTGTTTTTGTCGAAGGCCCGCCTGAGCCCAACGGACACGGACAGAGTCGCGGACGCCTATCTCACGCTCAACCCGCTGTTCGTAAAACCACCTACAGGAGCAACGCCGACTTGGACGCCGGAGGAAATTCCACCGACCCCGACGCCTTCCAGCACCATGACGCCCAGTCTTTCCCCGACTCTTGAGCCGACCCGTGTAAACACACCGACGCCCTCTCCCACGGAGACGGCACCACCCACGGAGACGGCGCCACCCATCGGCACGGCAACGATGACCGCGTCCCCCGCACCCACTGACTCATTTACCCCGCGGGTGAATACGCCAACGGCCACAACCACTCGCACTGCACCGTCTCCGCCGGGGGCAGTTCGCGGGGGAGGTGATGGCTGCGGATGCCGTGTAGACCCGCAAACTGGCGACGTTAGTGCATCCCCAATCTCCGTGTGGGCACTCGCCCCCTTAGCCTGGTGGATTTTGTCGCGGCGCTCGCGCAAGGGATGACTCGACCGAGTACACGCGAGGTGGCTGAGCTTCTTGGCGAAATTGCGGCTCTACGTTTCGGCAGTTTTCGCCTGAAGGACGGCCGTCAGTCGCCTTTTTACGTGGATTTACGCGGCATTATTGCCTTTCCCCGGATGCTCCGAAAAGTGGGGGAGTGGTTGCTATCAGCAGCTGAACCACTCCACTACGACTGCCTGGCCGCTATTCCCTACGCGGGCATCCCTTTAGCTGTGGCGATGGCCCTCGCGGCAGACAAACCGCTTGTCTACCCGCGAAAGGAAGCCAAGACCTATGGCACGGAGCGTCAGATCGAGGGGTATTTCCAGCCTGGAAGCCACGCCCTTGTGGTCGACGATGTACTCACCAGCGGGACCGCCAAACTCGAAGCGCTCGCCTTGCTCCGCTCCGCTGGCCTGGTGGTAACGGACATCCTTGTCGTGGTCGATCGGGAGGAGGGCGGCGCTGGGGTGCTGGAGCAGCAGGGGATCAGAAGTCACCGTCTTATCACCGTCCGCGAACTTCTCCGGGAACTCCTCGACATGGGTATGGTGACGACCACAGATTACGACTCAGCCGTACGGTTTTTATCGACATGACGAAGGTTCCACGAACGTCTCCTTCACCTACGCGTTTTCGTCGACGGAAGCCAGTCTACGCTCGACACCGGGGACTCAAGGTGACTGCGGAATACCATCGAGGGCCACTGACCGCCATTGCGCTCAGCATCAGAGCTGGAGCTCGCTTCGATGGGCTTCATCCAGGGCTCGCCCATGCCGCAGAGCACATGATGTTTCAGGGCACTAAGAACCTTGACCATCGGACCTTGACTGAGCAGGCAGCACAATTGGGTGGCCAACATAATGCCTGCACACGCTACGAGACAATTACGTTGACCTTCGAGTGCTTCAACCCGGATACGGAGCGTGCGCTGTGGCTACTCGCCGAACAATATTACAATACCGTCGTCGACGAGCAGCGCTGGAAGGTGGAACGGCGTGTCGTGCTCGACGAGCTTCGTGGCGATCGCAGCGACCCTGTGCAAAGCTTGGAACAAAGCGCCTTTTGCCGATTTTTTCGCGGAGCGTTAGCGCATCCCGTCGTCGGCACGGTGCGCTCGCTCGCCCATCTCGATGCGGAGACAATTCAGGCATTCCTCCAGCGCCACTTCGTCCACGAGGCTACTTCTCTCGCTATCACTGGGGGTAACGACCCGGAACGGATCGTCCAAACGGTCGAACGCCTTTTCTGTGGGCAGCCGCTACCCGCACCAACGCCACCGCCGGTTGGTCCAGGTCGCTCGGGTACTCTTCGGCGGAGAGAAGAAGGAACCGTTGGCTATGTGACCTTTCTCATCGAAGCACCTCCATCGTTTCCCGACTTTTTCGCAGCCGCAACCGCACTCGAAGTGCTCGGGGACGCTCCAGACAGCCGTTTGTTTCAGGAGATTCGTGGGCGCCGTGGTTTGGGTTACGCGGTAGACACCGGATCCGCGTGGGGACCCGATTGGGCGCTGTTCACCATTGGGGCCAGTTGCCCACCGTCTTCCGTGGATCGTTTGTGCGAGACGATCGAAGCGATTTGCACCGAAGCCGCCCAAGCCGGCTTCACCGAGGAGGAATTCGAACGAGCGCGCAAAAAACTACGCTTTAGCTACGGTCTCCTCGAGGATAGCCAGTTAGACCGTGCCGTTACTCTGGCTGAAGATCAGCTCCTCGGCTTCCCGCTTCCAGAAGAGATTGAAGTTCTCATGGCAAGCCTGACGAGAGACGACGTATCACGGGCTTGGCAACGAGTCTGGAACGGGCGCCGACTCACCGCATTGCTCACCTAGTGTATGAGCGGGCGTGGTCACCCTGCTGGCGGAGATCTCCATCGAAATGCCGACGGTGCTACTGTATGCTTCCTGGTGAGCCACACCCATTGGGACCGCGAATGGTACCGTACGTTCCAGCAGTTTCGTGCGCGGCTAGTGGACACAGTAGACCGCGCTCTAACGCTCCTCGACAACGATAGCGGGTATTGCTTTGTTTTGGACGGGCAGAGCATCATCGTGGTGGACTACTTGGCAATCCGGCCACAGCAACGCCCCACCCTCCAAAAGCACTGTCTGCAAGGCCGCCTAGCAGTGGGCCCTTGGTATGTTCAGCCAGATTCCCTGCTGCCGGTCGGAGAAACGCACGTGCGTAATCTACTCCTCGGGATTGCGCATGCACGCATGGCGGGCAGGTCTTCCCGGGTAGCGTACACCCCGGATTCTTTTGGTCACCCTGCACAGCTCCCTCAAATCTTTGCAGGGTTTGGATTGAAGCTCTTCGTTTATTGGCGAGGTAACGGCGATGAAATCGACACGTTGCCATCGACCTATCAGTGGGTAGCCCCGGACGGTAGCACGGTGCTCGCCCACCATTTAGCCGAGGGATACTTCAACGCCGCTGAATTACCCAGCGATCCTGAAAAAGCAGCTTCGCTTTTGGCTCCGGTGGTCTCTCGGCTCCGGGAGCGCAACCCACAGCAGCCGGCTTTGCTGATGCACGGCATTGATCATGCATTTCCCCAACCCCATACACAAGCGGTGGCCGACGCTCTGTCCCAAACCATCCGTACAAGGGTCGTCCGCGGCACCCTCGACGATTTCGCCGCCACCCTTAAACCACCTCGAGCCTCGTACCGCGGCGAACTCCGGGGCGCTCGCGTGGCCAATCTGTTACCAGGGGTCTGGTCGAGCCGCATGCACCTCAAGGCTGAAAACCGCCACTGTGAGTCGCTGTTGCTTCAGTGGATGGAACCGTGGGCTGCACTTGCACTCGCATTGGTCGGCCAGGATGAACGGCCAGCTTTACGCTTGGCTTGGGCAACGATGCTCGAAAATCAAGCCCACGACTCGATTGGAGGGTGCTCCATCGATGCAGTGCACGAGCAGATGCTGGACCGTTTCCGCCTGGTTCGCGAGGTGGCCTACGAGACGACCAGGAGGATCCTCGAGCGCCTAGCCGGCATGGACGGGAGCCGGCAAACTCCCTGGACACAACCCTGGTCTGTCTATGTGTTCAATCCCTCGCCGTTTCCCCGAACGGACCTGGTGCGTCTGCCTCTCGACCCCCACCCTTGGTTCGGGCTTCAGGGCGATGAGGTGAAAACACTCGCTGTGCATCCCTGGATTACTGCGGCCGCAGTGCCCCAAGGCTTTACCGTAAATGGGGTGCCTGTGCGAATCGTGGAAGACAGCGAGGCACCGCGCGTCCGTTTGCGGCTAGAACAACAGCCGTTGGCCATTGAATTTCTTGCTCGCGACGTGCCAGCTCTTGGCTGTACACGCGTTGTTCTGCGAGCGCACGAGCAGCCAGTGGAGGATATCGTCGATGACGGAGACGAGATTGCCAACGAATTTTTGCGGGTGAAGGCCGACCCATCAGGCACCTTCGACGTGGACTTTCTCGTTCCCCAAGTCCGTTACCAAAAACTGGGCAACTGGGAAGACTTAGGAGACCGCGGCGACACCTACGATTTCGATCCGGTTCCTGGCACTCCTGTGTTACGGACCGTTGGTTTTCGCCGAACCCGACATGCCAGCGGCATCGAAACGCTTCGGATCGAACGACTTCTCGAACTCCCCCGCAAGCTTGCTCCTTCGCGCGAGGCGCGGAGTCAAGAGACGGTTCTCTTGCCGCTGGTCTTAGAATTGCGCCTGGCGCCGCGCTTGACCCGGCTTCTGATCGACGTCTGGTTGGAGAATACAGCATGCGATCACCGGCTCAGGCTGTTGTTTCCAACCGGACAACCAGCCGCAACCTGCTTCGCCGCAACGACGTTCGACATTGCCCGACGGCCAACGGAAATCCGAGCGCAGCCTCATTGGGTGCACCCGCCGACCCGCACCTTTCCCCATCACGGATTTGTCCATGCGAATGGCCTCACGGTGACTGCTCCAGGTCTTCCTGAGGCAGAAGTGACCCCAGAGGGAACCATAGCCCTCACGTTGTTGCGCGCGGTTGGCTGGCTTTCGTTGCCAGGCTTGCATACACGTCCTGATTTAGCTGGGCCTACGATTCCCACGCCAAATGCGCAGTGCCTCGGGCCGTTCCGCACCCGCCTTGCGTTGAGCTACGGGCTCGACTGCCAAACGGTTACTGAACTGAGCGCGGGTTTATGGCCGGTTGTGGGTGGCGATCAGCCACTCCTTGAGCCGCAACATTCCCTCCTAGCTATAGAGCCCCGCGACGTTGTTCTGAGTGCGCTGCTCCCAGCTCCGCGTCGGCATCGGCTGTGGCTGCGATTGCTCAACCCGTGGGAACACACTGTGGATGCTGCTGTTCGCTTCGGTTTTCCCGTGGCCGGGGTACAAAGTTTGCGGCTCGATGGGAGCCGAAACCGGCAAGCGTTCCGGTTCGAGCAACGAACACTCACGTGCTCCCTTAAGCCGCACCAGCTCCGTTCTTTCGGCCTCGATCTCGCCGCCCCGCGGAACTCAAAGATTTCCTTCTGAGGGACACAAGAATTCTTACGATTGCACCCGCAAACGCGCTAAAGTTGACGTTACCTGCAGTGCCGATGGCACGACTTCAATCGTGACATCTGTCGTCCCGGGCTGCTCACCATCCATCTCAAACAACAGCGGTTGGGCGCTGCACACCACAACCCTGCGGCCCCGAGTGTGCGCTAGCGCCGGGTGACCTAGGTGGCGTCCGTTCAATACCCGCGGCAACAGGGAAAAAAGCAAATTCACACGGGAGACCTGTCGCAGCACCAAAACCTCCAGCAAACCATCGCTCGGATCGGCCATGGGTGCCATGCGCATCCCCCCAGCGTGAAAACCACCGTTCGCAACCAGGACCATTTCCGTGGGCCCGGAACTTAATGGCTGTCCGTCAACGACAACTTCCGTGGCCACACAGCGAAACGACCACAAAGCACGTACCGTGCCCGCCACGTAGGTCCACAACCCCCCGATGAGCTTGCGAGATCGATTCACCGCAGCGGCCGCGGCCGCACCCAGACCCACATCGGCCGCATTGAAGAAAAAGCGCGTCACCCGCTGGCCTCCTTGGTAGAAAGCCGCCAAAGCAGCATCAATGGAGCGAACGTTACCGTGGGCCAGCGCATTGAGTGCGTCGCTCACCGTTCCGACCCCTACACTTCGAGCGAAATCATGCCCGGTGCCGCACGGGATCACCGAAAGCACCGCCTCTCCAGCCACCGGTTGCCCATTACAAAAAAAGCCGTTTGCAACTTCGTTCACGGTTCCATCGCCGCCCACCGCCACGACATGCCGTACGCCGCGCTGCAGCCACTCTCGAACCTTGACCGTGGCCATACCTGGGCCCTCCGTAAAGTAAGGTTGCAGTCGAAAACCACGTTCTTCCAGCTCCGCGGCCAGAGCCGGCCATCGCCGCCGGGTTTTCCCAGCGCCAGCAACCGGATTCACGACCACGAACAGCTCCCCCATGTTCTCCGCACGGTGCGTCACCACTCCTCCTCTGTCACCTGGCTGCACTTGTACTGAAGGGAAACACGCTTCGCCACTTCGCAGCACACAGCAGTTTCTCTGTTTCCTATTGACAACAGAGTTGCCTATAGTGCATGCTTAAAAGCGATGAACGAGAAAGCATGGAAACGGTCACGTGAAGAGCGACTGCGAACCTCACTAAGGCAAGCTGCCGAGAAGTTTCGACGTGCCCGGGAAGAAGCTGGTCTAACACTGCGGGAGCTCGGGGAACGGGCCGGCCTGGCACCGAGCACTATCCTTAAGATCGAAAACAGCAAGTTGGTGCCATCGCTAGCCGTTTGCATTCGGCTGGCTGAAGCACTGGGTCGGCCGATCAGCTATTTTGCTGAGACGGATGACCCGCCGTCCGACTTGCGCTTCACGCCCCAGGGGCAAGCACGAGTCAGCGAGATCAAAGGTGCGCCCATCACCATCGAACATATCGCAGAGAGATTAATGCATCCCCGCATGGAAGGTTTCCTCATCCGCCTAGGTCGGGGAGCCAAAAGCGGAAGGGAAGTGCCCATCGCGTATCGAGGAGAAGAAATCGTCATTGGTCTCAAGGGGCGCGTTCGCTTTGAGGTCCGTGGGCAGCATTATGTCCTTGGTCCCGGAGACGTCCTCCACTTCAAGGGTGACATTCCTCACTTTTGGGAGAACGCCGCGCCGGGCGAGTCGGAGATGTACATGATCTGTGCCTTCTCGTACGAGCGATAAGGTCCATGTTCCACTTTGGCTTCGAGCCCGAAGAAAAATTGGTGCAGCAAACCGCGAACTCGTTTGCGCGGGAGGTGTTGCGACCCGCATCCCGTGCGCATGAACGGAGCGGCGTTCCCGTTGAGCTGTTTCAGCGATATTGGTCGCTGGGCTTTGACCGCATGGAGCTTCCTGTCTCGTTAGAAGGCTTAGGGCAGGGACTCTTGGCAAAGGTCCTTACTCTCGAGGAACTCGCCTGGGGTGATGCGGCAGCAGCCTTCACCCTAGACAACCTATCCTGGCTACAACCGGTGCTTGCCATGATGAGGGAGGAGGACGCCCGGGCTATCGTGACGGAGTTTCAACATCAGCCAGCCACAAGAGTGATCGTTGCAGATGGGCGCGATCTTTCCCTCCAGGTCCAAGACGGGCGCGTCAGTGGTCATTTGCCTTTTGTTCCCGCGGCGGAACCGACATGGTTGCTCCTTCGCACAACATCGTCTGCGTTCCTCCTTCGATCGGAGACTTTTCAAAGGGAGCCGGTTGAACCCGGTGGCCTGGAGGCCGCCGGAGGGAGTCGCCTTCGGCTCGACAAAAGCAGCTCGTTTTGGAGCGTCACGGATCCGACGCACGTTGAACGTCTCTGGTCGCGTGCCCGAATTGCCTTGACAGCGATGTTTGTCGGGGTGGCGCGAGCCGCTCTTGAATATGCGGTGGAGTATACCCGCACCCGCAACGTGTTTGGTCGGCCAGTAGCGCAACATCAAGGCCCGGCATTCCTACTGGCAGATATGCGCACGAGCATTGAAGCGGCCCGCTTGGCAACGTGGTACGCTGCGAAGGCCTACGACCTGGGTGCAGGCGACACTGCCCGTTGGGCAGCCTATGCCTTCCTCGAGGGAGCGGAGTGCGCGCTCAGTTGTACTCGTGATGCAGTCCAATTGCTCGGTGGGCACGGGTTTCTACGCGACCATTTGGTGGAAAAGTGGATGCGCGATGCCCGGGTTCTGACATTGCTCTGCGGGGGCCGTGACATGGCCAGCGAAGACCTTCTTTATTGGAAGGAAGGGGAAATAACGCCACGTACACTTGCTGCTGATACGGGCGGAAAGGAGGACTAAGGATGAAATTTGGGATGCTCCATCTTTTGGAGAACCCGATCGGGAAAAGCGAGTACGAGGTAGTCCATGAGCAGCTTGAGATCCTGCAAGCTGCCGAAGCCCTCGGCTTTGACTCGGTATGGCCAGCTGAACACCACTTTTCCGAGTATGGTTATTGCGTCTCTACGGCACTCATGCTGGCTGCTTTAGTGCCTGTAACCCGGCGGATTCGACTGGGCACGGGGATTGTGATCTTACCATTTCACCACCCGGTACGCGTGGCCGAGGAATTCGCATTGCTCGACCTGATGAGCGACGGCCGAGTCGATTTCGGCATCGGTCGCGGGTATCAGCCTCATGAGTTTCGGGGATACGGCATCGATCAGTCACAGTCCCGATCAATGTTCGCAGAGGCCTTGGAAATCATTTTGCAAGCGTGGACCCGCGAACGCGTCACCTTCTCCGGACAGCACTACCAGGTGCACGACTTGCCGGTCCGGCCAAAGCCCCTGCAAAAGCCCCACCCTCCGGTATGGATGGCAGCCCTGAGCCCGGAAAGCTTCGTCACTGCGGGCCAAAGAGGCTTTAATCTACTGTGTGCCCCGGTGTTCGGTTTCGGAGGTCGATCCGGGGTGGAAAATCTTGCAGCATATCGCGAGGCGTTGCGCGTGCACGGCCATGACAGTGCACAGAAGGAAATCGGGGCGTTAATCATGGTGTATGTGGCGGAGAGCGCTGCCCAAGCCGCGCGTGATTTTGCCGACCCCGTGCTCTGGTACTACCGTACCTTTGCCAAGTATATTGCACCGCCACCGGGCGAGGCACCTATTAAGACTTATGAACCGTACACGGGCGTACGCGATATGGCCGCTCAAGTGACATGGGAACAGCTTCAAATGGCTGGCGCCGTTGTTTGCGGCTCTCCCCCGGAGTGCGTGGAACGCATTCGGCAACTTCACGATCTATTCGGCTTCACTACGCTGCTGTGTTGGACACGCCTGGGCGGCCTCGATCATCGCAAGGTAATCCGTAGCATGGAACTCATGCAACGCTACGTCATTCCCGAGTTACGCCCCTTACAGCCCCAAAAAGCTGTAGCCTAAAAGGGTCAGCCGTCGGCCATGCTCCAGTTCGAGATCGACCCGGAAACCAGCCAACTTCTCGAGGTGATTCGTTGGCTCGGGCGCGAGTACATGCGCCCGTTGGGTCTCGAGGCTGACCGCATCCACCAGCCGATCCCGGCTGACCATTCATTCTACAAACGCGTCTGGGACCTGGGAATTGGCCGTCGTGGGTGGGCAGAAGAGCAGCCCAACACCGCCACCCCCCGCACGACAACCAGGCGCGGAGTGGTGCTAGCCGAAGAGATGTCCTACTGGGATCGGGGGGTTGCGGTGTCATTACCTGGCCCTGGGCTCGGCGGGCCGCCGATCACGCTTCTGGGAACGGCCGAGCAGAAGCAGCGATTTTTTGCCATCTTTAACGATCCAGACCGGCCGCACTGGGGTGCTTTCGCCATGACCGAACCAGGAGCCGGTTCCGATGTCGCTGCCATTCGCACCCGCGCGCGGCGCGATGGAGACGATTGGATGCTGAATGGGGAAAAGATGTTTTGCTCCAACGGGGCCCGGGCTGATTGGGTTGTCGTCTGGGCAACTGTCGATCCTGCTCTCGGCCGCGATGGACATCGTGCCTTTGTCGTGGAGCGGGGCACACCCGGGTTTCAAGTCACACGAATTGAGGACAAAATGGGTCTCGTAGCTTACGAAAGTGCTTCTCTTGTCTTCGAGAACTGTCGCGTACCTGCAGCCAATTTGCTCGGCGGCGAAGAGGTGTATCGTGAGCGCGCCGGCTTCAAGGGAGCTATGCAAAGTTTCAATGCCACACGGCCCATCGTTGCCGCCATGGCGATTGGCATTGCTCGTGCAGCCTATGACCAAGCTAAAGAGTTCGTGCGCACGGCCTATATGCAACACCGTCCGATCCCTCGGTACCGCCGCATCTTGGATAAGCTCGCCTGGATGGAGCGCAAAATCTCCTGCGGGCGCTGGCTCTGTTGGCGCGCAGCATATTTAGCCGACATGCGGCAGCCCAATATTACGGAAGCATCTATGGCAAAGGCTTACTGCCCGCAAATTGCCCAAGAAGCCACGAGCCTTGCGATGGAAATTCTATCGGACACTGGCGTGGCCAAAGACGCGCTCGTGGAAAAGTGGTTCCGTGACGTCAAGGCGATGGATATCGTCGAAGGCACGGGGCAAATCCAGCGGCGCATTATCGCACGGCAGTTGACTGGCCTGGGTGAGGGCTGAGCAAACAACTCGAGCTATGAATCACTTGATCTCTCAACAGGCGGAGGTCTGACGATGAGTGAGAGGGGACGTGTGGCTGTGTTCGTTGGGCCGGGGCGTCCCTTTGAATTGCGGGAGTATCCGTTGCCAGACCCCGGTCCCGGAGAAATTGTCGTGCGTATTCGGCAAGCCAACATCTGCGGCTCGGACGTTCACCTCTGGCGTGGCGAAATGGAACGGATGGGCCGTCTTCCCCCCACGGTTCTAGGCCACGAAGCTACCGGCGTGGTCGTGAAACTCGGTCCCGGAGCGGAAATTGATTCCAGCGGTGTAGCTTTGCAAGAGGGGGACCGCCTGGTGTGGGCGTACTATGTTCCCTGTGGCCAATGCCCTGTGTGTTTGCGTGGGGAAGTGCACGCTTGCGCCACAAGCTTGGTGACGGTGCACCGCCCCTGCGAACTGCCACCACACTTCGTCGGGGGCTTTGGCGACTACTATGTGGTCCGCGCTCAACAAGTGCGGTTTCGCGCACCAACCGAACTCCGTGATGAGGAACTGGCAGGTGCCAACTGTGCCCTTGCTCAGGTGCTGTTCGGGTTCAAGCGTGTCGGCCTTCAGTGGGGCGAGTCCGTTGTCATCCAGGGGGCAGGCGGACTCGGGTTGTACGCAGTCGCTGTAGCGAAGGACCTGGGAGCCAGCCCTATCATCGTGATCGATGCAAGCTTGCACCGCTTGAGGTTTGCCCAGCTTCTTGGTGCGGATGCAGCTATCTCGCTTCAGGAGCAACCGGACCCGCGCAGCCGCACGGCAGAGGTCCACCGTTTGACCGGTGGTTGGGGAGCTGATGTCGTTGTCGAAGTAGCCGGCCTGCCCGATCCTTATCCGGAAGGGATCCGTATGCTGGCACGGGGAGGTCGCTATTTGGCTCTGGGCAGCGTCGTTCCCGGTAAAACATTTGCCGCCGACCCATCGCTCTTGATTGGACCGAACCGCACGATCTTTGGGGTGTCACTTTACCCACCGCGGTCGTTACTCGAGGCTGTCCGCTTTCTGCAACGCGGTCGCGATCGTTATCCCTTTCATCAGCTCGCAGCTCATGTCTTCCCGCTCGAGGAACTGGACAAAGCTTTTGCGACCGCGGCAACAGCGTCAGCCGGTAAAGACTTATACACTCGCGTCGGGGTTCGACCGCAAGGGCAGGAGTCTTACTCATGATCGATCACGCCAGCATACGGGCAGCACTCCCATTCCTACCCGCTCCACGTTTGTTCATCGGCGGCAAGTGGCAAGCCCCCCACGGTAGCGAGCGAATTGGAGTGCAGGATCCGACCACAGCAGAAGTATGGGGAGAAATTGCAGTTGCCAATGAAGAAGACGTCGATCGTGCAGTTAGAGCCGCTCGCGCAGCGTACGAGCGACACTGGGGCCATGCATCTCCCTCGGAGCGGCGTCACGTGTTACAGCGCCTGGCTCAGGTCGTCGAAGCTCATCGCGACGAACTGGCTACCCTAGAATCGCTCGACGTTGGCATGGTGCAAACCGTGGCGCGCAGCTTCGGAGTGAGAGCACTGGTCCGCAATCTCGAGTACTATGGGTCGTGGTGTGACAAAATGTACGGGTCGGTAGTCCCACTGCCGGGGAAGGACCCTGCCTTCGATTACTCGCAGCGCGAGCCTTATGGCGTGGTGGCCGCGATCATTGCCTGGAACACCCCACTGGTGTTTCTCGGTTCGAAATTGGGGCCTGCCTTGGCCACAGGGAATACGGTTGTGGTGAAAGCATCGGAACTGGGTTCCGCCTCGAGTCTGCGTTTCGCGTCCTTGTGTGAAGAAGCCGACGTTCCCCCAGGGATCATTAATGTCATCACCGGTGCGGCCAACACGGGCCAGGCGCTCGTCGAACATCCCGCCGTGGATAAAATCTCGTTTACGGGAGGGTGTGCGACGGGCAGGCGCGTTGCCGAGATTGCGGGGAGAGGTCTGAAAAAGATCACATTGGAGTTGGGCGGAAAATCCCCACAACTCGTCTTTCCTGATGCTCCGCTCGAACGAGCAGTGGCCGGAGTGGCCTTGGGTGGGCTGGCGCTGTCAGGACAAGCTTGCGCAGCCGGAACACGGATCCTCGTGCATCGAAGCATCTACGATGCGTTCGTAGAACGCCTCGTCGCCTTTTGCCGGGGTCTTCCTCTCGGCGACCCCCTTTCTCCTTCTACGTTCCTTGGCCCGCTAATTTCAAAAGAGCACCGAGAACGCGTCGAAGGCTATATTCGATTGGCCGAAAGCGAAGGGGCAACCTTCTTGTGCCGAGGCGAGCGTGGCCAGGCAGAGCTTGCCAGCGGTTTCTTTTTATCACCAACCATTGTCGCCGATGTCCCACCTGAGTCGCGCCTTGCCCAAGAAGAAATCTTCGGACCGGTTCTAGCCGTATTTGCCTTCCACGACGAGGAGGAAGCGGTGGCTCTCGCGAATTCTACTCGCTACGGCCTCGCAGCCGGGGTCTGGACCACCGACCTTGCGCGTGCGCACCGGACAGCCGCACGTCTGCAGGCGGGGGTCGTATGGGTGAACAGCTACGGCAATCTTCCGTACACTGTTCCTTTCGGAGGATTCAAAGACAGTGGTTGGGGACGCGAGGCTGGGCGGGAAGCGCTCTTCGAGTACACCCAGGTTAAGAATGTCTTCGTTAGCCTTGCGTGACATCCAGTGCGAGAATCAGTTCCATTTTACGATGCGGCGCGTGGGTCGTCACCTGCAAGCCGATCGGGGCCAGCACCTTTGCGAGCGAACACATACACCCCGCCTGCAGCCAGTAAGACACCCAACAACTGCCGCATTGAGGGAACTTCGCCGACAAGGGCAAAACTGACTACCAACGAGAGCAAAGGTACGGTCGGCACCACCAAGACCGTAGCCCGCGCAAGGTCGATTCGCGTCACTGCAGAATACCACAGCATGGTGCCGCCGTAGCTCAATACAATCCCTTGCAAGGCCACCCAACCCCACGGAAACAGCACCGTACCGACCCTTTCCAATGGCTCCAACACATTTCTCCCCGCTATGATGGTCAGCACAACGCCACCCCACACATAACGCGCCGCTGTCAACACCTCGGGCGGTGTGCCTCGCAGCCAGCGCAACGCCACCAAATGGGAAAGCTGCCAACACAATGGGGTTGCAAGTAGGTACCAACTGCCAGCCCCAAGCACAAATCCCTCGACTCCAAGGGCGACCAGTAGCCCGCTAAGGATCATCACCGTCGCACTCAGCCGCTCCATGCCAGGCCGAATCTTTAGCACGACCCAACTTAGCAGGAGCGCGTAGATCGGTTCGATCTGCAGGCAGAGAACAGTTTCGATCGCCGTGGCACGAGCTGCGCCAGCAAAAAAGAGAGTAAACGCGAGAGCCGTACCCAGCGCACCAAGCAAAACTAAAGCGGCCAACTGGCCCGGTTGAAAAAGGCGCACCAAGCCACCCCGAAGCGTGAGCACCGCAAGGGCAGTCGCGGCAGCGAACCAAATCGTGACCACTGTGACCCCCCAGGGATCCCCAGCACGAGTGGTCAATTTAGCCACAGCGGGAACGAAGGCACCATTCACTGCACAGAGCAACGCGTAAAGAATGCCGGCACGCTCGGTCCCCGAGGGCACACCAAATTGTTCCGTCGAACCCGTTCGAACCGTAGTGCGATCGTTCAGCAACACCAGGCCTATCTCCCGAACGGAAGGCCGCGCTTTGCATCGTAGCCAACGTACGTACCCTGTACCCGCCCGTCCCCGTCAATGACGACGAATGTCGGCGTACCGCTCACACCGTAAGCCACAAACGCCTTGCGAAATTCATCAATCGCAACAATCGACGGAAACGCACCTTGATACCGTTGGAAAAAAGCGTCTACCTGCGTGCGGGATTCGTCAGTGATGGCCACCACCTCGGTTCCAGTTTTCTCGGCAAATGCCAGCACCTGCTCCAGTGACGCTTTACAGGCCCCGCACCAGGTAGCCCAGAAAAACAGCAAATAGCTGCGACCAGAGCCGAGCTGCTGAGGGACGTTGCCGCGATAGGCGACAACCTCAAGTGGCGGGGCCATACTTCCAACCTTCGGTGGCCCCGGCAGCGACGGCCAGCGTAGCGGATACGCTCCCGCAACCACCCTCACCGTTCGGCGCTGCTCCTGACGGAAAATCTCCAACTCGAGCGCCTCTCCCGGCGTCGAAAGCATGACCCAACTACGAACCTCGCCCTTTTCCAAGAATGGCTGCCCTGGAATACCTAAGACAATGTCGCCTGGCTCCAAGCCGGCAGCTTGCGCTGGAGAACCGGGATACACAGTTACCACTGTTGCGGCTCCTTCGGGCAAGCGTTTGGCTCGCACGAGGTCTTCGTTCGGTGGCCGAAATTGGATACCCAGCCATGCAGGTAACGCAGCTTGGGCGCGAGCAACATCCTCGTCGAAGGCGGGGAAGGGGGGACTCAAACGTACTCCCGGCTCAGGAAACTCGCCGGAAGGCAAGGCCAAATCCTCGCAACGAACCAGTGACCGATGCGCTCCTCGTTCTTCAGGCGAACCGTAAGCCTCGAGGTAGTGGAAACCCGCGACCCGCAATAAAATGGATCTCATCCGAAGCAAGGCTGCCTGCCTGACTTCCATTCTGTAGCTCGTGCTCTCAGCCGCGCGAGTGTTTAACCACAAGCGGCGCAGTCGCTCCCACTGCTTGGGTTGTCGTTTGGTGTCGGCTTGCAGCGCAGGCAACAGCTCCTTGGCAAGGGAATCTCGCTCCTCGCTGCTCAGCTTCGCTGGATCGAGAGCAGCCAGACGGGAGCGCCACTGCGGGTGACGTTCGAGGAAGCGCTGCCAGTTTGCTCTATTGGCGTCGTGCCAGGCACCCCTCCAAGAGCGACTCACGTTTCGCAGCTGATCGGCAACCTCCGTAAGTCGAACGCTCCGCTGGGCTAATTCCGCTAAAGAGCGGGCAGAAAACATGCCATACGCCTGGCCAATGCTGTCGAGTAGGCGAAGATCGGACTCCCAGCGTTCCTTCGCCAGCCATGCTTCGTGCAACAGAGCATCAGCGGCGTCGTCGATGCTTATCCGCTTCGCCTCCGCATACCGCCGTAGCAACGACTCCAGGTAAAGGTCAGAGGTGCGAATGGGTACGTCCGGCGTATCGTCTGCGGACAACACCCTGTCATGAGCACGGTATAAGCTGCGGTCGTGCACCCACCCTCGAAGCATGTGGAAGGCGTGGCCCACATTGTTTCTCCCGAGGTTTTCAGGGTAGCAACCGTAAGCGCGGCGCTCTGAGGTAGAGGCAAAGAACCCACAGACGTTGCCCGCGGGCTCGTCTCTCTCGGTGCGCGTCCACGTCAGCCTGGCGAACGCTCCAGAAAAGCACTGGGACATTAGCATCACTACCCTCACTTCTGGATCAAGTTCCAGTAACCAGGCGCGAAGTTCGTCCACTGAAAGCTGCGCTTGATGGCCCCAAAGCATGATGAAGTTATTTCCCGGATCTTTGTCGTTTTTGGTTCCGTGGTCCGTGACGAACAAGAACAACGTATCACCAGGCTTGAGGCGAAGCTTCGCCGCAGTGAACCACTCGGCCAAGGCTTCACGGGTTGCAGGCATGATTTTAAATGGTGCAAGGGTGGTGTTCTGGTACTCCACTGGCGCCCGCAACCACGCTAAAGCCGGAGTGCCCTCGACCAGCCAGAAGTGTTTACCCCGCGGTTGACGCTGCCGCACGGCCAAATCAGGTTCCGGGTTCTCCCCATCACCACTGAAGACGGCGAAATTTTCCAAAGGCACCCCGGCCGCTTGCAGAAGCTGCGCCGCATGCGCCAAGTGAAGCAGATGGGAGCGGTAATTTTGCTCCTTCCTCCCACCGCCGTTCAACATGAGCACGTGCAGTCGCGCCTGGTCCAAAGGACTTTCCAAGCGCCCGGCAGGCACTGCTTGCACCCCCGGTTCCACCAGTGTGCCGCGACATGCCAGGAGCAACACAGTGCAGACGAGGACACCGATCACATGCTTAGGCCCCTCCCGCGAAACAACGCCTAATCTCTCGACTAACACCGATCGCACGCTAGCAGACACGAGTGACAGTGCACGACAAGGAAAGTCCGACAACTGACTCACGGTCCGCCTACCTTGATCTGCCCGAGCCGCTGCGCCAAAAGTTGCTTGCAAGCGTCTTGTTTGGAGGAGGGCCATGCAGGTTGTCGATGCCGATGCGCACGTCGTGGAGGGACGCGAACTGATTCAGGAACTCATCGAGCGGTTTCCGGACAAAATTCGTTTTAGTGCCCCCGGCGATCGAGAGACCGCTCTCTTCATCGAGGGTCGGCCCTATCCCCAGTCCCAGGGACCAGGTGCAGGTTGTCGCGCCGAGGAAGGCATGTGCCTGGACCGGGGGGCTAACCCTTTCACGCCCGAGGGTGTACTAGCCGACGCCGATAAGGATGGGATCGATCGCTTGGTGTTCTTCCCAAGCGCAGCGCTGGGGCTGCCTGGTTTCATCGATACCAAGTTCGCTGCCGAGTTTGCCCGTACGTACAACCGCTGGCTTGTCCAATATTGCAAGCAGGGCAGGGGCCGATTCTACGGTGCTGCCCTCGTGCCCATCGAGGACATAGAGGCTTCTGTTGAAATCATGAGCGAGGCCAAAGCTCTTGGCTTGGTTGTTACCATGATCCCGGCCGTGCTGCGAGAGCGAAACCTCGACCACCCTGATCTCGACCCTTTTTACTCCGCTGCGGAAGAGCTCGACATGCCTCTCGGCATTCACGGAGCCCCTGGTATACATCTGCCGAAACTGGGGACAGAGCGATTCGATAACTACCTCAAAGTGCACGTCATTAGCTTCCCCTTCGATATGATGGTCGCTTCCACTGCCCTCATCCTCGGCGGCGTCCTTGAGAGGCACCCACGATTGCGGGTAGCGTTGCTCGAGTCGGGAGTTGGTTGGGTACCATATTTCATGGAACGGATTGAAGAGCATTTGGAAAAACGCGGTCGTCTAACCCCGGAATGCAAACACGAGCCGAAAGAGTATATCGCCCGAGGGCAGCTGTACGTGAGCTGCGAAGCAGGAGAGTGCGCGATACCTTTGGCGGTGGAGCAGCTCGGCCCGGATTTTATTCTGTACGCCAGTGATTACCCGCACTGGGACAGCGAATGGCCGGAGTCGACCCGTCCGCTCCGCCAGCGAAGCGATCTCTCGGCCGCGGTGAAAGAAAAGATTTTTGGCGTCAACGCCACGCGGTTTTACGGCCTCCCTGCATAGGAAGAAAGGCAAAACCCGTGGCTTTGCTGGATCGCTTCAAGCTCACAGGCAAAGTTGCCTTGATTACGGGCGCCGGGCGCGGGATTGGGCGCGGTTGTGCGCTGGCATTCGCGGAGGTGGGGGCCAACGTCGTCTGCGCAGCGCGGACCGAAGAGCAAATTGAGGATACTGCGAACCAAGCTCGCAGCCTCGGCGCCGATGCTATTGCGGTCCGCTGCGACGTCAATCGACGCGCGGACCTCGAGCAACTCCTCGAAGCCACACTGCGTCACTTCGGCCGAATCGACATCCTGGTAAACAACGCCGGCGGCACGCCCCCTTGCGAGGCACTTTACACCAGCGAAAAAATGTTCCTTGAGGCCTTTCAGTTCAACGTGATCTCCGCTTTTGTCCTTACTCGCCTTGCGGTGCCCCAAATGCTTCGGACTGCCGGTGGAGGCGTGATTCTCAACATCTCTTCTGCGGCCGGTCGCTTTCCGCTCGTCGGCTTCGTTGCCTACAGCACAGCGAAGGCCGCGTTGTCCCACATGACTCGTGTGCTGGGACATGAGTTCGCCCCGAAGGTACGGGTGAATGCCATCGCAGTCGGTGCAACCGAAACCTCGGCGCTGATTCCCTTCCTGAATGAGGACACCCGTGCAAAGATGGAAGCGCTCACGCCCATGCGGCGTCTCGGCTCCGTGGAGGATGTCGCGCTCGCTGCTCTGTACCTCGTTTCCCCGGCATCGAGTTGGATCACAGGGAAAGTGTTCGAAGTTGATGGCGGCACTGAAAGCTCGAATTGGCCGTTTCCGCCACCGAGTCTCTAACGCTCAGGGGAGTCAGCCACGGGCTGCAGTGTGAAGCGAGAGTTGTTGCGCCCCTCGGATCGTGATAACGGCACGGAAGTGACCACGCCGCGCCGTGACTTGCTCGTTTGGATTGACTTGGAGATGACCGGGTTGGACCCCGAGCGCGATCACATCCTGGAAATTGCCACCTTGGTCACCGACAATGGTTTGAACGTTGTCGCCGAGGGACCCGTTCTCGCCATTCATCAGCCAGAACAAGTCCTTACCGCGATGGATAGCTGGAACCGCGACCACCACAGTAAATCCGGCCTACTGATGCGCTGCCGGACATCGCCGGTGACTGTCCGTGAGGCGGAAGAACAAACACTGGCATTTGTTCGAGAGTATTGCGAGCCGCGGTCGGCACCGTTGTGTGGAAACTCGGTGTGGCAAGATCGGCGCTTTCTTGCACGCCACATGCCGCAGCTCGAACAACACTTCCACTACCGGGTCATCGACGTGAGCACGGTGAAAGAGTTGGTACGACGCTGGTATTCCGGAGGACCACTGCCGCCGGCTAAACGCAAGGCACACCTCGCCTTGAGCGATATTAAAGAGTCCATCGAGGAGTTGCGCTTTTATCGGGAATACTACTTTCGTCCGCCCGCAGCACAAACTCCGTAGCCGCTTTTGCCTGAACAATTGATTGCAACCTCCTTCGTTTGGTCCTAGCAGCTCCTGGTTGACGGAACGGCAGCGCTCAACATCAGGTGCAGGCGACCGAGGCGAAGCAAGGCGGCTTGGTAACCGTCGCGGAACGATCTCGAAGGTGGCGCGATACGATGTTTAGATTGTTAGGACTCTGGATCGCACTCCTTGCGGCAGCGGTAAGCGTTTCTCCGATGGTGAACGTTTTTTGGGCTTCGGCCCTTCTGGCAATCGCTGCCATTACTCTAAGCGCTGTCGCTCTTCCCCACGAGGCGACAACGATCTCTTGTGGGCGTTCGGAGGTGTGGCTGGGACTCACTGCAGCACTAGTTGTGACGACGTGGTTCCGGCTCTGTTATTGGCAGACCGTCCCCGCTGGCTACCTCGGAGAGGTGCTGAATTTCGTCAATTTCGCCGAATACTTACGTGCTCGAGGTTTTCCGTACGAGCCTTATGCGTGGTACGCGCACACGTTGTTCTCTTACGTGATTGCCACGGTGAGAATTTTCGTCCACGATCCGCTAACAGCGCTCCGAGTCGCGCAAATTCTCATCAGCCTGGCGACGGCCACAGCGGTGGCTTGGTGCGCGTGGGTGTTGTTCGGAGCGAGGGCCGCGTGGATTACCACCGCCTTGGTTGCCACTTCATGGTGGCACGTTTGGGCCACTCGCAACGGTTATCACCAGTTTTTAACGCCTTTTTTCCAAGCGATCGCAGTGGGTGGGCTCGTGAAGGGTTTGCGCGACAAGGACAGGTATGGGTTCTGGATTGCGGCGGTTGGGATCGCCGGGGGACTGCACGCTTATTGGGCGCTCTACCTCCTACCTCCGTTTGCCGCGCTGCTTATGCTGTTTTTTGCGTGGACACACCCAAAGGAATGGCAAGAGGTTCGTCGGCCTGCCATTGGTGCGGCAATTCTGACCGTTCTCCTTAGTTTACCCGCAATTGTGGCGGTGGCACGCGCGCCGGAGGGACTCTCGTACGTAAGTGCGGGCCTACGTCCCGTGCGCGTAGGTGCAGAAACATTGCTGGAAAAACTTCTCCACAACGCCGCCTTCCTCGGTAAAGCCCTGTTCTCAGCCGGCGGCAACGCCAACGTGCCGCCAGCGGTGCTCGATTACCTCCTCCGTGGCGGTGCCCTCCTTGGTTTTGGTATCATCCTCCGTCGGGCTCGGCGAGAAGTCTCGTCGTTAACTCTCTTGGTTCTGTTCGCAGTCAATCTCCTCGGGCTGCTGATCGCCATAGCTAACGAGTTCTATGTTATTGCTATTTTCCTCCCGTTGTTTCTCTTCGCAGGGACCGGATTCGCCACCTTGCTAAGCGTCTCCCAGCAACGTGCCCGTTTTTTAGGATGGGCTACCTTAGCACTCTTCATCCTGGCGTGGGGCTATTTCGGCTTCGCCAGTGTGGAGCGATTCTTTCGCATTTGGGCTTACACGATGTTTCGTTCTCCCCGACATCCGCAAGGGCTTGCTTTCCTTTTGCTTCCCCACTGGCAAAGCTGCATCCGAGACGGAACCTGCGCCGTACCAGCGGGCGAACCTGGGCGCGACTTCGAAGAGGAAGCCCTTTTGCTCGGTGTCCATCTGCCCAGCTATCGTTGGCTCCACGGGCTGGGACGTGTGTACTCGGACTCAATATTGTTTGCCCCAGTTCAATTCATCCCTGGCCAGCCGCTGCGTCTGATCGTTCCACCATCGATCCACATCGAGCAACGATTGTTGCCAAGTTGGCAAGCCCTTTATCCTGGCACCACGAGGAGCGAACTTTTTGCGCCCCCTCCATGGAACGACCCCGAGCCCACCCTTCTGGCGCTTGACATCCGAATCCCGTCCACGGCGCTGCAACGACGCTTCGCCTCGAGCGATAGGCTTTTTTTCACAGACGCCTTGTTTTGGGCACCCGAACCAGGACTTTACGAATTTAGAAGGTTGGTGCCCGGAGATGCGCCAGCAACCCTTCACCAATCCGTTCCGCTCAGCGGCCTACTGTATTTAGACCGAGGGTATCATCCCGTCGAGCTTCCATGGCAAGGATGGAGTTGGACTGGCTGGCAGGTCCGTCGTTTTGGCTTAGGCTGGGAAGCGCTAGACCACTATCTCATCGCCGTTACCGAAGCGGAGGCCAATTCACTGTTGAGGAGCCATCTCGCTCCTCCTGCTCACCAGGCTGTTTTCGAGTGGAGTGTCAATCGAACGGTCCCTTTACCAGGCCAAATTTGGGACATGGCGTTTTGTCCGGATCACAACCTCTTCGTGCTGATCGGGCAGCACCTTTACCGGATTGATGTGCTGTCCGGTCACACCACCGCATTAACCACCGTCGTCGCGCCCGACCCTTCTCTGCGATGCACAACGGACGGCGTCGATATCGTCGGCCGGGACGGGAACTGGCACCGCTGGAAGGATGACGAGTTGCTCGCAGTTTTCCCACTGCCATGCGCAGTCAGACAGATTGCCAAAAGCAGTGGCCCCCTCACGGCGCTCTGTGGCGATGCTCGTCTGTGGCTCGAAACCGGAGAAGAGATCTTCCTGTTGGACCGTTTCGGCCGCCCGTTACCTCGGCCGGTTGCTGTCGAGCGTTGCCACAACCGCATCTACGTACTCGATGCCACACTTGCGGAGCTGTTGTCTTACAGCCCGACTGGCCAGCTTCTCAGCTCCAAGGCAGTTCCCCATGTCTGGTGGGAGTCTGAACTTAATTGTGACGGTGATCAGAACTTGTACATCCTGCAATGGAAACGAGGGCGTCCAGTCTACAGCCCTGCCGGAGCACTCTTGTACCACCCGCACTCAAAAGCCCCGTGGGTATTCACTCGCGAGGGGAAGCCTTTCCATGGTTTCGGCTTTCGACGCTTCGTAATCAACGGAGACCTCGCGGCATGGACCCGAGATAACGAAATCGAAGTACTCCGGCGGATCGAGCTTGACGTCCACGCTCGTGAGGTGTACGCGGGTTCACCCTGACGCCCCAGAGAGCTGCTTCATTCGGCGGAGCAAGGCTTCATCCTTACGCGACTCAGCCAGAATCTTCTCTATATAAGCCCGTTTGAAGCGTTGCCTTTGTTCGTGCGTGCGAACAACCTCTGGAACGTACTCCCAACCTTCCTCTTGCTCCAATGGTTCGATTTCTCGATGGAGGCGAAAGAAGTAGTCGGCGAGGTCGGCATCGAGACCCAGCTGCTCGAATGCCACGGTTAACGGGTGCCTACCCGGACGTGCCTCGAGTAACCCTTCACCAGCCGCTCCTCCTTGTCCGATCCCGAGTGCCCGCTTTCCTAACTTCGCCTTCGCCGCCGGTGGCGGGCCGAGATGGAAAGCCGCAATCGCTTCCTCTGCAGGACAATGGAGGAGGAACCACTTCGTGACGTAGCCGCTGCCGAGAGTTTCCGTAAGCGGCAGCCACTCGAACAGTTCGCGCCGCGTGATACCGCACGCACGTTCGGCAAAGTCAGCCCAGATTTCCATGTGGTTCCGGGTCGAGTAACCCCCGGATTCCGTCGCGAAGGCCTGACTGATCGCCCGTAACGCTCTCCCATGCGCAATGCGACTGCACTGTCCCGCAATATTTCGTGTAGCATCCATGTGGATAAAGTCCTTGATCAGCTCTTTCGCGGCTAGCAGGGTAGCTTTACCCGCGAGCAGGAAACCGAAGGCGGTTTCTTCGGGTTGCGGAAGCGCCAGGCAAAACTCGCCGAGTTCTTCGTCCATTTCCTCGTGTGTTTGTTGTACGCCAGTCTGAAACCTCGACGGCGGAGGTGGCCAGACAATTTCTGGAAAGGTGCACTCACCGCGAACGATTTCCGCCCAAGCTCGATGCATGTTGCCGTACAACAGCAACCAATGGTGGAGTGCACTTTGAATTGTTTGCTGTTCGCTACCGTCACGCGCAAACTCGGCAGCGATTTCCCAAACTGGTTCGCAGGCAAAGCTGCGGAAGTCTTCATAGGCTCGCCAGTACGCCACCGCGTCGTCACTCAGGCCAAAAGCCCGTTTCATATACTCGGCAATTCCTCTCTGGCCCAACCACGGGCGCTCATCTCGCACGACGTCTACTAGAACCCCCTCGGCTCCCAGCACGGTCACAGAAAAACCGGCACTAAACGTATCGAACTGGAACTGTAACCGCGCGTACTTTGCTTGCAGCGTCTCCGGGCATGGGTAATGTTGCTCGAGTTCGGAGAACGAAACACCTAAGGCCTCCGCGAAGCGCACAAACAAATCCCGCGGTGGCACCGTAACTTGATAGAAACCGCGTCTTGCGGTTGACGATCGGACTCAGTGCCAAAAACAAGCCGCGCCGAGGACATCGCGCAATCATCGCCGCGCTCCCTTGGGCATCCAGGCGAATGAACTGGTAGTACTCCTTAACCCAGCGGCGCATCCCTTCGCGATCCACGCCCCCGTACTTTAACGCCTCCGCAAGATCACTAGAGACCACGTGTTTTCGAATTAACGTCCGAAGCTCGTCGAGAAAGTTTTCAACCGGCTTCGCTTGCGGCGGACGCTCGAATGCATACAAGGCGAGAAAGTCACTCCTGTTCGCGAGCGTCTTCTGCGGCCCAGAGCAAGCCTCGCGGAATTCGTTCACGGCTAAACTCCCACTGAGCAAAGGGGAACTAGAGGTTAGTTATCATGGGAACGACCGACGAAGGAAGGGCGCAAGACGTTCCTAACGGCACGCGCAACAGCAGCGCGAGATCCATTTCCTACACTTCACCGAACGGCCTCGTTGTGGAGATGCAACGCGACCGTGCCCCATAGTCTCGCGCAGTCTCTGAACGCAGCTTTTCAGGCGCAGCCTGGGGCAAGTGGACCTTTCGGCTCCGCACCGGACAAGCGCGCCAAAGCTAGCAACGCCAGTTGGTCACGCTGCGGTTTACTGGTCGGACCGAAGGGGAGCTCACCAGGCTGCACAACAACGAACGCCGCCCGCCGCTTGTAAGTGGACAACATCCTTTCACACCATTCGCACCATTCCTGTTCATGGCCTTGCCCATCGCGGGAAACCACGAGAGCTACCAAGCGCTGGTCCGAAGCGTCTGGCGGTAAACCAACCACGAAGGCGGCCTCCGCGGTAGGGTGGGCGCCTAAAACTGCTTCCACTTCGAGCGGGGAGACGTTGACGCCTTTGCAGCGCAACAAGTCTTTCCTACGCCCCACGAAATGAAGCTGGCCTGCTTCATCGGGGAACCCGAGGTCGCCTATGCAAAAGTAGCCGGCTTCATCAATCCCAACTCTGACGGGTTCACCCTCGCAACCGTCAAACATTCCGAGGCCGCGAACCCGAATTTCTCCTGTAACCCCTGGGGCACAGGCGTGGCCGTTTTTTGCCACAATTTTTACCGCAATCTCCGCCAGCACTTTCCCTAAGCTGGAAGCTCGTTTCTCACCCGTATCACGCCAGCTTAAGGCAGTAACGTAACCAGACATTTCGGTCATTCCGTAGCCCGTAATCAAACGGGTGCGCTGGAGGTACGGTGCATATCAAGCGTTACGCCCGCCGCGCCTTCTTATACGTTCCAACAGCTCCGCGGTGAATTCTTGATGAGAGAGCAAGGCACCAACCTGGGGTGGACGCAAATGCAATCCGTTCGGTTGCCATCGCCTAAGCGGTTCTATGAGCTCTCCTGACTGAAAGGTTTCCATCAAGAGCAGGGCGCTACCACTTCCCAGCGTCGGCAAGGCCCGTATGAAAAGGCCTGCCACCCGGAACAACGGCAAACTCGAAACCACTCGGTCTCCCGGAAGCAATCCGCCGCGCACAATCGTTGGCCGCACTGCGCTAAGTATTGCTTTGTGCCGGAGCTGAACTCCCTGGGGTCCACCTGTTGTTCCAGAAGTGTAAAGAATCGAAGCGAGGTCTTCCGGCCGGCTCAATCCCCCAGGTTTCCAGCAAACGCTCTGACGTTCTAGGAAGTTCGCCTCGGGCTGTAGATCCGTGAGCCGGCGAGCGTCGGACACGACCGGGCACAAACTAGGAGGGAGGCAGAGTTGGCAAAAAAGGGGCGCAAAGTCTCGATCCCGCACCCCCAGTCGGCAACAGAATCTGTGGCCAAGCGTTGTCCAAGAGCTCGCTCAGCTCTCGAGGTGTTGCAAACGTTGACAATGGAAGCAGTGTCAAGCCCACCTTCCATGTTCCCGAAGCGCGAGCAAGCCACCGTGAACTATTCTCGCCCCAAAGGGCAACACGTTCTCCCGGCTCCAAACCGGCTTGTCGTAAAGCGCTAGCCCAACGGCTCGCCTCAGCGTCTAGCTCGGCAAAGGTGACTGCTTCATGCAGACCACCAATCGCAATCGCCGATCCCGCTCGCTGGCGCCAAAATCCCACTAAGTCAGGAAGCGGCTCCACTCCGGGAAGTCGACGCTCTTCTGGCATCGTTCAACGCGGCTCTTCGTATGAGTCGCCTTGTCCCTGTTCCCGTCGAAGTCCTTCGTCGGGCTGGATAATGATCTCGACGCGGCGGTTCATCGCGCGCCCCTCTGGTGTGTCATTGCCTGCCACTGGACTCGATGCTCCCCGGCCAAAAGTCGTGATCCGCGTACTCGACACACCCGCGAGAACCAACTCCTCAGCCACTGCCTGCGCTCGTCGCCGCGACAGCTCCAGGTTGGCTGCCTCCGAACCCCGATTGTCGGTATGACCAACCACTTGCACTGTAGTACGGGGATAACGATTCAGCACCCCAGCGAGCTGCCGAATTTTCTCACGCGCCCCCGGCTGCAGACTCGCACTCCCAGAAGCGAAGAGGACGTCGCTCGAAAGCGCAATGTCCAGGCGCTCTTGCTCCCGTCGCAGTCGGTCTTGCTCCGCCAGAATCGCCTGCATCTCCTTCGCTTGCTGATCGAGGTAATTGCCAATCAATCCACCCCCAAGAGCTCCCAACACTGCGCCAATTGCGGCGCCTTTCCCGGCTGCCTTGCCGCCACCCACAACAGCACCCACAGCTGCTCCTGTGGCGGCCCCCGCTGCAGCACCAATTCCGGCACCTTTCACCGTCCGTGGGGCTCCTTCATAAGCCGCACACCCTCCGACAACGAGTGCAATTGCGCCGATACTAACGACCACGCCTCGTGTTGATCCACAGCTTAACATATGCGCTCCTCCAGCTCTTGTCATCCGCATTAACGCAGTAGCTTGAACGCGAAGCAAGGCGCTCGTCACACGATAGACAGCATTGTAGAGCGCTGAAGATATTTCTCCGACTTCCACTGAGACGAGCTGTAATCGTCGAGGTCAACCTCTCGGGGAGCAACGCAGGACCTAAACAGCTTGTCTGAACCATTGGCGGCCCAGGCAGAACGAAAGTCCACAGAACCGTCAAACGGGGGAGCCAAACGCTCGAGTCGCTCAGCGCCCATTCCGGGCCGAACTCAGTTGCATCTTAACCGTCATCTTGGCTCTCTCCAGCCTCGACATGGCTCCGCGCCATCTCACGTGCCCAACGATAATCTGGCTTTCCCGTCGGGCTCCGCACCACGGCGTCAACAAAAACCACGACCCGAGGGAGTTTGTAACGGGCGAGTTCCCTAGCCGCAAACTCCTGCAATTCCTCGGCGCTTACTTGCGTCTGTGGCCGAAGAGACACCACCGCCGCAACTTGCTCCCCCCACCGCTTGCTAGGAGTACCGGTTACGACCACGTCGTAAACCGCTGGGTGCTTTTTTAACACCTGCTCCACTTCTTCAGCGTAAACTTTCTCCCCTCCAGTGTTGATACACACGGAATCGCGCCCCAAGACCATCACCGAGCCGTCCTCTCCGTAGCACGCGCGATCGCCAGGCACCGCATAGCGCACGGCGTCAACGGTGACGAACGTTCGCTCCGTTTTCTCGCGGTCCCCGAGATACCCCAAGGGGATGTATCCTCGGCGTGCAACCCAGCCAACTTCCCGCTCGTCCGGTCTAAGTACTCGTTGGCGAAGTTCGTCTAACAAGACCGTGTCCGAGTCCATGTGGAAGCG
This sequence comes from Candidatus Binatia bacterium, assembly GCA_937925685.1. Taxonomy (GTDB): domain Bacteria; phylum Desulfobacterota; class Binatia; order HRBIN30; family HRBIN30; genus HRBIN30. The sequence goes on along the minus strand of CALAMI010000010.1, from coordinate 104,318 downwards.
TGGTCGTACATCAGCTGCGTTTGCGGCCGCAGCGGCGCCCTGAGCACCGGTCTCCGAGGAGCCAAAGCCATCAACCACGGTAACGCCAGGCAGTCTCTCCAGAAGCGCAGCCTTCACCGAAGGAGACAACAATGCTCCCCCGGAGCCAATTACGCGCAGCGACGACAGATCATAGTCCCTTCGCTTCAATTGATCGAGCAGGGGGATGGCAAACGCGTCGCCCACAATGGAAAGGGAAAAGACTCTTTCCCTCTCTACGGTCTGCCAAATATCGTCGGGATCCAAGCGGCGCACCTCCTTCGGTAAGACCACGGTGCCACCTTGGTGAAGAATCATAAACGCCGTCCAGTGACCGGCCCCGTGCATAAACGGGGGGGCCGGCAAAAGTCTCATGAAGGCCCCATACGGCACCCGCTCGAGTAATTCATCGAGCGAGCCAACCGGTGCGCCACCGGGAACTCGGCCACCCAGGGCGGCAAAGAAAATGTCCTCTTGACGCCACAAAACGCCCTTCGGATGGCCCGTCGTGCCTCCCGTGTAAACAATGTACAAATCGTTTGGGTCAGGCTGAAGGGGCAGGGGATCGTCTGGCGCTTCGGCCAAGGCAGCTTCGTAATCTATCGCTCCAGGCAACAAAGGCTCCTCGCTACCGTCGGCAACTTGCAGCAGGAGCGCCACGTCAGGGAGCTGCGGCAAAACATGGGCCAGTCGCGGGGCAAACGATGCATGGTACACAATCGCCCGGACGCGGGCGTCGCGAAACAGGTAAAGCAGTTCTTGCTCCACGTAGCGGTAGTTAACGTTAAATGGAGCCACCCGAGCCCGAAAGGCTGCCGCCATCGCTTCTAAATATTCCGGACAGTTGTAAAGATAAATTCCTAAGTGGTCTTGTCCCGACTCCCATGGAGGCAGCTCGGCCCGGCTGCGGTAACACCCGAGCCCCCGTCGATGCAGCACCCATGCAAGCTTTTTCGACCGACGAAGGAACTCACTCCAAGGCAGCCGCTTGTGTGGCGTGACAATTGCGTCTTGCTGAGGAATTCTGGCTGCAATTCGGTCGTGGATTTCCGGCAATGTGAAACTCATTACCAGTTACTTTTCCGTTGCTCTGTTCCGGTGTCAAGCCGGAGGCCACGGTGCTTTATCCGAGCATCGGCCGGTGTGGTCCGCATTCCGCACGCAGTTTGTACTTTTCCACTCGCTGCGTCGCGGTCTTTGGTAATGTGGTGCGAAACTCCCAGTACCGAGGCACTTGAAACTTCGCTAGGCGCTGTGCAGCGAAAGCTTGCAATTCGTCTTCCGTTACCGGTCCTGAGGGAACGACAAATGCCTTAATCTCCTGGCCGAGAATCGGGTCGGGAACTCCAATGACGGCAACTTCGGCTACCGCCGGATGCTCCCGCAAGACTTTTTCGACGTACACACTGGAAACATTCTCCCCGCCGCGGCGAATTACGTCGCGCTTCCGATCGACAAAGTAGAGCCATCCATCCTCATCGAGGAACCCCAAGTCGCCCGTAAAAAACCACCCTTCCCTTAGCGCTGCGCGGGTTTGCTCCGGATCACGGAAGTACTCCGCTAGGCAGTGAGGAGATCGCACTGCAATCTCTCCTACCTGACGTGGAGGCAGCGTTCGTCCCTCCTCATCTACGATGCGAACCTCCACTCCAGGCACGGGCTTTCCGCACGAACCTGGCCGCAAAGCTGCTCCAACCGGCTGAATGGTTACAATCCCAGCGTCGGTCGAACCGAAGCATTCGACAACGTCATCAACACCAAACCGTTGCCGAACCGGCTCCCGAATTGGGGCGCTTCCAAGACCCAGAATTATGCGCAACTGACTGGTCCGCTCGAGCGGGCTCGGAGGCTGGTTCAACAGGATCGCCAGGATCGTACCCAGGGTGTACAACACCGTCGCACGCGCAGCGTGTACCAGAGGCCAAAACTGGGATGCAGAAAACACTTTGGGGAACGCCACTGTGCCCCCAGCCTGGAGCGCTGTAACCACTGCTCCCCAAGCGTTGCCATGAAATAATGGAGTAACAGCCAAGATGACGTCCACGGGCCGAATACCAAGAACCTCGACAAAGTGCTGTCCCGCTGCTCCGGTGGCACGATGCCGAAACAATACTCCTTTCGGGATCCCTGTTGTCCCCGAAGTGTACAATAGTGTAGAGGCGTCTTCTGGTTCTATTGAGACAGGGACACTGCCCTCGGAAGCCGCTTCCACCAATGGCCTTAGGTCGACTGCAGCCGGCGCCTCGCCAAAGCAGCTCCAACGTAGTCCTCCTTCCACCTTCGACTGGAGCGCGGCCATCCGCTTTAGGCTCTGCACATCGGTCACCACAAGTTTCGGGTGAGCATGTCGCAATAAATAGGATAACTCACGACCCCCCAAAGCTGGGTTCACCGGGTGAAGAATCGCGCCGGCTTTCAAAATTCCGAATGCGGCCACGACGTACTCGAGGGTATTGGTCATAGCGAGGGTCACCCGGTCGCCTTTCTCCACCCCGAGCTCCAGCAACACGTGCGCGAAGCGGTTACTCCAACGATGAAACAAGCTGTAAGAGCAAGGCATCCCTTCGTGATAGAGAAAGACCTTGTCTCCTTGTTCTCGCGCCCTTCGGGCAACCAGTTCGGTGATGAGTTCCATGTTTAGGACTCCTCAGGCGAGGACACCGAAGTCCACGACAAGAGCCGCACCATTGATCATTCGCGCCTCGTCACTGGCCAGGAAGGCGATCGCGGCCGCAACGTCCTCTGGTTTCCCCCACTTTCCCGGTACCGGCGGCATGGCGTACGCCAACAGGTGGGACTCCATACCCGCATCGGGCACGAAGTTTTTCACTAAAGGCGTTTTAACACCTCCCGGGCAAACGCAGTTAGCTCGCAAACCGCGGGTTGCGAACTCTAAAGCCAGCGAGCGAGTGAAATTGAGAAGTCCCGCTTTTGAAGCGCAATATGCTGTATTGTATGCTTGGCCACGTAGACCAGCGATGGAGGAGACATTGACAATATTTGCCCCGGGGCGGTTTAACATGAAGGGCAGAGCAGATCGGGTGACTAGAAACGGACCCGACAAATTCACCCGTAGGATTTGTTCCCATTCGACAAAGGCGAGCTCCTCGAAGCGAACTGCGCGGCCGATACCCGCGGCATTCACCAAAACATCGATCGCCGTGAAACGGGCCACAACTTGATCCACAACGCGGCGAACCGCTACTTCACTGGTCACATCGCCTTCGAGCGCCAGTATCTTTCCGCCCAATTGCACCACTGACCGTTCCGTTTCCGCGAGCCGCTCCGAAGCAACGTCGACGCCAACAACTTGAGCCCCTTCTCTCGCAAAGCGTTCTACCGTAGCCCGCCCTATCCCGGAGCCTGCGCCCGTTACAAACACAACTTTGTTGGCAAAGCGCTCCAACCTCTCCTCCCTCACGGTCTTATTTGCAGCCAGTGCTCCACGACCTCGTCGACCGTCGAGATCGTTGCAAGCCAACGAAATGTGAACTTAAACACTTGCTCCACGTAGCTTTCCGGCACCCCGGCAACCGCATCCCGTGGCAAGACGACGTAGTAGCCGCAGTTCACCGCCTCAACGACCAGCCCCAGGATTCCAACGTTCACCGAGACCCCGGCCGCGACGACAGTCCGAACCCCGAGGTTGCGCAGCAACGAGTCCAGTTCCGTGCCGTGAAAAGGGGAGACTCCGTGCATCCGGTTGACCACGAAGTCATTCGCCGTGGGCTCAAGACCAGGAACCATCGCGTGGCCTTCGCTCCCAGGACTCATCGCTTCCCCATCATCGGCAGCAGCCAATAGAGGGCAGTTCGCGGAGGAGCCAGCACGGTCGGAGCGCCGCGACGCAGTCAAGTAGACCACAGGTATCCGCTTTTTCCGTGCCGCGTCGATCAGGCGCCGGATTTTTCCCACTGTCCCGTTTTGCGCTACAGCGTCCGCAAGTTGGCGGAACCGACCACCCGCCGGATCTAAGATGGCCCGTTGACACTCCATGACCAAGAGTGCGCTGTGTATCGGTTCAAGCAGGTCGGAAAGAGGGGGAACCATCGTGGTCCGCTGCCTCAGTTCAAGTTGTACAGCCGAGCTGGATTCTTCGACAGGATCTTTTCCTTGGCAGAACGAGATAAGTCGTTTCGTTCCACGATGATTTTTACTGTATCCGGGAAGCGGCAGTCCCAGTGACAGTAATCCGAGGCGTAGACCACGATATCCTCGCCGAGGGCGTTGGTCACAGCAGGGATAGTCGATTCGTCTGGGTCGCAGCCGATAAAGCAGTTTCCGGACAAGAAGTACTCACTTGGTTTGCGGTCGATCACGGGCGCTTGCTCCGGTGTGAGTTCCCAGTGTTCGTCGAGTCTCTCCAACCAAAACGGCAGCCAACCCACGTTGGCTTCCAGGAAGGCCACTCGCAGTTTCGGAAATTTGTGCAGAATGCCACCTACCGTAAAATTCATCACCGCCAACATTTGACCCACGGGGTGAGTAAAGGCATGGGTTTCCAGCCGAGTCGAGAAGCGGTCGATTCCGATAGGAATTTGGTCCAGCGCCTGGCCTCCTCCGTGAACACACACGGCCACACCCAGGCGTTCAGCTTCTGCCCAAATCGGGTCCAAACTCGGGTGGTCGAGATTTTTCTCCCGGATATGTTGGGGCGTCACCATGCCGACCATTCCGTGCTGCGTCACGCAGCGCCGCAACTCCTGAGCAGCAGCCTCTGGATCGATCATAGGCAGTTTAGCCACAGACATGAGCCGCTGTGGATTGTACTGGAGAAATTCGGCCCTCGCATCGTTCAGGGTCCGGCACACCGCGATGGCAAAGTCACGGTCGAGCCCAGCCCATTCCTCCCCAGCCCCCCCAGGAAACATCACCGTGCGATCGATCCCCTCGAGGTCCATGTCCTCCAGGCGAGCCTTCGGATCAGTCATACCTGCGCGCTCTAAGCTATCGATTTTGGCTGTTCCTCGGGTCTTACGTACGCCAACGCCTGGAAGATTAGCAAAATGTTTTTGCAAGCGTTCCCTTCGCTGCTCCCACTTGTCGCGGTATTGGCTCGGCAAGCGCTCCCACCAATTTGGTAGATCACCGCCGTGACCATCAGCGTCAATCACGTAGTAGCCGTACCGGCCCATGTCGTCCTCCCTTTCCCTTCATAGTTATCTTTTGGCGAACTAGCTCAATCGAACCGGAAGACCCCCCGGGCTAACGCGCCGGCTTTGAGGTCAGCGAGGGCCTCGGCAAACTCGTCGAGGCGGTATTCTTTGGTGACCAACTCGTCAATTTTCAGCCGCCCGTTTAAGTAAAGCCGCCCGAGAAGAGGAAAGTCCACTCGCGGCCGGGCGGCCCCGTAGCGGCAACCGAGAACACCCTTGTTTTGGTAAAGCTGGTGGACAACGAACGAAAACTGGCTGCCCACGGGCGGCACACCAACAACCGTCAGGACACCACCCGGAGCAAGGGATTCCAAGGCTTGCTGGATTACCGGAATTGCCCCAACCGCCTCGAAGGCATAATCGACGCCACCGCAGATCTGGCGAATAGCTTGCACTGGATCTTCTCTGCTTGCATCGACCACATGAGTCGCGCCAAAGACCTTGGCCCAATGCAGCTTCTGAGGCACGACATCCACCGCTGCGATTACGCTCGCCCCTGTAAGCACCCCGGCTTGAATGCAATTGAGGCCTATCCCACCAGCACCAAAAACGGCCATGGTCGCGCCCGTTTCGACTTTGGCCCGGTTAACCACTGCCCCGTAGCCAGTAACAATTCCACAGCCAATCAAGCAGGCCCGCTCCAGTGGAACAGCAGGGTCGATGGGAATGGCACCTTCTTCACGAACGACAGTGGCCTCCGCAAACACCGATGCATGGGCAAACTGATAGGCCTCTTCTCCGTCGACAACGAAGGGACGACACTCTCTTGGACTTGGGGCGTTGCAGCACTGGGTTGGTTTGCCGGACTCGCACGCAGCGCAGCGTCCGCAGTGCGCCAGAGTCGAAATAATCACGGGATCCCCCTCCCGTACGCTGCGTACCCCGACGCCCACCGCCTCCACAATGCCAGCGCCCTCATGACCTAAAATCACGGGCATGGGATAGGGAATCGAGCCATCGATGACGCTCAGGTCGGAGTGGCAAAGTCCTGCCGCCTTGACGCGGACACGCACCTCCCCTGGGCCGGGATCGCGCAACCCAACCTCACGTATTTCCACCGCCGTCCCAGGCTTTTTCAGAACTGCTGCAACCACGCGCACCATACAAGTCTTTCCAGTCACTTGTCACTCACAGGGTCCAGCCAATGTACTTCAGTTCCGAATAGGCGCTCAGGGCGTAGCGCCCGCCATCTCGACCTATTCCGCTTTGTTTAAAGCCGCCAAAGGGAGCCTCGGGGTTTGGCGGTGCTCCGTTAATTTGTACTGTACCCGTGCGCAACGCTCTCGCCACTCGTAAGGCACGCACCATATCGCGCGTCCACACATACCCGTAGAGGCCGTACGGCGAGTCGTTAGCGATATTCACCGCGTCTTCCTCGCGATCAAAGGGAATCGCCACAAGCACCGGGCCAAAAATCTCCTCGCGAGCCGCGGGCATCCGGTTGTCGACATCGACCAACAGTGTTGGCTCCACGAAAAATCCCTTCGGCAAGTGTGGTGGCCGCTTGCCGCCGCATGCTACCCGGGCTCCGTCGCGCAACGCTACGGCGATCCAGTGTTCCACCCTCTGCCGCTGCGCAGCCGACACCAAAGGACCGACAACCGTTGCTGGATCCCGTGGATCGCCAATAGTAAGTTCTTTGGCGGCGTTGACCAAACCGTCAACGAACCTCGGGTAGATTCCGCGTTCGATTAAAAGGCGCGTGCCCGCGATACAGATCTGGCCGCAATGAAAGGTCCACGTTTGCATGGCCCCAGCAAGTGCCGCGTCCAGGTCGGCGTCCGCAAAAACAATGCACGCCGACTTACCTCCCAGCTCGAGCAGCACTCGTTTCATCTGAGGAGCCACCTTCTCCTGAATGGCCCTTCCCACAGTCGTGCTTCCGGTAAACGAAATCATGTCTACGCGAGGGTCCGCGCATAAGGCTTCGCCGGTTTCGGGATAAGGTCCGCAGACAAAGTTCAGAACCCCGGGAGGCAACTCCGCTGCGATCACTCGGCACATTTCCGCCACCGCAAGCGGGTTGACTGGAGATGGCTTGACCACAACCGTGTTACCACACGCCAACGCTGGACCGATCTTTCCAGCGCAATTCGTCATGGGAAAGTTGAAGGGTGTTATCGCGGCCACCACTCCGACAGGCTCACGCACCGCGATTCCAGCAGCGAGCCGTTCCCCTTGCTGAGTCTTGTTTGGGCGCGGGGGGAATGCTGTTTCTGGAGATTCTGCGGCAAGTTCTGCGTATCGCTCGAGTCGAGCCACGGCTGCGCCTATCTGCTGCGCGACAGCCACCGGACGCAGGGCGCCTGTTTCGGCGATCACCAAGTCAACCAAATCTTCGCTGCGAACTCGAAATGCTGCTGCCGCCTGGCGAAGTAGCTTCGACCGCTCGGAGGGGAGAAGCCGTGGCCAAGAGCCAGCGTCGAATGCCTCTCGAGCGGCTGCCACCGCCTCTTGCACCTGTGCAGCGCTAGCGTATGGGGCATAGCCCACAACAGCCTCAGTGGCGGGATCTGTGATCGGATACACGCCTCGATCGGCCGGGGTCCATTGGCCGCCGATGAGCACCGAGTCGATGCGAACGACATTGCCTAGCGGCGGTCGACTGTCACGCACGTTCGATCCCCTCTCAGGCCGCTTGAGCTTTCAGTTGCTCCTCTCGCTGTCTAAGCGTGCTATGTGTGGGGTCCTTATCGAATTTCGGCAACACGTACTTTCCGAAGGTTTCAATGGAACGCAACACGTGTTTCTGATCCAAGGTCAACGTTAGCGGCGCATAAATCAGCTGATCCACGCCAAGCTCTTCGTACATTTGAATCACTGGGATAATTTCCTCGGGCGCACCGACCTGGCGCCCGCCAGCAGCCAAACCTGCTTTCAACTGCTCGGGCGTCGTCGGCGGCAGGGGACCAATGGGCCCTTCCTTCGGTAACCCCTTAGGCCGAGGGATCGAGTCAAGCCATTGGAAGAAATACTCGGTAAAACGTTCCACCTTGGCGTTGGCATACAAGTATCGGGCTTCGTCCCCATCCGGCAGGCAAAACATGTTTGTCGTTACCGCTATGTTATTGTTGACGTAGCCCCCTATGGGGTTCGTGCACCGCTGAATGGCCTCCTTGTAAGACCGAACCAAATGAGCAATCTCCGCCGGGGTCCCAAAGGTAAAACACAGCGCCCCCAACCCGAGTTCGCCGGCCTCAGCGAAAGTTTGCGGACTCGAACATGCCAGCCAAAGCGGCGGATGCGGCTTTGTGAACGGTTTTGGTAGAATGTTGCGAGGCGGAACACGGAAGTACTTGCCCTCGTATTCGTAAATTCCGTCTTGCCACATGCGCGGAATTTGCTCGAGCGACTCGCGCCACATTGGCTTCGTTTCTGCAGCCGAGGGGATACAAAAGCCAGCCCACTCGGCGGTGGAGGAACCACGACCGGTACCAAATTCCACACGGCCCTCGGACAAGTGGTCCATGGTGGCGATGCGCTCCGCGACCCGCACCGGGTGATTCACCGGTGCCGTGATGTTCGTGATCGCCGTGCCGATATGGATGCGCTTCGTACGGGCCGCCACCCAGCTCAAAAAAACCTCAGGAGCGGGCTGATGCGAGTAGTGGAGGAGGAAGTGATGCTCAGGAGCCCAGTCGTACTTAAATCCCGCGGCTTCCACAGCCTCTGCCACTTCCAGCTCTCGCAGAAAACGTGAGTGTTCATCGTCCCACGGCGGCACGTGCATCTGCGAAAAAATTCCAAATTCCATCGCTCAGCCCTCCTAGACGTGATTTTCACCGGTACGAATATTGATTTCAGGATACCGAACTACCATTCGCAGACGCGCATTGTCAATGCCGATTCACGATGGTACGGAAGCACTCATGAAAAGACCGACGCGAACGCCTCGGGAGCACCTTCGTCAAGCACGGCTGGCCGTGTATCGCCATCACATTTTGGAGGCTGCAGAGCAGGTCTTCGCCCAAAAAGGCTTCACTGCTGCTTCCATGCAGGAAATTGGACGCCGTGCCGGAGTCTCGATGGGAACTATCTATTCGGTGTTTCGGAGCAAGGAAGAGGTACTCCAGGCGCTTTTGGAATTACGAGGTACGGAACTCTTGGAGCTTGTTCGCCGAGCCGTTGCCCGAACTGCCCCTGCCACCGCTGCATTCTTAGACCTCGTTCGCGATTACGTCACGTACTTTTCGACTCACCCGCATTTTTTGCGCATGCACCTGCGACTGGGAGCGGCGTGGATGCACAGTCCCGAGAACGGGGCCGGCAAACGAGCCGCGGTTTGGGCTCAAATTCAGCGACTGCAAGCTGACCTCTTAGCCCGCGGGATCCAGGAGGGGAACTTCGTACAGGCGGAGCCCCTTCTGCTGGCTCGGTTATTCAGTGCCGTTCACCAAACCTTGCTTGCAGACTGGATGGAACGAGGCATGAGGCTCACCACCGAGCAATTTCTCGCCGAAGTTGAACGGTGGGTGAAGCGGCTGCTGTGGAAGGAGCAAAGAGCGCAGTCTGGTCGCCAAACTACTTCACAGCGAGCGGGTTGAGAGGTGTGCCGAGGCCGCCACGAACCTTCAGTGCTGGCGCAGCTAAAAGAAAGTCCCACTGACCATCCCGGGTACAATCTGCAGCCAATTCTTCCAAGTAAAACATTTCACCCAAGATTAATCCGATGTCGCGAATGCATACCAGATGTAAGGGTAGGGGTATGCCCGGGTCTTCGAAAGGAATGACCTCGACGGCGTTAGTGTCGGTAGCCACGGCGGCCACCTCCCGCTCGTAAAGCCATCGCGCACAGTCGAGCCCCAGTCCCGGCATCTGGCGCATATACGCTTCGCGGTTCTGATCCCTAGTAAACACCGTGATATGCCCGGTGCGCACAAGCAATGCATCTCCCGTTCGCACGCACACCTGTTGGGCTTTCTCTGCGGCTTCGAGGTGTTCCGGCCGGATGACGAATCCCGGCGGCAACCGTTCAACCCCTTCGAGCCTTGCAATGTCAAGCAAGACGCCCCGGGTCAATACGCCTTCACCCACCGCATCGATCGCGTTCCGTGCCGCCCCAGCGGACGTAACCATGGTCGCCGGCACTCCGTTGTAGAGGGTGTCGTCATAATAGACGTGCGCCAAGCTATCCCACTGCGTTGCAGCCTGCAGTGGCAGCAACAGTGCATCGTCGTTGTAGCGAAAGCCGTTGGCCGCCCCGTAACCGACGTGCAGCGCTGTCACGAAGTGAAGTGGATTGACCCGGCCCCCTTGGCCAATTTGCGGGCCATCTGAACCTAGGGCCAGGCCTAGGCTAAAGACGCGGCCCTTACGAGCGGAACTCGTGGCACGCTGTATGACCTGGGGCGTCACGAAATTTAGCGTCCCCCTTTGATCGTCCGTCCCCCAACGTCCCCAATTACTCAGTTCTCGTCCAAGTTGCCGGACCCGCTCCATGGCACTCACAGCGAAGGCACGGTTTGGCGTTCGACCGAGGGCAGTAGTCGTGCCTGCTCTAATCGACGATGGACAAGGCCTGCCTCGGACAGCGCTTCACGGCAAGCTCCACCTTCGCTCGCAGTTCTTCTGGTGGGTTAGCAATGAGAAGACGGGCGCGATCGTCTTCCCCCACGACGAACACCTCTGGAGCGACTTTCATGCACACGGCATTTCCTTCGCACAGGTCGTAATCAATCACAATTTTCATGGCACGCTACTCCTCGCATTGCCAAGGCAACTTGCACCGAACTTCTCGCAGGGTCAACCCGTATCGGTCAGGCACGAGCAGCAACTCGGCGCCGTTCCGGAGTGAAACGCACTGGCATGGATTTGATCCCTGAGATGAAGTTGGAGCGCAGTCGGCGGGGAGCGCCTGCCAGTTCGATATCCGGCAAGCGGCGCAAAATTTCCTCGAACATGACCCGAATTTCCATTCGAGCCAAATTCGCTCCCAAGCAGTAATGCTCCCCGATCCCGAAGGCCAGGTGATCGTTCGGCGAGCGCGCAATGTCGAACCGGTCAGGATGTTCAAAGACTTCTTCGTCGCGGTTGGCTGAGATGTAAAAAATGACCACTTTGTCGCCCTCCCGAATGCGCTGCCCGCGGATCTCGGTATCGGTAGTCGCTGTCCGGCGGAAACAAATCACTGGTGAGACCCAGCGCAACATTTCTTCCACTGCGGTAGGCAGAAGTTCGGGATGAGCAAGCAGTTTGTCTTTTTGCTCCGGATGTTCAAACAGCGCAAGCATTCCCCCGGAAATCAAATTTCGGGTTGTCTCGTTCCCTGCCACAGCCAACAGGAGGAAGAAGAAATCGAACTCGAGCTCGCTCAAGCGCTCTCCGTCGACCTCGGAATGGACGAGCCGCGACACAAGGTCGTTACGCGGGTCGCGTTTACGCTTTTCCGCAAGGGTGTGTGCGTACGCCCACATTTCCGCCGCAGCGCGCTTGCCATCTTCCATGGAGGTCTGAAACTCGGGGTCATCGAATCCAATCAGTCGGTTGCTCCATTCGAACACCAAGTGGCGGTCCCCCAAGGGGATTCCCAAGAGTTCGGCGATAACTTGTAAGGGCAGTTCTGCGGCGACCTCGGTGACGAAATCGCACTCCCCCTTTCCCGCGATCTGATCGACGATCTGCCGAGCGAGCTCGCGGACGTGGGGTTCGAGCTCAGCGATCCGTCTGGGCGTAAATCCATGGCTGACTAACCGCCGATATTTGGTGTGCTGCGGGGGGTCCATGTTCACCATCATCATCCGCACTTGCGCCAGTTCTTCCGCAGGCAAGTCGAAAATGTTCGTTCCCCCACGCCATGAGGAAAAAATCTTTGGATGTTTGGACACGTGGACGACATCCGCGTATTTCGTCACCGCCCAGAAACCAGGCCCTCCTTGGGGCTCCTTGTGCCAAAATACGGGTGCCTCCTGTCGCAGTAACGCGAACATCTCGTGCGGTACACGTTGCTCCCAGATGTCTAAGTCGCACAAATTGACTTCATCGAGCTTCATCATCCGACCTCCCATGTTACTCATTGCCGACACGGGCCGTCGGCACTACACTCAATACTCGTAGCCCGCTAAGTGCTCGAAAGCCGAGCAACTCCCCAATTGCCGCTTTCAGAAATTTGCGCTGACGGGCAATCGCACGCGGGTCCAGCCACTCGCTTTGACTGACCAAAGAGAGCAATTCGGTATTGGCAAAGTAGCCAAACACTAGGTGGTAAATACCTGCTGCCAAGTGCGGCAGCTCTTCGCGACGCCACGGGACACCGGCAACCGCAAGCACTCCCAAGCCCTGCTGGAACAAGGGGCGTAACAACCGAACCAGTGTATGCCGAAAGAGCGGTACGTCGTCCATCCCAGCCCTTTGAATCAGCCGGGGTAAGTGGGGGTGTTCCAACAAGTAATCGACCAGCCGGTCGATGGTCTCCTCGACGATCTCGCGATAGTTGATCGTCGGCTTCGCCGGGGGCGCTCCACCGGCAACCAACTCCACAAGCGCCGACACCCCTCGGGAGAGTACCGCCTCATACAGTGCGCGCTTGTTGCGGAAGTAATGATACAGGCTGGCCTGATTTTTAAGCCCCGCCTCCGCAGCAATTTCGCGCACCGAAACCCCGCGAAAGCCGCGCTCTGCAAATCGCCGCTCCGCGACGTCAAGGATTTGTTCGCGGGTTGACTTTCCCTCCGCATTCCGTGCACCTTGCCTCCGCGCCATAGTACTACCTTAATCCAACAAACGTTTGTTTGTCAAATAGTTCCACCCCGATCTAGAGGTTTTCCCGGGGGCCATCACGCCGCCGGAAGCCTCCCTAGGCTGTGCTCCAGCGCGTACTTCTGCGCCCAACGATAATCCGGTTTTCCGCTCGGGCTCCGTACGATTTGGTCGGCCACCACCAGGGCGCGCGGAATCTTATAGCCGGCCAGGTGGGCACTACAGTGAGTACGAATCTCCTCCAACGACGGCGCAGACCATCCAGGGGCAAGTACGATGACAGCGGTAACACGCTGACCCCAGCGCGGGTCGGGTACGCCCACGACCAAACCATCGTAAATCGCGGGATGGCTCTTTAGCACCCTTTCCACTTCCTCCACGTAAACTTTTTCGCCACCGCTATTGATGCAAAAGCTTTCCCGGCCTAAGAAGAGCACGCGCCCGTCTTCCGCGTAGCACGCTCGGTCGCCGCCTACGAAGTACCGGACCCCTCCAATCACCGGGAAGGTCTCTCGCGTTTTCTCCGGGTCTTCCAGGTAGCCAAGAGGAATGTCTCCTCTGGTAGCTACCCACCCAACATCCCCGTCAGGGCCAGGCCGGGCACCGCTCGGGTCGAGGACGGCGGTACGGTCCGCATTCAAGAGCACGCTATTGTCCCGCAACTGATATCCAGGAATCCCTTGGTACTGCGTGCGAGTGTCAAAGCTCATTGCTTGCAGGCCGGCCTCGCTTGCTCCAATGTTCTCGATCACGAAGACACCATCGCCTAAGCAGCGCATTAACTCTTCGCGAACTGCTGGTGAAAGCACCGCCGCAGTGCTGACCAGCACACGGAGGGAGGAGGTATCGTAGCGGTGTTGTTTCAGCGCATCGAGAAGAGGTCGGGCAAAAGCGTCACCAATCAGCCCCAAAGTATCCGCGCGATGTTCTTCTACAGCTCGCCAAACAGCATGAGGGTCGAAACGCCGGGTTTCCTCCGGCAAGATCACTGTTCCCCCACGATGAAACGTGTTGAAACACGTCCAATGTCCAGCCCCATGCATGAAAGGAGCCGCAACTACTGGCCGCCCACCCAGAGCAGAGCGTGCCAACCCCAAAAGTTGCTCGTCACTCTCCACCCGTGGAAAGCCGGGCAAATGGCCTCCCAACCCTGCGTAAAAGACATCTTCCTGGCGCCACAGGACCCCCTTGGGTAATCCCGTTGTCCCGCCGGTATAGAGAATGTACAAGTCGTCGGGAGAGTAGGGCAGCGCGGGCAACTCCGGCGACTGAGCCGCTAACAGCGCCTCGTATTCAACGGCCCCAGGTAACAACGGCTCGTTCGAGTCGTCAGCCACTTGGATGAAGAACCGAAGCTGTGGGAGCCTGTGCCGCACTGCCGCCAGGCGAGAGGCAAACCGAGCATGGTAAACGATCGCTTTCGCTCGACTGTTATCCAGCACGTAGAAGAGTTCGTCCTCGACATAGCGGTAATTGACGTTGATAGGGACGGCGCGGGCGAAATACGCACCATAGGCGGCTTCTAGGTACTCATTGCCATTGTACAGGTACAAGGCAACGTGGTCTTGGCCTGATTCCCACGCTTCTAATCCCACACGCTCCCGACGGCAACCGAGTCCCCTCTCGAGCAAAGCATTGGCAAATCGCTTGCTCCGTGATGCCAGCTCCCGGTACGAGAGGCAACAGCCACGCCAAATCAGCGCATCACGATCACCGATTTCATTGGCGATCAAGTCAAAGATTCGGGCCAGGTGCACCAGCATACCTAGCGACCTTGAAACACTGGCTTGCGCTTTTCGTTGAACGCCCGAGTTCCTTCTCGGCAGTCTTCAGATAAGGATACCGGAATGCCTAACTCCAGCTCGTGCTCCAGGGCTTTTTCCGTAGGTAAGTCAAGCCCGTCTAGTACCGAGCGCTTTACTGCTTGAACTGCGAGCGGGCCGTTGTCCCGGATGATCTCTGCGTAACGCCACGCCTCCGACATGACTTGGTCGCTGGGAACCACCTTGTTGATCAAGCCCATCCGCAAGGCGTCCGCAGCCGCAATCTGCTCGCCAGTTAGCAAAATTTCCATAGCGAAACACAACGGGATTTGCCGTGGCAAGCGCACCGTAGACCCCCCCATGGGAAACAAGCTCCACTTGACCTCTGCAAGCCCAAACCAGGCATCATCGCTGGCAACGCGAATGTCGGTCGCTGTAAGTAGCTCTGTGCCCCCCGCTACACAGAAACCCCGCACCGCAGCAATCAAAGGCTTGTTCACACGGTAATTGCGTAACAGCCCCTTGTAAATGATGCTGACATCATTCTTGATTCGCTCGTCGAATTCATTCTCCGGAGGGCGCAACCCTTGCATCATTCGGACGAGTTTGTTGAGGTCGGCACCAGCACAGAAGGCCTTGTCCCCTGCTGCGGTGAGAATAGCTACCCGGATGCTAGGTTCCTGATTAATCCTGTCCCATGCATCCGCCAAGCGACACAACATTTCCGGGTTGATCGCATTGCGAACCTCCGGACGGTTCATCGTGACGACAGCCACACCGTCACGCTGCTCGAACAAAACGGCTGGTTGCTGTGTGCTCACAGGTTCCTCCTCGAAAACTGCAAGGTCATTGCCATTACAGCTCGCTGCTCACCACCCACATGGCGAAGTACTGCGCACCGCCTCCATACGCATGCCCCAGTGCCGTTTTCGCTCCTTCGACCTGATGCGATCCGGCTCTCCCCATCACTTGCAGAGCCGCCTCCGCCAAGCGCAACATACCAGAAGCTCCGATCGGGTTGGTACATAGAACGCCCCCGGAGGGGTCGATGGGCAGCCGGCCACCGAAGCGGGTGTCGCCCCGGTCGATCGCCTTCCACCCCTCACCTTCGGCACAAAACCCTAAGTTCTCTAACCACATGGCTTGAAACCAGGAAAAGGGCACGTAGAGCTCAGCGGTATCGATTTCCTTCCAGGGATCCGTGATTCCTGCTGCCTCGTACACCTTGCCGGCGCAAATTTGCCCCGCCTTGGGGCTCACCTGGTCGCGGTTCGGAACCCACATGGCCTCCGCGAAGGTGTAAGCAGCCTTGATCCATGCAGGTCGCCGCGGCCCCTTTTTCGCCAACTCTTCGCACGCCAAAATCATTGCTGCCGCACCGTCCGAAGCGGGACAAGTTTCACCGAAACGAATTGGATCCCACAGCATAGGGGTCTCCATCACTTGCTCGACCGTAACCGGCTCCCGCAAATGTGCGTACTCGTTTCGCGCTCCGTTCTCCCGCGCATACACCATCGTCAGCGGGCCAATGTGGAGCGGGGCCTTAGTGCGGGCGATGTATTCCCGGCAGTACGGCGCGAAGTACCCGCCAGCACCCGCAACCAGTGGGGCGGTAAACGGTAAATTCGGGGAGAGTGCCCACATGGTGTTTCCCTCGGACTGTTTTTCGAAGGCCACGGTCAACACTCGATTATACAGCCCGGAAGCCACATGCGTTGCCGCGGTAATGGCGGTTGACGCCCCCACCGAACCTGCAGTGTGCACACGCAACATCGGCTTCATATGAGCACCGACAGCGCCAACCAGATATTGCTCTGGCTGCGCCACTCCCTCGAGCATATCCGGAGCCTTGCCGATAATCACGGCATCGATGTCCTTGTGCTCCAAACCTGCATCCAGGAGGGCGCGGTCGACAGCCTCCCGGACAAGTCCAGCGATGCTCACGTCAGAGCGACGGGATGCGTGATGGGTCTGCCCGACACCCACGACCGCAACCGGCCGCTTCATGACCATCTCCTCCTCGTCCCGCAGATCCATACGATATTTGTTTGCAGGCAGTGCCCTTGTTGGCCGTGCACCAGCGCCATCTCAGCGCCGCTCACCGTCCGCTCACCAGCACGCCCAGCCAACTGGCGAAAGGCCTCTCCCAAGCGAATGAGCCCGGTGCTCATCACTGGGTCCGCACATAGAGGACCTCCAGAGGGATTTAACACAGGGCGCGAGGCAAACGGGTCCAGCCCCAAAGCATCACATAGCACCATTTCCTCAGCAGGGTTGGTGGCGGCTAGTTCTGCCAAGTCCACTTGGTCAGCACGGTCTAGCCCAGCCAGAGCCAATGCTCTCTCACTCGCCAACCGTGCCCCGGCGCTCCGCGACAAGTCGCGGGCGCCTAAGGTCTGAAGTTCGGAGCGGTGGTCCACGCCGTGAATCCAAACAGGTCGATCGCACATTCGCTCAGCCTTGCCTTCAACGGCCAGAATAAGACAGGTGGCGGTTTCGCCTACAGGAGCCAAGTACCCCTGCCGCAACGGCTCCACCACGAAGGGGGTACTTTGCAATTCCTCTGCGGTAGCCACCGCACGCACCTGGTTATCCGGATTGCGGGCCCCGTGGGCACGGTTTCGTGCCGCCACGCGAGCAAGTTCGTGATCCCCGACACCCGTGCGTGCCATATACATGCTTGCCTGCAAGGCAGACGATGCGATGGCGTCGATGCCGAGTGGAGCGTGGTAGTAAGGGTCCATCTGCAAGTTCGTCACCCTCCGCGGATCTCCCTCCGATACCTTGCCATGGGCGACTACCAGCGCAGTTTCACAGTCGCCCGCCTGCATGCGCAGCCAGGCGTAGTAAGCACAAAACGTCCCGTCCATCTCCAAGTGCAAGTCCTGGCGCGGCGGCCAGGAACCAAGCGACTCGAGCGCCGTAACGAAGCCAAAGGGGCGACCGTCCATGTAATCCGTCGACCCCGCGATCTGGTAATCAATGTCGTCCCGTCTCGCCTGGCACTGCTCCAGTGCTTGTCGCACAGCAAGATAAAGCATTTCCGTGGCTGTCCGATGTTCATCGCGTGCCACCACCGGCAACTGGGCAAAGGCCACTATGGCAACATTCCGTAATTGTGGCATGACCTTCCCCTCTTAGATCGGACGCGGCCATTCCCCCGAAGACGAGCTCTGGCTCGGGCGAAAATACAAAATATCTTCATGATCACCCTGCCTCTGCCCATCCGGCTTCCATACTGCCTCGACGCGCATGCCCATGTGCACGTCTTCCGTCCGACACTCCTGGATTAGGGCAAAGATCGGGATATCGGCTCCGTCCAGGAGCACCGAGGCAGCCACATAAGGCAGTTCTAAATTCCGACCGATGACCGGAATGTTCACAATGCAAAACGTCGTGATCCTGCCCTGGTCACTCACCTGCACGAGTTCGGAGCACGGCGCAAAGCTTTCCGGCGAGTTGATCACCGGGGGTACGAAAACCTTCTTCGTGACATCGCAGCGCGATCCTAAAATTTTCTTGTCCTTCAAGGCCCGCAAGTACACTGCTCGGTAGTCTCCGGCAACATAGTGGTACGGCAACCACACCACTGCCTCAACGTATTTCACCGGTGTCTCGGGTGGGGCTGAACACTTCATTTTAATACCTCCTGCAACCCACGCGCCTAATGGGTCGGTTACGCGGCAGGCAGCAAGCGGAACTCGCGGATATCCCAAATGGAGCCACGTCGTTCCCCATCGGGCAGCCACTCCGCGCGCACCCGCGAACCAATGCGGACGTGATCGAAGTCCGTCTTTACCACGTGCAGCAAGGCCGTGTCTGCCCCCTCAAGCCTGACTAAAACGTAGGCGAACGGCTCGGGAAACGGGTGGAGTCGCTCGACCGGTTGCCACACCTTGGCCACCGCCACTACGACTCCTTGGTCTTCCACCGGTACCCACTCTGTTCCAGCACTGCCATCCCACTCCGAATACCCCTGCGGTGGCACGATCACCGCCCCGCCAGAAACCCTTTGCCCCCAAATTTGCCGCTGTTCCTTCAAAGCGGCAAGAAATCGGCCAACAATCGGGCCCGTCGAGTGCTTGTAAGGAAACTCCATGACTTGGCGTTGCGTCATGGGCTCGATTACCATGTCTCCCAACCGCATGGCTTGCGCATGTACGCCAACGAACGTTTGTTTGTCAAGCAACTCGGTGCTACAGACATGGCGCTAATTTCCTTCGGAAAAGAATCAAAGAAACAAGGTCGCAAAATTCTGGGCAGAAAGGGAAGGGATGGGATGCACGGGAGAATATTACGTTCGCAAACAGGGAGTTTGGTTCTTTTTGCCGTGTTTGGCGTCGCCGTGCCACTGCAGGCGCATGCGCAAACGCAGGAAAACCTAGAGGTCGCAGCGGGCTTACGCGTAGGGGACTATCTCGATCAGACCAATGCCCACCTCGCCAAAGACCTACTGCCACCAGAGATCCTCAAACACTACGAAAAAGGCGAGTACCGCAACCGAATTGTTTCGTACCCTCTTGGCACGGCAAAGTGGGAACGGTCTTTTCTCGAGGCCACGGAAAAAAACGCTACGACCCTCGACGTGGACGAGCGCGGAACCATCGTGGACAAATCCACCGGGAGACAACCCGATTTTTACTACGGCATTCCTTTCCCTCATATCGATCCGAACGACCCGAAAGCAGGCGTAAAGATTGTCTGGAATCAGTTCCTGGCGTATTGGTACGGCGGTTCAAGTTACAACCGTACCTTAGTCGCCATGTTGAGTCGCCGCGGGCTCGACCGCGGAATTGTTGCCGATGGGTGGTTTAATTTCTATGACGGCGTACCGCCGAAATATCGACAGCCCAACCCAAATCGTCTCCAAAGCCAATTTCTCGGTGTCACCAAATCACCAGCCGACTTACAGGGAACCTCGTCGCTCACTTGGCGTTACCGCGATCCCGACAAGCGCGATTCGGTGTGGGCCTACGTACCCGCATTACGGAGAGTACGGGCCGTGAGTCCAGCAAACCGGTCCGATGGCTATCTCGGGTCCGATATCAGCGGAGACGACGGATTTTTTTTTGATGGGAAACCAGAGGATTTTCAGTTCAAACTCATTGGAAAACGCGATGCCTTACGCATCGTCGATCCTGCGGCCGTCAGCGGCCCTATTCCCATCACCCCTGTTCCCGGTGGGGGCTGGAATATTGTGACCGACCTCAACCCGCCAACCGCGGGATTCTGGCTGCCAGGGTGGAAAGGCGTGCCGTGGGCACCGACGGACTCCGCGCTGGCCAAGCGGCCAATGTGGATCGTAGAGGCTGTCCCCAGAGACAAGTACTACCTCTACGGGCGAATCGAGCTATGGATCGATGCGGAAACGTGGGATGGCGCTTGGAACCGGAAGTTTAGCTGGAGGGGAGAACTCGTGCACAATTACCAAATGCAAGCGCGGGTTAACCATATGGCGGGTGACGCGCAGGACCCGGAGTGGTTACCCGCTAGTAGCATTATTTGGGCATGTGCGGAGAACGTCAAGCTGGACCGTGCCACTTTGGGCGGTCTTCGAGCAGACCCCCAAGCGCCAGCCCAAAGGCGAGTTCCCCTCGATCCCAGCTTGTTCGATCCAATGACCCTTACACGCTACGGCAAGTGAAAACTCCCTCGGACAAAGGGGCAGCACGCAAAGAACCATTCCGTCTCGAGCACGGATCATGCACAATTCTAACCAAGCGTCGGCCCAACACTGCCTAGTTTCTCAAAGGGGAAAGCACGAGGGGATCTATTTCGCGCAAAGCGCCGATCGGCACTTGATTCCAACAGCGGCTCCCCAAGCTTGCAATCGTTGCCAAATCCCGTGCTGTCCACGAACCCTGCTACCGTCAGAGACACCGCACGTAACCACGCTAGCGATTCGCAACAGAGCCGTTTCCTCCAAGTCTGCACGGGTACAAGGAGGCGGCGCCGAACAACCAGCCTCTTAGCGGCGTCGCTTACTCTCGGCGAACAACTTCGACATCGATAGTGATCTCAACATCATTCCCAACTAGCAGTCCGCCGTTGTCCATCACCTTATGGAAATTGACACCAAAGTCTTGCCGGTTGATTTTCGTCCTAACCGTGCCGCCCATCCGCTCCTTGCCAAAGGGGTCTATAAAAGGCCGCGGCACTCCCTCGACGTCAAGTGTCACTTCCTTGGTGATCCCCTTCATTGTCAGGTCTCCAACGACTTCGTATTTGTCGCCAGCGAGCTTCCGCACTCGTTTCGATCGAAAACTAATCGACGAGTACTTCGAGGTGTCGAGAAAATCCGCAGAGCGGAGGTGTTGGTCGCGTTTCGGCTCACCCGTATCAATTTCAGAAGCATCGATCATCGCTTCCACACGCGAGCGGGTGACGTCGTCTTCCTCCAGAAACACCGTTCCGGTGACCTTGCCCATCCGTCCCCGGACCGTAGAGACCATCATGTGGCGTACCGCGAAGTGGGCTGCGGTATGAGCAGGATCAATCTCATACACCTGTTCGGCGTACGCCGATCCGACACTCGCAGCGAAGCACCAGGACATCAGGACTTTGCACAGTCTGCTTCGGCTCACACTGACACCTTCTCCTCCCTGAGTTACCCAATGGATTTTGCCCGCGTAATCGCTCGAACTCGTAAAGCCCAAGCGATTACCTCACCACTTCGATGAAACCTAGATCACGCAGCGCTGCCCGGATGGCTTCGGCAGCGCTATCCAAATCTTCGGCGCGCGGGTTCAGGTCCTGGCGAGCAAAGTCCAAATCATGCACAGAGTCGATCGGGACCACATGGAAGTGCACGTGGGGAACCTCGAGGCCGGCAAGCATGAGGCCGACTTTCGTGGGCCTAAAAGCTTTCTGAAGGCCCCGTCCAATGTTCTGGGCAACGATCGTAAGATGTGTCAACAGCGGTGTTGGCAAGTCCAACCAATGATCAATCTGCTCGCGGGGAACCACAAGAGTGTGCCCCCGCCGGAGCGGATGGATGGACAAAAAGGCCACGCAGTGTTGATCCTTCCAAACAAAGCGGGCTGGTAACTCGCCCTGGATAATCCGGGTAAACACACTGGCCATCATTTCCTCCTTGACTCTGCCGGTTATATACACCCAGAGAGCACACGACTAACTGCAGCGACGATTTCATCTACGGTAATCGCGCCATTTCCGTCACGGTCTCCAGCCATACAATCGATTGCCGGACGCAACTCTAACGCAATGGCCACCATCGTTACGAGTTCTTCGATGGTCACCATACGGTTGCCATCACAATCGCCTTCGCAGTAGCTCGTCACTGTGGCGGTAGGTGAAGCAGTACTCGTCGCTCTTGCTGTGGGGGTTGGGGACGGTGTCGGAAGTGCAACGATCACGGCGCCATGACTCAAGCGTACCGTGCCCACACGATCACCTTCGTCGTCAGCAATAAACTCCTTCGTAATTGTTAGGGTATACGCGCCTTCGCTGGCCGACGGGGCGACGGCTACCATACACGTCCAAAGCACCACATCATCGGGAAGAAGACTCACAGGTGCAGCTTGCGAAAATAAGAAGGCATAAACACTTCGGCATTCTTGTCCGACACAAGACAAGGGTCGATAAGCCACTTCGAACGACTTGCCGAGATCCAGATTAGGGGTGCAATCCGGCAAGCCATCTCGGCGAGGCGCAATTGGTGCATATTCGGGGTCGAAGGACACCTCGGCTTGGACTGCCACCACCGGCTGTCCACCCGTATGCAAACGTATGGCTACAGGCACGCGCGCACCCGGAATAGCCATTACCGTCGTAACCTCGAGGACCACCCAAACAGGCGTGGCCGAAGCTGTCGGGGTGCCCGTGAAGCTTGTCGGCGTGGGAGTAGGGGAGGCAGTCTCTCGAGAGATGGTGGGTGAAAAAGACGCAGTTGCACTTGGTTCAACCACGCTCGTCGCTGTAGAGGAAGGGATCGTTGGCGACAGCGTGTTCTTAGGCGTTGGCGTGGCCGTCGCGCTTGGCACCGTGGGCGTCGGCGTGCGGCTGATTGTCGGTGTCGGTGTCGGTGGGTTGACTTCAAACGCCCCGATATCACAGACGCTGAATCCGTCGCCGTTGCCGTCGGCCGGCCGAGGGAACCCTCGCTGGTCCTGCTGAGGGCACGCTTCTGCGTCACCACGATCAATGGCATCGCTGCCTCGCTGGAGGGCCATGGTCAGACTTAGCCCCCCGTTAAAGGCTAGACCCGCCAGCCGAGGGTCGGCATTGTTTAGGTCCCCAACCTGATCCAACAAGCACGAGGTTCCGGTGTCCAAATTGTAGCCGCGCGATACGAGTGGCACCCCAGCACAGTTTGCGCCCAGCGTACTTGCCGCCACAATGGAATTGTGGATGCCTGCCCTCCCAAGGTTGTGAATCGCACCTCCAGCCGTCGCCCCGTTCGTACTGAGAGTCACGCTGTCGAGGTCCAACGTCGCGCCTGACAAGTTCGCCACAGCTCCCCCTTGACCGTTCGGAGCTGCAACATTGTTAAAAAACGTACAGTTTCTCACCACTGCCACAGCTTCCGGCAAATTTGCCAAGGCCCCCCCAGAACCAGCCATGACAGCATTGTCCCGAAAGGTCACGCCCTCCAGTTGCAAGACGCTCCGATTTCGGATTGCACCACCGGCTGCTTGCGCCTGCCCTTGCTGTAAAACCAAGTTCCGAATGGTTACTTGCGCCGGTGGGTAAATGTCGAAAATGCGATCCGCTCGGTCTCCGTCGATCGTTACAACACCAGGTCCGATTCCTTCAATGATCAGGTTCCCCAAGATGTCGAGGTCACCTAGAGCACCATCGTCCTCATCCGATCCATGAGTGGTCAAGCGAAAGCGCGGCGCGGTACTTGGCAGACGAATTGTGTCCTCTTCGACATTTGCGTTTGCCTCTTGGATCGCAGCACGCAAGGTACAGACATCGGGTGCACCGGCAGAGCAGAGGCCATCGCCCGGATTGGCATCTGGCAGATCTAGAGCCGAGTCGACCAAAAAGGTGAGTCCGTATGCAGCTACGGGGGAAAGGTAAAGCGCCGCCGCCACCGTGAGGATGATTCCCCATGACATGCGCCACTGATGGAGAGCTTGGCATTGGTTGACTCGTGCTTTTGCCGTAGCCTGGTCGCCATTGGGCTTTGCTCTTACCAGCGAACGCATGGAACCCAAGAATGGCGGCAACTCGCCCCCAAGGTCAACACCGTTCGCCAAACTTCCCGGTCTTGCTTTGCTTCGCCTTCTCTTCGGCTCTTCGGCAACACTGTGCGGCGGCGCAGGCGGAGATGGACGCACCCATACTTGGCACAACCTAAACCCCGTTCCACGAAGGAACTCGCCGGTCGAGATTTGCTTCCGTGCGACTTCAGCAGAAACGACTTCGGCTATGGTTGCGCTCGCGCTGACGATCCCCGTTGACGGAACTCAGGCCGGTTATGTTATTGGTTTGCGCGTGCGTGCCCTCGTAGCTCAGGTGGATAGAGCACAGGATTCCTAATCCTGGGGTCGCGCGTTCGAATCGCGCCGAGGGCACCGCACCTTATCACTCCGTCCGACGTGTCAGACGGAGGAAGCCTCCCGCCGCCACTCTCCCTAAGAAATCTACGACCCTCTCGCCAGCAAGGCACGAGCTTCTCGGCCGGGACACCCTCGGGGAAAACGCTGCCCATCTCTGCGCCGCTGAACCCCTCCCAGCTTTTCCCGAAACCCTCTTTACGCCATTAGAGAAGAGTGCCACGCAGAATCACGCTCGCGATAGTGAAGTAGATGATCAAACCAGTGACGTCCACAACCGTGGCTACGAAAGGTGCGGATGCGCTAGCTGGGTCAAACCCTAGGAATCTTAAAATAAAGGGCAGCATCGAGCCCATGAGGGTCCCCCAAGTCACCACCCCAATCAGGCTCAATCCTACCGTCACTGCAATCATCCCCCAATGATCCCCGTAAATGCCAAACAGCGATTGCCAAACTACAATGCGGAGAACCCCGATGGCCGCAAGGATTGCCCCGAGTGCAACTCCCGATGCGAGTTCTCGTAACAACACGCGCATCCAATCCCGCAGCCGCACTTCACCCAAGGCCATGGCCCGGATGACCAGGGTCGAGGCTTGGGACCCAGAGTTGCCCCCGCTACTGATGATCAAAGGCACGAACAGCGCAAGGACCACCGCTCTTGCAATTTCCTCCTCGAAGTAACCCATTGCCGTGGCCGTGAACATTTCACCGAGAAACAGGACCGAGAGCCACATGCCGCGTTTGCGGATCAAGGTGGCAAACTTGGTCTCCCAGTAAGGAGCATCGAGCGCCTCACTACCACCAATTTTTTGAATGTCTTCGGTTGCTTCTTCTTGCAGCACGTCAACGATGTCGTCGATGGTGACTACACCTTTCATTCTCCCGGTGCGGTCCACGACGGGCAACGCGAGGAGATGATGTTGCTGAAACAACCGGCTTACCGCTTCTTGATCTTGGTCTTCGGTAATGGACACCACGTCCGTGCGCATGCAGTCTGCCACGCGCTGATTGGGTCCAGCCGCAAACAACTCGCGAAACGACAGCACTCCGAGGAGACGCTGCTCGTCATCCAAAACGTATGCGTAATACGTGGTGTCGCGGTGCTCGGCGGCATATTTCCGTAAGTACGTGATCGCCTCGGTGACCGTCATGTCCGGACGCAACCGAGCGTAATGGGGGTTCATGAGGCCACCGGCAGCATCCTCGGCGTAAGCTAACAAACCGCTTACTTGCGAGCGGGTAACGTCGTCGAGTAACGACAACAAAACTTCGCGCTCTTCCTTGGGCACGTGCTGGATCAGGTCGGCAGCGTCGTCGGGTGGCAACAAGCGGATCCAAGATCGACGCTCTGCAATGGGCAGGGCTAAAATTAGTTCAGCTTGATCGCGAGTTGGAAGCGCCAAGAAAAGATCTTCTGCTTCCGGGCGTGGGAGCAGCGCGAAGGCGCGACGACGGTCGTCGGCAGCCAGAACCGGCCACGCCGCCAAGAGTTCTTTTGCGTCTAAGTCTTCCCCCACCAGATCCGGAGCATGATTCGGCACTGTACTCGGGCCATTTGAAAGCTGTGGGCCGGTCATTGCGGAAGCCATGGTCACACCTCCTGCCCGCCTTGCCCGGGCAGCGGCGCGACCGGACGAAGACGGGACCTACTGCTGTTCGAACAACAACAAGAAACTACTCGGTCCGTCTGAACTCATAGTTCACCTCGTTTAGTACAAAGCATGAAGAAAAGAAAGGCATCGCGGCGCAAACCACGAACGCGGCGACGTGTGGAGCTAGGGCGCGAAAGTGCGGAGCAAAATCCTTCAAAAACCCTCGCTCGGCAAGTTAGCTAGGGAAACCAATTGCCCGTCTCAAGCTTGTTTTGCTTCGACACTTCCACTTTCCCCGATGCGGTCGTTAAAGTACAACACAAGCTTCCCAGCGGATGATGATGACACGTGGTTGGATAAAACGTTAACCAAAAGGGGAAGGGCCATGGACGAGTTTGCAACGGTGCTCTTCGAGGTGGAGAATCGGGTCGCCACGATCACGTTAAACCGCCCCGAACGCAAGAACGCGATGAACCAGCAAATGAAGGACGAGCTGCGGGAATGTTGGCGCCGCGTCAAGGCAGATCCCGAGATCTGGGTAGCTATCGTCACCGGAGCAGGGGATGCGTTTTCAAGCGGGGCCGATGTCGAATCGCTCGCAACTGGGGGTTTTCTCAAGCCCGACCGTTGGCGGGAGCTTGCCATGATTGAGGGCATCGTCGAGTTACCGACTCCCCGTCGCCTTCGTGTGCACAAACCTGTGATCGCCGCCGTCAATGGCGTCGCAGCCGGGTTCTCGCTCGATCTTGTCACCGAGGCGGACGTCCCCATTGCATCAGAGCGAGCTTATTTCGTGGACCCTCACGTTTCCATTGGCTATGTGTCGTCACACGAAATGGTCAACATGGCACGTCGCGTGCCCCTTGCGGTATGTTTGCGCATGGCCCTCCTGGGCAGCCGCGAACGCATGAGTGCGCAACGGGCCTATGAGGTCGGTTTGGTCACTGAAGTGGTCGCTCACGACCAGCTCATGCAGCGTGCGCGGGAAGTTGCGGAAATGATTTTGAGCAACGCTCCACTTGCGGTGTGGGGCACCAAGATGGCGATTTTGCAAGGCGTCGGCTTACCCATTCCCCAAGCAGAGGAAATTGCTGCGGGTTACCTTGAGATCGTTGAGCAATCGGAAGATCACAGCGAAGGGCCACGGGCGTTCGTGGAAAAACGGAAACCGGTGTGGAAAGCTCGCTAGCAGGAAGCCGCCAAGAAACCGTTACGTCGCACCAGCGCATCGACTCGACTGCGAGTCCACCGGTGGCCGGTGCCCATCCGGAGACGGAAACCAGTCACCTGTTCGAGCAATATCGCGGCGAGCTAGCTGCCCAAGTCATTCCGCGCGCAAGCGTGATCGTGGTGACAGCCGTTGCTCTGTATGGAATCGTAGAATTCATCGCCCGACGCTCTGTCTTTTACGAATCGCTGCCTCTTTACGTTACTGAGATCTCAATCCCTTTACTTTTCTGGGGAGCCCGACGCTGGGTTCCACCCTATCGCTCTCCTTTGCTGTTACTCCTCGCCGACCTGACATTCACCTGTGTTTTGATCGGTCAGTTTCTCGTTCCAAGCACGACGCTATCTGGCGCTGCACTGATTTTGTCCTTGAAGATCTTGGCACCGGCCTTGTTCTTCCCCTGGGCACCGCATTTCCAGGCGATTGCTGCGGCATTCACCCTTGTCCTTTACTTCTTGGTCCTCGCCCTTGGCCTGAGGGAGATCGAGCCCGAAACGGTCGTCCACCAAATCGGCGGGCCGCTTGTCGCCAGTGTATTTTCGGTCGCCGGGGCTTTCTTAGCTGAGCGTCTTCGCAGAGAGGTTTTTGCACGGGGCGCTCGACTACGAGAGGCTGAGCAGCAACTTCGCCTGCTCATCAGCCGTTCCCCGATCGGGCTTTGGATGACCGACCGAGATCTCCGAATCACATTGACCCTAGGGGGGCCTGGATTACCGGACATAGGCAAGTTGGGTCCACTCGTGGGCCAACGGTTGCAAAAATTGTTGCCCAGCCTCGATCCGCAGTTCCCGCCACTTCGTGCACATTTAGAGGCGCTCCAAGGCCGGCCGTCGTCGTATGAGTTCCAGTGGGAGGGCCGCTATTTCGTTGCCCATGTCGAACCTAACCGGTCGGACAACGGAAACATTTATGGCGTCATCGGGGTGGCTTGGGATGTTACCGACCGCAAGCAAGCCGAGCTGCTACAGCAACGCGACGCACAGGTGTCGCGGGCACTCGCCCGCGCAGGAGAGGTTTTGCTGGGCACGCGAGACATTACGGAAACGCTAAAACGCTTGTGTCACGTTACCCTAGAAATTTTGGGAACGGAGTTTTGTGTCGCGTACTGCTGGAATGAAGAGAAACAAGCATTCGAGCTCATATCGGGAGTTGGGCTGCCCCTGGAAGTTATGGAGGAACTACGCACCTTTGAAGCACGGCCCGGAGACATCGCTCCGCTCATTCGGGCGCTGAGGGACAACCCTGTTGTCCACTTTCGAGTTCCCGCGCATGGATCCAAACCTTGGCAGTTGCTCGCGAAGCGCTTTGGAATGTTCGAGATGATCGATATCGGCTTGCGACCCATGGGCCAATTGCAAGCAATTCTCGCTACCGGGTGTCGCGACCGCTCATTGGCAGTCGACGACGTGATTCAACGCATTGCTGCGGGCATTGCCCACCTCGGAGCACTTGCTCTGGAGAATGCTCGACTTATGGAGGACTTAGAGCGCGCCAGCCGCGTGAAATCGGAGTTTGTCGCCACCATGTCCCATGAGCTGCGTACTCCCCTCAACGTGATTCTTGGCTATGGGAGTCTGCTACTCGACGATGCCTTTGGCTCGCTTCCTCCCGAGCAACGCGAGGTGTTGGAACGAATCCAATCGAGCGCACAACAACTGCTCGATTTAATTACTATGACCCTCGATTTCAGCCGGCTCGAAGCGAAACAAGTCACCTTGCGTTGCGACCCAGTCGATCTCCGTTCCCTTCTCGAACAAATCGTAGAAGAGGTAAGCGCAACCGCGCAGAAGCCAGAAGTACAAGTCCGATTAGAGATCACCTCTGCGTTACCTACTTTGTTATCCGATCCAGTCAAGATCGCGGTGATTGTGAAAAACCTGATGACCAATGCGATCAAATTCACAAATGTCGGTACCGTGTCGCTGACCGTAAGGGTAGCGGATGGTGGCATTGAGCTGATGGTTTCTGACACTGGCGTTGGCATCCCTCCCGAAGCCCTAGAGCACATTTTTGAGCCTTTCTGGCAAGTCGACAGTTCTCCTACGCGCTCCCATGGGGGCGTGGGGCTGGGGCTCTACATCACCCTACGGCTCGTGGAAATGCTCGGGGGAACAATTCGTGTTCAGAGCCAAGTGGGCAAAGGATCGACGTTTACAGTTTGGCTACCCTTGCAGAGCGCCACTAGGGAACGGAAGACCACCGCCGGTAACGCCTAAAAGAAGAGGCCAGGTCGAGGCTAAGGCTGATCCGAACAACACACCACTGCTATACGGATGTTGCAGGGGAGTTTTTCATGTCTATTCGCTTCGGCACACCGGAATTGAACTCTTCTCGAGCCCGATTACCGCTCATCGCTATTGTCGGCCGGCCCAACGCCGGGAAATCGACCTTGTTTAACCGTCTTCTGGGGGAGCGTCGGGCCATCGTCGACCAGCAACCAGGTGTGACCCGCGACCGCAACATTGCGCTCGCCCGCATAGGGGACCGAGAGGTTCTCCTGGTCGATACCGGCGGTGTGGATGAGCGGCCCGTAGAAGATATCTCCAAGGCGGTACAAGAACAGACGTGGAGGGCCGCAGAAGAAGCAGATGTCGTCGTTGCGTTGTTCGATGGCCGCGAAGGACTGAATCCCCTCGATCGAGAGATGGTTCGTCGCCTGCGAAGGTTGAGTAAGCCTGTCATTTACGTCGCCAACAAGCTCGACGACCCGAAGCTTGACACTGGGATTGCCGATTTTTTCCCCTTAGGGATTGAGGACATTATCCCTGCATCTGCCGCGCACGGTCGGGGCATGAGCGAACTAGTGGAGCGGCTGGTGACTGCGCTTGCGGGCGCTCCGATGAACAGAGAGAAGGGACAAGCTCAGGAGCCACTGGCCGTAGCCATCGTAGGCCGGCCCAATGTGGGGAAGTCGTCCTTGCTGAACAAGATCGTTGGCTATGAGCGCGCCATCGTCCACCCTCAGCCCGGTACAACGCGTGATGCTGTGGACTCAATCTTGGAACGCGATGGCCGATACTACGTGCTGATCGACACTGCCGGCATCCGTCGGCGGCCTAAGGTACGCGAAATAGTGGAGCGGGCGAGTGTCTCGCGTGCCTTCCGAGCCGTGGATCGCGCCCACGTTGTCTTGCTCCTTCTCGATGCCCTCGAGGGAATGACAGACCAGGATGCCCGGTTAGCCAGCGGTGTGATCGAGCGTGGAAAGCCCCTAACGCTGGTGTTCAACAAGTGGGACGCTGTGCCACTCCAGGCTCGTGACCCGAAGCGCTACCGGCAACGAGTTGCCGAGCAATACCCCACGTATGCCAACTTTCCCGTGGCGTTCACTTCTGCGCAGACAGGAGAAGGCATCGAAAGACTCTTCCGCCTGATTCGGGTACTCCACGCGCGTTGCCGCAAACAACCGCCGACGTCGAAGCTCAACGAATGTCTTCGAGCGGCCGCGCGCACTCAACCGCCTCCCACCGTACAAGGCCGGCCGTTGCGTTTCTACTACGTGACGCAAACAGGTACCGTGCCACCGACGCTCACCCTGTTCACGAACTATCCTGAATTGGTTCCAACGTCTTACCAGCGTTACCTGGAAGCTCAGTTTCGCCAATCCTTCGGGTGGTTTGGGGTCCCGCTTCGGTTGGAATTCCGCGCACGCCCACGACGTCGTTTGGGTCAGTCCGTTCCCGCCGCCCGGTAGCGCTGAGCGTGGGCAACATAGTGCCAAGCGCTGTGACGATTTGCCTGTTTTTCCGCTTCCGTCAGAGGCCGTACGATTCTGCCTGGGACTCCCAGGACCAGGTGCCCAGGAGGGATTTTCGTTTCCGGCGGGATCAACGCCCCTGCCCCCACCAAGCAGTCCTCTCCCACTTCGGCACCGTCAAGGACGATCGCGCCGATGCCGATGAGGCAGCGGTGACCAACGCGGCACCCGTGTAGAACGACACGGTGCCCGATTGTCACCTCGTCACCCACCACGGTTGGCCATCGGTCCGTGGTCACGTGGATTACGACTGCGTCCTGGACGTTTGTGCACGCACCAATACGCACGTAATGGACATCCCCTCGGATCACCGTGTTGGGCCACACGCTACTTTGCGGACCAATCACGACATCGCCGATCACCTGCGCAGTCGGATGAACGTAAGCAGTGGCATCGACTCGGGGCGTCTTCCCCTCGAAAGGTACGATCATGGGGATCACGTACTGCAGTCTACCGCGGCGCGCAATGCATGGAAAAACGGCCCTTACCTTGCAGCCGCCGGTGCTCGTTTGATACAGGTCAGTATGGTTTGGTGTTTGGACGACGTGCTGCTAGCGCCCAGCCCATCCTCGCGGCGCGGGGATGGGCTGGCGCGTTTTTGGCTGCCGAATCTTTGAGGGAGTTTGGCCATGTTCACGCACGATCTGCCGGAAGGTTTCACGTTCGACGACGTCTTGCTGCTGCCGGGTGAGGCCGACTTCATGCCTAAGGAGGCCGACTGCAGTACCTACCTGACAAAAAACATCCACCTCAACATTCCTCTAATCAGCGCGGCGATGGATACTGTAACCGAGTCACGCACTGCGATCGCCATGGCACAAGAGGGAGGGATCGGGATCATTCATCGTAACCTTTCCCCAGAAGAACAAGCACGAGAAGTGGAAAAAGTGAAAAAGTGGGAAAGCGGCATGATCTTAGACCCGGTCACCGTGGAGCCGGACCAGCGCATCGCCGATGCCCTCGAAATCATGCGGCGATATAACATCTCCGGCCTGCCGGTCACGAAGGATGGCTACCTGGTTGGCATCCTAACCAATCGGGACCTCCGGTTCGAAAAAAGGCTCGATCGCAAGATCAGCGAAGTGATGACGAAGGAAAACCTTGTTACTGCTCATCCCGGCATTGGCCTCGAGGAAGCGAAGGAAATTTTGCACACTCACCGGATCGAAAAGCTTCTCATTGTCGACAGCCAAAACCGCCTGAAGGGTCTGATCACTGTCAAAGACATCCAGAAGGCCGCACAACACCCCCATGCCAGCAAAGATCGGTTTGGGCGGCTTCGAGTCGGCGCGGCCATCGGAACAGGCGAAGACCGCGAAGAGCGCACGGAGCGGCTCGTTCGAGCCGGAGTGGACGTGCTTGTGATCGATACAGCGCATGGGCACACTGCCTCCGTGCTCGACACCATCCAGTTCGTCAAGCGCATGCACCCGACAGTGGAACTAATCGCTGGCAACGTGGCCACGGCCGAAGGGGCACGTGCACTCGCACGGGCTGGGGCAGACGCGATCAAGGTTGGCATGGGGCCCGCGTCCATTTGCACCACGCGAGTGGTCTCCGGCGTCGGTGTTCCTCAGCTCACCGCCGTCGCGGAATGCGCCCGCGTCGCTCGCGATTACGGTCTTCCGGTCATCGCTGACGGTGGCATCAAGTATTCTGGGGACATCACCAAGGCGTTAGCCGCTGGAGCCGATGCCGTGATGATCGGCAGTTTGTTTGCGGGAACAGAGGAAAGCCCCGGCGAAACGATTTTATACCAAGGTCGCACGTACAAACTTTATCGCGGAATGGGATCTCTCGAAGCAATGCGTGAACGAGAAGGCTCGCGTAACCGGTACATGCAGGATACCGAGGAGCCACTCAAACTGGTGCCGGAAGGTATCGAGGGCCGAGTACCTTACAAAGGGCCCCTCAGCTTTATCGTCACGCAGTTGGTCGGCGGGCTCAAAGCGGGCATGGGCTACACTGGTTGCCGAACTATCGCGGAATTGCACGAGCGAGCGCGATTTATGCGTGTCAGCCGGGCGTCGCTTGAGGAAAGCCACGTTCATGATGTGACCATGACCAAAGAACCACCCAACTACCGGCGCGAATAAGCAATCGCAGGTCGGCACGACTAGCAATGATCTTGATTTTGGATTTTGGCAGCCAGTACACGCAGTTGATCGCACGACGGATTCGAGAACTGCGGGTGTACTGTGAAATTCATCCGTTCAACCTTCCCGCGGAAGACATCCTCAGGCGAAGGCCCCAAGGGATCATCCTGTCGGGCGGGCCGGCTAGCGTGTACGATCGGGAAGCTCCGCTCCCTTCCGGCGAACTGTTCGCACTCGGCGTACCCGTTCTCGGCATTTGCTACGGCATGGGCGTGATTGCGCAACATTTCGGCGGGCGCGTGTCGGCCGCCCGTGAACGCGAATACGGGCCAGCTCAAATTATCATCAGCGACGATTCTGACTTGTTCGCGCAGCTTGCGACCAGTTCTCTGCAAGTTTGGATGAGCCATGGCGATCGTATCGAAAGTTTGCCGCCCGGATTTCGCATTCTGGCGCACAGCAGCAACTCGCCCATTGCCGCTTTCGGCGATCGCGAAGGAAAGTTTTTCGGCGTTCAGTTCCATCCCGAGGTGGCCCATACACCGCAGGGGAAGGAAATATTGGCCAATTTTCTTTTTCGCATTTGCGCCGCATCACCCGACTGGAACATGGAAAACTTTGTCGAGCGAGAGGTGCGACGCATCCGTAAACGTGTTGGTTCCGCCGGGGTTGTTTGCGCCTTGAGTGGTGGGGTCGACTCCACGGTGACAGCTGCACTCGTTCATCGAGCCGTTGGCGACCAACTCACCTGCGTGTTCGTCGACAATGGCTTACTGCGTCAACGTGAAGCAACGCGGGTGATGGACTTTTTGACCAACGCCTTCCATTTCTGCATTCGCCGGGTGGATGCAAGCCAATTGTTCCTCGACCGCCTCGCAGGAGTCGAAGACCCAGAACAAAAACGACGAATCATTGGCAACACGTTCATCGAAGTCTTCGAAAGTGAGGCGCGGCGTTTATCGAATGTCCAGTTTCTTGCGCAGGGCACTTTGTACCCCGACGTGATCGAGTCGGTGTCATTCAAAGGGCCGTCGGCAACGATCAAAAGTCACCACAACGTGGGTGGCTTGCCAGAACGCATGCACTTGGAACTCCTCGAACCGTTGCGCGAACTGTTCAAGGACGAGGTGCGCGAGCTGGGCACGGTGCTGGGGATCCCTCACGAAATTGTCCACCGCCATCCCTTTCCTGGACCCGGACTTGCGATCCGCATGATTGGCGCGGTCACTAGGGAGCGTATCACCATTCTCCAACGAGCAGATGCGATCGTAGACGAAGAAATTCGCGCCGCAGGCTGGTACGAGCAGCTTTGGCAGGCTTTCGCCGTGCTCCTACCCGTTAAAACCGTCGGTGTCATGGGGGATACGCGTACGTATGAAAACGTGATCGCCGTGCGGGCGGTGCAAAGCGTAGATGGGATGACCGCCGATTGGGCACGGTTACCTGCCGAGGTCCTTGCGCGCATCTCGTCCCGACTCATTAACGAAGTTCAGGGCATCAACCGGGTGGTTTACGACATTTCCTCCAAGCCACCTGCCACCATCGAATGGGAGTAGGAAGTTCTCTAAAGGAGGTGGGCGCGTCGATGAGTTTCGTTCACCTACACGTGCATACTCAATACTCCTTGCTCGACGGTGCCAACAAGATCCCGGACCTCATCCAAAAAGTGAAGTCCGCGGGAATGCCAGCGATCGCGATGACGGATCACGGCAATTTGTTTGGGGCCGTCGAATTTTACCGCAGAGCCACGGCGGCTGGAATTCAGCCGATTATTGGTTGCGAGATGTATGTGGCTCCTGGGCACCGCACCGAAAAAAAAACGCGAGCAAGTGACTCGGAGTCTGCTGGCAATCATCATCTGGTCCTTCTCGTCATGAACGACGAGGGATATCGGAACCTTTGCCGCCTCGTCACCCTCAGTTACAAAGAAGGCTTCTATTACAAGCCGCGCATCGACAAGGAACTTCTGCGCCAATGCAATGGCGGGCTCATCGCGCTGTCGGGTTGCCTTGCTAGCGAGGTGAACGAAGCGATTGCTGCGGGATCAATCGAACGGGCTCGGGCAGTCATGGAAGAGTACCGGACCATGTTTGACGACCGGTACTACGTCGAGATCCAAGATAATCGCCTTCCCCAGCAAGAACGAGCCAACGCAGAGCTCATTCGCCTTGCTCATGAACTCTCCTTGCCCATCGTCGCTACGAATGACTGCCACTACTTAACCCGCGACGACGCCCAAGCTCACGATGTCCTCCTCTGTATTCAGACGGGGAGAACACTGAGTGACCCCTCACGATGGCGCTTCGAGACTGACCAGCTGTACGTCAAGGGACCCAGCGAGATGACTCGGGCTTTTCCTCAACTACCGGAAGCCATCAGCAACACCGTGGAAGTAGCACGAAGATGTCAGTTCGAGATGCGCTTTGGCCGTTATCAGTTTCCTGTCTATCGCACCCCGAACGGGGAAACCTTGGAGGATTACCTCGCTCAGTTGGCCCGCCGCGGACTGGAAGAAAGGTTACGGCGTAAGCGCTCCGAAAACGGCTGGTCGGGTGCAAAAGAGCGAGAGTACTGGGAGCGATTGGATGAGGAGCTGCGCATCATTCAAGCAATGGGATTTTCCGGGTATTTTCTCATTGTTGCCGACTTCACGCGCTATGCCAAGGACCAAGGCATCCCTGTCGGACCTGGAAGAGGCTCGGCCGCAGGTAGCTTGGTGGCGTACGCGCTCGGAATCACCACCGTAGATCCTGTCCCTTACCATCTATTGTTCGAGCGCTTCCTCAATCCTGAACGTAAATCCATGCCTGACATTGACATGGACTTCTGCTTTGAACGTCGCGACGAAGTCATCCGCTACGTACGGCAGAAATACGGCGAAGATTGCGTGGCCCAAATCATCACTTTTGGGACCCTCAAAGGAAAGCAGGCGATCAAGGATGTTGGGCGGGTGTTGGAGTTCAGCTTCGCAGAGACGGACCGCATCGCCAAGCTCTATCCTGCACCCAAGCAGGGCAAAGACTTCCCATTGCGTGAGGCCCTGCAAATGGAACCAAGGTTGCGCGATATCCGCGACCGCGGCCCTCGGGAGCAACAACTATTCGACTACGCGCTCCGTCTCGAGGGACTCCTGCGTCACGCCTCTAAGCATGCCGCTGGCATTGTGATCGGTGACCGTCCTTTGATGGAAACGTTGCCTCTGTTCGTAGACAAGGATGGCGCCATTTTGACCCAGTACCCTTACGGAGATGTGGACGCCATCGGGCTCATCAAGTTCGACTTTCTCGGCCTCAAGACGCTCACGATGATTGCGAAGACGGTAGAGCGTATCCGCAGCGGCCGAGGAATCGACGTTGACGTGGACCGGTTGCCGCTAGATGACCCAGACACCTATCAACTGCTCTGCCGTGGAGATACGGTTGGAGTCTTCCAACTGGAAAGTAGCGGGATGCGCAAACTTGTAACCTCGCTGCGGCCGAGCAAGTTCGAAGACCTAATTGCGGTACTCGCCTTGTTCCGGCCCGGGCCTTTAGACTCCGGCATGGTGGAAGAGTTCATTAAAAGGAAGCACGGAGAGGTGCCGATCCAATACCTCCACCCAGCGCTCCGGCCGATTTTGGAAGAAACGCACGGGGTCATTTTGTACCAAGAACAAGTCATGCAGATTGCTCGTGCACTGGCCGGCTACACATTGGGCGACGCGGACAATCTCCGCCGTGCGATGGGCAAAAAGAAAAAGGAGGAAATGGAGCGGGAAAAGGGGCGTTTCGTGCAGGGGGCGGTTGAGCGAGGGGTGCCAGAGGACTTGGCGCGAGCGATCTTTGAACAAATGGAAACATTTGGAGCTTATGGGTTCAACAAGTCCCACTCGACCGCTTACGCCTTTCTCTCTTACCAAACTGCCTACCTCAAGGCCCATTTCCCAGAAGAGTTCATGGCAGCTTTGCTCACGCTGGAAATGGACAACACGGAGAAAACGTATAAAAACATCGCCGCCTGCCGGGAGCTGGGAATCGAGATCTTGCCGCCAGATGTCAACGAGAGTGCTTTGGACTTCACGGTAGTTGCACCTAGCGGGCACTCCAGGGGAAAACGCGCAATCCGCTTCGGCCTTGGGGCGGTTAAGGGCGTCGGACAAAAGGCGGTGGAAGCCATTCTGGAAGCGCGGCAAGAGGGGTCTTTCCGTTCGCTAGCGGACTTCTGTAAACGTGTGCCTTTGCAGCAGGTCAACAAGCGGGTGATAGAGAGCTTGATCAATTGCGGGGCCTTCGATTTCACCCAAGAACCGCGAAAGCGCATGGTCGAAGGGCTCGAAGCGATTTTACGCTGGGCTGCAACGGAACAAGAAGTCGTGGCGCCTCGTAACCAAATCACGTTGTTCGCTCCCGAGGCGCTCGCCTCGACAGCTCCTTCGCCCCCAGCGCTACCGGGGGTAGGCGAGTGGCCCTCGAAAGAGCGCCTGCGACTGGAACGGGAAGCGCTCGGGTTTTTCATTACCGGCCACCCACTGGACCGTTGGGAGAAGCCGTTGCGGCGAATCACCGATGGCACGATCGCCGAAGTACGCGCCCGTGGGGAGAACGCGAAGGTTCGGCTCGGAGGCGTGATTCACACGCTCAAAATGAAGAACACTCGCAAGGGAGAGCGTTATGCGCATTTCATCCTGGAGGACCGATCTGGCACTGTCGAGGCCGTTGCGTGGCCCGATACTTACCGGCAATGGGAAACGGCAATCCACGCAGAAGAACCGGTTGTTGTAGAGGGGACACTTGAGATCGACGACGAACGGTGCCAATTAATTGTACATACAGTGACGTTACTCTCAGAGGTACAACAGAAAGCTTTTAAGCAGGTTCGCCTGGCGTTGCGGGAGGAGCTGGTCACGGACGACACTTTAGAGCGCCTGCGGCAGGCGTGTTCGCGTCACCGTGGGAATTGCGAAGCTTTCGTCCATTTGTGGCTCGCTCAGCGCCACTGTGAAATCATCCTGGCGTTACCGGCAAACCTAAGAGTGGCACCTAGCGAAGGCTTCATTCACGAGGTAGAGCAAGTTTTAGGGGAGGGCGCGGTTCACTTGCAGTGAGGCAGCGCAACGGATCGCAGAAAGTCGGCAAGGGGAAACGCCACCGCTGCCCCTCGTGGGTCGCACCGCAACTGCGTTGGTGGCAACTGCCTCCACAAACCCCAGAACGGGCTGTTTTGGTGGGGGTGGAAAAACACCAGCGCCAGGCCATGAGCGGCATGGAATCTCTCGACGAACTCGAGCGCCTGGCGCAAAGCGCGGGTGTGGAAGTCGTCGGTCGTGTACTTCAAGTGCTAGCGCGCCCGCAACCGGCTACCTTCATCGGCTCGGGGAAGGTTGAGGAAGTACGGCGCTATGCTTGGGAGAATCAGGCGCAAGTCGTCATCTTTGACGAATCCCTTGCGCCAGCCCAGCAAAGAAACTTGGAAAATGCCCTCGGGCTCAAGGTCATCGACCGAAGCCAGCTAATTTTGGACATTTTCGCTCAGCGGGCTCGCAGCCTAGAGGGAAAACTCCAGGTGGAACTCGCGCAGCTCCAATACCTTCTCCCCCGCTTAACTAGGCAGTGGCAACACCTGTCGCGCCTCGGAGGCGGGGTCGGGACCCGGGGACCAGGCGAGACGCAACTCGAAGTAGATCGACGCAAAGTGCGAGAGCGGGTGGCCGTTTTGCGGCGGCGGCTGCGCGAAGTTGCTCGGACCCGGTACATACACCGCCAAAGTCGTGCCGGAGTCCCCCTCCCCGTGGTCGCCCTTGTCGGTTATACGAATGCTGGCAAATCAACGTTGATGAACCGCTTGACGAGCGCGCAGGCGTTGGTGGCTGACCAACTGTTCGCAACGCTCGATCCCATGGTGCGCCACCTTCGCCTCCCCTCAGGCATGAGCGCACTCGTCGTCGATACGGTAGGCTTCATCCACAAGCTCCCACACGGCTTCATCGATGCATTTAAGAGCACGCTCGAAGAGGTCAAAACGGCAGACTTGCTACTGCACGTTATCGACGCCAGTCACCCGTTGATGCAGCACCAACAAACGGTCGTGGAATCTGTCCTCGACGAACTCGAGGTCGCCCACAAACCGCGCATTCTCGTGTTCAACAAACTGGACCTGCTCGACGGCCCACCACTTGTACCCTTTCCTTCGACAGCATCCCTTGTATCGGCCCACACAGGTACCGGCCTGGAACAACTCCTATACCGAATCGAGGCCGAGTTACTCGGCCTATTCCAACAAGTGCGGGTGCATTTACCCTTGCACCGAGGCGATTTGGTCGCTCGCGCAAAACAGCTGGGGCGCGTCGTGGAAGAGCGTTATTCGGCCGAAAGCGTGGAGCTGTGTGCGTTCGTGCCTGCGAGGCTGGCGGGCCAACTGCGAAAACACGCCCTATCTCAAACCTTTAGCCTCTGAGTTCACCGAGTTCTCTCGGAAACTACTTTTTCGGTTGCCAACGGCAACGAAGCAAGGCAGCCTAGTAAAAGGCGAACC
The DNA here is from genome assembly GCA_937925685.1 of Candidatus Binatia bacterium. Classification (GTDB taxonomy): domain Bacteria; phylum Desulfobacterota; class Binatia; order HRBIN30; family HRBIN30; genus HRBIN30. The sequence goes on along the minus strand of CALAMI010000010.1, from coordinate 64,979 downwards.
GCGACTTTGTCTTGCCGGATTTTTGGGAGCGCGATGGAATCGCAGTCTCTGGCAGATGTGTTACACGGCTTGGTGCACGAACTTCGTGCTCCTGTGCGGGCGTTATCGGGCTTCAGCCAAGCCTTGCGAGAAGAAACTTACAGCTCGTTGCCAGCAAGCTGCCGGCACTACCTCGATCGCATTGCGGAAAACGCTTGCCGCCTGGAGTCGCACAGCGAGTCGCTAACGCGCCTAGCACGCGCCCTGCAACCGCCTCGCGTGCGGGAGTCGTTTCGCTTGGCGCCTTTGCTTCGTGAGATCCGCATCTCGACACTGGGCAACTCCTGTTCCATCTACGCAGATGATCAGCAACTGGATGTTGACCTCGCTGGGTGGGACCCATCGCATGTTCGCTTGCTGCTGGAGGCCCTCTGCCGATACGCGGAAAGCCTTCCCTTGAATACAGACTTGCGACACGTTCGTTTCCAGAGGCGCTCGGCACCAGGGGAGTTGATTCTGGAGTGGTTTCTCGACATCGAGAACGTTGACCCGGTCGATGCATCGGCCCATCAATTTGGGCAAGCTGCAATCGAGCTGGGTATTGTACGTGCGGTTCTCAGTCACTACCCCTCAGCTCGCCTCGAAGTGCACAAACCGTGGGCGCTTCGCTTGCGTCTGGGCTTAGCAGCCGCGGGTCATGATCATAGCGAATCATCCGACCAGCCGATGCCTGCAGCTGCGAAGACAGGCAGCCACGCCGCTCCCCTCCCACCTCCGCCCGCAACACTGCTACGCACGGAGCAACAAGAGCCTATCATGTTCGTAGACGACGATCCGGCTGAATGGGAATTAGTCAAGCTCGTTCTAGAAGACACGGGATTGGAACGCGCGCTCGAGTGGTACCGCGACAGTCGGGCCGCACTCGTCCGACTCCAAAACATAGTCGCTGGCAACTCCGAGGTTGATCTTCGTTTGCCCGCCGCCATCTTCGTCGACTTACGGATGCCTGGTTTGGACGGGGTTGCCTTCGTCCGTAAGCTCCGTGAGGAAGCTGAGCTTCGTCACCTGCCCGCAATCGTTCTCAGCTCGTCAAACGACCCGGCTGACGTTCGCGCTGCTTATGAGGCAGGGGCGAACGCATTTATCATCAAGCCCACGGATTTTCAGTGTTACGCCGAATGCTTACATTCGGCCATAGTATTCTGGACACGCTGCAACCAAGCTGCCCGGTAGCACTCAAAATTCACGTGTTGTTCAGAGGTGTGTCGCCCGGATGGAGATCTCAACCAAATGGAATTGTCACTCCGTGGCTTTATAGTGTGCCCTTCGAAGGAAGCCTTTCCTACAGGGCTTCGTCCTTCACGATCACGATCCGGTAACCGTACAAATCCCCGACAGTCGCAAGAAAGCGTTCGAGAGTGAACGGCTTCTGCAAAAACGCGACCGCCCCGGTTTTGTACGCACGAATCCAATCCTCCTCGCGGGCCGAGCCTGTCAGAACTATTACAGGCATCCGACGCAACCGCTTGTCCGCCTGGATTTCTTGCAGCAAAACCCTGCCGTCCAACCCTGGTAGCGTCAGATCGAGTAACAAAAGATCAAACGGCGAGCGGTCGAGCCGGTTGGCCTCTCGCACAAGGAGCTCGAGGACCTCGCGACCATTAGCCATCACGGTCAAGGAATTGTCCACATGCCCACGGTGGAAAACCCGTTTGACTAATTCCACATCATCTGGGTTGTCTTCCACCAACAGAATTCGCGCCGGGCGTAAGTGCTGCTTTGTGCCTTCTTCAGACACGAGTTCCTCCTCTTGAGAGCAACAGTATAAGAGCAGCAGGGATCGTCGAAGAGGCTTGCCTTTTAGCGCTCCACCGATCCCATCCTCAAGAGAGACCGGGGCTCATTCAGCCGCCTTGCAGCAGGGTCTCCGCAAGGATAGTGGACACGTCGCCCCACGATGCTGACTTTGCCGAACTTTCTCACTCTGGCGCGAATTGTCGCGGTGCCTGCCTTCCTCATTTTCCTGACCGGCGGGCACTATGCCGAAGCGCTAGCCCTTTTTCTTCTCGCCGGCATGACCGACGCGGTGGATGGGGCGCTCGCTCGCGCACTGAACAGTAAGAGTGCCGTGGGTGCCAGCTTGGATCCGCTTGCGGACAAACTGTTGGTTGTGAGTTCTTTCTTAAGTCTCACCTGGTACGGTGTCCTCCCCGTTTGGCTATTCATCCTTGTGGCTACTCGCGACGTGGTCATCCTTGCTGGGTACCTTGCGCTCTACTTCTTCGCTAAACCGATGGAAGTTGCCCCGTCGGGCATCAGCAAGGTCAATACATTTTTCGGCATGGTAACCATCGGATTCGCTTTACTCACGCTTGCCCGCCCCGACTTGCCAATGGCACTGGTCAATCAAGCTCTGTGGTACGTGACGGCCGCGACAACCACAGCCTCTGGATTGCACTACGCGTACACCGGATTGCTGTGGGTGCAAGGGTATGGCAGTGGTGAGAAAGAAGGTTGTGCTGAGGAACGATGACGAACAAAGCTCTGTCGCTTCATTGGTGGTTGCTGATGATTTTGGGACCCGCATGCCTTCCGATCGCCACCTTGGCTGAAGACGTGGATCGCGCTCGGGCCATCGTCGAAGCGGCCCGGAGGTTGGCTGACGGGGAGCGCAGGTGGAACGATCGTACGCAAGAACTCAAACTCAAAATCATCGATCGCCGCGGGGGCGAGAGATCCCGGGCCTTGGTCATTAAGATCAAGAAGTATGAAGACGATCGAACCCGCTCGATCGTCTTCTTCTCGGCACCTGAGGATGTTCGTGGCGTAGGCATGCTCCAGTGGGCAGACCCCAAAGGCAAGGATGAGCAGTGGCTTTACTTGCCGGAGCTCGGGAAGATTCGTCAAATCAGCGGCGCGGCAAAACGAGAAAGCTTTGTTGGTACGGACTTCAGCTACGAGGACCTGGCCGTGATTACTCAAATCCTAGATTGGGAGGATACGGAAGCGCGGGTCGCGTTCATTCGCGACGAAGAGCACGAAGGCAATCCCTGCCACGTCTTGGAATTTACCCCGACGGGCAAGGACATTAGCTACGGCAAGATTCGTACATGGATAGACGCGAAAGAGCTTTTCGTTCGCAAGTACGAAATGGCCAACAAAGAAGGACAGACTTTCAAAACCTTAATCCTCAACGACTTTCGGCTTATTAGGTCAATTCCCACGCCATTCCATATGGAAATGCGCAACGAATCGAGTGGCAGCCGAACGGTCGTAGATTTCACGAAAGTAACCTATGATTCTGGCCTCACCGACGACGAGTTCACTCAGCGTGCACTAGAGCGAGGCCTTTAAGCCTTGCGGATCGTTCCCCGTCCCCCGCACCACCGGCGGCGCGAACCGCCCAGCTCGGATATCCGCTAGAAGGTTCCGATCACTGGGGAACGCTAATTCTGGCAGTGCCTCTAAGGAAAAAAACTTCGCCTCGCTTGCGTCGTCGCCCGCAATGAGCGCACCCCCCTGCCTATGACCCCAAAACCAAATTCCCACGGTTTGGCGTTCCGGGTCGTGAAAGTTCGACTGAACGTCGCAAATGCCAACAAGCTCAACCTCTAGCCCGGTCTCCTCTTTCACCTCTCGTCGTGCCGCATCACGAACGTCTTCGTTCCACTCTACGTAACCACAGGGAAGGCACCACAACCCTGCGTATCGGCCACGCGCACGCTGCACGAGCAGAACACGTCCTGACTCCACGAGCACGACAGCAACGCCAACGGTTGGACTCCGATACTGAGCAGCGTTACAGGTCCCACAACGCAAGTGCACGGAACCACCCAAGCCCACTAAACGCCCGCCGCACGCGGAACAAAATTTCGGACTCATCGATTTTACTACCCGCAACTACCAGGCCGCTCGACCACACCAATCATCACATCGCGCGGTCGGGCACTCAACCTCTTGGTAAGCCGAGCACCCGCTGTGCAATGATGTTGCGTTGAATTTCTGAGGTGCCAGCATAAATCGTCGCAGATCGCGACCACAACAGTTCGTGGCACCAAAAGCCTCCATCCACACATCGGGCATCCTCTTGCCCCAGGGTGCCTGCCATTCCCAACAGTTCGCATGCGGTATCTTTCAGCCGTTGCTCGAGTTCGCTCCAAAACAATTTTAGAATCGATCCCTCCGGTCCCGGCACGCCGGTACGCGACAACCGGCTCACATTGCGGTACGCACTGAGCCGCAAGATGCTGGTTTCAATCCACGATTGAGCTAGCCTTTGGCGAATCACCGGGACCCACGCCGCCGTCTCCTGACCGCGGAATGTATCCCGTGCCAACCGGGCTAGCCGTCGGACTTCCGCCTGTAAGCGAACGTGGGGGGTTGTCCCAGCTCTCTCGTGGCCGAGCGTGGTCAGCACGACATCCCAGCCTCGGTCAACTTGGCCAACAACGTTTGCACAGGGCACGCGCACTTCCTCGAAAAACACTTCGTTGAACCACGCTTCCCCCGTCATCTCCCGGAGCGGCCGAACAGTAATTCCTGCGCTTTTCATGTCCACGAGTAAAAAGGTGAGGCCATGGTGTTTTGATCCGTCCGACCGAGTGCGTGTCACTAACATGCACCAATCCGCGTATCGTGCCACACTGGTCCAAATCTTCTGCCCGGTGACAATAAACTCGCTTCCGTTCAATTCCGCGCGGGTGCGGACCGAAGCCAAGTCCGAGCCCGCGTTGGGTTCCGAGAACCCTTGGCACCAAATTTCCTCACCCCTCAAGATCGGCGCTAGGAATCGACGCTTTTGCTCCTCCGTACCGCAAGCAATGAGGGTTGGACCAACCAAACTCAGGCCAATTTTCAGACATAAGATGTCCGGCGCTGCGGCGCGAGCATATTCTTCGTTGTAAATCAGTTGCTCGATCACGCTAGCACCGCATCCCCCGTACTCTTTAGGCCACGTCAGACCCGCCCAGCCACCATCGAACAGCTTCCTCTGCCACTTCCGAGCAAAGGCCACTTGCTCCTCAGGAGTGGAAGGGGCCCGATAACTCGGTGTCCCCCAACCGGGAGGTAGGTTCTCTTGAAGCCAGGTACGGATCTTCTCCCGGAAAGCGATCTCGGACGATGTGAGGCGCAAATCCATCGGCAGGAGTATTTCCGTCCCTGAGACCCTAATCCTAATTCAGTCAACGTCCCCGCAGGCAGCGTCCAATAAACGAATGGCGGCCTGTTTGCCTTGAGGACACTCTCCGTGCTCGATCGCGACCATCCAGGGCACGAGGTAGGAAAGCATGCCTTGTTCCGCGTCATACCACGTAACTTCCAAAAAACCGCGGGGCGCGGGAGAAAGAGTACCGGGATCGATCACTCGTGGGCTCAATAACTCATCCAAGTGAAAATGGCCGTCGCCACAGGAATACGCAAAAAAGCACTGCACCTCTGGAACAGTAAGCCAATGCATCGTATCCTTCGCCCGCACATGTTCCGGCAGTACAGGCCAGGCATCCGGTACCTCGCGATGGAGCCAAACCAAAACGTTAAAAAACCACTCCCGCTGGGTTGGTGCCGCAGCAAAGAACGTGGGTGCCGTCGTTACCTCCAACACCAAGGCGTGAGGTTCGACCAAACGCAAAAGCTCCCAGGAGGCTAGGGCACTCTCCATACCAGTGATTGCACCGAGGGGAACATCGAGGCCACCAAGGGCCTCAACCACGTCGCCGAGCAAGAGGCTTCCCGGGGTAACCAGCGCTCCGGGCAGTGTGTTCGCTACGCGATAACCCGGCTGAATCCCAGCTTTCCGCAAGAAGCGTACTCCCGCCGCTCGTTCAACCGCAAGCATTTGTGCCGTCCAGGCGACAACGAGCAAACTTTGTCCGCGACCGGTCGCACCGGCACGGACCAGCGGGCACTGCGGCCGACGCCAAGCCTGGGGAGAAAGACTTTGCTGCAGCCGCACCAGCAGCTCGCGTCGCACCGGCCGTTCTGTTGGTACGTTCCCCCAGAACACGGGCATAACGCTAATCCCGCTGCAGGATATGGATGACACAAACGCTGCCGCCACCCATCATGTGACAAAGGCCGACACGGGCTCCATTGACCTGCCGTTTTCCAGCTTCTCCTCGCAGTTGTAGTGTCGTTTCCCAGATCTGTGCCAAACCTGTAGGTCCTCCAGGGTGGCCACGAGCAATGAGCCCACCGTCCGTGGAGACGGGTAGCCGCCCGTGCAGTTCGAAGTCGCCTAGATCGATGCACTTCTCGGCTTCACCCGGTTTACAAAGTCCGAGGAGTTCGTAATATTCGAGTTCCTCAATCGCGAAAGCGTCGTGTACTTGGACTAAGTCCAAGTCTTCCGGGCCAATCCCCGCCTCGTTGTAAGCTTGGGCGGCGGTATCAATGGTCATCTGCGCCGGGCCAACAACCGGTCCCATGAACAGATGGCCGGGGGCGTACTTTTCGGTCTGCAACGCAGAGGCAACCACACGCACCACCGGCCGTTCCGGCCGCAGTTTCCTGGCTAAGTCCACTGAACCCACGATGGCGCATGCGGCACCGTCTCCCATGGGGCAAGACATCATCGTGGTTAACGGCCACGCAACCATCCGGGAACGTAGCACCCGCTCCGGTGTCATCTGCTCCTGAGTCTGCCGTTGCGCCATAGGGTTCAACGCAGCGTTGTTCCAATTTTTTGCCGCGATTTTTGCCAAATGCTCCGGTTTCATTCCTCGCTCATGCATCCGGCGCGTGGCCCACAAGGCGAAAAACGCAGCAGGTAGGATCGCATCTTCCATGTTCTCCGGAGCCGTACCTTGCGTCGTCTGCTGGATCATGGTCGTCATCTTGTCAAAGCCCAGCGCCATGACCACATCATATCGACCCGATGCGACCTGAAGACACGCTTCGCGGAACGCCGCCGACCCTGTGGCTGAAGCATTCTCCACGTGTTGGACTGGCAAACCCGTCAAACCAAACTCTTTCATCACCCGGACCGCGCTCATCACCGGGGCAAAAATGTGCCCCACGTAAGCTGCTTGCACATCCCGGAACGAAAGGTTTGCATCGCGCAATGCTGCCAGACCGGCTTCTCGGGCCATCACCGCATTTGGCACATCCCCCATGCCGAAGCGGTACATGCCCACACCCAGCACGGCTACGTTTCTCATTTCTTGTCCCCCGTTGGACGAAAGCGGACGATCACGACCTCTGTATCCCCATCCTCCCGCATTTTATCCAGTTCTGCGATGACTCGCTGGCCGATGAAGTAGTCCTCCTTGTGACCGGCTAAGGGGAGCTGCACCCTTGGCCCCTCAGGGAGGTCGATCTGGCCGACGCCGTAGCCATCCATGTGTTCCAAATTACTCGAGCCGAACAGGGGCATGTGAACGAATGTAAAGCTATAGAGGGTACCCTCGGGACCCAGTGCCACGTCCACCAGGTCGTCGGAAAGACAATCCGCCCTGGCGCAAATCGCCCGCCGTGGAAAATAGTGCTCGCCACATCGCTGACAGCGACTGCCCAACAACCGCGGGGGCTCCAGCGGATCTTCAGGAATGCTGAAGTACCCGCCTTTGATCGGCACTCTTCGTTTTTGGATCATGGCGTTTTGCCTAAGCCAATGAACGTTTGTTCGTCAAGTAACCTCCCCGAAAACCCAAGGTACGGAACTGGCTACGCTTTTCTTTCTCCTGCCAGTATGCGAGCACTCCATTTGGAAAGGAGAGCAACCGTGAGCACTCGAGTTGTCACCGAGTTTCAAGACGGGATTGCGGTCGTCACTCTAAATCGGCCAGAAAAACTCAACGCCCTCGACTTAGAGATGTTTGGGGCTATCGCGCATGCCGCCGAGGCTCTGCACACCAACGCCGCGCTGCGAGTAATCATCTTACGGGGTGCGGGGCGAGCATTTTGCGCTGGCCTCGATTTTGGTGCCTTTGCCGCTATGGCTGATAGCTCAGGGGGAAGTGAATTATTGACCCGGCGGGAAGGGAGAGCCGGGAACCTGGCACAACACGTTGCCTGGGTGTGGCAGGAACTTCCTGTGCCGGTCATCGCTGCCGTCCATGGTGTCGCCTTTGGCGGGGGCTTGCAACTCGCTCTCGGTGCGGACATTCGCATTGTGGCACCTGAGGCACAGCTTTCGATCATGGAGATCAAATGGGGACTCATCCCCGACATGAGTGGTACCCAAACCTTGCGGCGCTTGATGCGGCTTGACTTGGCCAAGGAGCTTACGTTTACCGGACGGATCGTAGGGGGAGAAGAAGCCGTGCGTATCGGCCTTGCCACGCGTTGCGCGCCCGATCCTTTTAGTGAAGCGCTGACTCTGGCCAAGGAAATCGCCGCTCGGTCTCCGGATGCCATTCGGGCTGCAAAGCGGCTTTGGAACGAGGCGACCTTGGGATCAATCCGCGACGGCTTAGAGCTCGAACAGCAGCTACAGCTCTCGCTGATCGGCAAACCAAATCAAGTCGAGGCCGTGCAAGCAAATTTCGAGAAACGTTCCCCCCGTTTCGTAGACCCCACATGAGTGCTCGGATAGCGGCTCTAGACACCCCGGACGAGGTGGCCACCGGCCATGGCTCTGGTCGCCAGCGATTCCCTGGATCCTGACCTCTTTCAGCGCATCCGCGATCGGGTTGCTATTGTCGGCATTGGGCATTTGCCCTTCGCCAAGGATATCGGCCGTCCAATCGCCGACACAGCGGTAGAGGCGATCCAGATGGCCTTGGAAGACGCCGGGCTCCATGCAGCAGATGTCGATGGCATGAGTATGTTCGAAATGGAAGCCACTCATGAGGTAACCATTGCCCGCCGGCTAGGAGTGGAGAACCTCTGCTGGTGGGACAAGATTTCTTACGGGGGAGGGGCTTTGGCGGCAACTGTGATGCACGCGGCCGCGGCCATCGCCACTGGCCTAGCATCGGTGGTTGTTTGTCACCGTGCACGCAACCGTGGGGCGAAAACATCGCGCCCGTGGGCCCGAGAGCGCGGAATCGCCCGAGATGACAAGTCGCTCTATCTGCCGTGGGGACTAATCCGCCCAGTTGACATCATCGGACTTTACGCCCACCGTCACATGTATCTCTACGGTACCAAGCGCGAACACTTTGCCAATGTAGCGATTGCCGCCCGCAAGCACGCGCACAACAACCCTTACGCGATGATGCGCGGGCGCCCGCTCGACTTGCAGACGTATCTCACCAGCCGCATGATCAGCTACCCCCTTTGCCTTTACGACTGCTGCTTGGAAACCGACGGGGCCCTGGCATGTGTGGTTACATCGATCGAGCGGGCCCGGGATTTGCGACAAAAACCAGTCCTCGTTCATTCCGTCGCCCAGGCCAGCGGGCCGAATCCGGTTCACCTCGCCAACTACAACAACACGAAAGATATGGAGACAACGGCGGTATTTTGCGCCCGCCTGCTGTGGCAGCGTGCGGAGTTGACACCGAAGGACATCGACTGCGCCCAACTCTACGACGCGTTCACGCCGCTGGTAATCATGGGTTTAGAAGATTACGGTTTTTGCCCACGCGGGGAAGGGGGCCCGTTCACCGAGGGGGGCCGAATCGAACTGGGTGGGGAGTTGCCCGTGCTGACCTCAGGAGGTGGCCTGTCCGAGGCATACGTGCACGGTTTTAACCTGATTCTCGAAGGCGTGCGCCAAATTCGCGGTACTTCCTGGAATCAAGTACCAAACTGTCAGGCGGTTTTAGTCACGGGGGCAGCCGGCGTCGCAACAAGTGCCATGATTTTGCGAAGCCCAGATTGATGTACGTGCACTCGGTTCGAAATTTGCGGGTTGACTCGTGATGAGAGTCCCCAAGTAGCAAAAGGACGTCAGCCGGCGTTGATCTGCGCAAGTACGCATGTAAATTATGGCCGTCCACAACAGGCGGAAAGTTGGTTCGTAGTCTCGGCTTTGAACGACTAAGCGGGCCATGCGCCGAACGTTGCGAAAGGAAAAGGGCGCGCCAGAGTTGCCGCGAGCAAACCGGAGCAAGGTGAGTTTTCTGAGCCGGCGTAAGGGCTCTGCGTGGAATCCGTATGCTGCAACTGGTGGCACTTGGCGCGCTTGGTGGATCGTCGCAGTGTTGGTTTTTCTGATTGCTCTAGCGCTCGCCGCTGAAGGATGTTCCGTCTTGGGGTACCCGGCTTCTCACCCTAGTAACTCCTAGAGGCTATGGCTCCGACCTGAGGAGGTGCGGCAAATGGGGATTCCTTTCGCAACGCTGCTTTACATGAACCGAGTCACCGGCACCTCACCTTTTGGCGACCGGCTTTTGGGCAGCAGAAAAACTCATTAAGGATGGATGTCGTTTCTAGCTCTATGGCGATCGGTAAGTAGAGTGATCGGCACCTGGCCCATAATTCGGGAGAGCGCAACCTACGCTATGCGAATCATCGACGAATGGCAGAGTTTCATCCACACGCACTTTCAGACGGACGGCCAACAACTGCCATCCGAACGCGTTCGAGAGATCGAACATGCCTTAGTGCCGACTTTACGAAAGCTCGGAATCGTGTTCGGTTTTCATCTTGAGCGAGAAGCCCACGATCCTGGCATCCGCGTGGTCCTCGAGTGCCGTCCGGCAGAGCGTGAGCTTGCAGTGATTCGCCGCACACTCGGCGACACGCTCAAGAAAATTCCTCGGCGCCCCCGGCCGACGCTGATACGCTTCGCCAAGGACGCCCAGCAACCGCACGCATCCGCAGGGGGCACCCCACGGGACCCAAACACAGGATCGACCCAAAGCAGGGCAGGGGAGTTCGTTTTGCCGGGCGGGAGGCCCCTAAGAAATAAGCCTCCCAAAGGAGGAACTTCCGGGTGAGGGCTCGTGAACCGGTTTTTTTCGCTGACGAGCAGCCACTCCATCCCGATTATCCACTTCCCGATTTGGACGATCCTATCATGCGCCCTTTTTGGGAAGGTGCTCGGGAAGGACGACTTATGCTGCAACGCGAGAGGCAAAGTCACCGCCTGCACTGGCCGCCCAAGCCGCTTTACTGGCACGAGGCAGAACTCGAGTGGTTCGAGGCATCAGGCCGTGGAACCATTTTTTCGTACGTCATTGCTTACGAGCCCTTCCTCCCGGCCTTGCAGCACCGATTACCATTAATTCTCGCTATCGTGGAAACGGAAGAGGGCGCAAGATTGGTCAGCTACCTGGTGAGTTGCTTGCCCAACCAGGTTTACTTCGGCATGCCGGTCCGAGTATGTTTTCAGCACCTCAACGACACAATCGTTTTACCCGTGTGGGAGCCCGACCGGGGCGATTAAGAGGATCGCTCGTATGGAAGACAGAAAAGAGTTAGAAGAGCGGGTACGCAGGCTCGAGGACATCCTCTCATTACACAGTTTGCTGACGTGTTACGGGCTGGCCGCCGATACCGGCGACGCCGAGTCCCTATCGGCCATGTTTACGGATGATGCAGTGTACGAACTCGACGAACTGCGTCTCGAGGGACGCGACCAAATCGTTGCAACGATTATCGATCGGCGAAAACAAATCCAGATGCTTGCTAGTGCGCATACGATTGGTCCTGTAGTGGTCACCGTTGAGGGAGACCGTGCCACTGCTTGTGGTTACTCGCGTCTTTACGGGCTGGAAGAAGACGACACCGTGACTTTGTGGCGCCTGAGTTTCAATCGATGGGAGTTTGTCCGAAAGGATCACCGGTGGCTTATCGCTCAGCGCATCACGCGTGCCTTAGGGCACAAAGACGCTCCAGAGCTGCTGCGAACTTTACGTGGCTAGTTGGGCGCAGCACCTACTACCCGACACCCAAAGCGGCCTTCCGAGACATCCAAACTCTGTCCCAATCAAGGCTCTGCTTGCGTTGCACGCGTTGAGCTTATTGATTCGTGTCACATGGCCCATTATTACGCTTGCCCTATGAGTAGCCTGCTTCATTTACTGCTTGTGGTCTGGGTGGTGGCACTCCCCGGTTGTGGGACGGATGGAGAGGATCCCAGCGGGGCTCAAAATCCAGCCGAGCTCGCTCGCATCGGGGAGGAGGCATTTTACGACACACTCCTGGGACGAAGAGACCGCGCAAAAGAAACCGTTGACGTTCTTAGCCGCCTGGTGCAACTCGAGCCCCAAAATGGAACTGCTCACTTTCGACTGGGAATGATGCATCTATTTCGTTTTGCACAAAGCGTTGGCGACTATCACAATGCTACTCCCTTTGAACAAGAAGAAATCCGCCGAGCCCAACGACATCTCGACCGAGCTGTTGAACTCGTCCCTCAGGATCGCCGGATCCCTGGCTTTCGTGCCGCAGCTACCTACATGCGAGGGGTGGCGGAGAAAAACACAGCCTTGCAGGAGCAGGGGCTCGATCAACTGAGGGCCGCTATCGCCCTCTATCCTGAGTTTAACAGCTTCAATTTTATCGGAACGGTACCCTTCGTCGTTCCGCCTGATAGCCCGCTCTTTGCTGAAGCCTTGGGGTACGTGGGTGATCCATTGAACGCTGCATGCTCGCCATTCACCCAGCCGGAAATCTGCGGCAACGCGGGCAAAGCTCCGCATAACATTGAAGGTTCTTTGGTTCTGTTCGGCGACTTATTTGCTAAAGCGGGAGACTTCAGCCGAGCCCAAGGATTTTACCGCCTCGCCCTTGCGGACTTTTCAGCACTAAGCGGCGGCAAACCGTGGCGCTTTCGTGCCGTTGCTGAACAGCGCCTAGCAACCGTACGCGAGAGGGTTGCCCTCTATCTGGACAATGATCCAAGGAACGATCCGCCTTTGATCGGTTATCGAGAAGAGGCTTGTGCGGTGTGCCACTACGAGTAAGCACGGGAGAAGGGTTGGGCCAACTTTGACCTCGCCTTAGCGGTACGAACCTGTCAGTTGGCGGTACACCCGCAGGTGTCGCATAGCAGCCAGCGGTTGACCGAGAGCGCGCAAAAGGCGGCTGAGGTTAAAATGAGCCTCAGGGAACTCCCAATCACAATCCAGTGCCCGTTTGTATTCCGCCATCGCCTCGGACAGGTCACCGATGTCTTCCAGGGCAATGGCGAGATTGTAGTGAGCAATCGGATCTTGCGGCGCAATTTCCAAAGCCCGGCGGTACCAGTCGGCAGCCCGTTCCACCATTCCTTCGTAGTGCGCCAAACGGCCGAGGTTGATGCAAGCGTCAGATAGGCGGGGATCAAACCGGAGGGCAGCCAAATAGGCTTGTCGTGCACCTTCCCAGTCGCCGGCTTCTTCACGGGCAACCGCTAACGAATACCACCTCTCAGCTGGGTCCTGGTCTTCGTCGAAAGGCTCTGGGCAACGCCTCGTCAGTTCGTATAGACTGGTCACAGGTGCGCGTGGTCGCGCACTCCTTTCCACAAGGTCGGGGAAGGGCAAAAGTAGTTGGCCATTAACGCCATCCCGATACCGCTTGCCATCCTCGATCAAGATCCCCCAGTGATCAGAGCGAAACGCAACCGGGGGCACCATTTCGCGGTTCGACACCTGCGTTTTCCAGGCTTCGATCATCATCCGCAACTGACGACCATTACGCCTCTGACAGCTCAAACGAATCACTTGACGCAGTAAAGCGATGTCGCGAAAGGCCAAAAGATACCTGCGCCCTTGGCGGCGAACCCGCAAATTACAGAGTGTCAGAAGCCGACGCACACGTGCAGCCGGAACGCCCAAGACCCGTCCCGCTTGGCCGGTAGTAAACAGTTCTAGCTTTTGCCCTCTACGGCGCGTTCTCCCTTTCGACCCACTTGCCAGCAAGATTACGAACCCCTCACCGTAACGACGACATCTGAGATCTAGCCTTCGACTGCCGTCTCTGTTTCTGTCAAACTCCGGCACCGGAAACAAGCTTTTTGCCCCGACCTTAGAGCTTCGTTTTGTAACCTTTGGTGCCTAGCCTTGCCCCTTTTCCGGGTTGGCGTATCACTGGTTCCCGAGCCTAACGCAAAAAGGAGGGATTACCGCATCATGTTTCGCTACCTCGCGTTGAAGGCGCTATCCGCGTTGGCCGTGCTTCTAGGGGTGAGTTTTCTAACGTTCACTCTAACCCTGCTTTTACCTGGGGATCCTGCGGCGGCTATCGCCGGCCCGAAAGCCTCACCCGAGGTCCTTCGACAAATTCGACAGGAACTTGGTTTGGACCAACCTATCCTCGTCCAATACGCACTCTACCTCAGCCGAGTTGCTCGCGGCGACCTCGGGCGGTCCTACATAACCCGTGAGCCTGTCATGACCACCCTCATGAAGCGGTTGCCGGCAACCGCCTTTCTCGCTGCCACGGCGTGGACTCTAGGCGCCACACTGGGAGTGGTGATGGGTTTGCTTCCTAGCCTGTGGCCGAAAGCGAAGGGCTGGGTGCTTTCCGTTTCGTTGTTAGGCTTTGCCGTGCCTCCATTTTGGTTGGGTCTCATTTTACTCTACGCGTTTGCGTACCGCCTTGCACTTTTCCCACTCGGCGGTTTCAGCTGCTCGGGCGTCGTCCTGCCGGCCTGCGCACTCGGGCTAGGTCTGGCGGCAAGTTACGCGCGTATTGTGATGAGCCGCCTATCGGAGACCATGACGGAGGACTTCATTAAAACGGCGAAGGCGAAGGGCCTTCCGCAGTCGCGCATCGTCCTACGGCACGCGCTACGCCATGCGTTCCTCACACTGTTCACTCTTCTTGGTCTCGATTTAGCAGGACTTCTTGGAGGAGTGACACTGACCGAAACTGTGTTCAATTGGCCGGGACTAGGCCGGCTGGCGGTCGACGCTGTTTTTAACCAAGATCTCCCAGTTTTAATGGGCGTCGTTTTCTTTGCAGCGGCCATAGTCGTCGTCGTCAATTTCTTGGTGGATGCCTCTTACACTTGGGTTGACCCACGGGTTCGCAGTTCAGAGTAGGGCGACGACAGGGCCGGGAGCACGAGCCATGGCGAGGAGCGCAATTGTTGGTTTGACGATGATTTTCCTCTTAGCCGTCCTCGCGGCGGGAGCGCCGATGTTGCCGCTGCCTGACCCAATGCAGCCGGCAGTGCCTTCCTTCGGTGAACCTCGGCCTCCGACCCTCGAGCATCCTTGCGGCACGGACGAATTGGGCCGGGACGTGTGTAGCCGCCTGATTTACGGCGCTAGAATTTCTTTGTTCATCGCCGTGTGCGCTAGTTTAGGTAGCGTCGTCACCGGAGCATTGGTTGGCTTGCTCGCCGGTTCTCGGGGTGGTTTCCTCGATCAAGTGGTCATGCGTTTTACGGACATTGTGTTGTCCTTCCCGATGCTCCTTCTGGCGATCGGGGTGGCAGCACTCTTTGAGCCTAGCAGCACGGTTCTACTGCTCGTCATCGTCGCCGTGGGGTGGACGACAACGGCTCGAGCCGTTCGCGCCGAAGTCCTATCTATCGCGCAGTCCCATCACGTTCTCGCTGCCCGGGCCCTTGGTGCAAGCCGTGCGCGGATCCTGCTGCGACACATTCTGCCATTGCTGTGGTCCACTTTGTTACCCCTCGGAGCAATCACCGCCAGCCATGCGTTGCTGGTGGATGCCGGTCTCAGCTTCATCGGATTGGGCATCCCTCCGCCTACCCCGAGTTGGGGCCGAATGCTCAGCGAAAGCCAAGCGTATTATCGCGTGGCTCCCTGGCTGATGTTATTCCCGGGGGGTTTGCTCACCTACGCTGTTGCGGGTTTCCAGTTCCTTGCACTCGGACTCACTCCGCAAAAAAGATAAGGCTGGTCAGCAATGCATTGGATACTTCTATTCCTTGGTCTGGCCGCTTGCCAGGCCAGTGACCGCACTGATCCTTACCAAGGCTACGTGCGAATAGCAGACAAGGATGATGTACCAACCCTCGATCCAGCTCGCGGTTATGACACAGCCTCTTGGCAGTTTGAGGATTTGATCTTCGAAACTCTTCTAGACTACAGCGAAGAAGGAGCGCTTGTCGGAGAATTGGCTGAAGGGTGGCGCGAAGAATCCCAAGGGGCTCGCTATGTTTTCCGGCTGCGCGGAGACGCCATGTTCGCCCACGGTCGGCGCGTCACCGCTGAGGACGTGCGCTTTGCAATCACGCGTGTGCTAGCGCCAGAGACGGGATCTCCCGGACGAGACTTTTTCCTATCGATCCGCGGGGCTGAAGCGTGTAACGTAGCAGGATGCGCAGTTGCTGGGCTTCAAATCATCGATGAGCTAACCCTGGTCATCGAAATTGAACGGCCCGACTTCTTGTTTTTGCACAAACTTGCTCTTCCGTTTGCCTCGGCCGTACCACCGGAAGTCATCTCAAGCATCGGTGAGGACTTCGCTCTTCAACCAGTGGGCAGCGGTCCCTTCACCTTGGCCGAGCGTGTCGAAGGTCAAAGATTAGTTTTCCTTCCAAATCCCCATTACCACGGGCCGATTCAGCGCCAACTGCCGGGCCTGGTCCGCTTCGTCGGGGTCTCGGAGGACCTCGCGTGGATGCGTTACCGGGCAGGGCTCCTCGACATCGCGGCGGTTCCCCCAGCGGAAATCCCAGTCATTGCGCGGGACAGAGAACTTTCTTCGCTACTTCGCGTTGCTGAGACGTTGCGGACACAGTACGTGGGTTTGAATTGCGCGCGTTGGCCATTCAGTGATGTACGGGTGCGCCAAGCGATGAACTATGCGGTTGATCGGCACAAACTTTTAGCCGTTCTACGCAACCGGGCCTCATCAGCTCGGGGCATCGTGCCGCCAACGATGCCGGACTACCCACATCGGCCTGAGCCCTACCCGTTCGATCCCAAGCGCGCGATCGACCTTCTCCGTGCTGCTGGCCTCGGTCACGGCTTCAGCGCTACCCTATGGCTTCGGAACGACGATACGGCCATACGAGTCGCCCAATCCCTCCAACAAGACTGGGCAAAGGTGGGCATTCAAGTCAGGCTCAAACCGCTGGCGTGGGGTCCGTTTTTGGATGCTGTCCGTCACAATCCCCAAATTGACCTGTTCTTGTTGGGTTGGGAGGCTGATTTTCCTGACCCCAGCAACTTCCTCGACGTGCTTTTTCACTCCCGACAAATTGGGATTAACAACCACACAGCCTATTCGAATCCGTTCGTCGACAGGCTTCTGGACGAGGCTGCTTCCACTGCCGACCCGGTGCGCCGACGCGAACTTTACCATCAGGCGGAGAGGCAAATTCTCGAGGATGCTCCGTGGGTTGTGTTGTACCATCCACGGACCATGGTCATGGTGAGCAAGCGCCTGCGCGGATTGCGCTTACACCCCTGGAGGCCACCCCGATTGGCTGCGCTTTGGCTTGACGATGGTCAACCAGATTAGCGCCACTCTGGGGCCGATTTCTTTTGCGTCCCGCCGTGCCCTTGTGTCCTCATACGGAAGATCAGGTCAGTCACCCGGGCGGCTACCTTGAGTTTAGCCTCGAGTGCGTCCGCACGTCTCCGCTCTTCCGCAAGCTGAGAACGCAAGGAGTTATTTTCGTGGACCAAAGCCACTGCGCGGTCACCCTCCTTCTTAGCTGCTTCTAGGGCAGCCTCCAGCTGCGCAATTCGTTGCCTACTCAGCGTAAGTTCCTGCTGGGTTTCTGCCACTAACGGGGAAGGTTCCGGCGTAATTCCAGCAGCGCCCGCGCTATTTCCGGCTGCCGGCGGTGGGGAAAGCGCAGCCAACTTAAGCATCAAGTCACGTTGTTGTTGCTCCTGCTCTTGAACGACTTTTCGCAGCTCCAGCAGCTCTTGCTTCAGGGCTAGATATTCCGCTTCCGGGACGCTGCTGTCACCGAACGGCGAGCTTACCTCTTGCCGCAGGCGATCGAGTTCCTGCAACAGTGCCTGCCGTTCGAGGCGTTCACGGGCGAGCTGCGCGCCCAGTGCCGTTGGGTCGGCTTCTGCACCGGTGTTTTCGCTCTTCTGCTGCTCCTTCGTTGGGGGAACACCCTGACCCTTCGTTAGACGTTCTTCCCCGGCTTCAACGTGCTTCAGCTTTGTAAGCTCTGCTCGCGCCTCTGCCAGTTCCTGCTCGCGCTCTCGTAGTTGCTGTTCCAGCTCCGTGACACGTGCCGCAACCGCCAACTGTGGGTCTTGAGCTGCAGTGGCGGCCGCATCCCGGCGAGGGATGGCGCGTCCCAGCCTCCCACATCCCGCCAACAGCAAGCACAGGACGACTAGAACTATCCACCACTGTGTGGCTGTGCGAGAAGGGACCATGACGTGAGAGAACCCTATCACGAACGAGGCGGAAGTCTAGCGGTCCAACCTCAGGAGAAGAGGAGGAAGCTCCTGCAACGGCCTCCTGCAAGGGGCATCCTCAGCATGGAGGAAACGGATTCGTCTAGCAGATCGCTCGAGGATCAAGACCGAAGAGGATCGCGTCCCGTAGTCAGCCGTATGTACGCAGGGAACTGATAGCGGATCTTTACTCGCTGCTGAGCCGTGGCCGTGATCGCCAAGAGCTTGCCATATCTTTGTCACCGCTCGGTCGAAATCTCTTCCGTTTAATAGTGGCACGACGGGGGAGAGAAGTTGCACCGTGCGCTCGTGTCTTGGACACTCGAGCGATTCCGACTCGCGATTCGTCACCACATGCAATCCTCGACCGAGCTCCCGGCTGCGCCAATGGTCGGGCTCGTTCGCCAGCAAAACAGCCGCCTCAGGATCAGCGACCAACAAGGTGAACAAATTAAATGTGGTCGGAGCAAATCCCTCGATCCGGGCAACTGCTTCTGCGGTCGTCCGACACTGAAGAACGTCGGCAACGAGCGTGCCGCGCGAGCGGCGACTTGGATCCGGAGGGCTCTGGCTGCGACGATTGAGAACGGCGGCGATCAGCCCGTATTCGTTGGCTCCTAGCCAAGTCCCTCCGGCGCGCAAATCTACTCCTGCCCAGAGGGCTCGCGGCGACTCGAGCAAAATGGGTCCCGCCGTTGGCCTAGCGAAAAATTCATCTCGGTTTGCCGCAACAACAACAGGAACCTCCGGATGACACCCCACAAAAGCTGCTAAAGTGCACACCTTTATTTCTATAGTCGCACGCCTGGACTGATGCCAAATTCCATCCAGCGAAGGCTGCCAATCCAGTCGGGGTTTCGTTGAGTGCCTTGGAGCAGTGTGTTACCAACCACCTATGGTATCCTACGCGAGCCAACCCTTTAGCTCGATCGATGAAGTCATCGCTCGTTTTGCTGCGCACAAGTACATTTGCAACCGGCGCATTGCGACCGTTGTTTATTTGGCTTCCTCTCTGCAAAAGCCAATTCTAGTCGAGGGCCCGGCAGGGGTAGGGAAGACTGAACTCGCCAAAGTCCTTGCCGCAACTGTGCAGTGCGAGCTGATTCGGCTGCAATGTTACGAAGGTCTCGACGAAGCCAAGGCCTTATATGAATGGGAATACGCGAAGCAACTTTTGTACACTCAAATTCTGAAGGACAAAATCAACGAAGTGGTGGGGGGCGCTCGTTCGCTCCGTGAAGCGGTCGAACGGATTGCACGCGAGGACAATGTGTTTTTCTCCGACCGGTTTATTTTGCCACGGCCCTTGCTGCGCGCCATAACGGCAGACCGTCCTACAGTTTTGCTCGTGGACGAGATTGACAAAGCCGACCCGGAGTTCGAGGCTTTTTTACTCGAAGTCCTCAGCGACTTTCAGGTCAGTGTCCCCGAGCTGGGGACTCTAAAGGCGAAACACATTCCCCTCGTCGTGCTCACCAGCAACAATGCCCGGGAGATGTCCGATGCACTGAAACGGCGATGTCTGCACCTCTACATCGATTTTCCATCGGCCGCGCAAGAACTAGAAATCGTTCAGCTCAAGGTTCCGGAGATTCATCCGCAACTGGCTGAAGAGCTGGTTCACTTTATTCAACGGGTGCGGCAACTCGATCTCAAAAAAGTGCCCAGCATTAGTGAGACGTTAGACTGGGCAAGAGCGCTGGTGCTGTTGAACGCAGAGGCCCTCGAGCAACAACTTGTCGAGGATACCCTGAACGCCGTCCTGAAGTACGAAGGTGACATTCGCAAGGCGCAGGAGGAACTGAAGGACTTTTTAAGTCGGCGGAAAACCGAGCGACAGGGTAGGGAAACCGATGCAGACAAAGACTTATTGCATTGAACGGGCTTGGCCTCCGCTGCTGGACTTCGGCGTCTGCTGGGGTCTAATCTGGTCGTGCAGGTTCTGACTCCGTGCTGCTTTCGAGTGCAACATCGTCATGGAACAAAAGATCCTTCGTTTCGTTGAGTTGTTGCGCCAAAATGGCGTGCGCGTGTCCCTGGCTGAAGATTTAGACAGTCTTCAGGCTGTTGCAGCAGTCGGTTTCAGTAACCCCGCTGACTTTCGCGAGGCTTTGCGCGCCACGCTGGTGAAGCGCCACATCGATGAACCCACCTTCGACAGCCTGTTCAACCTTTACTTTAGGGGGCTTGGCGGGGACCTTGTGGAGCATTTGAAAGCAACAGAATCTGCACTCGGCTTCGAAGATGCGGACCTGCAGAACTTGATTGATGCGCTGAGCCAATCCGTGCAAGAGTTAGGGGTTCAACTTTCTGAGCTTGCCCGCCAGCTTTTAACGGCCGATCTTGGCCGGCTGGAGCAACTCCTTCGCCAAGCGGCAAGGCATGTTGGATTGGATGCTGTCGAGCGGCCTTTTCAAGAGGGACGATACGCGCACATGCTTGCGCAACACTTAGGCTTATCAGCCCTCGCCGCCGAACTCGAGGAACTGAAAAAACGTCTGCGCGGCCTCATCCCATCCAACGACTGGGAGAAAGTACAGAAATTTATCGACCTAAGGCTGCAGGATCTAACCCGGGCGATCAAGCGGCTTGTCCGGCAAGAGTTGGAGAAAAAAGAGCCCACGTTGCGCGAGAGCGAGCGCATCGATCGTCTTGGGGAAAAGAGCTTTTATTATCTAACCGAAGAGGAAATCCGCCAGATGAAAGAAGCAGTCACTAAGCTGGCGGAACGGCTAAAGAACATCGTTGCCGTGAGGAAAAAGCGGGGCAAGCGTGGCCGCTTCGATATCAAAGATACGCTTAGAAAAAATCTCCAGTACGGCGGGGTACCTTTTCGTATCGAGTTCGACCGGCGCGTCAAAGACAAGCCACAAATCCTGGTATTGTGCGACGTGTCTGATTCAGTGCGGAATGTCTCCCGGTTCATGCTTCAGTTCGTTTACACTCTGCAAGACCTATACTCGCGAGTGCGCAGCTTTGTCTTTGTCAGCGACCTTAGCGAGGTGACGCGCTTGTTCGAGGAACAGGATATTCACGCCGCCATTGAGCAAGCGTTAAGCGGACAGGTCGTGAATGTCTTTGCGCATTCCGACTTTGGCCGCGCCTTCCGCATCTTTCACCGAGATTTCCTGCCCGCGGTAAATAAAAAAACAACCGTAATAATCCTTGGCGACGCGCGTAACAATTACAACTTGCCACACGAGTGGACACTCAAAGACATCCGCCAGCGCGCCAAGCAACTGATTTGGTTGAATCCCGAAAATCGCCTAACCTGGGGCTTTGGCGATAGTGAGATGGATCGCTACCTGGTATATTGCGACGTGGTTGAAGAATGTCGCAATCTCAATCAGCTATACCGGGTGATCGACCGCATCGTGCACTAGCATGGGCCATTGACCTGGCTCAGGGTTTTTGAACAGAATGGAGAAAGCGAGCAGAAACCATGGCGCTAGAAAATGCGATTGAGATGGTTGTCGGCGGGCTAACCCTCGACCCGGTGACCAAAAGTCCAATTGTGATTCTCAAAGACCGGGAAAACAAGCTCAACCTACCCATCTGGATTGGCTTATTGGAAGCTACCGCCATGGCCACCGAGCTTGAAGGCATCAAGATGGCGCGTCCCATGACGCATGACTTGCTCAAGAACGTTCTGAGTGAGCTTGGCGTGGAGGTTGAGGCTGTTGAGATTAGTGACCTGAGAGAGAATACGTATTTCGCCACGATTCATTTACGAGTGGGAGATGAGACCCTCCAAATTGACGCCAGACCGAGCGACGCGATCTCGTTAGCTCTCAGGACAAAAAGCCCGATTTACGTGCAAAAACACGTTCTGGAGCGCTCCAGCGTTTTACAGGAAAGCCAGGAGCAAACGCCAACTACGGACATCTCGAACGTTTCACGGGATCAGTGGGCGGATATCCTGGAGAAACTCAGCCCTGAAGATTTCAAGTACAAGATGTGAACACTCTCTGTTGCACCCGTTAACGGAGACAATCAGCCTGGCGCCTATGTTATGACCAAGGTACGAATTCGACGGAAAGACTTGAAAAAGCCAGATGAGTTTCTTCACTTCGGCCAGCGGGTGCTCCTTTGGTCCCAAACGCATCGCGCCACCATCTTGCGATCCATGGCGGCGGTGGCTGCTGTGCTGATTCTTGTCGGACTTGGCAGCGCGTATCGTGCGGCGAATGTCCGTCGTGCCAATCAGGTGCTCGCGGAAGGGCTGGCGGAATTGCGCTCGAACAACTGGAATCAGGCCGCGGAGACCCTTAGTAAGGTAGCAACGGACTGGCCGAATACTCGCCCAGGGCGCATAGGGCTGGTACTCGCGGCTCAAGCAGAGCTACGTGCCAAAAGGTTCAACCAGGCAGAGGCCAAACTCCTGGCCGCGGAACGGAGCTCCGGGTTATCTCCTTATTTACAACAACAGCTCCTGCTGGCTCGGGCACTTACCCTCGAGGCATCTGGCCAGTATGGAGAAGCAGCTGCTTACGCCGAACGAGCTGCCGAACTTACTGGACCTTACACCGCGGCCAGCTTGTACGAAGCCGCGCGCCTTTTTACCCGAGCCGGTAACCCAACCAAAGCCCGCCAACTCGCGGAAAAACTTGGCCGGGATCACGCCTCAGCACCCGAGGCCAATTGGCTGAAATTCTTACATCCTTCGGACGTTGGGGCCACGGAAAGTCCCGCAGCGTAAGAAAGCCCTACAGCTTAGGGTGGCAGTTTTTCGGCTGAAAAATCAGTTGGAGAATTTGGGCCGTGGCGCAAAGAACACATAAGGAATATTATCGGACATTTTTACCGCTCGACACCCCTCTCGCCTTCGTTGCCTAACCCGACTGCAACGCAGCGCGAAGCAACTCGTTAAGCTTCTGGGGGTTGGCCTTCCCTCCCGTGCGCTTCATCACCTGGCCAACGAAGAAGCCGAAGAGCTTCTCTTTGCCACTGCGAAACTCAGCCACTTTGTCCGGGTTGTCCGCCAGTACTTGATGAATTTCGCTCAGAAGCGCGTTTTCATCAGTAATTTGCACTAGGCCTTCACGCTGAACGATTTCCTCGGGAGGCTGATTCGTTGCGATCATGCGCTCGAAGACGGTCTTCGCGATCTTCCCGCTGATCGTGCCACGTTCGATCAACTGAATCAGTTGCGCGAGGGATTCCGCCTCAACCGGCCACTGTTGGATGCGGAGATCCCGATCTAAACCACGCTCCCGGACTGCACGGAGGATGTCACCCATCACCCAGTTGCTCGCCACTTTCGGCGTAACGCCGCATGCCACAACCGCTTCGAAATAATCCGCCAGGTCTCTCCGGGAGGTCAGCACCTCAGCGTCGTAGGTTGGCAAGTTGTATTCGCGGACAAAGCGCAAGCAACGGGCATCAGGAAGCTCTGGTAGTGACTGTCGTATCGCTTCCACCCACTCACGATCCAACCGGACCGGGGGCAAATCGGGCTCTGGGAAATACCGGTAATCGTGTGCGTACTCCTTCGTTCTCATCGAGCGCGTCACTTCCCGCTCAGGGTCCCAAAGGCGAGTCTCTTGTACAATTGGCTCGCCCTCTTCCAAGGCGCGCAACTGTCGCCCGACCTCGAACTCGATGGCGCGCTCCACGTGTCGAAAGGAATTCATGTTTTTAATCTCGACCTTTGTCCCGAACTTCTCGCTTCCCAGCGGTCGCACCGACACGTTCGCGTCACAACGAAAACTACCTTCCTCCATGTTGCCGTCGCAAACTTCGAGATACTGTAGAATTTGCCGCAACTTTCGAAGGTAGGCACCGGCCTCTTGTGGCGTTCGCATGTCGGGCTCGGATACGATCTCCAGCAAGGGCACTCCAGAGCGATTGAAGTCCACCAAGCTAACGTCATTCAGAGGGTCATGAATGTTCTTCCCGGTGTCCTCCTCCATGTGAATGCGCGCCAGGCGAATGCGTTTCTCCCCCTCTTCCCCGCTCAGCGTAACCCAACCACCCACGCAAATGGGCAGTTCGTACTGGCTAATTTGATATCCTTTCGGCAAATCAGGGTAAAAGTAATTCTTTCGAGCCCAGCGACTAAACAACCGCACCTCGCACTGTGTGGCCAATCCTAACCGAACCGCGAACTCCACGGCACGTCGGTTCAGCACGGGCAAAGCACCCGGTAGACCCAAGCACACCGGGCACGTGTTTTGATTTGGTGGAGCCCCGAACTCCGCCGAGCAGCCACAAAACATCTTTGACGCGGTCAACAATTCGGCGTGCACTTCAAGACCGATGACTGCCTCGTAATCCATGTTGTTCACAAAGACGGATGCTGGTCTTTCCAAGGGTGTGACTGCTCGTAAGCATGGGCCACTGCTAAGAGCTGCCCTTCCGCAAATGGCCGACCCACTAACTGCAAACCAATGGGCAAACCTTCTTGGTCGAAACCACAAGGAAGAGACAAGGCTGGCAAGCCTGCAAGGTTTGCTGCGATGGTAAAAATATCAGAAAGATACATTTCGAGCGGGTCACCTGTCTTTGCTCCCAAAGGGAACGCGGTAGTCGGTGCCGTGGGCATGACGACCAAGTCAGCACGGTCAAATGCCGCCTCAAAGTCGCGCCGTACCAGCGTCCGTACCTTTAAAGCCCGAAGATAATACGCATCGTAATACCCTGCCGAAAGTGCGTACGTACCGAGCATAATTCTCCGCTTAACTTCTGGCCCGAAACCGCAGGCGCGTGTGCGGCCGTACATCGTCATGAGTCCTTCCTCCTCTCCCAACCGCAACCCAAACCGCACACCGTCGTAACGCGCCAAATTGGAGCTGGCCTCAGCCGTGGCAACAAGGTAGTACGTGGGAATCGCATACCGCAAATGAGGCAACGCAGTTTCCACCACGGAGACGCCCTCGCCCTCGAACCAACGCAGTGCAGAGCAGACTGCCTCGCGCACTTCCGCCTGCACACCTTCGCCCAAGCACTCCCGTGGCAATCCGACCCGGAGTCCACGCAAGGGTCGTTCCAGCTCCGCGGAATAACGGGGCACCGGGTGAGGTGCTGACGTGGCATCGCACGGGTCGCGCCCTGCGATGACCTCCAGAAGTAAAGCGCAGTCTGCCACCGTTCTGGCCATCGGGCCGATTTGATCAAAAGAAGATGCATACGCAATCAAGCCGTAACGACTCACCCGTCCATAAGAGGGCTTCACCCCCACGATACCGCAACATGCGGCAGGTTGCCGAATCGACCCCCCTGTATCCGTCCCCAGTGCAGCATAGCATTGCCCCGCGGCAACAGCCGCCGCGGACCCACCTGAAGATCCACCCGGCACTCGTTTTAGATTCCACGGATTATAGGTTGGCCCAAATGCCGAATTCTCGGTCGAAGAACCCATAGCGAACTCGTCGCAATTAAGTTTTCCGAGAAACACCGCTCCCGCCTCTCTCAAGCGGCGAATTACGGTCGCGTCGTATGGGGCTAGAAAGTTTTCAAGAATCTTCGAGGCTGCAGTGGTACGGACGCCCTTGGTCAGGATCACATCCTTGACTGCGATCGGGATTCCAAGCAGGGGACTGCGTTCTCCGCCTGCCCTGCGCCGGTCAGCCTCTCGTGCGTCCTTTAAAGCAGCCTCCGGGGTAAGGGTGAGAAACGAACGAACCCGCGACTCCGTGGCATCGATGTGCCGCAAGATTTCAGTGGTCAACTCAACGGCGCTGATCCTGCCCGCATCCAGCTCTTTCGACACGTCGGCCAGCGGACGCCAGACTATTTCCGACATACACGCTTTGTACTTTTGTTTTGCGCCCGATTCTACTGTCGGCCGCTATTCGATGATCTTGGGCACCCGGAACCAGCGGTCGTGACGCCTGGGGGCGTTGGCCAAAAGCTCCTCGCCGGCTGGCGGATTGTTCACAACGTCCTCCCGTAGCGCGTCGCCGGCGTCCACCATCTCGGTGGCAGGTTCCACACCCGTAGTGTCCGCGTCGTCCAGAGTGCGAAAATATCCGAGAATGTTCTCAAGCTGTGCCATGTACTCAGCTTCCTCGTCACCGCTTAACTCCAAGCGAGCCAAATGCGCAATGTTTCGGACCAAATCGCGGTCGAGCGTCATTGGGCGCCGTTAACACACCCCAAGCAGGGCTTCAATTCGACGTCCTTCGGACAAAGCCGGCGTCGCCCACTGGGCGGCCGCTCCCTTCAGAGACGATGCGCTCTAGTCAGGAGGCCGAATTCAAGGTACTGAAAGCTATGCGTCATCGATCTAACCCGCTGGCAACGGGCCGCCTCGGGGAGAGAATTGCCCAACGCTTCCTGGAGTCCCTCGGTTACCGGGTGATCGACCAGAATGTGCTCTACCGAGGTGGCGAAATCGATCTGGTGGCTTGGCAAGGCGAAACCCTTGTGTTCGTGGAGGTCAAAACTCGCACGACCGCCGCCCTGGCAAGCACTTTGGAGTCCGTTCACACCAGCAAACAACGACGCCTGGTACGCGCCGCAGAGGCGTACCTCGCCCGAGCAGGCCTCCACCCTCGGGAAACCCGCTTTGATGTCGTCGTCGTAGTCGGCGTTGGGGAAAGTACGCATTGCGAACTCATCATGGGTGCCTTTGAGGCTAGGCACTGACTTGAACCCCTGGAGTCGGCATTCCTTGAGCAGCCGCCACAGCCATGCTAGCGCGCGGCGTATGCTCGATCTGCGTCTAATCCGCGAGCGCACAGAGTGGGTAAAGCAAGAGCTGAGCAAGGTCGGGTGCCTACCAGAGGAGGTCGATGCAGTGCTCGCGGAAGACGCCCGACGCCGTGCGCTGCTGCAAAAAGTCGAGGCTTTACGGGCACGTCGGAGCGAGATCTCGCGAATGATTCCGAAACTTGGGCCGGAGGATCAAGAGATCCGGAAAGAAGAGGTGCGAAACCTAGGAAGCACACTGGTAAGCCTGGAGGCCGAGCTCGCGCAGGTCGAGAAGCAGCTTGAGTCGAAGCTCTTGCTCCTTCCTAACCTACCCGATCCCTCAGTGCCGCTCGGTCGCGACGAGCGTGACAATCAAATCATTCGCACCGTGGGAGAACCGCCCCACTACTCTTTCCAGCCTCGGCCACACTGGGAACTCGGCCCTGCGCTCGGCATTATCGACTTCGAACGCGGCGTCAAGATCGCGGGATCCCGCTTCTACATCTTGCAGGGATGGGGCGCTCGCCTGCAGCGTGCCCTCATCACCTGGATGCTGGATGTCCACACGAAGGAGCATGGCTATACGGAAATTTACCCGCCTTATCTGGTCAAGCGGGAGTGCCTTGTCGGGGCCGGCCAGTTGCCCCGGTTCGCCGACAACATTTACCATGACGCGGAAGATGACCTTTGGCTGATTGGCACGGCGGAAATCCCACTCACCAATTTGCATCGAGACGAGATTCTAGAGGCCTCGCAGCTACCACTCTCTTACGTCGCCTATACCGCTTGCTTCCGCAGGGAGAAGATGTCTGCCGGGCGGGACGTTCGTGGAATTAAACGCGGCCACCAATTCGACAAAGTTGAAATGTATAAGCTGACAGCTCCAGAGGATTCATCCGCAGCATTGGAACAAATCGTCGCGGATGCCGAAGATATTGCACGACGACTGGGGTTGGCGTACCGCGTCGTGCTCATTTGTACCGGAGACTTGGGCGCGGTAGCAGCCAAGAAATACGACATCGAGGTTTGGGCACCAGGATGCGGAGAGTGGCTCGAAGTGAGTTCGTGCAGCAACTGTACGGACTACCAGGCACGCCGCTCGAACATCCGCTTCCGGCGGGCCTCCGGGCGCAAACCCGAGTTCGTCCATACCTTGAACGGAAGCGGTCTAGCTCTACCGCGGATCATGATTGCTTTGCTAGAGACCTACCAGCAGGCTGATGGCAGCGTGATTGTTCCCGAGGTCTTGCGCCCATATGTTGACGCCGATCGCATCGTCCCGCCAACATGAAGAGAACACTTCAAACACCCACCCTGCGGCGCTGTGGCTCCGCAACCCTGGGTCGCTATCAGTCACTCCTCGTGATTCCGCCGTCGTCGTCCTTTCGCTCAACGAATCCAGAAAACGACGTCCGTAGTTACGCGCCAGGCGAAGAGATCCTCACGGTCGGTCAACGGGGTCTCGTACACCGCACCCCAGTCAATTCCTGCAACCCGATCCCACACCGCGGCACCGTCAACGAGACGGCACCGGAAACCGTACGCTTGCGTGACCACACCACGACCCCCAGCCTTTTGCGCACCCAAATTGAAGAAGTCAAAACCTTCTTGGTCGATCGGTAGTCGGCGGCCACCATCCAATGCGTGAACCCAATTCACCTCGATCAGCGGGTAGAACCTGCCGAGTTGATAGTCAGCGTGCACTGAGGTGTCCCACAAAGTTGTGTCGTTACCAGAAATCGGCACCCGCGCCCCGGTATAGCCAAGCACATGGAGACCGTTATGCATCCACGCAGCACTCAAAAAGGGATTCAATAAGCCGTCACCTCGGCCCTGGAACACGTCTTTATCGCCAGACGCTACCTCATACCGCAACCCTCCGCTCGCCAGCAGACCCCAGTCTTCCGCATGGAGGAAATTGTACTTCAGGCCAAAAGCCAAGTTCGCCCAGCCGTTCTTTCGAGCGAGAACCGCATCGGGCTCTAGCCACACATACCCATCTTTTGTCGCGATGAAGGCCAGCCGATCGGTAAGCGCGACGCGCAATTGCACGGCGCCGATTTTTGCGTTCCCGCCTTGGCTTACGAACTGATCACTGATCTCGTGGTACGCAAAAATCGGCCGCAGCTCAGTACTTACCCGCGGATCCTCAAACAAGGTTGGGTTCGAGACTGGACTCACCAAATCCTCAAATCCCTTTGCTTGAGCCTGCCCGGCAGACAGCACAATGAATAAAGCTACTACGGTTGGCAGCAAACTTACCCTGTTCCAAACTCTCATTCGTCGCCTCCTTCAACCAGCCCCGGCCCTGCAAGGTGAGCGCCAAAGTTCCTCTCTCGTGATTTCCAGCACCTCGAAGGACGCGTCTCTTAAAAAGGGGACAGCGTTGCCGGCCTCTTGCGAAGCAAGGAAAATGTCGAAGACGGACTCCTGTGTTCAACGACAGGAGGCCGCCGCGACTGCTGTGCAAATCTTTAGTCAAACGCTAAAGGCTGTTTTCAGGGATGCAGCGTGAGGGGCGTTTCCACCTAGTTGCACCGTTCGAGCCATGTGGCGATCAGCCCAGGGCGATTGAAGAACTTGTGCGCGGCATGCGTGCCGGGCGCAGGCATCAAGTGCTGCTTGGCGTTACCGGCTCAGGGAAAACCTTTACTATGGCCCACGTGATCCAGCAGGTGCAAAAACCAACCCTAGTTTTGGCACCCAACAAGACGCTGGCAGCGCAACTCTACAACGAGTTCAAAGCATTGTTTCCCGATAACGCCGTGCGCTATTTCGTGAGCTACTACGACTATTATCAACCTGAGGCGTATGTGCCGAGCACTGACACGTACATCGAGAAAGACGCCTCGATCAATGACGAAATCGATAAAATGCGGCATTCGGCCACAAAGGCGCTTCTTGAACGCAACGACGTGCTCATCGTCGCCAGCGTATCTTGCATCTATGGCTTGGGATCTCCGGAAGCTTACTTCGAGATGCTGTTGTTCTTAGAGCGTGGTGGATACGCCGATCGCGACCAGGTGATTCGCAAGTTAGTGGAAATCCAGTACCAGCGCTCGGAGTTTGACTTCTACCGGGGAAGTTTCCGGGTGCGTGGTGATGTGATCGAAATTTTCCCCGTTGCCGAGGACACGCACGCGATTCGTGTGGAACTGTTCGGAGACACTGTGGAGCAGATCAGCGAGATCGACCCCTTGCGCGGCACGGTGTTCAGGCGCCTCGACAAAATCGCCATATACCCCGCCAGCCACTACGTTACTCACCGCGAGCGGTTGGAGGCTGCCGTCGAAAGCATCGAACGAGAACTTCAAGAACGCTTGGAGGAACTCCGCCGCCAAGAGAAGTTTCTAGAAGCGCAGCGCCTAGAGCAACGCACACGGTACGACCTTGAGCTCCTCCGGGAAATGGGTTTTTGCCCGGGCATCGAGAATTACTCCCGGCATCTCACGGGACGCGCTCCGGGTCAGCCCCCTCCGACTCTTTTGGATTACTTCCCTGACGATTGGTTGCTCTTTATCGACGAAAGTCACGTGACCGTGCCCCAAATCGGAGGCATGTATCGTGGCGACCGCGCCCGCAAAGAGACGCTGGTCGAATATGGTTTTCGCTTGCCGTCGGCCCTCGACAATCGTCCCCTCAACTTTGAAGAGTTCGAAGAGCACCTGGCGTGGGTCATTTATGTTTCCGCCACGCCGGGAGACTACGAAGTGGGCAAGGCCGGGGGCGTGGTGGTGGAGCAATTGATCCGGCCGACGGGCCTGATGGACCCCGAAGTACAGGTGCGCCCAGCAGGAACGCAGGTCGATGACTTACTCGAGGAAATTCGCAAAAGAGTGGAGCGCAACGAACGGGTGCTGGTCACGACCTTGACAAAAAAAATGGCTGAAGATCTCACGGACTACTACCAAGAGCTCGGCATCCGAGTGCGTTACCTGCACTCCGATATCGACACCATCGAACGCGTGGAAATTATCCGAGATTTGCGCCGCGGGCAGTTCGATGTGCTGATCGGCATCAACTTACTTCGAGAGGGACTCGACATCCCTGAAGTTTCCCTAGTCGCCATCCTCGACGCAGACAAAGAAGGATACCTTCGCTCCGAACGTTCCCTTATTCAAACCATCGGCCGTGCCGCCCGCAACGCAAATGGAACTGTTCTTCTTTATGCGGACCAAATCACCGAGTCCATGCGGCGTGCCATCGATGAAACCAACCGGCGTCGCGCCGTACAAGCTGAATACAACCGAAAGCATGGCATTGTCCCCAAAACAGTTCAAAAAGCGATTGCGGAACCGTGGGTCGAGGCAGTGCAAGCTGACTACGTCGACCTGGATCGGATTGCCGAGCCAGCGGGCGAGTGGCGGACTGCCGACGAACTCGCCGGGCACATCGACCAACTTCGCAAAGAAATGAAGGCGGCGGCGCGACAACTTGACTTCGAACGCGCCGCTCGGCTTCGTGACGAAATTCAGCGACTGCAGGAACAGGAGCTTGCTTGGCGAACGTTGTGACGGTACCTTCGTAGTTTATGCCTCATGCTAGCAGTCGACTTCAGGTCAAAGACGGAGGTTTCACACGATGAGGAAAACAACCGTTGGCTGGCTTTTTGTCTTCTGCGTCCTTCTCGCACCCACGGTTCATGCGCAGCCGGCGAAAGATTCGTTTCCCCAGTTTTGCGAAGAGTGGATGCAGAAACTGGCCGACCGTGAACGCCGCAACCGTTCTCTCATTAACTGGCGCGAGGAGCGCGGCGAAGTTTGGGGAACCTATGTCGGCTACAGCACTCAGCATGAGTGCATTTACAAAGAAACCCAAGACTCGACCCCGCTAGGCAAAATCACGTACTTGGAGGTTCGCTACGAGAAGCGCGGGTCTACTCGCGAGGAAGCCGAACGAACCCCGCCCCGGGCTATCGAGACCACGGAGGTAACCGAGATTTTTCGTTACGCGAAGGGGAAGTGGCAGTATTAGAGCACAAGGCATTGGCCTATGAGTTGGCTTTTCTTGAGTCTCACCCCACACCGCCCATGAAAGGTCGACACGCCCCCCCGCTCAAGGCGTGGTCGGGCCGGTTTCAAAGGCCAACCGACTCCTTAGTGGAGCGCTTCTGTTCGTCGCTGCCTTTCGACCGCCGCCTGTTCGAAGAAGACATTGCTGCCAGCATCGCTCATTGTCGAATGCTCGCCAAGCAAAAAATTATCTCCCAGAAGGACGCCCGGCAGATCATCCACGGTTTACAGATCGTGCGCCAGGAATTTCGTGCGGGAACCTTCGTTGCCCAGCCTACCGACGAAGATATCCACATGGCGGTGGAACGCCGCCTATACGAACTTACTGGACCGGTAGCTGGAAAACTCCACACGGCACGCAGTCGTAACGATCAAATTGCTACGGACTTGAGACTGTTTATCCGCCGCCACATTGCTGAGGTGGATCGTCGGCTATGCAATTTGCAAAAGGCTCTTGCTGCTGCCGCGCGACGCGAACTCGATACGGTGGCGCCCGGTTTTACCCACCTCCAGCCGGCCCAGCCCATCTTGCTCAGTCACCACCTGCTGGCCTACGTAGCCATGCTAGAGCGAGATCGGCACCGGCTTGCCGACCAGCTACCTCGGGTGAACATACTCTCCTTAGGGTCAGGCGCCCTCGCAGGGACAACGTTTCCCATCGATCGGCACTACGTGGCTAAGCTTCTGAAATTTTCTGGGATCTCTACGAATAGCCTGGATGCAGTCAGTGACCGCGACTTCATTGTTGAGTTCTTAGCAGCGTTGGCTCTCATTGGGATTCATCTTTCTCGGTTTTGTGAGGACCTCATTTTGTGGTGCTCGCCCTTATTTTCGTTCGTTGAATTACCCGAAGAATTTGCCACCGGGAGTTCCATGATGCCGCAAAAAAAGAATCCCGACGTAGCCGAGCTCATCCGCGGGAAAAGTGGCCGACTAGTCGGCAACCTCGTCTCTCTTCTCGTTACACTCAAAGCGCTCCCAATGGCCTACAACCGCGATCTCCAGGAGGACAAGGAGCCCTTGTTCGATAGCGTGGATGCCGTCGAGGCAAGTCTCGACGTGATCGCTCCACTGGTTCGTCAGCTGCGCTTCCACCGCGAACGGTTGCGCGAAGCAGCGAGCATGGGCTTCACCTTAGCCACAGAGCTAGCAGACTATCTGGCTTCGAAAGGCATTCCCTTCCGAGAAGCACATGAGATCGTGGGTCGCATCGTACGGTACTGCGTGGAACGAAACCGCCGGCTTGAGGAATTGAATCTCTCGGAGCTTCGAAAGTTTTCCCCCGAATTCGACGACCGGGTTCACTCTTGGCTGGATCCGCTGGCTGCAGTGCAACGGCGCGGAGCCCCGGGGGGAACTTCACGTGAAAATGTGATTGCCCAACTCCGGGCTTTGAATTTGTCCACAAGGAGCGAGGAGTGAAAAGAGGTGTGGCAATGCTGCTGTCTGCTCTGCTGGGAGTGTTTTTCTTGTTGATGGGAGGATGCGCACGCCGTGGGCCACTGCGGGCTCCAGAGGAGGTGCGCCCAGAAGCGATTCGCGACTTGCAGGCACGCCGGGTTAACAGTGAGGTGGAGCTAACCTGGTCGAGACCGCGACGGTCGGAAGCAGGGCAGCGCCTTGACGAGATTGCGGCTTTTGTCATCGAGCGGCAGTGCGCCGGCGGGAATGGAGTTTCCTTTGCTCCCCTTACAACCGTGGAAACTCGGGAGCGCGGCCGCTTTCGGAAGGTTCGAAGCTATCGCTACCGACACGAAGTTCAACCGGAACTGCTGCCTTGCCGCTATCGAGTCGTTTCCAAAACCTACGACGGCTACGTGAGCGCTCCTTCGAACGTCGTAGAAGTCGGCTTATGACTGCGCTCCAAACTGGGTGGCCCTACTTTTCGTATCGCGACAGCGAGCTCCACATCGAAGATGTGCCCGTAGCACAAGTTGCAGAGGCTACAGGTACCCCCGTATACGTTTACAGCCGCGCCGCACTGGAAGAACGATTTGACTCTCTGGCACAGGCGTTTGCCGGAGTTCGTCATTTGGTGTGTTACTCCGTAAAGGCAAATTCGAATCTTGCTGTCCTTCGGACGTTCGCCCGCCGAGGTGGTGGCTTTGATATCGTCTCCGCTGGTGAACTGTACCGGGTGGAGCGAGCAGGAGGAGATCTAACCAAAGTGGTCTACTCCGGCGTCGGCAAATCCCCCGAAGAAGTGCGCGCGGCACTGCGCGCGGGAATTCTCCTCTTCAACGTCGAGTCGCTTGGTGAGCTAGAAATGCTCGATCAGGTAGCGGCTAGAGAGGGCCGCGTGGCTTCCATCGCGCTCCGCATCAATCCCGACGTGGACCCTCAAACTCATCCTTACATTGCCACGGGTTTGAAAAAGAGTAAGTTCGGTGTTCCCATGGCGCAGGCCGTTGATGCCTATGATCGAGCCCGGCACTTCCGTCATCTGCGTGTCATCGGGCTCGACTGCCACATTGGTTCGCAACTCGTCGACCTCGCCCCCTTTTGCGATGCTCTGCAGCGAATCCGCGATCTCTGGGACCGTCTTATCCGCGACGGCTACGAGCTCAAACTGCTGGACATCGGTGGGGGGCTTGGAATCCGCTATCGGGATGAAACTCCTCCGTCGTTTACGGAGTATGCAGCAACCGTAATCCGCTCCTTGCAACCCTTTTCAGAAACCATTGTTCTGGAACCCGGCCGTTCCTTGGTTGGTAACGCCGGGGTGCTGCTCACCCGGGTGCGTTACCTCAAGGACACTGGGGAAAAGACTTTCGTCATCGTCGATGCGGCGATGAACGACCTTTTGCGGCCGTCGTTGTATGGCTCGTACCAAGAAATCTTGTTAGTTCGTGCCACCAACCACCACGAAAAAACCACTGTTGATGTTGTAGGACCGGTTTGCGAGAGTGGTGATTTCATCGCCCGTGACCGGGAGTTACCGCGCGTTCGGCCTGGCGACCTCCTAGCGGTGATGAGCGCTGGCGCCTATGGGTTCGCTATGGCCTCAAACTACAACACCAGGCCACGGGCGGCGGAGGTGCTGGTGAACGGTTCCGCCTTTGCCGTGGTACGTACCCGAGAAACCTACCAAGACCTCGTACGGGGAGAAACGATCCCCTCTTGGCTCGACTGAGGGCTGGCAATGCAGCGGCTGCGGTTTACGAAAATGCACGGCCTAGGCAATGACTATGTCTATGTCGATTGTTTCCACCAGCCTAAACCTGACGGGGCCGCATTGGCACGTACCGTTAGCCCTCGCCGTACGGGAGTTGGTTCCGACGGGGTCATTCTCATTTTACCTTCCGCGACCGCCGACTGCCGGATGGAAATGTACAACGCGGACGGAAGCCGCGGGGAAATGTGTGGCAATGGTATTCGCTGCGTGGGGAAATACGTCTTCGAGCGGGGGCTTTCGCGGAACAACCCCTTGCGGGTGGAAACGGACGCTGGCATTAAGACCCTCTTTCTTTCGGTGAACAACGGCACAGTCCGAAGTGTCACCGTCGATATGGGAGAACCGATCTTGGATGCTCGCGCAATTCCCGTTGCGGTTGACCGGTCGCCAGTCGTGCGTCATCCCCTGTCCCTCGCCGGGCAAGAGCTGGAGGTCACCGCCGTTTCTATGGGCAACCCCCACTGCGTGTTATTCGTTCCCGATGTCAGCGAAGCCCCTGTGCACCATTTGGGGCCGCTGCTGGAACAGCATCCGTTGTTCCCAGCCAGAGTGAACGTCGAGTTCGTTGCTGTGAGTCGGCCCAGCACCCTGCAAATGCGGGTGTGGGAACGGGGCTCGGGAGAAACCGAAGCGTGTGGTACTGGCGCCTGCGCTGCTGTCGTGGCAGCTTCCCTTTTAGGTCTCGCCCACCGCACTGCGGAGGTCCACCTTCCTGGGGGGGTACTAGGAATTGAGTGGCGCGAGAGCGACAATCACGTTTACATGACCGGACCGGCGGAGGAGGTCTTCGAGGGAGAACTCGTCTGGCCACGGTACGCGTAATGAACAAACAGAGTGCCGAAGGAGAGAGGCGCATGGAGCTGCGTGGTTGCATGACTGCCTTAGTTACCCCGTTCCGTGACGGTGCCATCGATACCGACGCTCTCGAACGTTTGGTGGAGGCGCAAATCGAAGCCGGTATTAGCGCGTTGGTACCGTGCGGCAGCACAGGCGAGGCGGCTACTTTGAGCCATGCAGAACATACCGAGGTCATCAAACTGGTTGTCCGCTTTGCGCGGGGCCGGGTCCCCATCATCGCTGGCACTGGTTCGAATTCAACCGCGGAGGCGATCACTCTGACGCAAGCAGCAAAAGACGCGGGCGCCGACGCTGCGCTCCTGATCGCGCCCTACTACAACAAACCCACGCAGGAAGGAATTTATCGTCACTATCGCGCTGTGGCCGAAGCGGCAAGGTTTCCTCTCATTCTCTACAACATCCCTGGGCGCACCGCATGCAAAATCGAGCCAACCACGATTGCGCGCCTCTGCGAGCTGCAAGAAATCATTGGCCTCAAGGACTCTAGCGGCTCGCTTGACGAGGTTCAGGAGGTCATCCGTCTTTGCGGAGATCGACTCGCCGTCATCAGCGGGGACGATTCCCTTACTTTGCCGATTCTCGCCGTGGGTGGCCGAGGTGTAATCTCGGTGGCCGCAAACCTGCTCCCACAACGCTGCGTGACCTTGGTCGACTCAGCATTGTCTGGGGATTGGCAAACTGCACGCCAAATTCATTTCGAGCTCCTCCCGCTATTCCGGGCGCTTTTCCTTGAAACCAACCCGATTCCAATCAAAGCTGCGCTCTCTATGGCGGGATGGTGCACGGAAGAGTTACGGCTTCCCTTAGTGCCCATGAGTGAACGCCCCCGGCAGCAACTGCGAGAGACTCTGCTAGCTTATGGTTTCCGGCTCTAGACAAAAGTCAATGACCACCGGGGTGATTGTTTGTGGGGCTGCAGGCCGGATGGGCCGGGAAATTATCCGATTGCTACCGGAGTACAAAGAACTGGCGCTCAAAGGAGCCATTGAGGCTCCTCAGAATCCGTTCTTAGGCCAGGATGCAGGGGTCGTTGCTGGAGTGCAGCCTAGTAGCGTACCGATCGTCGGAGAATTGGAGCAGGTCCTCTCAAGCGACACCGTCATTGTCGACTTCAGCTCGCCATCTGCTTCTTTACGTCACCTGCAAAGCGCTGTGCGTCATCAAGCGCCAATCGTGATCGGCACGACTGGATTTACTTCAGCCGAAGAGGAGCAACTCGACCACCTAGCGCCCCAGACCAGGTGTTTGATCTCCTCGAACATGAGTATTGGGATTGCACTTTTGACCAGGCTGGCCGAGATTGCCACACAATCGCTCGGCGGTGGATTCGATGTAGAAATTGTCGAGATGCATCATCGCCACAAAGTGGATGCGCCAAGCGGCACAGCTTTGTCATTGGCGCGGGCCATTGCGCAAACACGAGGGCAAGTCGGTACGCGCCTCTGCTTCGGGCGCGAAGGTCGCGTGGGTCCTCGGCCCGCAGAACAAATCGGGGTTTTGGCGTTGCGCGGGGGCGACATAGTCGGCGATCACACTGTCATCTTCGCTGGAAACGCAGAGCGAATCGAATTGGTGCACCGTGCGCAGAGTCGTGAGTGTTTTGCACGAGGCGCTCTAGCGGCAGCACTCTGGCTGCGGGCG
The DNA here is from genome assembly GCA_937925685.1 of Candidatus Binatia bacterium. Taxonomy (GTDB): domain Bacteria; phylum Desulfobacterota; class Binatia; order HRBIN30; family HRBIN30; genus HRBIN30. The sequence goes on along the minus strand of CALAMI010000010.1, from coordinate 27,516 downwards.
CAGCCCGTGGGTCGATACAGTATCCGTGATATGCTGGGGCTTTAGGAAAGCTAGCGGCCACACATGTTACCATCTGTTCGCCAGCACGTCATTCAAGTCGGGCAGCTCTCGGTGACCATTCTGGAATCTGGCTCACCGGGGCGGTTGCTCTTGTGCCTGCACGGCTTTCCAGACAATGCTTGGACGTTCCGCCACCAGTTCCAATTTTTCGCAGCGAAGGGCTATCATGTCGTGGCACCGTTTCAACGAGGTTACTACCCGACGTCTCCAGCTCCGGATGGTCAGTACCAAAGCGCGGTCTTAGCCCAGGACTTACTCGGATGCATTGAGGCGCTCGGGTACACTCAAGCTGACGTCGTCGGACATGACTGGGGTGCCATCGCTGCATATGGGGCGGCGATTTTACAGCCGCAACGGGTGCGACGACTTGTCGCAATTGCGGTTCCTCACGGGCCTGCCGTGTTACAAGCGTTTCTTTCCGATTACGATCAACTCCGCCGGTCGTGGTACATGTTTTTCTTCCAGAGCCCGTTTGCCGAAGCGGCAGTGAGACATAATGACTTCGAGTTCATTGAGCGGCTGTGGCGAGATTGGTCGCCAAACTGGATCTTTCCTGAAGAAACCTTGCAAAGCGTGAAAGATACCTTCCGCCACGATGGCGTTGTCGAAGCAGCGCTCGCTTACTATCGCTGTACCCTCGATCCTTCTCGGCAGGACCCCGCGTTAGCAGCAATTCAAACGACTTTGAACCTGAGTCCCGTGGCAGTCCCCACGCTGGCGATCCATGGGAGCAACGATGGTTGCATCGGCCCTTACCTCTTGGAGGGGATGGAAGCTCTCTTCCCGGCTGGCCTGGAAAAGCTGATCGTGGAAGGCGCCGGACACTTTGTTCATCAAGAGAAGGCCGCGCTCGTCAACGACCGCATCTCGGAATTCCTTCTTTAAGCCATTGGCCGCTGCGGTTTCGGTTCGGTCGGCCGCGCATGCCCCTTAGGGTGCGCCTGCGGCTCTATTGCCCTGAAAAATCAATCCTGCCAAATGAGGCACGCAATGTCCAAGGAAAAAAAGGTATTTACACCAAGCGAACACACTGCCCTCTTAGCAATTGCCGAGGCGCTCATTCCGAGCGGTGGACCTTTCGACATTGGAGCCCGCGAGGTCGACTTTATCGGCATTCTCGAACGAGAGCTGGTTCATCTCGAGCCCTCCTTCCAGGAGCAAGTGCGCTGGTTCATCCGTTGTTGGGAATGGGGACACGCCCTCAAGCCGCCCTTTCGTCGGTTTTCGGCGCTGTCCTTGGAGGAGCGTACTCGACGGGTGAGAAAATCCTATTCCAGCCATCACCTCATTCCAAGGATCCTCGTGGAAGCCTTCAAACAGCTCTGCGGTTTTGCTTTCGCCGCCACCCCCGCAGTCAGCGAAGCCCTTGGGGCGCCTGGCGACTGTGTCAGCAAGAGACCAGCGGCCCAGGGACCAAAACTTCATCCGCAAAAGTTTCCCGAATTGCACGGCGATGTAGAGGTGTCGTGCGATGTCTGCGTCGTCGGATCAGGCGCCGGAGGGGCTGTCGTTGCTGCTGAGTGTGCGAGAGCGGGACTGCGCGTAGTCGTGGTCGAAGAGGGAGATTACTACACCCACGAGGATTTCCAAGGCCCGCCATTTCAACGAATGCTTCGCATGTACCGCGACCATGGCGCAATCGCCGCGCTCGGGTCACCGCCGATTCCTGTTCCTCTCGGAAAGGCAGTGGGCGGCACCACGGTGATTAACTCTGGAACATGTTTCCGAGCGCCCGGTACAACTTTGGCCTTGTGGCAGCGCCACTTTGGGTTGGAGGGCTTCGACGAGGAAACCTTAAGCCCTTACTTCGACCGGGTAGAAAGAGTGATTCACGTCAAGCCAGTGCCTTGGGAAATCATCGGAAGCAACGCCCAGGTGTTCGACCGTGGCGTGCGCGCTCTAGGGTTGCACGGAGCACCGTTGCAGCGCAATATCGAGGGCTGCCGCGGCTGCGGTGTGTGTGTATTTGGCTGTCCGAGCGACGCCAAGCAAGCGATGCATTTAAGCTACTTGCCCTTAGCGGAAACAGCCGGAGCGAAGATTTACGCACGCTGTGAGGTACGGAACATCGTTGCGGAGGGAACCCGGGTACGCGGTGTCGAAGCAGCGATTCTTGGTCCCGCCCACGACCCCGGTTCGCGCGGCAGACTCCGTGTAAGAGCGGACCGGGTTGTTCTCGCCTGTGGGGCTTTACATACTCCTCTTTTGCTGCGCAAAAACCGCCTCGGCTTGGGAAGTGGACAGCTCGGGAAGAATTTGGCCCTTCACCCGGCCCTCGGAGTGAGTGCAACATTCAAAGAACCTCTATACCATTGGCGTGGTACCTTGCAGTCCTACTACGTCGACCACCTGCACCTCTCGGATGGCGTTATGATCGAGGTGACCACGATCCACCCGGCAATGGCGCTCAGTGCCGCCAAGGCGGTCGGGCTAGAACTGAAACACTTTCTTGCCGAATTACCGTTTCGCGCCTCGGCTGGGTTGTTTGTCTCCGACACCACTACCGGCGAGGTCGCGGCGCTGCCTGGGCTTAGAAAATCGGTGATACGGTACCAGCTTAGCCGCTTCGATGCGGCGCGATTGTTTCGTGGCATGGCTCTTGTCGGAGAGATTTTCCTCTCTGCCGGTGCAACAGCGGTTCATACGAATCTTCCTGGCCTTGAGCGCGTGACAAGCCGCCGAGAACTGAACGAACTAAAAAGCGCCCCTAGGTGGCAACCTCGAGATCTCCACTTAGCCGCCTTTCATCCCGTGGGAACCTGCCGCATGGGCTCCAAGCCAACAAACTCGGTCGTCGCCCTGAACGGCCAGGTGCACGGCGTAGAAGGTCTCTATGTCGCCGACGCCAGCCTGTTCCCCACTTGCGTGGGCGTGAATCCGCAGGAAACCATCATGGCGTTCGCCACCAAGATCGCCGAAGGGATTTGTGGGCGCCTGGCCGGCACCGTTAGCTGACCTCTGTGATCCGCTGTACGAACTCCTCGAGGCTCTCAACCACACGCTCGCGCGGCAAATTTCGGCCTTCGGATTCCCTGAAATTCGGGAACAGGGCGTACTTTCCTCTTTCAATCAGAAAAGTGGCCAAGCCAACACTGCCGCCACCCAAAACATCTTCAACGTACATGTCGCCCACGTGCGCTGTTTCACTCGGTTCGCTTCCCGCCCGTTCCAGGGTACGCAGAAAAATCCGCCGGTCCGGCTTTCGTACCCCCTCCACTGCCGAGATCACCAGGTAGTCCAGGTAAGGTAGAACACCGAGTCTCTCGAGAAGAAGCGGCATGTTCGAAGGTGCATTCGAGAGTACGCCGATCCGGAGCCTTCGTGCTCGCAACTCTCGCAGGGCTTCGATCGCGTCTGGGAACAACTGCCACTGGTCCGGATGCCAAAAGCGGCGGAAAAATTGCTCCATCAAGGCGTCGCTATCCTCAACTAGCCCGAGGTGCCGAAAAATGAGTTGACCAAGAAGCCTAAACTGCGCACTAAACTCCTCGTCGGAATCAGAGTAACAAGCGCCTGTCTTTAATTGCTGCTCTGCGTGTTGCTGGCCAGTGGTCCAAATAGAGCGAACGAATGCCTCGACCTCATCGGCCTTCACGCAAACTCCCACACTTCCGCAAACATCCGCAAAGATTTCCCACATGGACTCGCGCGGGTAAGCCAAGGTCCAGCCAACATCCAACGACACAGCCCGTATTCGCATAACTTGCTGAAAGCACAGGCGCACCGTGACGTCCAGCTTTTTACCGAGCCCTGAAGGCTTGCACGTTTCACCAGAGTGTCTATCCAGCACTGCCTCTATGCTGTGGTGGAAGGCCCTTGTGTTGGGAGTAGTGGAGGGAGTGACAGAATTCTTGCCCATTTCCTCTACGGGCCATCTCATCCTGGTCTCGACGTTGGTGGACTATCCGGAACCACACCGCAACACATTCGATATCTTCATCCAGATTGGTGCCATCCTAGCGGTGGTATGGCTTTACCGCTCCCACCTTTGGGGGCTGGTGGTTCGTGGCCCCCACGATCCCCGCGCGCGTTCCTTGCTGGGGAAAACCATCGTAGCATTCTTGCCGTCTGCAGCCTTGGGCTTCTTCTTCCACCAGCTCATCGAATCGCACCTCTTCAACCCCAAGGTCGTCGCTTACGCTCTTATCGGGGGGGGCGTTGTGCTCCTATGGGTCGACCGCCAGGTGCACCAAAACCTCCCTCAGGACATCGAGAACGTCACCTGGAGTCAGGCAATGTGCGTCGGCCTAGCACAAACCTTATCCCTGATTCCTGGGGTCTCTCGGGCTGGGGCGAGCATCGTCGGTGGCCTTCTGGCAGGATTGAGTCGTCCCGTTGCGACCCAATTCTCATTCTATCTCTCAATCCCTACGCTTGGGGCTGCAAGTTTGTATAGCCTTTTTAAGGCACGCCACACCCTCGTCGTCGACGACGTCGTCGCTTTGTCGATCGGCTTCGTTGCCGCTTTCGTCTCTGCCGCCATCGTCGTCGAGGGCTTCATACATTTCGTCCAACGGCACACCTTCTTTGTCTTTGCCTGGTACCGGGTCGTAATTGGTCTGGTGGTGCTTGTTTCGCTTGTTTGAACACGATTTCTACGCCAAAGGGCTGCACAATGTTGCAGGAGAGGTTGATGAGGCTCAAGGAGCAACTGTTCAGAGTCAAGCCCATTGCGATGTTGGAAGCGGATCTAGCCGGGGAGCAACGCTTACGACGCGCTTTGGGACCATGGCATCTCACCTCCCTGGGAGTTGGAGCCATCATAGGTGCTGGCATCTTTGTCCTAACCGGGCTCGCAGCGCATGAATACGCTGGACCCGCTCTTGTGCTCTCCTTTGTCATTGCTGGGCTCGGGTGTGCGTTTGCGGCCTTGTGCTATGCGGAGTTTGCCGCGATGATCCCCGTGGCGGGCAGTGCTTACACTTACGCCTATGCCACTCTGGGGGAACTCTTAGCATGGATCATTGGCTGGGATTTAATCTTGGAATATGGAATGGCCTCGGCAACCGTAGCACACGGGTGGTCGAAATACTTTTTGCACTTGCTCGAGTTGTTTGGCATTCATTTACCGCCTGCGATCACATCGGATCCTTTCAGCAGTCCGGAAGCTTACTTCAACCTGCCCGCCGCCGGAATTGTCCTTGTCGTCACCACGATTCTGGTCATCGGAATTCGCGAGAGCGCCAAGTTCAACGCGATCATGGTGGCCGTTAAGTTGGCAGTGATCCTGTTCGTGATCGGCATCGGCGCCACGTACGTAGATCCCCAAAACTGGCAACCATTTTTGCCGTTTGGCTGGAAAGGCGTTGCTGCCGGGGCCGCTTACGTGTTCTTCGCCTATATTGGTTTTGACTCGGTCTCTACCCAGGCGGAAGAGGCTCGCAACCCGCAACGGGATGTCCCGATCGGGATCATCGCATCTCTCACGATCTGTACAGCATTGTATATTGGAGTGGCTGCCGTTCTTACGGGGATGGTGCACTACACAAAAATCGACGTCGATGCACCTCTTGCAGCGGCCTTTGCTCAGTACGGTTTCAATGCTGCTGTCATGGTGATCTCAGTTGGAGCAGTAGCGGGCATCACCAGCGTGCTTGTTGTGCTTCTGTTGAGCCAACCGCGGGTTTTTTTTGCGATGGCTCGCGATGGACTCTTGCCCCAACAGTTTTTCGGGCGCGTGCACCCTCGCTTCCGAACGCCGCACCGTTCGACAATTTTGACCGGCGTCCTCGTCGCAGTCGTGGCAGCGCTGCTTCCGATCCAGGCACTGGCAGAGATGGTCAACATTGGCACCTTGTTCGCGTTCGTGGTGGTTTGCTCGGCAGTGTTGATCATGAGATACACAAACCCCGACCAGCCACGCCCCTTCCGCACCCCATTTTTCCCCGTGGTCCCGATGCTAGGAATTCTCTTTAACCTGGGAATGATGTTCTCTCTGGGGTCGCATAATTGGCTGCGACTCGGGATCTGGCTGGGTATCGGGCTAGCAATCTACTTTGGTTACAGTCGTTATCATAGTCGGCTCGCCAAGCAGCGGGTACCCTTACCTCACCACGCGCGCCGCTCCTAACGACGGAGCCAGCTTGAGATGAAGAATTTCTTACCGGCGCCCAACGTAGCGCAGGTCGGTCGACACCAGCAGCCGGAGTTTGCCCGTGTCCTCGGGCTCGGGGATGCCACCGCAATTGTCGCCGGCTCAATGATAGGCTCCGGAGTGTTCCTTGTGAGCGCCGACATCGCTCGCTTACTCGCAGCCCCCGCATGGCTCCTCGCCGTCTGGCTGGTCACAGCGCTACTGACTGTGGCCGCTGCGCTCACCTACGGAGAGTTGGCAGCCATGATGCCACGGGCTGGTGGCCAATACGTCTACTTGCGGGAAGCCTACGGGCCCTTGATCGGTTTTCTTTACGGTTGGACCCTTTTTACTGTCATCCAAACTGGGACGATCGCTGCCGTCGCCGTAGCGTTTGCGAAGTTCACTGCTGTCTTCATCCCAGCACTAGAAGCGACGACGCCTGAGGCTTTCATCGTTGACGGGCAGAGAATCCTGGCGATTGGTGTTATTGCGTTCCTGACCTGGGCAAACTCACTTGGCCTCCACACGGGCCGTTGGGTGCAAAATGTGTTCACTTTGACCAAGGTAGGCACGCTGATAGCTGTTGTTGTCATCGGGTGCGCTCTTGGACCGTTGCGTGGAGCCGGGGAGGCGAACTGGGCTTATTTCTGGGGACGGGAACCAGTAGCACTGTCCTCGCTCGTCCCACTGTTTGGTGCCGCGATGGTTGGAGCATTGTTCTCCGCCGACGCCTGGAACAACGTGACTTTTGCTGCTGGCGAAGTTCGCCAGCCCGAGCGGAACATCCCGGCCAGCCTCGTGCTCGGCGCGGCCGGTGTCACTTGCCTCTACTTCTTAGCGAATGTCTCTTACCTCTGTGTCTTGCCTCTGTGGGGAGATCCAAATGGCAGTACCGCAGCAGCGCGGGGCATTCAGTTCGCCGCCAATGATCGTGTGGCCACGGCAACCTTCGAGGTCTTGTTTGGACCAGCCGGAAATTTTGCAATGGCTGGAGCAATCATGATCTCCACCTTTGGCTGCGCCAACGGGCTCATCTTGTCCGGGGCGCGCGTGTACCACGCAATGGCGCAGGACGGACTGTTTTTCAAGGCGGCGGGTTGGTTAAACAGCCGCAGGGTTCCGGGTGCCGCGCTGACGATCCAAGGCCTTTGGGCGTGTGCATTGGTGCTTTCCGGTACTTACGGTGATCTCCTCGATTACGTCATTTGCAACGCTTTGCTATTTTATGCGCTCACGGCTTGCGCGGTGATCGTGTTGCGCCTCCGCAGGCCGGCGTTTCCCCGGCCTTACAATGCCATCGGGTATCCTTGGCTGACCCTGCTCTATATTGGCGCCACGACGTTCATCGCTGTTGACCTATTGATCGTGAAACCCGCATACACTTGGCCGGGCCTCCTAATTGTCCTGTCAGGAATTCCCGTTTACTTCCTGGCGAAACGCATCGCCCCGAGAAACATGACCAACTTGACTTAGGAAGCAGACGCGTCGATTCTGAGTGGCTATGCCCCTGGACCGTTTCGGCCGACAAATCAATTACCTACGTGTCTCTGTTATCGATCATTGCAATTTGCGCTGTGTTTATTGCATGCCACTGCACGGTGTTCGGCTCACTCGTCCGCAGGAGCTCCTAAGCCCGCAAGAAATCGAGCAGGTTGTTCGCGCTGCAGCTAGCTTAGGCTTCACCAAGGTCCGCCTCACAGGCGGGGAGCCGACTTTACGTCCAGACCTAGAAGAGATCGTTCAACGGATTGCAAGCATTCGGCGTATCCGCGACCTTTCCATGACGACGAACGGGATTCTTCTCCCCCGACTTGCTGCCAAGCTTCGTGATGCTGGGCTTAAACGCGTCAACATCCATCTCGATGCGCTCCATCCTGGTCGCCTGCAAAGGGTGATGCGCTTTGGAACCGTCGAGGAGATTTGGGCAGGCATCGAAGCAGCTGATCGCGCGGGCTTACGTCCCATCAAGCTTAACGTCGTAGTGACGCGGGGTTACAACGACGACGACATAGTTGACCTAGCGCGCCTGACTCTGACGCGAGATTGGCACGTTCGGTTCATCGAACTTATGCCCCTCGGAGGGGGCGAGGAAGCCCGTATTGCCGTCAGCCATTTTCTCTCTAGTGGCGAGACCCTGCAGCGCATCGAGAATGGCCTCGGGGCGTTAGAGCCCGTGCCATCTCTGCACCCCAGCGACGAAGCAGTTTATTACCGGCTCCGGGGCGCCCGCGGGTTGATCGGGGTCATTAGCCCGGTTAGCCGCCCGTACTGCGGAACGTGTAACCGCATGCGACTCACCGCCGATGGCAAACTTCACTTGTGCTTGTTGCATGACGACGAGCTCGATCTTCGCAAGCTGCTTCGCCACGGGGCTACGGTTTTGGAACTGGCAGAAGTGATCAAGTTGGGTGTGAGGCGTAAACCTACGGGACACGCGCTCAAAGAAGGGGTGGCTCCAGAGGAGCGGTCGATGTATCAAATTGGCGGGTAACCGCAAGTAACTAGCCGGTTGCGAACATCAACGATGGGACCCGTGCTGTCCTATGAGAAACGCGATCGAATCGCTTGGATTGTTTTGAACCGCCCAAGCGTCCTTAATGCCGTCTCTCGGGCACTGCGCAAGTAGCTTGTCGAGGCCTTTCGTCGCGTCGATCAAGACCCCGAAATTGTCGTGGCCATCCTGACCGGAGCAGGGCGTGCATTCTGCGCGGGTCTCGATTTGAAGGAATTGAGCGAGAGTGACGCCTACGAAGCCACTGAGGAGACGAGTCAGGCAGACGTGGCGGCTACCATGGAGCGTTGCAGCAAACCGATTATTGGTACCATCAATGGCTTCGCTATCACTGCTGGCTTCGAGCTCGCCCTCGCTTGTGACATCCTCATTGCCTCTTCTCAGGCGTCCTTTGCTGACACGCATGCCCGGGCGGGAGTCATACCTGGGTGGGGATTAAGCCAAAAGTTGGCTCGCCTCATCGGCATTTATCGGGCAAACGAGTTATCCTTAGCTGGGAATTTCATCGATGCGCCAATTGCCCTCGCCTGGGGAATTGTCAACCGCATCGTAGAACCCCAGGATCTCCTCCTCACCTGTGAGAAGCCTGCCCGCGACATTTTGCCTTGTGACCAAGAACTTGTGCGTGCTTACAAGAAGCTCATCGACACGGGCTTTGCCCTAACCCATGCCGAGGGAAGAGCTCTGGAAACAGAGCGCTTTCGCTCCTTTTAGCAACGGCTCGCTCCAAATGACGTGGAGCGCCGCAAGGCACAAGTGCAAGAACGAGGGTGTTTACAAGTGCGGGGCAAGGGGATCCACCTATGGAGTGAGGGTCAACATCTTGCATTTCATAGGAAACCTTCAGTTGTGAACCTGCGGTATGGCCCGGAGAGTACATTCTTGAGAAACCCGCGTACACCTCCCACCTTGAGGGTTTAGGCATGTGATCTGGTGCGGCAGGTGGCTCTTTCTGGTTGCAGTCTTGTAAACCGATTCACGGCGCGTGAATTTAGTGTTGGTTGGAACGTTCACCACCGCGCACCCCAAAACGACTCCCTTAAAGCGATTCCTGTGGGTGACGGTGCTAACACGCTTTTCGCACATAGAGTCACAGCTACGCCCGGTTTCTCAGGGCCGAAGTTGCAAACCTGGCATTGAAGCAGAGGAAGGAAAATCTCGGAAATGGGCCAGACCCCAGCTCACCGGCGGGGTGTTTCTGAAGCTATCGAGAGAGTTTCAGATTTTCGGTTCATTTTGCTAACCGCCCGTCGCATGGCTGCGACCGGTTACTGGCGATGGTTGGTTGCGAGCTCAGCTATAGTGACGTTGGCCGAAGTATTGTTGCCCGAACAGCTAGAAGCCCACTGGAACACGCTTGTACCCCCACGCAGGGCACAGCTGTTTGCTCCTGCACTCAAGAATGATGGCAAGGAGGATGTGTCGAGTCGACCCCTAGTATCACGCGGAAGCGTATCGCTTGAAGTTAGGCGTAGCTTCCCGGGCATTACCTTCGATCAAAAAAATCCGCCTAACCCGACCATCGCCGTTGGGCCCACGGAAATTCTTTTGGCAACTAATGGTACTGTGCGTATCGTGGACCGTAGCGGCACAATCGTTTACGCCGAAACCAGCCTTGTAGACTTCTTTGCGCCCGTTACGGCTCCCGGCGACTTCCTCACTGACCCTCGTGCGATCTTTGAAAGTGGCCGTTTTTTCGTGACGGTGGCCTCCAAGCGTAACGACCCTTTTGGTTCCTTCCTCCTGGTTGCGATCTCGAGCACCCCGAGCGCCTTAGGAGAATGGGACTTCTATGCCCTCCCCGTCGGCTCACCGCACCATCGTGTGTTTGTTGACCTTCCTTCCGTTGGCTCTGACCGGAACAATTTCTACCTCACCGGGAATGTCTTCGATGCTGACGTCCTCGAATTTCAGGGGGCCCGCATCTGGGTCGTACCTAAAGGACCGCTTCTCCGCGGAGAAATGGCTTCGTCCTTCCAGTTTTCTGACCTTCAAGCGGGAGGGAGCCTAGTGTTTCATTTGCACGCTGCTCATGCACTAGACGACTCGCCTGCCGGTTACATCGTTAACACTCGATTCCCTAGCTCTTGCACGCTGAATATTTGGCGTGTCATCGCACCCGAACGCGATGATCCTCGTCTCACCCTCGCCCAGGTCGCCATCCCGCCACCCTGTGGCTCGCCTCCAAACGCCAGCCAGCCGTTGGTCCCCTTCCGCATCGAGACCGGTGGTCCGCGTGTTACCTCGGCCGTGTGGCGTAATAACTCCTTGTGGTTTGCCGCTGCGGTAGGAACGACCCTAGGTAACGAGACTGTCGCCACGATCCGCCTTTGGCAAGTCAGTACCGCAAACTTCCCCGCAGTGGTCGTTGTCCAGGATATCCTCCACGGCATGAGCAACCAACACGCTTACTACCCCGCGTTAATGGTGGACCGGGCGGGCAATTTGACCGTCATCTACAATCAGTCATCAACAACAGATTTCGCGTCGCTCTACGTTGCTGGGCAACTCAGCACCGGAACGCGCAACCGCCTCGCGGACGTTCTGCTACTGCGTCTCGGGCTAGCTCCGTTCGTCCTGTTAGATCCGCAGGGACGCAACCGTTGGGGCGATTATAATAGCATTGCGCTTGACCCCTTGGACGATACCTTCTGGGTTTTCGGCGAATACGCCGACGAACCCGAAAACCGCTGGGGCACTTGGGTTGGTCATTTGGCGTTTACCTTTCCAACGGGAACGCCGACTCGCTCGTTGACCCCGACAGCAACGCGAACAGCGACCAGAACGCCCACGGCCACCGGCACTAGCACACCCACGAGCACAGCAACCGGCACACCCTCCTTTACGCCCACCCCAACGAGATCACCAACGACCACGCCAACGTGGTCACCCTCGATCACGCGAAGTTTTACTCCTTCGCGAACCCCTACCTCTTCTCCATCCCGCAGCCCAACACCCAGCATGACCGCATCGTTCACCCCGACGGCCTCGGCCACCCCTTCGACCACCCCTACGCCGTCTCAGACCCCCTCGCCCACCGGGAGTAGTACTCCTACGTCAACCGTTACGAGAACTCCGACGTGGTCGTCGACGGCGACTCCAACACGAAGCAGCACCGCCACTCGTACACCGACGCGAACCCAAAGCCCCTATCCTACGACGACCGCGACCCGTACGGCGACTGTCGTTCGCACGGTACGCGGTACAACCACAGCGACCCCTACCCCATCGACAACCACGCTACCCGGGCTGAGCCCCACGTCTTCCTCTTCTCCCACGCCCTCGAGAGCGGCCACGCCAACATCGACCGGAGGGACCCAGACACCAGCTTCCCAGGAAACCCAAACGCTTGGTCCCTCTCCTACGCCTACTCTGTCAACCACCAAGACCGCCACGCAGACACCCGACCCCACCCCCATACCGACTGCAAGCGCAACACGTAGCGTTACGTTCACAGCCAGTGCCACGGCGACACAGTCCGCCACGTTCACCGTTCCGGTGACGCATACGGCAACCGTTACGGCGACCGCGTCCTACACGCTTACCCCCTCACCGACATCCTCGCGAACGTTTACTGTATCTCCTAGCTCCTCAGTTACGAAAACCCCGACCAACACACCAACGGTCAGCCCCTCTGCGACAAGAACGAGGACTCTTACAGCCACGCAGACGACGGCTCCAACGGCCTCGTTCAGCTCGACAGCCACGCAGTCTCCAAGCCCTACCCGCACCTTTTCTCCGCTCCCCACCTTCACACCCACTCCCACGCGAACGGCTACGCCCAGCCCAACCCGCTGGCCATCGCCCACACCAACAGCCACGTGGTCAGCTTCGCCCACAGTGACTCCGACCTCGAGCTTGACGCTGACACAGACTTCTACCCATACTCCCAGCGCATCACCAACGCTGCTTCCAAGTCAAACCAGCTCTGCAACGGCAACGGCCACTGTCACCGCTACCCCTATGCAGCCAGCGGACTTAGACGGCAATGGTCAAATCGACCAAGGGGACCTACGGCTTTTAATTCGCCAAATCTTCGATCCACAGGCCTTGTCGCGCAGTGCCGACCTCAATCGCGATGGAACCGTCTCAGCCGCCGATCTAGTGTTTCTCGCCAGCCGTGTCCCTGCTCTCAACGCACTACTGCAGGGAACGGGTCCCGTTCGCTAGTCGATCGCACCCAGCTCCGGGGCTCGTCCGTGCCCATTCGCTCGGGTCATCGACGACCCGCGCCAGTCCCCCTATTTCCAGCTTCTAAGCCCGTGCACTGGCTTCGGCACGTCGCGTTTGGGCTGATGCACTCACCCTGGTCTTTTCCTCTGTGAATTCGACTACCGAAATTGGCGCGGCATCGCCGGAGCGCCGTCCCAACTTGAGCACCCTAGTATAGCCTCCGTTTCGCTGCGCGAACCGCGGTGCTAGCTCATCAAACAACTTTTTCACTGTGGCCCTCGTTCTGAGGATCGCGGCCGCTTGCCGGCGAGCGTGCAGCGTCCCCCGTTTGCCCAAAGTAATGAGGTGATCAACAACTCGCCGGAGTTCCTTGGCCTTTGCGTCTGTGGTTTTAATTTGCTCACGCTCGACCAGCGCTGTAGCCAAATTGCGCATCAACGCTTTCCTATGGGCACTGGTCCTGCTCAGCTTCCGCCCTGATTTGAGGTGCCTCATGATTGCACTCCGCTTTGCGTGCCTTTTGAAAAAAGAGCTTAGGCGCTCTCCTTCTCACGCGCCCAACGCGCATCGAGTTCAGCGCGAGAAGGGAAATTCTCAAGCTTCATGCCAAGTTCCAGGCCCATTTGCCTGAGAATTTCCTTAATCTCGTTCAGGGATTTACGGCCGAAATTTTTGGTCTTGAGCATTTCTTGCTCGGTCTTCTGCACCAGTTCGCCGATGTATTTAATTCCTGCGTTTTGTAAGCAATTCGCCGCGCGAACCGACAGATCCAACTCAGCGACGCTGCGGAAAAGGTTTTCGTTGAACTGTGGCTGTGGCGCTAACACTTTCTCCAGTTGCGCAGGTTGCTCCTCTTCAAAGTTGATAAAGATTGCCAGTTGATCCTGCAGAATGCGAGCAGCATAGGCGATGGCGTCGTCCGGCTTGACACTGCCGTCCGTCCAAACCTCGATGGTCAGACGGTCGTAATCAGTACGCTGGGCTACACGAGCATTGGTCACCGTGTAATTCACCTTACGGATGGGGGAGAACACTGCATCAATCGGGATTGTCCCAATCGGTGCCTCTTCCTCCTTGTTCCTCTCAGCCGGGACGTAGCCCCGCCCCAATTTGATCGTCAAATCCATTTGGAGGCGACCGTCGCGAGCCAGTGTCGCAATGTGTTGTTCCGGATTCAGCACTTCAATATGGGGACCGAGAACAATGTCTCCCGCTACAACCACCCTCTCTCCACGTGCGTCGATGCGCCCCGTCCCCTCCCGCCCTTCATTCATTCGCAAACGGACCTCTTTCAAGTTAAGGATAATGTCGGCAACGTCTTCGCGAACCCCAGCCAATGTGGAAAATTCGTGAAGCACGCCTTCGATGCGCACGGCCGTGACGGCACAGCCCTGGAGAGAGGAAAGCAAAACGCGTCTCAAGGCGTTACCCAACGTTATGCCAAAGCCACGTTCCAGTGGCTCGGCCACGAACTTGCCATACGTCGCACTTAACTCCTTAGTATCAGCCTCTAACTTTGGCGGTCGAATCAAGCCTCGCCAGTTCTCTTGTAGTAGCATCTCCTCGCCTACCCTCCTCGAGCGTGACGATATGGGGTGAGAGTCGCCTTACTTCGAATACAACTCGACAACCAATTTCTCGTTCACCTGGACCGGAATTTCCTCGCGAGTCGGCAGCGACTTCACCCGACCCGTAAAGTTAACCTCGTCCAGTTCCAGCCACTCTGCCACTCCTCTTCTTCTCGCCGTCTCCAGAGCTTGCTGGATCGGCTGGAGCTGGCGACTCTTCTCTCGCACCGCGATCGTTTGTCCTGGACGGACCAGGTACGAAGGAATGTCTACTCGCTTGCCGTCAACGAGAAAGTGACCGTGCCGAACGAGTTGCCGTGCTTCGGCGCGAGAGCGCGCGAATCCAAGCCGATACACCATGTTATCCAACCGTTGCTCTAAAATCTGCAACAGACGGTCACCGGTAACTCCGCGGCTCCGTTCTGCCAAAGTAAAGTATCGCTTGAACTGACTTTCCAGTAGGCCATACATGCGTTTGAGTTTCTGCTTCTCGCGCAACTGCATCGCATACTCTGACTGCTTTGCCCGTGCCTGCCCGTGCTGCCCTGGCGGATAATTACGCCTCTCAAGCGCACATTTATCGGAGTAGCACCGTTCGCCCTTCAAGAAGAGTTTCACCCCTTCGCGTCGGCAAAGCCTACATACAGGATCTCGATAACGTGCCAAACCTTTTACCCTCCCTTGTGAAGAAGCTCGCTCACACGCGCCGTCTTTTTGGAGGCCGGCAGCCGTTATGGGGAATTGGCGTCACGTCCTTGATGACGGTAATGGCGAAACCCGAGTTCTGTAAAGCTCTTAGGGCAGACTCCCGGCCGGCACCAGGCCCCTTCACATGGACCTGCACCGTTCTCATCCCTAGATCTGCCGCCTTTCGCGCCGCGCTTTCGGCCGCAAGTTGAGCAGCAAACGGCGTCCCTTTCCTAGAGCCTTTAAAGCCAACGGTGCCGGCACTAGCCCACGAAACTACGTTTCCAGCCAAGTCAGTTATGGAAACGATCGTATTGTTGAAGGTAGAATGAATGTGCACAATGCCTTCCGAAACGACCCGCTTGGCGCGCTTTCGACGCTGCGTCGTTGTCGCTTCCGCGGATGCCTTTGCTGCTGAATCGCCTTTCGCCATATGGACTCCAACCACTTTTTGCGCCGGTGAATTCCCGAGTTAACCCTTTGGTGGAGGTGGCTTTTTTCCCGCTACGGTGCGGCGAGGCCCCTTTCTCGTGCGAGCGTTGGTGTGTGTGCGCTGTCCACGCACCGGCAAGTTACGCCGATGACGAATCCCGCGATAGCAATTAATGTCCATCAAGCGCTTAATGTTCTGCGCCACCTCGCGACGAAGGTCACCCTCCACCTTGTACTTCGTGTCTATGATCTGGCGAAGCCGGACCAATTCTTCATCGGAAAGTTCGTCTGTTTTGCGGTCAAACGGTACGTTTGCCTCCAAAAGAATTTTTTGTGCTGCCGCCCGGCCGATTCCGTAAATATAGGTAAGTCCGACCTCGAGCCGTTTGTTCCGCGGCAAGTCAACACCTGCTATGCGTGCCATGAACCCTCCAATGAACCCGCCTTTAGCCTTGGCGCTGCTTATGGCGTGGATTTTCGCAAATCACGCGCACAACACCCTCGCGGCGAATGACCTTGCACTTTTTACAGATTGGCTTTACCGATGCTCGAACCTTCATTGCGGCCCTCCCACAAGTAAAACGCTCATTCTCATGGAGTGCGCTCAAAGCTGCGTCAGCACTTCGGCTCCGTCGGCGGTAACCACAATCGAATGCTCGAAATGGGCCGAGCGACGACGGTCCCGCGTAACAGCCGTCCAGCCATCTTGCAAGATATCCACTTCCCAAGTGCCTGCATTGACCATGGGCTCAATCGCCAAAGCCATTCCCTCGACCAGCCGCTCTCCCCGATCCCGCCTACCGAAGTTCGGAATCTGTGGATCCTCGTGAAGTCTCTCACCAATGCCGTGTCCCACAAACTGTCGAACCACAGAAAAGCCGGCTCGCTCCGCTGTTTCCTGAATGGCCGCCGAGATATCCCCCACGCGCTTACCGACACGAGCTTCCTGTATTCCGGCCCACAAAGCCGCGCGTGCCGTTTCCATCAGTTGCCTCGACTCCTCGTCGGCTCGCCCCACTGCCACAGTCACTGCAGCGTCCCCATAGACACCTTGGTAGCGAACGCCAAAATCTAGCCCCACAATATCTCCCTCTTCCAAACGTCGGGAGCGGCTCGGAATACCATGAACGACCTCTTCGTTTACCGAGATGCACAAGGCCGCCGGGTAAACACGACCACCGACCTCGTAACCCTTAAAAGCCGGCACCGCTCCCATCTTGAGGGTGAGATCCTCAGCCACGCGGTCGAGCTCAGCTGTGGTGATCCCTGGACGTACCAGAGCCTCAAGCTCTTGTAGAACGCGGGCTACGATCTGCCCGGCCTTTCGCATAGCCTTAATTTGATCTGGTGTTTTGATCTTTACCACGTCCTTCAATATTCCCGTCCAAAATTAAGGGTGAGGGACCACCGCGGCCCACCCCAGGCGACGCAAATTGGCACGGATTCGCAATCTCCACTGCATCACGGCTCGCGCCGACCTTTAATCCGGCCCCGCCGCATGAAGCCCTGATAACTTCGGGTTAGCATGTGGGTCTCGATTTGCGCCACCGTGTCCAAAGCTACACCGATGACGATCAGTAGCGCAGTACCCCCAAAGTAGAACGGCACATTGAAACGTTGAATGAGGATCGTAGGCAGTACGCATACCGCAGAGACGTACAGCGCACCCACGAGTGTCACGCGGGTTAAAATACGATCAATGTATTCTGCTGTTCGCGCTCCCGGACGGATGCCAGGTATATAGCCCCCGAATTTTTTCATGTTATCAGCCACATCAGCGGTATTAAACGTAACTGCCGTATAAAAATAGCAGAAAAAGATGATCAAACTAACGTACAGCAAGTCGTAAAGAAACCCTCCCGGCACTAGCCATCCCTGTACCGCGCGCGCCCATGGCTGGTCGACAAACCCCGCAATCGTTGCAGGGAAGCCCAGCAAGGAACTTGCAAAAATTGGAGGGATGACACCGGCGGTATTCAGTTTCAGCGGTAAATGCGAGCTTTGACCACCATAAACCCTTCGACCCACCACTCGCTTGGCGTAATGCACGGGAATCCGACGTTGCGCTCGTTCCATGAAGATGATGAACGCAACGACGACCACCATGAATGCCAAGAGGGCAAGAACGACCAGAATTCCCATTTCCCCTTCCCGAACGAATTCAATGACGGTCGCTGCTGCCGATGGAAGCCCGGCTACGATCCCGGTAAAGATGATCAGCGAGATTCCGTTACCAATTCCACGCTCGGAGATTTGCTCCCCGACCCACATCAGGAAAACAGTGCCGGTGGTCAGCGTTAACACCGTCATTAAGCGAAAGGACCAACCCGGGTTATAAACCACCGGGCTGCCACCGGGTGAGGTAAGCTGCTCCAAGCCGACGCTAATGAAGGTGCCCTGGATCAAGGCGAGAAATACTGTCCCGTAGCGGGTGTACTGCGTGATCTTGCGCCTGCCGATTTCCCCTTCTTTCGAGAGGCGCTCGAGATGCGGGACAACTACCGTGAGGAGTTGTAAAATAATCGAGGCACTGATGTACGGCATCACCCCTAAGGCGAAAATGGAAAACCGCTCCAGTGCACCTCCGGAAAGCATGTTTACCATTCCCACCATCGAGTTCGTCATTTGGGCAAAGAAATCTGCTAGTGCCTTCCCATCCACGCCTGGTGTGGGCACGTGCACTCCAATGCGGTACACGGCCAACATCAGTAACGTAAACAGCACTCGGCGGCGCAGTTCGGGGATTCTCGGAATGTTTTGAAAACCTTGGAACACGCTAGATAACCTCGGCTGAGCCTCCGGCCGCTTCGATCAACTGTTTCGCGTTGGCACTAAAGGCGTGTGCCCGAACGGTCAGAGGTTTAGTCACGATACCGGTAGCCAAGATCTTAACCGGTAGCCCCTTCTTCTTCACGACGCCACGACGAATCAGATTATCGGGCTCAACCACTTCGCCAGCAGAGTACTTTGCATCCAAAGTCCGCAACGTCACTTCATTGTAAACTTTGCGGTGAGGGTTGCGGAATCCGCGCTTGGGGAGTCGACGCTGTAGTGGCATCTGTCCTCCCTCGTATCCAGGTGGTGTATTGCCGCCCGAACGAGACTTGCGTCCCTTGTGGCCTCGCCCGGCTGTCTTGCCGTGCCCTGAGCCAGGCCCTCGACCGACCCGTTTACGGTTGCGGACCGCCCCTGGTTTTGGCTTCAAGTTTGACAGATTAAGCATGGCTACTCGACCTCCACGAGGTGTCGGACTGCGACCACCCGCCCTAACACCGCGGGATTTTTAGGCACGACCGCTGTTTTCCCTACGCGGGTTAGCCCTAGGCCCCGTAGGGTTTGGCGTTGCCGCTTCGTGCTACCAATAGGGCTGCGGACCAATTTAACCCGGATCGTTTCGCGTTCACCCATTGACCGCCTCGCCGACATTCGGTTCCATGGATTTACCCCTGGCCCGAAGAATCTCTTCCGGACTTTTTAACTGCGCTAGAGCGTCAAAGGCAGCCTTCACGACGTTATGAGGGTTATTCGATCCGACACTTTTCGTCAGAACATTGCGGATTCCAGCGAGCTCTACCACCGCTCGTACCCCTGCCCCGGCAATGACTCCCGTACCCTCTGCAGCCGGTCGCATAACCACATGGCCTGAACCGAAACGACCTTCCACCTCGTAAGGGATGGAGCCGGTGGAGGTCAAAGGAACCTCGAGCAAATTTTTTTTTGCCGCCTCTGCACCTTTCCGAATCGCCTCGGGCACTTCATTTGCCTTGCCCAAACCGTAACCCACATGGCCACGCTCATCCCCCACAACCACGAGGACGCTAAAGCTAAACCGTCTACCTCCTTTGACAACCTTGGCCACTCGATTCACCTGCACCACACGCTCGCGGAGCTCGCTACCGGCCAACTCTGTTCTTTCTCTCACCCGAAACGCCATGCGTACACCCTTCCGACCTAGAACTTGAGGCCAGCTTCGCGCGCCCCTTCCGCCACAGCCCGCACGCGCCCGTGGTAAAGAAAGCCATTTCGATCGAAAACCACTTCTCCAATTCCCAGATCTTTACACTTCTGTGCGATGAGCTGGCCGACTTTATGTGCGGCTTCCTTGTTCCCCGTCTGGCGCAGGTGTCGAAATTCAGCCTCGAGCGTCGACGCCGCGGCCAAGGTACGTCCGGTTTGATCAGAGATCACCTGTGCGTAAATGTGTTTGTTACTGCGATACACGCACAAGCGCGGTTTTTTATCGGTGCCGCGAACTTTCTTTCGCACCCGAGCCTGTCGCCGATAACGAGCCAGCACCTTCCGAAGTAAAGCCATGGTTTAACCTCCCGCACCCGCGGCTTTCCCAGCTTTCCGCCGCAGCGCCTCGTTCTGGTAACGAACGCCCTTACCTTTGTACGGCTCGGGAGGACGCAGACCCCGAATCATCGCGGCACACTCACCCACAAGCTGTTTATCGATCCCTTCCAGGGTGAGGATGGTTTGTCGGTCGACCTTGGCCGTAATCCCCTGGGGCAATTGGAACAGAATTGGGTGGGAGTAACCCAGCGTGAAGTAAAGGGCCTGCCCACGAGCCTCGACGCGGTAACCCACTCCTACGATTTCCAACGTCTTAGAGAAGCCCTTGGAAACACCCGTCACAGCGTTGGCCAGCAGTCGCTGTGCCAGCCCGTGCATGGCGCGCGCTCTTCGCGACTCATTGAGTCTTAAAACGCGCAGCACCTCGCCTTCGATCTCGACCCTCACCAATGGGGGCAGCGACTGCTGCAGCGCACCCTTCGGTCCCTCGACCCGCACACGGCCATCCTCGATGGCAACCCGTACGCCCGGTGGAATGTGAATCGGTTGTCTACCAATGCGTGACATAGTTATCGTTTACCAAACGGAGCAAAGCACTTCGCCACCTACGCGCTTTTGCCTTGCCTCTCGATCCGTCAACACGCCGGCAGGCGTAGACAAAATGGCGATTCCCAAGCCCTGACGAACAGAAGGAATTTCATCTACCCCAACGTAAACGCGCAGCCCCGGTTTACTGACCCGGCGTAGCCCACTGATCAAGGGCCGGTTCTGCTGGTCGTAGCGCAGTACCACCCGCAGCCAAGGCTTGCTCTCCTTTTCGATAATGACGCAATCGCCCACGAACCCTTCCTCACGCAAAATTTGCAGGAGGGTTTCTTTCAACTTGGACCAAGGCACCTCCACAGACTCCTTCCGTGCTGCACAGGCGTTGCGAATTCTGGTCAACATATCCGCAATCGGATCGGTCATCCCCATACGTTGCCACCTCACCAGCTTGCTTTGATCAAGCCAGGGATTTCGCCCCTTCGTGCGAGTTCCCGCAGACAAAGTCGGCAAAGTCGAAATCTGCGATAGAAGCCACGGGGCCGCCCGCACCGAGGGCAACGATTCCGCGCACGAACCTTAAACTTTGGCGTCCGCTGGGCTTTCACTCTCAAGCACGTTCTAGCCATGTGCTAATCTCTCCGGTCATGTAATTTTACGTTCGAAAAGGCATTCCGAGCTCCTGGAGCAAGCTACGCGCCTCTGCGTCGGTCCGCGCGGTCGTTCCGACACAAACTGTGAGCCCATGTACTTTTTCGACCTTGTCCAAGTCGATCTCTGGGAAGATAATCTGCTCTCGGATGCCCAACGCATAGTTTCCCCGCCCGTCAAAGGAGCGATCCGACACTCCTTTGAAATCCCGCACGCGGGGCAGCGCCACATTGACCAAGCGATCGAAGAACTCGTACATTCGCTCACCCCGCAGTGTGACCATGCACCCAATTGGCATACCCTTTCGGAGCTTAAAATTGGCGATGGCCTTACGCGCCCGGGTCGCAACCGGTCTTTGACCTGTAATTGCGGCAAGCTCCTCCATGGCCGCTTCCAAAAGCTTCGCGTTTTGGGTTGCCTCCCCAAGGCCCACGTTAATGACAATTTTGTCCAATCGGGGCACCTCAAATCGGTTACGGTACCCGAGCTCCTTCATGAGCTTCGGGACCACCTCTTTTTCGTATCGCTCGTGTAATCTCGACTTCATAACGCAAGATCATTGGTCCAATTGGTCATGGCAACGGCGACACACCCGTACTCGCCGGCCCTCGTGGTCGAGTTTAAAACCGACCCGCACGGGCGCGTTGCAGCGTTCACACATGAGCATCAAATTGGAAATGTGAATTGGGGCCTCCTTCTCGATGATGCCTTGGCGTCCTTGTACGCCACGCGCACGTAAGTGTCTTTTGACCATATTGAGCCGCTCGACCAGCACGACGGCTCTTTGCGGATCGCAGCGAAGAACGCGACCTGTTTTCCCGCGCTCTCGGCCTGCGACAACCATCACTAAATCGCCCTTTTTAATCTTCGCCGCCATAGTGATTTACGCGTCCTATCAAATCACCTCTGGTGCCAGAGACAGAATTTTCATGAAGCGCTTTGCTCGTAGCTCTCGAGCCACCGGGCCAAAAATACGCGTTCCGATCGGCTCGCGCTGATTGTCGATGAGGACAGCGGAGTTCGTATCGAATTTAATGTAGGATCCGTCGGGACGGCCAATTTCCTTCGCTGTGCGCACAACCACCGCCTTGGCAACGTCTCCTTTTTTCACCTTACCGTTGGGTACAGCTTCCTTCACCGACACGACAATAATGTCTCCAACGGTTGCATACCTGCGGCGCGTACCGCCTAAGACTTTGATACACAAAACCTTCCGCGCTCCAGAGTTATCCGCTACGTCCAAGATTGTTTCTGCTTGTACCATCGTCGTTCCCCCGGCTCCCTTCCTGAGCGGGCGGTCACTGCGCCCGTTCCAGAATGCGACTGACGGCCCACCGCTTCTCTCGACTCAACGGTCGCGTTTCGCGAAGCAGCACGCGATCGCCCACTCGGCACTCGTTACGCGGATCATGGGCCTTCACCCGGCCTCGCCGTCGCACTCTCTTCCTATACTTTGGGTGTTGCACCAGGCGCTCCACCAAG
This sequence comes from Candidatus Binatia bacterium, assembly GCA_937925685.1. Classification (GTDB taxonomy): domain Bacteria; phylum Desulfobacterota; class Binatia; order HRBIN30; family HRBIN30; genus HRBIN30. The sequence continues at coordinate 5,036 of CALAMI010000010.1, read as the reverse complement.
ACCACCACTGTCTTATCCATTCGATCACTAACAACGATGCCTTCTCGCGTCTTTCGTCGGCCTCGTCGCGTTTCAACGGGTGCCGTCACCTTTTTGACTCCTGTCGTTCTCGAAGAATCGTTAGCACGCGTGCGATATCACGCCGCGTGGTACGCAAAAGCGCCGGACTTTCCAGTCCTCCCACCCGCTTTTTTATGCGCAGGGCAATGAGTCGTTCGCGAAGCTCCCGCAGCTTCGCATCCAACTCCCCTGGCGGCATATCCCGAAGCTCTTTCGCTCGCATAACCTCCCTCAAGCTCAAGATGTTGGTGCTGCCACTCGCGTTCGGACCTGGGTGCCGACCGAAAGTTTATGAGAGGCAAGCCGCAATGCCTCGCGCGCCGTGGGCTCCGGCACGCCCTCTATTTCGAACAACATTCGGCCGGGCTTTACCACCGCCACCCAGATCTCCGGCGACCCTTTTCCTTTCCCCATCCGCGTTTCCGCGGGCTTTTTCGTCACCGGCTTATCAGGGAACACCCGCACCCACACCCGCCCCCCACGTTTGATGTGGCGTGTCAGCGCCACGCGTGCTGCCTCCAGCTCCCGGGCGGTCACCCAGCCCCGCTCAGTTGCTTGGAGGCCGAAATCCCCGAAAGCTAGCGTGCAGCCACGCCAGGCCACACCACGACGTCGCCCACGTTGCTGTTTCCTATACTTTGTTTTCTTCGGCGCAAGCATCGTTTCTTCTCTGCCACCACTCTGTGTCCAGAAAGACTAGCTCACAGAGGCCACTTGTCCAAAAAGTGGGTTCTCTTCACGCGACAGGACCTCCCCACGAAAGATCCAGGCCTTGATCCCGATCACTCCGTACGTCGTTTTTGCCTCTGCGAACCCGTAACTGATCCGCGCCCGCAAGGTGTGAAGTGGAACGCGCCCTTCACGATACCACTCCGTGCGTGCGATCTCGGCCCCGCCCAACCGTCCCGCACACTGAATCTTGACCCCCTGCGCACCCATTCGCAGCGCCCGACTGACGGCTTCCTTCATCGCCCTACGAAAAGCGACCCGACGCTGCAGCTGAAGCGCGACATTTTCGGCCACCAGCTGGCCCTCGAGGTCCGGCCGGCGAACCTCGAGCACGTTAACCATCGGCTCTTTTTTAGTAAGCTGAAAAATCTCCTGTTTTAGCTTGTCGATCTCGGCACCTTTTTTCCCGATAACGATCCCAGGCCTTGCGGTGTGAATATTGACCCGTAGCTTGTTAGCAAAGCGCTCGATTTCGATTTGAGAGATTCCGGCCTGGTACAGCTTCTCCTTCAGGTACTTCCGGAGCCGCAGATCCTCGTGCAACCACTCTGCATACTCCTTTTTTGCGAACCAGCGTGAGTCCCACTGCTCAATCACGCCCAGCCTAAACCCCTTAGGGTGAACCTTCTGTCCCATCCGCACTCACCTCGTTGGCGCTTGATCCGAAACAACAACGGTCAAATGACTTGTTCGTTTGCGGATCGGAGTTGCACGGCCATGGGCACGGGGGAGAAATCTTTTCAGCGTCGGCCCCCCATCTACCATGACCCTTGTTACTACGAGTGCGTCCACGTCGACCCGGCTATCTTTTTGCTCTGCGTTAGCAACCGCCGACCGCAATGCCTTGGACAAAAGCCGCGCCCCCCGCTTCGGGGTAAACTGTAGCACGTGAAACGCTTGCTCCACTCGCTTTCCACGCACCAAAGCTGCCACCAAGCGTAGCTTGCGCGGAGAAATTCGAATGTATTTTGTAACGCTCCGAGCTTCCATCGCTGATCACCCTCGCTGACTTACCTCTTCACTTCTGCCTTTCTATCCCCAGCATGCCCATGGAAAGTACGCGTCGGAGCGAACTCGCCCAGCTTATGTCCCACCATGTTCTCCGTAACGAACACGGGGATGAATTTCCTGCCATTGTGGACCATAAAGGTATGGCCAACCATTTCCGGGCTAATCGTGGAACGCCTCGACCAAGTACGGATTGCTTGTTTCTGCCCAGACTGGTTAAGTGCCTGGACCTTGCGTAACAGGTGATCGTCAATAAATGGTCCCTTTTTTAACGAACGTGCCACGCAACCCTCCTTTTCGAACACGACGTGCTAAGCATTTCGTCGCTTCACGATGAACCGGTCCGTACGCTTATTTCTCCGCGTCTTGAACCCTTTGGCTGGCTGCCCCCAAGGAGACTGCGGGTGATTGCCCTTGGAACGCCCTTCGCCCCCCCCGTGTGGGTGGTCGACGGGGTTCATTGCAATTCCACGAACGTGTGGGCGCCGCCCCAGCCATCGCGATCGACCTGCTTTACCAATGGAAACATTTTCGTGATCGAGATTGCCCACCTGGCCCACGGTAGCACGGCACAGGATGTGTACGTGGCGGAGTTCGCCCGACGGCAGTTTCAGTAGGGCGCGGTCACCTTCCTTTGCCATGAGCTGAACTGCAGCGCCAGCACTTCGCCCAAGTTGACCACCGGCTCCAGGCTTCAGCTCAACGTTGTGAACCACGGTACCGGTCGGAATGTTTTTCAAGGGCAGACAGTTACCGACGCGCACGTCCACATCCGCGCCTGAAATCACCTCCTGGCCAACGGTTAACCCCAGCGGCGCCAGCATGTAACGCTTTTCACCATCGCGATAATGGATAAGAGCGATGTGCGCGGAACGATTGGGATCATATTCCAGCGCAGCCACTTTGCCTGGGATGCCGATTTTGTCGCGCTTAAAGTCGAGAATCCGGTACAGGCGTTTGTGACCACCGCCTCGGTGGCGTACCGTCATGCGGCCAAGTGCGTTACGGCCGCCCGAACTCTTCTTTGGCTCCAACAGGGATCGCTCAGGCTCCTTACGCGTCAGGCCAGAAAAATCAAGGACCGCTTGGAAACGTCGTCCTGGAGAAGTTGCCTTGTATTGTTTAACCGCCATGGTGCATCAACCCACTTCGAACAGTTCGATCTTGTGGCCCGGGGCCAGGGTCACGTATGCTTTTTTCCAGTGCGACCGACGGCCCACGCTTCGACCCACACGGCGGGTCTGGCCTAAGAAGTTGGCCGTTCTTACGGCCGCCACCTTCACTTTGAACAGGCGCTCGACCGCACTACGGATTTCGAACTTGTTGGCCTTCGGGTTAACCGCGAACACATATTGGTTCCCTTGCTGTTGCAGCAGGGTCCCTTTCTCCGTAACTAGGGCAGAACGAATGACATCCGTTGGTTCCATCATGATGTCAGCCTTTCTTCGATTGCTCGCAGGCCCTCGGGTGTCGTAACCAAAAATTTATAACGGAGGATGTCGTAGACATTGAGTCTTACGGCAGGCAGAGCTTTCGCCCAAGGAAGGTTTCGACTCGCTCGTTCAATGGCTTCGTCTCGGTCTGGCAGCACAATCAAGGCACTATCGATCCCTAGTTTCCCGAGGCTCTGTGCGAGAAGCCGTGTTTTGGGCTTCTCCAACATGAGCTTCTCAACGACCAGGAGCGTGCCATTCCTCACCTTTCCTGACACCGCGGACTTCAAGGCCTCAATACGGGCACTCCGCGGCAACGAATAGGAATAGTCACGAGGCTTGGGCCCGAAGACCACCGCGCCGCCGACCCAAAGCGGAGAGCGGATGCTGCCAGCACGAGCCCGACCGGTTCCTTTTTGCCTCCAGGGCTTCCTACCGCCTCCACTCACCTCCCCCCGGGTCTTAGTAGAGTGAGTTCCAGCGCGCCGCCGTGCGAGTTGCCAACGCACAGCCGTGTGCAGGAGGTGTGGCCGTAGCGGCGCAAAAAAAACCTCTCCGCGAACGGTCAGCTCGCCGACCTGACTTCCGTCCGCCGAAACCAGCGGTAAATTAGGCGAGCTGGACACGGCTAACCTCCTGTTTTTTCACTGCCTTACGGACGAGGACGGTACCGCCGTCCGGTCCAGGCACGGCACCTCGCACGAGCATTACGTTTTCTTCTGGGTACACGGCAACAACCAACAAGTTTTGCACGGTGACGCGCTCAGCCCCGTAATGCCCAGCCATGCGTTTTCCCTTAAAGACACGTCCGGGGAACGAGCGATTTCCGATCGATCCACCATGTCGAAAATATTCATGGGTACCGTGGCTACCAGGAAACCCGCCAAATCCGTGCCGTTTCATCACTCCTGCAAACCCGCGTCCCTTCGAAGTGCCCGTTACGTCCACAAATTCTCCTGCGCGAAAAACCTCGCCGACACTAACTTCACTTCCTGCCGTGCATGTTTCCTCGGCCGCAACGGAAAACTCCCGCAAAACACGAAACACACGTTCGCCAGCCCGTTGACAATGGCCACGGTACGCCTTCGACACTCTGCTAGGCTTTTGTTCCCCAAAACCTACTTGGACCGCGGCATACCCGTCCGACGCCTCGGTCTTCACTTGTACGACAGTACACGGGCCAACGCGTAACACCGTCACTGCCACCAAGCGCCCACTGGAGTCGAAAACCTGCGTCATTCCCAGCTTCTGCCCGATCAATCCCGTCATCGCTTTGCCTCAAGAGTCCCTCGTCCCAGGCCACTGGTGCATTGCCTTCAAGCCAGTTTGATCTCCACGTCTACCCCAGCCGCAAGTTCAAGCTTACCCAACGCGTCCATGGTCTGCTGTGTGGGGTCTAAGATATCGATCAAACGCTTGTGTGTCCGAATCTCGAATTGCTCCCGCGACTTTTTGTCCACGTGCGGAGACCGGTTGACCGTGAATCGCTCGATTCGCGTTGGCAACGGCACCGGACCGGCAACGCGGCCTCCGGTTTGGCGCACCGTATCGACGATCTCTTTGACCGACTGATCTAACAGTCGGTGATCATACGCTTTCAGGCGAATTCGAATTCTCTGGCTCATAACGGTCGCACCGATGGCTTACGGCCTCCCACGGGTTCGGTCACTCCACGATTTTGGTGACGACTCCGGCCCCCACAGTGCGGCCCCCCTCACGGATGGCAAAGCGCAAGCCCTCTTCCATGGCAATGGGCGTGATCAGCTCTACGCTCAGCCGCACGTTGTCCCCAGGCATGACCATCTC
>CALAMI010000009.1 GCA_937925685.1 Candidatus Binatia bacterium | reverse complement strand
AGCTGGCCAGAGGTGCACGGATTGCCTGTGCTATTGCAGCGGTAGTTTTCACATCTCTATCAATTGTTCTCGGGTTCTACTGGAGGCGATCAATTGCCCAAGTTTTCTCGCGAAAGAATCCCTGAGAGGGCGATTCCAGCGGAACCGTTATTGCGCGCTGTTTTACAGGCAGGTTTGACAACAACGAGTTCCAATTGACGACAGAGTTACTCTATCATCAACCGGCGGTGCTGATCGCCGTCGCGCTGCTCGGGCTCATGGTACTCGGGTCTGAGCTGGGATACAGGCTCGGTGGCAGGGGACGCCAAACACACAATGAGCTGACGCGAGCGCAGATCATAAGCATACAAGCCGCCACCCTAGGGCTGCTTGCCCTCCTTCTTGGATTCACTTTCGCCATGGCGCTATCCCGGTTTGAGTACCGAAAGCAGATGGTGGTTCAAGAATCCAACGCGCTCGGTACCGCCGCCCTCCGTTCGGAGTTCCTGCCGATATCTCGTGATGATGAGGTGGACAACCTATTTCGCCGCTATGTCGAGATTCGGTTAGAGTCCGTCCTTCGAACCGGGCAGGGATCTCCGGAACGAGAGCACTTGGACCGCGAAATCCTGCAAATTCAGCGTCGGTTGTGGCACATTGCGAATGAAGCCGCAGAGGCAGATCCCCGATCGATCCCGTTAGGCTTGTTCACTCATGCAATGAACGAGCTCATCGACATCAAGACGAAGCGGGATATCGCTGTGGCCAATCATGTGCCGGAGAGTGTGTTGCTGTTCCTGTTGGCATTCGCAGTCCTGGCGGCTGTAGTCCTCGGATACGGGAACGGCCTCGCAGGCTGTCGCATCCTGAGCCTGACAGTGGCTTACTGCGTCGTCGTCGTCTTGGTCATTATGCTGATCATAGACCTGGATCATCCACAGCAGGGCCTCGCTCGTACGAGTCAGCAAAGCATGATCCAATTGCAAGAGATCATGGATTCTAAAAGACGATGACGTGGCGTTCCCTGGTTGTACCATGGGTTGACGACGGCAAAGCGAACAAGCGCACGCTATCGACTAACAACCGGTTGCAGCGGACGTTCCGCTACGCGGCCCGCCGCTGAACCGGAGCGTTAGACCGCAGCATGAGTCACGAGTAGTGTGAGATGGCCTACTACCTAGACCTCTTTTCGCCTGAAACGTACGAAGCGTTTGGGCGCTCGGGCCGAACGATCTCCGGATTTCGCCTCCGCCAGCGCAATGTCGCTCAGCGGGTGAAGTGCGGCGACAAGTTCGTCTGTTACATGACGAGGTTGTCCAGGTGGATCGGTCTACTGGAAGTGCTGGAGGGGCCCTTCATCGATCGCACACCCATCTTCTACCCCGAGGACGATCCATTCGTCGTCCGCTTTCGTGTTCGGGAGTTGGTATGGCTGCCAGTGGAAAAGGCCGTTCCGATCCACGAGACGCAAGTCTGGGAGCGCCTCTCCTTCACCCGCGGTCAATCGAAGACTTCCTCGGCCTGGACAGGAAAGCTCCGTGGAAGTCTGGTTCAGCTCAATGACTCCGATGGCACCTTCCTCGAAACTCTGCTCCTGGCTCAGGCCAAAAGTGAAGTCACGTATCCCGTAGACCCGGATACCTACCGGAAGCTGACCACCCACCGCGTCCGTCGAGCGGACAAGGACGTTACCGTAACGGTACCTGAAGAGGCTGAGTCGGAGGGTGAGGAAGACGAACGGCGCTCCGAGCTTCGAGAGTCCACAAAGATCCAGGCCCTCCTGGTGGAGATCGGTGCGCGGATGGGGATGCAGATCTGGGTGCCTCGCAGTGACCGCGCAAGTGTACTCGCGCAGTGGCAGGGAGATCACCCGCCGCTCCTGGAACGACTCCCTCTGAACTACGACGAAACCACCTTGAAGACGATCGAGCAGATCGACGTCCTCTGGCTCAAGGGTCGTGCGATTAAGCGAGCCTTCGAGGTGGAACACTCGACCTCCGTCTACTCGGGCATCCTGCGTATGGCGGATCTGTTGGCGCTACAGCCCAACATGGATATTCGGCTCCACATCGTCGCCCCAGTCTCCCGCCGCGAAAAAGTGTTTCAGGAGCTTCGGCGGCCTGTCTTTTCGCTGCTGGATCGCGGGCCGCTCTCGGAGAGTTGCACCTATCTGTCCTATGACAGCGTCCGAGAGTTGGCAGAGCAACCACACTTGTCCCATCTGTCGGACAGCGTGCTGGAGGAATACGAGGAAGAGGCCGAAGACTGAAGGGGGCACATTGCCGTCTATTGCCGTGTAACAAGGCGATGCACCTGACGGCGATTTGCGCCGTAGGTGATCGCCCAGCCGTTATGTGGCATCAACCAGACGCACGAAAGATGGTGACCGCAGATGAGAGCGGCTTTTGTAATTTTTGAAGGGATGACTGCACTAGATTTCGTGGGCGTTTACGACCCGCTCACGCGTTTGAAGTCGATGCAGCTACTGCCGGAATTCCAATGGGATCTCTGTGCGTCTAGCGCCGATGTGTCCGATGATAAGGGGCCTAAGTTCAAACCAGACCTCGTGGGCGAACCGCTGAGCCAGTGTGACTTGGTTGTCGTGCCAGGTGGATTGAGCACGCGGGATCTTCAGCACGACAAGACGTTTATTGACCGGCTCCGAACATCAGAGCCCGTCAAGCTAAAAGTGTCTGTCTGCACGGGCTCGCTTTCGCTCGGCGGGGCTGGCTTCTTGAAGAACAAGCGCGCAACAACCCATCCGAACGCGTTTGAAGAGCTGAGGCCGTACTGTACAAAGGTTCTGGATGAGCGCGTCGTCGATGAGGGCGAAGTAGTCACGGCTCGTGGTGTCACATCGGCTCTTGACCGGGGTCTCTACCTCATCGAGCGGCTTGCAGGCTCGGAGGCGCGAGCGCGTGTGGCACGGCAAATGGATTACCCATACGTTTGGCAATAGCCGCATGGGAAAGATGCCTAAAACAGCGCAGCCCACGCGGACGCGCGCGAGCGCCACGCTTCTCGGAGGCCACCTGGCGCGCGCCGGTGGCTGCGAACGTTAGGCAGTTTGGCCCTATGCCCACATTTCTTGCCCCGCCGTGCGGCCTCGCCAGCGCCGGGTTTTTGGCTGCGGCCCGGTCGGGGGGCTTTGGTTCCGTGAGGCGGGCGTCGGGTTGCCGCAGCTCTGCGTTCGGCCCTCGGACCGCCTCGTGGTCGCGCACGTTTTCAGCGTCGTTGTCGGCCGCTGCGCTAGTGAGCGTCGGGCCGGGGTTCGGGCTTGGACGTTCTTGCAGGCGTTATCGCCTAAGGCTGCGCTCCAGAGGGACGCCCTGCCTGCGGCGCAGGCTCCGCGCCCCTGAGTTTCGACGTTCGCCCGTGCGGCGCGATCGCGTGCGATGACGTCGTCAGCGTGGTCGCTTGCGCGTAGCGACGAGAGGCAACATGGCACGAGGGACGAGCGCAATTTTGTTCGGGGTCCGGGCGTCCGCTGACGGCGACAGTTCAACAGGGTCGCGAAGCGAGTGTCGCGGAGACCTTACCGTTCTCGGCGGCATCGCCGCGGTCGACCTTGCGCTGCACGTCGCTCTCAGCGCCGCTACGGTTATTGGATCGACGAGCTCTACTTCATCGCCTGCGGCGAACATCTCGC